>JANPZZ010000020.1 GCA_024707305.1 Chitinophagaceae bacterium
GAACAGGATCCAAACAACGAAGAGGTTTTTATACAAAATTTGTTTCTGGACCGATTTTACAGGTCGTAATGAAGAAAGTATTCGTTTGCACCAGCAAATCATTGATGAATATCCTTACAGCGAATTAGCATGGTTTAACCTTGCCGCTGCTTTCCAGGGATTGAAGTTGTATGAGAAAGCAATTGATGCGTATCAGTATGCAATCACGATTGAAGAAAAAGTTTGATTATGCATACCGCAACATGGGTGATGCGTATATCCGTTTACGGAAATATAAAGAAGCCATCGAAGCACTGGAAAAAGTTACGGAGCTTGCGAAACCTGAAGTGGTGATTTACGAAGCAATCGGTCATTGTTATGATCGCTTACGCAATTTCGCGCAGGCACGTTTTTATTATCGCAAGGCATCGCATCTGAATCAGGAAGACAGCAAGCTATTTTATAAAATTGCCTGCACTTATTTTAATGAAGGACAGTGGGAGAGTTGCGTAAAACAACTTGAGCAGGCATTGCGTATTCATCGCACACAACCTGAATACAACCTGCTGATGGGAGAATGCAAAATGCAGATGGGCATGACGCGTGATGCCGTACAAAGTCTGTTGAATGTCGTAAGCATGCGCCCCAAGAACGTGAAAGGATGGGAAGCGTTGATCCGCTGCCTGTTTCAGGGAGGTTTCCTGGATGAAGCCATGGAGCAGGTGCAACATGCGCTACATATGACACAGAACAAACCCGTGTTTCATTTCTACAAAGCTGCGATATTGCTGGCCGACTCGAGGAAGAAAGAAGGGTTACTGCAATTAGAAACAGCGGTGGAAATGGCTCCAAAGATGTTGAAGAAATTTATTGAACTGTATCCTGTCAGCCTGCGCGACCAATCTGTGATTGACCTGCTGGCGCGTATGAAAAAGAAAGGGAAATAGAGCAGGGTGTGATGGCCCTGATGGAAATCAGGGGCACAAAACCGATTCTTTCCTATTTTTTGCGCCGGTTTTTTAAAAACCGGAACTACATTTTATCAGTAGCAAAACAACCGACAGCATGAATTTTAACCTCTCGCAGATGCCGGAGCGTAACAAGCGCCCCCGTGTGTCAGGTATAACGATGGTAATGGACAAGGGTTTGAGTGTAGAAGAAGCGAAAAATTTCCTGAGTGTGTCTTATCCGCACGTGGATATAATTAAACTGGGCTTCGGCACCTCTTATGTAACGCCGAACCTTCGCGAAAAACTGGAAGTCTATCGTTCTTATAATTTACCCATTTATTTTGGCGGTACACTTTTTGAAGCTTTCCTTATTAGAAATCAATTTGACGATTATATCAGTGTCTGTAAAGATTTCGGTATCGAATACATGGAAGTGAGTGATGGTAGCATCACGATTCCCCATGCTGAGAAATGTGGTTATATCGAAAAACTGACAAAACATGGCACGGTATTAAGCGAAGTTGGTAGTAAGGATGCGGCGCATATCATCCCTCCTTATAAATGGATTGAACTGATGCGTGCGGAACTGGGAGCAGGCGCAACCTATGTAATTGCAGAAGCACGTGAGGCGGGTAACGTAGGTATCTATCGCGGATCAGGTGAGGTAAGGGAAGGTCTGGTTCAGGAAATTCTGACACAGATACCCGGAGAAAAAATCATTTGGGAAGCACCCCAAAAAGCACAACAACTTTATTTTATTGAGTTGCTGGGCTGTAATGTAAACCTTGGCAACATCGCTCCTTCAGAAGTGATTGCCATGGAAGCCATGCGTATCGGCTTGAGAGGTGATACCTTCAACCTTTACATGGACCAAAAACAAAATGGCTGATAACACAACATATCAACAAAGCGGACAGCGGGTATTCGGATTAATCGGTTACCCGCTGTCTCATTCTTTCTCGAAACAATATTTCAATGATAAGTTTCAGAAAGAAGGACGTACCAATTGTCGTTACGAACAATTTCCGATCACCTCGATTGATGAACTCCCGAAACTGCTACAACAGCATCCGGATTTGGAAGGATTGAACGTAACCATTCCTTACAAAGAGCAGGTTCTTTCATTTTTGGATGAACAGGATGAACGCGTACGCCAGATAGGTGCCTGCAATTGCATCCGCATCGTCGACGGGAAATTAAAAGGTTATAATACCGATGTAACAGGTTTTGAAGAATCCCTGAAAGAACAATTGCTGCCGCAGCACGATCATGCGTTGATCTTCGGCACAGGTGGTGCTGCCAAGGCGGTTCGTTTTGTACTGGATCACCTGGGAATTCAATACATGCACGTATCCCGCAAGCCCGCTTACAATAGCCTCTCGTACGAGCAGGTAACTCCAACATTACTTGCCGGATATCCTTTACTCATCAATACCACGCCTTTGGGAATGTATCCCAATACAACACAAGCGGTGCCTATTCCATACGAAGCCATCACAGAACGACATTACCTCTACGACCTGGTTTATAATCCGGCTATCAGTTTATTTCTTCAAAAAGGAAAAGAAAAAAGGCGCGCGTATCAAAAACGGATATGATATGCTGGTGATACAGGCGGAAGAAAGCTGGAAGATATGGAGAGAGGAGAGAACAATGTGACAATGTGGAAGTATGGAAATGTGGAAATGTGTAAATGAGGAAATGGGAATGGGGAAATGTGAAAATGTGTAAATGTGTAAATGTGGAAATGTGTAAATGTGTAAATGTGTAAATGTGTAAATGTGGAAATGGGGAAATGGGGAAATGTCAATCTGCAAATGCAAGAAACGATTTGAGTGCCTCATGTGCAATGTGAAATTTAGGAAGGCTTAATTTCAAAAAGGGCTCTTAATTTTCTTCATTACCACATCGCTATATTACCATAGTAGCACATTTTGCCCGCGCCCGAGTTAATCTCACATTGCTCATGGTATAAATTCTCCATTCATCCTTGCAAGCATGTGTTGTGGTATTCCGCTGATCTTTTTTGCTTCGTAGTTATAACATACCATTCCCGTTTGCGCATTGGCCACAATTTTCTCCTGGCCGTCTTCTGTTTTTTTACTAAGCTGGTAGTATAAAGTAAAGCCAACACGTCCAAAGTCGCCGGCGGCAATTGCTGCCTGTATGGTATCGCCATAAAAGCTTTCCATTTTAAATTCGATCGTCACATCCGTCATGATAAGTCCGGTGCCACCGAAATCGAGTTCGCTTACGCCCAAATGATGCAGGTACTGCATACGGGCTTCATGTATGATGGAAAGGGTGCTGTCGTTTCCGACATGTCCACCATAGTTTATATCCGTAATGCGAACCGGTATAGAACAACGGAAATTAAGGGAAGAAGGCATTTCAATTTTATTGCGACCCGCCATGGTTTCGTTTTGCAATAAAAATAAGAAAGAAAAGGCTTACAGTTGTGTGCCTTCGCTCACAGAGTTAACGAGGTCGAGAATATCCATAAAGCTGCCGGGTGCAGGTGTAACAGGGGATTCCGCAAGTTGATCCTGCCAGGCTTTTAGTTGTATGTTGCAGGCAGCATTGGGATCTTCACCGGCGATGCAACATAAGAGATCGCTCCATTTTTTGCTCATACGGATGAATGATCCTTCAGGTGTGATGAGTGTAACATATTTCTCAGCAATACGAGGCTGGTACACTTCCTCGAAATAGATATTATTCTCCAGTTCCCGGGCATATTCCAGGTTTGCTTCCGATGCAAATTGAAGGTTGTCGTTAGCAGAATAGCGACGTGTTGGGTTGGGAACAGCAGCAAGCTCAGTACGCAAACTGTCATTTTTCGCATGTTCACCCAGTGGCGGCAGGTTGTTGGTTTGCTTTTCTTCAGGGGCTTTGGCAGTAGCCTGGGTGGTTGGCACTGCCGGAACTTCTGCAAGCGATGTTTCTTTATCCATCGTCAGGAAGCGAATACCAAAACCTACAAACGCAAGAATAACAATTGCAGCAGCATAACGCATCCATTGCACACGAGCACGACGAATGGTAACAACGGGCGCGGCTGGTTCCGTTTCGGCCACTTCAGCGTCCAGGCCGGCAGCAACAGCCGACCAGGCGGATGCGGGTGGCGCCACTTCGTATTCACGTAATTTATTGGGGAAATGAGCGGAAGACTCGCTTTCGTCGAGAGCTGCGCGCACCCGGTCCCAAACGTGGGTGGGTGAGTTTTCTTCCCAATTGTATAATTTATCGCGCAGGCGTTTCATGCGGTACTTCCTTTGTTCGCTTTTTTCGTCCAGGAACTTTTTTCACCAGATCCTGTAATATGATTTTAGCTCTCGACAGTTGTGATTTACTGGTGCCTTCACTGATGCCCATGATATCGCCAATTTCTTTGTGCGTATATCCTTCCACCACATACATGTTGAATACAGTGCGATATCCGGGTGAAAGCTGGCGAACCAGTGCCAGGATATCTCTTTCGGCCAGTTCATCCAAAACCGAGAGATAACTTCCTTCAATTGTATTTTCTTCTTTCTCAGTAACCGGCTGCAGGTAGCGTTTGCGCCGGAAGTGCTCAATTGCCGTATTCACAAAGATCCTTCGAACCCATCCTTCAAATGATCCATCGCCGCGGTAGCTGTCCAGTTTTTTAAAACCTTAATAAAACCTTCCTGTAAAATATCTTCCGCTTCTTCGGCATTTCCTGCATAGCGCAGGCATACGGCATACATCCGGGGCGAAAACCGACGATACAGTTCCTCCTGCATTCTTCGGTCGCCTTCCTTGCATCCACTTATTAAGTCGATTTCCGGGATTGTATGGTTGCTTGATGGTTTCAAGATTGTTGTTGCTGTTCCAGTTGTTTCAAAAATGTAACCAGTTTCTGCGTGGCGCGCCCGCGGTGGCTGAACTGTTCTTTCTCCTCAAGCGACATCTCTCCAAAGCTCCGGCTGCTGCCTTCCGGCACAAAAACAGGGTCGTAACCGAATCCCTGTGTACCCTGACGAGCCGTTGTGATGGTGCCATTGCAGATTCCTTCAAATTGATATTCTTTCCCGTCAATAATCAACGAAACAACGGTGCGGAACCTGGCTTTCCGGTTGGGATGGCCGTTCAGGTTGGCCAAAAGGAGGTCTATATTTTTTCAAAAGCTTTATCCTCTCCAGCATAGCGCGCACTGCGAACACCGGGTTCCCCGTTCAGGGCTTCCACTTCCAGTCCAGTATCCTCGCTAAAGCAATTGGTTTGTGTAAGCTGGTAAATGACCCTCGATTTTTCACTGGCATTTGCCTCCAGCGTATCAAACGGCTCAGGTATATCCCGATGAATGCCGGCTTCCTGCAGTGTCAGCAACTGAAATTGCTGACCTACCATATGTCGGATCTCTTCCACTTTATGCGCATTGTTGGTAGCAAAAATCAGCTTCATGGCGACAAGATAATTGAATCTTTCTTAATTGAAAAAGATCTGCTTCAGGCACACCCACAATTGTGATTTGCGTGTGCGGCTTTCCGTTTCATCGGGTGTTTTATAGTACTCCAGTGCCGGGGAATACAAATAGGTGATGCCTGCAAGCGGCTGTACCTGGTATGCAGGAAAATGCGTTGGCAGCCCGAATACATCGGGTGTTACACCAAACAACAATACCACCTTACTTTTTAGTTCTGAAGTAATGTCGCGGGCAACAAGATTTTTTTCCGGGTTGAAATTATGGATCGCCACATCGCCGAGACTCAGTTTGCAGGCATTTAACATGGTAGTAAGAAACTGCAGTTGCTCATCAGGTAAATGAACGGCATCAGCATACTGAACAATAATGGTTACCTGTTGCTGATTGTTGCCCAGGAATGCGGGTTTTCCGGTTACTTCCTGCTTTACTGAAACAGGGGTGGTGGCAGGGGAGGTTTCAGGTAAGGCTTCTACCTTTTCAGGTTGGTGTTCACGGGCATTTTTTTCAATGCCGGTAACCACCAACGCGTGGGGGTAAAGCTCGGAAAGCAGGACTTCATTCAGCTGTACATCATTCAAACTCATACGTTCTTCATATTGCTAAGACCGCTTAGCTATTTTTTCGTTTCTTTGCAGGGCCAAAAATAAATCATTATGACCGGTGTTATGGAAATTTCGGTGACAAGAACAAATAATAGCAGATTAGCCTCAACAAAACTGGAAAACATTCCTTTTGGGTCGGTATATACCGATCACATGCTGGAAGCCCGTTATGAAGATGGCGAGTGGAAAACAGTAGAGATTAAGCCTTATCAGGCTATTTCTATGCAACCCAGCATGGCCGCCCTGCACTATGGTCAGGCTATTTTTGAAGGTATCAAAGCGTATCGCAATGATAAAGGAGATGCGTTCATTTTTCGTCCTTACGACAATTTTAAACGCTTTAACCAGTCGGCTGCGCGAATGAATATGCCTGAAGTGCCCGAAGAGATTTTCATCGACGGCATGAAACAATTGATTTCTATTGATAAAGACTGGATTCCTGCGATGAAGGACCATTCTCTTTATATACGCCCTGTGATGTTTGCTTCGGATGAGGCACTGGGTGTGCGTCCATCACGCACTTACCGGTTTTTCATCATCCTGAGTCCTACAGGTCCCTATTTTGTAAACCCCATGCGCATCCTTGTTGAGCAGAAATACACGCGTGCAGCACCGGGTGGAGTGGGCTTTGCAAAGAATGCCGGCAATTACGGCGGCAGCATGCTGGCGGCAACGCTGGCGCAAAAGCAGGGCTTCGACCAGGTTTTATGGACCGATACCATCGAACACAAATGGTTGCAGGAAGTGGGAATGATGAACGTTTTCTTTGTAATTGACGGAAAAGCAGTTACACCTTCACTCGAAGAAGGAACCATCCTGGAAGGAGTTACGCGCGACAGTGTGATCAAAGGATTGAATGAAATGGGTGTGGCTGTGGACGAACGTCGGATTCATATTGATGAAATTGTGGATGCATACAAGACCGGGAAGATCACTGAAGTGTTTGGAACAGGCACGGCAGCGGTGATTGCACCCGTGAAAGAATTGAGTTACAATGGATTTTCGATGACATTTGATCCTGAACAATATAAAATTTCACCGGCTGTGAAGCAATGGCTGGGTGATATCAGGGAAGCTCGATCGGCCGATAACCACGGCTGGATGGTGCAAGTACCTTAAAAACCAACGTAAAAACAGTAAAAATTTGGCAGGTGAAAGGTTTTTTTTAGGTAAATGCCTGGTTTTTTTGGTATTTCCCCATCATGCCTTTACCTTTGCCGTCCCAAAAATAAAGCATTTAGAATGCCTACTATTCAGCAATTAGTTAGAAAAGGAAGAGAAATTATCCGAGCCAAGAGTAAATCCAGGGCTTTGGATCAGTGTCCCCAGCGTCGTGGCGTTTGTACACGTGTATATACCACAACCCCTAAAAAGCCAAACTCAGCTTTGCGCAAAGTTGCCAAAGTACGTTTGACCAATAAAATTGAGGTGATCGCTTACATTCCGGGTGAAGGTCACAACCTGCAGGAGCACTCAATCGTGCTGATCCGTGGAGGTCGTGTTAAAGATTTGCCAGGTGTGCGTTATCACATCGTTCGTGGTTCACTGGATACTGCTGGTGTAAAAGACCGTAAGCAGAGCCGTTCTAAATACGGAACCAAGAAAGAAAAGGCTAAGAAATAAGCATATTTAAACTATTCGATCAATACTTTATAAGTCATGCGTAAAGCACAAGCTAAGAAACTGCCCCTGGCACCCGATCCCCGTTACAACGACAAACTGGTTACCCGTTTTGTCAACAACCTGATGTGGGAAGGTAAAAAAAGTGGCGCGTTCACTATTTTTTATGATGCATTGGATAAGGTAGCCAAGCAAACCAACGAAAGACGGTTATGAAGTTTGGAAAAAAGCCCTCTTCAATGTGACTCCTGCTGTAGAAGTACGCAGCCGTCGTATTGGTGGTGCAACTTTCCAGATTCCTTCTGAAGTTCGTCCCGACCGCAAGGTATCTTTGAGTATCAAATGGCTGGTTCGTTACAGCCGCGAGCGCAACGGTCGTAGTATGGCCGATAAGCTGGCTAACGAAATCGTAGCTGCTTCAAAAGGTGAAGGTGCTGCTTTCAAAAAGAAAGAAGATACCCACCGTATGGCTGAAGCCAACAAGGCTTTCGCTCACTTCCGTATCTAGTTTGTCCCGATTGGGATTTAGCAATACAAAATTGAAGCCTCTAAGGTCATCCGACTTTTGAGGCTTTTTTATTTGAAAGGTTCAGGTGTAAATGCCTTCCCAAATTGACGTACCCTCGTAATCGAAATTGGTCCCACAGATATACGCTGAAAGATACACAGATTACACCCGTTATTTACCAGCGTATACGTTTTGATTCAAACGTTTTTGAAAACACATAAACTTCTTAATGAAGCATAAAAAAAGCCCCCGATTCATCGGGGGCTTTTTTTATGTTAGAAGGTAAACTGATTATCTTTTTCACTGTTGTCGTTCCCGGCATCACCGAAAAGATCTGCCTGAACAGGCGTTGGCTCTTCCACCGGTGCAGGAGCAACTGGTTCTTCTACTGGTGAAGGAGTTGGAGCTGGTTTCTTGCGTGGGGCTGCTTTTTTAGCTGCTTTCCTGGGAGCCGCTTTTTTTTGCCGCTTTTTTAGGAGCCGCCTTCTTTGCTGCTTTTTTGGGAGTTGCCTTCTTCGCTGCTTTTTTAGGAGCCGCTTTTTTTGCTGCTTTTTTCACTGCTTTCTTCACAGCTTTCTTAGCAACTTTTTCTTTGCAGCTTTTTCACAACCTTTTTCACGGCTGCTTTTTTAACTGGAGATTTCTTCGCTGCTTTTTTCGCTTTTTTAGGGGCGGCTTTCTTTGCTGCTTTGCGAACAGGTTTTTTGGCTGCTTTTTTTGCGGCGGCCGGTTTTGCTTTTGCTTTCTTCTTGGAAGGCATACGACTGGATTTTTGAAGGTTAGATGATGTTCTTAGTTGTTTTTAAACGCAAGTTGAAATTACAATCATTCCCGGGAAAAAAAAATCGGTTTGTATATTTTTTTCAGAAATAGCCTTTAGAAGCAGAGACCATGTTCGGGTAAATAAGCCCAACGCCTGCCTCGGCCAATGTCCGCTCTACTGGTAAAATCAACCATTTGTCCCATTCATTTGTGTAATTTACCGGGCAAGTCTGATCTTAACCCTTTCATGTTCCACCAACAGCCTAAATTTTACAATTATGAATCGCTGCAAACTATTGCTGCTGGCAACAATTGCCAGTGTAAGCTTTGTGCCTGCTCTTGCACAAGCTCCAGCACCTGCCGCCGGTGCTAGAAGCGGACCTAAACCATTCCAGGAAATCGTGAACGGAAAAGCCGTCAGCCAGAATGGGATGATGAGTGTACATAAAGTTGAAGACAGGTATTACTTCGAGCTGCCCGACAGTCTTGTGGGCCGACTGATTATGGCCATTACCCGTATATCTCGCACACCAACGGGTGCGGGCTATGGCGGAGTGGAGGTGAACAGGCAGGTTTTACAATGGGAAAAAGGGCCCGATAACAAAATGCTCCTACGATGCGTGGGATTCGTGAATACCAGCGCCGATAGTACACAGCAGATATTCCAGGCTGTGGAAATGTCGAACGTAAATCCGATCGTGGGTTCTTTCGATATCAAATCCATCCGGCAGGATACATCTGTGCTGATCGACATGACCGACTACGTTAAAGCCGACAACCAGGTATTCAGCCTTACGCCTACCGAAAAGCAATTGTATCGAATAACTGCTCAGGCATCAGACCGCAGCTATGTGCAGTCAATCAAAACTTTCCCTATCAATACCGAAGTGAAAGTTGTACGCACTTATAACACATCTGCGCCTTCAATTATGGCGCCACCCACACCTGGAATGCCAGCTCCTTTGCCAGGCGCGCTCGATGCGGGTGCGATTACAATGGAATTGAATACATCCATGATCCTGCTGCCCGCAAAACCCATGCGTCGTCGTCTTGAAGACCGCCGTGTAGGTTATTTCACTAACAACTACAATGTATATGCAGATAATTCGCAACGCACCGTTCCAGAAACATTTGTTCAGCGCTGGAGGCTGGAGCCAAAGTCAGCCGCTGATTACGAACGCGCAAAACGCGGTGAGCTGATCGAACCTGCAAAACCCATTGTATTTTATATTGATCCCGCAACACCTGCTCAGTGGAAGAAATACCTGATGCAGGGTGTGGAAGACTCGGAAACCTGCCTTTGAGAAAGCGGGTTGGAAAAATGCGATTGAAGCCCGTGAATGGCCTGCAAATGATCCAGACATGAGCCTCGATGATGCACGTTATTCGGTGATCCGTTATTTCGCTTCAAGCGTTGAAAACGCCCAGGGACCCCGCGTAAGCGATCCCCGTAGCGGCGAAATCATCGAAAGCCATATTTACTGGTATCACAACGTGATGAACATCTTCAAACATCTGTATGCAATCCAGGTAGGACACCTCGATAAACGTGCACAAAAGCCCCAGTTTGAAGAAGAACTGGTTGGAAAACTGATTCGCTATGTTGCCGCACACGAAGTGGGACATACAATTGGGGTGCTTCACAACTTCGGTTCCAGCATTGCGACTCCGGTAGAAAAACTGCGTGATAAGGAATACATCCGCAAATACGGGCATACATCATCCATTATGGAATATGCACGCTTCAACTATGTTGCGCAAGAAGGTGATGGTATCGATCCGGATCATTTTATACCACGCATCAATGATTACGATGAATGGGTGATTGAATGGGGATATAAGCTCATTTTCGATAAAGCAAATGAGTATGAAGAAAGTCGCGTGCTCGACAGCTGGGTGAAAAAGAATGAAAATAATCCCCGCCTGTGGTATGGTGTGGAACAACATCCATATGATCCCCGCATGAATAATGAAGACCTGGGCGACAACCAAATGAAAGCAAATGAATACGGCATTAAAAATCTGAAGAAGATTATGCCGCTACAGGTGGAATGGACAAAAGAAGAAGGCAAGAACTATGACCTGCTGAATGAACGCTACTTTTGGATTACAGTGCAACTGAACTGGTATTTTTCACATGTCGTTAAATACATCGGCGGTATTCATGAAACCTATAAGAAAAGCGAACAGGATGGAGTGATTTATGAAGTAACGCCGAAGGCAAAACAAAAAGAAGCGATGGACTTCCTGCGCCGCCATCTTTTTGAAACACCGAAGTGGTTGTTGCAGAAAGATATCATCAGCCGCATTCGTCCCAATTTCGGTACGGATGCCATTCGTGGCTTGCAGGAAAACTTTCTGAATGCAATGCTGAATACTGGAACATTGCAACGTTTGATCGAATGCAATACACTCGATGCTGCGAATTACAGTGCAGATGAAATGGTAGATGACCTGCGTAAGATCATTTGGTCTGAAGTGGATGCGCGCAAAACCAATTGATGCATTCCGCCGCAACCTCCAGAAAGTGTATGTGGAAAGGATCCTGTTCCTGCTCGATCAGAAAGCTGTTGTGGGTGGACCATCCGTTCGATCATGGGGAGTGGTGACATTTCCCGGTGTGAACCCGGCGAAGTCGGATATCTCATCAATCCTTCGTGCGGAACTGCGCACTTTGCAAACGAAATTAAAAGCAGCCATCCCGGTTACTACAGACAAGCTGACGAAGTACCACCTGCAGGATGTGTTGTTTAGGATTGAGAAGGCGTTAAGTAAGGACTAAGTCGGAGGCAAACGGCAAACGTGAAGCGGCAAACCTGAAATTAATGTAGAAATGAGAAAATGAGCGATGTGAAAAGGGTACTCCAAATTTTGTCAGTATACAATCACAAGATTGACTTCTCCAATTTTGATACTTCTAAAAACCTTAAAAGCGCTCAACAATAAGCATCTAAAAAGCAGCCTTAAAGGCTGCTTTTTAGATTTTCACGTTTCCACTCACTCATCGCCTTTTCCAGTGCGCCGGCAAATACCTCCGCCGCCTGAGCGCCGCTAACTGCATATTTATCATTTAATACAAAATACGGCACCCCGCGCACACCAATCTGTTGCGACTCGTAGATGTCGTTTTCAACATGCTCTTCATATTCTTTTCCGGAAAGCATCATTTTAACGCGATCCGTATCCAGGCCGATTTCGCCAGCAAGTGAAACCAGGGTAGGGTGGTCGGCAATGTTTTTACCTTCGGTAAAATAGGCTTTAAATAGTCGCTCTTCCATTTCTGAACCAATACCTTCTTCCTTCGCCAGTTGTACCACACGATGTGCATCATAACTATTCGCCAGTACGGTCTGGTTCATATTATATTCCAAACCTTCGGCCGCAGCCATTTCAGTTACCTGCTTGTTTACAGCGGCTGCCTGTTCACGCGTCCAGCCTTTGATTTCCATCAGGTAATCAGTTGCCGACTTTCCCGGATCCGTTTGCAAACCGGGGTTCAACTGAAATGATTTCCATTCCACCTGAACATTTTCTTTTTTCCGGGAAGCGGTCCAGCGCTTTTTCAAAACGCCTTTTGCCGATATAACAAAACGGACACATCACGTCCGACCAGATTTCAACTTTCATTTTTTCCATTCCTGTTTAACAATACATTTTGCGTTTGGTTCTAAAAACCCAAAGAACTATTTGGCCAGGCAATACAACAGCAGGACGCGGGCTCGACTTGGAACTGAAATAAGAGAAGGGAGGAAAAAATAAATTTGAAATATTAACACTGTTAAGTAAATTTGCGCTGTAAAGTTGATTATGGGAATACAGGAACGTAAACTAAAACATCGGGAGGAGCTAAAGAAAAAGCATCCTCGATGCCGCCAAGAAGCTCTTTTTAACGGAAGGGTATGAGGCGACATCCATCCGGAAAATTGCGGCTGAAATAGAGTTCAGCCCTACCACCATTTATCTTTATTATAAAGACAAAGCTGAGATTGCACACGCCCTGCATGTGGAAGGTTTTAAAGAACTGGCTGCGGGTTTTGCGGTACTGGCGCATATCGATCACCCTTTCGAGCGATTGAAAGCAATGGGCCGCGCTTATATCAGCTTTGCCATGGAGAACCGCGCCTATTACGAGATCATGTTCGTGATGAAAGAACCTTTGGAGTTTGTTCACAACGAGGATGATAGTTGCTGGGACGAAGGCCGACAGGCTTTTCAATTCCTCCTCGGCACCATCCAGGCCTGCCAGCAACAGGGCTATTTCAAAAATTTCGAATCCGAATCTTTTGCGCTCCTGGTTTGGAGTACCATGCACGGATTATGTACGCTGCAGTTGCACGGTCACCTGGGACAGGTAGTTGAAAAAAAGCTTTTATTGCAGGGCGTGGAAGATGTAATAACACACACTTTTGAAACTTACGTGAAGCTGCTGGAATCACTCCGGTAGTTTTTTTGAAATGAAGGTTAACACTGTAAATAATGAGAACAGTATTCAGTAAAATCAACAAAATCAGCCTGTTGATCGGCATTCTGCTATTCATGGCCTCAGGATCGAAGGCACAAAAAACGCTCCTCGATAGTTATATCGATTCTGCGTGGAAGTCGAACCTGGTGGTTCAACAGAAGAGCATCAAACTGGAGAAAGCCCGCCAGGCACTTGATATAGCAAAAACTTATTTTCTGCCGGAGGTAAATTTTCAGTTTGGTTATCAGACGGCGGGTGGTGGTCGTAATATCGAGTTGCCGTTGGGTACATTACTAAACGACGCCTATCGTGTACTTAATCAATTGACCGGTACCAACAATTTTCCTCAACTGGAAGATCAGTCGGTGAACTTTTTCCCACGCAATTTTCACGATGCGAAAGTTCGCACCACCATGCCGATAATCAATCCTGATATCCGGTATAACAGAGAAATAGCAGAAAAACAAATTGTATTATCTGAATATGAAGTGGAGATATACAAACGCGATCTCGCTCTTGCTGTAAAGACCGCTTATTTTCAATATTTGTCTGCATTAAAAGTGGTAGAGATATATGAAAATACGTTGACACTTGCAGAAGAAGGACGACGTGTGAATCAACGTTTGCTCGACAACGGTAAAGGACTGCATGCATACATTCTTCGTTCGGATAGTGAGATAGAATCCGTAAAAGCTTCTATTAGTACAGCGCGTCAACAGGCATCGAATGCGGCGCACTATTTTAATTTTCTTCTTAATCGCGAAGCGGATGCACCGATAGATACCGATTATTCACCTGAAGTAACTGGCAGACGAATTCAGGGTATTTCGGCAGACGAGTTGTCGGCAACAACAGGACGTGAGGAGTTAAAAGCGCTGCAACAATCTGTATCGGTTTATGAATCCGTGGTGAACCTGCGCAAATCAGTTTTTTCGCCACGTCTCAATAGTTTTCTGGATTTAGGTAATCAGTCGGAGAACTGGAAGTTTAATAATCAATCGAGGTATTATTTACTGGGATTGCAACTAGAGATTCCCATTTTCACCGGTCAACGAAACCGTCTTCGCGTAAAACAGTCGCAACTGGATGTGGCGCAGGCTTCAGTGGAGTTGCAGCAGGCCATGAACCAGCTGCAACTGGCGGCACGTACATCGGTCAACAATCTTCGTGCGGCGCAGGATCAATATGCCGCCAGCAGTCGTCAACTTGAGTCGGCAGCAACCTACCAGCGACTCATTGAACGCGGTTATCGTGAAGGAGTTAATACATTCATTGAAACCATTGATGCACGCAACCAGTTTACACTGGCCCAACTACAGGAAACCATTAACCAATATAAAGTGCTGATTGCCGCTGCCGACCTGGAAAGGCAAACAGCTTCTTATCCCATCAAATAAATGAATATGGCAAACAGAATAATCGCCGCAACCGTTCTGCTTTCAGTTTTTATTACCTCCTGCAAAAATGAGGAAAAAGAAGTCGCCAGCAAACAGGATGTGATTCCTGTAAAAACGATTCCTCTAACAAGCAATACCATTAATCAACAGTTCACCGCATCGGGCCAGTTTACTACAGATGACGAAACTGTGTTGTCGTTTAAAACAGGAGGTGTGGTGATGAAAGTGTACGTGAATGAAGGTGACAGGGTGAACCGCGGTCAACTTTTGGCAACACTCAACCTGACTGAAATAAATGCATTAGTAAGCCAGGCTAAGCTGGGATTACAAAAAGCAGAGCGTGACTATGAGCGAGCAAATAATTTATATCGTGATAGCGTAGCCACACTGGAACAATTACAGAATGCAAAAACGGCGCTTGATCTGGCGAAACAACAATATGCTTCCGCGGGATTTAATCAGCAGTATTCGGAGATACGCGCTACGACCAGTGGCTTTGTATTGCGCAAGTTTGTAAACGATGGACAGGTAGTGGGCGCCGGCATGCCCATTCTGCAGGTAAACGGAGCAACAAATGCAAATTGGAGCCTTCGCGCGGGCGTAAGTGATCAGCAATGGGCGGCATTGAAAGTGGGCGACAAGGCAACAGTTACCAGTGATGTGGCTCCCGGGAAAATATTTGAAGGTCGTGTACGCAAGAAGACCGAAGGTGTGGACATGCAGAGTGGAACTTTCGTTGTGTATGTTGAACTAAACGACGCACCACGTGAACTCCTGGCTTCAGGTTTATTTGGAAAAGCAACGATTTATCCGCAGGGTCAACAAACAGCATGGTCGATCCCCTTCGATGCATTGCTGGATGGTGATGCACGTGAAGCCTGGGTATTTGTTACCAGTGATGGGAAAACGGCCAAAAAGCGGAAAGTGGAAGTAAGCCACGTGGACAAAAAATGCGGTATGGATTTCTTCCGGACTGGAAGGGGTGGAGCAATTGATTGTGTCGGGCAGTGCTTATCTGAACGATGGTTCTTCTATTGTTATTCAAAATGATTCCACATCCATGAAATAGCATCGTTGTAAACAACAATGTCATCTGCTTTCAACTTTTAAAAAATGAGAATTTCAGAATATTCCATCCGGAACTACCAGTTCACGCTCATCATGGTTTTGATGGTGGTGGCTGTAGCAATCTCTACTATCTTCACCATGCCCAGGTCGGAAGATCCGGAACTGGATGCGCCGATATTTCCAGTGGTGGTAATTTATCCGGGTACCAGTCCAAAGGATATGGAAGAACTGGTAGTGAAACCACTGGAGAAAAAGATTTACGCACTTGAGAATATCAAACGTATCAAAACATCCATTCACGATGGGTTGGCAGTGCTTGCGGTAGAGTACCAGTATAACATCAATGTTGATGATAAATACCAGGAATTGGTTCGTGAGGTAAACGGAATGCGCGCTGATTTACCTGAAGATATTTATAGTCTTGAAACGCGAAGGATTGACCCATCGAATGTAAACGTACTTCAGATTGCACTTGTTTCCGAGAATGCATCGCGCGACCGGATGCGCACAGCGGCTGAAGACCTGGAGAGCCAGTTGGAGAAAATAAAAGCCTTAAAGAACATTGAAGTGCAGGGCATTCCGGATCCAATCATTCGCGTGGATCTGAAAAACTGAAAAGCTGGCCCAGTGGCAAATTCCGCTCACCACTGTCGCTTCTGCATTACAAAGTGAAATCGCGAATATACCCGGTGGAAGTGTGAACCAGGGTACAAAGTCGTTCAACATCAAAACAAATGGTAACTACCAGGACATTGATGATATCAGGAATACGATCGTTTTCAGCAATAGTGGAAGCAATATTTTCCTGCGTGATGTGGCCGATGTGTACTTCGATTATTCGCCCGAAACACATATTACACGATTGAATGGGCATCGTGCTGCGTTCGTAATAGCGGCATTAAAACGTGGTCAGAATATTTCGAACGTGCAGAAGGAATACCTACCCGTAATAGAAAAGTTCAAAGCAACGCTGCCTCCGAATATAGACCTGCAACTCAATTTTGACCAGGCTGATAATGTAAACCATCGTTTAAAATCACTTGGTATCGATTTTTTGATTGCGATCGGTCTTGTACTGTTTACGTTGCTGCCCCTTGGAACCCGCGCTTCGCTGGTAGTGATGATCTCCATTCCCCTTTCACTGGGGATAGGAATCATTTTCATTAACCTGATGGGCTATAGCCTCAACCAGTTAAGTATCGTAGGTCTTGTGGTAGCACTTGGTTTGCTGGTGGATGATAGTATTGTTGTTGTGGAAAACATTGAGCGGTGGATGCGTGAAGGGCATAGCAGGCTGGATGCTACGATAAAGGGAACTGCACAAATTGGAAAAGCTGTATTGGGCTGTACTGCAACACTGATCATCGCATTTATGCCGCTTGCATTTATGCCCGAGGCAAGCGGTGAGTTCATTCGAAGTTTGCCCGTTGCGGTTATCAGCACGATCATTGCTTCGTTGATTGTTGCCCTTACCATTGTTCCGTTTTTATCAAGTCGCTTGTTAAAACCCTCTGCTTCCGAACATGGTAACTTTTTTATGCGCGGTTTGCAGAAACTGATTCATGGAACGTATGCAAAACTGCTGGATAAGGCATTGCACCATCCGTGGAAAACACTGGCTGTTGCTCTCGGCATCTTTGTTGGTTCACTCGCTTTGATTCCGGTTATAGGGTCCAGTCTTTTCCCTTCTTCTGAAAAACCCCAATTCCTCATTGATGTTTCGATGCCTTTGCAATCGAACCTGCAATACAGCGATTCAATTACGAAGATCATTGAAGCGGAATTGAAATCGGTGCCGGAGATTACCTATTTCGCAAGTAATGTCGGCAAAGGCAACCCACGGATTTATTATAACATCGATCAGCAACATGAGCGTCCTGATTTTGCTGAGATATTTGTTCAGTTAAAACAAAATACTAAACCGAATCATAAGCTTGAAATCATTGAAGCCCTGCGAGAGAAATGGACAAACTTCCCCGGTGCTAAAGTGGAAGTGAAAAACTTTGAACAGGGCGCTGCGATGATTTCCCCAGTTGAAGTAAGATTATTCGGTGATAATTTGGACACGTTACGTGCATGGGCTGCAAGCGTGGAAGATATGTTGAAAGGAACAGAGGGCACGATCTATGTAAACAATCCGGTTCGAAATCTAAAAACAGATATCCGCATCGCGATTAATAAAGATAAAGCGATGATGTTGGGGGTGCCCACTATTGCAATTGGCAGGACGGTGCGTATGGCCGTGGCAGGTATTCCCGTTGGAAACTTTACCAATCCCGGTAGTAAATCAGACGACTACGCCATCATGCTGAGTATACCGCGCAAATCACATCCGGATCTGAGTGTTTTTGATCAATTGTTCATCAATAACGTGCAGGGTAAATCCATTCCGCTCTCACAGCTTGCTACCATTCAACTGGAAACATCACCAAACAGTATCAACCATTTTAATAAAATCAGAACTGTTTCTATCACATCTTTTGTGAAGAAAGGACATCTGAACAGCGATGTAATCAATAGTGTGGAAGAGCAGATGAAAAAGATGAATCTGCCCGCAGGCTATCATTTTGAAATGGGCGGCGAAGTAGAAGGGCGCAATGATTCATTCGACGGGTTTGGAAGTATTATACTTGTTACGGTATTCCTGTTTATTGCAGTACTGGTTTTACAATTCCGCACTTTCAAAAGTACTTTGATTGTGTTGTCAGTTATTCCGCTGGGTATTGTAGGGGCGGTGCTGGCGCTTTTGGTAACGGGCAATTCACTCTCGTTTGTAGCCACTATTGGAATCGTTGCCCTGGCAGGCATTGAAGTGAAGAATACCATCCTGTTAGTTGACTTTACCAACCAGTTGCGGATGCAGGGTGTGGCATTGATGCCGGCAATTGAAGACGCAGGGGAGAAGCGGTTTCTACCCATCATCCTTACCAGTCTCACCGCAATTGGTGGCCTGTTGCCGATCGCACTTTCGAGCAATCCGCTCATATCGCCGTTGGCCATCGTGATGATTGGCGGGCTAATCAGTTCAACTCTCTTATCACGGATTGTAACACCGGTGATCTATAAATTAATGCCGCCAAAAGTAGAGCAGCATAGCTGATATGGGTGGTAAAGCACACGTTTTAGGGTTGGGTAATCTATTTAAATATTTGTAAATAAATTATTTAGATAGAAATGCCCAGCCCTAAAAAAACTGTATTCAGCCCACGTCAAACTCCAAACCTTTTTGTACCTTTGCGCCGCCATAAAGGAATTTCATTTCTTCATGTGGCGATCTATGAGAGTCTAATCAATACATATCATCCTCAGCCTGGCCGGCCGCTCCGGTTTTATAGGCCAGCTGTATACGGGAAAGCGGTTTAATACAACACTTTCCATTTTTCTCAGAGCATCCCATTTTATTCAAGTATAAAAACTACAAATCAATAGTCATGGCCGACTTAAAATTTCAAAGAAACTTCGGTATTGCCGCGCATATTGACGCCGGTAAAACAACAACTACCGAGCGTATCCTCCGATACACTGGTATGATCCACCGCATTGGTGAGGTGCACGATGGTGCTGCCACCACAGACTGGATGGAGCAGGAAAAAGAAAGAGGTATTACCATTACCTCAGCAGCTGTAAGTTGTCAGTGGAATTTTCCTACCGTACGCGGTAAAGAAACTGCTGATACTAAAAAGTATTCATTCAACATTATCGATACTCCCGGTCACGTGGACTTTACCGTAGAGGTGGAACGTTCAATGCGCGTACTGGATGGTCTGATTGCCCTGTTTTCTGCGGTTGATGGTGTAGAGCCACAATCTGAAACGGTATGGCGCCAGGCAAACCGTTATGGTGTACCCCGTATCGGTTTCGTAAATAAAATGGACCGTTCGGGTGCCGACTTCCTGAACGTAGTGAAGCAGGTGAAAGAAATGCTGGGCTCTAAAGCAGTTCCCCTGCAATTGCCTATCGGTGCTGAAGACAACTTTAAAGGTGTGGTTGACCTGATCAAAATGAAAGGGATCATCTGGCACATGGAAACAGAAGGAATGACTTTCGATGAGATCGATATTCCTGCTGATATGGTGGACGAAGCCAACGAATGGCGCGCTAACCTGGTAGAAGCGGTTGCTGAATATGATGATAAACTGATGGAGAAATTCTTCGACGATCCTAATAGCATCACTGAAGATGAAATCCATACAGCTATCCGTAAAGCTACAATCGACCTGAGCATTGTACCTATGATGTGTGGTTCTTCATTCAAGAACAAAGGTGTGCAAACTGCCCTCGATGGTGTTTGCCGTTACCTGCCTTCTCCAATTGATATTCCTGATACGGTAGGTACACATCCTGATACGGGCGAGCAAATCACTCGTAAGTCTGATCCCAAGGAGCCATTTGCTGCCCTGGCGTTCAAAATCATGACCGATCCTTTCGTCGGTCGTCTGGCATTCTTCCGCGCTTACTCTGGTCGTCTCGACGCGGGTTCATATGTACTCAACGTACCGTAGCGGTAAGAAAGAGCGTATCAGCCGTATCATGAAAATGTTTGCTAATAAACAAAACCCAATCGATTATATCGAGGCAGGTGATATTGGTGCAGCTGTAGGTTTCAAAGAAATCAAAACCGGTGATACACTTTGTGATGAAGCACATCCTATCACCCTCGAAAACATGTTCATCCCTGAGCCGGTAATCGCTGTTGCGGTAGAACCCAAAACACAGGCTGACGTGGATAAAATGGGTATGGCAATCGCTAAACTGGTAGAAGAAGATCCTACACTTCGTGTAAATACAGACGAAGATACCGGTCAGACAATCCTGCGTGGAATGGGTGAGTTGCACCTTGAAATTATCGTTGACCGTATGCGTCGCGAGTTTAAAGTAGAAGTAAACCAGGGCGCTCCCCAGGTTGCTTATAAAGAGGCGTTCAACACTACCGTTGCTCACCGCGAGACGTTGAAAAAACAAACCGGTGGTCGTGGTAAGTTCGCCGATATCGAATTTGAACTTGGTCCTGTTGATGCAGAGTGGGCAGCTGAAAACCCTGACAAGCGTTTCCAGTTTGTTAACAATATCGTGGGTGGTTCAATTCCACGTGAATTTATCCAGCCTATCCAGAAAGGTTTTGAAGCTTCAATGACTTCTGGTGTGTTGGCTAACTACCCTGTGAGACAACATGAAGATCCGCGTATTCGACGGTAGCTTCCACGCGGTTGACTCCGATGGTATGTCGTTCGAATTGTGCGCCAAGCAAGGTTTCCGTGAAGCAGCCCGCAAAGCGAAACCCGTTCTGCTTGAGCCAATTATGCGCGTTGAAGTGGTTACACCTGACCAGTACATGGGTGATGTAACTGGTGACCTTAACCGCCGTCGTGGTATGATGGAAGGTATGGACAGCCGCGCTGGAGCGCAGGTTATCAAAGCCAAAGTTCCGCTGAGCGAAATGTTTGGTTATGTAACCCAACTGCGTTCTCTGAGCTCTGGTCGTGCATCATCTACCATGGAGTTCTCTCACTACGCACCTGCACCAAATAACATCGCTGAAGAAGTGATTGCAAAGGTGAAAGGTAAAGTGAGCGCTTAATCGCTAAACAAATGGAGCTTCCAGCTCCGTGAAATAGAAAGCACCGGTCAGGAAATTATCCTGAACCGGTGCTTTTTTTATGAACAGATTAAAAATTTCTGTTGCAACATCGATCTGTCCTCAAAAAAATCTACGAAAAAATCAAGAATTAAGCTCAATCAAGTAAAAATACGATCGATGGCCTGATATTTGTTATCATTTGCAGAACTCACTCCGTTTTTAAAATCTGTATCTGACAGGGCCGTTGTCGTTCTGTGAAAAACACACACGAGATAAGGTTAAGGGACTCATTTGAGTCCTTTATCTTTTGGGGGAATCGATGACCGGAATCGATGATCGATGACCGGAATCGATGATCGATGACCGGAATCGATGATCGATGACCGGAATCGATGATCGATGATCGATGTCCGATGATCGATGTAGTTTGCAAACGCGTGTTTCCCCCTCCCAATTTCGGAATCGGTATGCCTGTAATAAAAGCGTTCCTCGATCATCGATCATCGATCATCGATATAGGTCGCAAACGCGTGTTTCCCCCCTCCCAATTTCGGAATCGGTGTGCCTGTAGTTTAAGCATTCTTCGATCATCGAACATCGATCATCGATATAGGTCGCAAACGCGTGTTTCCCCTCCCAATTTCGGAATCGGTGTGCCTGTAGTTTAAGCATTCTTCGATCATCGAACATCGATCATCGATATAGGTCGCAAACGCGTGTTTCCCCCTCCCAATTTCGGAATCGGTATGCCTGTAATAAAAGCGTTCATCGATCATCGATCATCGAACATCGGACATCGAATCGAACATCGATCATCGAACATCGAACATCGGACATCGAATCGAACATCGATCATCAGTCACCGATTCTGGCACCAAAATTGAATTTTTCCTTCAAATCAACTTTATGAAAAAGACAGGATGGGTGGCGCTGTTCGCAGGCATAATTGCTTTTGGTTTACTCAGTTGCGAAAAGAGCGATAAAAACATTGATTCGGAAAATAAAGCACGTGTACAGATCAGACTTACAGACGATCCGGGAGATTATGAAGCAGTATGGATCGACATCAAAGATGTACAGGTGAACGTGACGAATAACGATGATGAAGGCTGGGAAAGCCTGGAGGGCGTCCACGCCGGTTCTTATGATCTGCTGAAACTGGTAAACGATAAAGATACCCTCCTCGTAGATGCATTTATTCCTGCAGGTCGTTTGCACCAGATACGATTGATTCTGGGAACTGAGAATTATGTTCAGGTCAATGGTAACCTGATTAAACTTACCACCCCCAGCGCTCAACAATCCGGGCTTAAACTCAATTTCCAACAGGATGTGGAAGCGGGCTTAATGTATAGCATTTTACTTGATTTTGATGTAGCCCGTTCAATTGTGGAAACTGGTAACGATAAATATATTTTGAAACCGGTGATACGTGGCTCGCTGGAGTCGGTAGGTGGAAGTATCAGTGGCGTAGTGGTGCCTGCAGATTTCCCTACCGTTATCTATGCTATTCTTGGGAATGATACCATCACAAGTACATTTACAGATTTCAATGGCGCATTTACATTGCGCGGCTTAACCCCGGATATTTACCGGGTATCTTATCTGCCAGGAAATGTAAGCTTGCGCGATACATCTGTGGCCCCCGTAGTTGTATCACAGGGAAATGTAATAAGACTGGATACAATGTTTCTTCAACCCTGAGGAGTGAGACTTTCAATAAAAAATGTGCGTACAGGATTTTCTTGTACGCACATTATTTTTCAGGCGACCTTTCTTCATGTAAAACCGGTTTGAAAACATAGATAATTCCGGGTAATGAACAAAGCAAAGTGATCAGGTAAAATACAAGACTGATTAATACCGCATTCGATTCCATCAAACTAAAATACAGGGAACCTTCGAGAAAGACCAGCTCACGTATTCCCAGTCCGCCAACTGTAAGTGGCAATACCGCAGCAACTGACGATAAAAGGAAAAAGAAATATATATGCCGACACGGATATATCAAGTCCAAAACCAGCCATGATGCAGTACACGCAAACCACTTGCATACCCTGGACCGCCAATCCCCAAAGCAAGGTTGACAAATAGCTCTTTTTAAAATCACGCATCCATCGGTTGATGATAAACTGTAATACCAGGATGCCTGCAACTGCACCAACCGTTAAAATTCCGGGAATCCATAATGGTTCGAATACAAACCAGCTATACAGGGCAAGCAAAAGTCCCAGAGCAATTACACCCGAAAGCCGGTCGAGCAAAACGGCAGCACCCGATTTTTTATAAGGTGTCTCGAACCATTTTTTTAAAAGGATTACTTTATAAGCATCACCACTAATGGCTCCGGGGAGAAAAAGATTATAAAACATACCCAGCCAGTAAAGGTGAAGGTTACTGGTCTGGCTTAAGGGTACACCAATATCCCGGAAATAGATCAGCAAACGCACCGATGAGAAAACTTTGGAAAGTACAAATGCCAGCGCTGCCAGCGCCATCCATCCCACATTTGCCGATTGCAATGCGTCTTTTGCGTCTTTCCAGTTGATTTTTCCCGATACATACCAAAGACAAAGCACCGAAATGCCGAGCTTCAAAAGCAGTTTCAGTATCTTGATGGCCGTGGATTGGGGAGCCGGGGGTGATGCGTCCATTGGGTTCAATATAGCTGCAATTAAAATCAATTTGATGAGAAATAAAACCGTAATCCTTTTCTTCATTGGCTTGCTGACCTTTCAATCGTCGGTAACCGCGCAATCGCTTCAACTTAAAAAAGGGGTACGATTGCAGCAATCAGGATCTGTTAAATCGAAAACCTACCAGCTGCCAACCGCCTCATTAGAGGCTCCGGTTATTGTTGTTGCAGGCGACAATATCACAATCGATTTTAAAAATGCCCTGCTTCAGGGCGATGCACCTCAGCAGTTGCCCGATAGTTATGAGGGCCTGGGTATTCTAATTGAAAACAGCAACAATGTAACCATCCGTAACCTGCGTGTGCGTGGTTACAAAGTGGGATTGATGGCAAGAAACGTTCGGAACCTGCGGTTGGAGAATTGCGATTTTAGTTACAACTACCGACAACGATTGAACAGTACTATTCTGAAAGAAGACGAAGTTGACTGGATGAGTTATCATCACAATGAAAAAGATGAATGGCTGCGTTACGGTGCCGGAATTTATTTTCGTGATTGTGATTCGGCGAAAGTGCTGAACTGTAAAGTAACCGGTGGTCAAAATGCATTGATGATGACGGCCTGTAATGGAAGCGAAATTCTCAACAATGATTTTTCCTTTAACTCAGGTATTGGGATCGGATTGTATCGCAGCAGCAATAACCTGATCGCGCACAACAAAACAAATTTTAATGTGCGTGGTTACAGTCACGGTATCTACCACCGGGGACAGGATAGTGCAGGCTTTCTGGTATATGAGCAAAGCAATAACAATACATTTTATAAAAACTCGGCAACGCATAGTGGTGATGGTTTCTTTTTATGGGCGGGACAATCAACGATGGACAATGGGCAGGGAGGGTGTAACGATAATCTGATTGTGGGTAACGATTTCAGCTATGCACCTACCAATGGCATTGAAGTCACATTTAGCAGAAATATCATCAGTCGCAACCGGCTGTTTGATTGTGATCACGGTATTTGGGGCGGATACAGTTTTGAAACCCGCATTGCGGACAACCAGTTTCGCAACAACCGCATCGCCATTGCAATTGAGCATGGCCAAAGCAATATCATCGATTTCAATATCTTTCATCGCGATAAAGAAGCGATTCGTCTTTGGGCGCGTGCAACTCAGCCTGATGACTGGGGGGGTATGTAAAAAACCGGGACACGCGCAGCAACGGATATTTTATTTACAAAAACAGCTTCAATGCAAATCCGCTGGTTTTTAATTTTTCACGAAGTGATAGTGTATTTGTTTTCGGCAATACCTATTCAGCAGAAGGTGAGATGTATAAACTGGCCGATATGACGGGAGAGGTAGACAGTCTTCCTTTTGAAGTGGAAGAATGGGAATGGCAGCCCCCGGAAATTCCCAAGGCGCAAGATGCCTTCAAAGGCGGTGGCCGCTGGGCCGGAAAACAAAATATCAGGATGGGTGACTGGGGGCCTTATGATTTCCAGCGGCCACTGATCTGGCTTACGAACCCGGCAGAAAAAGGAGATACCCTGGTTTTTGAACTCCTGGGCCCCGGCGGCAACTGGCAAATTACCAACAGTGCGGGAGTGACCCTCTCGTCGCCAGACAGGGGCACATTTCCCGGTCAGCTGAAAATGCTTAAAAATCCCGGTGTGGAACTGACGGATATTAAAATCGAAGCCAGTTACCTGGGGCCGGCCTTCGTCGACGAGTTTGGCAGGTGGGTGAAAAAAGGTTCCAAACAGGGCTTTGGCTGGACGATAAGGAAGATTTAAGGAAATGGAATGGGAGGGTAGTGGATTTGCTTCTTTTTTTGAACCGAACTGGTATATCTTTGAAAATCAACGGTTTCAAAGACCGGTGTTAGAAAATGTAAAGTGTTCATTATCAATGCTTCTATAAATTTCTTTTATTCTGGGGAAAATTGTTTCCCAACTATTTGGCGAATTTAGTCTGTGCCCCTACCTTTGCACTCCCAAAAGAAAATTGGGTTTTTACACATGTCTCAGCGAATCAGAATCAAATTACAGTCTTACGATCACAACCTGGTAGATAAATCAGCTGAAAAGATCGTTAAAACAGTTCGCAGCACTGGCGCGGTAGTAACAGGTCCTATTCCCCTGCCTACCCGCAAGAAAATTTTCACAGTTCTGCGTTCACCCCACGTGAATAAGAAGAGTCGTGAGCAGTTCCAACTGGCTACGCATAAGCGTTTGTTGGACATCTATACGTCTTCAAGCCGTACAGTTGATGCGTTGAGCAAGCTGGATCTTCCCAGTGGTGTGGAAGTTGAGATCAAAGCGTAGAATCGTCATTCGTGATTTCGGTAAAACGGATAACGAATAAGAAGATAGATTAGTTCTTATCAAAATAATTGGTCATCTCTCAATCGTAACTGAAAAAAGAGCTCTGACATTTAAGAAACTTCGCTGGTTCATTTGAGTCAGTGAAAATTAAAATAAAACAAGCCGTTCAGGGTTTGTTTACTGCCGGTACTTCTGTCATTCGTCTTTGAAAAAAGGCGAACACCTAAAATGAGGTGAGGGACTAGCCCAGGCGATCACAAGGATCGCAAATGCTAAGCTCCTGCGACTAAAAGAAAAGGTCGGTGGCAAACGGGGATTGAAGCCTCCTGGTAACTGGTTACCAGATGTACAAGGTTGTCCCAATAATCCTGCAGGCTACAAACTGTACAAACCATGAAAGGTATTATTGGTAAAAAGATTGGGATGACCAGTGTCTTTCGATGCCGCAGGAAAACAAACAGCCTGCACCATCATTGAAGCCGGTCCCTGCGTTGTGACGCAAGTCAAGACAAAAGATTCAGACGGGTACAATGCCCTTGCTCTCTCCTTTGGCGACAAGAAAGAAAAAAACGCCACTAAAGCCGAAGTAAATCACTTCGCTAAAGCGCAATCAGCTCCCAAGCGTTTTACAAAAGAATTCCGCAATTATTCCATCGAAAAAAATATTGGTGAAACCGTAACGGTTGACATTTTCGCTGAAGGTGAAAGTGTTGAAGTGGTTGGCACCACAAAAGGTAAAGGTTTCCAGGGTGTTGTTAAACGCCATGGTTTCTCTGGTGTGGGTGATGCTACTCACGGTCAGCATGACCGTCAGCGTGCTCCGGGTTCATTGGGTAACTCATCTGACGCAAGCCGTGTTATGAAAGGTATGCGTATGGCTGGACGTATGGGTACCGACCGCGTGAAAATGAAAGGTCTGAAAGTAATTAAAGTGTTTTCAGACAAGAATTATATCCTGGTCAGCGGGTCTGTTCCGGGCCACAACGGTTCCATCGTTTTGATCCAAAAATAAAATTCTAACTGCACCTTCCAGTTTTTTGAAAGTTGAAAGGTGTGAGGTAAAAAACAAAGAAAATGCAAGTAGACGTTTTAGATAGCAAAGGACAGAAGACCGGACGGAGCGTAGAGCTTCCTGATGATATCTTCGGAATTGAGCCCAACAACCACGTAATCTACCTGGCTGTTAAGCAATACCTCGCCGCACAGCGTCAGGGTACTCACAAGGTTAAAACGCGTGCCGAAGTAAAAGGTGCCAGCCGCAAACTGCACCGCCAAAAAGGTACTGGTGGAAGCCGTAAAGGTAATATCCGTAACCCTCTCTATAAGGGTGGTGGTACCATCTTCGGACCCAAGCCACATGCTTACGATATCAAATTGAACCGTAAAGTAAAGGACCTGGCTAAAATGTCGGCCCTGGCTTATAAAGCAAAAGAAAATGCAATCGTTGTTGTAGAAGACATCAACCTCGATGCTCCTAAAACAAAGACTGTATTGGAAGTGCTCACAAACCTGAAAGTAGCAGACAAAAAGCTGATGCTGATCCAGGATGCGAGTGATGTGAATCTGTTGCTTTCTGTTCGCAACGTTCCAAGTGTACTCGGTGTTGCTTTAAGCGACATCAACACTTACGACATCGTAAATTCAGAATTGCTGGTGCTGACTGAAAGTGCAGCCAAGATTTTCGCAGAAGAAGAAGCCGCTTAAGGTTATACGTAAAAATTAAAACTTAATTCAGATGAAACTTTCTGAAGTACTGATAAAACCCATTTTGACCGAGAAAGCAAACGCGCAGCAGGAATCCCTGCGTCGCTACGCTTTCAAAGTAGCCCGTAAAGCAAACAAGCTGGAAATTAAAAAAGCAGTTGAAGGCTTTTACGGTGTGAATGTAACGGGTGTGAATACAAGTGTGGTGCCTGGCAAAAACAAGAGCCGTTTTACAAAAGCTGGTGTGATCTCTGGTCGTAAACCTGCTTATAAAAAAGCTTATGTAACAGTTGCTGAAGGCGAAACCATCGACCTGTACGCAAACATCTAAACACAGCCTTAAGGCAGTGTTGGAATGGCAAGCAACCGCCGCGAAGTGTTGAGTAAAGATTTTATAAAAGAATTGAAAAAATGGCATTAAGAAAGTTTAAACCCGTTACCGCCGGTACTCGTTGGAGAATAGGCAACGCCTATGCGGAGATAACGACGAATGTACCTGAGAAGAGCCTGGTTGAAACCAAGAAAAGCACTGGTGGACGTAACTCTTCAGGTCACCTGAGCATGCGCTACCGTGGCGGTGGTCACAAGAAGAAGTATCGTATCATCGACTTCAAACGTAACAAAGAAGGAATTGCAGAAGTAGTATCTATTGAATATGATCCAAACCGTACTGCATTCATCGCTCTGCTGCAATATGCAGATGGTGAAAAACGCTACATCCTGGCTCCCCAGGGGCTGCAGGTAGGTTCTAAGGTTGAAGCCGGTAATGCGGTTGCACCTGAGATCGGAAACGCACTGCAAATGAAAAATATGCCACTCGGTACCAATGTGCACAACATTGAGATGCAACCCGGACAGGGTGGTAAACTGGCCCGCAGTGCAGGTTCTTCTGCGCAGCTGACCAACAAAGAAGAAAAATATGCAGTATTGAAAATGCCTTCTGGCGAACTGCGTAAAGTATTGATCAACTGCTACGCTACTGTTGGTGTTGTTAGCAACAGCGACCATAGCCTGCAGAGCATGGGTAAAGCGGGTCGTAACCGTTGGAAAGGTATTCGCCCACGCAACCGTGGTGTTGCCATGAACCCAGTAGATCACCCAATGGGTGGTGGTGAAGGACGTGCTTCAGGAGGTCAGCCTCGCAGCCGTACCGGCCAGTACTCAAGAGGTCTGAAAACCAGAACGAAGGGTAAAGCAAGCGATAAGCTGATTATCCAACGTAAGAATGGTAAAAAACTGGCTAAGTAAGAATAAGTAAATGTGTAACCAGGAAATGTGAAAATTCGATTCCGGTTTGCACTTTGAAATAAAAGAATAAGATTTTGATTGTGGAGATCATTTTCACATCTCCACACTTTCAAATTTTCAAATCAATAACATGGCTCGTTCGATTAAAAAAGGTCCTTATATCGCCACTCACCTCGAAAAGAAGGTATTGGCTATAAATGAAGGCAAATCCAAAAAGTCGGTGATCAAAACCTGGAGCCGCCGATCTACAATTTCTCCTGATTTTGTAGGACACACCTTTGCGGTGCATAACGGCAACAAGTTTATCCCCGTGTATGTAACGGAGTTTATGGTAGGCCACAAACTCGGAGAGTTTGCACCTACTCGCCAATTCAAAGGACACTCGAAAAAAGACTAAACAGGCAAGGGGAGAGTTGTTGTAAACAACATGAACCAAACCTAAAATCAATAACAAAATGGGATCCAGAAAAAATTAGCGGCCGACGCACGTAAAGAAGCAAGGAAGAATTATTTCGGTGCTACACTGAATAACTATCCTACATCGCCGCGCAAAATGCGCCTCCTGGCTGACCTGATCCGTGGCCAAAAGGTAGAGAAAGTTCTGGCTGAGCTGGAACATAACCCGAAACACCCGGCAGTACCTCTTCGTAAACTTGTTTTGAGTGCTATCAGCAACTGGAAACAAAAGAATGAAGGTGGCGACGAAAGCCAGTTGTTTATCAAAACCATTTTCGTGGATGGTGCACGTACGCTGAAAAAGAATGCGTCCTGCTCCCCAGGGGCGTGGTTACAGAGTTCGCAAGCGCAGCAATCACGTAACAGTAATTGTTGACACTAAATAAGAGTTGTAAATGTGTAAAGGGGGAAATGTGAAAAATGATTGTTTCCGGTTTACACATTATAAATAAAAAAAGAAAAAGTTTTGACGGTGGAGATCATTTTCACATTTCCACATTATCAAATTTTCAAATTGTAAAAATGGGTCAAAAAGCAAATCCGATCGGCAACAGGTTAGGCATCATCCGTGGATGGGAATCCAACTGGTATGGCAGCAAGAAAGACTTCGCTTCCAAACTGATCGAGGACAATAAGATCAGGACCTACCTGAATGCCCGTATCAATAAAGGTGGTATTTCAAAGATCGTTATCGAGCGTACGCTGGGTAAACTGATCATTACCATCCATACGTCGAAGCCTGGTATCATCATCGGTAAAGGTGGTGGTGAGGTTGACCGCATCAAAGAAGAGCTGAAGAAGCTGACTGGTAAAGACGATGTACAGATCAACATCCTGGAGATCCGTCGTCCTGAACTGGATGCGATGATCGTGGGTGATACCATTGCCCGTCAGATCGAAAACCGTATCAACTTCAAACGTGCGACGAAGATGGCGATTGCTTCTGCCCTGCGTATGGGTGCTGAAGGAATCAAGATCAAACTGAGCGGCCGTCTGGCTGGTGCTGAGATCGCCCGTAGTGAAGAATTCAAACAAGGACGTGTGCCGCTGCATACATTCCGTATGGATATTGATTATGCCAATGTATTTGCTCAGACTGTATATGGTAAAATCGGTATCAAAGTTTGGATTTGTAAAGGGGAAGTGCTGACCAAGCGCGACCTGAACCCCAACTTTGTTGGTGGCAAAAGCGATGTGAGCGATCGTCGTGATCGTGGAGATCATCGTGATTATCGCGGTGACCGTGACGACCGCCGTGGTGGTGGCCGTGGCCGTGGTGAAAGAAGAAACTAATATTCGCTAATTAGCCGATGTGTTGAATTCGCTTTAATATCGAACATCACATCATCAAATTGAATAAAGATGTTACAACCGAAAAGAACGAAGCACAGGAAAATGCAGAAAGGTCGCATGAAAGGCGACGCGAAAAGAGGTACAACCATCTCTTTCGGAAGCTATGCCCTGAAAGCTCAGGATTCACACTGGATTACTGACCGCCAGATCGAAGCGGCCCGTCAGGCACTTACCCGTGAAATGAAAAGGGAAGGTAACGTATGGATCCGCATTTTTCCTGACAAACCCATTACCCGTAAGCCTCTTGAAGTAAGGATGGGTAAAGGTAAAGGTAACCTGGAGTTTTGGGCTGCAGTAGTACAACCAGGTCGCATCATCTTCGAAATTGATGGTGTGAGCGAGCAGGTTGCACGCGCTGCACTGGGACTGGCTGCCGGTAAACTTCCTATCAAAACGAAGTTTATCACACGCCGTGACCTGGTAACAGCGTAATAATATACAATGTGAAAACAGGTCAATGTGTAAACAGGAAAATGAGGCGTTACACATTATTCAGAGGATTGATTTTCACATTGTCAAATTTCCACATTTTCTAATTTTATCAATATGTCTAAGAAATCAGATTTTGTAAAGAGCATCCGCGCCATGAGCGAGAGCGATATTAAAGCCCGCCTGGAAGAGGATAAGCAGCGTCTGAAAAAGCTGGAATTTGCCCACGCTATTTCTCCGCTGGAAAACCCGATGAATATCCGCGGACTGCGTCGTGAAATCGCGCGCCTGCAAACTGAACTGAAGTTAAAGCAATCAACTAAATAACGAAAAGATGTCTGAAAGAAATTTAAGAAAGACCAGGATTGGTGTTGTAACCAGCAACAAGATGACTAAAACCATCACGGTTGCGGTAGAACGCCGGGTAAAACACCCGATCTATGGTAAGTTCGTAAAGAAGACAACCAAATTCCATGCACACGATGAAAAGAATGAGTGCAGCATTGGAGACACCGTGAAGATTATGGAAACTCGTCCTCTCAGCAAAACAAAACGCTGGAGACTGGTTGAAGTGGTTGAGAAAGTGAAATAAGCATGCCCCCTTTACTTCTAACAGGGAAGTAGGGATAACATAAATAAGAACATTAACAATTATAAAACTTAAACCCTTCCGGATGGAGGGGATTGGGGAGGCAAAATGATTCAGCAAGAAAGCCGTTTGAATGTTGCGGACAACAGTGGTGCCAAAGAGGTGCTTTGTATCCGCGTATTAGGCAACAGCGGTCAGCGTTACGCAGGTATCGGCGACAAGATCGTAGTAACCGTGAAGGATGCATTGCCGGCGGGCGGTATTAAAAAAGGTACAGTAGCCAAAGCTGTTATTGTACGTACCACCAATAAACTGCGTCGCAAAGACGGATCTTATATCCGTTTTGATGACAACGCTGTGGTAATCCTGAACCAGGCCGACGAGCCTCGCGGTACACGTATCTTCGGACCAGTAGCCCGTGAGCTTCGCGACAAGGGATACATGAAGATCGTTTCCCTGGCGCCCGAGGTACTGTAATTAAGTAAACAGGAGCGTAACCGGAATTTTCACGTTTCACGATCACGCTTCACGATAAAAAAAACATTCCGCAAAATCGGAGTAAAGAACAGATAAAATGAAAACAAGATTCAAACCAAAGTACAATATCCGTAAAGGGGATAGCGTAGTGGTAATTGCCGGCGACGACAAGGACCTGACAAAGCCACGTGCGGTTAAAGAAGTGTTGGTGGAAGAAGGTAAAGTGATCGTTGAAGGCGTGAACATTATCACCAAGCACTCCAAACCTTCTGCACAAAATACCAAAGGTGGTATCGTTAAGAAGGAAGCTCCCATTAATATCAGCAATGTAATGCTTTGGGATGCGGCTCAGAAAGCCGGCGCACGTGTAAAACGTGTACGTACTGAAGGTAAAACTGAGCTGGTTTTTAAAACTAAAAAAGCACAGGGAGGTAAGAAATAATGAGCACTAAAGTATATAGCCCAAGGCTGGCAGATAAGTACAAAAAAGAAGTTGTACCTGCCCTGGTAAAGAAATTTGGTTATGGTTCTGTAATGCAGGCTCCCAAACTGGAGAAGATCTGCCTGAACCGCGGCGTTAACGGTGCTGTATCCGACAAGAAACTGGTGGATATCGCTATCGACGAGCTGTCAACCATCACTGGCCAAAAAGCTGTTGCCACCAATTCAAAGAAGGATATCTCCAACTTTAAATTGCGTAAGAACATGCCAATCGGCGCCCGCGTTACACTGCGTGGTGAAAAAATGTATGAATTCCTCGATCGTTTGATCGCTGTGGCCCTGCCCCGCGTTCGCGACTTCAAAGGCGTGAATGAAAAAGCTTTCGACGGCCGTGGTAACTATACACTGGGTGTAACCGAGCAAATCATCTTCCCTGAGATTGATATCGATAAGGTAAACCGTATCACAGGTCTGGATATCACTTTCGTTACTTCTGCTCAAACTGACGAAGAAGCATACGAACTGTTGAAAGAACTGGGAATGCCTTTCCGCAATATCAAACCCGGAAGCAACAACGAGAATTAATCAGTATTCAATTTTCAGTAAAGCAATAGCCGCACTGAATAATAAATAAAGAAAATAAAATTGAACTATGGCTAAAACATCCGTCAAAGCCAGGCAAAGGAAAAGAGAGAAAATGGTGGACCAGTATGCTGCCAAACGCGAAGAGCTGAAAAAAGCTGGCGATTGGAAAGCACTGGACGAGTTGCCCCGCAACTCTTCATCCGTTCGATTGAAAAATCGTTGCCAGCTTACTGGTCGTCCTAAAGGATATGTACGCTACTTCGGTATCTCCCGTGTTGCACTTCGCGACATGGCCCTGAATGGCAAAATCCCCGGACTGAAAAAAGCGAGCTGGTAAAATAGCCGTGAATCGTGAACCGTGAATCGTGAAAATGATCACGAAGACCATCATGGTACACGTAGCACTTGTAATTAAATAACTCGATAATCGACATAAAAATGGTAACAGATCCCATAGCAGATTTTCTGACCCGCATCCGTAATGCCCAAATGGCTGGCCACCGCGTGGTAGATATTCCTGCATCTAACCTGAAAAAGCGGATGACTGAAATTTTGTACAACCAGGGTTATATCCTGAAGTACAAATTTGAAGAAGACAGCAAGCAGGGTGTAATCAAAATCGCCCTGAAGTACGATCCTTCTACAAAGCAACCCGCTATCCAGAGCATGGAGCGCATCAGCCGTCCAGGTCTGCGCCAGTACTCTAAACCTGCCGATTTCCGCCGCGTAAAAAGCGGTCTGGGTATCGCTATTCTGTCTACTTCTAAAGGTGTAATGACCGATAAAGAAGCAAAAGCGCAGAATGTAGGTGGTGAAGTTCTTTGCTACGTGTATTAATCGTTGCGGCCTGCCGGCGCTGCCAATACATTAAGCCGATACCTATCAGGCTGACCGGTTGGTAGCAGAAACAAATATTATAACTTTTTAAAAAGACTAAAATGTCAAGAATAGGTAAGAAGCCAATTGTGATCCCCGAAGGAGTTACCATTACAGTAGGGAAAGACAATGTGGTTACAGTAAAAGGTAAGAAAGGCGAATTGAGCCAGGCGATCGATCGCGATATCAAAGTAGAAGTAAAAGATGGTCAGGTAACTTTTGGCCGTCCTACTGATCAGATCCGTCACCGCGCATTACACGGTTTGTACCGTGCAATCATCGCAAACCTGGTAAAAGGTGTAACTGATGGTTTCGAACGTAAACTTGAACTGATTGGTGTAGGTTTCAAAGCAACCAACCAGGGTAATATCCTTGACCTTGCTTTAGGTTATTCTCACAACATCATTTTCGAAGTTCCCAAAGAACTGAAAGTGGCTACACAACAGGAAAAAGGTCAGAACCCTTTAATTACACTGGAAGGTATCGACAAACAACTCATTGGCCAGGTAGCTGCTAAATTGCGCAGCCTGCGTAAGCCGGAGCCATACAAAGGAAAAGGTGTTCGTTACCAGGGTGAAGTGGTTCGTAAGAAAGCTGGTAAAGCAGCTGGTAAATAAGGGCTGAACAGAAGTAGAAAGAAGTCATTTACCAGGACTGATTAATAATAAAATTCGTAAACTTTTTCCCTGGCAGAATCAGGGAATGTAAATACAAATAAGATGAACGGAAAGATTAAAACACAGCGCAGGCAGAACATCCGCTACCGCATCCGTCGCAAGATCAGCGGTGTTGGTACAAAACCCCGCCTGTCTGTTTTCCGCAGCAATGCTGATATCTATGCGCAGTTGATTGATGATACGAAAGGTGAAACAATCGCTTCAGCGTCTTCAAGAGATAAAGATATCGCAGCACAAAACGGTACAAAAACTGACAAAAGCAAATTGGTTGGTGCAGCTATCGCTCGCAAAGCCGCTGAGCTCGGTGTTCAGGACGTTGTATTCGACCGCGGTGGCTACCTGTACCATGGCCGTGTAAAAGCGGTTGCTGATGGTGCTCGTGAAGGCGGACTGAAATTCTAATTTCTCGGCAGGCAACTGCCAAATTGAAAATTTAAAGTAAAACTGGCAAAGGATAAACCCAATGCCACAACTTCAAAATAACAGTATGTCAAAAGTAAACTTAAACAGGGTTAAAGCAGGTGACCTGGAACTGAAAGACAAAGTTGTTGCCATCAACCGTGTAGTTAAAACTACAAAAGGTGGTCGCGCATTCAGTTTTTCTGCCCTGGTAGTTGTTGGCAATGAAAATGGCGTGGTAGGACACGGTCTGGGAAAAGCGAAAGAAGTACAGGAGGCTATTACAAAAGGTATTGAAGATGCCAAGAAGAACCTGATTAAAGTTCCGGTAATGAAAGGAACGATTCCTCACGATCAGTGGGCGAAAGAAGGTGCTGCCAAAGTAATGATTAAGCCTGCTGCACAAGGTACAGGTGTAATCGCCGGAGGTTCTATGCGTGCTGTATTAGAGAGTGCTGGTGTAACAGACGTACTGGCTAAATCTCTTGGTTCAGCTAACCCTCATAACGTGGTGAAAGCTACTTTCAAAGCCCTGGCTATGCTTCGCGAACCCGTACAGGTTGCAAAGACAAGAACGCTGGGTCTGAAAAAGTATTCAACGGTTAATTCACCGAAGTACGAAACAGTGAACAGGAAGGCCTCGATAAAAGGTCGGATGTGAGGAGCGATAATTTGTTTTCAACTAATAAGAATTCTTTACAATGAAAAAGATTAAAATAACTCTGGTTAAGAGTCCAATCGATCGCCCCGAGCGCCAGAAATTAACGCTGCAGGCATTGGGTCTTAATAAAACCAACTCAAGCCGCGAAGTAGAAGCTACTCCTCAGGTATTGGGTATGGTTAGAAAAGTTGAACACCTGGTGAAGGTGGAAGAAGCGTAAGAACAGAATTTCTGTAAAACGTTTTTCGTTTTACGCGTAAACCTGATATCTTCGCCCGGCAAAAAACGTACTATGAGTTTTCATAGTACGTACTATTTTAATAAGCGAGGGGAAAATAACCCCGTAAGTAAAAATTGAAAAAATGAAACTGCATCAGCTGAAGCCCGCAAAAGGCGCAACTCACAAAGAAAAAAGAATTGGTCGTGGTGATGGTTCCGGACACGGTGGTACTTCTACAAAAGGTACAAAAGGTGGTCAAAGCCGCGCCGGTTATAAACGTAAAATGGCGCACGAAGGTGGCCAGATGCCTATCCAGCGCCGTGTACCCAAGCGTGGATTTAATAATATCCATCGCGTTGAATACAAAGTATTAAACCTGGGCCAGATCGAACAATTGGCTGAGAAATATGCAATCACCGAATTTTAGCCTCGAGAACCTGTTTATCAATGGCCTTATCAGCCAGACAGACCGGGTGAAAATTCTTGGAAACGGAGAACTGAAAGGCAAGTTTACATTTAAAGTAAATGCCGTTAGTGAGAAAGCAAAGGCAGCAATCGAAGCAGCTGGCGGAACGGTAGAACTGGTTAAGTAATTTTCACTAAATTGCACAGACGCATGTTGCATGCGTCTTTTACGTTTTAAGGGCCTTTAAATCTTTATTGATTCCCGTGAAGAAATTAATTCAAACGCTCAAGAATATCTGGAGTATCGAGGAACTGAAAAGCAAAATACTTTTCACCTTACTCATCATTGTAATTTACCGTGTAGGCTCGCATATTGTATTACCGGGTATGAACCCGGCAGTAATGGACGCGTCCAAGGTTGAAGGCAACGGTATCCTTGATTTGATCAACACGTTTGCTGGTGGTGCCTTTAACATGGCTTCCATTTTTGCATTGGGTATTATGCCCTATATCTCTGCTTCTATCTTTATGCAACTGATGACCGTTCTGGTACCAAAATTCCAGAAGATGCAGAAAGAAGGAGAGAGCGGACGTAAAAAGATCAACCAGTATACACGTTACCTCACAGTTGCTGTTACAATCGTTCAGGCTTTCGCATACGTAACTTACCTCTACCAGATTCATGGCCAGGCTATCATTCCTGCATTTGAACCTTATTTCCGTCTTACTACCATCGTAATCCTTACAGCAGGTACCCTGTTTGTAATGTGGATGGGTGAAAAGATTACCGACAAAGGTTTGGGTAATGGTACATCACTGATCATCATGATCGGGATCCTGGCTCGTCTGCCGCAATCATTGCTGCAGGAATTGACAGACAAATCTCAACAACAAGGTAATATCCTGATCTTTATTATCGAACTGATTATCCTGGTTGCAATCGTTTTGGGTTGTATCCTGTTGATCCAGGGCGTTCGTAAAGTACCTGTAAACTATGCAAAACAGGTTGTTGGCAACCGCCCCCTTACCGGTGCGCGCCAGTTCCTGCCTTTGAAAGTGAACAGCGCAGGTGTAATGCCAATCATCTTTGCTCAGGCAATCATGTTCCTGCCAACACTGGCCACCCTCGGTTCCAACAACGAGATCGGCCGCATGTTTACGGATCACAAGAGTTTTGCATACATGGCGGTTTATTCAATTGTAGTTATTGGATTTACTTTCCTTTATACTGCATTGATTTTCCAACCCAAGCAGATCGCTGAAAACCTGAAGCAAAATAATGGATTCATCCCCGGCGTGAAACCCGGTCAACCTACTGCCGATTATATCGGAACAGTAATGGATCGCATCACATTCCCTGGAGCAATCCTGCTGGCACTGGTAGGTATCCTTCCAGGTATCGCAGAACGCGCGGGAGTAACGCAGGGCTTCTCAACATTCTTTGGCGGTACTTCCCTGCTGATTATGGTAGGTGTGGTATTGGATACACTCCAACAGATTGAAACGCAATTGTTGATGCGCCAGTACGATACGCTCATGAAGAGCGGCCGTATCCAGGGTCGCCAAACAACCTCTGCAGTACAGTACTAATAGTCAGAAAAAGAATATAAAAAAGCCTCCCGCAAAACGGGGAGGCTTTTTTCGATGGTCGATGGTCGATGATCGATGTTCGATGATCGTTGATCGATGGTCGATGATCGATGTCCGATGTCCGATGATCGTTGATCGATGTTCGATGTTCGATGATCGATGGGGGATGGGGGATGATCGTTGATCGATGGTCGATGGTCGATGATCGATGTCCGATGTCCGATGATCGTTGATCGGTGTTTGATGTCCGGCCGTCCCGGAGGGACGGGATATCTGTAGCAACGGAATGCTCCCGATGATCGATGGTCGATGATCGTTGATCGATGATCGATGTCCGATGTCCGATGATCGTTGATCGGTGTTTGATGTCCGGCCGTCCCGGAGGGACGGGATATCTGTAGCAACGGAATGCTCCCGATGATCGATGGTCGATGATCGTTGATCGTTGATCGATGATCGATGTCCGATGATCGTTGATCGGTGTTTGATGTCCGGCCGTCCCGGAGGGACAGGGATATCTGTAGCAACGGAATGCTCCCGATGATCGATGGTCGATGATCGTTGATCGTTGATCGATGATCGATGTCCGATGATCGTTGATCGATGTTTGATGTCCGGCCGTCCCGGAGGGACGGGATATCTGTAGCAACGGAATGCTCCCGATGATCGATGGTCGATGATCGATGATCGATGATCGATGTCCGATGTCCGATGATCGTTGATCGGTGTTTGATGTCCGGCCGTCCCGGAGGGACGGGATATCTGTAGCAACGGAATGTCCCTTTATTTTGAGTCCCGAAGGGACGATAGATGCGACTGAAATTCGACCATCGACCATCCACCATCCACCTTCCACCCTCCACCATCCACCATCCACCATCCACCTTCCACCCTCCACCCTCCACCCTCCACCATCCACCATCGATCATCGATCCTCGGTCATCGAAAATTTCGTAATTTTGCCCCTTATGGTAATTTGTAAATCCCCGGAACAGATAGAGAAAATGCGGAAAAGCGCACTTTTGGTTAGCCAGACGCTTACCGAGGTCGCTAAAAAATTAAAGCCGGGAATCACCAGCCTGGAGCTGGATGTATTTATTGGTGAATATATCCGCGACCACAATGCGGTTCCTTCGTTTTTAAACTATCACGGTTATCCGTTCAATTCCTGTATTTCAGTGAACGATGTAGTGGTACACGGTTTCCCCAACAAGAATGAATTGAAAGAAGGAGATATCATCTCCGTGGATATAGGCGTTATTCTCGATGGCTGGCATGGCGACCATGCCTATACTTTTGCCATCGGCGACCCCGGTACTGAGGTATTACAATTAATCCGCGTTACAAAAGAGTCACTATACAAAGGCATCGAAAAAGCTGTTGCGGGAAACCGCATCGGCGATATCGCATGGGCCATTCAAAATCATACAGAAGGTAAATATGGCTACGGCGTGGTGCGTGAACTGGTTGGTCATGGCCTCGGCGAAAGTATGCACGAAGATCCACAGGTTCCTAACTACGGAAAACGTGGCACACTTAGCAAACTGAAAGAAGGAATGGTACTCGCTATCGAACCGATGATCAACCTCGGACGTCGGAATGTGTTTACTGAAAAAGATCAGTGGACGATCCGCACCAGCGATGGCAAACCTTCGGTACACTTTGAACACGACGTGGCTGTAGGTAAACACCAGGCAGATATACTCTCTAACTACAAGCCAATTGAAGAAGCGGAAAGTGCCAATTCAAACCTGGTAGTTGCTGATAAAGCACTGGCCTGATTTCCCACTTATCACTTGTTGAATACAACATCATGGAAAAATGGGATTTGGTGGTTGTTGGCGGAGGAGCCGCAGGCTTTTTTTGCGCCATTAATGCGGCTGCAAGGCAACCAGGACTAAAAGTTTGTATTCTCGAAAAAACAGGGAAACTCCTCACAAAAGTGGCAGTGAGTGGCGGAGGACGATGCAACGTGACCCATGCATGCTTTGATATTGATACACTTAGCAGGCGATACCCACGCGGCACAAATTTCCTGCGCAAAGCTTTCCATCATTTCAATCCAAAAGATACCATTGAATGGTTTCGCGAAAGGGGAGTAGAACTGAAAACAGAAGAAGATGGAAGGATGTTTCCTGTATCCAATACATCTTCAACAATTGTTCAGTGTTTGTTGCAGGAAGCATCGCGTCATCAGGTGCATATTGAACTAAACCAGGAAATCGTAAGCCTGAATTTTGTAGATGGAAGCTGGAAATTGCAATCAGCAAAAGGACGCACTTATCAAACCCCGAAAGTATGCCTTGCACAGGGGGATTGAATAAACTTTCAATGGAGGCATTGTTCTCCAACCTGAAACACACAATTGTTTCTCCCATACCATCTTTGTTTACATTTAATATGCCGGGCAATGAGATTACAAAGTTGATGGGCGTGAGCGTAGATGATGTGATGGCTCGTATTCCCGGAACGAAACTGGAATCAAAAGGACCACTGTTAATCACACACTGGGGAATGAGTGGTCCGGCCATCCTGAAATTAAGTGCATGGGGCGCACGTGATCTTGCACAAATGCAATATCAGTTCAGGGTGATGATCAACTGGATTCCTGATTTTTCGGAAATATCATTAAGAGAACAACTAAACGGATTTCGTACACAATTGAGCCGGCAGTTGATATTACCACGCAACCCATTTTCATTACCTCAACGTTTGTGGGAATACCTGGTTACCAAACTGGCACATGTCGCGCCCGACAGACGATGGGCCGATTTATCGGCGAAAGAAGTGAATGCGCTCGTTAGAGTATTATTGTTTTGCGAGTTTGAAGTAAAAGGTAAAACAACTTTCAAAGAAGAATTTGTAACGGCTGGTGGTGTATCCTTAGCTGAAATCGATCACCGCACGATGGAAAGTAAATTACATCCCGGCTTGTATTTCGCAGGTGAAGTAATGGATGTAGATGGAATTACTGGCGGATTTAACTTTCAGCATGCGTGGACAAGTGGTTACCTCGCGGCGCAAAGCATATAAGTTCACTCAACTAATCCTCATTACACTCCAGGCAAAAAATGGTATTGCCATTAATGCAACCAACGACCATATCCATCCAAACAGAATTCCAACCAGTATCATTACCAACAACAAATAAACCGGGAAACCAAAAATCAACATTGCGATTTGTACCGAATCGTAATGATCGCTATCTCCCAATTTTTTATTTACAAAAAATAATACAGGCAGGAATACAGGCGCACAGATGATATAACCCAGCAGGGCAGGGAGGAATAAAAGTATTTTTCGAAACAAAGGCACCGGCACTGATAACTTCTCTTTTGTTTTTGAAGATCAGTAGCGTCGATGTCGTAAACGAGATCCTGCAGTGCTGAACCTAGCTCGCGGTTGAATGTCGCAGTCTTTGCACCATCTGTATATAGCTCCTTTAGCAGATCCGATTCAATAGGTTCTCCAAAGTGAATGAATACATTCTTGCCAAACTTTCTGAAAGAGTTATAGTTGATACCAACTGGTAAAACTTTAACCGGAATTTGTTTTTCCCAACAACTGATGGCCAGGCGTGCGGTTCCTTTTTTCAATGGACGAAGATGCCATTCATTGATACAACGGCCTTCGCTGAATATTAATACAATTCCATTTTTCTTAAATATCTCGATGCAGTCGCTAAAGGTATCGTAATTGCTGCTCAGGTTTTCAACGCCTTCACTCACACGATACACCGGCATGATGCGGAGTGCATGGAGAATCTTTCTTGCGAACTTGTTGCGAAAAACATCACCCCTGGCCAGCGACCATACGGGCTGTTCAAACAGTGCATTAATGATTACCGCATCGAGAAAAGAATTGGGATGATTGGCCGCGAGCATTAGCGGTCCATGCGAACGAAGTGATTCCGGTTTATCGAGTACAATATTCTTACAGAAAAACCTCAACGTAAAACGAATATAAATCCACAGCAGCCGGTAAAGCAATTTTTAGAATTTAAGGGTTACAGGCGGGTAAGATAAGAAACATATTAAAAATTCTAATTTTTTAACCCCGGCAGGGCGTTTCAGACCCGAATTTCCCTGTATTGAAAGACCGCGGAATTAACCTGGTTCCTCGCTCAAAACTGTCAAATTTCCGGATTTCGTATTTTTGACCCGAAAAAGGTCTTTTTTTAGAAGATTGATAACCAGTAAGATATACACGAAAATTTAGGTTTGGCAACTGCTTTTTTCGTCGTATCTTTGCTGCCCCGATTTTAAACCTTCGGGATAATTTATCATGTTTGAAAATTTAATTAAAAAACACTTAAACGCTGATGCACAGGAGTCTGGTGCTGCAGATACTGCGGCCGAGGCTACAGCGACAACAAATGCACCTGTTGAGCAAGTTGCTACTGCTCACGACGACTTCGATTGGAGCGTTGACAAGCGTAACGTTACTTCCTACACAAAGGAAGAAAAAGAAAAGTATGACAAAGTGTATGAAAACACTTTTGTTCAACTGAATGATGGACAATTGATGTTCGGAACAGTTGTAGGTCTTACAAAGACGGATGTTGTTTTGAACATTGGTTTCAAAAGCGATGGTCTGATTTCACTGAACGAATTCCGCGATCTGCAGGGTTTGAAAGTAGGAGATCAGGTTGAAGTGATGGTTGTTGAGAAAGAAGACCGTGATGGTCATCTGAACCTCAGCCGTAAACAGGCGCGTATCACACGTGCATGGGAACGCATCGTTGAAGTACACAAAACGGGTGAAGTTATCACTGGTACTGTTACTTCTAAAACGAAAGGTGGTTTGATCGTGGATGTATTTGGTATGGAAACCTTCCTGCCAGGTTCACAGATCGACGTTAAACCTGTTACAGACTACGATCAGTTTGTAAACAAAACAATGGAGTTCAAAGTGGTTAAGATCAACGAAACCATTAAGAATGCCGTTGTATCTCACAAAGCACTAATCGAAAGCGATATTGAAGCACAACGTGCTGAAATCATGAGCAAACTCGAAAAAGGCCAGGTACTGGAAGGTACTGTTAAGAACATCACCGATTTCGGTGCGTTCATGGACCTGGGTGGCCTCGACGGTCTGCTTTACATCACCGACATCTCATGGGGTCGTATCTCTCACCCAAGCGAGGTGTTGAAAATGGATCAGAAGATCAATGTGGTGGTTCTCGATTTCGACGACGAGAAAAAACGTATCAGCCTTGGTCTGAAACAATTGACGCCTCATCCATGGGATGTACTGGCTGAAAATATTTCAGAAGGTAATGTTGTTAAAGGTCGCGTAGTAAACATCGAAGACTACGGTGCATTCCTGGAAATCATGCCAGGTGTTGAAGGTCTGGTTCACGTGTCCGAAATCACATGGGCGAATACCCCCATCAACGCGAAGGAATTCTTCAAGTTGGGTGATGAGCACGAAGCGAAGATCGTTACACTCGACAAAGGCAGCCGCAAAATGAGCCTGTCTATTAAACAACTTTCTCCTGATCCCTGGAATGATATCGAAACCAAATTTGCTGAAGGTAGCCGTCACACCGGCCTGGTGAAAAACATCACCAACTACGGTGTGTTTGTTGAACTGGCTCCTGGCATTGGTGGTATGATTCACATCAGCGATCTGAGCTGGTTGAAGCGTTTCAATCACCCAAGTGAGTACACTAAAGTTGGTGCGAACATCGACGTTGTGATCATGGGTATTGATAAAGAAAACCGCAAACTGCAACTCGGACATAAACAACTGGAAGAAGATCCCTGGAACACGCTGCAAGATACATTTGCTATCGGCAGCCTGCACGAAGGCGTTGTTATCAAACGCGATGACAAAGGTGCAGTAGTACAGTTGCCTTATGGCCTCGAAGGTTTTGCGCCTAACCGTCACCTGAACAAGGAAGATGGTAAGAGCATCGGTGCAGACGAAACCGCTCAATTCATGGTGATCGAATTCGATCGCAATGAAAAGCGTATCGTTCTTTCACATAGCCGCATCTGGGAACAAGGACAGGTAGAAGAGAAAGAAGCCGCTAAGAAAGAAGCTCGCAACGAAGCTGACAAAACCAAAAAAGCAGTGAAGAATATTCAGAGCAAGGTTGAAAAAGCAACCCTGGGTGACCTGGGCGTGCTGGCCGACCTGAAGAAAAAACTGGAAGGTGGCGGTGACGCTGCTGAAAGTGATAAAGCTGAATAAGCACACTGAGCTCAAAAAAAAAGCCACCTGTTTGGGTGGCTTTTTTTTGGGAGATGAGAAAATGAGAAAATGAGGAATTTAGGAAGCGCTTATAATCATTGCAAAATGTGGCAATGTGACAATATGCAAATATGTAAATGTGAAAATCGGTAATTGTGAAAATCGGGCATTCATCATCCCCTGGTCGATTCTAAATTTTAAATTTTGCACATTGCCACATTGCCATATTAGCACATTTTGCCTGCGCCTGAATCGCTCCCTTCATTTTCACATTTCCTCATTTCCTCATTTCCACATTTTCTTCTCCTATTTTTGCACTTCAAAGCCGTACAAATGGGATCTTTTTCGGAGCGATTAAAAAACGTAAAGATTGTCAGGAAGCTGGTTTATTTCGTTGTCGGACTGGTATCGTATCCCGGACTCGCGATGGTGAACAAACTACGCATATCCGGCACAGAACACATCAAAGATCTTCCCAAACAAAATGTATTATTTGTCAGCAATCACCAAACTTACTTCGCTGATGTAATTACATTTTTACATATTTTTTGCGCAGTGAAATGGGGAAAGAAAGATCGCCTGGGTGTGCCGTATTATTTACTTAATCCATTTACAAGAGTGAACTATGTGGCTGCTGAGCAAACCATGCGGGGCAGTTGGATCAGCCGACTCTTTACACTCGCGGGAGCGATCACCGTAAAACGTACCTGGAACAACGCTGCGAACGAAACCCGCAAAGGGCTCGATCCATCCGACACCCGCAAAATAACGCGCGCTCTCCAACAAAACTGGGTGATCACATTTCCACAAGGCACCACAAAAGCATTCGCTCCAGGTCGTAAAGGCACAGCACTCATCATCAAACAAAACAAGCCTGTGGTTATTCCCGTTGTCATCAACGGATTCTGGCGTGCATTCAATAAACAGGGTTTAAAATTCAAAAAGAAAGGTGTGATACTCTCCGTTCGTTTCAAGGCTCCACTCGACATCAACTACGAAGCAACAACAGCGGAAATTCTTGAACAGGTGATGGATGCGATTGAACAGAGCAAAAAGTTTATGCACAATGCATCGTGAGGCGCAAAAGCAATATGGAAATATGGAAATGTGCAAATGTGCAAAGGTGAAAATGTGGAAATGTGGAAATGCGAAAATGCGAAAATGTGAAAATGTGAAAATGGAAAAATAAAAACATCCGTCATCCCTGCGGCATTCTTAATTTTCTTCATTACCACATCGTCATATTGCCAGATTAGCACATTTTGCAAGCACTTGAATCACTCCACGATTTCCTCATTTGCATTCTTATCTTTGCAATATGTCTCAAAAGCCTGCTACCATTAAAGAAATTGCCCGACGCCTGAATGTGTCGGTGTCGACGGTTTCGCGGGCGCTGCACAATCATCCGAGTATTGGGCTGCGCACGAAAATGCAGGTGCAGAAACTCGCTGCCGATTTAAACTACGAACCCAACCAGGCCGCTATCTCGTTCAAACAGGGAAAAACTTTTACGCTGGGTGTGATCCTTCCCAACCTTGGGGAAGAATTTTTTTCCATGGCCATCAATGGCATTGAAGATATTGCCATGCCCAATAATTATACTGTACTCATTGGGCAGTCGCACGATGATGCCGAACGGGAGATAAAACTCCTCGACACGATGCGCCGCCACCGGGTGGATGGTTTGCTGGTATCGCTTTCAAAAAACACCGTCAACCTTGAACCATTCGATCAACTGAGCCAGTATAATATACCGGTGGTATTTTTTGATCGCGTGCCTGCAGGGGCAGATTACTATTCTGTAAGCTGCGATTTGCGTAATAGTTCGGTTCAACTGGTGGATTGGTTAGTAAGTCAGGGTAAAAAAGCGATCGCAATAATTAAAGGGCCGGAGAAAATGATTCCTTCGCAGGAACGAATGACGGGCTACTTTGCCGGATTGCAGAAAAATAGCATCAAAGAAGATCCCAACTGGGTGGTGCAAACGGATTTGAGTAAAGAACAAACCTGTGCCGCGATGGAAAGTTTATTCAGCTCTAAAAAGAAACCTACGGCCATTATCGCTTTCAACGATTATGTTGCGCTCGATGCCATTAAATATGCGCGTCACAAAGGATTGCGCATCAATAAGGATATTTCCTTTGTGAGTTATGCCAACCTTCCGGTCACCAGTTACCTCGACGAACCACCACTGGCATCGGTAGAACAATTCCCGTACGAGCAGGCTTCCCGCGCCACCGAGATGTTGCTCAAACTCATCAACAAAAGCGAGGCAGCAATCCCCGAAAAAAGGGTGGTCATGCAAAGCCAGGTGATCGTAAATGAGGAACGAAAATCCTGACCCGAATTCATCAAATCTGCGCCCAGCCTGATGTCCCTTCACAGTCTGATTTTCTTTCGTTTATTGCTAAAATTTTTCCTCTCTAAGTCTTTGTCATTAACCCTGAGCGCCTTACATTTGCGCCGGAGAGATGGCAGAGTGGTCGATTGCGGCGGTCTTGAAAACCGTTGAGGGTAACACCTCCGGGGGTTCGAATCCCTCTCTCTCCGCAAACTGATATCAAAAGCCTGTTAAATCATTGATTTTAAACAGGCTTTTCTGTTTTTAGCCCATCCTCTAGTGCGATCAGTATATCACTAACTATGAGTAAATAGTTGATAGTAAATGCTTTTTAGTATTTTGGGAGTTCGAATCTCTTTCTCTATGTAAAGGGGCAAATCAGTTTCTTATGGAACGAAAATTAAAAGTTAAGACAGAAAGAAGTCAAGAAGATTTGGATCAGAGAATGACTGATTTCCATGCTCAACATGAAAAGGAAAAAGAAAAAGAAAAGGCTTTTCTAAATCTTATTGTTGAAATCATTGTTCAGGCGACATTAAAAGAATACTATGAAACAAAGGACGGTGTTGAGGTGTACAAGAATAGGTGAGACATAAGCTATTTACTTTACGTTGACTCGAACCGCTTTATATTATGCGACTAAGCTGGATGTGCCGGGGTCAGAACATCGCTGTTGCTGCGAATGCAAATGATGAGGGAGTGCAGTTGGGGTTGTTTTGAGTTCCTGTTCAACAATTCGCTAAACCATATAGTTTACATTTTATCTGCTTATGAATCGAAATTTTCTCAATCTAACAGAAAAGGAAAAAGACCAACCAATTTTTCGCGTTATTCCTGTGAATAGGTTATTTGAATTATTCAGTAACAAACAAAATGTACTCGTCAAGCCAAAACTTTGGCAAGATCCGTTTGAGAACTTCATGATGAACTCAACAGGTGAACTCGAGGACGGACGACTTTTTTCTATCAGTTTCAGAGAACATTTCTTTGGACAGTGCTGGACAAAAACGAGAGAGAGCGATGCCATGTGGCGTATCTATTCACATGACGTCACAGGAGTCAGAATGGCAACAACCCCCAGAAAATTATTGACAGCGCTTTATACTTCAGATGGAAAATTTAGGGACATTAATTGCTTTATAGGGAAGGTCAATTATTATACAACGTCGAAACTTAAAACTTTGCTCCAGAATCATGCGTCCGGCTGGATAACGGATTCAACAGGTGCCGGGCAAGCTCAGACGCTTCTGTTTAAACGAACCCCTTTTAAGCATGAAAATGAGGTGAGGATAATTTATAATTCGCAAGGCCAGGTAACCGAAGACTTATTTTCGTTTCCAATTGAACCCTTAACTCTGATTGATGATATTGTATTTGATCCAAGAATGGAATACGGAGTATTTTCTGAACATAAGAAACGGTTGAGAGCATTCGGGTTTAAAAAGAGAATCGTCAAGTCAAACCTTTATAAAGCACCCAATCTTAAATTTACCTTTGACAGATAGCGTCGCAGGGTGCCATCAAAAAACAGACCTGATTATTGACACACGAAAATCATGAAGAAGTTTTCGACACTTCCGGTTCATAAAATAATTATCTGGGCTTGTTTAGTCCCATCATTACTATTTATCCTGGTATATGAATTTGTACTAACCAATTTTCCAAGCCCATCAGTCAATGTTTTCAAAGCAGGGCAGTTTTTTTTAAGAATCTGTTACTCAATTGCGGCAGCTTCGATCTTTTACCTGATCTCCCAATACTTAGGCATATTTGTTCCAAAACAACGGAGAAAGTTCAAAATATTGCCATTCATTTTTCAGAACGCATTGACAATTGACAGCGTTATCAGGAAACTGAAAATAAATTTGGGTTACGAATGGGAGGATATAAAGGACAGTAAAAAATTCAAAGATGCTATTAGCAGAATCAATACTGACAATCCTGTTAGTTATTTCAATAATTGGTATGAATACTTGTCGTATGTTAAATTCCAGTTGCTTGACCTAATCAGAGGAATTACTTTTTACAACGAACATTTGAATACAGAGTTCCTGCATGAACTTTTAATTATCGAGCAAAGATTAATGTCTCCTATAACTTTTGCGGGCTACAGAATTCTTGCTGTTTCGGATTTATCATACGCGGAAATTGACTTGCAAGAATTAATAATTTACAATGCTCATCTTCAAACTTTACGGGAAAAGGAATCAAAAAAGTATAAGAACGAATTTGAAAGGGACGCAGAACTTTATAGGCAGACATATTATAATGGTACCTCAGGCAAATAGACTTATTCTATTAACAATCCGTCTAAGGAAAAAGAGGCTAAAGTGGCTAGAGCAGCGAGCGTACTTTGCCTAAATATGCGTATTAAATGTTTTGATTTGATAATGTAATTACCACAAGAAAGATGACTGAAAAGTTTCGATACCGATTATCAAAAGATGAGAAGAGTGCAGTAGCTCAAAATCTGATTGATATCGTTCAGAAAGATGTAGGTATAACTAAGCAGGCCCAAGCATTCATTGGCAATTGGATTCTCACCGGCCCTGAAGAAAAACAGAAGATCTATTTCGATGTATGGGATATCGTTTTGAAAAACTATCTGCCAACAACCAGACCGGTTTTATTCCGGGCGTGTAGAAGGATCAGTAAGAAAAGAGAGGATTGCCAGTTTCACTGGGCGGTTGGAATGTGCAAGGAGATTTAGCGAAAGCAAAGGTTCCTTAATAATTTGCGATACAAAAGAAACACTCGAATTAGAGGAGAGATTTTATAAGGTTGGTGAATATAAACATACATTTTATTCATTGGTCGCCCTGTTAAAAAAAGCGAAGGCAGCAGGAGGTTGGGGGTTTTCTGAACGACTCCTGAACGATTATATAGGTGAGGACGAATACATCATGAGAATCAGCTTTGGAAACATGCACTGCTTGAAATGGGTAAAAAATGACTAACTAGCGAATGCTTATAAATCGGATACTTCCTCAATGACTTTCAGTTTCCCTGTAAAGAGAATTTCATCATCAAAACCGCCGACGTCATTTCCTTTCCAATAACTATGGGCCAATGAATTTATTTCATTCAGTGGTATCGTACCCGCGACTAGCCATTTGTTTGCCGCCCGATGAATTACTCCGTCCGTTTCCACTCTGAATATCCGTTTAGTACTGCCATATACAATGTTCTTCCAGAATTTCAGGGATTCTTTGTCGTCAGGTGTCAGCCAGATACAGTGATGCCTGCTGGGTAATCCGGGATAGTGTTCTTTCCTGATTGATTCAAATAATAATTCACGGATGATTGTCATGGTTTGTCCTAAACAGTCTGTTGCTTCTTTAAGCGTGAATACGGGATTAAAACGATACCCTTTCATTTGCGGAGGAACCGGTTCGTTATAAGCGTAGGCATTAAGTGCATACTTGATAACCTGGTCGGCTGGGCGCTTTTCTCCATTCAAATTGATGTAGGCTCCTTTTTCCAAAAAGGAACGCCAGAATTTATTGTAGTCCGGACCAAAACTTACTTCATCTCCCGCTTTCCAGGAGCAATCAGGTTGATTATTTATGTGAAAATAGCTACCCACATTATTTTTTTTACTTTACTTCAGCCTATTCGCCGGTTGAACTCGAAGCGTACATAGGTATTTTCATTAGACCTTCTTCGCTGGTACTTCGTATAATGAGAAGCATCTAACCGTTGGTTTCTTCCATCCCTATACCTTTTTTCCCCGGTGAAATGAAGTGTTTGTAGATTCGATACCTTTTCTATTATTTGTCACTTCAATTTCTTTCTGATTTTTAATAAGAATGATATCTGACTCAATTTCATTTTGACTGAAATAAAATTCATTCGCCGAATATTGGAGTGTTATATCTTCAGCAAAATGATAGACGATATCGTCAATATTATACCTATGTAGACCATCGCTGCTTGCCGGATAATTCGGAAATTTCTTGTTGTTGTATTCCGGGTCCAATAATTTAATGAGTAACTTTTCCGCATCAAGAGAAACATCTTTACTTGATGGCAGACTGGCGCCCATCATCGCAGCCACAAATGAATCGACGTCCTCACCCATAGTTCGTACAGATAAGAGATCGTCAACCCTGAATAACAAAAGAAAAATTTCATGCGTTGGAAGCGAACCGTAGTTAAAAGGATTTTCAAGGGAAAGTATGTCCTGTAATGTCGCATGTCCCGTTAATCGCCGCCATATCTGTTGATCAGTTGCTTTCCCGACATAGTGAACAAAATAGGTCATAAATTCACGAATATCTCCATTTACCTGGGATTGAATCAAACCCTTTTGATGCAAATACAAAAATTTATCAGGACTCAGCCATAAGCGAAAATTCATTTGCTTGTCAAAGAATTGCATTCCATTTACGTTGTTTACCGGGAAAGCGTCGGCCTTCCAGTCCTTATTGTGCGATCCAAATTTTATCTCGACGGTTTCGAGATCATCCGTTTCAAAGGCTTCCTGTGCAATCGGAAGTTTACATTTCAGGCTCTTCTCACTGCCCGTCATTTTTATGGTAAACTCTAAAGAAAAATCCTCCTGAACAAATTTGATATTATCAAATAGTAATTCGCTTCGTTGGGCGATAACATATAACATGCTATCATTTAACATGGCTTGAATAACCGCCTCACCCTTGATACTTGTAAAGTCAAAATTGCTGAGAGGTGCTGAAGCGAGCTTCAATGTTATACTTAATCCAGAGTGCTCATTGTCTTTTTCGATTTCTTCCATTTTCCAAAATTACTGTCGCGCAGCTAGTGAGTGATCTATTGTGCTGAATTATTTGTTATATAAATAATTATCTCACATTTTCTGAATTATATATAATTGATTATCAGCCTCTATGTTCCGTAGGAGATGCGGTCGCCCGCATGAGTTTATCCTCGCCAAACTTCTTTTTTATACTGTCGATGGCCTGGTAGAGGCGGATGTTTTCCGGTGTGTCGTCGAAGAGGTTGATCTGGTAGGTGCCGGGGATCAGGTGGGTGAACCGCACGCCGAGCAAGCGGATCAGTAGTCGGCGCTCATAGAGTTTGGTGAAGAGTTCTTTTACCATTTAAAGGTCCAACTAGTCATCGAGTTCTTTCGTTTCGGGCTCGGTCAGCGTCTTGTGCAGTTATTGAATGATCAGGCGGGCGGCCCTGACGGGCATGGTTGGTTCAGCGGGGTTCAAAGCAAAACGATTAATCGTACCGAATGTACAGTGTTGCGCGCTGAAAAAAGTTATGAAATCGGAACTTTTTGTATTGGGAAAATCACTACGTTGCTGCCTTTTCGTTACCGACCAGCCAACCGTGCTGCTGATTCAACCCATGCTGCTATGTTTTCCCTGCCGTTGTTGTTGATCCAGTCGTAGACCGGCACATTATTAGATAAAAAGTTTCCTCTATTGTCTTTCACGCCCGCAAATGGGTTTTGCCCTGGTATGTCCCGCCCAGTCAGCGGATCGTTGATACTATGCAACGTGATGCCAAGCAATCCATTTCCCCGTTTATAGCTTTGCTCGATCTCATATTTTACCCAGGGCCTTTTATAAGTCTCTGCACCGATTAATACGATTGTTACACTCGACCCAACAAGGTTGTCATCGATCCACTTTTTGATGGCATTATCTCCTTTTGCTTTTACGGTTTCCCATTCAGCCGCGTCCAGAAACGGAGGTTTTTCATAGAACCCGATCACATGCGCATTGCGAACCTGGGCCACCCGGCGTGAGTCCCTGTCGAAATGAAAACTAAAGAATACTTTTCGTGCCATATTTTTATTGATTGATTAGTGGTGCAGCAATTATTGCAGCCGCAATAATGATAGGGTAAAATAAAAGCAGGGTGATTGACAACAGGCTTCTTAAAAAGCCGTTTCGCCCACCTGCATATCGTGATGTATCCATCGAATAATCTATCTGATCTTCGTTTAAAGTCCTTACATAGTCGTACAATGCCCGGTACTGTCTTTCGGTGCTGACAAAAAAAGCCATCCAGCGACCAGAACAGGATTGCCGGAAATGGCACAAACCATAAGAATTTGGTGTTGGCGTCCTTTGCAGATAACACAAATATGGCTGCGACCAGCGTAACCAGCCAGCCCTTCACCAAAAATGAATTGACATTCATTCGGGTAATAATTAGCTGGATAAATTCCAGGTGCTTGATCTTGTTTTCGTTTTTTTCTGCCATGATTAATCGTTTATATTTTTAACCATTCCCCCAACGCCATTGTTTTTCCATCGGGGTATTTAATATAGTAATTCAATACATTCTCATATTGCCTGTTTGTTTCTGTTTGTATAGAGGGATAGATCTGCAAATATTCTTCCCCTTGATAGTTCGTGTATTCTTTTTTAATTGGCAGGAGCGCAATATGGTCAATAAATTTATGTGCATCGGCAAATCCAACTTCCCAGTTACACCATTTTGATTCAATCGCTGCTTCCGTGGCAATCAGTATAAATTTCTTCGATCCTTTAATCCTGTCTTTTAATTTGACGGCTGTCTCACCACTTGTCGTCAGCGGCATGCTATCATCCTCCCAATCAACATATCCTTCAAAACCATATCTCTTCAATACCTCGCATAGCCGGTACACATATTCATCTTCATTATGCTTATGCGAAATAAAAATGTAGGCACCATTCTTAAAAATTTTGGGAATATGGGCCTCAACAATCATTTTTATTGTTTTCCCTTCCGTATCATTTTTAAACTGTCTTTCGGTTAAAACCATACGAAGCTATATATAGTACATAAATTGTCTGGTGTCCACTTTCCATTCCGGTATCGATGTCAGGATATTGCCGATCTTATTAGAAAACTTCAATGTCACCGGAATTCCATCTCCGTATATGCAGGAATTGTAATTCAGCTTTGTTAATCCCATTATATCCTTCAATACGGTTTCAATATTCGCCTCGCCCCTGATGATTTTGATTCTTAAATTCCTGGGCATTTCCATGCTGTTACTGGAATTCAGCCGGGGGATAAATCCTTTGGTGCACAGATACGCTTCCTTTTCATCTACAATCATGGCCGTACCCCTCATCACCCCGTAGTTGCTTTCCTGCCCCCTGCCTGGCGGTATAGTTTAAGTTCATTGAGGTCTTTGATCAAAATACCGACAAGGTTGGTGGTCGCGTTTCTTTTTTTTGCAGCCTCCAGAAACCCGTTCCATTCGGTATCATTAAAACTGGTTTTAGAATGTATGAAAAGCTCTGCCGGGTATTTATTCCATTTCTGCCTGTAATCATCCAAGGCCATTCCAATAAGTTCCTCCGCTGCTATAGCATCCAAGTGAAATTCATAAGGCTTTTCGCTTTCCCACAACCCGATATTTCCCCTGAAAACGGAGCCGTCGCCATCATGTAAAAACATCTGTGCGGCACTGCAAACATTCCTCTTTTTGTCATTGGGAAGTTTTTTGAAAACTAATCCGATATAGCAAACGCCTTCCCGTATATCACCCAGTTTCCAAGGCAGTCTGCCAAGTTTATAATAGAGGGTGGTGGATTGTGTCCACGCGAGGTTTGCTTTTAAATACTCATCGTACTTAATATTCGTATCCTTATTGCGAAACCTTAAGGTCCTGTCGACAATTAATTGAACCGGTGTTTTGATTCCTTCCTGTATCAACCTTGCCTTCATGAGGTGATGGAAGTCCGTGGCCGTATCGAGTATGCGCGACAACATGTCGTCATAATCTGCATATTCTTCAAATCCCAATGAAATCTGCCCGGCATCCCTTCTCTCAGCATATTGCTGCGTTCCTTTACTGATATCTCTGCCCCAAGACCCCGGCTTGCAAACGTTATAAATCTGAATGGGAATAACCAGGAACCATACATCTAACTTTTTATCCTCTTTCTTATGAAACTCTACTATTTTACTGAGGAACATATCTACGAGACCGTTTGTCCTGAGAATTTTATTTTTATTGGCCAGCGATTCCTGCAGTTCCATCTTGTCCAATGTAATGGTCACTTCCGGAACTGTTGGCCATTTAACATTAAAGACTGCTTCAAAGCCGGGGAAACTTGGTCTTTTACGTTCAAGCGATTTGGTTTTGCTGTATTTGGTTTGTGTGGAAAGAATAGGTTTATTGATCTGGCTGACAAATTCCGAATAGTCTGTGATCCCTTCAGCCGTTCCCACCACCCCGATCCTTAATGAATATGGATGTAACGGTTTATGCGGACCGAATAGCACCAACCCGTCTCTCGGATCAATTGTTTTTTGATCATAACCAAATATCAGATTTGGCTCCTCGATAAAAAAAGTCTACTCTTCATCTTTTTCCAGGCTTTGAGGTTCCGTATATCCAAAAGAAGAATTCATGTTGTATGGTATTGCGTCTACTGTTATTACTTCCTTACTGCTGACAGGGATCACGATTTTCTTTTTCTTCATTTGTTGCAGAAAGTTTAAACATGATACCCAAAAGCGTGTCCAGCCAATCTTTATTATACCAATCAAAAGCAAACTTTCTCCGTAAGGCATGGTGTTCCTCCTGACCAAAAACCACTTCCTCTGCATTTTCAAAAATGATATGACTGTTCACTTTGATGTATGGCTCCGGATATAATATGGCATAAGAGCTTATTCCAAAACTCCAGTTATTCCCTTTGTTTTTCCCCGTTACTGCTACATTCGTTTTACCGACAGATTTCAAGCTGATCCTTTTTCGGTTATCAGTCGTATTCTGAAAATAGAATACGCTTGTATTTGCCTGCTCAAACCGTTTCATTCTGGATTGAATAAGAAAGTCCTCGATTGTTTTATTAACCAATTGAACTATTTTTTTTTCTTGGTTCACTCAGTGCAACAAAGTCATCAATGGGTACCAACTGCTCAGTAATTATTTTTTGAAATATCCAATTCGACTGAGGAACTGCATTGAATGCTCGGTGGGTAATCGGTACAAGGGAAGAATGACAAATGCCTGTCACTATATTCCAGAAAAGAAAACGGGATATCCAGCAGATCGAGTTTGCTCTTGATTGAAGGTTTGTTGATATATAATTTTTTCCGGTAAGCTGAATGGGAACCAATTTGTATAGATGGTTTCTGAATTTGAGTTTACAAGTCCTTCAATTTTTAGTGCCTCCATCCAGAAATTCAGCGGGCTTGAATTTTGCTCTTCATTCCTTTCAATCTTTTCCTTTTCAAAACTTTCCAGCAACCTGTCCAATCCGACCTGCCAGTTATTAAAAAAGTCTATTGAATTAAGCCCCATCAATTGTACGGGATAGGAATCTTCGCTTGTTTCATCCAGTTTTATGGGTGACTTAAACCCTTTCAGGTCTTTAATCCTGTCAGCACAGGATAATTCTTTAAAGACCCCGGAGGTAGGGTCTTTAATTTTATCTAAGTAGGATTTGGAAATAATTACCAGGAACTTGCATGATTGGTTTCTTATCGCATCCTCGATTTCCGGCCAAAAAGCATCACCGCTTTTCAATTCATCCAGTTCCACCCAAACCTCGTAACCCAATATCTTCAGTTTGGAGGATAGCCAGGCAGTAAAATAATTATCTGCTGGTGAAGCATGGCTAATAAATATCTTTTTCGGGGCGACTTGTCTCATAAGCAAAAGTTGGCAACCAAAATAAAGCCATGCAAAGAAATCGTTAAAAATCGGACATTTTGGCACTTTTGGACATTTTCCCATCAAAAAAGCAGCCGAGACTACCGGATAAACGGGTCCTGTATATACAGCCAGTCTAGTGTTTAAAACAGACAACGGAAAGGCATTTTTCAGAAATATTCTATTGTTGATTTTAAACAACAGTATTATGACGGCATTCACCCCTGAGAAGAAAGTACATCACGGTCGCAGCATCACGCGGTTCCGCGAACTGTTCAGCATCAAGCAGGAAGCGCGGGCAATTGAACTAAGCGGGGGCTTGTTGTAGAAAAAGTGAACCCGGTTAGAGGATGATCCAGTCGTAGCCATGATATCCGGACCGTCGGGTGAAAATCAAGCGATTTCCAGTTATCGTTATTAAGAAGCTTTGATGAATAAGCTTCAGTAAATTAATTCAACATATTTACTGAAAGCAGCGTGCAGAATTCGCACAGTGTCTTTGATAATCATTTATTTATATCATTTAACAACGATAGGATCGGCATAAGATGTTCGATAGATATCTCATAATTCCCGCCAGCTACAGATGTATTGAAGCCTGCAAACCTTACGTTTGCAGGCTTTTTTCTTTGGAGAACAATCATTAATGGCGGGTGCGTTTAGGTGTTGAAGCTACCTTATAGTGAACGACATACACTATCTTCAAAAAAATATTTATCTGATTGTTAACTTATGCTTCCAATCATCTCCCGACGACATCCGTTTAAATTTTATGGGCTACTGTTACTCCTCGTGGCGCTTCTGTCGATCATGGGAAGTATGCCCATTGCGAACTACATTGAAGCTCAACAAAATGGAGTGCCTACTACAAAGCAAAATGTCGGCGCGTTGGCTGGCGTCACGTTTTTGCTTATGATCATCTATGTGATCTATTCTTTTATTAAGTCTGCTCCCAGGATTGTGATAAACCGGGATTTTATTTCCTTTAATAAACAAGGATTTTCATTTGAAGAAATCGATCAATTGAATTTACGGGAAAACGCGGGTCAGGCTTCTGGGTCTTTCTTGATTGGGATGGAGCCGCCTTGTATTTTAAAGATGGTACCGTGAAATATATTCATGACTATCCATACAAAAACATATCGGAGATTAAACTGACACTAAAGGCACTCGTGGTTGATAGGAATGAATCGTTCCTGGGAAAAAATATGCCTGTTGAAAAGGCTGAACTGAGTAATGAAGTGTTCGAAACGTATACCAATAGTCCATTTATTTCATTTCGCATCCTTATGTTGCCCGGAATTGCAACGCTGCTTTACTTTTTCCAAAAGGAATCATAAATATGATTTCTGGGTGTCCGTTATTTTCTCAATCGGATTTGCGATTCTTTCACTAGCAATGATGAACTACTTTAAAGTTTCTGAAAAGTATTTTGTTGTCAGGCATTATTTATTCTTCTGGCGAGTGAAAGCCTATCGACTGAATGAAATTATTGAATTAAAGTTTGAGCCCGGAGGAAGGGCGCCGGATCGATTAATCATCACGACGCGCGACTATAAAACTCATAAATATTCGGCTGCCTCTATTTGGGGCAAAACCTGGAAGCGACTCGCTAAAAGATTAAGTTCTGCTGGAATTATAGTTCAAGATAAGGGTGTGATATAGACGAATTAATTTACGCAAAACAGGAGCAGTTTAGTGGCTGGGTATGCTACACATAATTCGACGCCGCAGCCAACCGCTTCACATCCAGCACCCAGATCTTACGACCCTTGGCTTCAATCAGCTTTTCGTTTTTGAAATCGCGTAACAGTCTTACTACATTCTCGCGCGTGGCGCCCGCCATACTGGCAATATCATCACGACTCACATTGATTTCAACACGCTCGTCGGGGGCATTTTTGTTTTTATATTTTTCGCGTAATACCAACAGTGTAATTGCCAGTCGCTCCCGCACCGGTCTTTGTGTAAACACGGAGATGCTATTGGAGAGCACCGCAAACTCATGACTCAGCGTTTTCAACAATCGCTTTGCCAGTACTGCGGAATGATCCAGTACGTCAAGGAAAACTTCTTTAGGAATAAATGCAATGACAGCTTCTTCTAAAACAGCCGCGGAATCGGGGTAAGGTTCTCCGGAGAGGATCGCATGGTAACCGAGTAATTCACCCGGGTTGGCTACGTATATAATCTGTTCCTTCCCGAAATTGTCAACCTTGTACTTTTTTACTTTGCCATCTTTGATATAATAAATGCCATCGGCATTCGCCGCTTCCTTAAAAACCTTTTCCCCTTTGAGGTAGCTTTTTTCTGTAGACTGAGACAGCAACTTATCAAACTCATCCGCAGGCAGGTTTTCCAGGATTGACTGGGAATTAAAATCCCACTTATCAATTGGAAAAATGCCTTCTAAACTCATGCCAGCAAAGGTATTGACTTGAAAGTGATATTTATCACTTTTAAGAGTGATAAAATGTACGTTTCACAGGGGCGGTAGTTAATAATTTTGCAGCTCTTAACCGCAAGGATATGAGTCGTAATACCGTTATTTCCGCATCTGATTACATGAAATCTGACGCTAGTTTTGACGCGCTGTACCCTTCACAAATCAGGACTTTTGGGCGCCGCCACTGGACACCCCTGGGTGTAGCCCAACGCGTGATGGGCTTCCTGGGCGACAGCGGGGCAAAAATTCTGGATATCGGTAGCGGGGTAGGTAAGTTTTGCCTGGCGGCAGCCTATTATGCCCCGGATGTTGAGGTAGTAGGCGTGGAACAAAGAAAGTACCTCATTAGCCATGCACAGGATGCGCAGGAAAAACTCGGGGTGACGAATGTTACTTTCATCAACAAAAATTTTACGCAGTTAAACCTGCAAGACTATACCCACTTTTACTTCTTTAATTCTTTTTTTGAAAATATCGATAGCGACGACAGGATAGATGACTCGATCGACTATTCTGACGCGCTATACGAGTACTATGTACGCTATCTGTACAAAGCACTTCAGGAAATGCCGAAAGGAACGAAAATCGCAACATTTCATACGCTTGATTACGAGATTCCGGATGGATATAAGCTTGTTGAAAAGCAACTGGACGGCGACTTGTCATTTTGGATAAAGCAATGAGATAATTGAAACAGGAAAGTCAGAAGCGATGAAAACGAAATCTGCAATTTTTAAACCCAAATTGTTTGACACTTTAAAAGGCTATACAAAAGAGCTGTTTTTTAAAGATGCAACTGCCGGGGTAATTGTAGGCATTGTTGCACTTCCTTTAGCAATTGCGTTCGCGATTGCGTCAGGAGTATCACCAGAGAAAGGTTTATTCACAGCCATCATCGCGGGATTTATTATATCTGCATTGGGGGAAGCCGTGTACAGATTGGTGGTCCCACAGGTGCATTCATTGTAATAGTTTATGGAATTGTACAGCAGTTTGGTGTAAATGGATTGGTTATCGCCACTTTTATTGCGGGGATATTGCTGATCATTATGGGGCTTTTGAAATTTGGTAACGTCATCAAATTTATTCCGCATCCATTAATTACAGGTTTTACAACAGGTATCGCGGTCATCATATTTTCATCGCAGATGAAAGATTTTTTTGGGTTGCAAATGGATGCCGTGCCTGCAGACTTTCTGGGTAAATGGTCGGCTTATGCAGCAAATCTTTCTTCCATCAACTTATACGCTATCGCCATCGGGGCATTTACATTGCTGATGATTTTGTTGTGGCCGAGAGTTACCAATAAAATTCCCGGGTCATTGGTTGCAATTGTTGTTACCACAGTTGCTACACAATTACTCGATCTGCCGGTGGAAACCATCGGTAGTAAATTCGGTGCGATTCCTTCCTCTTTTCCGGAACCCGTACTGCCTTCTCTCAACTTTTCAACAATACAGGAATTGATCCGTCCGGCATTTACCATTGCATTGTTAGGAGGAATAGAATCTCTTTTAGCTGCAGTTGTCGCTGATGGCATGATAAAAGGAAATCATCGTTCCAATACCGAGTTGATTGCACAGGGCGCCGCCAATATGGGTTCATCCATCTTTGGAGGCATTCCTGCGACCGGTGCAATCGCCAGAACGGCCACCAATATTAAAAGCGGTGCCAGCACACCTGTTGCCGGCATCATCCACGCCATCACATTGCTGATCATCATGCTTTTTGCCGGACAATGGGCAGCCTATATTCCGATGGCAACACTGGCGGGTATCCTCATTGTTGTCGCTTACAACATGAGTGAACTGCGTCATTTTATATCCCTGTTAAAAGGAAATAAAAGCGACGTGATGGTGATGGCTTCAACATTTTTTCTGACGGTTTTAGTTGACTTAACCGTCGCCATCGAGATCGGGATGATACTGGCAGCATTTTTATTTATGAGAAATATTATGCAATCCAGTTCAGTAGAAAGCCTGAATCTGGCAAACGATGCTGAAGAGAAGGACGATGAATATGCATCCTTGCCAAAAGGGATGGAGGTTTTTGAAATACATGGCCCACTATTTTTTGGCGCAGCTTACAAGTTTAAAGACGCTATGAAAATAGTGGAGAACCATACGCAGATACTCATCATTCGCATGCGGTTTGTTCCTATTATTGATGCGACCGGACTGGGAATATTAAAAGAAGTGAATGAGGATATGAACAAAAGGGGAGCAAGACTGATTCTTTCAGATGTCAATAGCGAACAGGTGATACAGGAACTCAGGAAGAGTCGCCTGCTATTCAGAATTGGTCGCGCCAATGTAACGAAGACACTTGATGCGGCAATAAAGCGAGGGAAAGAACTTCTTATTGAACGCGACAACAACCAGCCAGCTAAAAACCTGGCACATTAATCAACAGCGAAGTCATTAATTTTATTCAATAAAAAAATCAAAAAATCACTTTACTATGGCTGAATTTCCGCCCTGCCCAATGTGCAAATCGACCTATACTTACGAAATGAATTACCTGTTGGTATGCCCTGAATGTGGGCATGAATGGAACCCCAATGAAGCACCCGTTAGTGAGGATACATTTGTGGTAAAAGACTGTAATGGCAATATTCTTCAGAATGGAGATTCCGTTGTAACGATAAAAAACCTGCCGGTAAAAGGTTCTGCACAAAGCATTAAAGCCGGAACCAAAGTAAGAAACATCCGCCTGGTTGACAGCGACCATAATATCGACTGCAAAATCGATGGCTTCGGCGCAATGGCACTTAAGTCGGAGTTTGTGAAAAAAGCATAGCCTGCGGCAATGAGGAAATATGTAAATGTGGAAATGTGGAAATGAAAGTAGCGATTTTGGTGCGGGCAAAATGTGCTGATAGGGCAATATGATAATGTGGTAATGTAGAGAATTATGAGCCTGCTTAATTTTTAGCATTTATAAATTTCCACATTTAAATATTTCCACATTTCCACATTTTCTCATTTTGCCTGCACAAAAATCGCTACTTTCTTTATTTCTTTCATCAATCTACATACCCGCGATAAAGTGTGTAGTGATCTACTTCAAATCCACCTGCATAACCGCTATAAGTAGTGGGGTGTGTTGACACATCTTCTGCTCCCGAAGTAATATCCACGCTGGATGCATAAATTCTGAATCCTTTAAATACATATTCCGGAGGCAGGTTGAACCAACCATCAGTGTCTGTATTTAATCCTGCATTGTCGACAAGAACAACACCTTCTGATTTCAAACGCCCTTTGTGGTAGCCGATGCTATCTGGGTTATAACGTACTTCAAAGGTTAGCGTTCTCCATGCTCCATCCGTCTTAAACACTGCGGTATCTGTACGCAAATACATATTATTTCTGGATGAACCATTTGCGTTCTTCCAACCATAAGTGCGACCGGTCCAGGTATTAAAATCGGACGGGCCGTTTTGTGCAACGAGTGTAACCGTACCATAGTTGGTAAGACCCAGGTAAGGGCCGTTTGAATCATAATCCGTATCAGACAAAAAGAGTTTGCCTGCACCTATTGGAAATGCATCTCCGGCAGTGGTTTTCCAAAAACTTTGATCGAAGCGGAACTTCATTTCAAATGTTATGGCACCGATTGTGTCAGCGTCGTAAAAGTTCGAGGCAAGAAATGTATGAGTCTGAAGCCCACTTCTTGTTTTGCCTGAAATGGGGTCTGTACCTCCCAGACCGGTGCGCAGGTTGTGCCTGAGAGCACCATTCACGATGGCAGAATAATTTTGATTTCCGCTTTGCAAATGGATCCATGTTTTGGAAGACAACGAGCCCGTATCAAATGTTTCGGTGAAGAGTAGTTCCAAAGGGCCGCCACTGAGCTCGGAAGTTCCTGGAAGTTCTGTTTCCGGCTCTGGTGAAAATCCTTCTCCATGTGCGGGAGAAAACTTGTTGCATGCGACAAGACACACAGCGGAGAATAAAAGTGCAATTGCCGAATGTTTTTTCGAATCGATCATTTTCATGTTTTCGTTTTTTAATGATTAAAAGTTATAGTATCCGATATCGGGGTGAGACAAAAGATTCCCATTACAACAGCTTATCGTTTTTTAAACTGTTGTTTACAACACAGCTTTAGCATTCCGCAGTTGTATATACAACACGGTCTACACATCTGTACAGCTATGTAATGAAGGATTGAGTATGGATTCGAAACCAATTAGGGTAGGAGAGGAAATGGCTACTACAGAACCCGGAAACCGGTAATTCAATTTGGTTTGCTACTAAAAGGGCCCTTCTCTTGCACTTCTCTGGCTTGAAGTTTAAAGTTAGAGTTATAAATGATTTGAAAGAAGAAAATCTTTCATAGCCTTATTATTTGTTTTCATATTCTTTGTTTTATTAAGCCCAAACACTTAGTTGGGAGTATAATAAAGGCCTTAAAAGGAATTTGTACAAACGATTGCGTGATTTTCAGAAAATTTAGTTTCCTAAAATGCTAAAAAAGTTAGTAAAATTGCCCTGTATTCGACCCGCAAATGGAGAACAGCAAGGCACATATTATCGCACAATTGCAGCGCGAGATTTTACCCCTGCAGGGATTTAAATCACCCGGCAGCAAAGCGGCGTGTGTAGACCTGGGTGTGATTAATGATGTTTTTCCCGACAACAGGTTTCCGACAGGTGTAATACATGAATTTATTTCAACGGACAGGGAAGGTGTCAGCTCTTCTGCTGGTTTTATTGCGGGAATACTGGGAATGCTGATGAAAGATGGGGGAGTGGTGTTGTGGATATCCTCAGCGCCGTTGTTGTTCCCGCCAACACTTTCTTATTTTGGTATCCATCCTTCAAAAGTAATTGTAGTAAATGTTCCCAAAGAAAAAGATCTCTTATGGGCAACTGAAGAAGCGCTGAAGTGTGAAGGGCTTGCAGCTGTACTGGTGGAAATGCGGGAACTCGATTTTACCGCTTCTCGCCGTTTGCAATTGATAGTGGAACGAAGTGGCGTCACAGGTTTTATCCTGCGGCAAAATCCACGGAAGCTGGGTACTACTGCTGCTGTTACCCGATGGAAAATTACATCACTCAGCAGCATTGTGGTGGAGGCTGGTATGCCCGGTGTGGGATTTCCATGCTGGAAAGTGGAATTACAAAAAGTGCGGAATGGGAAACCCGGTTGCTGGGAATTACAATGGCAGGGAAAGAAATTCGAGGTGATTGAACAACATGAAGAGATTGTTGTAAACGACCAAAAACGAAAGGTGGGATGATATGGGTAAAAGATTTGTGGCTATATGGCTCCGTTATCTTCAAACGGATTGGCTGGTGCGTCGGCATCATCATCTCAAGGGCGTACCACTGGTGGTAAAAGCGCAGGATCATGGTCGCATGGTAATTATTGCTGCCAATGCGCTTGCACGTGAGCAGGGTATTGATAGCGGAATGGTGCTGGCCGATGCGCGTGCCGTGGTACCCAACCTTGCTTCGGTAGATGATGAACCCGGCCTCATCGAACGATTATTAACAAACCTCGCCAACTGGTGCATCTATTTTACACCCACCGTTGCCATTGATCCTACCGGTGGTTTAATGATGGATGTAAGCGGCTGCGCACACCTGTGGGGTGGGGAAGAAGCCTATCTGAAAGAGATACGCGCACGCTTTACCCAACTCGGATATGATGTACAGGTGGCAATGGCCGATACCATTGGCACTGCATGGGCATTCAGCCGTTATGGAAAGGGAGATACCATTATAGATAAAGCCGCACAGGCGACCGCCATTCAGTATTTACCCGCAGCATCATTGCGGCTGGAAAATGAAGTAGTAGAAAAATTACAAAAACTGGGTTTATACCAGGTAAAGGATTTTATACACATGCCACGCACCGCCCTGCGGCGGCGCTTTGGTACCAACATATTACAACGGCTCGACCAGACACTGGGGAACATTGACGAACCCATTGTAGCTGTAAATCCTCCCGCTGAATACGCAGAACGGCTTCCCTGTATCGATTTAATATCCACTGCTACAGGTATCAGGATTGCGCTTGAAAAATTATTAAATCGTTTATGTAATCAGTTACAAAAACAACAAAAGGGTTTGCGCGAAGTGATTTTTAAATGTTACCGCACCGATTACCAGGTACAGGAAAAAAGAGTAGAAACCATCCGTCCCGGAAATAATCCTTCGCATCTCTTCAAACTTTTTGAAGAGATGATCAGCAGCATCGCTCCCGGGCCAGGTATTGAATTGTTTATTTTGGAAGCGGTGAAAGTAGAAAGTGTTGTTGTTGCCAACACCAACATGTGGGCAGGATCCTGCACATTGCAAAGCCAGGCACTTTCAGAATTAATCGACAGGCTGGCAACACGTGTAGGATCATCATCTGTTAAAATATATAAACCTTCGGAGGAATACCTGCCTGAACGTTCATTTAAACCTGCTGCCTTGCAGGATGATGAACCCGCAGAAAACTGGCGTTGCAATCGTCCACGTCCCATGCTCCTGTTGCATCAGCCAGAGCCGGTGGATGTAATGGCTCCTGTGCCGGATTATCCTCCCATGCTTTTTCAATACCGGAAAAAACGCCATAAGATCGTTAAAGCAGATGGCCCAGAAAGAATCGAACAACAATGGTGGCTGCAGCGGGGTGAACACCGCGATTATTATTATGTGGAAGATGAAGAAGGATGCCGCTATTGGTTATTTCGTTCAGGACATTATGCATTGGATAAAAAACACCAGTGGTTTCTCCACGGATTTTTTGTGTGAAGGAGGCTGATATGAATTACACCGAATTACAGGTAACAAGCAATTTTAGTTTTCTCCGCGGCGCATCGCACCCCGAAGAAATGGTGGAGCAGGCCGAAGTCTATGGTTACTCCGCTATAGCCATTACCGATTGCAATACGTTTGCGGGCATCGTGCGCGCACATGCGGCTGCAAAAGGAAAAAATATACGCGTTATTCCTGCATGTCGTTTACAACTACTCGATGGTCCATCCCTGCTGGCTTATCCCTGCAATCGCGAAGCTTATGCTGCCCTCTGTGAACTATTAACTACCGGAAACCTGCGTGCTGAAAAAGGAAAGTGTTTTTTATATAAAGCCGATGTATTTGCATTAAAACAGGATATCAGGTTCATCATGCTGCCGCCTACGGTGTTAAATGATCGCTTCGATTTTAATGATACATTCAAAAAAGAATTACAGGAATACAGGACTGCATTGGGCGAAAAACTTTACCTGGCAGCATCGCGCAGTTACGAAGGCGATGACCTGAAACGTTTGTATCGCATTTCTCAATTATCAGAAATTTACCAGGTGCCCGCTGTTGCAGTGAATGATGTGCATTATCATCATCCCTCACGGCGGGAACTGCAGGATGTGGTAACCTGCATCCGCGAGAAATGTACCATTCATACAGCTGGCTATCGCCTGCACCTGAATGCAGAAAGATACCTGAAGCCACCCGAAGAAATGGAACGTTTGTTTCGACAATATCCGGGTATGATCAGGAGAGCTAAAGAAATAGAACAGGCCTGCCGTTTTTCACTGGATGAATTAAAATATGAATACCCGGAAGAAATAACCAGCGAAGGCCGCACCCCACAGGAAGAACTGACTTACCTGGTTTGGAAAGGCGCGCACGAAAGATTTGGAGATGTTGTTCCCGACACAATCATTAAATCTATTAATCACGAATTGACGTTTATTGAATCAATGAACTATGCACCTTATTTCCTGACGGTGTATGATATCGTTCGTTTTGCCCGCAGCAAAGGCATCTTATGCCAGGGAAGGGGCTCAGCAGCTAATTCAACTGTATGTTATTGCACCGGCGTTACTTCGGTAGATCCTACAAAATTTAACCTCCTGTTCGAACGCTTTGTTTCCGCAGCCCGAAATGAACCTCCGGATATTGATGTGGATTTTGAACACGAACGTCGTGAAGAAGTAATCCAGTATATCTATGAGAAATATGGCCGGCATCGTGCTGCTATTGTTGCTACCGTAACACAACAGCAGCAAAAAGGCGCCATACGTGATGTTGCCCGCGCCATGGGCCTTTCGGTGGATATGATCAACCGTCTCTCCGCATCTGTATGGCAGTTTGATGAAAAACTCGATGACGAAAAAATAAGGGAACAGGGCTTTAATCCCGATGATCCCTATTTCCGAAAAATACTCGAACTAACGAATCAGTTTATTGGGTTTCCCCGGCAACTGGGACAACATACCGGTGGTTTTGTAATTACCCGTCATAAACTCACCGAGCTCTGCCCCGTACTTCATGCCCGTATGGATGGACGTACCTGTATCGAATGGAATAAAGATGATATTGATACACTCGGCTTTTTGAAAATAGATGTACTGGCATTGGGAATGCTTACCTGTATCCGCAAAGCTTTTGACCTTGCAAAAGAACATTATCAACTGGATCTTACACTGGCGAATATCCCACAGGATGATGCGAAAGTGTATGAAATGATTTGTAAGGCAGACACCATGGGCGTGTTTCAAATTGAAAGCCGTGCACAAATGTCGATGCTGCCGCGACTGCGTCCCAAAGAATTTTACGACCTGGTGATAGAAGTGGCTATTGTGCGTCCCGGCCCCATACAGGGTGATATGGTGCATCCTTATTTGCGCAGGAGAAATAATGAAGAGAAAGTGGAGTATCCTTCCAAAGAGCTGGAAGAAATTTTACATCGCACATTAGGCGTACCACTCTTTCAGGAACAGGCCATGAAAATTGCCATCGTGGCTGCAGGGTTTACACCTGCTGAAGCCGATGAACTCCGCAGAAGCATGGCTACTTTCAAAGCACACGGACAGGTAAGCCGCTTTCATGAAAAGTTGATCAATGGCATGACCAAACGCGGTTACCCGCATGCGTATGCAGAACGTGTGTTTAAACAACTGGAAGGATTTGGTAGCTATGGGTTTCCTGAAAGCCATGCGGTAAGTTTTGCACTACTGGTTTACGTTTCCTGCTGGCTCAAATGTCACTACCCCGATGTATTTGCCTGTGCTTTGTTGAACAGCCAGCCCATGGGTTTTTATCAACCGGCACAATTGGTGACGGATGCAAGAAAACATGGTGTAATCGTGAGGCCTGTTGATGTGAACTATTCTATGTGGGACAATACATTGGAGGAGCAACAGGGAAAATACCGAGTGTTGCGATTAGGATTCCGGCAGATAAAAGGATTGCGGTCAGAAGATGCTTTGCAGCTTGTAGCTGCCAGGAAAAATGAATTCAAAGATATCAATGCGCTTCGCGACATTGGCATTTCTGATGCTACACTGGAACGGTTGGCAGATGCAGATGCTTTTCGTTCAATGGGGCTCGACCGGCGGCAGGCTGTTTGGGAAGTGACGGCAAAAGACAGGCCGGTTTCTCTTTTTGCAGGGCAACGCGCACCCGATGCCGTGCATGAGAAAGATGTTCATTTACCTGCCATGAGTTTACCCGAGCAGGTGGTACACGATTTTGCCGCCACGGCTTTATCATTAAAAGCGCACCCCGTTAGTTTTATCCGCGAAAAATTAAAACAGTTGTACATCACATCTGCTGAAGAATTAACACAGATGAAAGATGGCGATCCTGTAAAAATAGCCGGGCTGGTATTGGTTCGTCAACGACCGGGTACGGCATCAGGCATTTGTTTTATCACCATTGAAGATGAAACGGGATCGGCCAACCTCGTTGTATTTGCAAACCTGTTCAGCAAATACAGGAAAGAGATTATCCAATCCCGTTTATTAATGGTGGAAGGAAAAGTGCAACGAGAAGGAGAAGTGATTCATGTGGTAGTACAAAAATGTTATAATTTCTCCCGGTTATTACGTCAGCTAACACCGGTCACCAATCCGCAGCCCATGTTGTTTACGTCATCAGAAGAAAAAGTATTTCCCGGCGGCAGGAATTTTAAATGATGACGCAGTTATTCTAACCAGGTTTATATTCCAGTATATCTGCCGGCTGGCATTCCAACGCTTCGCAAATGGCTTCCAGCGTACTGAAACGGATCGCCTTTGCCTTCCCCGTTTTCAGGATCGACAGGTTGGATAAAGTCAGGCCCACTTTTTCGGAGAGTTCATTCAGCGACATCTTCCGTTTAGCCATCATCACGTCGAGGTTTACGATAATTGCCATTTTATACGGTTAAATCGTTTTTAGTTTGTGAAAACAAAGATCATAAATTATTTATTGTTTTTCAATAAATAATTTATGAAAATTGATGAAAAAAAGTATTGATATATTGAAAAAATAGATTGAAAATCAATAGCTAAACTGTGTTTTTAACCTGCTCTTCATTTTCCTACCTTGCATCTCCATGAAGCATTTGCGCGCGGTTTATAAGTATTTCTGGAAATATCGTTTACGTCTGTCGGTGGGATTACTCTTTGTGATTGTGTCCAACTATTTCAGTGTGCTTACCCCACAGATTACAGGTTATGTGGTCGACTTTGTTCAACGCTCGCTCAATTTGCCGGGTTATACACCACGGGCCAACAATACCGAAGGATATGACGTGCTGGTGCGGCAGTTTACCGACTGGCTGAGCAGAACCGACTATGCCTGGGAAACCATTGTTGCCATTTGTGGTATCGTAATCCTGGTGCTCGCGCTATTACGAGGTCTTTTTCTTTTCATGATGCGACAAACGATCATCGTAATGAGTCGCTATATCGAATATGACCAGAAGAATGAAATTTATCGCCACTACCAGAAACTGGATCTTTCATTTTATAAGCGAAACAGCACGGGCGATTTGATGAACCGGATTGCTGAAGACGTGAGCCGTGTACGTATGTTCACCGGTCCTGCAATTATGTACCTTGCCAACCTGGTTGCGGTAATTTCACTGGCTGTATATTTCATGGTGATGCGTGACCCCATGCTCACGCTTTACACACTCGCGCCATTACCCATCCTGGCGGTAGCCATTTATTTCGTTAATACCACGATTCACAAAAAGAGTGAACAGATACAGGAGGCTCTCAGCGACCTCACTACAAATGCGCAGGAGAGTTATGCAGGCATTCGCGTAATCAAATCTTTTTGTACAGGAAAAAGCAATGCTTGGTTTTTTTGCAAAAAACAGTGAGCATTATCGTCAGTCTGCGATCGGGCTCGCGAAAGTGGAAGCGATTTATTTCCCTTCGATTACACTGCTAATTGGTTTAAGCACACTGGTCACCATCATGATTGGTGGTTTGTACCACATCAACAATCCGGAGCGAATAGGACTGGATACGATTGTTGAATTTGTGATGTATGTAAACATGCTTACGTTTCCTGTAAGTGCCATTGGCCTTACTGCAAGCATGATACAAAGGGCTGCTGCTTCGCAAAAGCGGATCAATGCCTTTCTCGACACTGAACCCGAAATAAAAAATACGCCGGCATCAAAACCTTTTGTATTCAAAGAGGAAATTAAGTTTGAAAACATTGAGTTTACCTATCCTGACACCGGCATCAAAGCGATGACGGAATTTAATCTCTCAATAAAAAAAGGGGAGAAGATAGCGGTGGTGGGACGAACCGGAAGTGGCAAAACCACACTGGCGCAGGTACTCCTGCGGATGTTTGATCCGCAACAGGGAAAAGTGACGATAGACGGAGTGGATCTGCGGGGATATAACCTCAATAGTTTGCGTGCGGCAATGAGTTATGTGCCACAGGATGTCTTTCTGTTCAGTGATACCGTACACAACAACATAGCTTTTGGATTGAATTCAGCAGATCGTGACGATGTGGAGGCCGCTGCCCGCAAAGCTTGTGTGCATGATGACATTCTTGGTTTCGCCCAGGGATATGAAACCATGATTGGTGAACGGGGCGTTACATTGAGTGGAGGACAAAAACAACGTATTTCAATTGCGCGGGCATTGATCAAAGAACCGGACCTGGTTATCTTTGATGATTGTTTAAGTGCCGTTGATGCACGTACGGAGAAAGAAATTATCGGCAACCTGCGTGTATACCTGCGTGACCGGACTTCGATCATCATTACTCACCGCATTTTTGCCCTGATGGAGTTTGATAAAATAATTGTGCTAGACCATGGGAAAATTGTGGAGCAGGGAACGCACAATGAGCTACTGGCCCTCGGGGGTTATTATGCGACTTTGTACGCCAAACAGCAGGAAAGTGAATAAACGGATATCGTTTTGAATATTCCGAAAACAGCTGGATCGCAGGATTTTTTATAATGAAAACATATCGTTTTCAACGTGTTTTCCCTGAGAAATTCACAATTTTCACTCAAATTTGGCTGTTTCAAAAACATCTATATATTTGTAAATCGCTAAACTTTAAGCAATTTAATAATCTGTAAAAATTACGAACGTGGCGTACGAGAACAACGACAAGAAAATGGAGAGTATCTACAGCAAAAGAATTCGTGCTGGGAAAAGAAGGACTTACTTCTTTGACGTAAGGGCGACCCGCGGTAATGACTATTACCTGACCATTACAGAAAGCCGCAAGCGCTTTGATGATAATGGTTACGACAGGCACAAAGTTTTTTTGTATAAGGAGGACTTCAACAAATTCATCAAAGCGTTGAATGAAGCAGTTGATTACGTAAAAACGGAATTAATGCCCGATTTCGATTTCGATGCATTTAACCATGATGAATATATTGATGGTGAAGGCGACAACGGGGGTGAAACAAATTCATCAGACAGCCCGATTGTAGCGCCAACACCAGCTGCTGTTACCGAAACACCGTCTACTGAAGACGCACCCGCCAACAACGGCGCGAATGAAGAGGTAGATAAGTGGTAATTAAATTCTAATAAAAAAGTCCTGCATCAGCAGGACTTTTTTATTAGAATTTAATGCTGCGATAGAGAATAATGAGGAAATGTGAGAATGTGAAAATGAGGAAATGAGGAAATGAGGAAATAAATCATTCTACCCATTTAATACTCTCATGTCTCCATATTATCAAATTTTGCCTGCACCCGAATCGACCTCACATTTTCACATTTTCCCATTTCCACATCTTCCTTTGCCGTTTGCCGATCTTACGCCTCACGGGGATGCGCCATTTTCTTCCATTCATTAATCAATCCATTCGTGCTTCCGTCATGCGATGCAACCGGATCTGCATTAAGTAATTCAGGTAGTACTTTACCTGCTAATTGTTTGCCCAGTTCCACACCCCATTGATCAAAACTGAAGATGTTCCAGATGACACCTTGCACAAAGATTTTATGTTCATAAAGAGCGATGAGTTGTCCGAGAGTAAAAGGCGTAATTTTTTTTACGAGGAAAGAGTTTGACGGTTTGTTTCCTTCAAATACTTTAAAAGGCGCCAGCTTGCTGATTTCTTTTTCTGAAAATCCCTGTGATTTCAGTTCAGCTTTTGCGTCTGCCAGCGATTTTCCATTCATCAATGCTTCTGTTTGCGCAAAGAAATTGGCCAGCAGTTTTACATGATGATCACCAACAGGATTATGTGAAATGGCTGGTGCAATAAAGTCGCAGGGAATAAGGGGCGTGCCCTGGTGAATAAGCTGGTAAAATGCATGTTGCCCATTGGTGCCAGGTTCACCCCAAATTACAGGGCCGGTTGCATAGGTAACAGGCTTACCCTGGCGGTCAACCGACTTACCATTGCTTTCCATATTTCCCTGTTGGAAATAAGCCGCAAAGCGATGCATGTATTGATCGTAAGGCAAAATGGCTTCCGACTGCGCGCCGAAAAAGTTTACATACCAAATGCCCAGTAGTGCCATGATGATGGGGATATTTTTTTCAATCGTTGCCGATTTAAAATGTTCGTCGGCATTGTGCGCCCCTTTTAATAATTCTTCGAAGCGATTATACCCAATGCTTAATGCAATGGAAAGCCCAATTGCACTCCACAGCGAATAACGACCCCCAACCCAGTCCCAGAATTCAAACATGTTTTTTTTATCAATTCCAAATTTCACCACCTCAGTTTCATTCGTACTGAGTGCAACGAAATGTTTGGCTACATGCGTTTCATCTTTTGCCTTTTTCAAAAACCAGGAACGTGCAGTGTGTGCATTCGTCATTGTTTCCTGCGTCGTAAATGTTTTTGAAGCAACAAGGAATAGCGTTTGTTCCGGCTTCACCTTTTTCAATGTTTCAGCCATATGGGTTCCATCCACATTCGACACAAAAAAGGTTTCAATGCCTTCCACCTGGTAGGGCTTCAACGCTTCGGTAACCATCAATGGTCCCAGGTCGCTGCCACCAATACCGATGTTGACGATATATTTGATTGGCTTTCCTGTATAACCCACATGCGTACCATCATGAATGGCCTCGCAGAATTTTTTCATTTTCCGCAATACTTTCTTAACTGAAGGCATTACGTCTTCTCCATTTACCGTAACCGGGTCTTTTCCAAAATTGCGAAGGGCAGTGTGTAAAACCGCACGTTTTTCTGTTTCATTGATGCGTTCGCCTGCAAACATGGCATCACGTGCTTTGGTGACTTTGCAATCCTTCGCCAGTTGAATCAATAATTTCAACGTATGATCGCTGATGCGGTTTTTGCTGTAGTCGAAAAGAACATCGCCCAGGCGAATGCTGTATTGTTGAAAACGTTTTGGGTTTTTATCAAACAATGCACGTACAGGAATGGCCTGCATCACTGCCTGTTCTTCTTTCAGCAATTGCCAGGCGTTGGTTTGTTGTGGGTTTACAGAAGGAAACATCAGGAAACTATTTTATAATGATCGTCACAAAATGCTGGAACTGTGATCTTGTTTTTGATTCTTGAAAGTTAATAAGAATGTTTTCAACAACCGTATACAGTTAAAGTTCGTTCAAACTACGGATGGTGAAATCAATCATTTCTCGCGAAATATCAAGGTGTACAACCAGTCGTACGCGATTGGGTGCAATCGCATATGCGAGAATATTCTTTTCCTTGAATTTATTCACCAGGTCGGGCGCCGACAATCCATCTTTCAATTCAAAAATGATGATATTGGTTTCTACTGGCAACACGAATTTTACAAATGATTTATCGGCAAGCGCGGTCGCCAGCAGCCTTGCATGATCATGGTCTTCTTCCAGTCGTGTAATATGATTGTCGAGTGCATAAATACCAGCCGCCGCAAGCATCCCCGCCTGGCGCATTCCGCCGCCAAATACTTTACGAACCCTGCGCGCCTTCGCGATAAAGTTTTTTGTTCCCAGTAATACACTGCCTACCGGGCAGCCAAGGCTTTTACTAAGGCAGACGGATATGCTGTCGAATGCCTGGCCATACTGGGCAGGAGATTCGCTTTTTGCTACCATTGCATTCCATACGCGTGCACCATCCAGGTGAAATGCGAGACCTCTTTCTTTGCACACTTCTTTTATCCGGAGAATTTCCGAAAAATCATAACAGGCACCACCCCCACGGTTGCAGGTGTTTTCAAGACTCACCAGGCTTGATATCGGTCTGTGAATATCGTCGGGGTTAATTGCAGCTTTTACATCTTCTGCTTTCAGGCGGCCACGATCGCCATAAAGCAGGCGTACGGATGCGCCGGAATTAAAAGCAATGCCACCACCTTCGTATTGATAGATATGTGAAGATTCATCACATATTACTTCATCGCCGGGGCGGGTATGCACCTTAATCGCAATCTGGTTGGTCATCGTTCCTGAAGGACAAAACAGGCCGACATCCATACCAAAAAGTTCAGCTGTTTTTTGCTCCAGTGCGTTGATGCTGGGGTCTTCGCCAAAAACATCGTCGCCAAGTGGCGCAGCATGCATTGCTGCCAGCATGCCGGGCGTGGGCCGGGTTACGGTATCGGAGCGGTAGTCAATCATTTCCAAATACTTTTTCTGCAAGATAATCAGTTCGCTCCTCAAATGAGGCAATTCACGAATGGGTTATCGGCAAAATCGGCAGTCTTTCAATAAATTGCATGGATAATTATTCTCCATGAGCCAACTTCAACAAACCATCCTGATCGTCGCTACCTCTACGATTATGCTGGGTGTTGCCATTTACCTGTTATCCATCTTCAATCGCCTTTTCCTTGGCATTCGTAATATCTGGCTGCGGAAAAACCTGGCCGTCCTTCTGGTGGGTGTATGTTTTATGTTGTCGATGATAGCGGTGTCGACAGAAATCGTCATGAAAGCACAGCAAAAAGGTTTTCTGGAAGCATTTTTGGTACAACTGGGCCAATCCGTTATTATCATTCTTTTTGTGTTCAACTTCGTTTGGGCTGTTCGGCAAATTCCCGGCGTAAAATCCATGAGTTTTGTGGCCCACCATGCCGTTATTATCAGCAGTATAGTAGTCGCTGCGTTGATCATTTATACGCTGATCAATTTTCTTTACCACGGATATCAATTCAAAGAACTTCGGTTTACCATCATCTTTGCCTTTTATAATGCGCTGGCAACGGGTTTGATTTATACAGCCGTAAACTATGTAGATCTCGACCGAAAGCGAAAACTGAACGAGAAGGAGTTGGAAGTTGCACGGCTCACCGTTTTAAAAACCAAAGCGGAACTGGATGCCCTTCATTCCAAGGTCAACCCGCATTTCCTTTACAATGCCTTAAACTCAATCGCAGATCTATCTATTACCGATGGAAAGAAAGCCAGGAAGATGACCATCGCACTGGCAGATTTGTTTCGCTATAGTATCAACTATAGCCAGAATAATTATTCTACCATACAGGATGAACTGGAGATGACGGAAGTCTATCTGCAGATTGAAAAAATTCGTTTCGAAGATCAACTGAACTATCAAATCGAACTGGAAGATAATCCGCGTCACTACCTCGTTCCCCGTTTTTTATTACAACCGCTGGCAGAGAATGCAGTTAAACATGGATTAAAGATTACGGGCAAAATGACGGAGATTAAAATCCATGTTTCTGAACTGGAAAATGGATTCAGGATTGTTGTAGCCGACAATGGCCCTAAGTTCCCGGAAGAGCTTGTTCCTGGTTATGGTGTGAAAAGTGTGTTTGATAAACTCGACCTCCTTTTCCCGGGCGCTTATGTGATCCGTTTCAGTAATGAACCCACCAAAAGGGTGGAAATTGATATCTATAAATTAATAAAAAATGAGCCTGCCATTTAAAGCACTTGTTATTGACGATGAACCAGCAGCACGCCGTTTAATGAAAAAGCCTGCTGCAGGATCATAGCGATAGTGTAGAAGTAATAGGAGAGGCGGGTACAGGACAGGAAGCAATTGCGCAAATTGAACTCCTGAAACCTGACCTGGTATTTCTCGATATCCAGATGCCAGACCTCACAGGTTTTGAAGTACTGGAACGTATACAACACAAACCGAGTGTGATCTTTACAACGGCTTATGAACAATACGCGATCAAAGCGTTTGAGAATTTTTCAGTAGACTACCTGCTTAAACCAATTAAAGAACAACGACTCGAAAAAAGTATAGAGAAACTGCGCCAGTTCGGCCGCCTGAACCAGGATTTAAACCTGGATGGCTTACACGATATTATCCGTCATTTGAAAGCACCACCCAAAGCAACCGCTTTACCCATCAGAACGGGTGACCGTATTACGCTTGTGCGATTTGAACAAATTATCTACCTGGAAGCGCAGGATAAATATGTGTATGTATACACCGTCGATGGGCAAAAATTTTTGACCGACCAAACGCTATCAACGCTTGCCGATAAACTCCCCGAGAATTTCTTCCGCATTCAGAAGTCCTATATAATTAATAAAGATCGCATCCGCGAAATGCATCGTCACTTCAATGGCCGTTACCTTTTTGTAATGGAAGATAAAACCGGCACCAGACTTACCTCGGGTAGAACTTACTATGAGGATATAAAGAGTACGTTTAATTTGTGAGAGCGGAGATCGATGGTCGATGGTCGATGGTGGATGATCGATGTCCGATGTCCGATGTCCGATGATCGATGTCCGATGATCGATGTCCGATGTCCGATGTCCGGCCGTCCCGGAGGGACGGGATATCTGTAGCAAAAAGAATTTATCAAATTAAATAAGTCCCGAAGGGACGACAGGTGGGATCGATGGCGGATGGAGGATGGGGGATGGTCGATGCCGATGGTCGATGTCCGATGACCGATGTCCGATGATCGATGTCCGATGATCGATGTCCGATGTATAGCCGTCCCGGAGGGAAGTGATATCTGTAGCAAAAGAGTTTACCAAATTAAATAAGTCCCGAAGGGACGACAGGTGGGATCGATGGTCGATGGTGGATGATCGATGTCCGATGTCAGATGACCGATGTCCGATGATCGATGATCGATGACCGATGTTCGATGGTGGATGATCGCTGCATCATAATCGTAGGCAACTCCGTCCCGGAGGGAAGTGATATCTGTAGCAAAAGAGTTTACCAAATTAAATAAGTCCCGAAGGGACGACAGGTGGGATCGATGGTGGATGGTGGATGGAGGATGGTCGGTGTCGATGGTCGATGTCCGATGACCGATGTCCGATGATCGATGTCCGATGATCGATGTCCGATGTCCGATGTCCGGCCGTCCCGGAGGGACGGGATATCTGTAGCAAAAGAATTTATTAAATTAAATAAGTCCCGAAGGGACGACAGGTGGGATCGATGGCGGATGGAGGATGGGGGATGGTCGATGCCGATGGTCGATGTCCGATGACCGATGTCCGATGATCGATGATCGATGTCCGATGATCGATGTCCGATGTATAGCCGTCCCGGAGGGACGTGATATCTGTAGCAAAAAGAATTTATCAAATTAAATAAGTCCCGAAGGGACGACAGGTGGGATCGATCATCGATCATCGACCATCGATCATCTTTTTTTCGGCTGAACGGCCACTACGCGTATTCCACTAACCCAAAACCTCAATTCACCCAAATCTTCTTGCCTTAGGCTACTACGGAAGGTAGTTTTGGTCTCGATCATCGATCATCGATCATGGAACATCGATCCCCGATCCCCGATCCCCGCTCATCCCGTTTTCTAACCGTTCGCTATAAAACAATGAACTATGCAATACAAAGTACCTAATTTTGAACTGTAATAATCAACAACAGGTACTGAATAAAACTTTAGCCATGAGACATATTCTATTTTTATTGACAATCAGTATGTTAGTGTTCTCTTCTTCGATTTCGGCGCAATCGCCAACCGGTTCCGTACTGGGGCTGGTACGCGGAGGCGACGGAAAATTGCAGGAAGCAGCAACCGTTTCTTTATACCAGTCAGCCGATTCAGCCCTTGCTAAAATGGCTGTAACGAATAAAGAAGGCCGCTTTTTGCTGGAGAATCTCGCTCCCGGCAACTACTTTGTTGCTGTTTCCAAAATCGGATTTGAGCTGTTTCACTCGGACGCATTTGTGCTCACAGCCGGCGAAAACGGTAAAGAATTGCCCGCGATCGAATTGATCCAGGTAGCAAAAGATATCTCGGGCGTAACCGTAACTGCACGCAAACCACTGATAGAACAAAAGATCGACCGCACCGTAGTGAACGTAGATGCTTCTATCACAAATGCAGGCAACACTGCACTGGAAGTGTTGGAGAAAGCACCGGGCGTGTCAATCGATAAAGATGGAAATATCAGCCTCAAAGGCAAAGAAGGCGTTGTGGTATACATTGACGGTCGCCCCAGCTACCTCAGTGGTGCAGACCTGGCCAATCTCTTGCGTAGCATGAATGGCAGCCAGCTCGACCAGATTGAAATCATGACCAACCCTCCTGCAAAATACGATGCAGCTGGTAACTCAGGGATCATCAACATTAAAACAAAAAAGACTAAACAGTTTGGTTACAGTGGTTCCTTTACTACAGGTTATACGCAGGGTCGCTATGCACGTTTGAATGATGCATTCAACATGAACTACCGCACCGGCAAAGTGAACCTCTTTACCAACCTGAACTACAACCGCAATAAAACAGGTTCGGAACTTGAAATTGCACGTGTATTCCGCAATCCTGTAACTGGTGACGTTTCTTCCCGTTTTGAACAGGTGAGCTGGATGCGTAACAGCGGTCATTTCCTGAACGGTAAACTGGGCGCAGATTATTATGTGAGCAACAAAACAACCATTGGTGCTACCATCAGCGGATATTACAATCCTTCAGACTGGTACAGCAAAACACCTTCTTATATCTTTTCACCTGCAAAAGACACAATCAGTGTGACACAGGCAATTTCTAAAAACAAAGAAGAGTGGACCAATTTCAGTGCAAACCTCAACTTCCGTACAGTACTGGATTCATCAGGCCAGGAATTGACAGGCGATATTGATTATATCCAATATCTTTCTACCAATAGTCAGCCTCTGTATAGCGCCTATTTTGATAAACATGGCCAGCCCATTAGCGCTTCTGATACCCTGCTAGGAACGCTGCCCCAGGATATTTTTATCTACAGTGGTAAACTGGATTACACACTGCCGCTGAAGGATGGTGCTAAGTTTGAAGCAGGCTGGAAAAGCAGCTATGTTGAAACCGACAACAACGCATTATATGAGAACATCTATGGTGGTGTTGCCGAACTGGATAGTGCACGTACCAATCACTTCGTGTATAGAGAGAATATAAATGCAGCCTATGCAAACTATTCTCGTTCTCTGGGTAAGAAATGGGATGCGCAGTTAGGTTTGCGGGTGGAGAATACCAACGCACGGGGTGTATCACGCGGATACGAATTCGATACCAATAACGATAAATTCGTTGCTACAGAGCGCAGGTTCAAACGCGCATATACACAGCTGTTTCCAACTTTTTACCTGCAATACAAAGCCAGCGAACAACACCAGTGGGTATTGAATTATGGTCGCCGGGTAAACAGACCCAACTATATGGACCTGAATCCATTTATCAACTTCCTGGATCGTTATACTTTCCAGCAGGGTAACCCAGACCTGAAACCCCAGTTTGCACATAACGTAGAGCTGAAGCATACCTACAAATCTTTCCTCTCTACTACATTGAACTATACACGTACAGATGATATCATCCAACAGGTTTTTGAGCAAAACGATGAGACGAATGAAACCTATATCAAGAAAGCGAACATCGCGAAAATGCAGCAGGTAGGGCTTGGTGTGAGTGCATTCAAACAGATTAATAAAATCTGGAGCGGTAATGTGTTTGTGAATATAAACTACAACGAGTTTGAAGGTTTGGTAAATGGAACCAGCGTTTCTGTTGATCAGGTAACTGCAGCAATTCAAATGCAGCACCAATTTAAACTCAACAAAGGCTGGTCGGCAGAAATCGGCGGTTTCTATCGCACAAAAGGCTTGCAGGGTGTAATGAACATTGAAGATTTCGGTATGTTGAATGCAGGATTTAGCAAACAGGTATTGAAAAATAAAGGAACCATCCGTGTTAACGTTCGCGACATCTTCGCAGGTGGCGTTTTCAAAGGAACCAGCCGTTATGGTGATGTGGATGTAAGGTTCAAGTCAATTAACGACAGCCGCGCGCTCAATGTTTCATTCAGCTGGCGCTTCAGCAAAGGAAAAATTAATAATAACGGCGGCCAACGTAAAAAAGGCGGAGCGGATGATGAGTTGAACAGGGTAGGACGCTAATACAAAACCGACATATTGATTAAAACAAGACTATGTTTTAATCACAGGGGTGAACTAGCTATTAACTATTAATAATTAAAGCGTAATTGCGGTTCACCCTTTTTTTTCTTCCCGCCGTTCATACGGCCTGGCGTCCACTTGTCCTTTCAATAAAAAAAACTGTAACCTGATTCACAGATCTGCGTCTTAGGTTTTTAAAGAGATTACTCATACCTAATAATAACCATCAAATGAGAAAGATTTTAGCCTTCCTGTTTCTGTCACTCCTTACTGCCTCTGCAGTAATAGCACAGGAAAAAAACGGAAGGATCAACGGAAAAGTAACAGACATCAATTCAAAGGCAATTGCGTCTGCAACAACACAATTGCTGTACGCTAAAGATTCATCACTGGCCAAAATTGGCATGACAAATAAAGAAGGCCTCTATGAATTCGAAAACATTCAGGCAGGTGAATATCTTGTTTCAGTTACGGCTGTTGGCCACGAGAAAAAATATTCATCCTCAATAACAGTATCTTCTGCGGGTGGCACGGTAACTGTGAGCGAATTTTCACTGGCTCCTGTCGCAAAAGACATGGGTAATGTAACCGTTACCTCACGTAAGCCGATGATTGAGCAAAAGGCCGGCAAGATGGTAATCAATGTTGACGCATCTCCGACTAATACCGGTATGAATGCACTCGAATTGCTGGAGAAATCCCCAGGCGTTACTGTAGACAATGATGGGAACATCAGCGTGAAAGGAAAACAGGGTGTAATGGTTCTGATTGATGGCAAACCTTCATACCTGAGTGGTGCTGACCTCGCGGCGCTTCTGAAAAATATGCAAAGCACGCAGCTTGATCAGATTGAGGTAATGACGAATCCTCCGGCTAAATACGATGCTGCCGGCAATTCCGGGATCATCAATATCAAAACAAAGAAAGGAACAGTGAAGGGAATGAATGGCAACGCAAATGCAGGTTATACGCAGGGCAAATATGCACGTTATAATGGCGGTATCAACCTGAATTACCGCAACGATAAACTGAATGTATTTGGTGGCTATAATGGCGGCAGGTATGAAGGTTTCAACAACCTGACAATTGATCGGAAAATGTATGACGCAAACAAAGTGTTGCAACGCCGTATCGATCAGTACTCTCGTCCACATTTTGAAGGACAATATCACAACCTCAAACTCGGCACCGACTATTACTTCGATAAAAAAAATGTAGCGGGTATTGTTGTGAACTATGGTTTCAACGACAACGACGAATCTCCTTATAGTTATACAAATATTCGCGATGCGCAATCGAACCTGCTTTCAAAATTGTATACCAGGGCTGAAAATACCAGAAAGTCAACAAACCTCACCAGCAATTTTAACTACAAACATACATTCGATTCCACCGGGCGTGAGTTAACAGCTGATTTTGATTACCTCCGCTACGATACGAAGAGTAACTCAAATTTAAATACGGAAACACGGGATCAGAACAATGCAAAAATTGGGGACAATGTGATTCTTCGCGGCATCATTCCTTCCTTGATCAATATCTACAGCGGGAAGATCGACTATATCCATCCGTTTAAATCGGGATGGAAACTGGAAGCAGGATTGAAATCAAGTTTTGTGGAAACAGATAACCAGGTTACCTATTACCGCAATGCAGGATCCGATTGGGAAAAAGATGCACGTAGCAATCATTTTATTTATAAAGAAAACATCAATGCGGCTTATGCAATCTTTTCGCGCAGCATAAAAAAATGGGAGGTGACGATGGGCTTGCGTGTGGAGAACACCATCGCGCGTGGCAACCAGTTGAGCAATGATTCTACATTCCGCCGTGATTACACCAATTTGTTTCCCAGCCTCGGACTGAGTTTCAATGCAAGTGAAAAGCACCAGTGGAATTTCAGTTACAGCCGTCGTTTAATGCGTCCCGACTATGATGACCTGAACCCATTCATTTTCTTCCTGGATTCACTCACTTACGGACAGGGCAATCCATACCTGCTCCCTCAGTTCACACATAATTTTGAACTGAGCCACACATTCAACCGTTTCCTGACAACTACACTGAATTATACCGAAACCAATGATATCATTACGGAACTGTTGAAACAAAACACAGCCAAAAAATGAAACCTACCAGACAAAAGACAATTTCAGCAGCATGCGCCAGTTGGGGATCGCGGTTATGGCAAATGTGCCTGTGAGAAAATGGTGGAACAGCAACGTGTATGTAAATGGCTACCGCAACAGCTACGAAGGCCTGTACAATAACGATCCGGTGAAACTTTCATTTACAAGCTTAGTAGCGAATATGACCAATACGTTTACACTGGGCAAAGGATGGAACGCCGAGTTGAGTGGTTGGTACCGGTCGAAAGGATTGGATGGAATACTGGTTATAAATAACATGGGCGCGGTGAATGCAGGTATTTCAAAACAGGTGTTGAAGAAGAAAGGAACGGTGAAAATGTCGGTACGTGATATCTTCTACTCCCAAAACTTTAGCGGTTACGCAAAGTACAGTGACGTGGATGTAGATATCAGAAGCCGCCGTGATACTCGCCAGGTAAATTTCACTTTCACTTATCGTTTTGGTAAAACAAATATTAAACCCGAACGCCGCCGTAGCAGCAGTGCTTCTGACGAGGCAAGCCGCGTAAAATCATAATAGTGAATAACGCGTTGTAAGACACTAAACCCAAACCTTCCCGGTAATAATCTGGAAGGTTTGGTTTGTTTTTTAACCATTCAACATGTATTCAGGGCATCTCATCAAAAAGCTATTTAGTTGATCTGGAAAACATTAGATATTTACTGCCAGCAACGGATATTATTCCATCAAAAGAGGATTGTTGATGCTGCCAAAATTTCTACTATACCGCTGGTAACATCCATACGTTGCCAGCCGTTACAACGATAGTAATCTCTTTAGTTTTTCGCATGTGAACGTGTCGCCCCGCCTTTCCAGGCGGGGCTTTGTTTTGTACATGAAACCGTTGAAAAAAGTCGCGACAGGGAATTTGATAAATCCTTACTTTGTGACGGTTTCCGGAAACAATCATCACAAAAAATATCAGGTATGCCTTCATTTGACATGGTCAGCAAAGTAGACGCCCAGGCATTAGACAATGCCGTGAATGTAACCACGAAAGAAGTATCCAATCGCTTCGACTTTAAAGGAAGTCATGTGGTGATCAATCTCGACAAAAAGGAATTTAAGATCAATATTGAAACGGAAGATGATATGAAGATGCGCCAGTTGCTGGATGTGCTGGTGAGCCGCGCACATAAGCAGGGGATTGCCCCCGAAGCTTTTGACCTGTCGAAAGAAGGTGCGCAAAGCGGCAAACTGTGGAAGAAAGAGGTGCAGGTACGCAATGGGTTGAAACAGGAAGATGCAAAAAAGATCGTGAAACTCATCAAAGAAGCTGGCCTGAAAGTGCAGGCGAGTATAATGGATGATGTGGTTCGCGTTACAGGCAAAAAAATCGATGACCTGCAGGCGGTAATCCAGGCCTCCAAAACCTGGGAAATCGGGATTCCTTTGCAATATGAAAATATGAGGTCGTAATTTTTAGGAAGTTCGCATATTAACCCATACCTTTGCCCACTTAAATTTTATTAAAACGATACGGCAAAATCCGTATCACCTTTAAAATCAGGGAATTATGAAAAAAGGTCTCCATCCCGAGTCATACCGTCTTGTAGTGTTTAAAGATATGAGTAATGGAACAAGCTTCTTAAGCCGTTCTACTGCTAATACAAAAGAAACCGTTAAATGGGAAGACGGTAATGAGTATCCTCTTGTGAAGCTGGAGATTTCCAGCACCTCTCACCCATTCTTCACTGGTAAGAATGTACTGGTAGATACTGCGGGCCGTATTGACAAGTTCAAGAAGAAGTACGAGAAGAAAAAATAATTACTTAGTTTTAAGACCTGACTCTGAGCGAGAGCTAAGAGTTTTGTTTTTCATGGCTATACTTTAAGACCTCCTGATTCCTCAGGGGGTCATTTTTTTGCCTGCCTGTCAAACTCGGAGAAACGGTTTATCTTTCCATACAAATGAGCAGTATCTTATTCACAGAGGAATTTTGCCAGCCGGAAAATTTGTATCCCTTCACTTTAACCCGTCAGATACAGGATATACGCGTGGGAATACTGACGATTCGGGAGAAATGGGAACGAATGCTGGGCATGACCTCCTTCGACCGCAACGAGAATGATTACAAAGACCTGGATCGCTCACGCGACCTCGCAGATTGTGTAGAGGAAGGTGAATGCTTCCTGATTCATGGAAACGTGTTGCCCGATACCAGACTGGTACGCGCCGTGAAGAAATTGAAAGCGGGCGAATTCCTGTCCTCAAAAGGTTCAGGTATCGTGTACCGTGTGAGTAAAAAAAGAAGTGCGCAACCGCCACCAGGTGAAAGTAACCCGCGAAATTCCTTTTGAAGATGATGTACGATTGATCAGCTTTCCCTGGGACATCTTTATGTTGAACGACTGGGCCATTCGCGAAGACTTCAATATACTTACAAGGAAAAGGAAGTCGCAAGCGATCCCCAAATCCTGCGTGGCAATCGGGAAGGATATTTTTATAGAAAAAGGAGCAAAGCTTCAACATTGCACACTCAACGCTTCTATGGGGCCGATTTATATTGGCCGCGATGCTGAGGTAATGGAAGGCAGCCAGATCCGCGGGCCATTTGCGATGGGTGAAAAAGCATGTGTTAAGATGGGCGCCAAAATATACGGCGCCACAACTGTTGGTCCGTACAGCATCGTTGCCGGAGAAGTGAAAAACTCCGTGCTGTTTGGATACAGCAACAAAGCTCATGATGGTTACCTGGGTGATTCAGTAATAGGCGAGTGGTGTAATATGGGCGCAGGTACCACCAATTCGAACCTGAAAAACAATGCTGGCACAGTTCGCATCTGGACAGTTAAGGGCGAACGTGACGCGGGCCTGAAAATGCGGTGTGCTGATGGGCGATTACTCACGTACTGCCATCAATACATCCATCAATACGGGAACGGTTATTGGCGTAAGTTGTCATGTGGCGGGATCAGGCCTTACACCAAAGTACATTCCTAATTTCTCCTGGGGAAGTGATGGCGTTACACGTTATGATTTTAAACGTGCATTAAATGATATAGATGGTTGGAAAAAACTGAAAAATCAATCGCTGACCGATCAGGAAAAAACTATTCTGAAGTATATCTTTGACCACATCGGATAATTCAAATATCCACTGAAATATTAATCATAAACCAATTAATCAGAATGAGAAAACAGATAGCAGCTGCCAACTGGAAAATGAACCTTACTTATCAGCAGGGTGAAGCGTTGCTCGATGAAATACTGGCGGATGGCATTCAACTGGCAGAGCATCAACTCGCAATTTTTGCAGTTCCTTACCCGTACCTGCTGATGACACGCAGCGAAGTGGAACATGAAAATAACTTCTCTGTTGCAGCACAAAACTGCCACCATAAAAAATCAGGCGCATACACTGGCGAAATTTCAGCAGAAATGTTGCACTCATTGGGTGTGCCCTATTGTGTGATCGGTCACAGTGAGCGTCGTGAATATTTCGCAGAGAGCAATTCCATGCTGGCTGAGAAAGTGAACATCTGCCTTGAGAATTATATCACCCCGATATTCTGCTGCGGCGAACCCCTGGAAATCCGTGAAGCGGGTACGCAAAATGATTTTGTAGCAGAACAATTGAAGGAATCACTCTTTCATCTTCCAGCTGAAAAAGTGAAAGATATCATAATTGCTTACGAACCTATCTGGGCAATAGGCACCGGAAAGACGGCAAGCACCGCACAGGCACAAGAAATGCACGCGCACTTACGTTCTATCATTGCCGGAAAATATGGCAGCAGCATCGCTGACCAGGTTTCAATTCTTTACGGTGGAAGCGTGAAAGCGGGTAATGCGGCAGAACTCTTTGCTTCACCTGATGTAGATGGAGGACTGGTTGGTGGCGCCTCACTGGTGCCTGCTGATTTTATTGCAATCATCCGCGCACTTAAATGATTGTCGCAACCGAAATACTATATCATCTTTACACTTAAGAACCAGGCCATCCTGAGTTTCTTAAAAGTTCGTGTTGTTGTAAACAACAAAGAGATATATCCATTGCCCTGGAATACACCGGTACTGGTGGCCGTGGAGGAAGATCATCCGCAGATCGTTCTGACGGATGGTTTTCATTTTTCCAGACCCCGCCGTCTCGATTTTGGAGGGCCCGGATACTTTAATTTCGAAGTGGAAACGCCTTTGTCCGACTGGCGGCTGTTTAAAGGGGGTGTGGTGCTGAGCTTTCTTTATATCTGGGCGTCGCTGAGTAACTTTTTACTACTTAAAATTGTGAGTTTTATTCCAATCATCGTAGCGTTAGTACAGTACTACCTGTACCGCAGGAGCTTTCTTCGGCTCCGCCAAATCAGGATGCCGCGCCGGCTCTAAACAGATCCGGATTTCGCAGTCGGATTTTTTCCACTGTAAACTGCTTTGCCATTTCCATTCCGGCCACCTGCCAGCTTCTTATTTCTGTTGGGGAAGAAGTTAAATCTTGTAGAAAAGATGCAATCTCGTGGATTCCCGAATACCTGAAACTACAACGTTCAAAATTGGGATCTGTTGATAATGTCGCAGGCAATATCAATGGTTTTGCATGTCGGATGGCATCTGAAAAAATACCGGAACAAACCGTTTTACCATATTGCTCCAGGGCGCCATCTTCCAGTACTGCCGCAAGGGTAGAAGGATGGAAAATAAAATGGGAAGTTGCAATCACGCGGTCATATTCTTCCTGGGGGATGGTGCCGCTTTCATACCATTTTAATTGCACAAACTGTAAATTCAGCTTCGACCAGCTATCACATTTTTCTTTGCCATAAGGCGAGTCCGTTGCACCAAGTATGGTAATGCGAACTGGCAACTGGTTTTTCTCGATATAAAGTATCAATGAATCCAGTTCTTCGTAATCTCTTCGTCGTGGATCTACAGATCCTGCTACCACAAGGTGTAATGGTAATGATGGTTCTGTTGTGGTTTTAGCACTCGCATATACGGCCCCGGAATACAATGTACCGGAAAACGTGGGTCAACGAGTTTGCGTGCAGCCGGAAACATCGATGCAGACTGTACGGCATATTCCTGAATTGTTCTTCGCAACATCCATTTCCCCACCACGCGTACAATTCGTCGTAAATTAAACTTCAATCGCGGTGAAAAGTAACCGTTCAAAACATGCAGGGTGGCAACTGTCCTTTTTGTGTTTTTGGATTGCACCAGTTGTTTTAAATGGAAAAAATTGTCCGAAAGTGTGTTGATGTAAAGTAAGTCAACAGGTTGTTTTTTCAATTCCTTCTTCACCCGTACAAGATAACTACGGCGTGATTCATCGGGACTTTGAAGAAACCACCGGGATGCATCATGGTCATCCCCAAGCTGCACTTTTACCTGCTCAAATGCAGCCGTATCGCAAAACACAGTAACCTGGTTGCCAGGCAGCGAAAACAGCCTTAGCAAGGGAACAATATTCTCGAAATGAACAGTTTCGTAAATAGCGATGTGCATGTTGCGGCCAATGAAAGGTTAATGCAGGTAAATATATTATGTTTGTAGTATAGCCTGCGCAAAAGCAGGCACACTATTTTGCCAGGCATAAAAAGAAACCTTTTTTTCAATTTTCTGCTCTCGCTGAGCCAGATACTGGTGCCGCTGGTTTCCATTCCTTACATTTCACGGGTACTGGATCCTGAAGGTATTGGCAGAGTCGGCTTTATGGATGCTTTTACGTACTATTTTATCGTGATTGCAGAAGCGGGAATTATGGTTTATGGAATCCGTGAAATCGCCCGCCTGCGTGATGATGAAAGCGGTCTGAAGAAGCTCGTGGGTGAGCTCATCGCATTGCATGTACGTACTTCTGTTGTGAGCCTGGTGCTATATCTCCTCGGTGTATGGATGCTTTGGGGAAAAATCGGCGATGTACGCCTGCTCTATTTTTCTTTTGCCTTCCTGCTGATGAATGCCTGGGCATGCGAATGGTACTTTATTGGCCGCGAAAGATTCGGTTATATCGCACTACGTTCCCTGTTAATCCGTCTCGCGGGATTGGCCTGTATTTTCCTGCTAATTAATTATCCCGACGATTATCATATCTATTACGCAATTATTGCCGGGTCAGGAATTTTAACAGGGGTGTGGAATATTTCTATCCTCGCCATAGATACCGGTTTTTCTATAAAAGGCGCGGATTGGAAAAAACATCTCAGCAAAGTATGGGTCACTTACCTCATCAGCTTGCTGTATAGCATACCATTGTATATTGATCATGTTATTTTGCGACTGCTGTCCACATCTGTTGCAGTCGGGTTTTATACTTTTTCCATCAAACTCCTGCGGGTGAGTACGGCGGTGATATCAGATAGTTTCCTGGTTTTCTTTCCGCGTATCTCCTCGCACCATGCTGCTGATGAAAAACAGGAAGTGCAAACCCGTCTCAATCAGAATTTCGAAGTAATATTTGTGCTCGCAATCCCACTCGGAATGGGCATCTATCTTTTAGCTGATGAAATAACGCAGGTATTTTTCGGCTCTGCATTTTCTTCTATCAGCCGTAATCTGCAGGCCCTCGCATTTTATCCATTGCTACGTTGTTACAGTTTATTCCTCAGCAACCCGATATTAATTGGACACCAGAAGGAGAAACTATTTCTTCGAAACCTTGCTGCATCATCGATTGTATTTTTCATGTTAGCGATTGCTGGTTCTTTTTATCTCGCAGACTATGGACTATGCCTCGCATTGATAGGATCCGATCTTTTTTTGGTGATTGTCAATTATTACAGCGTCCGCCGCACGATTCCATATCTACAATTGTTTTCACTGAGGGTAGTTTGGCAATCACTGGTAGCAGCTTTACTCTTTGTGCCTGTGGTTTATTTTATATTTGAATATTCCAACGATGCACTCACCCGGTTATGGATGTCGGTACTGGTTTGTGTATTTGTTTATTTCCTGGTATTGATGTTTGTTTTCAAAAACCAGGCGCTTCGGTCGCTGGCCCAAAATTTCCGCAATAAATTATCTTCATCTATTCCAAAAAAAAATGAATAGCCCACGAAAATATTTCCTCCGGCAATACAGCAGTGAAAATTACTGGCATGGAGGTATTGGCTATACGCATATGGAAACCGTTCTTGAAAAGGAAGGATACATACCTTTTGAACTCCCGGTTTCATCTGTCCGCTTATTTACGTTCTTCCGTCGCTTGCAAATACTGGTAAACGTCTTCTTTATCTCAAACCGAACAGACGAATGGGTATTTATTTTTCCTGTTTACGGCCGCATGAACCGATTGCTTGTAAAAATTTTACTTGCGAAAAAGGTCAGACTTACTGCGATCGTGGGCGATATCGATGGGTTGCAAGACGATGACAATGATTTATTGAAAAGGAGCTGTCATTTCTGCGTCGCATTCCGACTTTGATTGTACATAACGTGGCGATGGAAGAATGGATACGTGCAAAAGGTTACAGAGGTAAAATTGCCATGCTGCAACTGTTTGATTTTTTGGTGAAGCCTTCTCAAACCAAGAGAAATCTTTCCAATTCAGTCGTCTTTGCCGCCAATCTTTCCAAGAGCAGTTTCCTGTTTCAACTCGATCAGCCTGCGCTTCGCAATATAAACTTTAACGTGTACGGGAAAGGATTTGATGAAGTAAAACAGTGGCCGCAGAATGTACACTATAAAGGCGCGTTTGCACCCAGTGAAATGCCTGCGATCGTAGAGGGTAGCTTTGGTTTGCTCTGGAATGGAGATCAATTGGATCAGCCGGGTGGTTCATTCGCACGTTATTTGCAATACATCAGCCCGCATAAGCTTTCACTTTATATTCTTGCAGGTCTGCCGATTCTCATTCCCCGCTTTGCAGGAGCATCACGTTTTATTGAAGAAAATTGTTTGGGTATTTTAATCGACAGTCCTGCCGATATTGAAACAGCAATAAAGAATCTTTCTGCAGAAGATTATCGGATAATCTGCAATAATCTCGCTATCTGGGCCGATTGGATATCGAAGGGAGAACAACTGAAAAGGGCAGTGCGGGAAGTTGGAGAGAAATGGTAAATGAGGAAATGAGGAAATGTGAAAATGAGAAAATGAGGAAATGTGGAATTGTGGAAATGAGAAAATGAAGGTCCGATTCAGGTGCAGGCAAAATGTGCTAATATGTAAATATGAAATATGTAAATGTGTAAATGTGGAAATGTGGAAATAAAGCTCTATTCACCTTAGGATGAAAAAGGCTTTATTTCCACATTAACATATTTTCACATTGCCACTTTCTTCAGGATGCGAGTTTCTTCATGTAAGCCGCGTTTGCTTCCACTGCCTTCAACGGAGTTGTGCCTGCATATTTTTCCTGCTCTACAATGAAATACTGCATGCCATTGTCTTTGGCTGTTTTTAGGATGGTAGGAAAGTCAATGCTGCCTTCACCAAGTGTACAGCTATCTGCAGCTTCAGTTGCACCTTTTGCGCGATCTTTTACATGGCAGAGGCGGAAGCGGTTTTTATGTTTTTTCATCCAGGCTTCGGCATCGTGGCCACCCGTTACCACCCAGTAGATATCCATTTCGAAATCTACCAGTGAAGCGTCGGTATTTTGCATCAACAATTCCTGGGGAACCTGCCCATCCATTTCTTTGAATGTATAGTCGTGGTTGTGGTAGGCATAGCGAATGCCGTTTTTCTTACAGATTTCACCCTTTTGATTACATACTTCTGCAAATCGCTTATAATCGTCGAGGGATTTCTGAGGCCCAAGCCAGGGGCAGATCAGGTATTTCATACCGATCTCCGCTGCTTCAGCCGCTTTCTGTTCAAAGTTGGTATTGATATCGCAATGACTGGCAACAAAATCAAGACCTAACTCATCCATATAGGATTTAAAGCCTTTATGTCCCATTCCCCAGAACATGCCATCTTTACCTTCGTAACCTTCAAGTTGTTTATAACCAAAACCTGCTACCTGTTTCAGGATGCCTTTCGGATCTGCTGGCAGGTCATCGCGCAGCGTATAAAGCTGAAGACTAAATGTCGTAAACAGCACATCTTTCTTCGCTGCCTGCTCTGCAGCTTTCTTTTCTTCATCTTTCGACATCAGTTTGCATGCGGCTGGCGCGAATGCGAGACCGGCAGCAATACTGCCTCCCCATTTTATAAACGAACGACGATCTTTATTCACGGTACTATTTTTATCGGTTAGAATTTTTTAAATCTTACTGAAGTTTTATTCTGCCCAGGCGCGATCACCCTTTTTATAAGGAAGCGCACCATTGTATTTACCCGGCACAGCCACATGACGCAATACTTCCTTGCTTCCTTTTTCAGAAGTGAAGAAGCCGAATAATGTAAGCTGTTTCATTTGGGTGAAATAATGGTTAGGTAAAGGTTGCTCTTTTGCACCTTCAGACTCAGGATCTTTCGATTTCGCGTCTTTAATCTGCCAGTCTTTCTCCTGTTTTTTCTTCTGATGTTCTTTTGCTTCTTTATCCAATTGTCCCAGCAATTGAGTACGCTCTTCTGCTGTGGCATCCAGAAAATCTTTATTAAACATTTCTTTTGATGCATCATTCAGTTTACGAATGCCGGCATGGAAAACATCCTGGTCTTCTTTTGTATAACAATCATTTACCTGTACGGTCATAAAGCGACCTACACCTGCATCTTTTGCTCCCGGCGTGGAAGTGCGCGGGAGGATGGTTTCCGCAACTTCATCGAGGAAACTAATATCCTGGTCGCTAAATGTTGCGCCGCCTAACGCCGGTGGGTTTTTACATCCACTCATCAGCAATTCACCCCCGATCAGTACACCGCCGGTGGCGAGGGCAATCATTTTCAAAAGTTCTCTGCGTTCCATCTTTATGCGTTTTTAGTTTGTGTTTAAATTTTAGGTTTTGAGCGATCAATTACAGTCATTAACTACCATTTACCCGCAGCCGCAAAATGGGCTGCACGTGCAGTTAATGCCATATAAGTAAGCGATGGGTTCTGGCAGCCCGATGAGGTCATGCAGGCACCGTCGGTTACAAATACATTTAATGCATCCCAAACCTGGTTATTTCCATTTAATACGGATGTTTTCGAATCACGACCCATGCGGGCTGTTCCCATCTCATGAATACCGTGTCCCATCGCATGTCCGCCATCCCAGGTATTTACATTTTTAACACCGGAGGCTTCCAGCATGGCTTTTAATTCCAGCTGTATGTCTTTGCGCATCTTCCATTCATTCTCCTTCAGCTCTGCGTCCATTTCCAGTACAGGCAAACCCCATTTATCTTTCACCGTTTTTGAAAGTGTTATTTTATTTTCATGATAGGGGAGTATCTCACCAAAGCCAGTAGCGCCAATGCGCCAGGGTCCCGGTTCTGTTAACGCTTCTTTTAATCCGGCTCCAACATTCATCTCAGCCACTTCACGACTCCATCCCTGGCGGTTGGCGGCGCCCTGGTAGCCAAAGCCACGGAGATATTCACGCTTGTCGTTGCCAACATTCACAAAACGTGGGATATAAAACCCGGTAGGGCGGCGGCCTTCCACATAAAAATCTTCATAACCATCCACGTCACCACTTGCACCAATATTGTAGTGATGGTCCATAATATTATGTCCCAGTTCATCACTACTGCTTCCCAGTCCGTCAGGCCAGATTTCCGTAGCGGAATTCATAAGTATCCATGCCGAATTCAATGCAGAGGCGCAAAGGAAAACAATTTTACTGTTGAAGGTATAGGTGTTGTTGTTTTCAGCATCAAGCACTTCCACACCCGTTGCACGTTTTTGATCTTTGTCGTACAATACACGTGTAACAATAGAGAAAGGTCTTACCGTGAGGTTACCTGTCTTCATCGCTGCCGGCAGGGTAGAAGACTGTGTACTGAAGTAGCCACCAAAAGGACAACCTTCCCAGCAACGATTACGATACTGGCAGCCTGTTCTGTCGGGAATGGCTTGTGTAAGGTTGGCGACACGACCGATGATCAGATGTCGCTCCCCTTTATAATGTGATTTGATACGTGATGCTACATCTTTTTCTACCAGATTGAGTGGGAACGGAGGCAGAAATGCGCCATCGGGTAGATGGCTGATACCTTCTTTTGATCCCGCGATACCGGCGAATTTTTCCACATGATCATACCAGGGAGCGATATCCCGGTAGCGTATAGGCCAGTCGATACCCACGCCTTCTTTCAGGTTGGCCTCAAAGTCGAGATCGCTAAGGCGATAACTCTGACGACCCCACAGAATAGAACGACCACCCATCTGGTAACTACGCCACCAGGTAAATGGTTTTTTCTCTATGTAAGGATTGTCTTTTTCATTCGCCCAATAATCCATCACAGCTTCATTGGCAGCCCATCCCCGGTGGATCACCGGATAATCGTTCCGTTGTTGCTGCGTGGTTTCACCCCGATGGGGGAGTTCCCACTTCATGAGGTTGGCCGTTTTATAATCGGTAATATGTTCAAACGGGCGACCTCGTTCAAGCATCAACACGCGCAAACCTTTTTCAGCCAGTTCTTTGGCAGCCCAACCTCCGCTGATGCCGGAGCCGACAACAATGGCGTCGAAAGTATTCGTTTCCGCCGCCCGGTTGTTGATATTTACGCGTGTTGTATCGCTCATAAATTAAAGATTTCCTTTTTTGAGTTCTTTTACGGCAAAGTCAACGGCTCTTGCTGTAAGTGCCATATACGTAAGTGAAGGGTTCACGCATGATGCAGAAGTCATACAGGCCCCATCGGTAACAAACACATTGGGTGCTTCCCAAACCTGGTTGTTGCCATTCAATACCGATGATTTTTGGATCACGGCCCATACGTGCCGTTCCCATTTCATGTATACCCATACCTACTTCATAACCGCCATCATAAGTATGAACGTCTTTCACACCTGCTGCTTCCAGCATTTCTTTGGCATCATTCATCATATCCACCCGCATCTTCTTCTCGTTGTCTTTCAATTCCACGTCCATATCCAAAACGGGTAATCCCCATTTGTCCTTCACGTTTTTATTAAGCGTGATTTTGTTTTCGTGGTATGGCAACATTTCGCCGAAGGCGGTAATGCCAATATTCCAGTTACCCGGTTCTGCCAATGTCTCTTTTAATGCAGCACCCACGGACATTTCCGCCACATTACGGCCCCATCCTTCACGGCCGGCGCCACCCTGGTAACCAAATCCGCGAACATAATCTCGACGATCGTTATAGATATTACGGAAGCGTGGAACATACACACCCGTTGGTCTGCGTCCTTCGATATAATAATCATCAAATCCTTCTACACGTCCGCTCGCACCGCAACGGAAGTGGTGATCCATTACGTTGTGACCCAGTTGACCACTGCTACTGCCCAGCCCTTCAGGCCAGATATCCGTTGCAGAATTCATGAGTACCCACGTGGAATTAAATGCAGAAGCATTCAGGAAAACAATCTTCGCTTTATACTCGTATGTCTGGTTGGTTTCTGCATCAAGTACTTCCACGCCTGTAGCTCGTTTTGTGTCTTTATCGTATAAAATTTTTGTAACGATAGAGAATGGGCGCAGCGTGAGATTACCCGTTGCCATGGCAGCAGGTAAAGTGGCAGATTGTGTACTGAAATAAGCTCCAAAAGGACAACCTCTCCAGCAGCGATTACGATACTGGCAATTCACGCGATTTTGCTCAGGTTTCGGCTGTGTGATATTTGCCGAACGTCCAATAAACATATGGCGGCTTCCTTTGTAATGTTGTTTGATGCGTGCCGCCACATCTTTTTTCAACAATGTTCATATCCATTGCCGGAAGGAATTCGCCATCAGGTAAAACTTCCAATCCTTCTTTGCTTCCCTGGATACCTGCAAACTTTTCTGCATAGCTGTACCAGGGCAAGATCATCATAACGAATGGGCCAGTCTACGCCAATACCTTCTTTCAGGTTAGCTTCAAAATCCCATTTATTAAAGCGATAACTCTGGCGACCCCACATCAATGAACGACCGCCAACATGATAACCACGGAACCAGGAAAAAGGCTTGGTTTCAGTATAAGGACATTCTTTGTCTTTTACCCAGTAGTCAAGCGTTTCCTCACTCAACGGGTAATCTCTTTTTAATACGGGATAATCCTCTATCATTTGTTGTGTACGGCTGCCACGATGGGGAATTCCCATTTTTCGGTATTTGCTGTTTTATAATCTACGCCATGTTTAATGTCACGACCGCGTTCCAGCATAATCGTCTTAAGCCCCATACGCGTCAGTTCCATTGCGGCCCATCCACCACTGATGCCGGAGCCAACAACGATCGCGTCATAAGTATTATCTGCCATATTGAGTGAATTTTTAAACTTTAATATTAATTGCTACTATCTGAATTGCTATTTACTGTGAAATTTTATACATCACAAATTCTTACAGCTTCTTTCAAAGCTGCCAGTTTCTCTTCCTGAGTTTTTCCCGTTGGCATAAATTCCTGCGCTACGTATCCTTTAAATCCTGTTGCAAGAATTGCTTTCATAATGGCAGGGTAGTATAATTCTTGCGATTCATTGATCTCATTGCGACCTGGGACGCCCGCAGTATGATAATGCGCAATGTATTCATGATAACTACGGATAGTTTGAATAACGTCGCCTTCATCTACCTGCATGTGATAAATATCATACAACAGTTTAAAGTTGGCTGAACCCAACTGTTTGCAAAAGTTCCACTCCCCAGGTTGTATGATCGCACATATAATCCTTATGATCCTTTTTGCTGTTGAGCAATTCCATCACAATAACCACATTGTGTTTTTCAGCCAGAGGGAGAATTTGTTTCAACCCTTTTACACAATTTTCCAAACCTGTTTTGTCATCCATTCCGTTGCGGTTGCCACTAAAACAAATCAGGTTGGTATATCCCGCTTCAGCTACCATCGGAATGGCTTCGGTATAATCTTTTATCAGTTGCTCATGAAACTTTGGATTATTCCATCCTTCAGTCAAACTTACTTTCCCGGCGATATAACACATGGAACAATGAAGGCCATGTTTTTTCAGTGTCGGCCAGTCTTTAGGAGCAATCAGGTCAATAGCCGTCATTCCTATCTTTTTCGCTTCCACGCAAAGTTCTTCGAGTGGCATATTCCCATACGTCCACTGTGCCACAGAATGGTTAATATTTCCTTTCAAAGGAGTATCCTTTTGGTTGCTGGATGTGGTGGAGGCGATACAACTCATTGGACTCAGCGCTGCAGTGGCCAGGAGCCTGCTGCAAGTGTCTTTAATGCATCACGCCTGCTTGTTTTTTTATTCATTATTTACAATCCTTACAATTTACTAATCATTTGCCTTTTGGTACGACCGCTTATGTATTTAGTTTTTTCTTTATTTGAACTGTCGCGGAAAAACAATGTAAAAAAGATAAATACAAAAGCTGCTATGCCTCGCGGAATAAGCCAGATAGTTTGATAATCGTACAATTTATCTCCCAGTTTATAATGGTCCGAAACAAATCCGGCCACTTCAAATCCAACCAACATGCCTACGCCATAGGTCGCAAGTGTGATCAATCCCTGGGCGGCGCTTTTATACTTTTCACCTGCTTTCTGGTTGGTATAAATATAACCGGATACAAAAAAGAAATCATAACAAATGCCATGTAACGCGATCCCGGTAATCAACAGAATAAATCCATCACCGGCATTGCCGTAGGCAAACAAAACATAACGGATCACCCAGGCCAGCATTCCCGCGAGTATGGTTTTCTTAAACCCAAATCTTTTAAAGAAATAGGGAAGTAGCAAAAGGAAAATGGCTTCAGATGCCTGTCCAATCGACATAAGGCCTGTGGCTTTTGTAACGCCGGTATTTTGCAAAAATTCATTGGTGATCTGGTAATAAAATGCCAGTGGTACACAAATGAAAACGGCGGATAAAAAGAAAATAAGATAGTTTTTATCTGCCAGCAGTTTTAAAGCATCCAGCCCGAGAATCTCACTGATCTTAACTTTCTCATCTTTCGTTTTTACCGGTGGTGTTTTAGGCAATGTAAAACTGAATAAACCCAGCACAAGTGATGCTGTGCCCGCCATCATAAAAGTATTGCGCAACATGCCATCTGCAAGTCCCTGGCCCGTATCCCAACGGAATACATAACTTATCAACAAACCGGCAGTAATCCATCCAATGGTACCCAGCATACGTACGCCTGAAAATTCTTTATCGGGATTTTCCATTTGGCGGAAGGCTACCGAATTAGAAAAAGCGATGGTGGGCATATACAAAATCATATATGCCAGGGTAAACGGATAAAATTCAGCAACAGATTCAGCGCGATACATAAAAAACATGAGCGCAGCACCAACGAGGTGGAGCACTCCCATGATTCTTTCGGCATTAAAATAGCGATCGGCGATTAAACCGATAATAAATGGTGCAATGATGGCACCCCACGATTGCGTGGAGAAAACCCTTGCACTTTCAGCACCTGTAGCATTCAAATTAGCACCCAGGAATGTTCCCAGGGAAACAAACCATGCGCCCCAGATAAAAAATTCCAGGAACATCATGGCGGATAGTTGTAAGCGGATACGTGACTTCATGGTGGACATTAAAATATAAGCACCTGATTATGCAGTTGCTTTCTTTTTTATTACGCATATAAACATAGAGCATTGCAAATGCTACCGTTAAAATAATTGGAATGACCATAGTAGCGTTAATAATCTCAGGACCTGCAGCAGTCTTTTTGCTTCATTTAGAGCCGCCTGCATTTCCGGTGTTGCAGTGGGCGCATTATACGCAGCGATATCTGCACCTGCAGGTAATTGCGCTGCTACTTTACTATCATAGAATTTACCCATGAAGATCATATATACCGATACCGCAAACATACCCGCGCCACCCATCAGGTTCAGCCCAACAGCACCCGTTTTTGGAAGGTTTTCTGCAACAAACCCCCAGCATGGTTGGCCAAAAATAACATACACCAATGCCAAAGATTAACGCGCCTACATACACCATGGATCCGGTGCTATGACCGAGAATATACAATCCGATGGCAGATAAGATGGCAGAGATCAACAATACACCCGTTGAAGAAAGTCGATGAACAACGGGTTCTGCAAGTCCGCGTCCAATCACCATTATACCGGTTGAGATGGTTAATATCAGCAATGCATTGTCTGTTACAGATTTCAATAATACATCAATCCATTGTCCGGTAAACAATTCAGTGATTGCTGTACCAAACATCAGGATTATCATTACAATAAATAACGGATTGGCGAGTGAGCGATACATTTCGCTGCTGGAAATACCGGCAGCAACACGTTCGGTAACAGGGAACTTCAATTTCAGGAAAAAGATATCCATAGAGGAATGTTGGAACCAGCATTAGTGCAACAAGGATTTGCCAGTTGCTTAACGCCTGGGTTGTTTCAACAGGCACTCCGAAATAATGTACAATGAGTGTGCCGATGAAAATACCGCCGGGGAACCACAAATGGAAGTGGTTCAGTTTGGTGGTTTTTTTTCTCGGGATAGAGTGCAGTTACCAGTGGGTTACATGCAGCCTCAACAGTACCGTTACCCATTCCAATAAACAGTGTGGAAATGAACAGGGTTGCGAAACCTGTTGCAAAAATGGTGAGTAATATACCTGCCAGGTGCAGCACAAATGCCATTACCAGCAATCGCTTCATCCCAATAATATCAACCAGGAAACCACCTATAATTACAGCCAGTGGGAAACCCAAAAAGCGGTACTGGTAATAATGCTGGCATCTTCCTGCGAAAGTCCAAACTCGGATTTCCAGGTTCCTAATAAGCCTGCGCGAATACCAAATGATAATGAGGTAACTAAAAGAGCCAGGCAGGAAGCGACAAATAATTGATTGCGGTGGGGGTTGGGTTGCATGTCGTTAGTCAGGTTTTATTTGATATATTTTACAAAAATACATTTTCAAAATTCCGCTACCTTTTTGATCTGTTTTGATAAACAATTCATGCGGGTGTTAAATACGGGAGAGAAACGTATTATGTAAAAACTTAAAACTATTAGAAAGTCTAAATGTACTATTTTTAAAATCATATTTATTTGGCACTTTCCAGAAAATATTCACAACTACACTAACAATTGTTTACATGATTAACAGAAAATTACGAATGGGAATGATCGGCGGTGGGCCGGGTGCATTTATTGGTGCAGTTCATCGCATTGCTGCGAATATGGATGGTGAAATTGAGTTGGTTTGCGGAGCATTCAGCAGTGATCCTGAAAAGTCAAAACAAACGGGTCAGGAATTGAATTTACCAATGAACCGGGTATATGGTTCGTATAAAGAAATGATACGGGCCGAAGCCGAATTGCCACCTTCAGAACGTATGGACATCGTAAGCATCGTTACGCCCAACCATGTGCATTTTGAACCTGCAAAACTGGCGTTGGAAAAACGGGCGTTTCACGTTATTTTGGACAAACCCCTTGCCTTTAACCTGGATGAGGCTAAAAAACTACATGAAATTGCTAAAAAAAGTCAACTGCAGTTTTGCCTTACACATACTTACACCGGTTATCCAATGGTGAAAGAAGCCCGGCACTTTGTACAAAGTGGTAAACTCGGACGTATCCGAAAAATATATGTCGATTATCCGCAAGGCTGGCTGAGCCAGTTTCTCGAAGGCGCGGCGCCGGATTCGAAATCGTTCAAACAGGCATCATGGCGTACCGACCCAACACAAAGCGGCAGCGCTGGTGCCATGGGCGACATCGGCACACATGCTTTCAACCTCGCGGAATATGTTAGTGGCTTGAAAGTAACGCATATTTGTGCCGATATCAACATCGTCGTTGACGGACGTAAACTGGATGATGATGGAACCGTAATGCTGAAGTTTGAAAACGGTGCAAGCGGATTTTTATATGCCACACAAGTTGCAGCAGGAGAAGAGAACAATACTAAAGTGCGTGTGTATGGAGAAAAAGGCGGAATAGAATGGAAACAGGAAGATGCCAATACACTGTTGGTGCGCTGGTTTGATAAGCCCGCTGAAATTTATCGCGCCGGAACGCCTTATCTTTCCAGTTTTGCAAAGCATAATATTCGCACACCTGCGGGACATCCGGAAGGATATCTTGAAGCATTTGCAAATCTTTATCGCAATTTTGCGCTTTGTGTGAAAGCACAAATTGCAGGCATCACTCCACAACCCGAATGGCTCGATTTCCCCGGCGTGGAAGATGGGCTACGCGGAATGGAATTTGTGGAGAAAGTTCTTGAAAGTGGGAAGAGCGAAATCAAATGGACAAAACTATAGGGAAAATGAGAAAATGAGGAAATGTGAAAATGTGAAAATGTCAAACATCGCAGCAGCATTTAAA
>JANPZZ010000022.1 GCA_024707305.1 Chitinophagaceae bacterium
GTACTAGGCCGCTTTTTTGGGACAAGTTAAAAATAGATTTTTTTAACTTTAAACCTGAAAAACGATGAAAAAGTCAAGATTTACCGAAGCACAGATTATCGGGATTTTAAACGAACAGGGCAGCGGCCTGAAGGTCTCGGAGATCTGCCGCAAGCACGGTATTAGTGAGGCGACCTTTCATAATTGGAAAAGCAAGTATGGCGGTCTGAGTGTGGATGAACTTAAACGGCTCAAAGAGCTGGAAGCAGAAAACCTTCGCCTCCGTCGGCTGGTAGCAGATTTGTCGCTCGATAATCAAATCCTAAAAGAGATTAACGGAAAAAAGTGGTAACACCCGAGCAATCGGAGCAGTGTGTTGCGCACGTATTACGGACGTTTCCTAAAGCCACACATGCCCGGGTGTGCCGTTTGAGCGGTTGCTCCAGGAAGAAAAAATATTACTCTCCCAAAATGCCAGCCAAAGACGCGGTGGTGAAGAAGGCTATCCAGGAAGTGGTAGGCACCAGCCGTAAGGGAAGAGTGAAAGTGATTCGGCTGGTGCAAAAGAAACACCCTGAGATGGGTACCTTTAAAATCCGTCGTGTGTACGAAAGGGAGGGATTTGCGTTGAGTAAACGACTGAGGCGTCGCCTGAAAGACCATCCCAAAAACCCGCTACCGCTCTGCCTTTCTGCTAATGAAGAATGGGCAATGGACTTCATGTCGGATGCACTGGTAAATGGAAAAAAGATTCGTACCCTCAATGTCGTAGATCACTACAACCGTTTTTGCCTGGGTATAAAAGTGGGTCAGAGTCTGCCCGCAAGAGCTGTCACCCGCTGTCTGGATGAGTTGATCGAAAGCTACGGAGCCCCCCAGCGGATCCGAACAGACAACGGACCGGAATTCCGCTCCAGGCATTTTCAAAAATGGCTCAACAATCGAAAGATTGCGTGGAGTCCCATTCAAAAAGGGAAACCACAACAGAATGCCATTGTGGAGCGTTTTAACCGAACCTTCCGCGAAGATGTTCTCGACGCCAACCTGTTTATTTCCATCGAACACGCCGAACAAATCATTCAGCAGTGGAAAGTGGATTACAACAACATCCGCCCCCATCAATCACTTAACTTTCAAACACCCGCCTCTTATGCAGCATAGGTTTTTGAAGGCATCAGCTCCAGAATTTAAAAAAGCAGGACCGCAGTCCTGCCTCATTCTGTCGGATGAATTTATCCCTGGCGAGTTGCTCCCCAGCAGAGCTCGCTTCCGTTTCAATTCACCAATGCAAAATTCAAAACGACTAACTATATTTACAACCTGTCAAAAAAAAGCGACCACTTACCGCCCGCTAACGTGAAGGCATTGGCGATGTGGCGGTATTCTGTGTTCCGTCAGCCCGGTGCCGCTGCTGATTAAAGATACAAAAGCTCATTGTTTATTCTGCTGTTCGGCATTATTCGTCAGCCGAATCTAAAGCTGGGTAGCGAACAAAAAGTTGAAAATATATTCGTCGCCCCGCCATATTGCCAATGCAATGTTAGCTGCTCGCCATTCGTCTGTCAGAGATTTAGTCTCCAAATAGCTTTCCCAAATATGCGCCCAAAACAGCAGCGATAATAAACAATATTAGACTGTATAACCAGTGGTCTTTTGCAAGTTCAAATAATCCCTGCGGACTAAGTCCATAAATGTCTCGCCACTTTGATTTGGTCTTGAAATTTTCTTCTGCCGTCAACTTGAGAATATTTTCAATAACGTCGACTTTGGCTAATGTTGATTGGTGTAAACGTACATACTCTTTATCTTCAAAAGATTGGGCTTCTTCGTCGCCGTTAAGCCAATGCTTCGGTGAAATTTTGTTCATTTCTAAAATAGAAGGAAGTCGTGGATGACTGGAATATCCTTTTCCATATTTGTCAATTAACAGGCGAGCAAGGTCAAATTTATTTTCGTCTTTGATTTCAAATGGTTTAGTTCCTAAAACTGTTGCTCTGTATTGTAGTGCTTCAAATCCGTAATTGATGTCCCGCATGTTCCAGTGTATCCATTTATAGTCCTTGTGCTCTTTTACAAAATCAAAAAGTCTTTGAGCATTTCCTTTTCAAGCTGATCGTAACTACCGTTTACCTCGTCAAGCGGTATTTTTTTCAGTTCCGCAACCTTGTGAATGGAAAAAGATTTTGTCTGTGCTGTGTTTAGATACCTAACAGCAATTGAAGTAATTCTTGGTGTCTTGCCATCCTTTATGTCATAGAAACTTTCACAAGAATAATGTATGATTAAACAATGTGAATTGTTGTCATAAAAACTGTTTATTGTTTCCTTCGCCTTCCTATGTCTGCTTATTCTTCGTTTGGTTTGTCCCATTTAAGTACGATGTCAGTTTATGGTGGCAGCTAACGTTCAGGGCTTGCTGCTGTGCTGGTATTCTGTGTTCCGTCAGCCCGGCAATTGAAGCCCAATAGAATTACTGATGTGGAAGATAAGAACTAAAGCCGAATAGAATTACGTCTGACCGAACCGCTGCTGATAGCGAACAAAAAGATGAGGGTTTATTCGTCTGCCAGCATAGCAGCAAACCGAATGTTGTGCGGTCGTACTGCTGTCAGAGTGATAGGGTTCACCGAAATATGAACCACAGTCTATGCAAAATTTGTCACTTGTAATATTTGAATGACTACACTTTTTTTTAAAGACATCCCATTCATTATACAGAATTCTTTCTTCGGTGGCATAAGACGATTTTAAGCCGTCAATTTTTGCAATGATAGCTTTTTTCATCTCTTTTATCTCCTCTCTTGAATATTTTGCTTTCAATTGCCGCCTCCATTGCCTTGTTTTTTCAATGTTGGTATCATAGTTATCATAATCTCGGTCTGATAAAGTTTCAGGATATTCCGGACCTCCATAATAATCACAATCTGGACAAATGTACATTCCTGTCCCTTCACCAATTTCAGGATGAGTACATTTAGATTTTATTACTCGCCACTCTTCGTTAAGCTTTTCAAGGTTACGGGTATGTCTGTCATACGCTGACTTTAACCTGGCTTGAAATACTTGAACTTCTTTGCTAAAATAGGAGTGTATCACTTTTGTTCAGTATTTACTTTTTTGTCTTGGTGTGAAATGGTTAACAACGCAACAAGAAAAGTCATTGAAATATTCAACCAAAACTGCCAGTTAGTAGTATTAATGAATGATAAAAGGGTTGTCAAGATTGTGAATACAGTCAATACTTTTAGAGCTATATTTTTTTTGTCAAACGAAAGGGTTTCATTTATTAAACGGTTACTACTGTGCCTGTTTTTAAATCTCCGAATTTGTCTTGCAATAACTCTTTTGTCAGTATGAGAATTAGGGAATATTCTTACACCAGCATTGAGTAATTTGTTTTTGTCGGTGTCAACCAATGCCCAACCAATCGAATTGGTGCCTAGGTCAAGTCCTAATACTTTTGTCATTTTAGAATAAGTTTAAATTTTGAAGGCTGTCATAGTATGCCGCACAACGTAAACGACCAGTAAATATTTGTCAGCGAGCATAGCAAAGAGCCCCTTGTTGTGTGCAATAATTTAAATTAACAGTCTGTAGATGTAAACATAACTCACCTCGATTTGGCCTTGCCCGGGAGTATATTGAAGATGGATTCTAACGTTTTTATTAAATTCTGCTTTAAAAGCTATGCAAACTATTTCTCCCTTTGTCGACGGCGTTTTATAATCAGTTGCTGCGTTTACACCGTTTGGTTCAACAATTTTGTCGTGACACCATAATTGGAATTTACCAGTAGTGCCTTTCGTGGATCTTACGTGACACAATATCTCGTAGGTTGAACCAATATCTAAATGATTTATATAATCTTGATGAGCTCCGTCAGTACCTTGAGGGGCTGTGGTGCCAGAAAATATTATTTTATTATTCTCTAACCTAGCACAGTTGCTTCCCCAATGATTTAAATTCCATAAAGAATTCATTACAAATCTTTTAACCAGTTCTTTGGTTCCGAAATTTATCGGCTGACGGTATTTAAAAATTAGAAGCAGTGTAATAGATATACTTGCTAAGAGAATAAGACTACCAGGAATAAGCAGGTTGGGATAGACATTTTTAAAAATTAGGAAGAAGGATATTAAGAGTGTTGTACCAATTAACAAGTGCCAATTTTTTCTGAAGAAAAAGGATAGCTTTTCTTTAAAGAGAATAAATAGAATAGAGACTCCTACAATTCCAGAAATTCCCAACTTCAGCTTTAACGCCATTGATGGAAACAACCAAGCAATCAAGCCAAGCAATCCAAAGATTAATGATATCAAAAATTCATTGCTTCTCATAATATTGAGCACAAGGTTAATGTATTTGCGATGTGGCGGTATTCTGTGTTCCGTCTGCCCGGTGCCGCTGCTCGTTATAGATACAAATGCTCATTGTTTATTCTATTGCTCGGGGTTATTCGTCTGCTGAAACGAAACTGAGTAGCGCACAAAAAGCTGAGAATATATTCGTCGCCCCGCCATATTGCCAATGCAATGTTAGCTACAGTTCTTATCTTGTCTTTTTCCTATAGCTTTCTGTATAATCTTGTTGCAAATTCTCGATTGCTAGCTTACTTGTATTCAGTATTTGCTGTAATTTCTCTTCGCTTATCTCACCGATTGAGAAGGGTTTTAATTCTTTGACAAATGCTTTAACATGATTTTTAAATTCTCTTAACTTCCCCTTCCTCATTATTGATACCTCATGAGTGAAGTCGCCATAATACGATAAATTTCTTGTCGGTATTATCAAAATTCTTTTTACACTTAACGAGCCGTATTCAGATTCAAACCACCCACAATGAGAATTCATTTGTCCAGATTCATATTTATTTATTTCCTCTCTTCCATCTTCCACCTCACTTTTGCATTCAAAAAGAAAGTATTTATTTTCAACCCCACCCCACAAATTATCCGGTCCTTTTCTAAATTCTTTATCAGGTCTTTGACTAATAAATCCAAGGAGATTACCTATTTCAAACAAGGCATTCTCAAATTTCTCAGCTTCAACTCCAAATGTCAAGTTGCTTAAAATGTCGTCTATTGCTAATGAGAGTTCATCATAACTTTCAAACTGAGATAAATACTCTTTAATTCTTTTAATTCTAGCTTCATTTATATACTCAATCTTTTTATAACTAATTCCATCCTTAGGTTTTAAAAGCTGTAAATTGCTTTTAAAAGCGCTTTTCTGCGAAGTGTTAGAGTCAATTCTGCTAAGGCCATATTTGTACCTAGCCAATGTTTGCAGATACCATCCTCTTTCGTTATTATCTAAAGCGGTAGAATCGACAAAAGTTTGCATCAACATGGATGCTGTTTCATAGTCTCCCCAGAAATTTGCCTGTTCGCAATCCCTCTCTATTTTAAGTAAATCGTAAATGTCAGATTGCTTTGGGTCCGAAACTATTTTTTCCATTTCCTCTTTATAAAATTCCTTCCATCCTTCATCTCTTTTCAAGGATTGTCTAATTAAGGAAGTTAATACTTGAAAGGAATCGGTGTTTCTTAAATCATCTTTTGCCAACTCAGCGATTTGCATTCCAATTTCGATTTGTTGTCTTGTTTGTACGGAGAAGTATTTGCCAGTTTTTTTACTTTTTATGAATTTAACTAGGTCTGCTCCGATAATAATAATAACCGTATAATCCTTTTCACCTCTTACACTTCGCCCTAGTCCTTGCTCAATCTTTTGAGCTATTTTAATGTTTATTAGGTCACTCGTAGACCTACACATCTCTTCATACCTTTCATGAAGGGAATTAAAATAAGGCATTGAGTCCATTATTAAAATCCTGCAGGACTCATCTGGCAAATCAATACCATCATATCTGTTAACCACAACAAGAGTTACATTATAAGCACCCCTTTTTAATAATGTAATTCTTTCAAAAATGTTTTCTGTATTTGAAACAAAAGCTCCTAGGGTTGAATAGAGTTGGGCTTTTTTAAAACTTGAAACAAGTGATATTATCCCATAAGTTGTATTTGAGGGCGGAGAGAATTTATTAATTATCAGTTCCCGGTCTAAATCGTCAGCAATTAATGAAGGGAGAAGTATCATTTTTTCACCAGACCACTTTTGGTTTGATGTCGTAAGTGGTTTTTTCACAGATTCAATTGAAAAATTCAATCCCTTAATAAAAAACGAATCGTCTTGTGTTGTTGCAGACATCAAAATTCTTTTGTTCAGCCGTAGTAAAAGTCGGAAACTTATCTAATGGAATTAAGTATGGTGAAATTTCTAACTCATTCCCACTAACGAAAGCCTGGCATTTATCAATATGGTCTTTAATAATCGGCCAAACGAATGTTATATTGGAATCTGATTTATACTCCGCTAAAATTTTCGTGACCGCATTTTTCTTGTCAATCCATCCCCAATAAGGAATTGGAAGAACTGTCTCATAATTCCCACTTTTCATATCCAAAAAACTTCCTTCGCCCTGATTTCGTAGATCATCTTCGAATAGAGATATTATCTGGCTGTAGACTGGATGGTCTTTTCCAACTTTTATTGTAAATGAGTTTTTTATAGCGTCAATGCATGCATGTGAATCATCTAAAATGATACTACCTACGGTGACTGCACCGTTGTCTATTCCAAAAATACTTTTCCCGTTAAATAGTTTTTGAGCATGCGTAATCAGGATTTTTTTCCAACAAGAAAATCATTTGGTAAGTCATTGTCTTCTGGAATAGTGCAAAAGGGTATTCCAAATTTCTTAGCTTCCTGACAAACTTGTTGTACTAAATATTTATTTGGGCAAACAAATAATGCTGGTTTGCTAGAACTATTAATTTTAGAATATAACATTAATAGGCCTATTAGGGTTTTTCCCTCTCCTGTATGAAGTTTAAGTATTAAATCTCTGTCATTAACTCTTTCCTTATACCATGAATCTAAAATTTCAGACTGTACAGGTCTTAATGGACCAGTAATACTTTTTCTATCTAATGTGTCATAAATCTCGACAGGGTTGACTATCTTGTCAGTTGCGGATTTGTTTACCTTTTTCTTAAAGTCTACCATTTATTGTGATTTTTTTAGAATTGTAGCTAACGGACACGGCTTGGCGATGTGGCGGTATTTGAAAATCGTCAGCCCGCAACCGCTGCTAAATTTATAACTAAATGCTCATTGTTTATTCGGTTGCTTGGCGTTATTCGTTTGCCGAAACCAATGCTGATTAACGAACAAAAAGGTTAGAATTTATTCTTCGCCCCGCCATATTGCCAAACCGCCTGTTGGCTGCAGTTTATGCGTCTTCATCATCATTTGTTTCATTTTCGTCTTCTGAAGATTCGTGAAAATCACTAAATCTCACTTCTTCGTTGTAGCGAAGTTCTGGATATTTGTCGTCAAAATTTTGGTGCAAGACAATGTGAACTCGTTTGAAAAGTATGTCGAGGTTTTCTTTGTCATCACCGATGTCATACATCATGCTGACGATGTGTTCCTTCCCGTCTTTGCTTTTGTTCTTATCAATACAAAGCAACGATATACTAAAATCGTCAGTGCCATAAATTGATAAGCCAATAATGTCAAATCTTTTTTCGTCAAGTTTAAAATACCTGCCGATACTCTTTAAAGTGTCACCGGCATATCTGCTAAGTGCATCAGAAATGTCTGCAGCAACAGAACCTATAAAGTCATTGTATTGTACGTCCGCTTTCATTATTTATTAGGTTTTAAATTATTAATACCGGATTCGAATTTCCGTAACGTTGTCAGGTTCCCTATAATTTCCCATCTTAATGAATTTTTCGCATGAACCCGTAATTCCTCTCGTATCTTGTAATGTAACTGTATAATTCTTTTTCGCTATTAACTTATCGTCGAAAAAAATAATGCTACAAATTCATCAGCTCCACTGCCAGTTGCACAATAATGCCATTCTTCCACTTTTTTATAAAAATCGCTTTTTACAGGTTGTCCCATAATTGCTTCAACTTCACTTTTTGTCATTCCCTCATGCAGTTTGTATGAGATACTTAGAACTTGTCTTGTTCCTCTTAAAGTTGCACAAGAGGTCAATCCTAAAATAAGGGCAAAAAAAATAATTCTCATTTTGTAAAAGTTTGGTCTAAAAAATTGCAGCCAACAACCAAATTTTCCTATTTGTGCGTCGCTGTGAAAATTTGTATTACTCATTGAAAGACAAAGATCTCCGAGTGCGGAACTTATTGTTATTAGAACAATACGATTTTTGTTAGTCGGATTCTAGTTGCTGATGTTTTTTTTCAAAAGAACTCCCCTCCCATCCACCTGCACTTCGTGCACCTCACTCCCATACCGGGAGCGACTAACTGTTGTTCCTGACGACACCATTGTCCAATAAAGTTTTTGGGAAAGTGGATTGGATAAGGTGGCAGGCCCTTTTAAATTTATAATTATTTATATGCATTTGCAATAGGCGGCCAGCGGTTCCTTCCCTTTTCTTAGGAAAATACTTCCGGCGTGAACTGCAATGATCTAAGATAGGGGAGGGGATTGGGAAAAGTTTACGGGTTACCGTAAGAGGGAGGGATGGGGGTGCTGTTGGCGTTAACGCCATGCATAACAAAGCGTTGCGAGGCTGAGGCGGGTGCCATGGGCGGATAACAATACTTCTCCGCAGGCTTCGAGGGTGGCGCCGGTGGTGAGTACATCATCCACCAGGAGCAGGTGGCGGTTCTCAAGTAAGGCTTCCTGCTTAATGCTGAAATTGCCTTCCATATTTTTCCAACGCTCCACACGCCCTTTATGGGTTTGCGAATCGGTATGGCGATTGCGCACTACGGCTTTGTCCAGTATCGGCCAACCGGTTACTTCTGCAATTCCTTCACATAACACACGCGCCTGGTTATATCCGCGCTTTTTTTCTTTCGATGGATATAAGGGCAGCGGCACCAACGCCGCGGGATCTATTCTTTCAGATTGCAAGAGGGCATGTCCCATAAAACAACCCAGTTGAAATCCGAGGTCACGATCGCCTTTGTATTTAAATGCATGCATCAACTGTTGTATTAACGAGCCATGCGAAAAATAATACAACGCAAATGCCGTCTCAATCGGCAATCGTCCATAAAACTTCCGCTCCACGGGATTACCGGGCATGTCCGCAAAACCCGTCTCCGGTAACCGCGACATACAACGGATACATAAACAGGTCTCATGTCCCACACGATCGCTGCCGCAGCCGGAGCAGATGTGAGGGAAAAAAAGATGGAGGAGACTTTGAAGTTGCTTCATAGTTCATGAAAAATGTGTTAATGTGGAAATCGGCAAACGTGAAACGGCAAACGGGAAACGGCAAACGTGAAAGAAGAATGTGAAAATGAGAAAATGTGGAAATGAGAAAATGTGGAAATGAGAAAATGAGAAAATGCCTCCGCGCTCAGTGGGACCTCGTCCACGCTGCGTCAAAAGCTTTTCTCCGAAAAGGTTTCACACTGATTAAACAGATTAACGCCTTACGCCTCGCGCCTCACGTTTCACGTTTCACGCCTCACGTTTCACGCCTCACGCCTCACGCCTCACGTCTCACGCCTCACGCCTCACGTCTCACGCTTCACGTCTCACGCTTCACGCCTCACGCTTCACGCCTCACGCTTCACGCCTCACGCCTCACGTTTCACGCTTCACGCTTCACGCTTCACGTTTCCCGATTTGCTATTGATCAAAACAAAAACTGATACACTTCTTCAACTCTGCTCATCGCAATCACCTCTATTCCCTCCGGTGTTTGCGTTTTTTTGCCGCGGCCCTGGTTGTATTTGGATACGATGATTTTTTCAAAACCCAGTTTGGCGGCTTCGGCAATGCGTTGTTCGATGCGATTCACGGCGCGGATTTCTCCACTCAAACCGATTTCGCCGGCGAAGCAAATTTGTTGTGGCAGGGGAACGTCTTCATACGATGACAACAACGCACAAAGCACTGCAAGATCAATCGATGGATCTTCTATTTTCAATCCACCCGCGATGTTGAGGAAAACATCTTTTACGCCAAAATGAAATCCGCCGCGTTTTTCAAGTACGGCGAGTAATAACTGCAAACGACGCAAATCAAATCCTGAAACGGTTCGCTGGGGTGTGCCATAAACCGACTGGGTTACCAGCGCCTGCACTTCTATTAATAAAGGTCGCATGCCTTCGATGGTGGCGGAGATGGCGATGCCGCTCAGTTGCTCCTCTTTCTGGGTAATCAGGATTTCGCTGGGGTTGGCCACGCCGCGCATGCCGTCTTCCGTCATTTCATAAATGCCCAGCTCGGCGGTGCTGCCAAAGCGGTTTTTCAGGGTGCGGAGGATCCGGTAGGCATAGTGGCGGTCGCCCTCAAACTGGAGCACCGTATCCACCATATGTTCCAGGATTTTGGGGCCCGCGATGCTGCCATCTTTGGTGATATGTCCAATTAAAAATACAGGTGTATTGGTTTCTTTTGCAAAGCGCTGAAATTCTGCGGCGCATTCACGTATCTGCGATACACTTCCTGGTGACGACTCAATAAATGGTGTTTGTAATGTTTGAATAGAGTCAACAATTACAATATCGGGCTTCAGTTTTTTTATTTCCTGGAAAATGGTTTGTGTGGATGTTTCGGTAAGCAGAAAAAGTCGTCGTTGGAAATTTTCAACCGGTCGGCGCGCATTTTTATCTGCTGCTCACTTTCCTCGCCGCTTACATAAAGCACTTTTGCATTCAGTCGCAAACCGTTTTGAAGAAAGAGCGTTGACTTACCAATGCCGGGTTCCCCTGCTACCAACACGATGCTGCCGGCAACAATTCCTCCTCCTAAAACACGATTGAGTTCGGCATCGGCCGTTACCAGTCTTTTATCTTCTCCACTTTTTATTGCAGATAAAGGAATGGGGTGTTTTGATTTTTTTTCTTCTTTATAATCCTTCCAGTTTTTATTATTTTTTGGATCGTCTTTTTGAATTAGTTCTTCAACAAAACTATTCCATTCACCACATGATGGACATTGGCCAACCCATTTCACACTTTCGTGGCCACAATGCTGACAAAAAAATGCTGATTTCGTTTTACTCATGCGCTAAAGTTAAACAGGATGCGTGCATCAAAGATGAAGTAGTGAAAAATACCGTTGATAAGCGTAGATTAAACAGAAATGACGTGAAAAAAACGCAGAAATGGAGGTAAAAAATGGCAAAAAAAGCTACACTTTATTGCATGTAAAAGGGGCCAGTCTTTCGACGGCCCCCATTACTTACTAACCCATTAAATTCTATTGCTAAGTTACAATTCTGAAGAACATTTCAAAATAAAATTTTGCCTCTGTGAATAAATTTAGGGGAAAGCTAACAGGCCAGGCGGATCAATAGTAATAAAAACTAATACAAGTATAAAGATTTAACAATCATTTAGTTGTGCGATTTTTTAAGGCTTATCGCGAAATTCGCGACCTTCGCTCTGTAACTCAGGAAAGTGACAAAACGACTGAAATTGAGGGCCTAATCTTTATGGTCGCAAGTTTGTTATAAATGTTGTTAGAATTAAAAATTTTTAAGAAATGACACCATCAATTATGATCGTTTCGCTGATCTTTTTGGGGATCAGCATGCTCGTTTCGATGATCTTGAAGAGCAAGTTTACCAAGTACAGCAAAGTGGGCCTGGCAAATGGTATGTCGGGGCGCGAAATTGCGGAAAAAATGCTCCGGGAAAACGGCATTTATGACGTGAAGGTGCAATCTGTAAATGGCTTTCTATCAGACCACTATAACCCGGTAAATAAGACAATTAACCTGAGTCCTGAGGTGTATGAAGGCCGAAGTGTATCGGCTGCGGCGGTAGCGGCCCACGAATGTGGCCACGCGGTGCAGCATGCCACTTCGTACGGACCGCTGATGATGCGTAGTAAGCTGGTTCCAGCGGTACAGTTCAGCTCGATGCTGGTAAACTGGATCCTGTTGATCGGGGTAATAATGGCTTACTCTGGCAATCCGACAGTTTTGTTGATCGGGATTGTCCTGATGGCAGTTACGGTGCTTTTCACCCTGATTACCCTGCCGGTAGAGTTTGACGCCAGCAAGCGCGCACTCGCCTGGCTCGACCACACCAATGTGACTACCCGCACCGAATATCCCATGGCAAAAGATGCGCTGAAATGGGCCGCGACTACCTATGTTGTTGCTGCGCTTGCTGCGGTGGTAACGCTTATACAATACATAATGCTGTATATGGGAAGCCGGGATAGGTAGAGATAGAATGTGGAAATGAGAAAATGAGGAAATGAGGAAATGAGAAAACGTGGAAATGAAGGGATGCATCTAATTCGAGCAAAATGTGGCGATGTGATAATGTGATAATAGGGAATTGTACAAACAGCTGCCCGGGTAACGAAAGGTTTTCCGGGCAGTTTTTTATAGGAGAAAATGAATAGGTATTTCAGTTGATACCCGTCCCGGAGGGACGCAACGCGAAATTGTATTGATCCAATTCTTTATTACAACATTATCACATCGCCATATTGCCACATTTTTCTCGCATAGATGCATTTTTAACCGTCCCGACAGGACGGGTTGTGGTTAGAAAATTCTAAGGTTTAAAAATACGCGTCCCGACAGGACGCGTTGTGATGCATGCGTCCGAATCGAAATTCAATTCTATGCAGTCACTTCACAACCCGTCCTGTCGGGACGGGGATGCTTTTTTATATTTTGCTAACCACAACGCGTCCCGAAGGGACGCAATACGAAATTGCATTGGCCCAATTCTTTATTGCCACATTACCACATCGTCATATTGCCATATTTTTCTCCCTAGACGCATCTCTTCATTTCCACATGTTCTCATCTCTTCATCTCCACATTTCCTCATTTTCTCATTTTCTCATTTTTTTCCTTAGCTTGTATGCTGCATTACCAATCAAACCAAACAATCACAATGCGATCCTTCGTTCTCTGCATCTGCCTGTTGTTTTCAACGACATTATTTTCGCAATTACAATCTCCTGAACAGTTTCTTGGATATAAAGTAGGCACGCGGTTTACGCCGCACTGGAAGATCAGCAGTTATTTTCAGCATGTGGCTGCATCACTTCCGCGGGCGGGTGAAGCTGGAACAGTATGGCGAAACAAATGAACATCGTCCGCTGTACCTGGCTTTTATAGCTTCGGAAACGAATATGCAAAACCTGGAAGCGATCCGCCTCAATAACCTTCGCCTTGCAAACTTAACGCCCGACCGCGCAGCGCCCATTGAAGACGCCCCCGTGATCGTCTGGTTGAGTTATAATGTGCATGGCAATGAGGCTTCCTCTTCTGAAGCTTCCATGCAGGCTTTGTATGAACTGGCCAATCCGGCGAATACAAAATCGCTGGAGTGGTTAAAGAATACTGTTATTATCATCGATCCCTGTCTTAACCCCGATGGACGCGACCGCTATGTGAACTGGTACAACATGATGGTAGGTGCTAATTATAACCCGCGAGTTGATTCACGTGAACACCGTGAGCCCTGGCCCGGAGGTCGTACCAATCACTATAATTTCGATTTGAACCGCGACTGGGTTTGGCAAACCCAGGTGGAAAGCCGCCAGCGCCTGGCGCAATATCATCGCTGGATGCCACAGGTGCACGTGGACTTTCATGAACAGGGCTTTAATGCTCCCTATTATTTCGCACCGGCTGCGCAACCTTTTCACGATGTGATTACGCCCTTTCAACGCGATTTCCAGTTTACTATTGGTCGTAACCACGCGCGCTATTTCGATGAGAAAGGCTGGCTTTATTTTACCCGCGAAATATTCGACCTGTTTTATCCTTCTTATGGCGATACCTATCCTGTTTATAACGGCGCCATCGGCATGACGTACGAGCAGGGTGGAAGCGGCGCTGCAGGTTTGGGTGTGATCAATGAAGTAAAAGATACGCTTACACTCGTTGATCGTGTGGCGCATCACTTTACCACATCACTTAGCACGGTGGAGGTGAGCTCGCAGCATGCAGGCCAATTGATCAAAGAATTTCGCAACTACTTTAATAACGCCGTAAAAGGATCTGTAGGCGATTATAAAACCTATATCATCCGCCACCACGACCGCGACGCTGAAAGGCTGCGTGCATTTTGTGCATTGCTCGATAAAAACGGTATTCGGTATGGCAATGGATCCGGAACAGCCAAAGCTGTAAACTATCATACCGGAAAAGAAGAAACGGTAACTGTTGGCGCCAACGACATCCTTATTTCAAATGCCCAACCGCGTGCTGCGCTGGTGCAGGTATTAATGGAGCCGCAACCGCGACTGGCAGATTCACTTACCTACGATATTACCGCCTGGGCGCTGCCTTATGCATATGGTTTGTCGGCCTATGCATCCAAACAGGCATTGCAGGTAGGATTACCGAAACCAGTTGATACGGTACATAACCAGGGCGGTGAGCTGTATGGATATATTATTCGCTGGCAGGGCATGCGAAGTGCGCGTGCCGTTGCGCAAATGCTAAAGCAGGGAATTCGATTGCGTGTAGCTGAAAAACCATTTATGGTACACGGACAGAACTATGCAGCAGGTTCCATCATCATTCTAAAAAGCGGCAATGAAAAACTGGGCCCGCAATTGTTTAAAAAGGTAGCAGCCATTTGTAACGCCGAGCAGGTGCGCATGCATTTGGTTTCAACCGGATTTGTAGATGAAGGTTATGATTTTGGCAGCTCGCGTGTGCATACATTAAAAGCCGCGCGGGTGGGAATGGTAACCGGTGAAGGTATTAACTCCAATGCCGCCGGCGAAGTGTGGCATTTCTTTGATAAAGAATTGAACTATCCAATTTCATTATTCAATTCAACAGACGTAGCACGCATCAACTGGAGCGAACTGGATGTGCTGATACTGCCAGATGGCAACTACCGCTTTTTGCAGGATAAAACGCAGGCAACACAGTTACAGCAATGGATTGCAGCCGGCGGTCGAGTGGTGGCTTTAGAATCGGCCGTGGCGCAGTTATCGAAAATGGAGTGGAGTGTATTGAGTTTGAAAAAGGACCCTGAAGCTGATTCTGCAGATAAAAAGAATCCTTACCTGCCATTGAAAACATTTGCAGCAAGAGAGAAAGAACAAATTACGCAATACACACCGGGATCTATTTACCGTGTGGATGTAGACAGCACGCATCCGCTGATGTTTGGGCTCCCTGCATATTATTATACACTGAAAATGGATGATGTTGTGTACGACTATATGAAGCAGGGTGGCTGGAATGCGGGTTACATTAAAAAAGACAACCAGCTTGCTGGTTTTGTAGGTTATCGGTTAAAGAAAAAACTAATCGACGGACTCGTATTCGGCACACAAAATCTTGGCCGCGGTGCTATCGTGTATCTTACAGACGATGTGCTCTTCCGAAATTTCTGGGAAAATGGAAAGCTGATGATGGCGAATGCGGTGTTCCAGTAAAAAAAATAAGAGGCGCAAAGCGCCTCTTATTTTTTGGGATGATCGATGATCGATGGTCGATGATCGATGGTCGATGGTCGATTTATTTTCACGGATGCCGCTTGCCGTTTGCCGCGCGTACGAGGACGAGGACGCGCGGCAGCGCGTCCCTACAACAATGCTATATTTTTTCACGTTTGCCCCTTACCGCTTGCCGCTTGCCGTTTTCCGTTCTTCACAGCTTGATTTCTTCATCATGCTGATCAAAGAATTTGTATTCTGTCAGATGATAATTGGTATCGGCTTCAACGCGGGTTTTTTGTCCGAATTTCTTTCTCCATTGCGCCATCTTCGTGCTCCAGGGCCAGCCTTTAGTAAGGTAGGCATACATGATCGGGTTCACCACCAGTTTCAGGTTTTTATGTTTATGGGTGATGAGGTAACCCATATTCTTTTCAATTTCATCTTCAATGAGAATAGAAGATGAAATTTTCCCTGTGCCGTGGCAGCTGGGGCAAACTTCCTGTGTATTGATGTTGACTTCCGGCTTCATACGCTGGCGCGTAATCTGCATGATGCCGAATTTGGAAATGGGCAACACAGCATGTTTTGCGCGGTCGGTGCTCATGAACTCTTCCATTTTTTCAACCAGCTTGCGCTTGTTTTCAGGAAGTTTCATGTCGATAAAATCAACTACGATAATACCACCCAGATCGCGGAGGCGAAGCTGGCGGGCGATTTCTTCCGCAGCTTCCAGGTTGGTTTCAATTGCGTTCTGCTCCTGGTTGTTGCTTACGCTTTTGTAACCGCTGTTTACATCAATTACATGCAGGGCTTCTGTATGCTCGATGATGAGGTAGGCGCCGCTATTGAGGTTAACTGTTTTGCCAAACGATGATTTTACCTGCTTGGTAATACCGAAGGAATCAAAAATGGGTGAACCATTCTGGTAAAAAGAAACGATATCCGCTTTTTCGGGTGCGATGCGCTGGATATAATTCTTGGTATCGGCATAAATATTTTTGTCGTTTACAACAATGCGGTTGAAGTCTGCATTGAGTAAATCGCGCAGGATGCTGTTTGTCTTTGTTTGTTCGCTCAGGATTTTTGCGGGTGCTACGGCTCCTTTCAGGTTGTGTTGAATCGCTTTCCACATTTCAGCCAGCGTGCTCAGGTCTTCATGCAGTTCGGCAGTATTCTTGCCTTCTGCAGCCGTGCGCACAATCACACCAAAGTTTTTTGGTTTGATGGCTTCCACAATTTTCTGAAGGCGTTTGCGCTCTTCTGAAGAGTGGATCTTACGTGATACAGCAACGATGTTGTTGAATGGAGTAATTACCACAAACCTTCCGGGTAGTGATATTTCGCAGCTTAGGCGCGGACCTTTGGCAGCAATGGGTTCTTTCAATATCTGGACAAGTACATGCGGTTTACCGCCCAGTACTTCGTTGATCTTTCCGGTTTTTATGATTTCCGGTTCTACGCTGAATTTACCAAAATCAAGACCTGTTTCAGATTTATCAGCCATGCTCATGGTCGTAAATTTCAACAGCGACTTTGCATATGGACTCAGGTCGGTATAATGCAGAAATGCGTCTTTTTCAAAACCCACATCTACAAAGGCCGCGTTTAGTCCTGGAATCAGCTTCTTTACTTTACCCAGATAGAGATCCCCCACTGCAAAACGTGCATCACTTTTTTTCGTTATGCAGTTCCACAAGCTTCCTGTCTTCCAGCAAGGCGATCTCTACACCCTGCGGAGCAGCATTGATAATAAGTTCTTTGTTCATTACAGCTTAATAATAATGAATCACCTTAGTGCTGTAAAAGCTGGTTGCTGTTTGGTGTACCTGGATGCGGGAGGGAGGAATTGCAGCAGAGATCAGTGGGGTGCACTTGCGTACGACAAACAACCAGTAAACTGAAAAAGGTAGAATGTTTTAACGGTTTAGAGTTTATAGTCTTTGGAAGCGTAAACGCTGGCCTTAAACTATAAACCCTAAACCGAAAAAACTATTTGTTTTTCTTTTTGTGACGATTCTTTCTCAGTCTTTTCTTACGTTTATGCGTCGCAATCTTATGACGCTTTCTTTTTCTTACCACAAGGCATACACTAATGTTTTTTATGCTTTAATAGATATAAATAATGTTGAGTGATTGTATGGGATCACCCAGTTCATTTACTTAATGTTTCAATTCTTTTTCTCGATATCGGCCCGTACATCTGGTCTCTTAATTTGTTCGAGACTGATTTTGTACCAGCGAATCGCTTCCTGATTTTTCTTTTGTCGTTCATGTATATCGGCCAGCATCAATGTTGCTTCAACATTGTCGGGCTGAAGGCTGTACACTGTATCTAAATGTGCAATGCCTTTATCAACCTGGCCGGAGATGAGTGAACCATGGGCCAACATCATTCTTGCATATACATTCTTTTTTGTCTTTATTCAGCACTTTCCGGATCTCAGTAATTCCCTCCATCGGCGCAGCTGATATATTTCCAAAAAGATAAACAGCTCCCAGTCCTACACGGGCACTGTCATTATCAGGATTAATCTTCAAAGATCGTTCAAACAGGTCTTTGGCCTGCAAACCTTCCCATTTTCTCAGCTGAGCATTGGGTTCTTGTTGCAGGTACTCCAAAAACAAGCGGGCAGCAAAGGTGAGGGTTTTTTCCGAATTTTCCAATCTTGCGGCCTCCGCTTCATACCATGCATAAGCCGGGAAGAAGCCCATAGAATCGCCCCAGAAGTGAGACAGGGCGTGGAATACCTTCAATTGCTGTGCCTGCACATCGCCACGTGAAATGGAGTTCTCCAGCGAGATCACATGGTTAAGCTGCTCAGGATTAAGCTGTTTTCTTCCATAGTTCAGGATCGAATCGGTCGTCAGTTCACCAGAAGGGCCATGATCATGTCCATCATCATCGCTATGTACTTCCGTCTCCGCAACTTTGCGGGGAGGCGTAGTATTTGCAAAAAAATAAATCAGGACGGTGAGCCCAAGTGCCACTCCAACAAGTATCCATTGCGGTTTCTTCACTGCTAAAATATTTGAAACGCAAAGTTACCGCCGACAGACGGATTAACCTCATAATTTAAGGTGAAAGAATAAGGGCCGGAAATGGCAAAACACGCTTATCAGCGATAAAGCGTGTAGATGAAACTTTTATAATGGTTGGAATACTATGCGTCGTCGCCTGGACCATCATCTGGTTTCGGCTCTTTCAGCTTCTTCACTTCTGCAACAAACTCCTTCGCTGGTTTAAACGCAGGGATATAGTGTTCAGGAATATGAACAGCAATATTCTTTTTAATATTACGTCCGATCTTGGCGGCGCGTTTTTTTGTGATAAAACTTCCGAAACCACGGATATAAATATTTTCTCCACTGGCAAGGGTGTCTTTGACTTCCTTGAACATAGTTTCCAGTGTAACAAGAACATCCACTTTAGGAATTCCTGTTTTATCTGATATTTGGTTTACAAGATCGGCTTTCCTCATTGTTGGTAGGTTTAAGATTTCAGAATGCCAATTTAGTACAAAAAAACATGATTGTCAATAGGATAGCGAAATTTTTTTATCAGAAATACCTGTTTCAGCTTAAAAAAATGCATCAACTTCACGTTTTCTAATACCAATAATGAGCGAAAATTCATTCTTTCCACTCCAGGGTTTACAGTTTAGGGAAAACCCTTATAAACTGGCACCGGCAGGAAAATAAACGGCAAATGCCCTGGAAGGGAGAAAAAGATGCCTACCGTATCTGGCTGAGTGAAATCATTCTACAGCAAACCCGTGTAGGGCAGGGGCTGGATTATTACAACCGCTTTATTACGCATTATCCCAGCATAGCCGACCTGGCGGCAGCCCCCGATGATGCCGTAATGAAACTCTGGGAAGGGCTGGGTTATTATTCCCGCTGCCGCAACCTGATGGCTACCGCCCGTTATATTGTAGCGCATCACAATGGGCAATTCCCTGATAATTATGAAGATATAATATCGTTGAAAGGGGTGGGACCTTATACAGCCGCTGCCATCGCTTCATTCGGTTTCAATCGGCCACATGCGGTCGTGGATGGAAATGTGTACCGTGTGCTCTCGCGCGTTTTTGGAATTGATACCCCTACCGACAGCACCGAGGGCAAAAAGCAGTTTGCCGAACTGGCCCAGCAGCTCCTCGACCCCAAAATTCCCGGTGAGTATAACCAGGCCATTATGGATTTTGGTGCAACAGTTTGCAAACCCCAGTCGCCACTTTGTGGCAATTGTATATTCCATGATATCTGTGTAGCCCGAAAACAGAACCTGATTGACCAGTTGCCGGTAAAAACGAAGAAACTCAGCATACGTGCCCGATATTTTAATTATTTCCTGATTCAAAAAGGGGGCAAAATGCTCATCAGGCAACGCAGAGAAAAAGACATTTGGCAGGACCTCTACGAATTTCCTTTGCTTGAATCCGATGCTGTTGCGATTGGTAAAAAGCCCGCAGCTTTTTTAGAAAAAGAACTGGGAATGCGGAAAAATAGTTTTCAGATTACACAAACTTCCAGTTGTTTTATACGACAACTCACCCATCAAACGATAAAGGCCGTTTTTTTCCATGTACAACTGGATGAAACGGCAACCGTACCGCATCTCGGTTTTAGCTGGGTTTCGCAGGATGAGTTGAAGAAGCTGGCGTTTCCGCGACTGTTAAGAGATTATCTCGAAAGGGAAGTAGGTATAAAGAGTAAATAACAGAGACCGATTACTTTGTAAAATTTCTGAACTGCAAACTGCCGTTTCCGTTTACGGTAATCGTTTGCGAACTGGCGCTGGCACCCTGTATGGTGATTTGTAATTTATTCTCACCCATCAGCAACGGAATACGCGTGTAATAAATGGTTTGAGGGAGACTCTGCCAATTGCGTGTATCTGCTTTTTCTGTTGCGAAGTTGAAGATTTGTAAACCGAGCGCAAGTGCCTCGCGCTGGTTTTGTTTTTTCTTTTCTTTCTTTTTTTCTTCTTCTGTTTGTTTAGAATTATTGTTGCTACTGCCGGCATTGCGCACTGCTGCTTCCGATAATTTTTTAATGGCCATACGTGTGAGTGTATTAGTGAGTTCGCGCAGCATGCGTTCTTTGAGGGTACTCACGGCAAGGTTGCCGATATCTTCGGCTTTTTCAAACGCAAAACTTCTTCCGTTCACTTGAGCCACTGCATGGGAGAAAGGTGCAGGTTGCGCTTCATAACGGGGCAGTGCCACCCTAAAGCCGCGTAAATCCGTCACCTTGATATTGTCGCGGTTGTAAGAACTTCCAAAATCGAAAGGAATGTTTTGATACATACCACGGTCGTCGGAAAAGAAAAGGGCTCCGCCTGCACCTTTGATGACGCTGAAGAAAAAAATCTTCCTGCACTTTTACGGGCACCGTTCCGCTTTCCCAGAAAAGAATCAGTTCACCACCTTCGGGAGAAGTTGGTTGGTCCCATTTAAGTCCCAACAGATTTTCGTAGCGTTCCAACTGGTCGGTAAAGCCATTTTGATAAGCCAGGCGCAGCACATCATTTTTCAATTGCGTTGGCATGGTGGTACCATAATATTTTCCATTTCCTTCCAGGTACAGGTCGGCTGCATTGCGGTAGGCGATAAAGGCGTTGTTGATATCGTTGGCTGCTTCATAAATCATTCCCTGTAGTGAGAATGAAAAAGCATCTTCTTTGTATTTGTCCTTCGTTCCTACTTTATCATCCTGCATATACGTGCGCAGGGTAATGCGGCGGGCTTCCACCATTGCAGCTTCGCGGTCGTTGAGCTGCAGGTAATTGAGGGCTTTGTAATAATGTACCAGGTATTTTTCAAAATCTTCGGCGCGGTAATGTTTCATCATCGGGTTGAGGAGGTTGCTGAGAGCGACATCGCCAACGCTATTCCGATCCGATTCCATCATGTTGTCTGCTTCGTTGAAATAGCGATTGCTTTCAACCCAGTTGCCCTGTAAGTGCGCGAGTTTGCCTTTTTCAAGCAGGAGCAATAAGCGGTTCCGTTTTTTCTTCAGCAGTTTTGTTTTATTAAGTGCTTTTTCTGCCTGTGCATAGTTGCCCTGTTCCAGGTGCGTGTAGTAGTCAGATGATTGCTGACGATAGGATGCACAGGAGCAGAATAGTAGCACCACCCACAACCAGTGGAGGTTGCGGACTGCATTCCGGAATGTGAAGTTTAGATGCGTCATTTCTTCGCGGCTTACCACTCGCTGCCAGCCATTATTGGCGCATTAATTTTTCACGTATTTCGCAATCTTCTTTTCACCGATCCAAACCACTTCATTGGTTTCGATATTGGTGAGTTCGAGGTTTACCTGGTAGTAAACAACTTTCTTGCGCTTGTGTGAGTCAACGATGGAGTTAATAGATCCCTGCAGGATGTAATCGGCGCCCTGCTCGAGGCCAAATTTTTTCATGCTGCTGGCGCTTGCATTTGTTTGCTGGTCGGCTTTTTCAGCGCGGAGTTCTTCACGTTTTTTGCCACCCTGTACCAGGCGTACACGCTGCGATGTAATGAAGCTGTTCTCTACATCTTTAACGAATGTTTCAGCTTCGATGTGTTCATGGCTTTTGTTTGAAACGAAACCAACAATAACCACGGGGCGTTCGCCGCCTTTGGCGCCCATATGATCGGTAAGCCAGCGCGAGCCGAGAATGGTTTTTGTCATTTCTTCCGCCACAAAACGTGAGTCGGTATTATTCCAGCGTCCGCTGATGTCAATTTGCTCGCTGGGGTCAACGCGTGTTACTTTACGTGCACAACTTGCGAGAAGAAGAATTGTTGAAAACAACAAGATCTGTTTGATAGAAAAGGTCATATATTAAAGTTGAGTTATTAAGCTATGTAATTGTGTAGGTATACAGGTTGTTATTGGCAGGTATCAGTTGGGATTATACTCAACCTTATACCTGCCAGGCTGGCAACACTTTATCAATGTTTACCATCTCCAGTGCGGAACGTAAAAGTTGTTTCTCCAGTAAGATCCGCGATAGCGGCCCCAGTTAGAGCGATAGCTGGGATAGTAGTAGCTATCGTTGTACCATTGCGCGCGGCTCAGTCGTATTTGCTGACGCAGGCTGCGGCGTTCGGCACGCGCCTCACGGCGATCGGCCAGCCAGTCGATGGCTTTATAAGTATCCTGGATGGTTGTACCGTGCAGCGCAGTAAGTGAATCTGCCAGCCCCATATAATGAGCGCGGCTTACTGCATAGTTAGGATTCTGGTCAGGTGCCAGCTCCTGCGCGGATACCGACATTGCTGCCAGTAATGTTATCAATAGAGAGGGTAGATATTTTTTCATAACATCAGGTTTGAGGTTCACAAGGCTAAAGTACAAACCGGGTCGTTAACTGGCAGTTAAATATGGGATGAAGTGGGGATTTGGGGCGCCGAAATGGGGGGATCGATGGTCGATGTCCGATGATCGATGGCCGATGATCGATGGCCGATGATCGATGATCGATGACCGATGATCGATGGCCGATGATCGATAGCCGATGATCGATGATCGATGGTCGATGGTCGAAGAACGTCTCGTATGCAAATATGCCGATCCCAGAATTGGGAAGGGTAACTTGCGATTGCAGCCTTCATCCCCCCATCCATCATCCTCCCTCCACCCTCCACCCTCCACCATCCACCATCCCTCATCCACCATCCACCATCCCTCATCCTCCCTCCACCATCCTCCATCCTCCATCCCCCATCCTCCCTCCACCATCGACCCTCCCGCTCACATATTTTTTCCATTCCCATCAAAAAAATCTAACTTTAAAAACGACAATTGGAACAGCCTTAAGAGGATTTATTAATCAGAAAAATGAATACCGTATGAGAGGCGTAAACAGAGTCATGCTCATTGGAAATTTAGGGAAGGACCCGGATGTACAGTTGCTGGAAGGAAATATAGCGGTGGCGAAGTTTCCACTGGCTACTACTGAAACTTTCAAAGACCGTACAGGTAAACTCGTTTCCCAAACGGAATGGCATACCGTCGTACTGTGGCGTGGACTGGCGGAACTGGCGCAGAAATACCTGCACAAAAGCAGCCTGGTTTATATTGAAGGCCGCCTGCGCACGCGCAGCTGGGAGGATAAGGACGGTAACCGCAAATTTGCTACCGAAGTAGTGGGCGATAACCTGATTATGCTCGACAAACGGATGGACGCACATGGCCCCACCGGCGATCATGGTGGCATGGAAGGACTGGGTGGAACCGATACGCCAATGGGCGACCCCTCGGAATCGCTCCCCTTTTAACATCAAAGCAAAATGATACCTTTGTACTTCCGTTTGCATCGGTAAACATTTTACCATCAACCGGTTATTTAACAAAACACCCTGCATTGGACACGCATTCGGTTTTTACAATCTTACCGGACTTTCTACATCTCTTTTTTCTTGTTGCCGATGTATCGGCCGTAACGTTGTTGTGTATACTACTGGGATTATTCCTGCTGCTTTCGTTTGCCCTTGCCGGCGCTGAAGTGGCTATTTTCTCGCTCAACAATAAGGATGTGAATATGCTGAAGACCAAGCAGCACCCTGCGGCCAGGCGTATTATTGATATCCTGGAAGAGCCAAAGGAAGTATTCGCATCGCTGCTGATTGCGGGTATCTTCATCAACATTTGTATCATCGTTATCAGCAATTTCCTGATCACTGAATTTGTTCCATTCGGCAATATGAGCCGCGTGCTGGTATTGTTGATAAAAGTGGTGGCCATCTCTTTTGTACTTGTATTTTTTGGAGAAATATTTCCCAAATACTGGGCTACACAAAACAATCTTCGCTTTGCCTACGGCTCTGCTGTGATTGTGGAAGCTGTACATCTGCTGCTGCGCCGCCTGAGTAAATGGGTGGTATCGCTTGCTGACAGGATCGGTCAACGATTTGGAACCAATAATGCAGAAGCCAACAGCATCCAGGAACTGGATGCAGCCATTGATATCCAAGACGATGACGAAGCAAGTCCCGAAGAAAAAAATATCATGAAAGGCATCGTGAAGTTTGGAACCATTTCAGTGAAACAGATCATGCGCAGCCGGCTTGAAGTGAATGGTGTGGACTACAATAGTTCGTTTACCGAACTGATACAAAAAGTGCAGCACCTGCATTATTCCAGGCTGCCTGTATATCGCGGCAGCATGGACGATGTGGCGGGCATCATCACTACCAAAGACCTGGTAGCACACCTGAATGAAGGAAATGATTTCGACTGGCATAGCCTCATGCGTGTGCCCTATTTTGTTCCGGAATCAAAACTGATCTCAGATCTTTTGCGCGACTTCCAGACAAGACGTACCCATTTTGCCGTGGTGGTTGATGAATTTGGCGGCACCAGCGGTATTGTGACCATGGAAGATATTATTGAAGAAGTAATTGGCGAGATCCGCGATGAATTTGACGATGAAGAAATCAATATGCGCAAGATTGATGACAGCACGTTTGTATTTGAAGCCAGAACGATGTTGCACGATATGTGTAAACTAATGCAACTCCCTGCCGATATTTTTGATAAAGTAAAAGGCGATAGTGAATCAGTAGGCGGGTTGGTACTGGAGCTTGCTGGCGAATTTCCCAAAGTAGACGATACCGTAGAAACAGGTGACTTCCAATTCAAAGTACTCGAGGCCGAAAAGAACCGGCTGAAGATGGTGGAAGTAAAAATTCTTAATCGGAACGCATAGCAGGATACTGCCATTTATCTTAGATTTTTTATATCAGGTAATGGAAAGAATTGTTTAATCCGATACCTTGCAGGCAGATGGATTTGTGATACACAAATCTGTAAATCCACAATTAGAAAAAAATGCTTCTTCGACTGATTCTTTATATCTCAGTGCTGGCCATCGTGGCATGTAATAGCCCTTACACTGCAGGGAAAAAGCGCGGTTATTTTAAAATTGATTTTCCCGAAAAAGAATACAAACTATTTGAAGAAGCAGGCTACCCCTACACATTTGAATACCCAGTGTATGGTGTTGTGAGTCGCGACACTACATTTTTTGATACAAAAGCCGGTGACTGGTGGATCAATATTGATTTTCCGCATTTCAATGGACGATTTTATGTAACGTATAAACCAGTAACAAAAAATAATTTCGATTCGCTGGTAAATGATGGGTATAAACTTGTGTATCGGAAGAATACGGATGTATCAACAGGTATTTTAGACAGCACCATCAGTACGCCAAACGGTGTGGAAGGTGTTTATTTTTCGCTGAGCGGGAATACGGCTACCGCCAACCAGTTTTTCCTGACCGATAGTACCCGACATTTCCTGCGCGGCGCCCTGTATTTCGATGCAAGTCCGAATGAAGATTCACTGAGTATTGTAAATGACTTTTTGAAAAAGGATTTGATGCATTTGATAAATACGTTGAAATGGAAGAATCGATGATCGATGACCTGTGATCGATGATCGATAATCGATCTTCGATGATCGATGACTGTTAAAAATGTAAACAGACCGCAGTGGTATCGAGAAGGGGTAACCTAAATTTTCAGCATTCATCGGTCATCGGCCATCGATCATCGACCATCGAATTTTAAACTAACTGTAACCAAACCATGCTCTCACGCATTATTACTATTCTGCTGCTTTTTGTTTCCCTACAAACCAATGGGCAGATGGCCCTGGCGATTGATTCAATTAAGGCCGGACTGGCGGAAACGAAAACACCGCAGGAAAGGGCAACAATGCTCGATATTCTCGCCCGCACTTACATGAATGTAAACCTGGAGGAAGCGGAGAAGTACGGACAGGAACTGATTTCAGTGGCTGAAGAAAGCCGCGACCGCAAACTGATGGTGTTTGCCTACCAGTCGAACGGGTTGCGTTGTACATATTTTTCCGGGCAACAGGAATATTCTAAACGGTCTATTGATTACTACCAGAAGGGATTGGATATTGCGCGCGACAACAAGATGGATACCGCCATCGGCGGATTGCTGTTGCGGATGGCCGATGCAGAGTTATTGATTCCTGATAAAGAAAAAGCGCTGAGTTATGCAAACGAAGGGTTTTCTCTTATCAGTACGCTGAATCATGACAGCCTTCGCATGGAGGCGCACATTACTTATGGAACTGTGTACCTGGCGCGCAAAGAAAAGATAATGGCATTGCGACATTACCTGAATGCAATGCGCATTGCCGACGAAGTAAAAGCAAAAGGAAAGGAAGGAGAAGCACGTAAAGCCGAGATGCAGCGTAAATGTTATATGAACCTTTCTAATTTTTATTCCAACATTGAAGCCTATGACCGTGCGCTCGATTATGCGGCTATGGGCTATGCAACGTTGGATAAATTAACTTCCCGTAACGTGCCCTATCAGCGTATTGTTGATATCAACAACATGGGAGGATTATTTGCTGCTAAAAAGAATACTGCACTGGCGATGAGTCATTTTCGTCGTTCGATTGAAATGGCAGATTCCCTGGATTTTTCAAATTTGAAAATTCCCGGATATGCAAGTTTATTAAATCAATATTTGCGGAACGATCAGCCTGCAGAAGCGTTGAAATTTATGCTGTCGGACGAAGGAAAAGACCTGTCGAGATTTTTGCGTGAATTTGGTTTAACCAGCATCGTTGACCAGGCTTTTGCGGTTATCTATACCAATACCGGGCAAATCGATTCTGCCGGATATTATTTCGAACGCGCCCGTCCTTATTTTGTCAATTCTTCCAGCACCGGCAATCAAATCAATTTTTATTCCCAGCTGGCAGATTATTATAAGAAAAAAGGCGACAACAAAAATGCAATTGAATACTTTCTCAAAGTGAAAAATATGAGTGAGGCGATCGGGGAGCTGGAATTAATGCGCCTCGCAGCACAACATCTTGATACTGTTTATCGCCGTTCTGGCAACTTTGAGCAGGCAATGTATTATAATGGTTTGTATCACCAGTATAAAGACAGCCTCGACAGGCTGGGTCGCGAAAAAGAGCTGGCCCAGGTGGAAGCCAACGATGAACAACAGCGCCTCATACGCTTGGAAAATGAAAGACTGGAAGCAAAACGTAAACGTTATAACATTCAGTACCTCGCCATCACCATTGGCATTGCCGGTATTTTTGTATTGATGGTGATGATGGGAATGTTTAAAGTATCGGCTACCACTATTAAATTGGTTGGTTTCTTTGCCTTCCTCATGGTTTTTGAATTTATCTTCCTCATCTTCAAAAAGAATATTGCTTCTATCACGAATGGTGAGCCCTGGAAAGACCTGCTCTTTATGATTGCACTGGCTGCGCTATTATTGCCACTGCATCACTGGCTGGAACATAAAGTGATTCACTACCTCACATCGCATAACCGGTTGACGGCAACCGGTGAAGGCTTATTGGCGCGGATTAAAAGAAAGAAATAAATAGGAAATCAAAGTTCGTAACGAACAGATGCAAAGGCGTGTCTGCGAACAAGCGGCAACTGGAAAAAATCCTGACGTTCTGCTGTATTTCTCAGCATCGAATAGTTTTTCTGATTCGCGATATTGTTAATTAATAACTGAATACTCCATCTAGATTTTGGAATCGAGTAGTTCCATTCGATATCGGCAAAAAAAAGTATTTGCTTTTTCATTAGAAGCGGTTGAACTAATATACCATTCAGTGTTGAGATTAAAGCCGTGATGTTTTATTGCCACGAGATTTTGTTTGAGTGATAGAACTGTGGTATGGCTTTGTCCTGCGGGCACCGTCTTCACAGCCTGATCAACTTGTGAGAAATGAATATTGTGGCGTCCATTTAACTCGAGAATATATTTACCTGTCCATATTTTACGAAGGGTAATGGATCCAAAAAGCCACTCTACTTTGCTGGTAACAATGTCACCGGACATCAGTAAATACCGGTTCCATTGATAATATCCCAGTTGTGAGGTTAAATAAAATTTCTCACCAAACCGGTTGGCATTGTGTGTAAGGTTGATACTGAAATTATGTGTAGGCCGCCTTATAAGGGTATCAACCGAAAGTTGATAAACCTGGTTAAGATTGTTTAATAGAACCGGGCTTTGTATCTGCTGGCGGTAGATTGCCATTAACGAAATATTGGATGCAGACTTGGAAAATTGTCGGTTGAATCGAAAATTCATGGAACCCAGTACACTCAGATTTTTATTGGTCGTGCCCGGCAATCTGTTGGAATAAAAACTGGTTGCAGAACCGGGATAAATCATTTCAGTAAGTTCATGCCAGGCAAATGGTTTTTGAGAATATCCTGAGTTTAATGAGTACGACCATCGATTGACCAGTGGGCTCTGTAAACTGAATTGAAATTCGCCAATCGGGTAGTGGTAGCGTTTTGCATTTTCTTCGTCGAGAAAGTTAGATGCCCATCCATATTCAGCTGTTAAATTCATCCGCGTCGTTCCAATCTGGCTGCTTCGGCTCGATTTGCCCATGATTTGCAAATCAAAATAGTTTCCTTTTGCACTCAGCTCCTGCCAGGGCAAACTGGTTTCATTGTCATAGAAATTGACCAGGTTGCGAAGTTTTTGCTTTTGCCAACTGGCGTACACGGCATGCTGCCATACCGGCCGGTTTGATTTTCGAATCATTTCCCAGCCTGCAGAAAATGCCAACGTATTTTGCCTGTATCGTTGGGAAAGATTGTTGTACGCTGCATCTGGAAGGCTGAATAAAGAAAACCAACTATCCGAAACGGCCGAGGAGCGTTGCAGCGTTGAACCGTTTCCTGCATTAAAGAAAATTTTCCGGGCCTTGCTTTCCGATATGCGATGGGTGTATTCATTGTGAAGCTCCCAGGCGGCAATACTAGATTTTAATCTGTTCGTAGTACTATACGCCGCCGCAAAATCTTCGAAGTCGAAACGCTGACGACCATTTTGCGCGTAAAGGTATCCGGTGAGATTTGTTATCAGCATTTTGTTATCCGCCATCATCCATTCTGATTTGTGGGTTGTTCTCCAGTGGCCGGGATTTTGGCGCAGCCGTCGTTGTTCTGTCCGATAGAAATAAGCACTATCGTTTAATAGATAACTTTCGTAATATGGATTCTGGCTTTGTTGATCGTATAACTGTTCCACCTGGCTCGAAACTTTTACAAATGGAGATAACGAATAATTGGCTTGTAAATGATTGCTTAACCGGCGATTTTTCACGTAGCGTCGGCTGGGAAAATTGTTTACCAGGTGAAGTTGTTGTTCCGCCATCATTCCCTGCGAACTTTCACTTACGCTTTGCGGGCGAATATCACGTTCTTCACCCCAATCAAATCCAACGCCAGTGCTGTTGTTGTTTCCGGCATAACCCCATTTAACCTTTTTTCCTAATAAAAACCATGAAGGAGACAGCGTGAACATTCCGTTGCTGCCAATGCCCACTTCTGCGTCCCCAAAGGATACATTGCGTTTTTTCTTTCTTAAGACCAATGTTTAAAAAAATGCTGTTGTCGCCCGACAAGCCCTTCATCAGCTTGTTGTGATTTTGATTGTCGAGCACCTGAACGGTTTGAATGCTGTGGGCGGGAAGGCTGTTTAGCAATAATGTCGTTTTTTCACTAAAAAGCGATTCACCTTCGACCAGAAATTTTTCTACCAGTCTTTTTTTATATCGTAACCGACCCTGTTCATCTATTTCAAATCCGGGCATTTTTGTAATGAGATCCCTGAGTTTTTTTTCATCGCCGTCTATAAAATGCTCAGCCGAAAAGAAGGTGGTATCGCCGCGTGTCCAAACGGGTGAACTGGTAATAGTAACGCCTTTCAGTAGATTTTTTTGAGGGCTGAGACGGATGTTTCCTAAAGCCAGGGCCGATTCGTTCGTTGTATTCAGGTATGTTGTATCTGTTTCGAGAAAGGAGTGTGATATAAATAAAATCAGGCTATCGGCGATCTGAAAATTGATGTTGAAATTAAAACAACCATTTTGTGATGTAGAACGATACGCGAGGATAGCGCCCACGTAGCCCTTGCGCACAATAATTTTTGCATCAGCAACCGCTTCTCCAGCTTCTTTGGTGACGACACAGCCCGAGATATTAATTTGTCGCTGCATCTCCTGTGCGCCAGTTTCAAGCGAAAGCAGAATGAGCCATATCGTCAATATCAGTTTCAATAGCGTTGTAAGCGTGTTGACGAACGTGGAATCCATCAGGGAGAAATTTCCGAGGAAGATTTTTTTGCTTTTTAAATGACCCTTATTTGCAAATGCCTGGTAAAATCGGTCTGGCCAGAACAATTTGTCATCCAGTTCAATCCCCGTTTCCACATCGATTAATGTCCAGGTTTCGTTCATCGAAGAAATTGTTGCGTCCACCGCAAGCCCTGGTAAATCCACCAGACCTACAGGTCCTACTTCAACCGGGAAATCGGCAGTGAACCAAACTTCAATTTTGGAACTTGTTGATTGTAGAATGGCCTTCCGGCAGTTAAGGCCGTTAATATTTTTTTCTTCACCATTAATTTTCCATAGCCTACATCCTTTTTCAAATGTGTTTAAGAAATTGTTACCAGGTACACCCTGTACAGTCGACGCGAAGTGAGATCGGGACGACATAGAGTCGAGATTGACATAGTTAATACGATCGAATGAATCGATTGGTATCGTCCAGGTTACCTTACCCAAAGACCTGGAAGTATATTCAAATTTTCCGGAAGGATATTTTTGTAGATATAGCGGTTTAAAATACGTGAGATACACGTTTCCTTTTTTCAGAAAGACTGCTTCATAATCGAGCGTCACACTGGTGGGTTCACTTGCATCTTCAATAATATGAGTTTGCTGCACTTTGTAACGCGCCCTGAGCGTGGGAGGTTGGCTGAATGATTGTAGTGCAACTAGCAGGCAGAGCGGAAGGACAATTAAATTTTTCATATCACAAGTATTTAAAAACCCGAGATAATTGTTTTTTGGTCCCCGTTTATGGTTCAGGCGGTCCCTGACAATCGCCAGTAATCAGTAGATAGGCGTGTTGAGCTTGCATATAGGCGTTATATTGCGCATTCATTAAGGCGTTCAAATTTGCTTCTTCGCATGTAGCCGCCGTTGCAGTAGCCGATCCAGTAGTTATTATTAATATCGGTAGCCCGTCGCAATCCTGGTTAACTAAAGAATGCCTGGCACTTCGCGTTACGGTACACGAAAAAAGGTTGAAATCAAATTTGATGGATAAAAAAGTTCGAATTGATGCATCTGTGTCAGATTTGCCAATTGGGGTTGGCGAAGCATGGAGAATAGTGACCAGAAGTACACTACTCAACAGTGTAAGCAACTTTTTCATTTGAATAAGGTTTTGGTTTGAAGATAAAGGTTGTACAATTATCCCGGATAACGTTAAGTTAATAAAAATGTCGTGTAAAACAAATTAATTTTCTCGCCTAAAGTTTTTTGAAAAACTAAATGAATAATTTACAAATCGTTAGAAAAAATTAACCACTTTTCACTTTTGCTTATTGCTTTTTGAGGAGAAACGACAATCTAACTGAAGTGTGTGTGCTTCATAAGCAGGTGAGGACATTATGATGAAATACCGTAGTTCCGATTTGAATATAATAGAATCTGAATCCGGCGTCCTGATATCGGGCAAATATTGAGAGAAGTAAAGCTGGCCTTTTGAAGGAATAGGATTGAAAATCTTACAGATAGGATATTTTATCCAACTGATTTGGCAGAATTCAGGGTGATAGCTATTAGGTTTTTAGGTAGTACATTTGCATTAAATCGAAGAATGTGATAGTCATTGACAATGTCATCATCAGTGATGAGGTGGTGAGTAAGAAATTTGTTTGCGACCTGGGGAAATGCAAGGGTGGCTGCTGTGAGGATGGCGATGCGGGTGCGCCACTGAGCAATGAGGAGCTGGAGGAAGTGCGGAAAAACTATGCTGCTATTGAACACCTGCTGCCCAAAGCTGCCGTAAAAGAGGTGGCAAAGAAGGGCTTTTATGAATACCATGCAGAGTTTGGCTGGGTAACGCCGACGCTGCCATCCGATAATGAAATTTGTGTGTATGCTTACCGTGAGCCCGATGGAATGATCAAATGTGCTTTTGAGCAGGCTTACCTGCAGGGTACTATCTCCTGGCGTAAGCCCATCAGTTGCCATCTTTATCCCATCATTGCGAAAAAAGGTACGCATGGCGATTACGACCGCGTAAATTACGATCCGCGTGAAACCATGTGCCGCCCTGCCTGCCAACTGGGCGAACGATTGCAGGTGCCGGTGTATAAGTTTTTAAAAGAACCGCTGATTCGTAAGTATGGCGAAGAGTTTTACAATACACTTGATGCCATTGCTCAGGAATATAACCCTGGCGATGAAGATGCAGACTAAGAAAAGCTAAGATTAACCTTACACAACCTTACATAACCTTACAACAACCTGACGTGAAAGAGATCGCAGCCGAATTTTTAGCCAAAAGTGAAAGCAAAGCCGTTGACCGCTCGCATCGGAAGGTGATCAATTTTAATATTGGTAAATACAATTCCGTTGTACCTAAAGGGAAAGAGCAATTTGCAACGCTTGATATTGCAAGGGAAAGGGCGAAAAACCTGAAGTGGCGCGCAATCGAATCGCTCGATAAACATCTGGAATCGTTTGAGGCTGCGATTACCCGTCGTGGTGCGCGTGTGGTGTGGGCCAATGATGCACAGGAAGCACTCGATGAAATCGGACGCATATGCGCAGCGAAAAATTGTAAGACGCTCGTAAAGAGCAAAAGTATGGTGACGGAAGAAATCCATCTGAATGCTTATCTCGAAAAAAACGGAATCGAAAGTGTTGAAACAGATTTAGGAGAATATATTCAACAACTCGACGGCGAACCACCCTACCATATCGTAACGCCGGCGATGCACAAAAGCAAAGAAGATATCGCAAAATTGTTTGCTGAAAAACTGGGTACCGATCCCAACCTCACACCTGAAGAACTTACTTTAACCGCCCGCCGCCTGCTGCGCGAAAAATATGCAACTGCCGAAGTGGGACTTACCGGCGCTAATTTCATTATCGCCGATATTGGAGCGGTAGCCGTTTCCGAAAATGAAGGAAATGCACGATTGAGTTGCTCAATGCCAAAAACACATATTGTCGTTGTCGGCATCGAGAAAGTAATTCCATCGATGAATGATCTCGCTTTGTTTTGGCCATTGCTCGCAACATTTGGAACAGGTCAGCAGATTACATCCTACAACACCATCATTGCAGGTCCTCGCCAACCCGGCGAAACTGACGGACCTGAAGAAATGATTGTGATATTGCTGGATAATGGTCGTACCAATATCCTCGCAAATGAGAAGCAACGTGAAAGTTTGTACTGCATTCGTTGCGGCGCCTGCCTCAATGCATGCCCGGTTTATAAAAATATTGGTGGACATACTTATGGTTCCACCTATAGCGGTCCGATTGGTTCCGTAATTACGCCGCACCTGAAAGGCATGGGCGACTGGAAACATCTCAGTTTCGCATCGTCACTCTGTGGCAATTGTACAGAAGTGTGTGCGGTGAAGATTAACCTGCATGAACTTCTATTAGAGAATCGACATGAAGCGGTAGAAGAAGGACATACTGAGTTTTCCGAACGCATGGCCTGGAAAATGTGGCGGCAGGGTGTAATGCGCCGCAAATGGATGAATATGGCATCGGGCCCGATGAAAGGCTGGGTGGTAAACAAACTGGTAAAGGGATGGTCGAATAACCGCGCAAAACTTGAATTTCCCAAAAAGACATTTAACGAGCGCTGGCGGGAGCGCGAAAAAAGCATAACCACATCGAGTGCTCGTATATAGTCCCACTATAGGACCGCGACTACGCTATGTACTTCAGTTCCTGGGGGAAACCTTACAGGGAAAGCCATTGTCGTTTACAACAAATGCACAAGAAGCGCTTCGTTATGACGGCGTGCTGATCAATTACAGCGCTACAAAACTGCGTGAAATCGAAATCTGGATAGCACCACAGGGATTGCTTGATGAAACAGGTATTCGTGAGGTAGAAATCATTGTAAAGAATAAAGAAAACGGCATTCCGTTTTTCTTTGAAACATCCGGCGATTATCCTTTTGATATTTTCTCTGCGATATTTTATTTGTTGAGTCGTTACGAAGAATACCTGCCACACGAAAAAGACAGCTACGGCCGCTATGCGCATACAAACAGCCTCGCCTGGCGCGAAGGATTCTTACACCGCCCAATTGTGAACAAATGGATAAACGAATTCAACAGCCATATCAACCATCGACAAGCCCCCAACCACTTAAGGGGGATACATACGTCCCCGGATATCCACCATCGACCATCCACCATCTACCATCCCCCATCTACCATCCCCCAACTCCCCTCTGCTCTCCCATTCACTTTCCTCCCCACCTACGACATCGATATCGCCTTTAGTTATAAACACAAAGGATTCTGGAGAAATATGGTGGGTGGAGTGGCAGCGTTGTTTACGCTGAAATGGAAATCGCTGGGTGAGCGAGTATCAGTTTGTCTGGGAAAGAAACGAGATCCATTTGATGTCTTTGGCTGGCTGAATGGATTGCATGAGCGTTTGGGATTGAAGCCCTATTATTTTTTCCTGGTGGCACCAAAGCGTGGGAAATATGATAAGAATATAAACCCGGCGTTGCCCGCCATGCGGCAACTGGTGCATGATCATGCCATTCGCTATCCGGTAGGAGTGCACCCCAGTTGGAGAAGTGGTGATGAACCTGCGCAATTAGAAACGGAAATAAGATTACTGGCCGATGCTGCTGGCACCGAAGTGCAGGCATCGCGGCAACATTATATCCGAATATCGTTTCCAACAACCTATCGGCAGTTGCTGGCTTCAGGCATTAGGTTCGATTTTTCGATGGGTTATGGCAGTATCAATGGATTCAGGGCTTCTGTTGCTTTGCCATTTTACTGGTACGATCTGGAGAAAGAAGAAACCACCCAATTACTTGTTTTCCCATTCTGTTATATGGAAGCCAACAGCTTTTTTGAACAAAAGCAAAACGCCGAGGAAGGTCTTGCCGAAATGCGACGCTATTACGATGTTGTAAAAAACACCGGTGGTTTATTCTGCATGATCTGGCATAATTCTTTTCTCACTGAAACCGCGATCTGGGCAGAATGGCGAAAGGGCTATGAGAAGTTCCTGGTAAGTTTGAGTAAATAATCGAACGGGCGTCCACCATTGGGAATGTCAAAACGTTTTTTATTTCCCTCCACTCACCCGTATCCTGACAGCGCCACTTTGCTGCATATTTGATTCCAGCGGAATACGAATAATGTTAATGCCGTCATCCACCACCATTAATGCTGTATTAGGTGGAATGGTACCCAGATTTTCTGCATACATCGCGATAATGTTGTCCTGTCCTTCTTTTAATTGCAACGTAAACCGGATCGGACTTGATGTAAGTGCCTGCCGTTGTTGGATCAGCTCATTATTAAAATAAATGGAGATGATATCGCCATCCACTGTCCCGTTATCATAAAAGCGTACCTCGATCGTTTTTGAACGCACTTCAATTTCATTCACAATACTGATTTCACGCTGTTGAAGCGGCGGTGGTTCCACGCCCGTTAAACCAGAATCAACCTGCGGGTTTTGTACCACCGGATGGGGGAATACATAGGCCTGCTGGTTACAGGGGTTCTGAATGAATATGCTGTCAACAACAATATTTCTTGTATCGGGCTGAAAGCCGAATACAAGATTCCGGATGTTTGATTTTTTGAAATTCTTCCTAAAACATTCAGCTTCACTTCGTGGCACTTTTACCTGGAAGTCGGCGAAGCAACTTGCATGAAATGTGAATATTTCAGCGTCTGCATCGTAGTCGAGAGCAAGTTCTGTTTCGTTAATGAGATTTCGCGTAACGCTGTTCACTACATTTCTGTATTGAATTTCGGTATTCAGGCTGGATGTTCTTTGTTGCCATTCGGCAGTAGATTCATAGCGACCTTTTTCCCGCCATCTTTCAATATCAATTACTACAAGTCCTGCTTTTTCTTCGGCACAGGTGAATACGCGTGAAAGGCGGAAACGTCCGGGAGGGCAGTTAAATGCGGAGTTGTGGTGTGCACCTCCGGTAAAGCCGCGTGATCCATCGTTTGACCATTCGCCTTCTATGGCATATTCGCGGCCGCTGCGTGTGAGTATACCGTTGTATATTTTGATACACCAGTCCCATGTGCCACGGCTGCCATCTTCCACCACTCTTGTTTCTGTGATTTTTATTCTGTTCCCATCTATCTCCCCTCTGAGTTCGTGTCGCACATACGCGCCGGTATTTGCCGTGATGCGTGCAAAACCTGTTATCTGGTTGCCGGATTGCATCAGTTTCATGTTCAGCACAAAACTCCATGTTTTGTTGTTCTGACCCAGAAAGCCATTCCAGTCGCCGGTAAGGTTTTGAGCGGATGATTTTATCGACATGAAAATCAAAGCAAAAAACAGGTATGTTTTTATGCGGGGATTCATCTTCGGTAAATTCGAACACTGAATTTACGGAAATCAGGAGGCTTTACCAATTTTTAGTATTGCCTGAAAATTGTGGGTAAAGACTGTGATCAGGATTTAACCTTCCCGATTTTGAATGCACGGTTTACCAGGTATACGCCAAGTAATGTGATGCCGCCGCCAACAGCAATGAATATTGTCAACGGTTCATTAAACATCATTGCACCCAATAAGATTGCAACCACCGGGTTGATATATGCGTAAATGGAAACCTGCTCGGCAGGCAGACGCTGCAGCGCATAGATATAAGCAACAAATGCAATAATAGATCCGAATACAACCAGGAAGGCAATCGATGCCCATGCCTGCCAGGGTATGCTTGAAATAGGCACAACCTGATAAACTCCCTGCGCGTGCAGAATCTGTGTAATCACAGTTGTTATCACACCGGAAATCACCATTTGCAGCCCCATACTCAGGTAGGGATTATAACGGGTTGCATGTTTTTTTGTGTAAATGGTACCGAAGGCCCAGGTCCATGTTGCTATTAACGACAACAATATCCCGAACCTGAAATCAGGAATGAGAAAATCACCAAGACGTTCATAGAAAATGATGCACACGCCTGCGAATCCCAGCAACAGTCCAATGATTGCAGCGGGAGGCATGCGTGAGCTTTTTCCAAACAAGCCAATTACTACGAGCCACAACGGGAAAATTGCAGCCATGATAGATCCCAGGCCGGCGGAAATGTATTGCACCGACCAGGTACTTAAACCATTGCTGAAAGTAAAGTTGAGTAATGCTAAAATGAGAATGACACCCCACTCGCGGCCACGCGGAAGTTTTGCACCTTTGGCCATGAAGATGGTTACGAAACAAAGCCCACCCAATAGCTGGCGAATGCCTGATAATTGTAAAGCCGGCATGTATTGCACACCCACTTTACTTGCCACCCAGGTAGTGCCCCAGAAGATGCACACCAGTGCCAGCGCAAAAACCGCCTTTGCTTTCGATCCCTTTTTGTGAATGGTAAGAGGATTGAAAACAGTGAGTTTTTTCAGGTTATTACCTGACTGTACAATGATTTTACTTATGTCGAACCGGGCCATACCCTGTGGGTTGCCGGCTAAACCGAACCGGTGCGGTAGTTGTTTACAACAATATTAATGTTTGAAATGGCGAAGGCCGGTGATGACCATTGCCAGTCCATGCGTTTTGCAATATTCCACTGAATCATTATCGCGGATGCTACCACCGGGTTGAATAAATGCGGCGATGCCTGCTTCATGTCCCAGTTGCACACAATCACTGAATGGGAAAAATGCGTCGCTGGCCATTACAGCACCTGAAAGCTCAAATTTAAACTGACGGGCTTTTTCAACTGCCTGGCGCAATGCATCGATACGGCTTGTTTGTCCGCAGCCTTTACCGATCAGTTGTTTATTTTTTACCAGCGCAATAGCGTTTGACTTCAAATGTTTGCAAATCAGGTTGGCGAAAACGAGATCTGATTTTTCTGCTTCAGTGGTTTCACGGCCACCTGATTCCTTCCAGTCCTGCACATTTCCCTCATCATTACCCTGTACCAGCACGCCGTTCAATACTGATTTGTATTGTTCTGTGCGATGTGGCTGTGCTTTTAATTGAAGCAGGATGCGGTTTTTCTTCGATTTCAAAATTACCAGTGCGTCTTCATCAAATGCAGGAGCAATCAATACTTCGAAAAAGATTTCATTGATGGCTTGTGCTGTGGCTACATCAACGGTTCCGTTTGTAACCAGTACACCACCAAAAGCGCTTTCGGGATCTCCGGCCAGTGCGCTATCCCAGCTTTCTTTTACCGTGGGGCGGCTGGCCACACCGCATACATTGGTGTGTTTGATGATGGCAAAAGTGATATCGCCTGCGTTCTCAACAGGAAACTCGCGGATCAGCTGGCAGGCAGCATCCACATCCACGATATTGTTGTAAGAAAGTTCTTTACCATTTAACTGATCGAACAGTCCATTGAGGTCGCCAAAGAAAATACCCGACTGGTGTGGGTTCTCACCATAACGCATGGTTTTGGGATGCGGAATGGATTCAACGAAATAAAGCGACTCTGTTGGGTTGAAATATTTTGCAATCGCAACATCGTAATGCGCCACAATTTCAAAAGCACGTGCAGCCAGTGAGCGGCGTTGCTCGAGTGTTGTGCTACCGTTCTGATCGCGCAAAATTTGCTCAACTTCTGCATATTGATTTTTTGCAGATATAACCAGTACGTCTTTAAAGTTTTTTGCAGCCGCGCGAATCATGCTTGGTCCGCCGATGTCAATTTTCTCAATAATCAATTTCTCTTCAGAAGTGGAAGCCACCGTTTCCTCAAAGGGATACAGGTCCACCACCACCATATCAATTTCAGGAATTTTGAATTCCTTCATTTCCTGCTGATCTGTATCCAGATCGCGGCGACCGAGGATGCCTCCGAAAACCGAAGGGTGCAATGTTTTTACACGACCACCCAGAATAGAAGGGTAATGCGTAAGATTTTCAACCGGAATAACTTCAATACCCAGGCCCTCAATAAAAGCTTGCGTACCACCTGTGGAATAGATCGTAATGCCCTGCTCCTTTAACTGGCGTACCAGCGGCTCCAGACCATCTTTATAAAAAACTGAAATAAGCGCCGATTGAATCTTTTTCATGATGAGAAAATTGAAGAGAAAATGAAGAGAGAATGTGAAAATGAGAAAATGAGAAAATGTGCAAATGTGCAATGCCAGCACTAAAATTCTTCATTCATCAATAAGAAAAGTCTCCTCAAAACCATTTTCACATTTCCTTATTTCCGCATTTCCACATTTCCTCATTACCCACATTTCCACATTTTCTTATTTCCACATTGAATTTGAGCCGCAAAGGTATGCTACCGCAGCCGCAATGCAAAGAAGCCATCGGTCTTTACGTCGTGGAAAGGGATGTTTTCGCTGGCAGCGGCTGTCTTCCACGGTGTTGTATGCCAGGCGGGCAGGCTGCCGTCGGCCACAATGTAGCGGATACGGCCGTTTGTGATTTGTTTCGACAGCAGCCGGGCCCCTTTTCGCAGCCATATCACATCTACTTCCATTTGCAGCGGCCGCCGCAGGGGGCGGGTGAGCAAAATGATTCTCTTATTAGCGATCTGAAGGGTGTATGGTGAGAAATGAAACATCGAAGAATCGGCCAGCGGCTTTAGTCCAACCCGTGCATTGGACAGCTGAAAGCGGTAACTGCCCGCATCCATTCCCGTACTGTCTTCGGCGATGGTTTTGTACCTGTTTCCAATAATCAAATCAGAAGAGGAATAATTGCCAAGATTATACACGCGCCATTCAGCTAGTTGGTTTTGCTGTTGTCGTTGCCAATAACTTACGAGCACAATGATCATCACGGAAACGAGAAAACCTTTAAGTGCGGGTTTGTATTTCCAGAATAATACCGACATTAAACAGCAGAGCAGGAGATAAGCGGCAACAACCTGTATCTCGTGGAGGGAGAATCCGCGTAAGGTGGAGCCGGGCAGCTTTAATATCCCTTCCACAAGGAAATTCATGAGCTGTATGCCCTGTTCGAGTAACCAGCCGAGCCATTTACCTAACAACGGAAAAGGGGAAACTGCCATCAGGATAATTGCGCCAATGAGCAAAACGCTTGAAAGTGGAACGCACACAAGATTGGCGGGTAAGAAGTAAGTGGGAAACTGGTGAAAATGATAGAGGCAAACGGGTATGGTAAGCACCTGGGCGGCGAGTGTAACAGCGCACATTTGCCAGATAGAATCAAGCCATTTGAAAGGGGTATATATACTTCTGTAAATGGGTTGCATAAAAAAGTATGAGGCTTAATACGGCGAGATAGGAAAGCTGGAAGCCGAGGTCCCACAGCCAGAACGGATTAAACAGCAGCAGGAAGAAAGCGGAGCAGCAAAGCGTATTGTAGATGTTGCCGCGACGCCGGATGGATTCTGCCACCAGAATAAAACTGAACATCACGGCCGACCGCAATACGGAGGGTTGCGCGCCTGCCAGCAGGCTGAAAATCCACATGCCGGAGAGAATAATCACAAAGCGCCACCATCGCGCAGCACCTTTTTGCGGTAAAGCTCGGGTGAGCCATCGCAGGATCCAATAGATGATGCCGAGGTGGAGTCCGGAGATCGCAATGATATGCACAACGCCGGTATCGGAATAGGATTGTAGCAGTTCTTTATCCAGATCGTTTTTATAACCGATCAACAGCGCTTCTGCAAGTCCTGCGGATTTTGGATCGGTTATATAACGCTGCAAGGTTTGTACAATCGTATTCCTTACCCGCTCGAGCCAGTGAAGCAGGGGGGCTGGTTTTGTTTTTTGCAACAACAGGAAGGAAGTATCCCGCAGGAAAGCCTGGTGGGTAATTCCATTAAAAAAGGCAATAGCGTTGAAAATTGAACTGACCGGGATTGGCAGGACCGGGAATCAATTGCGGTACGTGGCGCAACATGAGGAGGTTGCCGGGATGGATTTCAGCATACACTGAATCGTTTCCCGACCGTGAGAAGTAAAGAATAACTTTTCCCTGTAGTGGAATGGTGGTGCTGTCATCAGATGTTTGTAACAACATCTCGCCTGTTGCCTTCCAGGTTTTTTCACGTGGCGTGGGGGATTCGAGTATGCGTACAAGCACCCGACCGTCTGTAAGGAAGTTGCCCTGCCAATGGGGATGATTGCGAACATCGGTGAGGCGCGTGCTCGTTATGCCAACACAAAAAAAAGAAGAGAAAGAAGCTGAGCCCTGAAACCGGGGCCAGTCGGAATTTATAGTATTCACTAAGAAAATGCAGCAGCAGTTGCCACAATGCGGCCAACAACATACCACCCCACGAAATAGCGGGAACAACGGGGTAATACCACTGCACGCAGATGCCGGTAATGAAGGGCAACAGGAGGTGAAGTGCTGGTATTTTCTTCCACCAGGGCACTGGTTTGAATTCCATACCCAATAGTGAATTACATTCCGGTATAAACCACGTGAAAAACGCCGCTGTTCCGCGAGAAAATTAACCGTTCAGGCGTTTAAAAAAACCGCTGGAAACTGGTCTTCACCCGATTTTCCCTTTTTTACCCCTTTTTTATCCCTTTTTTTCCCGTAAAAAGACGGGTATTTCATGCATATTTTTTGGTTGTTTACACGGTTTTTTTTCCATTTTTTTCACGTATTATGTTGGTTATCTTGACCCTACGAATAAATGTAATTTATAATTGATTGATTACGTATTAATTGCGAAAGCTTTGCTTCCATCTGCCTTCTAGTTTTAGGTCGCAAATAAACATCCACTCATATCTAAATTCAAAGGCAATGGTTAAGACTCAAAAAAAAATCGCTAAAAGTTGGCAAATTGGTTAACAGCGCGCATGTAGACACAGCAATCCGTAACTACAAAAAAGAACGTTGGGTACACAATTCTAAACGCCTGGGTAAGGAAGATTCGCTTAGTGTTTGGTACAGCCTGGAAGAGCTGCAGCAATTCTTTGAAATGGCGCAGGAGAATGGTGCCGATGGAGTAAGAATGTATTTTGGTGCATATGATGCTGACTATGCAGATCAGCCCTTGTATGCAGGACGCCAGACAATCATGATGGTGGCAACTCGTAACCGAGACACAGAAACCGGAAACGTTGACAAAGATGTGTATGTTCAAACGGAACTGGGTACTTCGATTCTTGCATACAATGCAGGATCGTATCTGCCCTCCTGTGTGCAGCGGCTTAGGTGGTGGCTTCGATGGTGATAGTGAAATAGGTATTACAATAGTAGATCGTGGCGATGATGGCATGATCGTTAGATAAACTTGCTTGTTCTGATTCCCGAAAAACCATGACCTCCTTATCCCGGTAAGGAGGTCATTTTTTTATACATTCGTGAGAGAAGATGAGGGATGATCGATGGGAGATGGGGGATGGATGATGGTGGATGGGGGATGATCGATGGTCGATGATCGAACGAATAAAGCCCCTTTGGGGGTTTGGGGGCTTGGTGGATGGGGGATGGCCGAGCTATAAAGCCCCTTTGGGGGTTTGGGGGCTTGTCCGGTGATCGGCTCCATCCGGGGGTTTGAAGGGCTTCAAATTAAAATTCGCAACTAAAAATGCCTGTATTTCCTATATACTTATACTTTTTGGCTGCGAGCTTTATGGTGAGTCTGTTGGTTTTTTTACGAATCGTTTCCCTGAGCGCTATTTGAAATGGTTTTCAATTTTCTTTTTGCAACGCTTACTGCTGAGGTGACTGGAAATTTTCTGGATGTGAACGGGCGGGCAAACGTGCATATATATAATTACTTTACTGCTTTTGAATTTTCCTGTTATTTATTAATTATCCGGGCAATGGTGAATAATGTTTTTTGCGAGAAAGATGCTTTTGGTGGCTGCCCTTATTTATTTTCCGGCAACTTCATTATACATCTATTACATTTTGCCACCGCTTTATTTTCATGCTATCACTTATTCAATGGGTTGTCTGCTGGTGGTGATTGCAACGGTTTATTTTTTCCTGGAGCTTTTTCGTACGCCGCGTTCTATTAGTTTGCTGCGACAACCTTCATTTTGGATTTGCACGGCTTTATTATTCTTTTATTGCAGTAGTTTTCCATTATATGGGTTGGTAAATTTTTGGGCTGAGAATTCACCAATCATCATCCAAAATTTTGGATTAATCATGTCCATCTTAAATGTATTTCTCTATTTTCTTTTTTCTATCGCTTTCCTATGCAGAATGATAAGCCCGAAATATATTTCATAATCGTCGTCGGCATCATGCTGGGGTTGATTTTGGTGGGATTTATCATCACCATCCTTCTGCTGTATAAGCGCAGGCAACAGAAACAGGAGGAAGAATTGCAACGAATGCGTGATGCGTATGAAAAGGAGGAATTGAAATCACAACTGGAAATTCAGGAAAATACTTTTAAAACGATTGGCCAGGAGTTGCATGATAATATTGGCCAAATGCTCTCTGTAGTAAAATTGTCGTTGTCGGTATTGCCAATCAGCAAAGAACACAAAGCATTTGATCAGATTGAAAACAGCCGACAGATCTTGAACAAGGCAATTGTTGATTTATCGAACCTTACCAAGAGTCTGCATACCGATCGGATTGCGCAGGTGGGTCTTGCTGATAGCATTCGCTATGAATGTGGGGCCATCTCCAAAGCGGGAATTTTATCGGTGCGATATGATATTTTGGGTGATGAGGAGCATATGGATGATCAGAAATCTATTTTTTTATTCAGGATATTTCAGGAGGCCATCAATAATGTGCTGAAACATGCCATGGCCACTGAGGTTGAGGTAATTCTCAATTATCTCGACAACCGTTTTTCGATGGAAATATCGGACAACGGACAGGGTTTTAACGTTTCAGAGAAACGCCATTCTGCCAATTCTTTCAGCGGTGTCGGATTAAAAAGTATTTTTAACCGCGCAAAGCTGATCGGTGCCGAGTTGCGCATCGACAGCAAACCCGGGGAAGGTACCCGGATTTTGATTGAATTACCTTTGGAACAGGCAGATAACTAATGGCAAAATCTACAAAGAAAATACTGGTGGGCATCGCTGATGACCACAGCCTGCTACGTAATGCACTAGCTAACCTGATCAACACGTTTGATAATTACACGATTCTTTTTCAGGCAGACAATGGCAAAGATCTCCGTAACCGCATACTCATGCACCAGGTTCCGGAAATCGTACTGCTGGATGTGAATATGCCGGAAATGGACGGGTTTGAAACTACGCAGTGGCTGCATAAAAATTATCCCCATATTAAAGTACTCGCCCTTTCAATGCTCAGCGATGAAAAAACAATCATCCGCATGTTCAGGCTGGGAGCGAAAGGCTATTTATTGAAAAAATGCCGAACCCGCAGAACTGAAAGAAGCACTCGATTCGCTGATGGCGAAAAATGTGTACGTATCAGACTATGTTTCCGGAAAACTGGTAAGCGGTCTTCAGGATGCTGATATGGAGCAAAACGCCAAAGAAGTGGTGTTGTCGGAAAAAGAACGTGAGTTCCTGCGCTGGGTTTGTACGGAATTATCGTATAAAGAAATTGCTGGCAATATGCATATCAGTCCGCGCACAGCGGATGATTATCGACAGTCGTTGTTTGGCAAGTTAAAGGTTCATAGCAGGGTGGGGTTGGTGATGTACGCAATCAAGAATGGTATCGTTTCGATCTAACCACTTTTTTTCAGGTCAATTTTTTCAGGTTGGTGAAAGATCGTTAGGGTTGAGTAGCTGAATAAAAAATGAAAAAAGCCATTCAGAATATTAAAATCTGGATGGCTTTTTCGTGATGGAGACATATCATAAAAGAAACTTCCCCTAAACAATCTTCTGCAACCGTTAAAGCAACTCAACCCCTTGCATAAATTTTTGCTGGTCTGAAAGACCAGCAAAAATTTATTTGCTGAGATACATACTCCTGTCTTTATATAACTGTCGGAAATATGGATCGCGCAAGTCTTTTACAAAACGAATGGCTTCGCCAGTTGATTTCATTTCAGGTCCCAGTTCTTTACTCACACCGGGGAATTTGTTGAAAGAGAACACAGGTTCTTTAATCGCAAAGCCTTTCAACTTCTTCTCAAATTTGAAATCGGTGAGTTTATTTACACCCATCATCACTTTAGTAGCAATGTTGAGGTAAGGAATCTGGTATGCTTTTGCAATAAATGGTGTGGTACGTGATGCGCGAGGGTTCGCTTCAATCACATAAACTTTTCCATCTTTAATGGCGAACTGAATATTGATTAATCCACGTATATCAAGTGCGCGAGCAATTTTTTCGGAATAATATTCCATCGTTGTTACCTCAAGCGGGCTCAGGTTGAATGCAGGTAATACTGCATTGCTATCGCCACTATGGATACCCGCAGGTTCGATGTGTTCCATCACACCCATTACGTGGAAGTTCTCGCCATCAAAAATGGCATCCACTTCTGCTTCCTGACAACGATCCAGGAAATGGTCTATCAGGATTTTATTACCGGGAATGTGTTTCAAGAGGCTTACAACTGGATTTTCAAGTTCATCATCATTGATCACAATACGCATGCGCTGACCACCCAATACATACGATGGACGCACCAGCACCGGATAGCCCACCTTGTTGGCAACAGCAACAGCTTCATCTACATCGTACGCAGTTCCGTAGTCAGGATAAGGAATTTCCGAGTTCTTTCAACAGATCGCTGAAACGACCGCGATCTTCTGCAATATCCATGTTGTCGAAAGATGTTCCGATGATTTTGATTCCTCTTTCTCGTGCAGTCTTTCAGCGAGTTTTAATGCGGTTTGTCCTCCCAGTTGTACAATTACGCCTTCGGGCTGTTCATGTTCAATGATCTCCCACAGATGTTCCCAGTAAACGGGTTCGAAGTAGAGTTTATCGGCGATATCGAAATCAGTAGATACTGTTTCGGGGTTACAGTTGACCATGATGGCCTCGTAACCCGCATTCTTTTATGGCCATCAGACCATGGGTACAGCAGTAATCGAATTCAATACCCTGGCCTATACGGTTTGGACCGGATCCGAGTACTATCGATCTTTCTTCTTATCAGAACGTTTGCTCTCTGAATTCAGGCCTTCTTCAAATGTTGAGTAGAAATAAGGTGTTTTTGCTTCAAACTCGGCACTGCAGGTATCTACCATTTTGTAAACACGGGTGATGCCGGCGTGCTTTTCGTTTTCTCGTAAATATCTTCTTCGTTCGCAGTTCCCATGATGAGGGCCGATTTGTTCATCGGAGAAGCCCATTTGCTTGGCTTCCTTCAGCAGATCGGTGGTTACGGAGTGTTTCCAGATCATGCTCCATTTCAGTTGCTTTTCGAGCGTAACAATGTCGTTGTATCTGGTAAAGGAACCAGCGGTCGATACTGTTGGTGGCTTTAGAGATAGCAGTGACTTGACGGACCATGCCCATCAGGGCGTCTTTGATACGGAAGATGCGGTCCCAGGTGGGGCGCTTCAGCTTCTCTATCAGTTGTTCGCTTTTCATCAGGGTCTTGCCGTAGTAGCCAAGACCTACGGCTTCGTTCTCGAGGCTCTGGCAGGCTTTCTGGATAGCTTCCAGGAAAGCTACGGCCGATGGCCATTACTTCACCTACGCTCTTCATCTGCAGTCCGAGTGTATCGTTGGCGCCTTTAAATTTATCAAAGTTCCAGCGCGGCATTTTTACAATCACATAATCCAACGCTGGTTCAAAATATGCGGAAGTTGTTTTGGTAATCTGGTTTTTCAGTTCATCCAGGTTGTAGCCAATCGCGAGTTTGGCAGCGATTTTGGCAATGGGGTAACCCGTTGCTTTTGATGCCAGTGCGGATGAGCGGCTCACGCGCGGGTTGATTTCGATGGCGATTATTTCTTCAGTATCGGGATTTAGTGCAAACTGTACGTTACAGCCGCCGGCGAAGTTGCCCAGGTCGCGCATCATGGCGATGGCAGTGTTACGCATCAGCTGCATGGCCGTATCACTCAGGGTCATGGCCGGTGCCACTGTAATAGAATCACCCGTGTGCACACCCATGGGGTCGAAGTTTTCAACGGTACATATAATACATACGTTGTCGGTTGAGTCGCGCAGGAGTTCCAGCTCAAATTCTTTCCAACCAAGAACCGCTTGTTCTACCAGTACTTCATGAATTGGAGAGGCCTGCAAACCACGGTTCAACGCTTCGTCGAGGTCATTTTTATCGTGCACAAAACCGCCACCTGTTCCACCCAGCGTAAACGAGGGGCGAATTACCAGGGGGAATCCGATTTCCTGTGCAAACTCTTTTCCTTCCAGAAAGGAGTTTGCCGTTTTGGCGCGGGCTACGGGCACATACTCAGTTGCAGCATCCACTGGCGAAACTGCTCACGGTCTTCAGCCTTATCAATGGCTTTAATGTCCACACCAATTAATCGTACATTGTATTTAGCCCAGATGCCGAGTTCGTCTTCAGCTTCTTTTGCAAGATTGAGGGCTGTTTGACCACCCATGGTCGGCAATACGGCGTCAATCTGGTTTTCTTCCAGAATCTGCTCAATGCTTTCCACAGTCAGCGGCAACAGGTACACTTTTTCAGCCATCATCGGGTCGGTCATGATGGTTGCCGGGTTGCTGTTGATGAGGTACACCTTTATACCTTCTTCACGAAGGCTTCGGGCCGCCTGGGTTCCTGAATAATCAAATTCACAAGCTTGTCCAATAACAATAGGTCCCGATCCGATGATCAGAACCGAACGAATGGAAGTATCTTTTGGCATTTCTTTTTACGGGGAGGGGTTGAAAAAACAAATTGCGCAAAAGTAGGGAAAAGTTGGGAGTTCAAGGTTGTAAGTTGGAAGAATTTGTCGCGTCTTTTTACAAAGAATAAAAAAAGTGGCGAATTAACGGCATACGCAATTAATTCGCCACTCACTACCTATTAATTAATTCTTACGAATGATTATCAGGAGTGAAAAGCTGCGATTTCATAATCGTCGAGCATAACCTCTTCCGGGGTAGCCGGAGGCGTTTGTTTATTTTCTTCGTGGCGGTTCTTCATCTTCGCTACCCAGCGCTGGCGCACTTCCTGCCCTTTGAACATTCCAACGAATAAACCGCCCATAAAAATTGCTGTGTAGATAATTTTTTTCATAACCTCGTCATTTTCCTGTTATATAAGAATATCATGCCAAATTGAACTTTCAATTTTAAGTTTCTGTAAATATTGATTTGCGTTTAAAAAACGTCCTAGGTTTCATTACTAACGTTCATCAAAACTTCAATCTCAAAAAACTATTTTTGCAGATGCAAAGGATTATCGGTTTTCTTCTCGTTTTTATTCTGCACATCAGCTTTGTTGCGGCCCAGTCTCCAAAATATCCCAAAGGTTATTTTCGTTGGCCTTTGGAAATTGCTCCTGAAATCGTTGCCAACCTGGGAGAGCTGCGTTCCAATCACTGGCACATGGGCCTGGATATTCGTACGGCGCAACAGGTAAACAAACGTGTGGTGGCTGCAGCGGATGGCTATATTGCTTATGTTGGCATTCGCCCACTCAGCTTCGGCCGCTTCATCATTATCAATCACCCCAATGGCCTTTCCACTTTGTATGCCCACCTCAACGAATTTGAACCGGCGTTGGAGAAGTATGTAACTCAGCAACAATACCTTCAGGAATCATGGGCGGTTGAGCTTGCAATTCCCGCAGATAAATTTCCGGTTAAAAAAAGGAGCCTTCATTTCATACAGTGGTACAACGGGTGGCTCACAAGGGCCACATGTTCACTTCGAAATCCGTGATACTAAGACAGGAAAATGCCTCAATCCGCTGCTTTTCGGGATGCCATTAAAAGATAATGTTAAACCCGTGATGGTGAAACTCGCCATGTACGACCGCACTCAGGGAATTTACAAATCCAAACCACAATTGTTTACACTTAAGAATACTTTAACAGGTCCGCAATTGACGACGGGAGCTGTTATAAAAACGGCAAATAACAAAGTGAGTTTTGCTATACAGGCGTTCGACCAAATCAGCGGCTCTGCAAACCGTGATGGGATTTATACGGCCGAACTTTTTGTCGACAATAAACTGCAGATAAAATACCTGATGGATAGTGTGGGGTACGATGAAACGCGTTACATGAATGCGCACATCGATTACACGCTTGATTTTAACGGTGGTGTTTACCTGCAACATCTTTCGCGCCTTCCCGGTAACCTCAGCTCGGTATATCACCCCCGCGAAGCAGATGGTGTTGTGTATTTAAACGATACTGAAGTGCATGATGCCCGTGTGGTAATTCATGATGCGTATGGCAACAGCAGTACGCTAAATTTCAAAATTCAATATGACCCTACGCTGAGTAAACCGGTACCCGTTAGCAGTGTAAGCCAGGCATTCATTCCTAACTATGTAAACATTCTGGAGAAACCCGACTTTGAAGTGTATATGAAAGAAGATGCTTTATACGACACCGCATTTTCTTTTTATTATAAAACCACTCCGTCAGGAACCAATGCAGTAACGGCCATGCACCAGCTCAACGAACCTTCGGTACCCCTGCATTCTGCAATAACCATCAGGCTAAAACCTGAGCGTGCAATTCCTGAAGAATGGAAAAGCAAACTGATCATTGAACGCACATTTCGCGGAAGCAGAACGGTGCGTAAAGCCAACTGGCAGGACGGATGGATGGCTGCAGAATTCAGCGATTTTGGATTCTATCGCGGATATGTTGACCTGGAACCTCCGGTTGTTCCCGGCATTGGCTCGGGCGACACGGTTAATTTGTCGGGAAAAACAAGCATTGCTTTTACACCCACAGATAATTTTGGTATCAAATCGTTCCGGGCCGAACTCAACGGGGAATGGATCCGTTTTACAAATGATAAAGCGCGTACATGGATTTACAAATTTGATGAACGTTGTCCCTATGGTGTACATCATTTGCGTGTGCGCGTAGAAGATCTTGCGGGAAATATTACGATCAAAGAATGGTGGTTTAAGAGAAGTGCCTATACACCTCCTGTGAAGAAAGCACCTGTGAAAAAAGCAACGTCGACTAAAAAGCCCGTAGCTAAAAAGACAACTGTTAAAAAACCAGTAGCAAAGAAAAAATAAGCAATGGCAACACATTTAGAAGAAGGAAAAAAAGCACCTGCGTTTTCAGGAACCGACCAGAAGGGAAATAAAGTTTCACTGGCTGACTATAAAGGGAAGAAACTGGTTCTTTATTTCTATCCGGAAGATGATACGCCTACCTGTACGATCCAGGCATGTAATCTCCGCGATAATTACGCTTTACTACGCAAACACGGGTTTGAGGTGGTGGGCGTGAGTCCGGATGATGAAAAGAAACACCAAAAGTTTGAAGAGAAATTCAATCTGCCATTTACATTGATCGCCGATACCAAACATGTTATTCTGAACAAATATGGAGTATGGGGCGAGAAACAAATGTTCGGCAATCACTACATGGGTGTGCATCGCACCACATTTGTGATTGATGAAAATGGAATCATCCGGAAAATTTTCCTGCGTCCGAAGAATAAGCAGCACGCGGAAGAAATCATAGAGGCTTTTAAGAAACAGGCGTGAATGCCGGCAAACGGCAAACGGCAAACCTGAAGCGTGAAATGAAATGCGGAAACGCTGCAATATTTATGCGGATGTGTAACCTTCAGCAAATAAAATCAGCGGAATCCGTGAATAAATCAGCGCAAATCTGTGGGAAATCTTTTGGGAGAGAAACATTCATCGCCCCAACGTTTACCAACTTCCCTCTAAAGCAAAAACTCTATTTCTCCAAAACTGTATTCTCTCTCTACCCCTTCCCACACCCATAATTTTCCATGTTCATCCACCCGGAGGAGGGTAGCGGTAAAGCTGCGACTGCCCTGGCGGAGTTTTACTTCCTGTTGTTTTCGGAAAAGAAGTTCATTGTATTGTGTAAGCATTTGCGGGAAGCCTCCATTTTTTATGAATTGCCAGTTCTTTTCAAATTCTGTGCAAAGTTCATGGGCCAGTTCGTTGGCCGCAAAGGATTTTCCCGTGATTTGCCGTAGCGATACCGGATTCTTTAATTCACTGTTAAATTCTACCTGGTTGATATTGATTCCGATCCCTGCCACGGCCCATTTCCACTGTGCCCCCTGGTTTGAGTTAGCAATAATGGATTCAATCAGGATGCCCCCTGCCTTTCTGTCGTGCCAGTAGAGATCATTTGGCCATTTTATACGGGTGGCGTCGCCGGCCAGGCGTGTAAACCAGGTGGCAACACTTACTGAAAGGCAGGCGCTCAGCTGGAACTGCTGCTGCACCGCCAGCGGTTTGGGATCGATTATGATGCTGATAATAAGATTGTTACCCTTTTCCGACTGCCAAACCCGGCCCCGCTGGCCCTTTCCTGCATATTGTTCCCACGCGAAAAAAGCCTCACCATGTGATGCCATTCCAGCATGAATTCGTGCAAGGGCATAATTGTTGGTACTATCTATCGAATCTAATTCAACAAATGGCCTACCAAGTGGGTTATCTGGAAAAGGTTCTGGCAATTAATTGCTATTTTTGAGCAAATTAAGTGCAAATTGCAAAACCGGCATCCGTGAAGAAAATTCTGAACAAGATGCCGGAAATCACGTTACCTAATAAATATTTCATTATTGGAACAATTGGCATCATTGGCAACCAGGAAAAAAAGAGTGCGACCCGATTAACCTTACGTTCGAAAATCATCAAAACCATCATTGAGGCGATCCAGGAAAAAAAGGGTGAAAATATTGTTTCACTCGACCTGAAAAAGATTCATGAGGCGGTGGCTGATTTCTTCATTATTTGTGAAGCCGGCAACCAGCCCCAAATCAGAGCTATTGCCGAAAACATCGAAGCGAAGGTGCGCGAAGTGTGTGACGAAAAACCCTATCACCACGAAGGCTACCAGGCTTTGCAATGGGTGCTCATCGATTATGTGAATGTAGTGGTACATGTAATGCTACCTGAAAATCGTAAATTCTACAAACTCGAAGAAATGTGGAGTGATGCGGTAGGTACAGAACATGCCTCATCCTGATCCGCGACGGAATGTTCCTGCCAAAGTGGTTTTACCACAATCGTTAAAAAACCGAAGGCAGGAATCATCGTCACCACAATAACTTAACAACAAAAACTTAACGTTCTAAATAGATTTATGTCACAAGAGCCATCGTATAATAAGAACGAGAAAAATACGCAGCCACGCTTTGGTGGTCGCCCCGGTGGCGATGACCCCGGCCAGGCACCCAAAAAGGGCCCGCGTTTCAGCATCTACTGGATTTATGCCATCATATTCGCCGTGTTGATCGGTTTTTCCATGTTTAGTCCTTTCTCTCCAAACATGAAAAAAATCAACTCACTGCAGTTTGAAGAAATGATCAAAAACGGTGATGTAGATAAATATGAAGTAATCACCAACCGCAATAAGGTGAAGGTTTATATTAAAAAAGACAGCCTTAACAAACACGAGAAATCACTGAGAGAAGATGGTGGTCTCGCGGGAAAAATTAGTGAACAGGGTCCACATTATACATTCAATATTACCAGCGAAGAATCTTTCCAGCGTAATATGGATGAATTTTATAAACGCGAAGCAAATATTGAGCGCGTACCTTTTTATGCTGAACCAGAAAGTGATTTCTTCAGCAAAATTTTATCATTCCTCATACCCGTGTTGTTGTTTATAGCATTGTGGGTATTGCTGATGCGTAAAAATGGGTGGTGGCGCAGGCGGCGGCTCTGGTCCCGGCGGTATTTTTAATATCGGAAAATCGAAAGCTACACTGTTTGATAAAGGCACCAGAGTAAACATCACTTTTGCCGACGTTGCAGGACTGGATGAAGCGAAAGTGGAAGTAATGGAGATAGTTGACTTTTTGAAAAGTCCTAAAAAATATACTTCACTGGGTGGTAAGATTCCAAAAAGGTGCATTGCTGGTAGGCCCTCCCGGTACCGGTAAAACTTTGTTGGCAAAAGCAATGGCCGGCGAAGCACAGGTGCCATTCTTCAGCCTCAGTGGTTCCGACTTCGTTGAAATGTTTGTTGGTGTGGGTGCAAGCCGTGTACGTGACCTGTTTAAGCAGGCGCGTGAGAAAGCTCCCTGTATCATCTTCATCGACGAAATTGATGCGATTGGCCGAGCACGTGGTAAAAACGTGATGATGAGCAACGACGAACGCGAAAGCACACTGAACCAGTTGCTGGTGGAAATGGACGGTTTTGGTACAGATACCGGCATCATCATCCTGGCTGCAACCAACCGCCCCGATGTATTGGATGCTGCGCTGCTGCGCCCCGGTCGTTTCGATCGCCAGATTACAATCGATAAACCCGATGTAAAAGGACGTGAAGCGATCTTCAAAGTTCACCTGAAACCCATCAAGATTTCTGAGAAACTGGATATTCATAAACTGGCAGAACAAACTCCGGGATTTGCCGGCGCCGACATCGCCAACGTATGTAACGAAGCTGCGCTGATTGCCGCACGTAAAGGCAAAGAAGCAGTGGAGATGCAGGATTTCCAGGATGCAGTTGACCGCGTGATTGGTGGACTGGAGAAAAAGAACAAGATCATTTCTCCTGATGAAAAAAGAATTATCGCATACCACGAAGCAGGACATGCGATTTGTGGATGGTATCTTGAACATGCTTATCCATTGCTGAAAGTAACCATCGTACCACGTGGTACAGCTGCACTTGGTTATGCACAATACACACCAAAAGAACAATACCTGTATAATACAGATCAATTGCTCGACCAGATTTGTATGACGCTGGGTGGACGTGCAAGTGAAGATATTTTCTTTGGTAAAATATCAACAGGTGCACAGAATGATCTGCAACAGATCACACGTATCGCCTATGCCATGGTTACTGTTTATGGTATGAACAATAAAGTAGGCAACGTGAGCTACTATGATCCACAACAGGAAACAACATTCACGAAGCCTTATTCAGAAGAAACATCAAAAATCATTGACCAGGAAGTGCGTCAGTTGATTGATGAGGCTTATGAAAGAACAAAACAATTGCTGACTGAAAAGAAAGACGACGTTGCCAAACTTGCGGAAGCATTGTTGGAAAAAAGAAGTACTGTTCCAAAGTGATGTGGAAGCATTGATTGGAAAACGTCCTTTTGAAGAGAAGAAACCTTTAGCAGAGGATCCCGCTCCGAAAGATTTGAACAGTCCGGGAACCGGCGAGATTTCTGCAGGTGTTCCTCCTTATGATAGTGATGTGACAAATAAATCTCTATAATAACAGTTTTCTGAAAATGGTTATCGGTGAAAATCGGTAACCATTTTCAGATACAATCGACGCTTCATGAACGTTTCTCCATCAAAAGAAACCATTCTAAAAAAGATCAGGAAAGCACTGAGCCATCCTGTGGCACAACCCTTTCCCCAAAGCGAAGGTTCTTCATCCGTTTACAAAGCGCCCGAAGATGAAGATGCTGTTGTGTTTGCTGAACAATTCAGCAAACTTCAGGGCCGTTTCATGTATTGCATCAACAAACAGGAACTCGCTTTTCAATTGAACAGTCTCATTCGTAAAATGGACTGGCAGCGTGTTTACTGTGTGGAAGACGAATTGATTCGCCAGACGGGAGTGAACCTGGAAGAAAGACATGTTCGTGAAGACCTGGCGGGTTGTGACGTATCTATTACCGGTTGTGAATTCCTGGTAGCAAGAACGGGTTCGATTGTGATGAGTGCAGGACAGAAGAGTGGGAGAACGACGAGCGTTTATGCGCCCATACATATTTGTATCGCCTGGTCGCACCAGTTGGTGCATGATGTAAAAGACGCACTCCAGGGAATGCGTGATAAATATGGCAATAAGCTACCATCCTGGTAACATTTGCTACCGGCCCCAGCCGCACTGCCGATATTGAAAAAACGCTGGTGGTGGGCGTGCACGGTCCGAAGGAAGTTTATGTCTTCCTGGTAGAATCCTGATGAATTATCAGCTTATATTACCTATACCATGACATCTCCTCAAAACTTTAACCTGTTTGTTTACGGGTCGCTGCGCAGCGGCTTTAAAAGTCCTGCATACGATTATATCACTCGCTATTTCGATTTTGTAAGCGATGGAAAAGTAAGAGGGTATCTGTATGACCTGGGTGAATATCCAGCTGCATTACCCACTACTGACGATGCCTTCATTGTAGGTGAGTTGTATGTTGCACGCGACCGTGGACAGTTTGATTATGTAATTGCACAGCTCGACGATTATGAAGGTGTAACTCCCGAACCCGGTGAAACAGCTTTGTATAATCGCATTTTGTCTGAGATAGAAACGGAGAAAGGAACAGTGAGCGCATGGGTGTACTGGTACAATGGAAACATCACCGACCGCCCCATCGTTGAATCCGGCGACATCATGGAATACTTAAAAAATAAATAGCAAAAAACTAAACTCAACTTCGACCATCGACCATCAATCATCGATCTCCCATCCACCATCTAACATCAAACATCCATTTTTTCTCATGCCTCGAAACAAAATATACTTTCTCTCCGATTTTCATTTAGGCGCACCGAATCATACTGCAAGCCTGGAAAGGGAGAAACGTATTGTGCGTTTTCTGGAAGAAGTGCAGGATGATGCTTCGGAGATTTTTTTGGTAGGGGATATGTTTGATTTCTGGTACGAATACAGGCAGGTAGTGCCAAAGGGTTATGTGCGTTTATTGGGTAAACTGGCTGAGATGACTGATGCAGGAATTGCAATGCATTTTTTGTGGGCAACCATGATATGTGGATGCGCAATTATTTCCAGACAGAATTGAATATCCCGGTTTATTACGAGCCACATGAGTTTGAACGGCAGGGTAAAAAAATGTGGATCGGACATGGTGATGGTCTCGGCCCCGGAGATCATGGATATAAAAGACTGAAAAAAGTATTTCGTAACCCGGCCTGTAAATGGATGTTTGGCATATTGCCACCTGTTGTTGGGATGGGCATTGCCAATTATATGAGCCGTCGCAGTCGCGCGCAAACCGGCAGTACAGAAGAAGTATTTCTGGGCGATGATAAAGAGTGGCTGTTGATTTATTGCCGCGAAATGATGCAAAAACATCAGTACGACTACTATATATTCGGACATCGTCATTTACCCATTGATTACAACCTGGAAAATAAAAGTCGTTATATCAATTTGGGCGATTGGATACGTTTTAGTACATATGCGGTGATGGAAAACGGAAACATTGAACTGCGTTCCTACACCGGGCAGGATCAATCGATCATCAGAAAAATAAATGAAAAAAATTGTAAGCGCCATATTGTTTTTTTTCCTGCTGTTGAGCACCTACGCACAAAGCGACAGCAGTTTCAGGTATGAATTGACCATACCCGGCGTGTACACTACTTTCGCGGTCGATAATCTCGATAATATTTATGTGCTGAATGCGGGGAAACCAATTGAAAAAACTGACACCCACCGGTGATTCTGCCGCTGTTTTCAATGATGTAAAACGATTTGGACAGGCATCTTTGATTGATGCATCCAACCCGATGAAAGTGTTATTGTATTACCGCGACTTTACCAGCATTGTGATGCTGGATCGCTTCCTCAATGTGCGTAACAGCATTGATTTCCGTAAACAAAATATTTTCCAGGTAAAAGCAATTGGCCAGTCGTACGATAATAAGATATGGTTATACGATGAAGTGAATAATCGTTTGAAGAAAATGGATGAAGATGGAAGATTGTTGTTGGAAACACCGGACTTCCGGCAGCTATTCGAAAAAGCTCCATCGCCGCAAATGATTTTCGACCAGGATCAGTTTGTTTATTTATACGACAGTATGCAGGCGGTATTTGTGTTTGATTATTTTGGAACGTTGAAGAATAAAATTGAAATCACCGGCTGGCACAATTTGAAAGTTGTGGGCAATTTCATTTTCGGCACCCGCGGCGACAGTTTATACCGCTACAGCCCGAGAAGTTTTCGTACGGAAAGCTGGCTGATGCCAGCGGCGTTGCGTAACAGTCGCGCCATTCATTTCAGCGCCACTCGCGTATATGCATTGAAAGAAGATGGCATTGAAATTTACGCGCTCCGCTAAGGCCAGATTTGATATTTTTGCGACTAATCACCAATAATAGACATGGACAATTTTTTGGACGAAGTTTGGCTGGACAATACGGTTCGTATGTACCTGATCACTGCAGGTGTCGTATGTCTGGTGTTGCTGGTGCGTAGATACTTCGCCCATCTGGTGGCTACCATCTTATTTCAACTGGTAAAAGCGGTTTGGTCGAGCCTGGATCAGCGTGCATTCACCACCCTGGTGATCAGGCCGCTCGGTTCTTTTCTTGTGATACTTGTTTCGATCATCACCTTCCACAAGCTTAATTTCCCCAGTCAGCTTGATGTAGATATTTATCGCACCACACTAAAAGCGATTATTCATACACTGGCAACAATCGTTTTGATCGTGTCATTTATTCGTCTGCAGTTACGCATCATCGACTTTATTGCGATGATATTGCACGCGAAGGCCGATCGAAATAATGACGCAACGGACAACCAGTTGATCGTCTTTTTCAAAGACTTTTTTAAAGTGTTATTGGGGATTGTGGGTTTGCTGATGGTTTTGAAATTTGCCTTTGGTTACAATATCAGCAACCTGCTTACGGGTTTGAGTATCGTGGGTGCGGCTATCGCCCTTGCATTGCGTGAAAGTTTGGAGAACCTGATAGCATCATTTATCATCTTTTTCGACAAACCATTTGCAATGGGAGATGTGGTAAAGGTGCATGCATTTACGGGTACGGTTGAAAAGATCGGGCTGCGTAGTACACGCATCCGCACCGATCAAAAAACATATATCAGCGTACCGAATAAACAAATGGTGGATAGCATTGTCGATAACCTGTCGTTGCGCACGCAACGCAAAGGCGAGTTGCGTCTTGAGTTGGCCCTGCAAACAAGCGCGGAGCAACTGCAGGCTGTGGTTGCTGGTATTCGCCAGATATTAAACCGCCGTGAAGTGGAAAATTCTACTGTATTGTTGAATGATATTTCATCCTCTTCATTCAATATTTTAGTGGATTATTTTACCGGCCCCATCACCCTGGGTGATTTCAATATGGTAAAAGAAGAGATCAATTTTTCGGTGTTGGCATTACTCGATGCACAGAACGTGGATATTGCCGGTGCCAGTACCGACATACGCGTTACCCAGGCTGATTCTTCAACCACATCAGTTACTTCTTCCTGATAATTTCCCCGAGGTCTTTATCAAACAGGCCGGAACCGTATTCAACCACGCGTCCAAGTTCCTTTCCTTTTTTCATCACTACAATCGTGGGTACGTTACGAATTTGAAAAGGTTCGGTAAGGTTGCCGAGGGTTTTCTTATTGCGGTCGCAGGCAATAAGGGTTAAGCGGTCTTTTGAATAACCTGCCACATCCAGCAGGAAGAGAAGGCGGGGAACTACAAAGCGTGAATCTTCGCACCAGGTGCCCATGAATACCACAAACTGGATAGAATCCGCCTGTTGTTTAATCGCATTCACGGTTTCTTCGTTGGGCGTAAAACCGGGAGGGCGGCCGTTATATTCTTTTGAAAGTTCGAACTCGGTTTGTAGCCATTTTGCAGTGATGATGCCGCGGATAACCGTGTAGCCATCGTTATCTGGCACTTTTTCAAACTGCTGGCTAGTGGCCGTGGATGCTAACAGGCACAAAAATACTATTAGAAAAGACGTTTTAAAATAACTCATGTGAACGGGGATTGCTGGTTTAGGTTTTTTAATACCAATATTCCAGAGCAAAATTAGCCAGCGATGGTTGCATGTAGCAAGGATATTTACAATGCGGCTTTCAGTTCAAGGAAAAATGATTTCATTTTTTCCAGAGACTGGATCAGTGCGAATTTTTCTTCCACTTTTTTGCTCTTGCGCAGGTATTCTTTGGCTCCTTCAATGGTGAATTTCCTTCGGCGAAGCAGGTCGTGGATGAGCACCAGGTTTTTGATATCGACCGGACGGAAATAGCGGTCGCCTTTTTTATTCTTGCGCGGTTTGAGAATGTCAAATTCCGATTCCCAATAGCGGATCAGCGATTGGTTTTCACCAAACATCTTTGCCACCTCGCCAATGGGGTAATAAGATTTTTTAAATAATTCTTCATCAGCAGGTATCTCGATCAGATCAGCTTTTCGCGAATTTTCCTGCAGCGATCGACGTCCTCGGGTAGAAGTCCTTTTTGGCGGCGCCACCGACACGGGTGCCGACACATACAGTTCTTCTTCCGTTTCGGTTATCATTACCACTTCTTCCTCTTCGGGCTCAACAAGTGCCGGTTCTCTTTCGGCCAGCACCAGGTCTTTTACCGGTTCTGCCGCTAAAGGTTCCGTTTTTTGTTCAGGTTCCGCGGGCGGACCAAAATCAAATGCTATTTGTGTAAGCTGTTTCGCCATTCCTTACAAAGATAGGGTTCAGAATTCTGCGAATCCGGCAGTTTGAAGCGATGTGGATTAATGGAGGAAATTTGTGAATTGTGGTATCGATGACCGAGTTCCGATGACCGATGATCGATGTCCGATGACCGATGAATTTATATCGTGCAAGATACCCCTACCGAGGCCAGAAAGGTATCTTGCTTTTGAGCACTCTTTCGATCATCGGACATCGATCATCGGACATCGACCATCTCCCATCCCCCATCCACCATCTCTCATCCCCCATCCCCCATCCACCCTCTCTCATCCCTCTCTCTCACAAAATTTCCCTCAACACCTCCAACGTCTTCATACTACCAAACTCCTGCACCTGCCAACTGTAATAAGTGATATAAGCCTGTAACAATTGCCGGCGCAGCAGATGATTCAGTTTTATTTCTTCCAGTTCATTTGGTTGTTGTACTCGCAACAATTGGGCCGTAATGAACGAGAGATTTTCATCGAGGAAATGATTATGTGAAGGAGGATGAGATATGAAATTACCTTCCTGTAAATCGAGGTAAGGAGTAGTGGGCGAATAGTTGTCCTGAAATCTGAATCCGAAAAACACGGGAAGGTGTACGGAGAAAAACAGTGGGAAGTTAGCTGCAACCGCATCTGAAGCACGATCGAGGTGAATAAAGCTGTCTTCAATAAAATTATAAAGATCAGCATTGGCTTCCGGTTGTTTCAGGCATTTGGTAAGCAACTCTACCATGTACACTGCAATTGCATTTCGATGAACATCTGAAAGTACTTTTTCATATAAAAATGCCCACTGAAACTCACGCAGCCTTTGCAGTTGCTTAAGATCATTATGATATACCACCAAATCGAGAATACCGGAAGGTTGAAAGAGGTTTGCGCGGCCCGCACCTTTTTTGCTGCTGCTGCGCACGCCATTGAGCATATAGCTTTGTAAACCGAATAATTCAGTGAGTACGGAAACAATGAGGCTTGTATCGCCATAACGTACCGCGCGCAGCACAATGCCCCTGGAATGATGAAGTTTTTTCTGTCATTTGTTGATGAAAACGATTTTGCCTGCCGTTTGCTCTTTGTTGTTCTCGTCGCTTACCAGCACCAGGTATACACCAGTAGAAATGATGCGTCCACGATAATCGCGGCCACTCCAAACGGCCTGACCACCCAAAGATCGCGTCTGGTACACCAATCGACCATTCAATTCTGTAATTTTTACGATTGAATTTTCTTTCAGACCTCTGATGCCGATTGTACCGCTATATCCCGGAGGCACAGGATTCGGAAAAATCTGCACCTGCGGCTTTTCTTCGGAAGCGGCAGTAGCGGTTCCGCGCCAACTTACAATTCCTGCCGCTGTGGCAAAGAAAACTTCTCCCGTTTTTGGATCAATGGCTATTGAATGTACACGGTTGGCAGGTATAGGACTGTTGCTCGTATTCCAGTGTTCTATAATTGCATCGCCATTCGCAGCAACCAGCCATGCGCCTTTTTCAGTTCCTACCCATTTTCGGTTGGCAGCGTCTGTTGTTATACACAACACACGCTCGTTTTGAAAAAGATAACCTGCAAAACTCCCGGTTTTTATTACCGGGCGGATTGCTTCACAAATATGATTGGTAAACACAGCATCAGGACATTCTATTACCGCAATTCCATTATCCGTACCCGCCCAGATAAAACCCTGCCGGTCTTTATTTATGGCAGTAACGGTTGTTCCCGGTAAATTGCCCTGGCCGGCTCCGAATGAATAACGGAACCATTTATCGTCGGCTGCCGAATGGAGTTCGGACCCTTCTGAATACACCAGCAAACCATTTTGCGCTGCGGATATCCATTTATATCCGTTGTCGTCAACAATAATATCTTTCAACGTATTTCCCGCCCCGCTAAACGGAACTGCAAACTGCACCCATGTATCATCGGGTGTGCGTAGCACCAACGGATTGCTACTTCCCGGATTGCTGATCCATAGATTGGATTGTACATCGAGCGCAAGACCGCCTGTTTTATATCGTTGGGGATTTAAAACATCGGCTCCGAGAAACCCCTGTTTATAGGTTTTAATAAAACTGCCTTCTTTCCACAATTGTAACCCACCGCTCCATGAAGCGGCCCATACTTCCTGCGTAATGTTGTTGAGAACCACATGATGTAAATCCGGAAAACTATCCAGTGCAGGAAATTGGATGCGTTCAAAATTCTGCCAGGTATTTTCTTTGTATAAAAACCATGATCCTTCAAATCCGGATCCGGTGTTGTTGTTAACAGCACCTCTTGCTGCAACAATTCCTGAGGCTGTTGCGAAAATGTTTCCTTCGGCTATCGATGCAGGCGATTCGGGAACGATGGCTGTGTATTGCCCGTTACTATATCGAAGCAATCCCGAAATTGAATCTGCAATCCAGCATTCATCATTAAACCAGATTGCTTTTTGGGGGTGTTGCAATTGCTGACCCTGGTTGAGTGTAAGCGTAACGGCTGCATTTTCATCTAACACCTGTATGCGAAAATGTCCGTTCAGTTGCTGGCAAAGCGTTAATCGGTTGCCGTTAACAGCATGCCGGATATGCGAATAATCAGTTTCATAAAATAAATCCCAGTGATTGTTACGTAAAATATAGAATCGGTTATCCGCGAGCGCGATTAATTGATTTTGAATAAGGAAAACCTGGTCGCATTTTCCAGCTGGCAAACCAGTATTGCCTGACAGCAATTCCCAGTTATTATAGTCTGCAGGATTCGCGCCGTTAACCGGTATTGATTTTAATCCTTCATCTGTTGCCGCGTAATAGCGGCCACCTATTTGTGTGAAGTCGTTTGTTTTTACGGATTGTCCATTGTGTCCTATCCGCCAGGTTTCTGTTACTTCAAATCGGTTCAGATTGAGAACGATGATGCCGATAGCGGTGCTGAGGTAAGCGCTGTTTTCATTCGACCAAAGAGCAAAGATGCCCGATTGCGGAACCTGGTTGCTGTTAACGATATCGCGTATATTCCGAATGGCACTGCTGGTGATGACGTCGATATTATTATCGTTATAAACAACGATAAGTTTGTTGCCAGGTGTTGCATGCATCAACTGAATCCCCGACCCACTCAGGCCTGAAGTTTTGCTGATTCGTTCTATATAGCTTTCATCAACCTGGTAGGTAAACAAACTGTATGTTGTTGCCGCTATAAGGGTATTATTCTCCAGGATGGCGAGATCTTTTACGGAACGATAGGGCAAATGTTCGCGCCAGCCACCAATGGGGGGTAGCGTATTTTGAGCAAGGCCCTGTAATTGTAGTAGCCCCAGAAAACAATAGATTAAAACCCATCTCACCTGTCAAAAGTAAGAGTTTGCACATTTTTCTGTTTCTTTGCGAGTCCCACAAAACCATTGTCCTGGCATATTCCTTTCAAATATTTTTTGACACTGGGACCCAATAACATTCTATGTGGCGTAAACTCGGAAAGAACATCCTCGCGTACCGTCTCCCCTTATTAGTAGTAGTATTGATTGCATCGGCATTCATGACCTGGCAGGCCTCGAAAGTTGAACTGAGTTATGAATTCAGTCGTGCTATTCCATCTGACCATCCGGCCAATTTGACCTATCAGGCATTCCGTGCGAAATACGGCCAGGATGGGAACCTGCTTGTAATCGGCATTCAAACCGACCAGTTTTTTAAGGATTCCCTGTTCAATCAGTATACAGCACTTTACAAAGAGCTGAAGCAGTCTTATGGTGTTACAGATGTAATTGCGGCTCCTTCGGCCGTGAATCTTATGAAAGATGCTGCCACTGAAAAATTAAATGCGGCACAAATCTTTCCGTCGGGTCCGCTAAGCCAGGCCGAACTCGACAGTCTTAGCCAGGTATTTTATTCGCTTCCTTTTTACCAGGGATTATTATATAACCCTGAAACCAATGCCTGGTTGATGGGTGTGAGTGTTGACAAAACATTGATGAACACCCGTAAGCGAAATGATATCGTGAAAGGCATCAGGGAGCATGTGGATGTGTTTGAAAAAACATCGGGACAAACGGTTTACCTGAGCGGGCTTCCCCTGATTCGTACTGAAATGGCGACGCGTATTGCAGATGAGATGAAATGGTTTCTGCTTGGAAGTGTTCTGCTATCTGCGCTTATCCTGCTGATTTTTTTCCGCTCATTTAGTGCGATGATCCTTTCGCTGGGTGTGGTGATACTGGGTGTAATCTGGACCATGGGCACCATGCAGTTGCTGGGGTATAAGATTACATTATTAACCGCGCTGATACCCCCGTTGATTGTAGTAATCGGTATTCCTAACTGTATTTATTTCCTGAATAAATATCACACATCATTTAATGAATGTGGCAACCGGCATGATGCATTGGTAACAATGGTTAGCCGAATGGGAATTGTGACCCTGTTTTGTAACCTCGCAGCGGCAATTGGTTTTGCAGTATTTGCGCTTACCAAGAGTGAGATATTACAGGAGTTTGGTGTTGTTGCCGGCATCAACATCATGGTATTGTTTTTTATATCATTGATTGTAATTCCGGTAGCGTTGAGTCTTCTTCCGCCGCCCAAATCACGTCATACAAAATATCTCGAGAATGCGCGTTTGAATCGCTGGCTCGACCGGTTGGAGCGTTGGTCGCTCAATCATCGTAAGTTGATCTATGGATTGACAGCGGTAGTTATGGTTGCCGCCATCGCTGGTATTTTCCGGTTGAAGAGTGTTGGTTTTATTGTGGATGATTTGCCGAAAACGGATAAGATCTATACCGATCTCAAATTTTTTCGAGCGAAATTTCAAAGGCGTGATGCCGTTGGAAATTCTGGTCAAAACAAATAGCAAGGCGGGCATTATCCGCGATCTGGAGGGGTTGAAGAAGATAGACTCGCTTTCACAAAGTATTGCCAACCGTCCTGAGATGGCGCGTCCGCTGAGTATAATTGAGGGATTGAAATTTGCCAAACAGGCGTTTTTTGAGGGTGATTCCAGCAATTATACCATGCCCAGCCAGTTCGATTTGCCGGCGATGGTGCAGTATCTCCGATTCAGATCGGGCGCGGATTCCGGCGCAAATTCATTTACCAAGCTGGTTTCAAGCTTTATGGACAGTGCAAGGCAGGAGGCCCGTATCAGTATTAATATGGCGGATGTGGGAAGCAATCAATTGCCATTATTGCTCGACACCATTAGTTTGCGCGCCCAGCAATTATTTGATACCAGCAAGTATACCGTTCAGATGACTGGTACCAGCATTACTTTCCTGGAGGGGAGCAGTTTTATTATTAACGGATTGAAAGAAAGTATTTTCTGGGCATTTTTACTCATTGCCCTTTGCATGCTTTATCTCTTCAAATCGGTGAAAATATTAATCTGTTCATTGATTCCCAACCTGATTCCGCTGGTTATTACGGCGGGCGTGATGGGGTGGGCCGGAGTACCTTTGAAACCATCAACAGTATTGGTATTTAGTGTGGCACTCGGTATTGCAATTGATATCACCATTCGTTTCCTTGTAAATTATAAGCAGGAGTTACCCTTACATGGCTTCAACCGGCGTAGGACGGTTATTGAAACAATTCATAGCACGGGTATTAGTATTATATACACATCAATGGTACTGATTGCGGGCTTTATCATCTTCAGTTTCAGTGGATTCGGTGGAACGCAGGCGCTGGGATGGCTCACCTCACTGACCCTTATTACGGCTACGGGAACCAACCTGGTGTTGTTGCCGGCACTATTAATATCAATGGGAAAGTCAAAAGATGCAAAAGAAGATAAATCGATGCAGCAGAATGGCTAAACGCTTTGTCTCATATACCTGCTGGTTTAACTGAGATGCTATTTTTTTTGCTGAATAATTGGATACTTTATTCAATTAGGGAGAACTGAATATCATTTTTCGTTAAATTGCGCGACGATTCTTTGTAAAAAGAATTTTGCTTTTACTCTTATACTAAAACTTAGATGCACATGAGAAAACTGTTAGCGACGCTAACAGCACTCCTGTTTTTTGCAGGAACGCTGTTGGCTCAGAAGTCCGTTACAGGTAAAGTAACGGATGAGCAAGGGAATCCCCTTCCCAATGTGTCGGTGGTGGTGAAAGGCACACCAACCGGTACAGTTACAAAAGCAGATGGAACGTTCTCTATCACTGTTCCAGCAAATGCAAAGCAACTTGAAATCAGTTCACTGGGTTTTGCAACCCGTACTGTTAACGTGGGTTCAGGTTCTGTGTACAATGTTTCTTTAGCAACTTCTGCAGCCAGGGATCTGGATGAGGTGGTTGTAACAGGTATCTCCCGCGTGAAAAAATCACAGTTTACGGGTGCTGCCAACAAAGTGACAGCGAAAGAACTGGAAAACCGTCCTGTTGGTTCATTCGACCAAATGCTCCAGGGTCGTGCTCCCGGTGTACACATTATCACTGGTTCAGGTCAGCCTGGTCAGGCGAGTACAGTACTGATCCGTGGTACGAACTCAATTACAGGTGGTAGCTCTCCACTGTATGTAATTGATGGTATCCCCATGGAAGAGGGTGTATTCCAGTCTTTAAACCCTAACGATTTCGAATCAGTTGAGATCCTTCGTGATGCCGCTACAACTGCGTTGTACGGTTCTCGTGGTTCTGCTGGTGTAATCGTAATCACTACTAAAAAAGGTAAAGCTGGTAAACTGCAAGTTTCATATGACGGCCAGATGGGTATCAAAGCCCGTCCGGAATTTGCTTTCCGTCCAATGAATACTACAGAGTTGCTGGAAGCTCAAAGAAAATATGGTAGCGTACTTGGTACAAATGGTTCTGCAACTATCCCCGGATGGTACTACAGCAAAGACAACCCACGTTATGCTACTTTAACTCCTACTCAGCAAGCTGACGCCGACAGAATCCTTGATTCAATCCGAGGCATCAACACAAACTGGGCTGATGAAATCTTCCGTCAGGGAACTTTCAGCAACCACCAGATCAGCCTGTCAGGCGGTACTGGAAGAACCAGATTCTATACAAGTCTTGCACTGTACAATGAAGAAGGTACTACACACCGTACAGATATGCAGCGTGCTACTTTGCGTAACAACGTAGACTATGCGGATGACAAGTTCACTGTAGCTTTCTCCAGCACTATTGGTTACACAAAACGTAACTTCCAACAGAGCACTACTACCAACAGTACTGCTAACCCATTCCTGGTAACTAACATTGCTGTTCCTTATCATAGACCATATGATCCTGTTACAGGTCAATTGAACACTGGTTCAGGTGCGAAATTCGCAGCTACCAACGCTTTGGACCTGACTAACTATGATATGAACTACAACGACCAGGTAAAAGTTAACCTGGGTCTGTCTGTTGATTATAAAATCCTGAAAAAATCTGAGTGCAGGTGTAACTGCGGGTGTGGATTTCCGCGAAACACAGAATACGCAGTATCTGAGCCGTGAGCCATTCCTGCGCAGAAACAGTACCTCACTTACTGAAAAAGCGGGTGGTCAGTCAGAAGCGTTGAGCCGTTTCATCTTTTTGAACGTACGTCCTAACATTACTTACAAAAACACATTTAATCAACGTCATGATGTAGAAGTAATGGCTGTAGGTGAATACCTTCAACAAAATTCAAAAAGTTTCAATTTACTTGGATGGGGTATCGATCCTCGTACACCAAACACACCTGCTGCAATCCAGACTGGTAACGCTGTTAACCAACTGTACATTCAGGCAGGTGGTAGTAAGGACAATTCAGCACTGTCTTCTGGCTTGTTGATGGGTCGTTATACGCTTGATGGTAAATATACATTTACTGCATCGTATCGTAGCGACGGTTCCTCAAAGCTTCCAAAAAACCTTCGTTGGGTAGGTTTCTACTCAGTGGGTGCTGTATGGGAAATGACGAAAGAGAATTTCATGCAGAATATTGGAGCCATCAATTCCTTGCGCCTTCGTGCCAGCTATGGTGGTGCGGGTAACCACAACAACTTCCCCAGAACTTATATGTACCAGGCTACCTACTCCTCAGGAGGTAACTATGGCGGTCTGCCTACACAGGTGGTTAGCTACGTAGGTTACCCCAATATCAAATGGGAAACTACCTATGTATTGAACATCGGTTTGGATTATGAGATCCTGAACCGTCGTATCTATGGTGATTTCAACTGGTATGACAAGCGTACAAAAGACCTGTTTGTAAACAGAAGGCTGACTTTTGAAGATGCGGGCGGACGCTCTATTGAAGTGAATGCCGGTGAGCTGCAGAACACAGGTTTTGAGTGGAACATCAATGGTGATGTTGTTAAAACAAAAGATATCACCTGGACACTTTATGCGAACGGTGGTTACAACAAAAACAAACTGTTGAGCCTTGGTGGTGAACAACCTTACGAGTCTGGTACTTCATACCTGCAGGTAGGTCTGCCTTTGGGCTCACACTACGAAGTAGGTTGGGCTGGTGTTGACGCTGCAACAGGTGCACCTTTGTATCTTGACGAAGACGGTAAACCAACAACTACTTACAATGCGAGCGCTGCTACCTCTAACTGGGGTACATGGGAAGCTCCCTGGAAAGGTGGTTTCGGTACACGTGTAAGCTACAAAAACCTGGAACTGAACGTTATGTTCTCTTTCCAACATGGTGCTTACAAAATGGATAACCTGGAGTACTTTGTAGAAAACCCAGTAGGTTTCCTTGCCGGTGGTTACAACCAGTCATCTGACCTGAACTTCTGGACTAAGCCTGGTGATATCGCTAGTACACCAAGCCCACTGTTCGGTACTAACTTCTCTTCTAAGTTGATCCACGATGCATCATTCTTACGTCTGCGTGATGTGACACTGTCTTATGTTCTGCCTACAAGCCTGTTGGAAAGAACAAAATTCATTTCTCGTGCTTCAGTTTATGTTCAGGCAAACAACCTGTTTATCTGGACAAAATGGAGAGGTATGGATCCTGAAGCAGGTCCAGTTAACATTAACCTGAGTGAATTCCCGAACCCCCGCGCAATCACAGGCGGATTGAGAGTTACATTCTAACTTTAAAAAGAAGTTTAACATGAGAATTAATAAATATCTATATCTGGTACTGGCGGGTGGCTTGCTTACAGGTTGCTCTAAAGAATTGGAACAACATAGTCCCAACGACGTCAGTGAGGCCAATGCCTTCAAAACCCTTGAGCACGTGCAAATGGGTCTCAACGGGGTGATAGGTTACTACGGTGCCTATGTCAATGATATCTATAAGAGTGCCCTCGTTTCTGATGAAGCGAAAATTGGTCCTGATAACGCAGGCCAGGGCGCTCTTACCTACCGTTATCAATACAGCTCTGACGGTACTACCGGTGGAGATGTAACAGGAGGATACTCTTCTTACTACCTGTTGGTAGATGCGGTTAACCGTACACTGCCTCACGTATACACAGTAGAAGGTGATCAAAATACAGCACGTCGCGACATTATTAAAGCGCAATTGCTGGGTATGAGAGGTATCGCAAACTTCAGCCTGTTGCAAAGCTGGGCAAAAAGATACGACGCTGCGGATCCTTTAGGTATTGCCATCGTACAAAACGTGAACCCATTGGCACAGACTCCCCGTTCAACTGTAGCCGAATCAATTGCTGCAATTGAAAAAGACCTGGCCGACGCGAAAGCTTTGTTCCCTGCAGTTACACCCGCTTCTTTTCGTGATACTGTTTTGAATAAAGTGAACGTTGCCGCTTACCAGGCTCGTATAGCGCTCTGGAAACGTGATTACGCTGCCGCTATCACTTATGCAACAGAAGTAATCAACTCAAATGTGAAGCCCCTGGTTACAGATTCAACTGACTTTGCAGCTATCTGGACTGATGTTGACGCTGGCGCTACAAATGGAATAGCGGAAACGCTGTTCCGTATCCGCTACCCAAATAGCACAGCTTTAGGTGGTCTGTGGACTACTGCAGGTGGTGGTGAGCTGATCTATATCGCACCTTCAGACAAGTTGATTAATTCTTTCGACGCAGATGATTATCGTCTCCCTGCTTACATTGCTGAAAAAGGAAATGGCGATATTTATCTGAATAAATATCATGTATCAAGCCGTGGTGGTCGCGTAGTGGATTTGAAAGCAATCCGTACAGCTGAGATGTACCTGATCCGTGCTGAAGCATATGCTCGTTCAGCTACTCCAAATATCGCTGCAGGTGCTGCTGATCTTAATTATCTGCGTGCTGCACGTATCGAGGGATATGTTGATGAAACTTTTGCAAGCGCAACCGATCTGGCAAATGCTGTATTGCAAGAGCGTTTCAAAGAACTGGCATTTGAAGGTCATCGTTTCTTCGACCTGAAACGTAACGGTCTTCCTGTTCAGCGTAGTGCATCTGATGCTGCTGCTGAATGGCAAACACTGCCAGCCACTTCTTACCGTTTTGTGTTCCCAATTCCGCAATCTGCGATGTTGGCAAACCCTAAAATGGTGCAGAACGACGGATACTAAAAATATAAGGCTGGATAGCCCGCTATCCAGCCTTTCTTCAAACGACAAAACATAGTATTATGAAAAAAATATCTAACCTGTCTTTTTGGGCGCTTTTAGTGTCTGTCGTAACACTTACAAGTTGCGATAAGAACAAGCCTTACAAGACGGCAGTAGTTGAACCACTGGCTCACTTTGCTGGTAATGAAGTTCAATCTTATTCGGTAGTTAGCGCGAGTACTGCTCCTTACCGCATCACCATCGGTACAACTGATGTCTCAAAAGAAGATCGTACCGTTTCTTTCACAGTTAGCAGCCCTACAGGTGCAACTGCTGGCACACATTATACACTGAGCAATACTACCGGAAAGGTTACAATCCCTGCTGGTGAGGCTGTTGCTTATATTGACGTACAGGGCATTTTTGCTGCTTACGAAACAAGCGGTAGAAAAGACACGGTGATTTTCAAAATCACTGAACCTGATGTTAAAGTAGCAGAGTTTCAACACACACTGAAACTGTTCATGCGCGGTCCCTGCTTTGAAGGTGACATCGTATTGGACGATCTCAAAGGTGACTACAAAAACACACATGAAGTATTCGGAACAAGCACTTATGGTCCTTATACAACTTCGGTGTCTGCTGTAAGCCAAACTTCAGCTACTACTGGTACTGTTACCATTACAAACATATATGACTATGGTTGGAATCCAATTACCTTCAAACTTGACTGGACTAATCCTAACAACAGATTGGTAACTTTGGATTATCAGAGCGGTGTCGGTAACGCGGGCACACTCAATTCAGCATATGCTGGAAACGATATCCAGGTTGATTACGACGGTGTTCCAGGTACTTATAGCTGGTGCGATCAGACAATTCAGGTGCGTATGGCGGTTGGTGTAGTTGGTCTGGGTTGGTTCGGTAACCGCCTCATCGAAACATTAAATCGTTAATTGCAACGAACACTATATCAAAAAAAAATCCAGCCAAACGGCTGGATTTTTTTTATGCGTGAGTCGTGAGTCGTGAGACGGCAAACGGCAAACGTGAAAATGAGAAAATGTACAGCAATGCGGATAGGTGGACGGTTGAAGGCTCTTCATGAAAATAATACGCAGCAATTTTTACCGTTGCTTATTTACTATCTACAGAACCTTATGCTTCAAAACACATTTCCTCATTTTCTCATCTCCACATTTTCTCATTTGCACATTTTCACGTTTGCCGTTTGCCTTCTCACGTCTCACGCCTCCCATTATTACAGCGGAAGCAACTCATCCAGCTTCCTCCCCAACATGGGTCCTCTAAGATTTTCTGCGATAATTTTTCCCTGCGGATCTACTAAAACGTTGAAAGGGATTCCTTCTATTTTATAAAGTGGAACGATTGGACTTTGCCAGAATTGCAGATCACTTACATGGGTCCATGTTAAACGATCTTTTTGAATTGCTTCAAGCCACTTGTCTTTTTGTCCGGGACGGTCAAGAGATACACCAAGTATTGCGAAATTCCGGTGCCTGAATTGCTGCCATGCCTGTACCACATTCGGATTTTCCTGGCGGCAGGGCATACACCAGCTTGCCCAAAAATCGACAAGCACATATTTACCGCGGAATGATTTCAGACTAACCTGCTGCCCGTTGACATTGGGCAAACTGAAATCGGGAGCATCTTTATCAATCCATGATCTTTCTTTCATATCCTGGATTGCTTTTGCCGTATATGCACGGATATTTGCTGTTGCTTTGTGATCGGGGAAGCGTTGGGCTGTGGCATCCAGAATCGCCAGCCGTTTATCGCCATCAATGATGGGTAACCCATAAGGCGTACTTTCTGAAACCGACTGATAATAGCCGAGTTCAAAAATGGCGAGCGCGGGATTGTCGGCCTTTTCAATAGAACTTAGTGTATAGCTTTGCAGTTTCTCTCCTTCAGCATGACTCAGTTTCGTGAGTGAGTCAATTGAAAATGTTGCTCCAGGATATTGTGAAAGGCTATCTGCCTGCATGGCCCATGCATAAATGTTCATCAGACTCTGGTTAAAGTTTACCATATAGTCTTTCATCTTATTACTGGCCGATGAACCTGTTACGATGTATTCTTCTGCAAATTCATTGCTGCCGGGGCGTAATTTGATATCAATTCTGATACGATTTGTATCATTGATGATAGAAGCAACCGGATAGCGGTTTTGATCGAGCAACAGATTATAAATTACTGCTTCTTTTTCGTTGCCGCCTAATACAAAACGACCATCGCTCCCCAGTGTTGCTGAATCTTCCAGCAATGGAACTTCATTCGATGCCGGAATTTTTATCAGATAGATTTTTTTTGCATCTGTGTTGGAAACAGTACCTGTTACCACAAATGCTTTATCCTCCTTTCCCGCGACGCTATCGTTTTCTTTACATGCTGTTAACAACAACAAAGGCAGGGCAGCAAATACAATTTTTCGTTTCATGATCGATTTTTAGAATCTAAAACTCAGTTTTCTTTTAATTTCTCCAGGAGCAGTTCGTTGGTAACACGGGGGTCGGCTTTCCCTTTTGAACGTTTCATTACTTCGCCCACAAAAAGCGACAGAACTCCTTTCTTTCCCTTGCGGTATTCTTTTACTTTATCTGCAAATTTAACCAGCACTTCATCGATAAGAGGCTCGAGCTCGCTTTTTCCGGATTGTTGTAAAAGATTTAACTGTTGTGCTGTTTGCAATGGTTCAGCATTCGGATTTTTCAACATCGCCTGCCACAATAGTGTGGAAGCTGTAGAAAAACTCAACTGTCCTGATTCCACCAATGATATAATTGCGGATAATTTGTCAGGTGTTAAGGGGAAGCTGTCCATTCCCTGGCCGTTTTCATTCAACCACGATTTAACAGGTCCCAGCATCCAGTTAGCGGCAGCTTTGTATTTTTTATTGAGTGCCGGCGTAGCAACCAGCGATTCATAAAAATCGGAAATCTCTTTCTCTTCTGTTAATACCGATGCATCGTAGTCGGAAAGACTGAATTCATTTTTGTATCGTTCTATCCGTTCTGCCTGCAGGGGCGGAAGTGATGCTTTTATATCATTGATAAAGGCATCTTCGAGTGCAAAAGGAGGGAGGTCGGGATCGGCAAAGTAACGATAGTCATCAGCATCCTCTTTATCCCGAATAGAGAACGTGGTGTTGCTGGCAACATCAAATCCACGGGTTTGTTGTACGATTGTTTCTCCTTTTTCCAGCATAGCAATCAGGCGTGCACCCTCAGATTCCACTGCTTTGCGAGCATTACGAATGGAGTTAAGGTTTTTGATTTCAACCTTGGTACCGAGTTTGGTGCTGCCGACCAGCCGGGCTGAAATGTTTACATCGCAACGCATGCTTCCTTCTTCCATATTTCCGTCGCAAACATCGAGATAACGCAGGATTTTGCGGAGTTCTGTTAAATACGCAGCCACTTCATCGGCGGTGTGCAAATCAGGCTCGGTAACAATTTCGATCAATGCCGTACCTGCGCGGTTGTAATCAATGCAGGTGTTGTCGTCGTCAATATCATGAATGCTTTTACCGGCATCTTCTTCCAGATGAATGCGATTGAGCTGGATATTTCTTTCACCCTCAGCCGTACGAATATGTACATAACCTCCTTTACAAATAGGTGTGGTATGTTGAGAAACCTGGTAACCTTTGGGAAGGTCGGGGTAGAAATAATTTTTACGTGCGAAATAATTGTTCTTTTCAATCTCAGCATGACATGCCAATCCCATACGAATGGCACCAATTACCGCCTGGCGGTTCATAACCGGCAAAGTTCCCGGGTGCGCCAGCGTTACAGGGCTCACCTGCGTATTGGCATCTGCACCATATGCGATACTATCACCACAAAACAACTTGCTGTTTGTCAACAATTGAGCATGAACTTCCAGTCCAATAACCAATTCATATGCGGGGGAAAGAGACATGCGCAAAAGTACGTTTTTTGAGCGAGGGTCGAAGATCGATGATCGATGGTCGATGAATGTTTAGCGTGCAAGTGTGCCGATCCCGACATTAGTAAATATTTCTTGCGATCGCGAGGTTCTTCGATCATCGGTCATCGGTCATCGGTCATCGATCATCGGTCATCGGTCATCGATCTTCGGCCATCGGCAAAAAAACGCCCCACCCGAAAGCGGGCAGGGCTGCTGATGTATATGTAATACTTTCAGGTTTTAACACCCGAAAAGTGCCGTATTTAGAGGTCTGCGGTTTTCAGTTTCTTTGGAATTTTTACATCGATGGTTTCTGTTTTGCCTTTGCGTTGTACTTTGAATTTTACAGCGCTTTTCTCTTTGCTTTCGCGCATGATACGTGCAATTTCATCGGTGCTGTTAACAGCTTTGCCATCTACTTCTGTGATGATGTCATCTACTTTAATTCCGGCTTTTGCACCATATCCGTCATCTTCCGTTTCCAGCACTTTTACACCCTTACCCTCTTCCGTATCCTGAACAGATAAGCCCAGTTTAGGAGTGCCCGCTTTGACAAGACCATAGGCGCGTACCCGTGGTGCCTCGGTTGCCCGGGGTACCGACATACGGGGAATCCATTCATCGAAATTCATATCACCCAGCTCCATACGGAAACTTTCCATACCTGGTGAGAAGTTGAACACATTTACGCCTTTCCATTTGGTGAGTTCAGCGGTTACTTTATTTTCCTTTTTATCACGCAGATAGGTAACTGTTACTTTATCGCCTGGTTTTTTCTCACGGATGATATTCGACAGGTCGTCTGATTCCTCAATTTTTTTATCATCTACTTTTTTGATGATATCACCTTTTTTCAAACCTATCTTTTCTGCGGCGCTCTCTTTGGTTACTTCCTGCACTTCCACGCCATTGGCCGTTTTTTCAGTAGTAACACCCAGCATTGCACGGTTTTCATTGAACATAGAACCTAATGCGAGGTATTGGTTCGACTTATCATCTTTAAAGAACACCGAATTGCGGTTGCCTGCGCCGTTATAAACATTTACATCCTTAATACGATGACGACTAACTGTAACGTTGCTATCACTGTCTCTTTTGTATTCTTTTCCGTTAACCAGTATTTTATCACCATTCACTTCAACTACGATCTTTTCTTTGTTATCGCCTTTTTTAGTGATGATGATCTGGTCAACTTCTCCACCCGCTTTGTTCTCGCCCTTCTGAGCTACTACTTCAGCGGGATTTGTTACCGCCGCTACTATCAGCGCAAGAGCTATTGTTTTCATGACATTTTTCATACTTAGCAGAATTTTTAACTGTCTACGTTTTGTTTCGTAGATCAAATATAATGGGAAAATCCGAAATACGAAGCGTTTCGGAAATGTTAAAGAATTTTAATCAGAAACCTGATTTCGCTGAAATAGCTGAATTGCAGGAAAATACAACTGAAACCAACGCCAGTACCACGTTTGGAGCGAAAAGGGATCTTAAGAGTAAACGAAAATTATTGATTCCCACGTAGTTTTCCTAAGTAGTTTTCGTGTGTAGAATAAGCGGAAATCTGCAAATAAATCAGCATTTTTGACATCACACCAAAACCGACCTGCCAGCACATGCTGAAAATAGTTGCCATCGGCTGTATTGCTCTTTGTTGCGTCGTAATCGGTTACGTGCTGATGATCTATTTGGAATTGCGCAACTACAAGAAGCCGGGAAAGTCGTGAGACGTGAAAGCCGGCAAACGGCAAACGTGAAAGGTAAAAATCTGAGTAATCTGCGTTTAAATCAGCGTAAATCTGTGGGAAATCTTTTCGGAGAGAAACGTTCACGCAGCGTGCGGATAGGTTCCTCATTTCTCAAGCTTCGTTGACGTGCAAATGGTTGAAATCGCTAAACGTTTGCCGGCTTTCACGTTTCAGGCTCAAAAGAATTCCCCGGATATCCTCAATTACTTTTTGCAAATTCGACGCATCCTGTCCCCCAGCTGTTGCTAGTGTAGCCTGTCCGCCACCGCCACCTTTGATAAGTGGAGCCACTTTTTCCTTAATCAATTTGCCTGCATCCAGGTTGCGGGCTTTACAAACCGTATCTGAAATACTGATTGCAACAAATGGCTTACCGCCAATATTCGCGGCGATTACAGCTACATAATCATTCAGGTTGTTGCGTATGTCATTACCCAATTTGCGCAGCGATTCTGCATCATCTACTTCAATAATATCGCCGATGAAAGTGATGTTATTGATGATTTCATCTTTTTGCAACAATTCGTTTCTGATGCCAACAAGTTGACGTGCGCGCAGGCTTTCTACTTTTTTTCTCTAACTGCGCTTTGTCTTCCATCAGTTTTTCAATTGCCTTCATCGGATCTTTTGCTTTTAGCAATTCGGTAAGGCTCTTGAACTGACTCAGTCGTTCACCAACAAACTTGATGGCTGCAGGACCGGTGAGTGCTTCAATCCGGCGCACGCCGGCTGCAACAGCTGATTCGCTGGTGATGGTAAATAAACCAATCATCCCCGTATTGCCAACATGGGTACCACCGCACAATTCTATGGAGAATTCAGGATCGATCATTACCACACGAACCGTATCGCCATATTTTTCTCCGAAAAGTGCCATGGCTCCGAGGTTCATCGCTTCTTCTTTTGGCATTTCACGAATGACAACAGGAAGATTGGCGCGTATTTTCTCATTTACAATAATCTCTACCTGGCGCAGTTCTTCGTCGGTTACTTTGGAGAAATGCGAGATATCAAACCGCAATACATCAGCCGACACCATCGATCCTTTTTGTGTTACATGCGTTCCCAGCACCTGGCGAAGGGCTGCGTGTAAAAGGTGGGTAGCTGTATGGTTATAAGTGATGTTTAATCTTTTTTCAAAATCAACTGCTGCTGTTACAGGCAGGCTAACATCAGCAGGCAATTGCGATGTAAAATGAATGATCAGGTCATTCTCTTTGCGTGTATCGGTAACGGTAATTTTTTCACCACCAAAATCCAGCACACCGGTATCGCCCACCTGTCCACCACTTTCAGCATAGAAAGGTGTTGTTTCCAACACCAACTGAAATTGTTCTTTTCCTTTGGCTTTCACTTTACGATATTTGACTACCTGGGTTTCAACCAACAAATCGTTGTAGCCAACGAAGGAAGTTTTCTCTGCTTTATTTACATCCACCCAGTCTTCAGTATCAACAGCTGTAGCGGCGCGTGAACGTTCTTTCTGCAATTGCATCTGTTGCTGGAAACCGGGCTCATCCACAATCAGCGATTGCTCAGTTGCTATCAATCGGGTTAGGTCAACCGGGAAGCCATAGGTATCATACAATTCAAAAGCGTCTTCACCTTTAATAATGCCGTTTGCTTTTGCGGAACTAATGATATCATCGATGCGGCGCAGGCCTTTTTTCAAGCGTTCGCAGAAAAGCTTCTTCTTCTTCCCTGATAACCCTTGCTACAAAACTCTCCTGGCTGATGAGCTCAGGAAATACAGCTGCAAATTGTTGTGCAATAACCGGCAGCAACTGATGTAATAATGGCTGGCGGTAATTGAGATAAGAATAATAATAACGAACAGCGCGACGCAGGATGCGACGGATCACATAACCGGCTCCCGTATTGGAAGGCAGTTGACCGTCAGCAATGGTAAAGCTGATGGCACGGATATGATCGGCCAGCACGCGGAATGCAATGGCTTCGCGGCTGTCGCTGTAATCGTATTTGCGACCTGTGATTTCAGCAATCTTTGCGATGGTGTTGCTGAAAACATCCGTATCGTAATTGGATTGTTTGCCCTGCAACACGCGCACCAGTCGCTCGAAACCCATTCCGGTATCCACGTGTTTCTGGGGAAGAGAAACGAGGCTGCCATCTTTCTGGCGGTTAAACTGGATGAATACATTGTTCCAGATTTCGATTACCTGTGGATGGTCGTTATTAACCAGCGTTTTGCCGTCTACCAGTTTACGTTCTTCGTCGTTACGGCAATCCACATGTATTTCTGTGCAGGGCCCGCAGGGGCCGGTATCGCCCATTTCCCAGAAATTATCTTTTTTATTGCCCAGCAGAATACGGTCTTCGGCAATCCATTTTTTCCATTCAGTTGCAGCTTCCTCATCACGTGGCAGCCCTTCTTTTTCGTCGCCTTCAAAAACAGTGACATAAAGCCGGTCTTTAGGAATTTTATATACCGAAGTCAACAGCTCCCAGCTCCACTCAATGGCTTCTTTCTTAAAATAATCACCAAAGCTCCAGTTACCCAGCATTTCAAACATGGTATGGTGGTAAGTATCCACGCCTACTTCTTCCAGGTCGTTGTGTTTACCACTCACACGCAGGCATTTTTGGGTATCGGCCACGCGAGCGTTGGGGGCTTTTTTATTTCCCAGGAAATAGTCTTTAAACTGGTTCATGCCCGCATTCGTGAACATGAGGGTGGGATCATTTTTGACCACAATGGGTGCTGAGGGGACAATAGCATGTCCACGGTCACGGAAAAAATCGAGGTAAGCCTGTCTGATCTCGCTGGATGTCATCGTTTTGATATTTTCATTGGCCTGCGCTGCCAAACCTTCGCCGGTTGATAATTGGGTTGATTTTTGCTGGCAGACAGCCTATATTTGTTGGAATCCCTGTTGGGTTGCCGGCAAAGGTAATCCAATAGAATGGCATTTGTACTTCGCTACGGCGAGGGAAAGTGAATCCTGATGAAAAAAGTAAAGTACTACTACAATACGCATACGCTCCGCTATGAAAAGCTGGAAACCCCATTGCGGGTGAAGTTGCTGCGCGCTTTTGGTTTTATCGCCGCCGCACTCGTGTCTGCTGCACTGATTTCATACCTCGCTTTCCAATTTATAGACAGCCCCGAAGAGAAGATCCTGAAACAACAATACGCCCGGCTCAATGATAAATACGGCGATATACGCGACCAGCTTTCCAGTCTTGAACAACAGATGAAAGAACTGGAAAAACGCGACAACAATGTGTACCGCTCTATTTTTGAAGCCGACCCCATTCCCGATAGCGCACGTGCACGTGAGATGGACCTGATGAAGGAAATAGCAGCAGTGGAAAGTATGGGCAATAATGAATTGTATGCTTCTATTGTGAGCTCATTAGATGGCCTGGTTCGCCGGATAAAAACACAATCAGCTTCCTATTCGGAACTCGATAAACTGATTAAAAACAAAGAAAATTTACTTGCCCATACACCCGCCATTCAGCCGGTGAGCAACCAGGACCTTACCCGGATTGCTTCAGGTTATGGTTACCGCATCGATCCCATTTACAAAACCACTAAAATGCATGCGGGTATCGATTTTACTGCTCCGCAGGGTACACCTATTTATGCCACTGCCGACGGAACAATTTCCGTAGCGGGTAACCGCGGTAACGGGTATGGCAATCACGTGATCATTCGTCATGGTTATGGATACGAAACGCTTTATGGCCACATGGCTAAAGTAAAAAGTAAAGCAGGGCCAGACGGTGAAAAGAGGTGAAGTAATTGGTTATGTAGGCAGCACCGGTAAATCCACCGGGCCGCATTGCCACTACGAAGTACACAAGAATAAAAACAAGATTGATCCGGTTTACTTCTTCTACAACGATCTGTCGCCCGATCAGTTTGATCGCCTGTTGAAACAAGCCGCTGCATCCAACCAAAGCCTGGATTAATACAGATAATCGTTTACAACAATCAGATTATTTTTTTGGGATACTCCTGAGACGGAGAAAGGTAACTACCTGGTCAATTTGTTCAGGACTCATTTTTTTTTGCTACCGCATGATTTTTGGATCGAGGCCGATCAGGGCGGTCATGTGGTAGTTATCTATTTGAATATTAGTGAAGTTGGGAACACCGTCCATTCCTTTTGTAAAAATGCCATGGCAATCGCCACAGTGAATTTTGTACAAAACTTTTCCTTTCTCACATTTATCCAACAAAATATTGCGGTTGATTTGTGTTACATGCGAGGGGATATCGTATTGCGTGGGCTTTTCCGTTACGCATTGCTGCAGGATAGTGCAGGCTGCAAGAATGGTTACTATGGTAGCTGTTTTCTTCACAATTAGTATTCACCTCCCACTTTCCGTGCATTCAATGCCTTAATAGACGATTCCGGAAGTTTTTCGGGCTGGGGTTCAAAAATAACTTTTTCACTCAATGAATGAATAAAGCTGATAAGGTCCTTTTTCTCCTGTGCTGTTAATTTTAATGAATCTGTTGGAAGCGTCTGATTCGGGATGATTAATCCATGACCTGCACCACCGCCGCCATCATAAAAATCGATCAGTTGCTCCAGCGTTGTAAATACACCGTTGTGCATATACGGCGCGGTAAGTGCGGTATTGCGAACGGTTCCTGTACGGAAGGCATGCAATGTTTCGTCGGCAGGATTCACCCCATAACGACCCTGGTCATCGCTTAACTTTGTATAAGCCGTGTCAGCTGGTGTGCCCAGTATTTCAAATTCAGAACCGATATACGGAGGGCGCACGCCATTGAAATGCGGAACAAAATGGCAGGTAGCGCAAATGGCCTTACTCATAAAAAGATTAAAACCATTGACAGCTTCAGGCGCTATATGTTTGTTGTCGCGCATAGCATCATCAAACGGTGAATAATACTGGCTGAAGTCGGAGTAATAAAATGTAATCGCACTCACAATATGACTGAGTGATACTTTTTTCTCTTCCGGCGTAAAAGGCAGTAGTTTTTTAAAGCCGTCACGGTAGGTTTTACAACTCAATACTTTTTTCACGATATCCGATTCTTCACCGCTCATTTCAATGCTGTTGGTAATTACTTCACGCGCCTGGCCCTGCAACGAAATATGTTTTCCATCGTGCATGGATAGGTGGTTGTAAATGGAATTTACCAATGTGGGCGCGTTACGTTCCAATGAATTCACCCCATCAAATTGCAGGGCAGTTGAACGCGTATTGTCTGTAAAAAACTGATCAGGTTTATGACATGATGCACAACTGCGTTTATTATTTCCTGAAAGAATAGGATCGTAAAACAATAGTTTTCCCAGCTGGCGGATCTCTGCCAGCAATGCAGGATCATCTACAAATGAAAAAATGCCTTTTGAATTCTGCGACAGAAAAAGATTTTTATCAAAAATGTTTTGCGCCTCCTGGCTCAGTGCATAATCATTGTAGTTGGCACTGTGCATGTCATTTTCCCGAATGTATTGCTGAGCCAGGCGGAAAAGCGGGTTTACATGATCGCGTATAAAACGAAAATGATCGAATGCAGAAAAATGTTTGGGCTGTTGTTCAACAAACTTTATCATGTGATCATACAGCTCAAGATAATGTGAAGATAAAGTGCGTTGTGACCAACTACTGTTGTAAACTGCATAAATACGCTTCACCGATTGCAGCATGGATAGCAATTCGGGAACAATACGGCTGGTATCAGGACATTCGTAGCCCGTTGTGTAAATACCTGCAAGGTTGAGCAGGAACATTCGGTTGGCGAGGAAGAAATGGTCCGGTTCATTCAGCAAAGCCCTCACTGAGTCCGATTCAAAAATCGCCATGCTGTCGAGCGATTCGCGAATGAGTGCGCGCATATTGGCTTTTACGGGATTCTCTTCATCGAGATATAACTCAGCGAGTGTAAGTCCCGCGCCTGTTCTTTTATACGGCGGTTCAAATTTTTCGAAAACTTCCGTTTCCCATTCTACCGGTAAAGGACCGTTGAGCTTCCGATACGCAACGGGCTCAAAATAACGAAGCCAGAAGTCGATCGCTTTTAATTGTAAACGATTGGCGTGAATCTGTTCTTTTATCTTTTGCTGATGAGAAGGGTCTGTTAAATCAGATTGTTCAACAAGTTGCAATAAATCCTGTTGCGAGTTTTTGAAAATGCCAAGCGAGTGTTGATAATACTCAGCATATTGTTGCGTGCGATTTCCGGTAAAAGAAAACAAAACAGCACCCATAACCAGCGACAATATGACGAGTGTTATTTTCATAGTTACATTATACGCACAGTTTCGTTCCACGACTCGGAGATGAGTGTTAGGCCGGGCGTTTTTCCGGGCTCAAAGCTACCTAATTGCGCGTCTATTTGCAAGGCCTTTGCACCATTAATTGTAACCCACTGCAATATGTCTGCATCGGGAATATTAGGGAAATGAGATCGGATACTGTTTATTTCCGATATAAGACTCAGTTGTGTGTTTGACGCAAGACTGTCGGTGCCAACTACAAGCTGGAGATTTCGGTTAAAAAGAAGGTTTATATCCGGCAGTTTTTGACCGATATACAAATTTGCATTTGGGCAAAGACACCAGTAAAGGGACGCTGCTGAAAATTGTTCAAACCCAAAATCAATATCGTTGTTGTCGGTAACAACATTATGGACAAGTATGTTTTGTGTGGATTGAAGTGTCCTCAACGTGTGCAGGGTGCTTTTGTCTCCATATTTGCTGATTGCATCGAGCATATCGTCGGGGGGTAGTCCTGCTTTTGAGAAAAAAATCAAGAAACGCACCGGTTCCAAGGCTTAGAAATTCTTTTTCATCCGCCGATTCCTGCGAATGGATACTTACAACTTTATTTTTTTCAAAATTAGAAATCCGTTCAAAAAGCGCTGGCGAAACAGAGTAGGGAGCATGTGGTACAATTGAATTGCCAATGAAGTTTGTTGCATCAGCTTCATTGAACTTTTCCCATACGCCTAAAGCCTGTTGAAACCGTGCGTCAGCTTTCTCACTGATAACACCCATCGTTTCAACAAAATTGTAATAGCGGATGCGGCTTTTAGATTTTACCGGAATGCTGTGGGTAGTGTTACAAATGTCGCCAACAGCAACAATTCCCTGTTGATACATTTGTTCGTCTGCAAGCGTCATAGCGTGGTTGATTTCCGCAATATCATGTGCACGGTCCTGCATAACATGTAACAGAAATGCCGGCAGGCCGGTTGCCTGTGGAATGCGGTTGATCATATGGCTCAGCTCCAGGTGGCAATGGCAATTGATTAAACCCGGTGTGAGAATTCCGGTTAGATGTTGTACATCGCTGCCAGCCGACGCTGCGTCCACAATTGCCTCAATGCGGCCATCTTCCTGCACGATGAGTACTGTGTTGGGCTCATGAAATCTAAATCCATCGAACAAACGGGAGGCTGAATACTTTTTAAACAAAATCAAAAAAATTGAATGTGAATGGATTGAACCGTGGGCGAAATCGTTTCCGCAAAGCACTGCAAAATAATGAAATGCAAATTTCCCCTTCCGTGGCTTAAATTTGCGCCATTATGCTCGACAGACTAGAAGCGATAAAGGCAAGATTTGACCAGTTGGGGGTTTCGTTGACCAACCCGGAGATTGTTGGCAATAACCGGAAGTTTGCGGAAACAAGCAAAGAATACCGCAGTCTTGAAAAGATTGTGCATGCCCACGATGCTTACCGCAAAATTCTGGATGATTTGCAGTTTTACAGGGAAGCACTTGCCGGTGACGATGAGGAATTGCGTGATCTGGCGAAACTGGAGATGCCTGAACTGGAAGAAAAGAAAGAAGCACAGGAAGCATATATCCGTCAGTTGTTGATTCCCAAGGATCCACAGGATGATAAAAATGCGATTCTTGAAATCAGGGCGGGAACGGGTGGCGACGAAGCCAGCCTTTTTGCCGGCGATTTGCTGCGTATGTATATGCGCTATTGTGAGCGCCGTGGCTGGAAGACTGCAGTGCTCAGTGAGAATGAAGGCACGGTGGGTGGATACAAAGAGGTTCAACTGGAAGTTACCGGCGATGATGTATATGGGACTTTGAAATTCGAAAGTGGTGTGCACCGCGTTCAGCGTGTGCCTGATACGGAAGCATCCGGTCGCGTACACACCTCCGCCGCCACGGTAGCCGTTATGCCTGAAGCGGAGGAAGTGGATTTTGAGCTCAACCCCGCCGATGTGAAAATGGAAACAGCCCGAAGTGGTGGTGCGGGCGGACAGAACGTAAACAAGGTGGAAACTAAAGTAATGTTGACGCACCTTCCTACCGGGACTGTAGTGGTATGTCAAACAGAACGTTCGCAGCTCGGCAACCGCGAAAAAGCGATGCAAATGCTGCGTACCAAATTATATGAAGAACAGGTTCGTAAACAGGAGGATGAAATTGCCCGCCACCGTAAGAGCCTTGTAAGCACGGGTGACCGCAGCGCAAAAATCCGTACATACAATTATCCCCAGGGTCGTGTTACCGATCACCGTATTGGAATGACGCTTTATAATTTACCTGCTGTAATGAATGGCGAGATTGACGAACTGATTGATGCATTGCAGTTTGCAGAAAACGCAGAGAAGCTGGTGAAGTCGAATTAATCGAAATCTTTTCCGGGACAGATTTTTATGATCATCATCGTCTACTAACAGCTGTTAGATGGGTTGAAGATTCATCTGCGTGGCAACCCTAAATCCCCAATTAATAGTCATTTCTTCCACAGTTTTCCCCTTCCACTCCCCATTTTACCCGGTTGATACGCCATTTTCTACATCCCACGAAGTGGTTATTTTTTTGGTACGATTTCTGAAATACCTTTACAGTAGTTCTTTTACAGCCATTAACAATGAAAGCGGAATGAGCCTCGGAAGGCAGCGATAAATGTGGAATACTGTGAGCAGGGATGTGACATTTACTTTAAATGATTGTGAGATTTTCTTAATTTAAAGCTTTAGTCTTTCATTAACAGCGCGAGTCGCACTAATGGCAGTAAATTTGCGTTATAGATTTCAAATATGCATTCTTTCATACTCTTAGTATAAAAGCAGTCAATTTTCTCATAAGCAGTTAGTTTTGGTTGCGACCCCTGTTTCTACAGGGGTCTATTTTTTTGTACTAACGCCCGCGCGATTTATCAATAAATGACCTGAAGATCAACCCTGTTCACCTTTTGAGTTGCGGCTCCATTTCCACCACACAAACCATCCGCCCGCAATCGCACCCATTACATCCGCCAGCACATCTCCATTGTCGAACGACCTGTTTTTTACAAAATACAACTGCACATACTCCATTGCAAGGCCGTATAAACTAAACGCAACAACCAGGGAGATGATGGTACGCAACGCAAGTTGCCGGTTACGATAACGATAAAATCCCCATGCTCCCAACAACACCAATGAGGCAATCAATCCGATGTGCACCCATTTGTCGAACCAGATCTTATCGAGCCATGATGTTTTAGGGAGCGAGCTGCCGGGCCACGTGAATAACACCGTGCAGACAATGAACCAGCAGAAAACGGGAAGAAAGAAACGCATAGAAGAATGGGGAAATGTGGGAATGAGGAAATGAGGAAATGGGGAAATGTGGAAATGGGGAAATGTGAAAAATGGGGAAATGAGAAAATGTGAAAATGGGGAAATGAGGAAATGTGAAAATGAGGAAATCTGACAAACTATCTGTTTCCGCTTTTTCACGAGCCTTTTTTCACGTTTGCCGTTTCACGTTTGCCGAATCTCACGTTTGCCGTTTGCCGAATCTCACGCCTCACGCCTCACGCCTCACGTTTGCCGTTTGCCGTTTGCCGATTGCCGTTTCCCGTTTGCCGTTTGCCGTTTCCCGTTTCCCGTCTCCCGTATGTCTCCTCACGTGGAATTAGCTCACCAGGCTTTCATATCCCGCAGCATCCAGCAATGCGGCTACGTCATCAGGGTTTTCAACAGTCATTTTCACCATCCATCCTTTACCATAAGGATCCTGGTTGATAAGTTCAGGAGCATCAGCCAGTTCGGCATTCAGCTCGGTGATAGTGCCATTAACAGGCAGATAAAGATCAGAAACTGTTTTTACCGCTTCTACGGTACCAAATACATCGCCGGCATTCAATGATTTACCGATGGTTTCAACTTCTACAAATACAATGTCACCCAGTTCGCCTTGTGCGAATTCGGTAATGCCAACAGTTGCTACATTACCTTCCAGGCTGATCCATTCATGGTCTTTGGTATACCTAAGATTTGCGGGAAAATTCATAATGAATAATTTATAGCGCAAATATGGGGAAATCGCCGGTATGTACCACGTAAGGCGCGCGAATTTTTTCGCAGTTTACCGGAAAAATCACGCCGTTCATGCCATTATTCAGACCACTTGTCGGTCGATACTTCATAACTCTCCTGCGCAGCAATACCTTTGACCCACCTTATCCCACAAAAGAAGGTATAATTATGAGAAAAATTTTTTTGATTGCCGTATCACTGCTGTTTACAAACATTTTATTTGCCCAGAAAATTGCGGGCGTCGTTAAAGACCAACAAGGCAAAGGCCTTGACAAAACAACTGTATCCCTTCTGAATGCTAAAGATTCATCTGTTGTAAAACTGGCGGTTACAGATGAAGCAGGTAAGTTCTCCGTTGAAACCACCGGTGGAAGTTTCCTGTTAAGTCTTTCTCACGTTGGTTTTATTCCCCAGTTAACCAAAGTGGTAGAAGTGCAGGGAGCTGATGTTAATATTGGCGAACTAATCATGGAAAAACTGGAATCTGCGCTGGCGGGTGTAACTGTTACGTCGCAAAAGCCCATGATCGAAGTAAGAGCCGACAAAACGATTTTGAATGTGGAAGGTACGATCAACGCACAGGGGCAGGATGCATTTGAATTGCTGCGCAAAAGCCCCGGTGTTATTATCGACAAAGATGATAACCTGAGCCTCGCCGGTAAAAATGGTGTACAGGTTTATATTGATGGCAAACCAAGCCCGCTTTCAGGTGCTGATCTGGCCAATTACCTGAAAAGCATGCAATCATCGCAAATTGAAGCGGTAGAGCTGATTACAAACCCTTCAGCAAAATATGAAGCGGCAGGTAATGCAGGAATCATTAACATCAAATTGAAAAAGAATAAATCGTTTGGTACTAACGGATCAGTGAATGCCGGCTATTCTATCGGTACTTTTCCAAAATACAATGGCGGGCTGTCGCTGAATCACCGCAATAAAAAAGTGAACCTGTTCGGTAACTATAACATCAACAACGGCGAAAACGTTAGCCGTATGGTGAGCACAAGTACGCGTTTTGATACATTGTTTGCACAACAAAACCGTGTTGTTTTTCAGAACAACAGCCACGGATTCAAAGCGGGCATGGATTATTTCGCGGGAGCCAAAACGATCGTTGGCGTTACGGTAAATGGCAACCTGGCCAGCAACGATATCCATACCGCCGGTCCAATGGTGTTTACCCACGTTCCTACAAACACAATTGATCGCACACTTGTTGCCAATAACCGAAATGATATTAAACGTGATAATATCAATGCAAACCTGAACTATCGTTATGCGGTAACGGGTGGTACAGAGTTGAATATTGACGCCGATTATGGATTCTTTAATATCCGTGGCGATCAGTTTCAACCCAACTATTATCTCGATTACCCCAGTCGTGATACCATTCATCAAGCAATCTATAATATGATTGCGCCTACCGACATTGATCTGTATAGTATAAAAGCAGATTATGAGCAGAACTATCGCGGCGGTCGCCTGGGAATTGGTGGTAAAATTGGTTTTGTAAATACCGACAATGATTTTCAACGCTACAATGTATTTCCTTCAGGAAAAGTTTTAGATACTTTGAAGAGCAACAAGTTTGCTTACAAAGAAAACATCAATGCGGTGTATGTCAACTATAATAAGGGTTTCAAAGGATTTATGATGCAGGTTGGTTTGCGCGTTGAGAATACGCATGCCAAAGGAACATCAGAAGGCTACAAGCAATTGCAAAACGGCTATTATGAAGAGTACGATAGCAGCTTCAACCGCAATTACACGGATTTCTTCCCAAGTGCTGCACTTACGTTGAATAAAAACCCGATGAACCAGTGGAGTTTTAGCTACAGCCGTCGTATCGACCGCCCTGCTTACCAGGATCTGAATCCATTTGAGTTCAAGCTGAATGAGTATACTTACATGAAAGGTAATACACAACTTCAGCCGCAATACACCAACAGCTTTGGTATTACGAATATTTACAAGTTCCGATTAACCACAGCGTTGAATTATAGCCATGTAAAAGACATTTTTGCACAGATACCTGACACAGTAGAAAAAACAAAAGGCTTTCTGTACAAGCAAAACCTGGCTACACAAGATATCGTGAGCCTGAATGTGAGTTATCCTTTCCAGTACAAATGGTATAGCTTCTTTGCTACTGCGAATGCTTTCTATTCTTATTACAAAGCAAATCTGGGTGGCGGCGACCGTAACATTGAGCAGGGTGTGTTCTCGTTCACTTACTTTATGCAGAACTCATTCAAATTGGGTAAAGGCTGGACAGGCGAAATCAGTGGATACTACAGTGCGCCTACCTTGTGGCAGGGTGTGTTTAAGTCGAAAGCGCTTGGTTTCGTAGATGTGGGACTTCAAAAGCAGTTGTTCGAGAACAAAGCAACGCTTCGTGTGGGGGTGAGCGATATCTTCCGCACACTGAAATGGCAGGGCACATCCAATTTTACCGGTGCCAACATGATGGCGAGAGGTAACTGGGAAAGCCGTCTGTTGAAAGTGAACTTCTCATATCGCTTTGGTAACTCGCAAGTGAAAGCAGCCCGTCAGCGTAAGAGCGCAATTGAAGAAGAAAATAAACGTGCAAACCAGTCAGGTGGCCAAATAGGTGGACCGGCACAGTAGAAATGAGGGAATGAGGAAATGAGGGAATGTGGAAATGAGGAAATGAGGAAATGTGGAAATGAGGGAATGTGGAAATCGTAAGGCGTGAGAAACCGCAAGCGCCAAACGTGAATAAAGGAGAGCCCGGAGTTTTTAACTCCGGGCTCTCCTTGCTGCGATAGACAGCAGGTAAGGTTTAGAGAATCGTTTGAATGCATGCACGGTCGCGCTGCAGCGCGACCCTACACCTAAAATGTATTTCTTGCCGCTTGCCGCTTGCCGTTTCTCACGATCTCCTCTTCACCAACTTCATCTTAATAATCTTTACATTCTCTACCGGACGGTCGCGATCGGGGCCTTTGCTGGTTTGTACTGCGGCGATGTTGTCTATAACATCGAGTCCTTTTACTGTTTCACCAAAAACGGTATAGTTTTCATCTAAATGTGGTACGCCGCCAATGGTTGAATATGCGGCACGGCGTTCCTGCGGTATTTTTTTCTTCAGGCGGTATGTTTCAAGTGAATCCAAACCGGCGGAAGTATATACACGTCCCTGTACAAGATAGAACTGGCTTCCACTGCTGGCTTTTTCTGGGTTTACGTCATCGCCCATACGTGCAGCAGCAATCACTCCTTTTTATGGAAAAGGCTGGTGCGGAATTCTGCCGGAACGGTGTAACCGGGACCGCCATTTCCCAGCGGCTGACCTGCAGGTGCCTGTTTGCTGTTGGGATCACCGGCCTGGATCATAAACTGCGAAATGACCCTGTGAAACAGAATACTGTCGTAATAATTTTGTTTCACCAGTTTAATAAAATTATCACGATGCAGCGGTGTGGAATCCGAGAGACGGATCGTGATATCACCCATACTGGTTTGAATCAACACATCGCGTTTGCGGTCTTTTTTCTTAATCTTAATTTCTTTTTGTGCGAGCGATGGGAGGCTTAACAAAACCGCAATCAGCGGTAGTAACAGGCGTTTCATGAATGTTTGTGGTTGATGATGGAAGTATTTTGTTTTGAATATAATTTACAATCCCAGTTCTTCAAAGTACAACAATACATGATCTTTCAAAAAGTTCTCCTGGTCAATGGGATTCATATCGGGCATGGGTTTTAACTGTTTGTAATGCGGCCAGCCTTCTTCATCCACCCGTTCCAGTTCAAAATAACCGCTATTGGTCAGCAGCCTGCAGATGGCAATATGCATCAGGTCCTGCTTTTGTTCTTTCGTAAACTTCTTCCTGATATTGCCCAGTTCCTGGATGCCAATCAGGAAAAGGATGGATTCCATATCAGGTTTTTTATTGAACCGTTCTACCAGCTTCGCCTCCAGGTTCCACCAGCGTAATTGTATATCATTTTGAGGATTCATAGGCTCAAAGGTACGCGGCGAACCCGAAACCTTGTCGGCGGTTGTTTCAGTTTTGCATTGCAGACCGAGGTATAACGTTTTCCGTGTGGCGATTCTCGCTTAACTTTGCAAAAATTTGCACCATGCTCCAGATCGCTCAATTGCGTAATGACCCGGAAGGGGTGAAGATAAAATTGCAGAAAAAGAGGTTTAAAGAATTAGGGCTTGTTGACGAAGTGTTGCGCCTCGACGACCAGCGGAAGAAATTGCAATTGGAGTTTGACAATACACAATCACAGGTAAATAGCGCTTCCAAAGAAATTGGCATGTTGATGGGCAAGGGCCAAAAGGAAGAAGCCGAAGCCAAAAAAAGTGAAGTAGCCACGCTGAAAGCAGCTTTGCAGCCTATACAGGACCAGCTACGCCAGGTGGAGGAAAGCCTGCAAAGCGAGCTGGTGAAACTGCCCAACCTTCCTTCAGACAAAGTGCCCGAAGGTGTTGATTTGAACGACAACGTAGTGGTGCGTGAAGGTGGCGTGAAACCCAATCTCCCCGCCGGAGCCAAACCACACTGGGATCTGATTCGCGAATATGATATTATCGACTTTGAAACCGGCGCAAAAATTACCGGCAGCGGTTTTCCTTTATACAAAGGCCAGGGTGCGAAATTACAACGTGCGCTAATCCAGTATTTCCTCGACTTCAACACAGCAGCCGGGTATACTGAATACCTGCCGCCATTTATGGTGAATGAAGATTCTGCTTATGGCACCGGCCAGTTGCCCGATAAAGAAGGGCAGATGTACCATATGCCCGCTGATAAATTTTATATGATCCCCACATCTGAGGTTCCGGTTACAAATATTTACAGGGATCAGATTATTAAAGAATCGGAGTTGCCCATTCGCATGACCGCTTACAGCCCCTGCTTTCGTCGTGAGGCGGGAAGTTTTGGAAAAGATGTGCGCGGCCTGAATCGTGTACACCAGTTTGATAAAGTAGAGATTGTACAGATTGTAAAACCAGCAGACAGTGAAGCGGCGCACGCGCAAATGGTGGAACATGTGGAGCGTTTGCTGCAGTCGCTTGAACTACCTTATCGCATTCTCGCACTTTGCGGCGGCGATATGAGTTTTACATCAGCTATTACATACGATTTTGAAGTGTATAGCGCAGCGCAGAAGCGTTGGCTGGAGGTAAGTTCAGTTTCCAACTTTGAAGCATACCAAACCAACCGGATGAAAATCCGCTATAAAGATGAGAAGGGCAAAACACAATTGCTGCACTCATTGAATGGCAGCTCACTCGCACTGCCACGCATCGTGGCCTGCCTCCTCGAAAACAACCAAACCAAACAGGGCATCCGCATTCCCGAAGCAGTGAGGGGGTATTTTGGGAAGGAGTGGCTGGCTCAATGATCGATGATCGATGTTCGATGATCGATGTCCGATGACCGATGTCGGATGGACGATGAAGTTTTCAACTGCGAAAACCCCACCCAATTTTGGGATCGGTATACCTGCATGCGAGACCTTCTTCGATCATCGACCATCCACCATCGACCATCCACCATCGACCATCCACCATCCACCATCCACCATCGATCATCTACCATCGAATTTAAACCTTCCCCCCTTTCTCCGGTCTCAACTGAAATTTTTGCTGCATGGCAGTGCCAAATCAGTTGAAGAATCAACACCTTTTATGGCGGGCGGGCTTTGGTCCCGCAGTGGAGCAACTGAATTCCCTTAAATCGTTTACTACCAGGGAGGTTTATACAGCCCTCAAGAAAGCTTCTTCTAAAAAACCGCGTTATATCAGCGTTGCCGATAACTACCTCGATGGGCTGGTGATGGGTATTGATGAAGTGAGTAAAGCCCAACAACGCGAACTTTCACCCGAAGAAAAGAAACGACGACAACAACAAAATCGCCAGGGCGTACGCAACCTGAACGGATACTGGCTGCATGAAATGGTAAACAGCCAGGCACAGCTCCGCGAAAAAATGGCTTTCTTCTGGCATGGGCATTTCGCCTGCCGCAACCTCAATGTGTTTTACCAGCAGGATTTATTACATACCCTCCGCACACATGCACTGGGAAACTTCAGGCAACTACTCAAAGAGGTTTCACAATCAGCGGCCATGTTGTTCTTTCTCAATAATCAGCAAAACAGGAAAGGACATCCCAACGAAAACTTCGCGCGTGAGCTGATGGAACTCTTTACGCTAGGACGCGGGCATTATACAGAAACAGATGTAAAAGAAGCCGCACGCGCATTTACCGGTTGGAGTGCGAATGCACGTGGCCAGTTTATTTTTTCGCCGGATTCAGCACGACTTTGGCTCAAAGACAGTACTGGGAAAAACGGGTAACCTTGATGGTAATGCTGTTCTCGACATTATACTCAGCCAGCCACGTACCGCTTATTTTATTGCGGAGAAAATTTATCGTTTCCTGGTTAATGAAACGGTGGATTCGGAGAAAGTAAAATGGCTGGCCGATCGTTTTTATAAAAATGATTATTCAATCGAACTATTACTCGATGATATTTTCATGAGTGAATGGCTTTATGAAGAGAAAAACATAGGGTCAAAAATTAAATCACCCATTGAATTGCTCGCAGGTATTCAACGGATGATTCCGATGAAACTGGAAAATAATGAATCGTTGATGTTGATACAGCGCTTGCTGGGGCAGGTTTTGTTTTATCCTCCCAATGTTGCCGGCTGGCCGGGCGGCCGTGCGTGGATCGATAGCAGCACATTGATGGTAAGGCTTCGTTTGCCCCAATTATTAAACGATAATGATGAATTCAACCTGGCGCCAAAATCGGATGACGACCAGATGATGGGGCGTGAGGATGGCGGTCTGCCGCAGCTAACGATAGCATCGAAAGTAAAAGGCATGCGTACTATCAATGCGAACCTCGACTGGAAACATCTTCATCAATACCTGTCGGCCACGGAGCGTAGCAAACTGGAAAACAATATTGCAGGAGTATTACTGCAAACCAACCGCTCGGTGAGCGCAGCACTCGTTCGTAGTTATGCAGATGAGTCGGATCGCGAATCTTTTATCGAATCTGTAACCCTTCAATATATGAGCACACCGGAATACCAGCTTTGCTGATCTTCCGTTGATGAAAAACCTGTAAATCAAAATTCAGTTTATGCTGATAAAAAGAAAAGAATTTTTACAAATAGGTTCGCTGGCAGCAACATCGTTGCTGGTTCCCAAATTCCTGAAAGCATTTGAAGAACCCGCGCGTGTGCCGGCGGGTAACAAAGTGCTGGTGGTGCTGCAACTGAGTGGTGGAAATGACGGATTAAATACAATTATTCCCTATCGAAACGATATATACTTTAAATCACGTCCGGGTATTGGTATCGCGCGCGACAAGGCCCTGTCGCTGACGGACGAGGCGGGGATGCATCCATCGTTAACGAGCTTCAAAGCTTTGTTCGATGAAGGCGGTCTGGGTATTATCAACGGAGTGGGGTATCCCAACCCAGACCGCTCGCATTTCCGTAGTATGGACATCTGGCATACGGCCAGTCCGGCGGAAGAATACTGGAACAATGGATGGCTGGGCCGTTACCTGGATGCACAATGCAGCGGTTGCGACCTGCCCACGCAGATTATTGAAATGGATGATGTGTTGAGTTTAGCAATGAAAGGTGCCGAACACAATGGCATCGCTTTAAAAGATCCCCGCCGCCTTTATGGGACTGCAAACGAAAAATTCTTTCGCGAAGTGATGCAGGAACATGGTGATCAGTTTCATGAAGAGCCGGTGGAATATCTCTATAAAACAATGGCGCATACACTTTCATCAGCCGACTATATTTTTAAACAAAGCCGCCATCATCCTACAAAAGCAACTTACCCGGCAACGGGGCTGGGTAACAGATTTAAGAACATTGCATCTCTTATCTTCTCTGATATCAATACGAAAGTGTATTATGTGTCACTCGGTAGTTTTGATACACATATTTACCAGCAAATGCAACAGCAACGTTTGTTTACCGAACTGAATGATACCATCAAAGCATTTACCGATGATTTGAAAAATGAAGGAAGATTTGAAGATGTATTGTTGATGACGTTTTCTGAATTTGGTCGTCGTGTATCACAAAATGCAAGTGGCGGCACTGATCATGGAACTGCCAACAATATGATGTTGATTGGTGGCGGACTCAAACAAAAGGGTATGATTAACGCCATGCCCGATTTAACCGATCTTCAGGATGGCGATTTAAAATACCAGGTAGATTTTAAGCAGGTGTATGCCACCATTCTCAAAAAACTGGCTGGGAGCTGATCCCGCGCAAATTTTGCGAAGCACAGAATATAAAACACTCAACTTTATATAGCAGAAAGGGTGTACAAAGTAGTTAGCTAAGTACACCCTTTCTGCTATATTTTATTACGACTTACTTCTTACTTCTCGCAACTCTGTAAAGCATATATCCCATTGCTGCGAAGAATGCTACGCCGAGCAGGAAGTATCCGTTGTGTCCAATTGCTTCTACAAGCCCACCTTCCGCATTTACGCTTTCAAGGAACCTTCTGCCGCCATCGGAGCCGCTTACGAATGCGATGACCACGCCCGCAACAGCACCACCGGCAACGAGTCCGGTTGCAAACAGGTTGCCTTTACCCAGTTCTTCTTCCTCTGGTGAAATTTCTTTCTTCTCTTTTTTCTCACGGGAATTTACAAGTCCGCGGATGGCACCACCGATAAAGATAGGTAAGGTGGTTGCCAGTGGCAGGTAAGCACCTACTGCAAAACTCAATGATTTAATGCCACAGAGTTCCATTACTATCGCCATAAACACACCCACAAAGATGAATGGCCAATCGAGATCGCCGGATTGGATCCCTTTGATAAGGGTTGCCATCAATGTGGCTTGTGGAGCGGGCATGGTTTCCGTACCAATGGTGTGATGTATTCCCTGCTCTACCAGTTCTGCACTGGGTTTATCGAGATATTGTATCGTTAATCCGATTACAACAGAAGAAACGATGGCGCCAATAAACAATGCGATTTGCTGATTACGTGGTGTGGCGCCAACTATAAATCCGCTCTTCAAATCCTGTGATGTGGCACCCGCATTGGCTGCGGCAATGCAGATCATACCACCTACAACCAGCACAAGCGGTTCAAAAGCTGGTCCAGACCAACCCACACTTACAAAGATGAGGCTGGTGCCCATTACGGTAGCGATCGTCATACCGCTGATGGGGTTATTCGATGAACCGATTAAACCTACGATACGCGATGATACGGTTACGAACAGTGCACCGAATAGTACAACCAGTACGCCGATCAATAATTTTTGGGTAATGCCTTCGCCTGGTATTTGTGGAAGTGCAGCAATGAGTGCAATCAAACCAAGACTACCTAATGCAACCACTTTCAAACTCAGGTCGCGGTCGGTGCGTGCAACTGCTTCTTTTGTATCAGAAACCGATTTGATGCTGCCAAAACTTGATTTGATCGATTTTACAATCGTAGGCATGGTTTTGATCAGCGTGATGATGCCGCCGGCAGCAACAGTGCCTGCACCAATGCTACGGATGAATGCATAATATACCGCTGTGGAATAATCGGCAAAGGTTTGTGTAACGGGATCCCATCCGCCTTTACCACCTGCAACAGCTATATCTTTCAGGTAACCCAGTTTCACCAGCTTAGAAGCGATGAGTGCCGGATCCACAACATAGGATAAAAGAGGAATCAGTACCAGCCAGCTCAATACACCACCGGCAACGAGTACGCCCGCAATACGCGGACCGATGATATAACCCACACCGAGATATTCGGGTGTGATTTCGCCACTCACTTTAGCTGAAGGGAAAAATTTGTTGATTTGTTTGGTGGCCATGTAAGGTGTTTCAGCAATAAAATGAAACACTTTTTGCAGCGATGCATAGGCGAATGCCACACCCAGGCCCCAGAAAGCTGTTTTTGCAAAATCGCCCCCTTTTTCGCCGGCTTTCAATACATCGCCGCAGGCGGTTCCTTCAGGGTAGGGAAGGTTGTCGTGCTCATTTACGATCAATGCTTTTCTCAATGGAACCATCAACAGGGTTCCGAGGATACCACCCACAATCGCGAGGATGAGGATGGTGAGGTAGTTGAAATATTCTGCGCTGTCTTTTGAACTTAAAAACAAAAATCCCGGAAGTGTAAACGAAACACCGGCGGCAATACTTTCACCCGCTGACCCGGTAGTTTGAATGATATTATTTTCTAAGATGGTTGTTTTGAAAAAACGACGGCCCAGTGTAATGGCAATAACTGCGATTGGAATAGAGGCACTTACGGTAAGACCTGCCTTTAATGCCAGGTAAACGGTGGCGGCTCCAAAGATGACTCCGAAAAGACATCCGAGTAGAATTGACTTCACGGTGAGTTCCTTCATCGTGACATTAGCGGGTACAAAGGGCTTGAACTTTGGCGTATTTTCTGCCATAGTAGTTTTGGTTTTATCGGGGAAAGTTAGTTAAATATGCGAATAATGGTTCACGACATTCGCTAAAAGGAGATATAGGCGACAAGTAAGCTATTGTTGCAGCTTAATCTCCACCTCCCATCGTCCTTCTTCCAGTATTTCCAGATCGAGCACCTCTGAGCCAATCACAAAACGTGCACGGAATGGAAACTGCACCATACGCAGTGTAGCAACGGTACGTTTCACTGCGAGTTCCTGTTCAAACAGCTGCACATATAAACCTTTGAGGATTTCGATGCTGGTGATTTTGGGTTTTGATACCGAACCTCCCCGTATCTCGGCTGGCGCCACCTGTAATACTTTCTACGTAGATAACTATCTCTTTTTGCGCACTTGCTTTATCCTGATCAATATTTACATCGCGTATCACATTAGTGCGGGAGTGAATAATATAAGGCGCAGGGAATTTGCCTACATATTTGTCTTTTTTCCAGAATCCATACAATGTATCGTAGCTGGGCTTGTCTGCGTAGTGCATGGTGCCGTAACCACTGCGTATTCCTTTTTCCCACTCGCCCTGGTACCAGTCGCCATTAGCCCATTCGTATTTGCCCTGGCCATGTGGCAGCCCGCTTTTGAAATCGCCTGTGTAACTATCGGTGCCTTTTGCGGATCCTTTTCCATTGGCAACTCCTTTCTGGCAATCACCTTCATAACTGCCTTCAAGTGCTTTGCTTTTTACTTTACAATCCTGCGCTGATAGCTGCAAGGAAAAAAAGGGAGAAAATGAGTAAGAAGAAAACTCCCATAAATCGACGGTTAAAGAGTTTAGTGTTCAGCAAAATGTAATAATGTGGCAATATGGGAATATGGAAATGTGGAAATGAGAAAATGTGGAAATGAGGAATTGCTAAAAGGCCAAAGTACATTTCTATTTTCTACACCTGCATATACCCCATAGTCTCGTTATCCCTTTACACAAACCTCAGTGAATTTAACTATTTTCCTATTTCTACATTTCCATATTTACATATTGCCACATTTTCACATTATCTCATTTCCTCTCACACTCCCTTCTCCTTCATAATCCTGTTCAGCCATCGCAGTATGGCAAAACCAACGGCGGAGGCGATCATCAGCAGGATGAAATTAACCCAAAAGAAGTTCGCTTTTTCGTCATATTTATCCCACATGGTGGCCAGTACACCTGAAAGTTTGTTGCCGATAGAGGTTGAAACAAACCAGCCACCCATCATCAATGAAGTGATGCGCACGGGGCTGAGTTTTGAAACAACGGATAGTCCCATGGGGCTCAACAACAGTTCGCCGAGGGTAATAACCCCGTAACTGGAGAGCAGCCACCAGGTGCTGGCCTTCTCGCCACCATTGCTGCTGGCCATTGCTGCACCCACCATTACGAGAGCCGACAATCCGGAAATAAATAATCCGAACGCAATTTTGGTAGCGGTTGATGGTTCTTTTTTCTCCTGCGCAGATAAGCAAAAAACGCAATGACAAGCGGGGTAAGCAGGATAACCCAGCCAGGGTTCATCGACTGGCTGAGGTTGGTACTCCATAAACTTACCGTAGTTCCCTCGGCCGGTAATTTATCTTCAGGAATGTTGCGGAAGTAAACGGGATAATTGTATTCCATCATTACACGGCCATCTTCTTTCTGCAGGCGGAACTGATCATCATATTTTGCCACACTGTCCTGACTGTATTTAACAGATTGAGAAAGCAACAACGCATCAAATACTTTTTGTGGAACGCCCGACATTTCACGATCGGTGTATCGATCGGCCCAGGTGGTTAATGCCGAACCATTTTGTTTAAATACGGCCCAAAACATGATTACTACTGAGAAGATTGCGAGCAATGCAGCAATAGGTCGTTTATCTTCTTTATCGGCTTTGATATATAAGTTGGCATAAAAGTAGGCAACCGGTATACAGGCAAAGATGAAAGCATCGGTAGAGTCGGAGCCAAAAATATCTCCGGGAATAAGCCAACCCAAAACACCTGCAATCACTGCAGGCACAAGTATCAATAGCATGATATTTTTGAAAGGCATATCACCTTCCTTCATCTCTTTACGCACATCATACTGCCGGTAATGTTTCATACCAATTGCATAGATGATAACACCCAGGAACATGCCAACACCCGCCAAAAGAAATGCCGAACCCCAGCCCCAAATGTTGTAAATAACAGCACTCGCAAAATTGCAAATGAATGCTCCCACATTAATACCCATGTAGAAGATATTATAACCTTCATCTTTTTGAGCGATATGTTGCGGTGTGTTGTAAACATTACCAAGCAGTGTGGAGATATTGGGTTTGAAAAAACCATTACCAATAATCACCAACGTCATTGCTGAATAAAGTGCAGCGATATTATGAACCGACATCAAACAATAGCCGGCACCCATCATCAATCCACCCATGATGATGGATTTAGAATAACCGAGATAACGATCGGCGATCAATCCACCAATAAAAGGAGTGAGAAACACCAAAGCGATAAATGTTCCATAGAGATCAGCAGATTCAGCCTCCGTCATCGCATATCCAGCTTTTACATCTTTCAGGTAAAGCGTGAAAATGCCAATCATCAGGTAATAACCGAATCGTTCCCACATTTCTGATAAAAAAAGAAAAGGCAATGCTTTGGGATGTTTACTCCACATAAGTCGATGTTTTAAATGAAAGTTTTGGGACTGCTGCAATCCATAGCAGGTTCCTGTGTTTTTATTTGCCGTCGATAACGGCCTGTAATTTTTTAGAGAGTAATAACAATATTAAACCGGCGATTCCTGCCATAAATACAAACAGCATAAAGAAATCGTAAAGACTGTTGATCTGGTAACCCAGGAAACGCGTTGGATTAATTGCGGCGCCTTCGCCCGGATATAGTGCTGCCAGCACGCCCGCCAGTTTGTTGCCTCCGGCATTGCCGAGAAACCAGACTGCCATGAGCAGCGATGCGAATTTATAAGGCGCCAGTTTGTTAAATAACGAAAGCCCGATAGGCGAGAGGCATAACTCGCCCCAGGTATGCAACATATACATAATAGTAAGCCATATCATACTCACTTTTACACCCACAGCGGCCTGACTTACGCCATAAGCAATCCATAAATAACCCAATGCGAGCAATATTAAACCAATACCCATTTTGGCAGGCGTGGAAGGTTGTCGCTTACCCAACCATAACCAGAACCAGGCAAATAAAGGCGCAAAAAGTATGATGAAAATAGAGTTGAACGATTGAAAATACGACGGAGGCATTTCGTAGGTTGGTGTTAGCTGCCTGTTGGTTACTTCATCGGCAAAGAAGTTGAGCGATACACCGGTTTGTTCATAGGCCGCCCAGAAGAATACCACAAAAAACGCGATGATAAACAGCACCCAGATCCTGCGTCGCTCATGCGGGGTAAGTGATTGATCACGGAAAATGGTAAAACCAATAAAGAGCGTTGCACCCAGCAGCAGATAGGAGAGGTAATCATACTTACTATCGAGATACATGGCTCCCATAAATACACCTCCCAGTGCCAGCATACCAATGATCATGTATATCGGATTGAGCCATGCACGAGCGGGTTTCTTTACGCTTTGTGTGTTACCATTTGCATCGGTATAAGTCGATTCTCCCGGTGTGAGTCCTAATACTTTTCCTTCGGGAGAGAGTACGTATTTGTTGTGATATAGTTTTTGAATTACCACACTAATCAACATACCGATACCACCAACGAGGAAGGCCCATTTAAAATCACGGGGATCACCTGTGTTGCCTACCAAACCACAAATGAAAGGTCCTATAGCAGCACCCACATTGATGCCCATATAAAAAATGGTATAAGCCGGATCAATCCTGCGATCACCTTTGGGATACAACTGGCCTACCAGCGATGAAATATTCGGTTTAAAAAATCCGTTGCCCGTGGCCATAAAACCAAGACCGGAGAAAAACAACACGGTGGCGATGTCGGGCTCAACATCATAAATGCTGGCGCAAATGAAAAGCAATAATTCACCAGCGGCCATCAACAAACCACCTGAGATGATAGAGCGTTTGTTGCCCCAGTACCTGTCGGCGATATAACCACCAATCAGCGGCGTAAGGTATAGCAGGCTCAGGTAGCTGCCATATAAATTGGAGGCAAATGATTTTTCGAAGAAGAGGGCTTGTGTCATAAAGAACACAAGTATGGCCCGCATCCCATAATAGTTGAATCGTTCCCACATTTCTGTGGCGAACAAAACGTAGAGTCCTTTCGGATGTCTGCGATTTTCTGCGGCTGGCTGCATGCTTCGTTTTGTGTGTACTAATCAGGCTCTTGCGGGCCAAAATACAGAAAAATGACCACTCACAAATTTTTGCTGGTATGTTTAACATTCATACCGATATTCGCAACCATAATAATCCATAGGAAACCCCATCATGCGTATTTTACTCTTAGGCTCTGGAGGCAGGGAACATGCCCTCGCCTGGAAAATTAATCAAAGTGTTTGGGCTAACCCCCTGTACATTGCTCCCGGCAACCCCGGTACAGCTCAATTGGGAAAAAAAAATGTTGATATAAATATCAATGATTTTGATGCTGTGGGAAAGTTCTGTATGGCAGAACGTATTGAAATGGTAATCGTTGGTCCCGAAGAACCGCTGGTGAACGGATTATATGATTATTTCAAGGCAAATGAGGCACTGAAAGATATTTACTTCATTGGCCCGTCTAAAAAAGGCGCGCAACTGGAAGGGTCAAAAGCCTTTGCCAAGGCTTTTATGATGCGTCATAATATTCCTACCGCCGCATATCGTGAGTTCACACTTGATAATTATGAGGAAGGTGTAAAATACCTGCAGGAGCAAACGCTGCCAATTGTGTTGAAAGCGGATGGACTTGCGGCTGGTAAGGGTGTGGTGATCGCCCAAAGTCATGTGGAAGCAATCGCAGAATTTGAGCTGATGATTCAACGCGCCAAATTTGGCGAAGCCAGCAAAAAAGTGGTAGTAGAGCAATTTCTCGATGGTATTGAGCTGAGTGTTTTTGCCCTTACCGACGGAAAAAGCTATGTAATACTTCCGGAAGCAAAAGATTACAAACGCATTGGTGAAGGTGATACCGGTCTTAATACCGGTGGTATGGGTGCGGTAAGCCCTGTGCCATTTGCCACACCCGGCTTTATGCATAAAGTGGAAGAAAGAATTATTAAACCTACGGTCAATGGTCTTCACCAGGAAGGCATTGAATACACCGGGTTTATTTTCTTTGGATTGATTAGCGTAAATGGCGAGCCTTTTGTGATTGAATATAACTGCCGCATGGGCGATCCTGAAACTGAAGTGGTAATACCAAGGCTGGAGAACGACCTGGTAGGATTATGCGTTGCTGCCACGCAGCAGGAATTGCACCTGGTGAAGGTAAATGCCGATCCTCGTGCCGCTGCAACGGTAATGGCAGTAAGCCGCGGTTATCCCGCTGGATACGAAAAAGGATATCCCATCACAGGCCTGAATGAGAGTTTTGGGAAACAATCACTGGTATTCCAGGCGGGTACAGCGGAGAAAGATGGAGAGATTGTTACCAATGGCGGCCGCGTGCTTTGTGTTACATCCTACGGCAGTGATATTGGCGAAGCAGTAGACACATCGCTCGACGTGTTGCAGTATATCAACTTCGATGGAATTTATTTTCGTTCCGATATCGGATACGAATTCATAAAAAAGATAGCAGCTTCATGGAAGTGCATTATCACGATTACCTGCAACTGGAGAAAATTCTGCAGGCGCAGCAACTGGAAAGCGACCGCAGGAATCTGCATGCCCATGACGAAATGTTGTTTATCATCATTCACCAGGCTTATGAGCTGTGGTTTAAACAAATTCATTTCGAAGTAGATTCTATACTCGGTATCATGGGGCAACCCAGCCTTAATGATAATTCACCCGAGCTGCAAACCATTGTACATCGTGTAAGCCGATGCAATACCATTTTACGCGTGTTGGTGCACCAGATTGACATTATGGAAACCATGACGCCGATGGATTTTCTCGACTTTCGTGATATGTTGCGCCCGGCATCAGGTTTTCAAAGCTGGCAGTTCAAAGAGCTGGAAGCCAAACTGGGCCTGAAGTTTGAGCATCGCCATGGCAGGGAATATTATACTGCACAACTTCGCCCGCAACATGTGGAGGTGATTAAACAGGCAGAACAATCCGTTTCGTTGTTGCAGCTTGTAAATGCATGGCTGGAGCGCACACCTTTCTTCGACGATACATCACTCTGGCAGGGATACCAGGAAACAACCGAAAGTGATATTCATCCATTCTGGACAAAATACAAGGAACAATACACGCGAAGCCTTTCTGATACAGAAAAAGCAAACCTCACTGCTTTTGATCATGTTTTTTTCGACAACAACAATAATGATCGTCAACTGAGTGCCAGGGCCAATCGCGCGGCGTTGTTTATTATGCTGTATCGCGGCTACCCGGTACTGCAGCTTCCATTTCAATTGTTGAATGGATTGTTGGAAATTGATGAGCAACTCAGCTCATGGCGTTACCGACATATGAACATGGTACATCGGATGATTGGCACCCGCATTGGCACTGGCGGAAGTACAGGAAAAGATTACCTGAGAGCTGCCGCAGACAAACATTATATCTTCCGCGAAATCGCACAACTCACCAGTTTTTTAATTGAAAGAAAAAAGTTGCCTCAGTTGCCAACGGCCGTAGAGCAAAGGCTGGGATTTGTAAGCTTCTGATGCTTCGATTCTCCTGTTTTGGTTAAAATGATTATATTAATGTTCTAAAAGACATTAAACCAAAACAACATGAGAATTTTGATTCTGCTGGTAACAGCCTGCCTTTTTTTGAGTTTGGAAGCAAGCGCTCAGGACTCACTCGCTCCGCGTTATCGTTCACAAACCGTTCGCCTCTATGCCCAGGGCGGTATGTATTTCACCAGTATTGATGCATTTGACCCTACAAATAATGGCCGCAGTTATTTTAAAGACAAAGGGATTTCCTATCCCTCCTTTGGTTTGGGTGCCATTATTGAAGGAAAGTCAGAAAAGCCACGTTTTTATATGGGAGCGGGGCTGAGTTTTGCTTCGTTTGACTTTGGTGGCGAGCGTTACGTAAAAATTATTTCGCCCGAGCAGGAAGAGCTGGAAGTATATAATGGCAGCAACAAGTTGTTTAACATTGAGTTTTTTGCCGGTTATTATGTATGGCTGAATGATCTGATAGCCTTGAAACCGCAATTGGGTTTGGCTGTCAGTTCGATCAAGACCAAATTTGATTGCGACGTATATCAATACCAAACCGACAATTTGAAAAGGTCAACATCCCGTCCTGCAAACCGGTCAAAACTTACCGGGCAGGCGGCAATGTATTTATCGTTTAAAAAGATTTGAACTGGGAGTTAATTATTTCGCGGCGCCGGCAGCATCGGTGGGAATGTATCACAGTCTTCGATTTAACTCGGTGGGAGCATCCATTCGGTATATTCATAGTTTCTGAAATTGAAACATTCCCGCCCACGAGTGGCAACATAAAAAAACTGCTGTAAGTCAGGTAAACCATCCTTACAGCAGCCGACATTAACCAAAAATGTCAGGCCAACCCGACAGGTCGACCTGACATTTTTTATTAGAAGGTATAGCGTATGCCCAGGCCACCCCATCCTCCGTAAAATCCACGACCATCACCAAATTCGATGCTGGGTTGCCAGTCGAGTGATACGTTGATTGGAGCGCCGTTGAATTTATAATCCAGACCAATTACACCATCCAGGCCTACGAAAGCGCCATCACCGTAGTCGTTGTTGTAGAAACCTACGTGTGCACCAGGTCCGATATACCATTTCAGGCCCTGAGCACCTTCAATATTGCCATGGATTTCGTAAAGACCTGTGAAGCGTACACCACGGCGATAGAAATAGCCAATCAATTCGCCTGCATTTCTGTCGTTGAAGAAGTGCTTCAGTGAGATACCACCACCGTCCCAAACTTTCACACCCAGCGCTGTACGGTAAGTACTGCTGTTCTGGCTTCGGCTTTGTGCATCAGCGCTCATGGAGAATAAAACAACTGCCAATGCTAATACAATAACTTTCCTCATAGTTGATTTTTTAGTGGAAGAATTAAAAAAATATCCAATCCAATCCCCATCACCATTTTTATGCCAGAAACTTACGCACTTTATTAATCCTTAAATATTATTTAGTTAGGAGCATAATAGAAGGGGAAATGTGTCGTTATTGAACGATAAGTTGTACTTTGTTAAATCCAATTATTTCCTCCAATTTTGCACTCACTAAATCCAATAAAACAGAATGGGACTTTTTAACTGGTTTACGCAGGAGATTGCCATGGACCTTGGCACAGCCAACACGCTGATTATACATAACGACGAGGTGGCTGTGAATGAGCCCAGCATTGTTGCGCTCAACCGCAACAATCCGAAAGAGGTGCTCGCCGTGGGTAAGAAGGCATTGATGATGCATGAAAAGACCCATGAAAGCATTCGTACAGTACGTCCGTTAAAGGACGGTGTGATAGCCGATTTCAACGCGGCAGAGCTCATGATCCGGGAGCTGATCAAGCTGGTTTACCCCAAGAAACCGCTTTTCCCTCCAGCCTGGAGAATGATGATTTGTATCCCCTCCTCCATTACGGAAGTGGAAAAACGTGCCGTGCGCGATAGCGCCGAACAGGCCGGAGCTAAGGAAGTATACCTGCTGCATGAGCCAATGGCTGCTGCACTGGGTATTGGCATCGATGTGGAAGAACCCGTGGGTAACATGATCATCGATATTGGTGGTGGTACTACCGGCATCACGGTGATAGCCCTGGCGGGTATTGTGTGCGACCAAAGTATCCGTATTGCCGGTGATGAATTCACTGCCGACATTATGGAAGCCCTGCGCCGCTACCACAGCCTGCTGATTGGTGAGCGTACTGCCGAACAAATTAAGATCAATGTGGGTGCAGCCATGAAAGATTTGGACAACCCCCCTGAAGATATTCCTGTAAATGGTCGTGACCTTGTGACTGGTATTCCCAAGCAAATTATGGTGAGCTATCAGGAAATTGCCGAAGCGCTGGATAAGAGCATCTTCAAAATTGAAGAAGCGATATTGAAAGCCCTGGAGCAAACACCACCCGAGCTTGCTGCCGATATTTACCGTCGCGGTTTATACCTCACCGGTGGTGGCGCCCTGCTTCGTGGCCTCGACAAACGTCTCAGCCAAAAGATCAAACTTCCCGTTCACGTTGCCGACGATCCGCTGAAAAGCGTGGTACGCGGAACCGGAATCGCGCTGAAGAACTATGATAAATATCCATTTGTGATGCGATAATAAGAACAATGAGAGGCAAATGTGAAAATGAGAAAATGAAAAAATGTGAATATGTGCTTTAGGAACGGTTAATTTTCAAATGGCCGTTAACTTGTCACATTAAATCATTCGCACAGCTCTGGAAGGTTCGCCGATTTCCACATTTTCTCATCGTCACATTTCCACATTTCATTTAAATGAAAAACATTTTCCTCGTCATCCGTCGTTTCTCCGGTTTCCTGCTGTTTTTGTTTCTGCAGGCGGTGGCGTTATGGTTTTTGTTTACCTATAATAAGTTTCATAGGGCAAAAGGATTGGGTGTGGCCAATGAGGTGACAGGCTGGTTTAATGCGCGCTATAATACGATGGAGGACTTTTTTTCGGATGAACGAAGAAAATAAGCGCCTTCTGCGAATGAATGATTCCCTAATGAACCTGCTTCCGGGGAATTTTATACCCATCGACACCCAGTCGGTTTTAAAGAGAGACAGTATCCCTTTTGATACCACAGGCCAGCGCCGCCAGTGGCTTTGGCGCGATGCACAGGTACTCTACAGTACTGTAAGTTCCCAGAACAACTACATTCAAATCAACCGCGGTTCAAACCAGGGCATCAGGGATAATATGGGAGTGTTTTCATCCAGCGGCGCATTGGTGGGCAAAGTGGTAAATGTGGGGCCCAACTTCAGCCAGGTGATGAGCCTGCTGCACGTGCAGAATAAAGTAGGTGTGCTCATTCGCAGAACCGGCAGCGCCGGTACACTGCAATGGGATGGGGAAGACCCCGGTTTTCTTACCCTTAATAATGTACCACGCAGCGATTCTGTGGTGGTAGGCGATACACTTGTTACCGGAAACCTCTCGCTGAGTTACCCTGGGGGTCACCTGGTAGGCGTAGTAGCCGGAATTGTGAAAGATGCTTCCACTAACTTTCTTGTACTGAGAATAAAACCTGTTGTCAACTTTGCAAACCTGCAACAGGTAATGGTGGTTGAGAATGTATATTTTGAAGAACAAACGCGCCTGAATAAAGAAACAGTGCGTAAAGTGGACGAACGAAAATAGAAACCCAAGTAATGTCGGATCTGGTACGCAACATATTACGCTTTATTCTCTTTATCCTGGTTCAGGTATATATACTGAACCAGATTCCTGCATTGCATAAATATGTGATACCCGTACTGTATTACCTCTTTATACTGTGGTTGCCTTTTAATTTCTCACGGGCAGGTGTCATGATTGTAGCGTTTTTATTTGGTCTTACACTCGATTACTTCATGACCACACCCGGCCTGCATGCGGCAGCTTCTGTGCTCGTTGCCTATCTGCGGCCATTTGTAGTTAACATTCTGGTTCCAAAAGACAGTGCCGAGTTCAACTATCGCGAGCCAAGTCCGCAATCAATGGGCTGGACGCCTTATCTGGTGTATGCGTTAATTCTAACTGTTTTCCATCACACATATATTCTCCTGCTTGAGTTGCTGCGTTTTGGAACCTTCCTCGATTTTCTTATAAAAATTGCAAGCACATCAGCTATCAGCATGTTGCTGATCATTACTACGGAAATGTTATTTCCCCGAAGATTGAAATACCGGACAAATACGGCGTAGATAAAAAGTTTCAACGTTAGAATTCGCATCACCATGTTTCTTACTTCTCAATAAAAAAGCGAAAACATCCGGTTTTATTTGGATTCCCTGATTCTGTTTTCTTATTTTGTATTTGCAAAATCGCCCCGATCTTCCAGCCTGAAAGATTTTCAGGATTTCATCATATTTACTGTCTGATATATGTCTGTGTTTAACCAGTCCCGGAGTCGCGTTATACGCCTGATTTTTTTATTATCCTTCGTGGTGATACTGGCGCAGCTCATGAACTTACAGGTATTCAGCAGCAAATACAGTAAACTGGCGATGGATAATGCCGTTTACCAAAAGATTGTATGGCCTGAGCGCGGTATTATTTACGATCGAAACGGAAAGCCCATTCTCAATAACACCATCATGTTTGATTTGATGGTAACACCTGCGGAGATCAAAAACTTTGACACTACATTTTTCTGCCAGATTTTTGAAATAACAGAAGACCAGTTTAAAACAAGGATTACGGATGCGATCATTAAAGAAACACGTGTGCGTCCTTCGGTGTTTCAATCGCTGCTGACACCGCGTATGCAGGCGCAGTTTGAAGAAAACAGCTGGCGCTTTCCCGGTTTCACCATGGTGGAGCGACCTGTACGTTTGTATCCCTACAATGCCGCAGCACATATTTTGGGTTATGTAAGTGAAGTGAGTCCGAAAGACATTGAACGCTCGAATAATTTTTACCGAATGGGTGACTATACCGGTAAAAACGGACTGGAAGCTTATTATGAAAAGGTATTGATGGGTGAGCGGGGTGTGCAATACATTATTAAAGATCACCGCAATCGACTGGTGGGTCCTTATGAAAATGGCATTTTTGATACAGCCGCTGTTGCAGGTCGCGGAATCAGAACCCACCTGGATATAGAGCTGCAGACGATGGCCGAACGAATGATGACCGATAAAGTGGGCGCTGTGGTTGCTATTGATCCTAAAACAGGTGGCATTCTCACCATGGTTTCGGGTCCGGTATTTAACCCGAATGATCTGACTGGTCCCGAGAAAAACAAAAATTATAGTCGCCTGGTATTGGATGTAGCGGGTCCTTTCATCAATCGTGCAGTGCAGGGTCGTTATGTACCCGGATCCACTTTTAAGCCACTGGGCGGGCTTGTAGCCCTCGATGAAGGTGTAATTACTCCCAGCTTTGGATATCCCTGCAATGGTGTGTATGTGGGTTGTGGTATTGGTAAGCCTCGTTGTACGCACTCGGGTGGTGGTCACTCTTCAGATCTTCGCCGTGCAATTGCGAACTCATGTAACTCTTATTTTACGCATGTATACCGCATGGCGGTAGATAATCCAAAAATGAAAGGTACACGTAATGGGTATATGCGCTGGCGCGAATATCTTAATCATTTTGGATTAGGCGTAAAACTGGGTGTGGATCTGCCGGGCGAAAACAGCGGCCTGATTCCTGATACCAGCATATATAACAGGGAATATCGTGGGAGCTGGAGCAGTTGTACCAACCTCACCCTTGGCATCGGGCAGGATAAGATGCTCGCCACGCCGCTGCAACTGGCCAATAGTATGTGCATCATCGCCAACAAAGGATATTATTATACACCGCACCTGATCAAGTCTATTGATGATGAAACAGCAGATGACACTGCGTATCTGAACAAATACCGCATGAGGCATGAAGCGCTTACGCATGTGCCGCAGGAATATTTCCAGACGATTATAGATGGAATGGAAGATGTGGTGATTTATGGTACAGCGCGTAACGCTCGGATCGATAAGATTGCAGTGTGCGCAAAAACCGGTACTGCAGAAAACTTTACCATCCTGGATAAAAAACGGATACAACTGGAAGACAATGCCATGTTTGTATGTTTTGCGCCCAAAGATGATCCCAAAATCGCAATTGCAGTGGTGGTGGAGAATGCGGGCTATGGCGGCACCTGGGGCGGACCTATTGCGCGTATTTTAATGGAGAAATACCTGAATGATACACTGACTAAACAAAGCCAGGCAGATTATGAGCGCATTTCTACAACCAACAAAATGCCTAAACATTTAAAAAGGTTGCAATACTATACCGATTCAATGCGCGCACGTGAAATGTTTGACATGACAAAGGACAGTGCTTATTTGCGCAAATACATTCGTGTAGCACAAATCTCAAACGAGCCAAAAGAGAAGCCTGTACCACAGGTTCCGCAAAAACCAGCACGTAAAGAAGTTGCTGTTTTAATAAACGATCGCCGCCAACCCTATTACAATCAGCTTACCACCTTACCCGCATGATACAACGCAATCCCGCTATTTCAAAAGGTATAGACTGGAGCCTGATAGGCATTTTTGTGCTGCTGGCAGGTATTGGCATCATGGCCATCTTTGGTGCAACGTATAAAGAAGGTGATCCCATTGTGCAGTCGTTTCTCAATTTCAAAACAGACTACAGCAAGCAGCTTTACTTTTTTGGGATTGGCGTAGTGCTGGGTTTATTTATTTTATTGACAGATAGTAAATTCTTTTTCTGCAACTGCCAACCTCTGGTATGCAGGGGGGATATTTATGTTGTTGCTTGTATTCCCGTTGGGTACCGATGTGAAGGGTACATCGTCGATCATTCGCTTTGGAGGATTCAATTTTCAGCCAGCTGAGTTTTGTAAAATAAGTGTGTCGCTGGCCCTGGCGAAATATCTCTCGCGGCCTGAGACTGATTTTACAAAGATCCGTTCACAGTTAATTGCTACAGCTATTGCGTTGTTGCCGGCCGCAATTACCATTGCACAAAAAGAAACTGGTTTGGCGTTGGTGTTTTTTGCATTCTTCCTGGTAATGTATCGGGAAGGGTTGCCGTCCATTATTCTTGTGATTGGTTTCGCCCTGGCGGTATTGATTGTGGCCACTTTGTTGGTTGAGAAAAACAAACTCGCCATCATTCTCACCATTATTGCAGCGTTGGTAATCTTTCTCATGCGCAGAACCATACGCAGGAATAAATCGGTGCTGATGGGAGTGATCGCAATCTGGATTTTGTGTGTAGGGATACAGCGTTTTGGTGTTCCATTTATTTTCAAAAATGTACTGGCGAAACACCAGGTAGAGCGTATTTATAGCACCATTGGTGTGGATGTGCCGGAGGAATACCTGAAAGGTCCTGCTACGGTAACCGCATCAGGCAAGCGATCCAACACAGCCGATTATAACGTTCGTCAATCTAAAATCGCGATTGGTAGCGGCGGGGTGGTAGGGAAAGGTTTGTTGAAAGGCACCCAAACGCGTTACGGTTTTGTTCCCGAACAACGCACGGATTTTATCTTCGATACCATTGGCGAAGGGTTTGGTTTTGTAGGAAGTTTTGTATTGATCAGTATCTATCTTCTTTTATTATTCCGCATCGTTGCTATTGCCGAGCGGCAGCGAAGTGTCTTTAGTCGATGTTATGCTTATGGTGTGGCTGCGGTATTCTTCTTCCATATCGGTATCAATCTCGCCATGACGGTAGGGCTTGCGCCTGTAATCGGTATTCCGCTACCATTTATCAGTTATGGAGGCACCTCTCTGCTTACGTTTACGATTTTGTTGTTTATCCTTATCCGTCTTGATGCGGATCGCCAAATGGTTCTTAGGTGAGTTCGACTTATCTGTGAAAAAGCTTCTCAAGGGAAAGATTTCCTACAGATTATATCTGTGTGAAAAAAGTTTCTCAAGGGAAAGGTTTCCTACAGATTATATCTGTGTGAAAAAGTTTCTCAAGGGAAAGGTTTCCCACAGATTATACTGATTTAGACACAGATTACACAGACTTTGTCCGGCAAATCTCACGCCTCACACATTCTCTCCAATCGGCGACTTGATATCATGGTAAAAAAGCATCTTCCACTTCTCTTCCGCGGCCTGTTGCCACCATTGTGAGCGTAGCTCCATTGCTTTTTTGCCGTCGTAGTCGTATTTGGCGGCGAACCGGTGTTTCATTTGCTGTAGTTGCGGTGCATCGTCGGCGCCGAAGAAAACGGTTTCGCCTTCGTCTTCAATCCAAAATACCTGGTGATACTTTGAATGCGCACCGGTTATTTCGTGGCGGATATAGTTGTCGATTTTGCCATCGCCTTCCAGCCACTGTACGCGGTCGTTGTGGTTTAATACTTCTACTTCTTCCGGTAAATAAGACGGGGCACCTTTTTCGAAGACATATTCAAACTCTGCGCGCTGCACATAATAAGTAGCATTTGGAAATGTGAGAGTGCGACGTCCTTCTGCGCTGTCGTACGCAATACCACCTGCATGATCTTTATGCAGGTGCGACATTAGTACTTTGGTAATACGATTGGGATCAATTCCGGCTTTACGCAGATTTTGTATTAATTGCAGTTCTCCGTCTACTTCAAATCCGAGGCCTGTATCGAGCAACAAAACATCGCGTGACGTTACAACTACAAAAGGTTGTATCTCTACGAGCAAACTTCCCGCAGTTCGCTCTTTCATACTGTCTGCACCAAGATTGAAAGGGATAAAGAGTTTTGTTTTGTCGATTGTAAACGCACCCTCAGAGAGCGGAAATATTTTCATACTGCAAATATCATAAGAAAGGGACAAAATGTGCTAATATGGCAATATGGCAATGTGATGATGTAGAAATATGAAGAAGAAATCACAAGTTGTACGTTTTCTCGTTTTTCCTATAGCAGCAGGCTGCCTATTCATGCGAACTGCGCTGAGATCCCGCAGGAGTGCATGGCGGCGGTCGTAACAGAGCAATTGAACGCGCAAGTGTACTTAAAATGACAAATCATTGCAAGCTCATTTCTCATTATCACATTTGCATATTTACACATTTTCCCTGCGCTTAACATGTTCCCAAACGCAAAAAAAGGCCTGCCCTGAAAAGAGCCGGCCGTTGCTAACCTATGAAAAACACCAAGGTCAAAGATATATATTCGATTATATCTATTATAGTAAATAGAAAGAGGATTTTTCCACACATGTGGATGACGAAGTGGCTCTATTGCTTCTTTTTCCGGCTTTTTTGCAATTGCCGCATTTCCAGCATGAAGCGGTCCTGGAGATCATACACGCGGCTGCCGCGCTTGTCGCCCACGACTTCCTGAAATTTAGGGCGGTAGCGCAAACGTAACTCTACCACCTTTTGCTGGCGTTCCAGCTTTTTATCAGGTCCCTTGTAGCGTTCCAGTGTTTTGCGCCATTCTTTAAAGTAGTCGAGAAATATTGGGGAGAATTTTTTCGATTCAGCATCATTCAGCTCCAAACGCTTCTGAATGTATTCATTCATTTTATCGCGGATCTTCTCATTGCTCTCGGATTCATCAAAATCCTGCGCCATCAGGCTCAGTGAGCTAACGAAGAATAAACTACATATAAGTAAAAATTTTTTCATGGTGCTTAATTCAGAAATAGTTCATCATCATCGAGGTCAAAGTCGTAGCCGCCGGTGGCAAGCAAAAACTCCTGCAGGTCGCGGTCGGGTATATTTTTCAATAGGGAACTTACTTCCGCAGAAACCGTTACGCCATTCACAGCAGGGTCACCAGGTGCCAGCTCCACAAATTCTTCAATCGCCTCAGTCTCCACTTTTTTCAGGTTCTTTTTCAACCCAGGCATATGATTTCTCATTAGGATCGATGGCATTTTTGCCATTAATCATGAAAAATACGGTAGCGACCAGCCCAATTACACAAGCCGCCGCAGCATATTTAAACCAGCGGCGCGGGTTCATTGTAACCACGCGTGCAGGCCGGGCAGGCTTCTCTTCGGACGCAATCACCACTTCCTTCTCAAAATATCCATCAGGAACGGTAAAGGGTAGATCCTTTTTCAGGTCACCCAACAGGCTGGAAATATTCTTCAATTCTTCGCTCGGCGATACATCACTTGCCCAAACCCAGCTCAGATCCAGACTTTCGAAATAGCCCGCCGGCACATGATATGGCATGCTGCGGCTGATACCCGCTACAACAGGCGACAATTCCGCTGTTTCAGCGGCTGCATCCTGGCCTTCCGCTTTTATGCGCAGGAGGATTTGTTCGGGCAATCCCGCAAAATATCCGTCAGCTACCCGATACGGATGCGGCAAATGCGGCAGCGAACTACCTAAGTCCTTCAATTCCTGCAATATGTGATTTTGCGCTTCCATTGATAACACTCTTTCAGACAAAAAAGCGGGACCGTGGTTTAATGATTTTTTATAAAATCCTCGATTTTCTTCACTGCGTGGTGATAACTGGCCTTTAATGCACCTTCGCTCGTTTCCAACACCCGGCTCATTTCCTCATATGGCATTTCATCATAATAACGCAAGTTGAAAACGACGCGCTGTTTCTCAGGGAGCTGCTGAATCGCCAGTTGTAATTTCCATTCCAGCCGGTTGGCATCAAAGTGTTGGTCGGCTTTGATTTTATTGCTTAATCCATCTTCCACATCGCTGAGGCGAACGGCTGATTTGCGTTTCTGTTGTTCCAAAAATGTCAGACACTCGTTGGTTGCAATTCGATACATCCAGGTATATAGCTGACTATCTTCCCTGAAATTATCCAATCCTTTCCAGATGCGGATGAATACATTTTGCAAAACATCGTTCGCATCGTCGTGGTCCACCACCATACGGCGTATATGCCAGTACAGTTTTTCCTGGTACCTGCGGATAATCGCCGTATAGGCTTTCTCGCGGGTAGCAGGATCTCTGAACTGGATCAATAACGATGAATCGGTTTCAGCCATATCATGGATTTACGGTGCGTTCAAAAATTCCGAGGTCTATTTACGAGCAATTGCTTTTTCAGCAGCGGCAACGATATCGGGCACATCAAGTCCGTATTTTTTCAGCAGTTCTTTGGGTGTTCCGCTCTCACCAAAAGTATCTTTTGTTCCAACAAATTCGATGGGCACGGGGAAATGACGGGTAGCAACCTGTGCAACCGCATCGCCCAGTCCACCAATGATATTATGTTCTTCAGCAGTAACCGCGCATTTCGTTTTGCGGATTGATTTCAATATCGCTTCTTCATCAAGTGGTTTGATGGTATGGATATTGATCACTTCCACGCTGATTCCTTTTTTCTTCAAGGATAACACCGGCCTGTATTGCGTTCCATACCATATGGCCGCAGGCAAAGATGCTCACATCTGTACCTTCTGAAAACTGTTGTGCTTTACCAATCACAAAATCTTCTTCTTTGGTAAAAATGGGCCATGATGGGCGACCGAAGCGGAGATAAACTGGTCCTTGATAATCTGCAATCGCCATTGTGGCGGCTTTTGTTTGTGCGTAGTCGCAGGGAACAATCACCGTCATGCCGGGCAACATTTTCATCATGCCAATGTCTTCAAGTATCTGGTGTGTGGCGCCATCTTCGCCGAGTGTGAGACCGGCATGAGAAGCACAGATTTTTACATTCTTATCGCTATAAGCAACCGACTGGCGAATCTGGTCATACACGCGGCCGGTTGAGAAGTTTGCAAACGTGGTTGTATAGGGGATTTTTCCCGTGATAGCCAGGCCGGCAGCTGTACCAATCATGTTGGCTTCAGCAATACCGCATTGAATAAAACGCTCGGGAAATTCTTTAATGAATTGTTGTAGTTTCATTGAGCCTGCGAGGTCGGCTGTAAGCGCTACTACATTCGGGTTGCGACGGGCTACTTCAACAATGCCATCACCAAAGCCACTACGTGTATCTTTATTTCCCGTTGACTGTATTTCTTTTAAAGACATATTATTTTCGGTTTGCGGTTATTTGTGCGCTGCAGCGCGATTGTAGTTTGCGTTTTTCCGGATCAATATTAATTCAATTCAGTGGGCCTGCCCCGAATATTTCAGCATCTGCTTTTAATCTTTGTTCCCAGTTCCATGCAGTGCTCATCATATCATCAAGCCCGAACTTTGGATCCCATCCAAGTTCTGTTTTAGCAAGATTATTATTGGCATAAATAGCAATTACATCTCCCGGGCGGCGTGGTCCTAATTCGTAATTAAGTTTTACACCACTTACTTTTTCAAAAGACTTAATTGCTTCTAATACGGTAACACCATTTCCTGTGCCGAGATTAAATACTTCGCAGAGTTTATCCGTTTTTTTATTCTCGAGATAACGAATTGCGAGTGTATGTGCGTTTGCAATATCGCTTACGTGAATAAAGTCGCGAATGCAGGTACCATCGCGTGTATCATAGTCCGATCCGTAAACTACCATCTTTGGTAATTTACCAATAGCAGTTTGTGTAATGGCTGGCACCAGGTTTTGTGGGCGACCGATAGGCATTTCACCAATCATATTGCTTACATGTGCACCTACGGGGTTGAAATAGCGCAATAGGATGCATTGTGTGCCGGCGCTTTTTGCAAATTCGTTGATGATTTGCTCACCCATTTGTTTGGTATAACCATACGGTGATGCCGCAGGTTGGGGTGGCGTTTGTTCTGTCACCATCATTTCGTCGGGATTTCCATAAACCGTACAGGATGAAGAGAACACGAAATAAGGAATCTCAAACTCCTGCACGCATTTCAACAGATTGATCAGTGAGTTGAGATTATTCTCAAAATACATCAACGGTTTTTCCACCGATTCACCAACGGCTTTATAAGCTGCAAAATGGATGATGCCAGTAATGCCTTCATTTTCCTGGAAAATGGCATAGGTATCATCGAAATTGCAGAGATCAACACGGTAGTTTTTTATCTTTTTTCCCGTGATGCGTTCAATGCCGTCGAGAATACCGGGGTGGGAGCGACTGTTATTATCAACTGAAACGACTTCATAGCCATTTTCAATAAGGTCTACAATGGTATGCGAACCAATATAACCGCAGCCGCCTGTTACGAGGATTTTTGCCATATAAAAAATTCCTCGCAAAAGTCAGGAATTTTTCCGAGAAAACGTTGATCGATGATCGATGATCGTTGGTCGTTGATCGATGGTCGTTGATCGATGGTCGATGGTCGATGGTCGCTGGTAGTACGAGTAGTTACGCTTAATAGCCAAAGCGGCATTCCTGCATCCACACGATACATCGATCATCGATCATCGGATATCGGTCATCGGATATCGGTCATCGATCATCGATTACCGAACCGCACTCACAATCGCATACACCAACGCTGCAAGAAGGCCGCTGACGGGAATGGTGAGGATCCAGGCCCAGATGAGGTTGACCGTAACGCCCCAGCGAACTGCCGACAAACGTTTGGTTGCACCAACGCCCATAATGGAACCGGTAATGGTATGTGTAGTACTTACAGGTATTTTCAGTGATTCGGTAATAAAAAGGGTTAACGCACCTGCAGTTTCAGCAGCTACACCTTCAAATGGTGTTACTTTGGTAATACGCGTTCCCATCGTTTTTACGATTTTCCATCCACCACTCATCGTACCGAGGGCGATTGCAGAATAACAGGCAAGCGGTACCCACCATACCATGTGATCGAGACTATAATGTCCCGGATCCGAAGCAATAAGGGCAGCCATGATAATACCCATTACTTTTTGTGCATCGTTGCCACCATGACCAATGCTGAATATCGCCGACGATACAAGTTGTAAACGTTTAAACCACTGATTGGCCCGGTGTGCATTCAGATTGTGGAGATAGAATGTAAAGCTGGCCATGATCAGCATGATCAGACTTAACAACACCCATTTAAAGTTTTGCGAGTGAAACAATACTTGCGCAACATAAGATTCATACTGTGATTGCAGCACAGCAGGATCCGTTTCCATGCGTTCCCAAAGAAACAGTAGCGTACCTAAAATAATGGCAGTTGAAAGTATTTTGGGTCCCCATCCTTTTTTGAAAGAATAAATAAACCAGATGGAGATGATAAAAGCCATGATCATACCAATCAAGGGTGCAAGCAGAATAAAGGCAGCGATCTGCATTACCGGCCCTGAGTTGATGGAAGAAAAGGTTCCCGCATTAGCAATTGCTGCCCCTGCAAAACCACCAATCAAAGTATGTGAAGAAGAAGAAGGGATTCCACGCCACCATGTAAAAAGGTTCCACGAAATGGCTGCAATTAAACCGGAAAAAATTACTTCAAGTGTGATAAAATCCTGCTTTACAGTTTTGGCGATGGTGTTGGCAACACCATGATCCTTGAAAATAAAAAAAGCGACAAAGTTGAATAATGCCGCCCATAGTACTGCCTGGAAAGGAGTAAGTACCTTGGTTGAAACTACAGTGGCAATTGAGTTGGCTGCATCATGAAACCCGTTGATATAATCAAATATCAGGGCGAGTACGATGATGACTATGAGGAAAGTGGCCATATAGGAAAATGTGAAAATGTGAAAATGTGAAAATGCGAAAATGTGACAATCAGGAAACGGAAGTACGATAGAACGTCATTTTCATATTTCCTCATTAGCACATTTTCACATTATTCTTACGCGTATTTAATTATTATTGATTCAATCACATTGCTCGCATCCTCGCATTTGTCGGTTACAATCTCCATCACCTGGTAGATCTCTCTTTTCTTAATTACCTCTTTTGCGTCGGGCTCCGTTGCGAAAAAGACGTTCAATGCTCATGTCAAATACATCATCCGCCTGATTTTCGATGCTGTTGATCTTCACCAGTGCTTCAGTAATGTTGCGCATGTTTTTCATATCGCGTAATTCTTTTACCGCAATACAGATCTGCATCGCTCCCTGCTCAATCAGGTCAGCCATTTTCTGCATTCCCATATCGTTGGGATTAACACGATAAAAGTTGATCTTTTTCGCAGATGCGTATATATAGTCTGCAATGTCGTCGAGTGAAGTAGCGAGATAGTGAATATCCTCGCGGTCGAATGGTGTGATGAAGTTGCGACCCAGTTCAGTAAAGATGCTATGTGTTAATTCGTCATTTGCATGTTCGAGGTCTTCTATCTGTTTGATCAATGATCCACGTCGGTCAAAATCTGTTTCAGCTACCACATCTTTCAACACAGTGCCCATGCGTGCACAGTTGTCGGCAACCTGTTCAAACAATTCAAAGAAAACGCGGTTCTTGGGCATGAAAAACTTGAGAAAGGAATTAAGTGCTGCCATATCGTTTTTTTAAATTGGTTGCAAAATTACCAGCTATGTGCTGCTACCCGAAGTAATAAAGGTCGAATTAATAATTCCTTAATATTGGAAGGGTCGAAATTTTTTGTATAAGGATGTGATAAACAGTTGTTTGTATGTCAACTTGCTCGTTTTCCGGTTCCCGCAAGTTAAATGTAGCGATTAATATTCAGTTAACGTTCTCATCATAATTCCATAATCTCCCCGTAACGCAGTGGTAACATTCGTCAGGTTCCTTTGCCGAAATTTCTTGTATGCGACTACGGATGTTTATATTTTTTGTTTTAATGACCACTGCATTACTGGTACAGGCGCAGGTTCGTCTCACCGGTAAAATTGTAAATGAAAAAAATGAACCCATTGCCGGGGCTTCGGTAAAAATTACAGGTGCAACTGGTGGAACCACTACCCAGGTTGATGGATATTATTCGCTGAGTCTTTTACCAGGTAAAAAATATGCGCTTCAATTTTCTGCTATCAGTTATTCAACCAAAATCATCAATGAGATTGAAGTGAATGAAGGTTTGGAGAATGAATTGAATGTGGTGCTGGAAGTGGCTCCGAAAAATATCGAAGCTGTCGTTGTAAAAGCCTCATCACGCCGGCAGGAATCAACCAACGCATTACTGGCTTTTCAGAAAAATAATATATCGCTTTCAAGTGGTATCGCTGCGGATTTTATTCGACGCACACCCGATAAGAATACAGGAGAAGTATTAAAGCGCGTAAGTGGCACTTCTATACAGGACAATAAGTTTGTAATCATCCGTGGACTTGCCGACCGATACAATGCTGCATATATCAACGGCGCGCAATTGCCCAGTTCCGAACCTGATAAAAAAGGCATTTTCTTTTGATGTAATTCCATCGCAATTGATTGATAATATTATTATCAATAAAACTGCGACACCAAATCTTACAGGAGAATTTGCCGGTGGACTTGTACAGGTTACCACGAAAGACATTCCAACCCGCAATGCGCTAACGATTGGAGTGGGGTTAGGTGTGAACACCCAGTCGTCTTTTAAAAAAGTTTCTGAGCAACGAACGTGGCCATTCCGACTGGCTGGGATTTAGCAATCGGCAATTGCCAAAATCGTGGCCGAAAAAATGTACAGATTTATAATGCACTTAGCGATGAAGAGAAGCTAACTCTTGCAAGGCAATTGCCCGATAATGTTTATCGTCAACAGGAAAGCTATGCTGGTCCCATTCAAACATATAACCTTACCTGGACCCAGGTAAAAAAATATAATAACGGCGGCAGTTTCGGTTCAGTAGTCGGACTTACGTACCGGCAATCTAAATTGGTATATGAAGGTGATAATGCTGTTCACAAATCATTTCTACCTGATGTTTTTAACTACAACGACTATCAAAACAGATATTCCGTGAACTGGGGTGCGGTAGCCAATTTTGCTTATACAAAAGGGAAACACAAGGTTGCATTTAAAAATTTATTCAACCAGCTACTTGATGATAATTATTATATCCGTAGTGGATATACAGAATTAAACCCGATGTTGATGTATTCTTCTGTGTTGAACCAGCGTAGTCTATATGCAACACAAATTGAAGGCACGCATGGGATAGGACAGGTTAAGCTGGAATGGAATGCCAACTATTCACACAACAGGAAACAGCAACCGGATTTGCGCATTCTCAGTTATGCAGTTTCTCCTTCAGATCCCATGGATCGTACGCTCAACAACAGGGGAAATAATACCAATCGCTTCTTCAGCGATTTGAAAGATGATGTAGTAGGCGGCAACATTTCACTTTCAATTCCATTTTACCTGTTTGATCAAAACCAGCTGTTGAAACTGGGCGGGTCTGGAACAATGCGCTATAGAAATTTCCGTGCTACCATTTTAGGAATTGAAGATCCTGAAGATCGCAGTCTGTTATCATTACCACCTGATCAGATTTTTAATCACGAAAATTTCAGCGCCGGGGGATTTAGTTATTCGTCGGCCTTGCAGAATCCTTCTGATAAATACTATGGCATATCGGCACTCGCTGCCGGATACTTTATGTTGGACAACAAACTATCAGAACGTGTGCGCCTGGTTTGGGGTGTACGTGCTGAAAACTTTGAGCAGTTCCTGAAATCGAACGATGTGCGCAAGGCGGATACTGCTGTCATCATTCTTACAAAAAAACTGGATTTTCTTCCCTCCGTCAATTTAACCATCAGTCCGGACGCTAAAATCAATCTTCGTTTCTCCGCTTCTCAAACAGTTGCACGTCCGGAATTCAGAGAGATCGCGCCTTTTGGGTTTTATGATTTTGAGCAACTGGCTTCCGTCTCAGGAAATCCTTTTTTGAAGAGCAGTCGCATATTCAATGCTGACTTAAGATACGAGTATTATCCCACCGCAGGTGAGTTGTTGTCGTTGGGAGCATTTTACAAAAAGTTCAGCAATCCAATTGAATTACGACTGGATGAAGGAAGCGTGCCCGGCAGGCGCCAGTTTTTATTTCAGAATGGAAAGGGCGCAAACCTGGTGGGTGCTGAGGTAGAAATCAGGAAGAGTTTTGCTTTTGTGGACGGAAGCTCCCGCTGGTTAAAAAATCTTTATTTCTCGGGAAATGCAACGTTCATTTTTTCAAAAGTAACGCTTGAAACGGTATCAGGAAACGGCCACGAATCAGTAGCACTTTCACGGCCGCTGCAAGGGCAGAGCCCCTATCTGATCAATGCAGTTTTACAATATGATGGAGACTTGCTTTCTGTATCCGCGCTGTACAACCGTATTGGCCAGCGTCTGTCATTAGTAGGAAATGCATCTATGGCCGATATCTATGAGAATGCACGTGACCTGATCGATTTTCAGGTTTCTGTCAAAGCATTTAAGAAGAATGGGGAGATCAGGCTGACTGTAAGTGATCTGTTGAACCAGCGAATTATGTTATATCAAAATTTAGATAAACAAAAAGGGTACAAAAAATCGGTTGATGAAGTTTTCTCTTCTTTCAAACCCGGTACTACGATCTCACTTTCTTTCAATTACAACCTCAATCTCTGACAATTTTCAGATTAAAAAGAAATAAATAAAATAAAATGAAAAAGCTGTTTTCAATTTTAGCAATCGTTTCCCTGGTTTTTTCTTCCTGTATAAAAGTAAACCTGGATGATTCGGTTACCAACGTAGGTGGGGGCAATGGTGGGGAATATGCTTCGCAGGAGGAGCGTATTATAGACACGCGCGTTATTTCGGGACAAATCACAGAACACGTTACGTTGCCTAAAGGCAAGTACACGTTGAAGGGATATGTGTATGTAACCAATCGGGCTATTCTCACATTTGCTCCGGGTTCCGTTATTGTTAGCGACATTACAAATAAAGGTGCATTGATAATTGAGCGTAATTCGAAACTGATAGCTGCCGGTACGGCATCGGAGCCGATTGTATTTACTTCAGGTAAAGCGCCGGGGCAACGCCAACCTGGTGATTGGGGTGGCATTATCTTACTCGGTAATGCGCCTACCAATCGCGCAACGGAGCCAACAATTGAAGGGGGAGTGAATGCGCAATATGGCGGTGCCATTGCAGGAGATAACAGCGGTATACTTACCTATGTGCGCATTGAATTTGCAGGCATCGCATCTGACCCGGGATCAGAAATTAACGGGCTTACGCTTGGCGGAGTTGGTTCAGGGACCAAACTGGAAAACATACAGGTATCATTTGGTAATGATGATGCGTTTGAGTTTTTTGGCGGAACAGTGAATGCCAAAAACCTGATTGCTTTTGCAACTGCTGATGATGATTTTGATTTCGACTTTGGATATACCGGCCAGATTCAGTTCGGACTTTCATTGCGTAAAACGGATTTCTTTGATCCGGGTGATGATACACATGGTGTTGAATGCGACAACGATGGAAGTGGAAGCGCCGCAGCGCCGTTTACCCGGCCTGTACTCAGCAACTTCACGTTTATTGGCCAGAATGCACCTCACACAGCATCAGGTCGTAATTCGCGGGGAAACCGTTGGAGAAGAAATGCGCGGTTTGTTTTACGCAATTCGATATTGATGGCTACCCAGAATGCAGGTGTGTTGATTGAAAGTGCTGGAACAGCGCAAGCGTATTTGGACGGAATTTCAGCATTCAAAAACAACCTGGTTCATGCTATCAACAATCCTTATGCAGTGGCGGGTGGTGCCGAAACCGTGTTAACAGCAGCCGAGTTTCGTGCAAAAGCGGAAAATGAAGGTTGCATCACATTTACTTCGCTGGGTGATATTAAACTCAACAATCCGCTCTATTCCACAGCCCCGAATTTTTTACCGGCGGATGGATCTCCTGCATTAACAGGTGCCGATTTTTCCGGGCTTCCCAATTTCTTTACGCCAGTTACTTACCGCGGCGCTTTCGGCATCGACAACTGGACGGCAGGATGGACGAATTTTGACCCGCAGCATACGCAGTACTAGGAAGACAATGTGGCAATGTGGAAATGTGGAAATGAGGAAATGGGGAAATGGGGAAATGAGGAAATGTGGCAATGTGTAAATGTGGCAATGTGAAAATGCGTTCGAAATGCATTCGAATCAGAAAGACTCTTACGCGTTCAATTACTCTGATAAGATCTCCGCGCGCTCCGCGGAACCTCGGCGTATTCTGCAGGAAATCTTTATTTATAACAAAAGGATAGTGCATGCTTCCTATTTTTTTCACGCAGAGTTCGCCGAGGACGCGCAGAGTTCGCTGAGATAGGTTTAGAGTTGGGGAAGCGGCAAAGAGTTTTAGTGACATGATTGGGAGCAGAAATTTCTAACTGATGTTCGACATACATTCGGTGAATGCACACAACCCGTTCCTTTGGCACGAAGTTCCGTTCTGTGGTTTCTATACTTTAATACTGTTCAATGCTTCTCTAACTCTGATAAGACCTCCGCGCGCTCCGCGGAACCTCGGCGTATTCTGCAGGAAATCTTTATTTATAACAAAAGGATAGTGCATGCTTCCTATTTTTTTCACGCAGAGTTCGCCGAGGACGCGCAGAGTTCGCTGAGATAGGTTTAGAGTTGGGGAAGCGGCAGAGAGTTTTAGTGACACGATTGGGAGCAGAAATTTCTAACTGATGTTCGACATTCGGTGAATGCACCCAACCCGTTCCTTTGGCACGAAGATGCGTTCTGTGGTTTCTATGCTTTAATACTGTTCAATGTTTCTCTAACTCTGATAAGATCTCCGCGCGCTCCGCGGAACCTCGGCGCACTCTGCGTGAAAATGAAAACAGCGACCTGACAGCCGCTTTTTCTCATTTCCGCATTTTCCTCTCATCGCTGTGTATATAAATTCTTTTCGCTTCCTTCATCCGGAAAGCGTGATAGAATACCACGAAGATAAATATTCCAGCGAGGATAATATTGAAAGGTCCAAACAGCAACAGGTCGGAGGCGATATTGATTTCGACGATGTTCATAACAGCAACAACAACCATTTGACTAACAGCACATGCCTTCGGTTTCCAGCGGCTTAAAATCCAGAAAGCCATTCCCATTTCTAAAACACCAATCATCGTCGTTGCCGCTGGTGCCCATTCATGCCCAACCACGCGTGCAACTATCTGCTGATGCCGCGGCACGATATTCAGCACTTTGCAAAACAACCCATTAATGAGCCACACCAATGCGAAGCAAATACGTAATAATAGTGACCAGGAGAATTGCATGGCGAGAAAGATAGAGAGAAAAGCGTGAAACGGCAAAACGGGAAACGTGAAACGGCAAACGGCAAACGAGAAACGGAATGTGAAAACGAGAAAAAATGTAACGATACCGAGACACACCTGCAATGAATGAATTTCCACATTTCCACACTTGCACATTTCCTCATTTTCGCATTACCTCCGATGCGCAGCAAAGTCGGCTCTCATGCTTCACGATTTTCCAACGTAAACCCAACACTTGTTCCCACGCCTTCGCGGCTGCGAGCGTGAATAGTTTGGCCATGCGCTTCAATAATGTGTTTGCAAATAGCAAGACCGAGACCACTGCCGGTAACATCAATGCTGCGGCCTTCATCTGTACGATAGAAGCGCTCGAATATGCGCGAGAGGTATCGTTCGGGTATGCCGATGCCATCGTCGCTGATTTCAATCAGAATATGTTTGCCATCGGTATTGTACATGCTGGCCGTGATATTCCCGTTTTGTCGTCCGTATTTAATCGAGTTTTCAAAAAGATTCAGCATTACCTGGCGGATTTTTTCCTTGTCGGCGAAAACGGTTAGCGGCGATTCACAACCTTTCTTTACCTGGTATTTAATGTTCTTTTGAACAGCCATGATAGAGATGCTGTCGAATGTTTCGCGTATCAGGTCCTGGATCACAAACTGCTGTTTCATCAACTTCAGTTCACCTCTTTCCAAACTTGAAATTTCATCCAGGTCATTTAGCAGGTTGGTGAGTCGCTCTACGTTGGTTGCAGTTTTCTCGAGAAACTTCCGGTTTACTTCCGGGTTTTCCAAAGCGCCGCCCAGTAAAGTTTCAATATAACCCTGTATCGCGAAAACGGGTGTTTTAAACTCGTGTGAGAGGTTTTGCAGAAACTCTTTTCGGAATTGTTCATTTGCACGGAGCAAATCGAGTTCTTTCCGGTTTTCCAAAGCCCATGCTTCCACATCCTGACGAACCTCATCGATTGATTTACGCGGCAGAATGTATTTATAATAAGTTTCCTCGCGGCGTGTTGCCTTGGTTTGGTAAATGAACTTATAAATGAGTTTGATCTTGCGATAGATAAATCGCTCCAGTACAAATGCAATTAAAAAATACCCACCAATCAGGATCATCCCGAATGAGAAAGCTACCGGTTGCCAGCGCTTTTCAATAAAATACACCAGTACACTGATGGGCGCAGCAAGTGCCAATGCTGTAAGCAAAGCAAGCTGACGCGGCGTTAGATTTTTTAGAGAGATCATAGCATTTATTTGGAGGAAAATGAGGAAAACAGGAAATGTGGAAATGTGGAAATGAGGAAATGTGGAAATGAGGAAATGTGGAAATGTGGAAATGTGGAAATGTGGAAATGAGGAAATGAGGAAATCTCTAAATACTTCAGTGTAAGCTGACTCACGTTATTTACCAATTTTCACATATCCCCATGTTCACATTTTCACATTTACCGCCGAGTGCGGTTTTCACATTTCCCCATTTTCTCATTTCTCATTTACCGCCGAAGGCGGTTTTCACATTTCCACACTAAACTTATATCCCACTCCCTTCACCGTCGTAATACAATCGATCCCCATCTTCTGGCGGATTTTGCGGATGTGTACGTCGATGGTGCGGTCGCCAACAATAACATCATTGCCCCACACCTGGTTCAGTATTTCATTTCGCAGAAACACGCGACCCGGCTTTTGCGCCAGCAGGTAAAGCAATTCAAACTCTTTTTTTGCAAGCACAATTTCCTGTCCGTCCACTTTTACGAGAAATCGTTCGGGATCAATGACCAGATTTTCAATTTCCAGGGTTTTAACCTCAGTTTTGTTCAATCTGCGGAAAAGTGCATTTACCCGACTGATAAAAACTTTCGGGCTGATAGGTTTGCTGATATAGTCATCTGCGCCCGTTTCGAGGCCTCGGATCTGCGAGCCATCATCATTTACGGCGGTGAGGAAAATGATCAACGTTTCCTGGAATGTGGGCAGGGAACGCAACAGCTGGCAAACTTCAACACCCGTTTTCCGGGGCATCATCACATCCAGCACAATTAAATCGGGGCGGGTACGGGTGGCTTTTTCAAGGGCTTCGTCGCCATCCCTGGCTGTAATAACCTCATAACCCTGGCTGGCAAGGTTGTATTTCAGTATTTCCAATATGTCTGGCTCATCGTCGGCGATTAAAACCTTCCAGGGCTTCGTTTCCATACCATTGAAAATTTCGGCAAACCTACTGGTAAATTGATAGACAATAAAATAGAGCCGGCACGTTTATCCAGACTTAATGATTAATTAATAGTTAAGGGGCAGCCAAACCTTTGGCGCGGAGCTTGCGTCTCTATTAAACAGTGCTGAATATCAATACTATTACTAACTTTGCCTTCTATCCTTATGACAGCGACCCTGAAATACCGATTGATAGCCTTCAGTTTATTTTTTATAAGCTATGGACTCAATGCCCAAATGTTGGACACTGCAAGGCTGAACAACCTTAAACCTCCGAAAAACAGGGAACTGTTTCACGATAACATTGATAAAGAACAGAAGGGACTTCTCGCCTCCGACGGAAAAGCCGATCAACAATTCAATGTTTCAACAAATGAAGAAATCAATCTGTTGCTTACCCGCGTGGTAACCAGAAGGATTGATGAATTTCAATACAACATCGAAACCGACAGCCTGCTCGACCATCGCATGAAGGTGAATTACCTCTCTGGTATGTCGAACCTGTTGCGTTACGTAAAACAAAATTGGAAGAGCAAGACCGTTAATCCCCTGCAACTGGATGATATTATTGATGCTTACCTGGAATGCATGGAGCTCGATAAAAAGGGGAGTAGCATTGAACCAGTCATCAAACGGCTTCCCTATGATGCCGGCACGGCGGTGATGGCTGCGGAAAATTTTCAACGCAACAGTGGTTATCGCGCAGCGAAAGATCAATTGATTCTGAAATACTGTCTGCAGAAACCTTCGCAGACATTTCTCACACTTAAATCGAACCCGGATGTACCATTTGCCGACAGCCTGATAAAACTGGTAGCAAAAAAATATCCATCTCAGTTATATACTTATGCGCAGGCCGACAATAAACTGGGTGTTGTTATCCGCAACATCAAAGACGATCCTTTTGTAGCGGCTGTTTCACGCATGAGCCGCAGTAAGAGCGGGCAGGTATATTTTCCTTTTCTCGATAATATTGTTCAGGGAAAAATAACTTTTGAAGAAATTGACCAGGCGGAACGCGATTCTGTGCAATATTTCAGACTGCTGGTAAAAACCCAATTACAGTATGTTGATCGAATGCTGAATGGCGATACTGCTTATGCACATAAAGATCTTTTAGCACGACTGGAGAAGAAAGCAAAAGATGTGTTTGTGGGAACCATCAATGCCCTGCATAATGAAAATGCAAACGTGCGTTTCCGCTGCCTGCAAAATCTTACTGCTGAAGAACTGTATTATGCAGCCGTTTTATCTGATGGTTTAATCTATACTTCCAGTTATACAGCCGGTGTTTATCCTTTGATGATGCAAAAAGATTCGGCAGCGTGGTGATTCGCTGTTGTTGTCTGTTCGGTTTGATCATTACCGAAAGTTCATCAGCCAGGCGGCAGCGTATAACACATTAGGTAATTTTCTTTCCACATTTCCAAGTCACGACGATGCGACGGATTTGATGAAAGCATTTGTAGGCAACCTGGAAAAAACGGAAGGTCTGGAAGATGGCGTGGATGTGGCTGACTCCTATGCGAGTATTGTTGAAACCAATCCCAAACTTGCTGCAGAAGTATTAGGCCTGGTACAATCGAATTATCAGCGCAATGTGGAACAGAATAATCAAAAAGGTATTGTTATCTACAACATCCTGAATAAACTGTTTCTGAGTGCTGACTCCACAAAAAATGTGAACCTGACGAAAGAGTTAGGCATTCCACCGGTGTATAATGTGCCTTTCCAGTCGCTGTTAAGTGAGAAGGGCGAAGTGGTAGCGCAGGTATTTTTCTACGGCGATGAAGATGGCCGTAATATTTTCGCTGGTTTCCAAAATATGTTTCCTGCAAGTACCTGGACCATCGACCGAAGCAATTCTCAGTGGATCACGATCAAAAGCACGAAAGGGCAGAAAGTGGTGATTTATGCAAATCGCCCGCTGCCGGAAGAAACAGGTGAAGATGATCGCGCACAACAGGCGCTTGGTGCTTTTTTGGAAAAAGAATAATATTCGCCCCACGGTAACCATTCACCGCGGTCACAGCTATTTTGCTGAAAGCACCATCGCCTATATGTCTACCAACTCAAAAGTGGTGTTTATGGGAAGTTGTGGTGGTTTCCATTTGATTGATCATATTCTTCAAAAATCATCCGACGCGCATATTATTGCATCAAAGCAAATCGGCAAAACGGCTATTAACAAACCGTTCTTCCTGTTGCTGACGGAAAAATTGAGAAATGGTAATAATATTGACTGGATTCCATTCTGGCGCGAGTTTAAAGGAAGTGCGCGTGTTGAAGGATTTGAAGATTATATTCCGCCTTACAAAAACCTGGGTGCAATTTTTATTAAAGCATACCGGCAGGCAATGGGCGAAGAATTGTTGTAAATAAACTATTCGTCGTCTAACAATGGATTACGTTAGATTAAATAAACCTTAACCCAGGATGCCTTAGCGGACATCGAAACGAATTAACCAAAAACCACCGACGCTCTTGTCTGATTCACCTAAAAAATTTGATCTCGCTGTTCTTCGAAGGGTATTTGGTTATGCCGCTCCTTATAAGAAGAAATTTTATCTCTCTGTCGTGCTGGCGGTATTGCTGGCGGTGATTACTCCGGTACGTCCTTACCTCATTCAGATTACAGTGAATGATTACATCGCGCATTCTGCGGAGAAGATGATCATTAATATTACGTTGATCCAGATCGGTCTGATTTTAATCGAAACTGCCATGCGTTTCTGGTTTTCGTTTACCACTGCCTGGCTGGGACAATCTGTTGTGCGTGATTTGCGCGTAGCCGTTTATAAAAAAATATTAAGACTGAATCTTTCACAGTTTGATCGTACGCCGATAGGTACACTCACCACGCGAACGATTAATGATATCGAAAGTATCAATGATATTTTTGCTGATGGGCTGGTGCCTATCATTGCCGATTTATTATCGATTGTGTGTGTGTTGGGCGTGATGTTCTACATTGACTGGCAGCTTACGCTGATTGCGTTGATACCTTTTCCTATTATCATCATTGCCACTTATTATTTTAAAGAAAGCATCAATCGTTCATTCTTTAAAGTACGTAATGCGGTTTCGGCATTAAATGCTTTTGTACAGGAACATTTGACAGGAATGCAGGTGGTGCAATCATTTTCTTCAGAAGAACGCGAAGCGGAAAAATTCAAAAAGATCAACCGCGAACATCGCAATGCGAATATCCGCGCCATTTTTGCTTATTCGGTTTTCTTTCCCATTGTGGAAATTGTGCTGGCGTTGTCAACTGGTTTGGTGGTGTGGTGGGCTGCAAAAGATGCACTCGACCTGCAGGTGAGCCAGCAGGGTGTGGTAATTTCGTTTATTCTATTCCTCAACCTGCTGTTCAGGCCGCTGCGGATTATTGCCGATAAATTCAACGTGGTTCAAATGGGAATCGTGGCCAGCGAACGTGTTTTTAAAGTGTTGGACAATCCCGATTTTATACCCGAACCTTCGCAGGCGCCGATTCTGCCTGCAACAGCTGTGAAAGGTAAAGTGGAGTTCGACCATGTGAGTTTTGCCTATGTTGAAGATCAGTATGTATTGCGCGACATCAGTTTTGTAATTGAACCAGGCGAAACCGTCGCCATTGTGGGGCATACCGGAAGCGGCAAGACTACGATCATCAACCTGTTGAATCGACTGTATCATATTCAAAAAGGCAGCATTCGCATCGACGACCAGGATATCACCAGTTACGACCTTGGTTATTTGCGCAGCCAGACCGGCGTGGTGTTGCAGGATGTATTTCTTTTTTCGGGATCGGTTCTGGATAATATTACGCTCCGTAATGATCAGATTCCGCGCGCGAAGGTGGAAGAAGCGGCGCGACTGATTGGTATGCACGACTTCATTATGCGATTGCCCGGGGGCTATGATTATGATGTAATGGAGCGAGGTGCCACTCTTTCATTGGGCCAGCGGCAGCTGTTGTCGTTTATTCGCGCACTTCTTTATAATCCGTCCATACTGGTGCTGGATGAAGCCACTTCCTCCGTGGACACGGAAAGTGAGCAAATGATACAGCACGCCATCGACAAACTGATTGAGGGTCGCACCTCGATCGTCATCGCTCACCGCCTGTCAACGATCCGCAAAGCGAGTAAAATCATCGTACTGGATAAAGGCCGTATCCGCGAAATGGGTACGCACGATGAGTTGCTGGCATTACAGGGTTATTATGCACAATTGCATGAGATGCAGTTTGCGAAAGCTTAAATGCGTATTTATTTGATTATCAAATAAATTTGAGAAATCGGTCGGCCTTCATATCTGTGATTTCGGGAATATTAAATTCAGCCTCGCTATGATCCGATGGCGGTGGCACTAGCTTCTTGCAATATTTTCCCTATTCTATTATTTAATTCATTTTCGCACCCTTATCTTTGCGCCAAATTTCAGGAAGAATATGAACTGTGGACGCCTCAAATCCTTTACCATAGCGGTTTTCAGCCTGTTTATCACTGCAATGGCCCTGCCGCTGGCATCGGTTGCCCAGCAAGGTGATGAACATCAACCCCCGCACGACGGGCAGGTAGCTCATGATGCTCCTAAAAAAGAAGGATTTAATGCCACCGAGGTAATCTTTGGTCACGTACTGAATGGCCACGAGTTCCACTTTATGGATATCACCGGCGACGATGGTGTGAAACATCCTGTTAGCATTCCCCTGCCGATCATCCTGTACTCTCCACAGAAAGGTTTCACCAGCTTTATGTCTTCCAAATTTGAACATGGACATAAGTCTTATGAAGGATATACACTCCTGACGGCGGAAACAATTGAGCACATGGGACTGGACCCTAAAAAGTACAATCCTGAAGACATAGTAGCCGTAACAGCTGATGGAAAAATTGATGAATCAGTAACTGTATATGACCTGTCGCTTACGCGCAATGTGGTGCAGATGTTGCTGGCGCTGACCATCTTCACGTTCATTATGCTGCGTGTTGCCCGTCGTTATAAATCAGGTGTAGGTGTAACTACCGCTCCACGTGGTGCACAAAGTTTGCTGGAACCTATCATCAATTTCGTGGATGAGCAGGTAGTAAAACCCAACCTGGGTCACAAGTCAGATAAGTATCTGCCTTTCATGCTCACGATTTTCTTTTTTATCCTTGTAAATAATATTGTAGGTCTGATTCCTGGTTCTGCAAACGTAACTGGTAATATCGCGTTTACAGCGGTATTGGGTGTGATTGCTTTTGTGGTGATTCTGTTCAGTTCCAACAAACATTTCTGGGGTCATATTTTCAATCCTCCGGGTGTGCCGTTCGGTGTAAAGCTGATCCTGGTTCCGGTGGAGTTTCTGGGTATTTTCATTAAGCCGTTTGCCCTTATCATTCGTTTGTTTGCGAATATGCTGGCCGGTCACATTATCATCATCTGTTTGATATCGTTGATCTTTATTTTCGGTCAGTTGGGTGCATCATTTGGATGGGGCGCGTCGCCGCTGGCAATTGGTTTCACCGTATTTATTTACCTGATAGAAGTGCTGGTAGCATTTCTACAGGCGTTCATCTTCTCGATGCTGGCTGCGGTGTTCATCGGCCAGGCATTTGAAGGCGAGCATCATCATGATGAAGCGCACGGTCACGACCATCGTCATGACCCCGCACATCAACCCGCAATCGTTTAATTTTTATTCAATTATAAAACACGCAACATGGATTTATTTCTGTTAGAGGGTATCGCGAACCTGGGTGGCGCAATCGGTGCCGGACTGGCTGCAATCGGAGCTGGTGTAGGTATCGGCCAAATTGGTAAAGGCGCTGTTGAGGCGATTTCGCGTCAACCTGAAGCTGCTAATGACATCCGAAGCAACATGATCCTGGCTGCTGCCCTTGTAGAAGGTGCTGCACTCTTCGCGATCATCGTAGGCTTCCTGGCGATGGTTCTTTAATCATCCCCAAAAACAACTGCATCCAATGCACAGGGCGGAGGATGCAGCTGTTTTCAACTTTGCTTCCGGTACAAAACCGGATTCAAACAAAATGTATAACGTACTACTTACAACGTATAACTTATATAAATGAAACTGTTAACTCCCGAATTCGGTCTTATACTCTGGACATTGCTGGCGTTCCTGATCGTGTTTTTCATTTTGGGAAAGCTGGCTTTCCCTGCGATCATCAAAGGATTACGTGACCGTGAAAAAAGCATTGCCGGCAGCCTGGAAATGGCTGAGAAAGTAAGAGCTGAAATGGCGCAGATGAAAAGTGAAAACGAAGCTTTGCTGGCTAAAGCCAACGAAGAAAGAGGTCAGTTGCTGAAAGATGCCCGCGAAACGCGTGACCGCATCATCAATGAAGCACGTGAACAGGCGAAAGTGGAAGCTGGAAAAATCATTGCTGAAGCACAGGCTTCTATCAACGCACAGAAAATGGCCGCCATTACCGAAGTGAAAAACCAGGTAGGTAAACTGGTGATTGAAGTAAGCGAGAAAGTATTACGCCGCGAACTTGCTGGTAAAGAAGGACAGGAAGCTCATATTAAGAGCCTTGTTGATGAAGTGAAAATGAACTGAGAATAGTGTGCTAATGTGACAGTGTGCTATTGTGATAATTGAATTTTAAAATTGAATTAATAAAATGCCGAATCCTCGTTTAGCAGGACGTTATGCCAAATCGCTGATTGACCTCGCGATTGAAAAGGGACAACTGGAGCAGGTGTACCAGGATATGCTGTGGCTGCAGGCTGCCTGCAAAGGAAGTCGCGATCTGGTGAACCTGTTGCGTAGCCCTATCATTAAGGCAGATACGAAACTGAAGATATTGCAGGCTGTAACTGCCGGCAAATTGAGCGAGCTGACCAATGCTTTCAACCGCCTGCTGGTTACAAAAAGGAAGGGAAAGCAATTTGCCCGAAATCGCTACGGCTGCTATCAACTTATATAAAGAACACAAGAACATCCATACCGTGAAACTTACTACTGCAACGGCTATCAGCGATAGCACGCGGAGTGGTATCGTAGATCAGATCCGCAAATCGGCTGGTTTTGATAAGATCGAACTCGAAGAGAAAGTAGATCCATCACTGATTGGCGGTTTTGTATTGCAGGTAGGAGATAAGTTGATTGATGCGAGCATTTCTTATGACCTGCGCGCAATTGCAAAACAATTTGAGAACAACGATTTCATATATCGTATCCGTTAATCAAGCTGGTTTTGTAAAACAAAATCAGCAACCGGATCAGAAAGAATACTTCAAGTAAAAAGAACAATAAATACGTACAGCGTAAAATTTTAAACAATATGGCAGAGATTAAACCCGATGAGATAAGTGCGATACTGCGCCAGCAGTTAAAGCAACTTTAACGCCAGCGCCGACCTGGAAGAAGTAGGCACAGTATTGCAGGTGGGCGACGGTATTGCCCGCGTGTATGGCCTCGGCAATGTGCGTTATGGTGAACTGGTGGAGTTTGAGAATGGCGTACGTGCTATCGCCCTCAACCTCGAAGAAGACAATGTGGGTGTAGTACTCATGGGTGAAAGCGGCGATATCAAAGAAGGTGCGAAAGTTCGTCGTACCGGACAGATCGCTTCTATTAAAGTAGGCGAAGGTATGGTTGGCCGTGTGGTAAACACGCTCGGTGAGCCTATCGACGGTAAAGGTCCCATTGCAGGTGAGCGTTACGAAATGCCCCTGGAGCGTAAAGCACCGGGTGTAATCTTCCGTGAGCCGGTAAAAGAACCCTGCAAACAGGTATCAAAGCCATCGATGCCATGATCCCCATCGGGCGTGGACAGCGTGAGCTGATCATCGGTGACCGTCAGACTGGTAAAACAGCAATCGCCATCGATACCATTATCAATCAGCGTGAATTCTTCGCCGCAGGTAATCCTGTATATTGTATATATGTAGCGATCGGACAAAAAGCGTCAACTATTGCGGGTGTAATGAAAACCTTGCAGGACAATGGCGCTATGGAATATACTACCATTGTTGCAGCCAGTGCATCTGATCCTGCACCTCTGCAATTCTATGCTCCTTTTGCGGGTGCTGCTATCGGTGAGTTCTTCCGCGATACAGGCCGTCCTGCTCTGATCATTTATGATGACCTTTCAAAACAGGCCGTAGCTTACCGTGAGGTATCACTGCTGCTGCGTCGCCCTCCAGGTCGTGAAGCTTATCCTGGTGACGTATTCTACCTGCACAGCCGCTTGCTGGAACGTGCCGCTAAAGTGATCAACAACGATGAGATCGTGAAGAACATGAACGATCTGCCCGATAGCATCCGTCACCTCGTAAAAGGTGGTGGTTCACTTACTGCCCTGCCAATTATCGAAACCCAGGCTGGTGACGTATCAGCTTATATCCCAACCAACGTAATCTCTATTACAGACGGACAGATCTTCCTGGAATCGAACCTGTTCCTTTCCGGTATCCGTCCTGCGATTAACGTAGGTATCTCTGTAAGCCGTGTGGGTGGTAACGCTCAGATCAAATCGATGAAGAAGGTTGCTGGTACGCTGAAACTCGACCAGGCTCTCTATCGTGAGCTGGAAGCGTTCTCTAAATTCGGCGGCGACCTCGATGCTGCAACAAAGAACGTAATCGACAAAGGTGCACGTAACGTGGAAATCCTGAAACAACCTCAGTACACTCCGTTTGCGGTTGAAAAACAGGTTGCAATTATTTACCTGGGTACAAATGGCTACCTGAAAGATGTAGCGGTGAAGAAAGTAAGGGAATTTGAAGATCATTTCCTGCTGGAAATGGACAACAAGCTGCCGGATGTGCTGGCCCAGTTCAAAAAAGGAAATCTGCCAGATGACGGCCTGAAGAAAATGGTCGAACTCGCACAATCAATTATTCCTCAATACAAATAATCAAAAAGCCTCGCTGAAAAGCGGGGCTTTTTTTGTAAGCTATTGAGAGCATGGTTTCGAAGGCACCTGATACACGAACGACATACTAAATTTTGTTTTTTACCACAATACTTTTACCCGCTCTTGCAGCGGGTTTTTTATTTTAGAAAACGGGCAGGTAAGAATTCATTAAAATACTCAGCTGATTCGTTAAATTACGGGTAGAAATACAGTATTATCCCCGTGATGTCTAAAAATTTCCCCATTGAGGAGAAAAATTTTTACCCGTAATTAATTGTATATCAGCGTAAATAGTAAAACTACTACAGAAAATACTGTATTTTTTTACGAAAAACTTCGCGAAAAGCTTGCATCGGTAAATACGTCGTATTATTTTAGCGTTCGAATCCGTAACAACCCCATAGGGGCGAGAAAGAATCCGAAGTTAAAAGCAGGAATCCCGGTTATCAAACTGGTGCTTTTACGGGGGATTCGCCTCCAGAAAGGTTGAAACATTTTACCCGAACCCTAAACGAACACGACATGAAAACAGCTTTACCCTTTGTAAACTCTTTCAAAAAGAACAGTTGTAGCTGCTACAGCTTTCCTCTCTTCTGCCACCGCTTTTACACAAAGCACAGTAGCACCTGAGCTTTCATTTAAAAATGCAGTTCTCGAATCGGGAACACATGGTGTGAATGGTGCAGTTTATCGCTTTAAAGACGTTACTACCGACATTGATGCCCTGGTTTACATTGCTGCCCGAAGCAGCTCCAGCGTTCGCCTGGTTAACCTGGACATTTCCAGCACAGGATCAGACAATGCATGGCAGCCCCAGATCGCTCCTTCTTCTGGTTCTTCAGCAGCCAGAAACACCACCTGGTGGATGGATTTTGACGTTCGCTTTGTAAGAAAAGAACTCTTCAACTCCAGTACAGGTAAACGCTTTCGATGTGACTGCGCTCGATATTGATGGCGATAACAATTCACTCCGTGAAATGGTTTCTTTCTATAACGCCACTACTTATACTGTTGAGAGCAATACACAGTTGACTTCACAGCAGGTAACTGCCACGGTTTTTGGTCAACAAACTTTGGGTCGTGAGTTTACCGCACCTTTAACTTCTTATGCTGGTATCAGCCCAACTGAAACACGCGTAATGGCGAGCCTCCGCTTTACAAATAAAAGCTTCTTCCGGGTTCGTATCGGTGGTAAAACAGGTAACCAGACCAGTAGCGAAGCAGAACGCCAGAACTCACTTTGGTTCCGCGGTCTTGATTTCACAACTCCTGTTGAATCTACACTGCCTGTTAAACTGAGCTCTTTCACAGCAACCCTGAACCAGGGTAATGCTGACCTGAAATGGGTTACTTCAATGGAGAAAAAATGTGAGCCATTTTGAAGTAGAGCGCAGCTTCGATGGCCGCGATTACAAATCAATCGGTATGGTGTTCGCTTACGGTAACACCGACGAAAAACAAACTTATACTTTCAGCGATAAGCAACTTGACATGAGCAAAGCAGGTGTAGTTTACTACCGCCTCCGTTCAGTTGATATCGACAAAAAATCTGAATATTCACAAGTACGTCTGATTCACATCAGCAAGCAGGGTACAGGTGCGTTGAGCATCATTACTTATCCCAATCCTGCGGTTAACACTGTAAGCGTAACTGTCCCCGCAGCATGGCAGGGCAAAGCGATCAGCTACGAACTGATCAGCCAGAGTGGCCAGTTGATCACCTCTCGCAAGCCTGGTGCTGCAAGTCAGACTGAAACTTTCGACCTCAGCCGTTTGAATAGCGGATTCTACATCATCCGTGTTAACTGCGAAGGCGAAACAGTACAACAAAAGATCGTAAAACAGTAAGCTGAGTTTTCAATAGGGTTCAGACAATCTAAAACCTTTCAGGCCGTAACCCCTGGAAGGTTTTTCTTTTATTTGGAAGAGTGGAGCGTTTCGCAAAATGTGGCAATGGGGAATGCCTGAACCGTGAAACGGCAAACCGTGAAAAGAAAATACGGCAATGCCTCCGTGCTCCGCATTACCCGGGGCAATTTGCGTGAGGGTTCTCACTGGAAGAGGTTCAAACAGATTACACAGACTTTTGTGCGGTGTAAGTTCCGCGTTCGCCTATAAGAATCGCTGCATTTGCTTTAACAGTTTGCAGCCTCATGTCTCACGTCTTACGGCTCCCGCATATTTTTTGGTTTATAATATAAACCAGATTACATTTGATATGCCATTGACTAAACCATGAACCTTATCATTCGTTTTTTTCTCTGCGGAATACTAATTCCAGTCGCCCTGGCGGCGCACGGTCAAACCACACAAGTGAGCGGCCGCGTGACCAACCCACGTAGTAAACCAGTTTACGGAGTAAGCATCAGCATTAAAGACAGCTATGACGGCGCCACTACCGACAGCTCGGGCAAATTCGCATTCCCCACAATGGAAACGGGTACACAAACGCTGGTAGCAACCGCCACTGGATTCAAAACATATGAACACACCCTTGAGCTGAAAGGAGGCGATGTTGTTGTCAACATTATTCTCAAAGAAGAAATTACCGAACTGCAGGCAGTTACCATTTCCGCAGGTACATTTGAAGCCAGCGATCGCAAACGCGCCACTGCATTCCTGGAACCACTGGATATTGTTACAACCGCCAGCGCCAATGGCGATGTTACAGGAGCTTTAAAAACCCTTCCGGGAGCGCAGCAGGTAGGGGAGAGTGAAGGATTATTTGTTCGCGGCGGAACGGCAGCAGAAACTAAAACCTTTATTGATGGAACACTCGTCAACAATTTCTTCTTCAGCAGCGTTCCGGGAATCGCGCAGTTTAGCAGGTTTTCACCGTTTATTTTTAAAGGAACCGTTTTTAGCACCGGTGGCTATAGTGCACTCTACGGACAGGCTTTGTCATCTGCACTCATCCTTGAATCCATAGATCTGCCTGAAACAAGTTCAGCCAACGCTGGCCTGAGTGTGCTCGGTGCAAACGGCGGTTTCCAACAGCTTACGTCGAATAAAAAAGCATCGTATGGTGCCAGTTACGGCTACACAAACCTGGCGCCTGCATTCGCTTTAATTAAACAAAAACAGGACTACTCCACAGCACCGAGTTATCATACCGGCGATGCAAACTTCCGCATTAAAACCTCGGCTACCGGTATGCTAAAATATTACGGCTATTTTAGTAGCAGTAAGCTGGATTTTACCACACCCAGTATTGATTCGCTGGGTTACTACGATCGCTTTGCCATCAGCAATACCAACCATTACCACAACCTCTCCTGGCGCGAGTCGCTTGGAAAAGGTTGGAAAATGCAGCTTGGCGTTTCTTATACGTATAACCTGGATAATATTAAATCAAACATGCAGGATGCCGATAAAGACGATGTTGTTCTCGGCACCCTTGAGGGAAAGAATTTTAAAATAAAATCAATCGGCAATTATTTCAACACGCGAATGGTTTTTGAACGACGTCTACGCGGTTTAAGTGCCGTACGGTTTGGTGCCGAATATAATGGCGCGAACGAAGAATTTAACTATCGGTCATACAACAACCAGGTTTTTGAAGGATCCATCAAAGACCGGATAACTTCAGGTTTTGCCGAAGCAGATATTTATATCACCAATGCACTAGCGGCAAAAGCGGGCCTGCGGATGGAGCATGCCAGCATCATCGACCGCAATAATATTGCACCACGCCTTTCACTTGCTTATAAACTTGGAAAAGGTTCACAGGCTTCACTGGCGTACGGCATATTTTATCAAAATCCTGAACGTCGCTATTTGCCAACATCCGAGCGCCTGAATTTTATGAAAGCAACGCACTATGTTGCGCAATATATGCGATCAGTAAGTCAGCAGACTTTCCGCGCAGAAATATTTTATAAAAAATACGATGACCTCGTAAAAACAGGATTTGTTGACTACCGGGAAACGGCTATCAATAATAAAGGCTATGGAGACGCCAAGGGAATTGAGTTTTTCTGGCGTGATAAAAAATCAATACCAACACTTGATTACTGGATTTCGTACTCCTACCTCGATACAAAACGTGATTTCCTGACTTTTCCTACTGCCATCGAACCCAACTTTGCCGCAAAGCATACCTCATCGCTGATTGTAAAAAAAGTTTGTACAAAAATGGAAAACAAATCTAAACGCCGCTTACAACTTTGCCAGCGGACGTCCATTTTATAATATTGTTTACGACAACAATGATGATCAGTACAAATTTTCCGACCGCGGTCGTATACAGGCATATCACAATGTAAGTTTCTCTATCAACTATTTACCGTTTATTGGAAAACAGAACCCGAAATCATATACAGTATGGGTGCTGCAGGTGAGCAATATATTTAACCTGAAACAGGTGTATGGCTACCAGTATTCACTCAATGGATTACGTCGCCAGGAGGTTACGCCTACATCACGCATGTTTGTTTTCATTGGCTGCTTTATCAGCTTTGGAATTGACAGGAGCGACGAAGTAATGAACAATGCATTGTAGGCCGCTTCGCGGCCAATGTGGAAATATGGAAATGTGGAAATATGGAATGTGGGAATGTGAAAATAAGGAAATAGGAAATGTGGAGATGAATATCGTTCATCGATCATCGATCTCCGACCATCGACCATCGATCTCCGATTCCTATCCCATCTAATTCAACAAAATCTAAACCAATAAAAATGAAACAGTCTATCCTGATTTTATCTATACTATTAATTGCGTTAGCTGGAAAGGCGCAGAGTGAAAAGTATACAAAGACCATGCAGCAGTGGGTGCCGGCAATTGATACCACGCATGCGCCGCAATCTTTGCTGGCTTTGGGCAATACATTCCAGCGGATTGCCGATGCGGAAAAAAACGCAGTGGCTACCCTATTACTATGCCGCACTTTGCCAGGTGAACCTGGGTTATATGACGGGCGGAGCGAGTCCTTCACCTGCGGTAACAGATCCATACGCCGATAAAGCTGAAGAATTATTGCAAAAAGCGGAAACTCTTGTTGGTGCTCCCAATGCTGAAATTTTTATTGTAAAAAAATGATTGCCTCCCTGCGTTTGATGGCGGATCCAATGTCGCGCTATGCCACATACGGTCCAATAGCAATGGAGGCATTACAAAAAGCGAAAGGGCTGGATCCTGAAAACCCACGCATCTTTATGTTGGAAGGGCAGGATCTGTATTATACACCCGAGCAGTTTGGTGGTGATAAAGAAGAAGCGAAAAAAAGGTTTGAATCGGCGCTCAGCAAATTTGAAATATATCAACCTGCATCCGATATTCATCCTTCCTGGGGAAAGTCGACTGTCCAATATTTTTTGTCGTTGTTTTAGTCATTTATTTACTGAAACAGCCGCCCTTATTTATAGATGGTATATTCGCAAATGGAAAAGGAGAGATTATAGCATGTTTAAGGACCTGGATCCCATATTACATTCACAGTTAAGGCTGGCCATTGTTTCTTTATTGATGAATGGGAAAGAAGCAGAGTTTACGCTCATCAAAGAAAAAACTAATGCCACTGCGGGCAACCTGAGTGTGCAGTTGCAGAAATTAAAAGACGCCGGTTATATAGATGTGATTAAACAGTTTAAAGAAAACTATCCGCAAACGGTTTGTAAAATTACGAAGGAAGGTATGAAAGCTTTTGATGCGTATGTAAAAGCGATTCAGACTTATCTTCAATCGAGCAATAAAAAACAAAAAGTATAATTGCGTTGAACCCGGTTTGTGTAACGTATAAAAAAAGACGGTCCTTTAGAAAAAGGACCGTTTCTCTTTTGAAACTCTAAGTGTATTAGTGATCGATAAGGATCACCCCTCTGATTGATAAACAAATTTTATTGGGCAATAAATAACTGTACAGGACAGGTATTTTATTTTTCGCTTGCCACGCGAACGACAGGCGAGTAACTCACTGTCTTGTCTTTGTTCACTACAATAACCCGGTAATAAGCTTTACGGCTTTTATTGGTTTCGAAAAACTGATACTGGTCATTGGAGTTTTTGTCGGTACCGAAAACGAGGCCAGCCATTTCAAACTTCTTTCCATTTTGGCTTCGTTGCACGATGAGCCGGTCGGCTGATTCATTGTTTTGAATGGACCAGCTTAATGCTATGCGATCTTCTTTGCGCACGCATGTCAAATTTTTAAATTCAACCGGCTTTGTGCCGTTGGTGATGAAATAGGTGCTTGTAAAAGGGACGGCAGGGTGGTGAGCCTTTGCCGCATAATTGGAACTTAATCCCAGAGTGCTCATAAATATGATGGTAAGGATCAGCCGCATGCCTTTATTGTTTCGTTTTTAGGTGATTTGCCAAAGCAATATTGGAATGCGTATGCAATATCAAAAACCAGTTTCGGTATTTTCCGGATCGTAGTTTTACGTATTTTTCCGGTTACTTATGTGGTTTTCCGCATTGCGTAGCAAACGTAATAACTCGTTTCAGGATTTGCAAGCTTTTGGGATAAATTATTTATTGACGATGCTAATTTGTTCATTTTCAATATCTGTATTTATTTCTTAGCATCGTAGATTTCCAATAACCGGGTGAAAAAGGCTGGCAGGTAAATATGCGATTGCCCAAATCGGTTTCCAATGTGATTATTTAACTTAATAGGTAGCGGAAACGGCAGCAGTTTGGGTGAACAAGGGCTTTAAGCTCCCTGGATCCGGTAATCTATGAGCCGGCCCGGTACAGGATATTAGCCTTGCGCGCTTGCATTTTCTTAATCCTCTAAAAATAACGTGCAAAATTTTTATTGAAAATCAGTAACTTGCAAAGGCGTCTCTAAAAAACTGTTTCGAAAAACACGAAAATACCCAAATAACTCTCCTATCTTTGCGACCCTTAAAATGGCGAAAGCTGATTAAGGCCTGCCGGGGGATAGCCCGGTGGAATTATCTAAAAAACAGTGATGCATCGATGCATCGCGCAAAGATTAAACAATGAGTAAATTACATTTCACGACCAAACATGCGAACGAGGCTACCGTTAAACGCAACTGGTACGTTGTGGACGGTACTAATCAAACCGTAGGCCGCATGAGTGCAAGAATCGCTGCGATTCTGCGCGGAAAAAACAAGCCGTCTTACACTCCACACGTTGATACCGGAGATTACATCATCGTTATTAATGCTGAGAAAGTTGTTCTGACTGGTGACAAACTGAATCAGAAAATGTATGACCACTTTACAGGTTATCCTGGTGGTTTGAAAGAAGAAGCTGCAGGCAACCTGTTGAAGCGTCGTCCTGAAGTAGTAGTGGAAAGAGCTGTAAAAGGTATGCTTCCTAAAAATCGCCTGGGCCGCAAGATGTACAAAAAGCTGTTTGTATATGTTGGCGCTGAGCATCCTCATGGAGCACAACAACCTAAAGAACTGAAATTCTAAACCACTGATGTTGTTAAAAGCAACGTCTCAAATTCTAACATTTACAAAATAATATAAATGGAAAAGCAAAAAAATGGAGTAGGTCGTCGGAAAGAGGCAGTGACCCGCGTATTCCTGAGCAAAGGCGAAGGAAAGATCACTGTTAACGACAAGGACTACAAGGAGTATTTTCCCCTGGTATACCTGCAAAATCAGGTAGAGCGTCCGTTGAAGACGATTGATGCCGTTGGTAAATTCGATATTAAAATCAACGCTGCCGGTGGTGGTGTAAAAGGACAGGCTGAAGCTGCTATGCTGGGTATTTCCCGCGTACTGGTTGACCTGAACCCTGAGTTTCGCCCCGCTCTGAAAGCTGCAGGTTTGCTGAAACGTGACCCGCGCTCTGTTGAACGTAAAAAATTCGGTCACAAAAAAGCGCGCAGAAGCTACCAGTTCTCCAAGCGTTAATCGGGTTTATGGTTTTTGGTTTATGGTATCTGGCTGGTTTTTCAAAGCCCGGCAGACAACAGTAAACCATAAACTAAAAACAATAAACATTAAACAACAATCGATAAACATTCTTAATAAATGGAAAACAATACATCCTTACAACAGCAACTGCTGGAAGCCGGTGTTCACTTCGGTCACCTGAAGAAGAAATGGAATCCCAAGATGTTGCCTTACATCTTTGCTGAAAAAGAAAGGTATCCATATCATTGATCTGAATAAAACAGTTGAGTGCCTGCAGGAAACTGCAGCTGCTATGAAGCAGATTGCACGCAGCGGTAAAAAAATCCTCTTCGTTGGTACTAAAAAACAGGCGAAAGACATCGTGAGCGAATGCGCTCAACGTGTTAATATGCCTTATGTTACTGAGCGTTGGCTGGGTGGTATGCTTACCAACTTCAACACCGTTCGTAAGAGCGTGAAGAAGATGCAGAGCATCGAAAAAATGCTGGGCGACGGTTCATTCGACAGCATTACCAAAAAAGAAAGACTGACTTTAACGCGTGATAAAGAGAAGATGGAAAAAGTATTAGGTGGTATCGCCCAACTGGGTCGCGTACCAGCTGCTTTGTTCATCATCGACATCGGTCATGAGCACATCGGACTTGCAGAAGCAAAACGCCTGGGCATCACAACTTTTGGTATCGTTGATACCAACTGTGATCCTAACAAAGTTGACTTTGCTATTCCTGGTAACGATGACGCTACCAAGTCGATCGCAATCATGGTAAACTACATCACTGCAGCAATTGCTGAAGGTTTGGCTGAGCGTCAGGCTGCGAAAGATGAAGATACAGACGAGGGCAGCGATGACGAAAAAGAAAGGAAAGCAGCACGCCTTGAAGCCGAAGCGCAAGCTGAAGGCGGACGCGGTGGCCGTGGTGGTCGTGGCGGACAAGGTGGTGGTCGCGGACCTGGTGCAGGACAGGGTGGTCAACGCCGCCGCTCTCCTGGTGGAGCTCCCGGTGGTCGCCGTTAATCGTCGACAACGGATGTGATTCGATTTTCTTATTGCAAAATTTAAATGATTATTATGTCTACTGTAACCATTAGCGCACAGGATATAAATAAACTTCGCCAGGCAACTGGTGCCGGCATGATGGATTGCCGCAAAGCTCTTACCGAAACAAACGGTGATTTTGAAGCTGCCATCGACTGGCTGCGTAAGCAAGGACAAAAAGTTGCTGCAAAACGTAGCGACCGCGAAGCAAAAGAAGGTGTTGTAATTGCACAAACAACTGCCGACAATAAAAGCGGTATCGTTGTATGCATTAGCTGCGAAACTGACTTCGTATCTAAAAACACAGACTTCATCGCCTTTGCTCAAAGCATCGCCGACGCTGCAATTGCAAATAATGCAAAAACAGCTGAAGAACTGGGTAATGTTAAAATCGGTAGCGTAACTGTAAACGACCTGATCAACGATAAACTGGCTTCTATTGGCGAGAAAATCGGGATCACGAAGTACGAGCGTATCGAGGCTCCTTATGTAGCTTCTTACATTCACGGTGCTTACCGCATCGGTGTACTGGTAGGTTTGAGCAGCGATGCTGCTGAAGTGGGTAAAGACATTGCTATGCAAATTGCTGCCCTCAACCCCGTAGCGGTTGACGCAAGCAGCGTTTCTGCAGAAGTAATCGCTCGCGAAAAAGCTATCATCATGGATGTAATGAAAGAAGATCCAAAGATGGCTGGCAAACCCGAAGAAATGTTGGCTAAAATTGCTGAAGGTAAACTGGGTGCATTCTTTAAAGAAAACACACTCACTGCACAGCCTTTCGTAAAAGACGCTGGCAAATCAGTGGCTGATTACCTGAAAGAATCAGGCAACATCACAGTTACCGAATTCAAACGCGTAGCACTTGGTTAATAACCAGGGAGAAATAAAATCAAAAAGCCTTTCGCAGCCGCGAGAGGCTTTTTTGATTTATAGGCAAGCGGCAAGCGGCAAACGGCAAACGGCAACGGCAAGCGGCAAAACGGCAAGCGGCAAACGGCAAACGACAAACGGCAAGCGGCAAACGGCAAAACGGCAAGCGGCAAAATGGTAAGCGGCAAAGAACCACCGGGAAAACCTCTTCAACCATTTCAAATATTGTCACATTGCCACATTACCACATTGTCACATTTTCTCATTTCCACATTTCCCCATTTCCTCGCCTCTACTCAATTTGTAGTATCTCCCCGTTTTTCCGCTCCCTATTGAATATATTTGGATACTACGCATGCGCAAATCCATCCTAATACTGCTTATCGGCCTGGGGCTGCTGGATACCTCGTGGGCGCAAACGAGGCTTATCGACAGCCTCAAAAGAGACATATACGTAGCAGCCAGTGAAAAGGACCGTCTCCAGGCTTTGCTGTCACTTTGCGAAGAGAGCCGGAATATTCACCGCGATACATTGGAGTTTTATGTTGGATGGGCGAGACGACTTGCCGCACAAATCGGCGACCGCAGGGATAAAATACTCGGCGACCTCGCTTATGCAAATATGTACTTCCGATGGGGCTGGATCGACTCGGCACTGATAACTGTTGAACCGGTTTTAAAAGGTGCGCCGGTAGAAGACGCATCAATTCGCGATCTGCACTTTAAAGCCGCAAGACAAAAAGCGTTGTACTACGGGGGGCAACTAAAATATCCAGAAGCACTGCAGGTATTGTATAAACTGGTTAGCGATGCCGAACGTTTTTCCGATACAGTTCATGTCGCAGCCAACATGAATACCATCGCTTCAATCGCTTTGCAACGATCTGCCCCACGCACTGCGCTGATGTGGTTGCACCGCGCTTATAATTATACATCTTCATCTGATAAACATGAACCTATTCGCGCTGCCATCTTTACCAACATGGCGGATGCTTTTATGCAGGCAGGTAAATTAGATTCATCGGCATATTTTATCAGGCAGGGTGTTGATCTTTTTTCAAAAGAGCAAAATCTCTCCAACCTCGCACATGCACTGCAACGCCAGTCGTCCATTTTTATAAAACTAAAACAGCTGGATAGCGCCGAAGCGGCATTGAAACAAATGATTGAAGTGCGCCGCCAAACCAATGATGGTAGTATGTGGCTCGATGATAATTTATCATTAATGGATTTTTATCTCGAAACCGGACAGGCGCAAAAAGCGATTGAATTTTGCAAGGAAGCATTGCAACGCGGCAATGTGCAGGATTCAACTCTCGGAAAAAGGCAAAGTCTTTTCAAATAATGTAAATCTACGTTTGAGTTATTACGAAGCGCTAGCGCGTTGTTACAGGTTCATTGGCGACGATAAACAATACCAGGAAACGCTGGAACGTATCATCTCTGCAAAAGACTCTTTTTACCTCGCAAATTCTGCCGAAGCTATCGCGGAAATGCAGACAAAGTATGAGGTACAGAAAAAAGAGAATACGATTATTCAGCAGCAATTAAGTCTCGTTAAAAAGAATAATCTTTTTTATCTCACGGTTGCCTGTGTTGCATTTGCAGCCATCGTTGCAATGTTGGTATTTGTGAGTTACAGAAAACGGGAGAAATTGAAAATGCAATTATTGCTGGAACGTGAGAAAGCGGAAGCAGAAGAAAACGAGCGTAAACGAATCGCTGCTGATTTACACGATAACCTGGGTGCGTATGCAGCCAGCATCGCATCTAATCTCGACTTCCTGGGTACACAGGAAAAAGACAGTCAGCAGGCAAATGCGTTGCAGGAGCTGCGCAATAACTCGCAGGCCATTGTAGCCCAACTTTCTGATACAATCTGGGCATTGAATAAAGAAACCATGACGCTGACCGCAATCAGTGACCGGATCAAAATTTTTCTCCGGCGCCTTCGCCCGAGTTACCCGCATATAGAACTGATGTTAAGCGAAAATATTTCAAATGATATACCCTTTCCGCCAACCCAGGCTTATCATTTATTCCGGATCATACAGGAAGCTGTTGTAAATTCATTGAAACATAGCCAGGGTAGTCGTGTGTCGGTTTCGATAGAAAGTGACCAGAACTGGAAAATTGGCGTGCACGACAATGGAACGGGGTTAAAGTCAGTTGCATCATCGCCAGGCGGAAATGGACTGGTTAATATGAAGCGGCGCGCCCTGGCAGCCGGCTGTCAGATTAGCTGGTTTAATACACAACCCCATGGACTCCAGGTTTTGATATCACCCGTTCACTCCAAACCAACTACACCATAACCATACCATTATGTCTTTCTACAACATCAAACCAATTTAAAGTTGCACTGGCCGAGGATAATGCCGTCAACAGGAATACATTTATGCAAAAGCTAAAGCTGTCTGAAAAAATGCAGCTTGTTTTCACAGCAGCCAATGGTGATGAATGCCTGGAAGAATTAAAAGGACTTCCGCATAACAACCTGCCACATGTTGTTTTTATGGATTTGGAAATGCCACAATTAAACGGCATCGAAACCATCCGCCACGCAAAAGCTTTGTATCCACAGGTACATTTTATTGTATTAACAGTATTTGATGATGATGATAAAATTTTTGAAGCCATTCGTGCCGGTGCATCCGGATATTTATTGAAACATGAACCTGCATCGGTGCTGCAGGATGCAGTAGTGAATGTGTTGGAAACGGGCGGCGCGCCCATGAGTCCGGCGATTGCACGGAAAGCCCTGCAACTGTTGAGTCGTGCTCCTGAAACACAGGATGCAGGTAAAACAGAAAGTAGCAATCTCCCCGTCAACATCACTGAGCGTGAGAAGGAAATTCTCCAGCACATGGTTAGCGGCTGGGACGCCAAAACCATTGCGGCTCAACTCGACCTCAGCGTTCTTACCGTACGCAAGCACATCGCAAATATCTATGACAAGTTGCATGTGAACTCGAGAGCACAGGTAATTACGTTGGCGCATAAAAATAACTGGAAATAATGTGGCAATGAGAAAATGAGAAAATGAGGAAATGAGGAAATATCCACGCGGTAATAACGTTTCTCTATTTACAAATCCCCCTATTTACATATTTCCTCATTTCCTCATTTTCACATTGTCTCGAGATGAACCTTGCCTTATCTACTCCTTTTCCTATCTTCGCAAAGCAAAAACAAACACCATGTTGCCAAAGTACAAACGTATCCTGTTAAAACTGTCTGGTGAATCGCTGATGGGTGATAAGAGTTTCGGAATGGACTCGAGCGTGATTGCCCAGTATGCATTGGACATTAAATCCATCACGGATCTTGGTGTACAGGTAGCGATTGTAATTGGCGGTGGAAATATTTACAGGGGCATGAATGAGGCAGAAACGGGTATAGAGCGCGCCCATGGCGACTATATGGGAATGCTGGCCACTGTGATCAATGGTATGGCTTTGCAAGCAGGCCTGGAGCGGGTAGGGGTTTACACCCGTCTGCAAAGCGCCATAAAAATGGAACAAATTGCGGAGCCTTATATCCGCCGCCGCGCCATCCGCCACGTTGAAAAAGGACGTGTGGTAATCTTCGGTGCCGGCACAGGTAACCCTTACTTTACTACCGATACAGCCGGATCACTCCGCGCTATTGAAATAAATGCCGACGTAATCCTGAAAGGAACACGAGTTGATGGCATCTACACCGCCGATCCCGAAAAAGATCCAACAGCAACAAAATTTGAAAACATTACGTTCCAGGAATGCCTGAGCAAAAACCTCCGCGTAATGGATATGACCGCCTTCACACTTTGCATGGAAAACAACCTGCCGATCATCGTTTTTGATATGAACAAAGAAGGCAACCTCCGCCGTGTGGTTACAGGCGAAAAAGTAGGAACCCTCGTCAAAGGTTAATCGCTTTACCAGTTCTTATTTGCCGGGCCAACCTGCCTGCAGGTATGCTTTTAATTGCTGGAACGTAAGGAAGATTCTTATTTCCCCCATTGCATAGGGCCCTATTTCGTAGGGTGTATAACTGAAGCAGATACCTGTGTCGGTGAGATAGAAATTCTCCGTAACCGGAACTTCGTCTTCAAACAGACCGCCTTCAGTTAACGGTTCATTTGCTTTTAATCCCAGTTGTTTGCGCAGGCTTTGCGCCATTAATGTGGGCAGCACGGTGAAGCCTGCAGGAGTCAGGATATCCTTTAACTCAAGTGCACGTTGCCGCGAGAAATCGAAGCAGAGATAGGCGGATCCGTAGTTGCCATGCGCCCCGCCGCTATAGGAATGCCAGAACGATTCCAGACTCACCCATTTATCAGAAAAATAAACAAGGTTCATATTTTGCGCAAGGGAATAGCTATAACTTGATGGATATTCCATCCAGTCGCTGTCGGCCACTTCACGCAGTTCCTTCCTGTAATCTTCCAGGTAAAGATCCCTTTGCGTTTCTAAATATTGAAGTGGTGATCTGATTTCTGCAACCTCATTCACGAGCTTGTTGATGGCTTTTTGCAGCGCAGGTATATAACTTTGTTTTCCCACCGGCCATAAAATATTACCATCGTAAGCTGCACCGGCACTCTCTTCTAACTCCGGTTTCAATTTAAATACACCGCTCGTAGTCCAGTTTTGAAAAACAAATGGCGTGGCTTCCATTCGCGTAAGTTTGACTTCGAGTTTGCGGCTGCTTTCGTTCAGTTGCCAGGTGCCGTTCAGGGAGTCGCCCTTCAATTGTAATGAAAAAATCTCGGGTTCAACTTCAGAATCTATCGTCAGAAGTGAGTAGCCACTCAATCGTAAATTTTCATAGCCAATGAGCTCTACAAGCTCAATTGGCAGTTTTGAGTTGTGGTAATAGTAAAAACCCGAATGGCTTTCGGCCGATTTTTGGAGGTGCAGGGTGATGGGGTAGCGGTCAATTCTCCCTGTAAATGCCTGATACCAAATGCTATCCTGCGAAAATGCGCTACCAGCTGAAAAAATTATGAAAAACAGGCCAACAATTTTCTTCATTTTATGCACGGGTCTTTTAATTATTGAAGATAGCGATTATCTTGCGTTCACTTCCCTCCTATTGTAAAAACGAAATAGCCGGTTACCGGGTATTTATTCCTGATTTAACCACCGTTTTTAATACGACGATTTTACTATGGCCGCCACCCTAAGTCTTTCCATCCTGGAAATTGTGTTGTTGCTGTTTGGAGCAATAATCCTGGGTATCACCATTCATTTCTTTATTGCAAGCCGCAAGAATTTGCGCGCAGCAACAGAAGAGATGGAACAAACCTCTTTTGCACGCGACGAATGGAAGTTGCGTTACTTCAACGACATGGAAGCACGCGAGAAAGAACTCGCTGAATTGAAAGCTCAGTTGCAGGAGTCGGAAGAAAACAGCCGTATCTACAACATGGAGCTCGATGAAGTGAAACGTGAACATCGTTTGCTAAAAGCAGAACTGAAGAACACACTGGCTGAATCGCAACCCAACGAGGATGTTGAACACGAACTGGAAGTATTGCGCAACCAGGTGCAAAACCTGCAGGGAGAACTGATGATCAGCCGCGCCGCTTCACACAAAAACGACGAACAACAGGTTTTGATTCAGGAACTGCGAGCTGAAATACAAAATATTCGCGCCGAGCTGGAACAGGAGCGTGCATCACGCCAGGAAGTACATGCAGACAAACCAGATTACCTCGATCAGTTGCGTCAGGCTCAGAAAAGTCTTTCAGAACATAATCAAAAAATCAACGAACTCCTGGGCAATATTGACATCATCAAAGAAAAAGAAGAGAAAGAACGCGAAATGATGCGCAATAATGAGGAGCTATATGGCCAGCTGGAAGAAATGCGCCGGACGTTGAATGAAAAGGAAAATGAAATTGCGCATATCCAACAACAACAAAAGCTGACGAAAGAAATGAGCTCTATGCTCGACAGCGCCTATGCGGAATTCAATACGCTCCAGAGCAAAATTCAGAAACTCGAATCGCAATTAACAACAGCGCGATTAAACAATCTTGAAATTGAAGACCTGCGTGAAGAACATACACGCCTGCAACGCGACGTAGAAGAGCATCGCAATAAATCAACGCGTCTTTCAATCGAAAACCAGCATTTACAATCTGCGCTGGCAGAAACAGAAGATAAATTGCGTGAAGCAAATATTCAACGCCAACAATTACAAAAGCGCGTCAGCTACCTGGAAGAACTCAACAACGATTTACAGGTGGTTTCGGAAACCAATAAAAAGCTTGAAAATCAACTTCGCCGCGTAAGCGAGCTGGAAAGCATGCTGAATGTGGTTTCTGAAGAACGTGATCAACTGATGCGGCGCCAGACGGGGCTGTGAAAAATGTAGTATCGATCCAGGTGCAGGCAAAATGTGCTAATATGGTAACAGGACGATGTGGTAATGTAAATAATTAAGAGCTACTTCATTTTGGGAATATCACATTTCCACATTTCCACATTTTCACATTTCCACATTTTCACATTTCCTCATTTCCTCATTTTCCTGTCGTAGCTTTGTGGTATGAACAAAGACGTCGCCTCCATCCGGAAAAATTATTCCCAGTATAGTCTTACTGAAAACGATACTGCCGCTGATCCGATTGTTCAATTCGACAAGTGGTGGCAGCAGGCGGTAGAAGCGGAGATTGATGAAGTAAATGCGATGACGCTGGCCACGGCGTCGGCTGATGGCATTCCCTCAGCACGGATTGTTTTATTAAAAGGCTATTCGCCTGAAGGATTCCTGTTTTTTACAAATTACGAAAGCTATAAAGGGCGTCAGTTGCAGGAGAATCCCAAAGCTGCTTTGGTGTTTTTCTGGAAAGAACTGGAACGCCAGGTGCGTATTACGGGTATTGTGAAAAAGGTAGATGAAAAAGAAAGCGATGATTATTTTTCGTCGCGGCCCGAAGGGAGTCAGTTGGGCGCTACGATATCACCGCAAAGCCGGATAATTGAAAGCCGCGACTGGCTGGAGACGAAGCTGGCGGAAGCCGCACAGAATCTGAAGCCAGGCACATTAAAGCGGCCATCCCATTGGGGAGGCTTTTGTGTAAAACCGATTGTTATGGAGTTCTGGCAGGGTCGTCCATCGCGCCTGCACGACAGGATTGAATATTCGCTCCAGGAAGATGGGAGCTGGAAGCGGGTGCGACTGGCACCTTAGACAGAATGTGTAAATGAGAAAATGTGGAAATGTGAAAATATTCAACAGTTTACCTGTATTGCGTATCTCCCCATTTCCAGATTTTCTCATTTACACATTTCCCTTTATCCTTTTTTTCTTCGCCACTGCTTTCTTCTTTGCCGGGCGTGCTTTACCAAATGAGCCTTTGAAACGTTTTCCTTTTGCAGTTTTTTTATCTCCTCTTCCCATATTTTATTTTTTTAGAGTTGTAAAGGTAATTGATTTAATGAAAAAAGCCCCCATTGCGGGTTGCAGAGGGGCTTTTATCCAGAATTTGTCTGTTACAGTTTCGCAGCGAGTTCTTTACCAGCTTTGAAACGGGCAACTTTACGAGCTTTGATTTTGATTACTTCGCCAGTTTGTGGGTTACGGCCATTGCGAGCTGCTCTTTTCGACACGGAAAAAGTACCAAAACCTACCAGGGTCACTTTGCCACCGCCTTTCAGTGTTTTGGTTACTGCCTCTACAAAAGAATCCAATGCCTCATTTGCCTGTGTCTTCGTGATACCTGCATCCTCAGCGAGCTTCGCAATTAATTCTGCTTTGTTCATAGTATGTCTTTTTGAAGTTTTAAACGGCACAAATTTATTCGCATTTACTTAGATCAGCGAATAATTTCGATACAATTTTCAAAAAGAAAATTCGCTGGAACCCGCGCCCGGCAAGAGTTTTACACAATCAATCCACAACCTGTAGTACGGAGCGGAAGGCAATTACTTTATTGCCCCAACGCTCTACCGATTTGCGGCGAAGCAACTCGGCATATTCTCGTATATAGCGATTGTAATGAGATTTACTTTCCGCATGATATTGCACAGCATAGGTATGTGCTTCAGAAATGTCGATTTCAATCATCTGCAGAATTACCGCATGTGTAAAACATCCGGTACCTGTTACCTCGGGAATATGCTCATCGCGCATCCACTTCAGCCACTCTTCGACAATAACCAGATCAACCTGGGTAGTTACGTTGTAGATTATCATGATGCAAAGCTAATGGGAAAAAGAGAAAAATGAGGAAATGAGGAAATGTGACAATGTGGCAATATGTAAATATGTAAATGAGAAAATTTGGGGTTAAATAATTTCGGAAATCTGTTCTTCTTACAAAGTGTTAGCATATAATCTCCGCATTTCCACATTTCCTCATTTCCTCATTTCCACATTTCCTCATTTACATATTGCCACATTTCCCCTCATTTCCCCTCATTTCCCTTTGTCTTCGTCCATAATAATCGCTTTGATTCGTTGATACATAAATGAAATCAACAACAATAGTACCCCCAACAAAATAAACGAAGCGATTTTGCCGCCGGGAGGGATATTTCGGATATCGTAAAAGAATAATTTCACCAGTGTTATTGTAAACAACAACAAAGATATAATTCGCAACGGCTTGTAATTGTGACGCAGGCCAAGCCAGATGAGCAGGAAACCATACAACCCGCCAAGAATACTGAGTTGCGCTTTGTAATATAGCGTTTCCCAACGTGGTGTATCAAGCGGCGCAGCCAAATGAATGGCGAGATTTATCTGATAAAGAATTATCGCCAGGAATAACAAAAGTCCCAACGACACAACCCAACTGACCATGTATTGAAATTCCTTCCACTCCACCGGCTCCGGATCGCGAAAAAAACGAATCAACTGGCCGGCGTTATAAAGAACAAATGGAATCGACAGCCAATTGGCAAGAAAATGATACGACATGCCTTTTTCAACCAAAAAGCGGTGAAGATCCGTATTCATTCGCGCGCATAATAAAACCAACAGGAATGTTGCAATATTGACAAAGACCAACAGAAACGGCCGGACTTTTAATCCGATACTCAGGCGGGTTGCCAACGCCGCCACCGACACAAGATATAGCTGAACGTACAACATGTACACCGGCGCCTCAGGTATGGCCATGCTGAACTGATGCATGATTTCAAATAAGCCTGCAAGAAACAGGATAACAACCGCCCCCACAGGATATAACTGATTCTTAAAATAATCAGAGGTAGTAGGATTGCTGAACTCGTCGACACCATTCTTGCGAAGAAGATATCGGCGAAGATACAAAGTGCCACCTACAACAACGGAGCTTACAAAAACCTTGTTAAGCATTACTGGCATTTCTACATATTCAAACAGGTATTCTGACACCCAAAGAAAAAGGATACTAACCACCGCGATCATCTGGACGTTAATGGATGCCGTTAAAAGCAGTTTGAATTTGGTACGAATACCCATCCATAATAGCAAAATTGCTTCAAGCGACCAGAACAAAGTCATTTCATGTCCATTCAACTGCAACAATGCAAACAGGGTAAACAGTGTAATACTGATACCAATCATTAACCAGCTGAAGTTACGATCCATTGATTTGCTCCGGAAAAAGAAAAGCCCTAAAATCGCATTGAACGCAGCCATCGAAAGCGTAAAGATGCCTTCCTTCCAACTCATATCTATATTTGACAAACAGGTCATTCCGGCAAGGAAATAAAACAGCTGTGTTGCAACAATCAGTAAAAAATCAAGTGCAGCAAATGGACGCCTTGTTCTCACATTGTTGAGAATATGCATGGCCATAAAGAGCACGAAGAACAATGTCGCAAAGAACAAAGCATCCCTGAATGGAAACACACGCGCACTATCCATCCATGCGCGATCAATCAACCATCCACCGAATATGATTGTAGATCCAATTATGCTGATGATATTAATCGCCGGCCATTTCCGGAACCAGGAGAGGGCGGTCATGCCAGCACAAAGGATGGCGAGATAAGTAAACAATGCGATATAATTGTCGTTACCGGTACTTGCCAGAAAAGGTGTTGCAAATCCGCCAATCAGCGCTATAATCGCTAGTTCCTGCCGGTTATAATAAAGCGCTAAAACAACAGCAAATACAGTAGTGAGCACCATAATACCAAACGCCGCCTGATGACTGAGGAGATGATATTGATGAAAGGCAAATGCGATACTGAAATACAACACCGAAAGTCCGCCACCTACTAATACAGAGCTAAATGCGCGATATTTCTTTCTTGTACGATGAGCTATACCGATAAGCGCCGCTCCACAGAATAACCCAATCGACACACGACCCACTTCATTTATCCAATCTTTATCAATCGCGTATTTGACGAAAAATGCAATCCCTAAAACGAGGACAGCTATACCTATTTTATTGGCCAGGTGACCGCCAATAAATTCTTCCATGTTTTCTTTCTTCAGCCAGGAAATAGCGTCTTCTGCCTCCCGTGCGGGTGTGTAATCTTCAATAGACGTTTCCAAAGGAACGGTTGGAGGTGGAGACGGAGGTGTAGGAGTAATGGCAGCGACCTGAGGCGCCGGGGACGGTACTTCTTTTTCTCGAACTACCGGAACCGGAGCCAGCGCGGGGGGAATATTTGTTGAGACGTCCTCCACAACAGAACTGGATTTTTCCTGCTCACGAACCTGTTTCTCATGAATTGTGGTGCCCTTTTCCAGTTTATGATTCAACACCGCGAGCTGGCTCGCCATTCTTTCAACCAAATTGGTCAAATGATCAATCTTGTTGCTCTGATTGCCCTGCCGGAAAAGAAAAATAAAAACAAGTGCAATAATGAGAATGATGATAATTGTCATAGTTAGGTTTGGTGGTTAATAGCTCATTTTTCCTGCGCCGGACACGACTTTTTTCCAGTTATATATTGTCACGCTTTCACATTTCCACATTTTCCCATTTACACATTTACACATTTACACATTTTCCCATTTTCCCATTTTCCCATTTCCTCATTTCCTCATTTCCTCATTTCCATATTTTCTCTCCGGTATCACATCACTTTACTTCCAAATATACCGGGCAATGATCACTGTGTTTCACATCAGGAAATATCTCTGCATCCACAATGTTTTTCCGGAGCGGTTCTGTTACATTGATGTAATCAATGCGCCAGCCTTTATTATTCAATCGTACAGAAGGAAAACGCTGGCTCCACCAGCTATAGCGATGTGGTTCGGGATGTACTTCGCGGAATGTATCCACCCAGCCACTCTCCAGGAATTTTGTCATCCATGCACGCTCTTCAGGTAAGAAACCGCTAGCGTTTTTATTTCCTTTCGGATCATGTATGTCGATGGCCTGGTGCGCAATATTATAGTCGCCGCAAAGAATAAGTTTGGGACGTTTCTTTTTTAATTGATTAACATACACCATCAATTCATCGAGCCAAACATATTTGTAATTCTGTCGCTCATCGCCACTCGTTCCCGACGGAAAATAAGCATTGATAAGCCGCGTGTCACCAAAATCGAGTTGTATTACACGCCCTTCATCATCACTTATTTTATGGCCCGTTCCATATTCAACATGGTCTGGCTTTATGCGTGTGAGAACAGCAACACCACTGTAACCCTTTTTCTGCGCACTAAACCAATAATCATGGTAACCCAGATCATTGAAAAGAGTATGGTTTACATTCGCTTTTTCGGCCTTTGTTTCCTGCAAACAAATAACATCAGCAGGGTTTGTTTTCAACCATTCGATGAATCCTTTGTTAATAGCTGCACGGATGCCGTTGACATTATAACTGATGATGCGCATGCTGGTGGATGTTTAATTTTCGAAAGTAATGAGTTTTTACGCACAACGAAAATTTCAGCAACTATCTTTAACAAAACCCTGACCGGGTTAAATGCGAGATATATCATTAGTTATCAGGCATAGTATAAGAAAATTATATCTTAATTTTATCGCTGCCAAAAAACAGGAAATGAAGAACGAAGAAAGAATTATCCGGGAAAGGAACATGTTTATCTGGATGGACCCAAAAGTCGTGGCTATGAACTCAGCTTTGCTTTCCGCGTGTTTAGACAGATGTTGAAAGGCTTTCGTACACTTCACTTTGTCGGCCCCTGCATCACGGTTTTTGGTTCTGCTCGTTTTCAGGCCGACCACGAATACTATAAACAAGCGGAAGAGTTCGGAAAACGCATTGCACAGATGGGTTTTACAACCATGACAGGTGGTGGTCCCGGAATTATGGAAGCAGCCAATAAAGGCGCCTTCGAAAATGGAGGATTATCCGTGGGGTGTAATATTCAACTTCCTTTCGAGCAACATATCAATCCTTACGTACATAAAGCTGTTACATTCGAGCACTTCTTTGTTCGCAAAGTGCTGCTGATTAAATATAGTTACGCCTTTATCATCCTGCCCGGTGGATTTGGTACCATGGATGAGTTTTTTGAAACCCTTACACTGGTACAAACAAAATCGCTCACGCAGTTTCCCATTGTATTATTTGGAAAAGAATATTATCGCGAACTGTTGGAGGCAATGAATGACATGGCCGAACGCGGAACGATTTCAAAAGAAGATATGAACCTGGTGTTGGTGACAGATGATTATGACGAAGCGATGAATCATATCAAACAGTACATCACAACCAATTATAAAGTAAAACCGAGACGTAAACTCTGGTGGTTATTTGAGAAACGATAAACATTCGGACTGGTTTAGGTTAAGGTTTGTATGATAATAAAAAAATAATTCACGTAGAATAAAATCAGCTCTCAACAACAAACGCCAAAACCTTCAATAACCATGAACTTCGTCGACTTCCTGGGTGCCGCAGCGGGAGCTGTTACCACCCTGACTTTTCTGCCACAACTGATTAAAACATGGAAGAATAAATCGGCAAAAGATGTTTCACTATTAATGTTTGTAATTGCTGTTGTGAACGAGATTATGTGGATTACCTGGGCAGCATTGCTCAATCCCGTTAACTGGACCATCATCTGGACCAATGGTGTGCTAATGGCCATGGCACTTTCAATTATCTATTTAAAACTTCGATATAAATAATGAAACCTGCAATCAATACAATCATTTTTGATCTGGGAGGTGTTTTAATAGACTGGAATCCCCGCTATGTTTTTCACGACAAATACTTTGATTCACCAGATAAGCTTGAATATTTCTTTAGCGAGATTTGTACTCCCGACTGGAATGAAGAGCAGGACGCAGGACGTTCTATTGTTGAGGCAACACAGCTGCTCGTAGAAAAGTACCCTGAATGGGAAACAGCCATCCGCGATTTTTATGGGCAGTGGACATCAATGCTGGGCGGGCCTATTCATGGAACGGTTGACATTTTTCGCGAGTTGAAAGAAAAAGGAACGTATAAAACATATGCGCTCACCAACTGGCAGTCCGGTTTGTTTGATATTGCATTGGTAAGATATAATTTTCTGCACTGGTTTGATGGTCGCGTTGTAAGTGGCGATGAAAAAACACGCAAACCTTTTCCCGAATTTTATCAGCGACTACTTGATCGCTATTCAGTAAATCCGTTAGAAGCAGTATTTATTGACGACAACCTGCGCAATATAAAAGCAGCGGAAGAAATGGGGATCAACAGTATCCATTTTCAGTCTGCAAAAGATTTGCGTGAGAAGTTAACTGCAATGGGTGTTCTCTGATAACAAGGGAAATATTTACGCCATCTATTCAGGAATTTTCTTTCTGAATTCAGACCAGTAAGTATCACTAACCGGCAATACCTGGTTGTGAATGGTTACTCTTTTCTTTTCGATCGATTGAATTGCTGCAAGCGAGATGATATAAGATTTATGAATTCGTATAAAATCCGTGGCGGGTAGCTCTTCCTCGAAACTCCGCAGACTTTGCAGCGTTAGCGTCTTTCCACCGGTATGGTGAATGGCAACATAGTCGCGCAAACTTTCGAAATAAAAGATATCACGCAGATTTATTTTTATAATGCGGTATTCTGACTTTACAAAAATATAATTGGGAATCTCCGGTCGTATAACCTGTGGCGCAGCGATCCGTTCTCTCGCTTTTTGCACAGCAGTCAGGAACCGTTCTTTAGAGAATGGTTTAAGCAAATAATCCACCACGTCCAGCTCGAAAGCCTGTAATGCATATTCTTCGTATGCAGTTGTGAGAATGATTTTTGATTTTCCGTTCAATATTTTCATGAACTGAATGCCAGTTAAATCCGGCATCTGAATGTCTAAAAAAATAAGATCCACTTTTCCTTCCTGCGCTATTTGCAAAGCCGCGTATACATCTGTTCCTGCGTACACAACTTCAATATCGGGTACAACCGCTGTGTATTCTTTCAGCAGCTTAACCGCCAGCGGTTCGTCGTCTAGAATAATGCAGGTCAATTTGTATTAAGTTGATTTAAACTTCGCGCAATAATCGCAGGTTGACTTCAAAATTCTCTCCATTTTCAATGCATTCAATGTGATGTTGGCCTGGATAAATTAACGTAAGCCGTTTCTTCACATTCTCCAGCCCAATTCCACCCGAATGATCTTTATGGCGATTTGAAATTTTATTACGTACCAATAAATTTAATTCCTTTTCTTCTGCCGCCAATACTATTTCCAGGGGACTCGTGCGGAAATCGCCATGTTTGAATGCGTTTTCAAAAAAAAGGAATGAAAAGGTAAGGTGCTATTGGCCAGTCTTCCCAGTTTCCATTTAAACGTTGCCGCACTTCTACCTGTTGTTCAAAGCGCAATTGCTGCAGCGCAATAAAATGTTGTATATAATCCCACTCTTTTTTCAATGGTACACGCTCATTTTTTTCATAAAGAAGATAACGCATCAATGCTGATAACTGTAAAACCGCTCCAGGTGCTTCGGGCGATTTATCGTATACGAGTGAATAAATATTATTGAGTGTATTGAATAAAAAGTGCGGATTGATTTGGGTGCGAAGAAATTGCAATTCTGCTTCGCGGTTCTTTTGCATCAAAGCTGCCTGGTCTTTTTGTTGCTGAATCTGTGCATCAAGAAGATAAAGCAACGTACCGAGCATAATATACACGAGCGCGTAATAGGCATTATCGAGAATATAATAGAGAATAGAAGTGCCTTCTCTATAATTCCTGTAATCGAAAAACAAGGGAGATAACACCTCTTCCAGAATGTATCGTGTAATCGTAAAGAATAAAATCAGGATGATTACGGCCGGAAGAATCCAGATATATTTTCGTTGCGGTATGATTCTCCGAAACAATTCACGACAAAGTAGAAATGTGCCAAGGCTATAAATGATTTGTGAAAAATGGAGTGGGGAAAATGAATTGCCTGGTGTAATTGGTTGATTAAACTTAACAGCATTGATCAAATCGAGTCCCCAAACCATCATAAAGATGACAACTGCATAACTAAGGTATCGCTGTGTTCGGGTCATTATGCTAAGATAAAGCGGGTGTTGCTGAAAATGATAATTTATCTGCAAAACAGGTGCTTTTGTCTGCAAATCCGTTACCGACTACTGGCAGACGAAAAGCCCTGATTTGCAGATCGCTTTTGTAAGTGTATCGCAATTTTTAAATTTTTGCCGAAACATTTATACTATGCGATCACTATTCATTATTCCGGCCCTTATTTTTTCAATACAGATAAATGCCCAGCAGGTAAACTGGGATAAAATAAGGGAAGCACATCCCGACAAAATTCTGCACGCTGGTGAGCGAAAACCAATAAAAGTGTTGATGTTGGGAACGTTTCATTTCGCGTATCCCAACCTCGATGCACATAAAACTGATTCTGCAAATTATGTGGATGTAATGTCGCCCGAACGGCAAAAAAAGAGGTGGAGGAACTCGCAGAGGTAATCAGTCGATTTAAACCAACGCGAATGTACATCGAATCGCGCTACAGGGATTTTCATGATTCATTGTACAATGAATACAAGAATGGAAATTACAAATTGGATCGTAATGAGATCTACCAGATTGGATATCGTGTGGCCGGAATGATGGGAATGGAAAAGGTGTACAGCGTAGATGCAGGAAGTTTCCTGGGAGATAATTCGGGTCGCTTTGCTTTTATCGATAGTCTTTGGAAGGAGCCATTGCAGGATACTGTTCGTGACAGATACTGGAGCAAAAAAATTAACGAGATGTATGATGCTGGCGATTCATTGGAGAAAACGCTTACGATACTCGAGAATTTTTTGTTGATGGCAGAACAGCCAACGCTGCGCAGGATGCATGGTGCTTATCTCACGGGTGGTTTTAACACGGTTCGAAATGCGGGTCCTGACGGGCTCGCTATGTGGTGGTACAGCCGAAATTTGCGGATTTTTAATAACATTCTTTCAACCAGGCCTACACAGGAAGATCGCATTGTTGTACTCTTTGGAAATGGGCATGCGCCTATTCTCAGGCAATGTTTTGAGTCGAGCCCTGAGTTTGAAATCGTTGAATTAAAATCTCTTTTAAAATAAATGATTGCCATGAAAATTCACTATCGAACCAGGTTGAACTTGTTTTTCATTTTTATACTGTCTGTGTTTAATACGTCGGTACGGGCACAGACGGAATGCAGCGAAGCCGCAACGATGCTGTATCACGCGTTGTTGAAAACAGCATCTGGAAAAATTCAATTGAAAGGAAAAGCAGCAAGGGATTTTAATACACTGGCAGATTCAGTAATAGCTTCTGCAGACAAAAGCACCAGTCGGTTGGGTTGTTTTATGCAACTTTCGCAACTCATGCAGCCATTGCGTGATAATCACCTGCATTTTTCAGAAAAGCCGGTCCAAGCCATTCCGGTTGATTCACTGCAGAGTAAAACCTGGACTCAGCACTATCGATCGACTGATCATTTCAAAGAATTTCCTCGCATAAATCTTTCACTTGATTCATTAGAGAAGCAGATGACGTTAGAAAGGGTACATCCATGGGAGGGGATATACTTTCTGGGAAATTATATGAAGCTGGCGGTGTATAAAAATGAGCTGTCGGATACACTCATCGCTGTCGTTCTGGAAAGTTATTTACCGCAATGGGTGCCCGGTCAGGTGATGGCCTGGTTCTGGCCGCGAATAGAAACCGGCATGGCGTCAGTTTATGCAGATTACTATAATAAGAACTGGAACTTTCATCGGAATGTGCGTTTGATTAACAACCGAATTCCTTTTTTGGGTTGGCGGAAAAATTTTGAACAAACCGATTTTGTAAATATTTCGCGCAAAGCGGATTTGTTTTCTTTTAAACGCCTGCAACAGGATATTGATTACCTGAGAGTAGGTTCCTTTTCCGCCTATACAGAAAACAGAGCTGCTTCACAATTGTTCTTGCAAAAAATAAAAGATTCATTGTCGGGGAAAGTTCTTGTAATCGACCTGCGCAATAATGGAGGAGGTGCGGGAAAAGTTGCAAAACCATTTGAAATAATGCTGCGCAAGCAGGCGCGTAAAAAGAATGTATTTCTTTTGATGAATAACGCTACCGTAAGTGAAGCGGAATGTTTTATTATCAAATTTATGGGACGAAAAAATATCTATACCGTTGGTGAAACCACGCGCGGTATGATTGCTTTTGGAAACAACCGGGGAAGTTGGGTCGAAACCGGCCATTATTTTAAGTTATACATAACCGATATGAAGGGCACTAAAATGGAGCAACAGCTTGAGGATTATGGTGTTGAACCATCCATTAAGCTGAATCCTGATTCCGATTGGGAAGAGCAGTTATTAAAGGTAATCCATGAAAAAAGTAAGTAGTTTCATAGAGGTAGTATCGCGAAAAACAACAAAAAGTTATGAAATTCAGGGCAGGATAATTATTATTGTAGAAATTAAACTGCTATATGGAGAATCAACATCACCAAACTGAAGAAACTTCATTGTTGGCCGATGACCCGAATTTGATACTGCAATATGAAGAGGCTTCTTCAAACAAACGAATTGTAAATTTTCTGGTTGACACTATATTTTGTCGCTATGCCATGGGTTATGGAATTGGTTTTCTGATAGGATCAATTTTAAATGCTGTAAACCCGGCTTTTCTTTATAATGCTATTTATGGAGATGGGGAGAGAGAATTTTATATTTATCTGTATCTCGTTGCAATCGTAAGCTGGGTACTCTATTACACCATTTGCGAAAAAGCATTTAAAGGTGTAACACTTGGAAAAGCATTTTCCGGTACGCGTGCTATGCGTGAGGATGGCAGCGAACTGACTTTTAAAGATGCATTGCTGCGTTCACTCATTCGAACTATTCCTTTTGAAGCTTTCAGTGGACTGGCTGGCCGTCCCTGGCATGATACATGGACAAAAACCACAGTGGTTAATAAATAGAAACTAACTGCTTTCAATAAAATTGCCCTTTCGGTTAAATACCTGAAAGGGCAGTTTGTTTATGATATATTGTGAGCGTTTGCGATTAATCGAGAATAGGCCGCAGCCATTTCTCAGCGGTTGCATCATCCCAGCCTTTGCGTTTTGCGTAATCTTCAAACTGATCGCGCTGTATTTTTCCTACTCCGAAATATTGGCTTGCAGAGTTTGAAAAATACCATCCGCAAACAGATGCTGCAGGATACATGGCAAGCGATTCTGTAAGATGTATGCCTGTGGTTTCTTCGCCTCCCAGCAGTTCAAACAACTTGTATTTTTCTGTATGATCGGGACACGCGGGATAACCGGGCGCAGGCCGAATGCCGCTATATTCTTCTTTGATCAATTGTTCATTGCTCAGTTTTTCATTGGCCTGGTAACCCCAATATTCGCGTCTTACTCTTTCGTGCAAATATTCTGCAAAGGCTTCCGCCAGTCGATCAGCAAGCGCCTGGAGAGTGATACGGTTGTAATCATCCAGTTCTTTTTCAAATCGCTTTAGGTGCGGTTCAATTCCCTTAATGGTAACCGAAAATGCACCGATGTAATCGTTGTTGCCAGCAGCATCAGCTGGTTTAATAAAGTCTGCGAGACTCAGGTTGGGCTGATCTGCTGCCTTTTTAATCTGCTGGCGCAGAAATTCCAGTTGAATTTTCTTATTGTCACCTACTACAACCGTAACCGTGTCATTTCCGGTACGTTGTGCAGGCCAGAATCCGGCAGACCCCTGTGCCGTGAGCCATTTTTCAGCAATGATTTTATCCAACATTGCATTCGCATCATTGTACAGCTTTGTAGCTTCCACACCCACTTTTTCATCGGTGAGAATTGCAGGGAAATTGCCATGGAGTTCCCATGAAATAAAGAACGGCTTCCAGTCGATATAGTTTCTAATCTCAGCCAGGTCAACGTCATGGAAAACTTTCGCGCCGGTATAAGAAGGAGCGATTGTGCTATGTTGATCCCAATCCACCTTTACTTTGTTGTTTGCCGCCTGCGAATAGGGTAGATAAGTCTTAACCGGTTTTTTGTTTTCGAAGTCCGTCTTAATTTTTTCGTAGTCAACTTTTGTTTTTGCCAGGAATTCATTCTTTTGTTCTGAAAGCAACGAACCTGCAACAGTAACACTGCGGCTGGCATCCAGCACGTGAATTACGCCATTATCATATTGCGGTGCAATTTTTACTGCTGTATGCATGCGTGAAGTAGTGGCGCCGCCAATCAGCAGCGGTTGTGTCATACCGCGACGTTTCATCTCATGTGCCACATTTACCATTTCGTCGAGCGATGGTGTGATCAGGCCACTCACTCCTATGATGTCGGCTTTTTCCCGTTCTGCAGTATCCAGTATTTTATCGGTTGGCACCATTACGCCCATATCCACAATATCATAACCATTACAACCAAGCACGACGCCCACGATGTTTTTGCCGATATCATGTACATCTCCTTTTACCGTTGCCAGCAGGATTTTTTTCGCATTACCCTGTGCGGCGTTGGGATTTGAGAGTTTTTCTTCTTCAATAAAAGGTGTTAGCCAGGCAACGGAGCGTTTCATTACACGGGCGCTTTTTACCACTTGTGGTAGAAACATCTTTCCTGCACCAAACAAGTCGCCTACCACGCCCATTCCATCCATCAGGGGCCTTCAATTACATCAAGGGGGCGGGGATATTTCTGACGCGCTTCTTCAGTGTCGATGTCAATATAATCGGTGATGCCATTTACAAGCGAATGCTTCAGTCTTTCTTCCACTGAAGCCTGCCGCCACGCATCATCTTTCTTTTTCAACTTTATCTTTTGCCTTAACGGTTTCTGCGAATGTGATCAGTTTTTCAGTCGCTTCATTGTTCTCATTGTTGCGATTCAGAATTACATCTTCACAAAGTTCACGCAGTGCGGGATCAATTTCATCGTAAACTACCAATTGTCCGGCGTTAACGATTCCCATATTCATACCCGCTTTGATGGCGTGGTATAAAAATACGGCATGCATGGCTTCACGTACAGGTTCATTGCCGCGGAAGGAAAATGAAAGATTACTAACTCCTCCGCTGATTCCTACCAATGGCATTGTTTCTTTGATGCGGCGTGTAGCGTTAATGAAATCGACTGCATAGTTGTTGTGTTCTTCCAGTCCTGTTGCTACAGCAAAGATGTTAGGGTCGAAAATAATATCCTGTGGTGCGAATCCTACCTGTTCTGTAAGAATTTTATAGGCGCGTGTACAGATCTCAACTTTACGTTCTTCAGAATCTGCCTGTCCTGCTTCATCAAAAGCCATCACAACAACTGCAGCACCGTAGCTCTGGCAAATAATTGCCTGCTCAATAAATTTTGCTTCTCCTTCTTTCATGGAGATGGAGTTCACGATGCATTTTCCCTGTACACATTTCAACCCCGCTTCAATGATCTCAAACTTCGACGAATCGATCATGATGGGAACCCGTGCAATATCAGGTTCTGATTGAAGCAGGTTGAGGAAAGTTGTCATCGCTTTTACACCATCAAGCATTGCATCATCCATGTTCACGTCAATAATCTGCGCGCCATTCTCTACCTGTTGGCGTGCAACGCTGAGTGCTTCTTCATATTTATTTTCGCGGATCAGACGTGCAAACTTCTTCGATCCGGTTACGTTTGTTCGCTCACCTACGTTCACAAAATTTGTTTCCGGCCTGATCACAAGTGGCTCGAGACCTGAAAGCCTTAAGTAGGGAGAAATCTGAATGGGTTCGCTCATCATAACTTGATAACTCTTTTGTGAAATGTTTTACGCAACAACAGGTAGTCTTCTGGGTTCTATCGATTTTACATGGTCTGCAATATGACGGATATGATCGGGAGTGGTGCCGCAGCAACCGCCCACAATATTCACATATCCTTCGCGTGCCCAGTCTTCCAGGTAGTGACCGGTATCTTCTGGTCGCTCATCATACTCACCCATTGCATTGGGTAAACCTGCATTGGGATATGCGGAAACAAAGCAGGATGCAAGTTGAGAAAGTTCTGCAATGTGCGGTCGCATTTCTTTTGCGCCCAATGCGCAGTTGAGGCCCACGCTTAGTGGTCGCGCGTGTTGAATGGAAGTATAAAAAGCTTCCAGCGTTTGTCCACTCAATGTGCGACCCGATGCATCAGTAATCGTACCGCTGATCATGATGGGAAGTTCGGGTTTGCCCGTATCGCGAAAATATTTTTTGATTGCGTAGATGGCTGCTTTCGCGTTTAGCGTATCAAAGATCGTTTCTACCAGCAGGAGGTCTGCGCCTCCATCACTCAATCCTGAAACCTGTTCGTAATAAGCGGCAACTGCTTCATCCCAGGTAAGTCCGCGGAAGCCGGGGTTATTTACATCAGGCGATAAGGAAAGGGTTTTATTCAACGGGCCAATGGCACCGGCAATCCAGGCTTTTTTGCCCGCAAGCCTGATTCCCTCTTTCGCGCATTTTACAGCAGCAACGTTCAGTTCGTAAGCCAGCGATTCCATATGGTAATCGGCCATGGCGATAGCTGTGCTACTGAATGTATTCGTTTCAATGATGTCGGCGCCGGCATCAAGATATTGTTTGTGGATTTCCGCAATAATCTGCGGCTGCGTAATGCAGAGCAGGTCGTTATTGCCCTTCAGATCCGATGGCCAGTCTTTAAACCGTTCGCCACGGAAGTCTGCTTCCTGCAATTTGTATCGCTGGATCATGGTGCCCATTGCACCGTCAATCACGAGAATGCGTTTCTCTAATTCCTGTCGGATATCCATTTGCTTCGGTTTTATATATCACAAACCGGATCGCAACTGATCGGCAATAAAAAGACTGAATAATAAACGCTGGAAAATTCCGGAAGGAGCTTTTTAACGTTTATTAGTTCTGTTTTTTAACCAGGCCGAACAATAAACAAATCCACCTGTGACAGGCAAAAATAACGTTTTTGTTGAGAAAAAATGTGGCAATGTGAACTTAGGCAATTATGACACCGTTAAGGATGGGGGGGCGGAGAGGAAAATGTGAAAATGAGGAAATGTGAAAATGGGGAAATGGGGAAATGAGGAAATGAGGAAATGAGGAAATGGGAAAATGTTTCGTTTAATCGTGCAAGCTATGGTCCTCACCAGGCATTTTGACATTGATCCGGGCATTCCCACATTTTCTCATTTCCACATTAGCTTTCACCTATAGCTTCCCACCGGCATCCTGTTTTGAAGGCTTCTTCCCAGCGTCATTTCGTCGGCATATTCCAGTTCGCCGCCAAAGGCGATGCCGCGGGCAATAGTGGTAATATTAACGGGCGTATCGGCCAGTTTTTTCTGGATATAATAAATGGTAGTATCGCCCTGGATGGTAGGGTTAAGGGCAAAAATGACTTCCGTGGTTTTTTCTTTGTGAATACGATCAATCAATGCTTCTACGGTCAACTGGTCGGGCCCAATTCCATCCAGCGGCGAAATAACGCCCCCCAGTACATGGTAAGTGCCGTTAAACTGTTGCGTACTTTCAATTGCGATCACATCGCGAATTGTTTCCACCACACAAATGATGTCCTGTTTACGCATGTTGTTTGCGCAGATATCACAAACCTCACGATCTGATACATTAAAACAACGTTTGCAAAAACGGATTTCAACACGCATGCGGGCAATCACTTCTGCAAAATGTTGTACTTCATTCACATCCTGCTTCAACAAATGCAACACCATGCGCAACGCCGTTTTTTTGCCGATACCCGGAAGTTTGGCAAACTCCGCCACCGCATTTTCCAGTAATGTTGAAGAAAGAAGCATGAATAATGTTTTACTTTTTACAGACCTGTTACATCAATATCAATCGGGAAATCAGATCCAGGTTTTACGTTGATGGTTCGCGAAACGGGTTTGGCCACTTCGGGTTGAATTCTTCCTCCAAAGAAATCACCCGGATCCCAAACTCCGTTTCCATTCCGATCGCGGAGAATCCGCAGTTTGTATTCACCGGGTAAAAACAAAGGACGAATAAATTGCGCCTCCGTTAATGGAGCTGAATAAACAACTTCTTTATTTACCACAAACTGCAAAACAGGATTATTATCCAGGTCGAGGTTGCGGAAACGAAGATGAATCTTTCCGTAATCGCTTATCTTTTTTACTGAAGAAACTGACTGTATCTGATTTTAATAACTGTTGTCCAAGTGTATCCGTTGCAAATTCTTTATCCAGTATCAAATGGTATAAAGTGTTTTCTTTCCAGGGATAATTCAACGTCCATGATGTTTGTGTGCTATCGCTCGTCCAGTTATACCCCGTTTCAATGGGTGTATAAGTTGTATCACTCAGGAATTGCACTTTTGTTGAATCAAACTCGCGCAGCGGTTTTTCAAACGTCATGATGAAGGGTGTAAGCAAATCCTGCTGACTTCCTTTTAGGTTTAATGTGAATTTCAGACGTTTCTCTTCTTTTGCACCACGCCGCCCTGTTGCCGTTGATGAACTGGCTGGTGATGCCTGTTGAGTAACAGGAACCTGGTAGGCGAGTAGCCGCGCTGGTGGCGTACTGTCGGCACCAATTTGTACGGCAGAATCCGCAAACGCAAAAATTTGTGATTCGGGATTGAAATAGCGATAAGCACCGCTTTCATCCTTTAATGCATAGAGATAGTAGGTGCCTGGTGCGAGGTAGCGGAATTTGAAATTGCCTGATGTGTCCACGCGGGTTACATAACGAGGTTTCTCGGTGGTAAGTGCACTATCGTTTGGATTGCGGTGCAGCATTACAAAAAGTGTTGTGTCCACTTCACTGTTATGCGCCATTACAACGGAGCCACTGTATTCGAGTGAGTCAAAATAATTGCCGGTAGAAATTACATAGGTGAAATCGCGGAACACGTTGCCTTCGTTCAGGTCTTTAATGCTTCGTCCAAAGTTGAAAACGTATGTGGTATTTTCTTCCAGTTCATCCCGGAGGCGCACAGTAATGGTTTCCAGCTTTCGGGTAACCGTGGGCATATTTTCAGGCAGAGGAGAAATGATGAGATGTTTGTTGTAATCGTCTACCTCAACAAATTCATTAAATAGAAAACGGATCTGGTTACCTGAAAACCGCAATGTGGAATCGGCTGGTGTTGCACGCAACAATACCGGAGGGAGACTGTCTCGCGGACCTCCAGATGGCGGCAATATATGGGCACATCCCCCGGAGATAAAAACGGCCAGCAAAAACGCAAAACCAGTAAGCAAAAGGGGAATGAGGTTTCGATGCTTCATAGCCTGCAAAATTAAGCCTCTGGCCGCTAATCGGGATGGAATTATGGCTTTTTATGGATTGTTTAAGCATCCTGGGATGCGTTACCGCACACCTCACGTTTTTCACGTTTCCCGTTTGCCGTTTGCCGATCCTCACGCCTCACGCGTTCTCACAAACTCACACCAATGGCAATCCTCCTTCCCACATCCCGTATAAAACTCCCGCGCCTGTATTTTATCCCAAACCATTTTTATCTGACCTTTTATCTCACCGGTATCTGATTCGTCGATGGGTAAACGTTCCTTGCGGTAGTTTTTCTTTTTATCCGGTTCAATAAAATCGAACTCCACGCTGGCTACTTTCCAGTCTTTCAATTCATATTCATCCACCAGGATTTTATAAAATGCAGCCTGTCGCCAGTAATCGCCACCGAGCGGGTCTTTATCGCCGGGACGTTTTAATTTGGGTATGGCTTTGTCCGGATCACCGGTTTTGTAGTCCACCACATTCACCATCTTCCCTTCAAATTCCAGTTTGTCGAGTTTGCCTTTCAGCGGCACACCATCAACAACCACATTGCGGATATTTCTTTCTATCGCAACAATCTTGTTGAAGCTGTTGATATACTTTTCATAATAGTTGGTCAACACTTCTTTGCCATATTCCATCCGTCGGTCGAATTGTTGTTTGGTAAAACTTTCGCGATGGCGTTGCATATAGTTGGCAAAATCATCAATAAATTCAACGAGTGAAGGGAAGGTTTCCGTTCCGCGCTCCTGCATTTTACGAAACAATTTTTCAAGTGCATCGTGTACAGCAGAACCGAATTCAGTTGCTTCGTTTTTAGGCGATGGTATACGAACCAGGTTGCGGAAATAAAACTCGAGCGGACATTTCAGATAATTGTTTAGTGCCGTTACATTCATTACAAACTTTTCAAGCAAAGGAGCAACAAATGCATCTTCCATTTCTTCCACTTTGGGCGCTTCCGGTTGCAGGAATTGTAATGCCTGGAACTCAGCCAACACTTCTGCATCCATCACGGTCTTTTCGTGTGGTAGTTGATGCCTGTCGAGAATCTCAGCGATAAACATGGATGGCTCCATTTCTTTGCCATCTGTTTTGAAGCGACTGTAAGAAATGTGAAGATGTTGTTCGGCACGCGTAATGGCTACATAAAAAAGACGGCGCAATTCCTCTTCATCATTTTGTGATGTGCCGGAAGTCCAGATGGTATCGGGCAAACTGTAACCACCACCGGGTTTGCGTTTCTTTTCCCAGAATCCTGCATTACATCCTACAAAAAAATACATGCTTAAATTCAAGACCTTTGCTGCCGTGCGCAGTTAGCAGGTTTACGCCTTTGTCGTTTCCATTCACCTGTGTAAGCGGTAACCGGATCCCTTCTTTTAACATTAAATCGATCACCTCAATAAAACCTGCCAGGCGCATTTGTTTTTCACGCTGGGTGGCTTCTTTCACAAAGTTGAACAGCCCGGTGAGAATTTGAAGCTGCCAGTGTTTATCAGGCCGTTCCATCAACATACGGAGGGCGCCGGTATCGCGTATAATGCATTCGAATAATTCCTGTAATGTCAGGTTGGGTTCGTCACTTATTAATTTCTCAATCACTTCACTCGCGCGTTTCAGTCCGGGATGCAAACCAGTCGAGAAAAGATCTTTTGGCGGCGCTGTTGCTTTTTGCAACAATAGCTCTCGCATGGAAGAAATTTTCTTTTCAATTTTCAGGTTAGCTGTTTCTATTGACAGTTTCGCGATCTCAATAGGGGGGACTCCCCACCAGTCGAAATGAAGTAGTTCAAACAGTAGTTCATCGCCACCAAAACTCCTGTCCATCTCATTGGCGAGGTAGCGCATCAGCAATAATACTTTTCGGGCGAGTGTTTGCTGCAGGATATCGGCCTGTCGCTTACTGTAAACCGGTATTTTTAATAACTGAAAATACTGCGTGAGTTGTTCACCATATTTATTTTCTTTATAAATAATACCAATCTGCGCCGGTGCCACGCCTTGTGTAAGTAATTGCTGCACCTGCCGGGTGATGCCAATCATTTCATGATGTTGCGACTCGTATTCATGTATCACAGGTGTATGCAGCAGCCCGCGCAGTTTATCGTTTGACGATAAAAGGTCTTTACTCAACCCGCCAATTTGTTTTACCAAACGTTCCTGGTTTCGATCAATCAACGACATCGAAACATCCAGGATCGGCTGCGTACTTCGGTAGTTGTTGGTAAGAACAACCTTTTGGAGATACGATTCATATTTCTGTGCAAATCCTAACATGTTTTCAACGTTGGCACCCTGGAAACGGTAAATACTTTGATCATCATCCCCTACCACAAATACATTCGGTTGTTCCCAATAGCTGATAAGCAAATCAACCAGCCGGTTTTGAGTACCGCTGGTGTCCTGGTATTCATCTACAAGGATGTATTGAAACTGTTCCTGGTAATCGGATAGCAGATTGTTGTTTTCTTCAAATGCTTTTATCACCCAGTTGATCATGTCATCAAAATCGTAGCGATTCATCTTACGCATCATCTCCTGGAAGTTGTTGAATTCATTTACCGCTGCACGAAGTCTTTCCATCTTTTCTGCTTCTTCGGCAATCTTATCGGTGCGGACATCACCTTTTTTGAATTCTTTTACCGCACGTTTGGCAACATATTCATCACGATGAGGAAGATCAGCGATATAAGCATCAATTTTTTCGTTGAGAAAATTGGGTGTCCAACCTTCGCGTTTCATCGTACTGAAGAGTGATTGCAGGTTGTTGATTTCATAGTACACATCACCACGATATCGTTTCAGCGGATGATTTTTGGGGAAACGATCAATCAGGTCTTTCATTAGTTGAATTTTTTTCCAACTCAGAAATGGGCTCGAGGATCGTTTTTTCGAAATAAGAAAGGTTCTCCTGTATTACATCGTTGCAAAAAGCGTGGAAGGTGTAGAGGTTGACCTTATATGCATCCGGACCAATAAACTGTAATAATCGCTTACGCATGGCCAGTACGCCGGCATCGGTATAGGTAAGACAAAGAATATTTTCAGGCAGCGCATCGGTTTCAAGCAGAATTTTTCCGATACGGCTGGCTAGAATTTGTGTTTTGCCGGTACCCGGTCCGGCAATTACCATCACGGGTCCTTCAAGCGTATCAACCGCTTTTTCTTTTGCTGATCGTTCAGCTTTTCATATTCTTCTTTGAACTTCTGTTCAAGTTTAACCTTACTATTCAACATGAGGTGAAGTTAAGTTGAAATTGCAACAAAAAACCTGTGTGTTCCGGGAGGAGCGCACAGGTTTTTGGGGAAACGGTTTACCGTAATTTGTTCTATTTCACGCCGGCTCTTTTCTTCAGTTCTTCCACTGGCATGGCGATCATTCTACCGATGGGTTTGCCATCGCGGTAAGTGATCACTTTCAACTGGAATGCATCTTTAGGAACAAGTAGCGGTGCCGTGTATTTGGGATAGAATTCATCGGGATATGAATTATCAAAACTATAGTGGATATCCAGTCCGTCCACTTCATTGATCAACGTAACTTCTACCTGATTGGTGCCCTTTTTTGTTACCTTAAATTCCGGATCGTACATGCTGGGAGCATATTTGGTTTTAGCAGCATCCAGTCGGAGGAATTGTGATTCCACGCGTTGTACAAACTCTTTCCAGTTGCGCGTTTTATTTGGGCTCCACAGAACTTCTGCAACAGCAAATGCACGGGGCCAGGTCATATACTGCACCTGGCGGAATGTGTAAATCTGTTCTGTCCAGAGATTAGCCTGTCCACCTTTTATCAACTTGTTGTCTACGCCATTAGGCACTGGATCAAACTGATAAACTTTTTTCAAACGAAGTGATGCGTACACGGGTGGTTCCATGATGCGGTCGCTTTGCATATAATCGATATATACAAAATCGGTGGGAGTCATGATTACTTCATGTCCCATTTTTGCAGCTTCAATTCCGTGTTTCATTCCGCGCCAGCTCATCACGGTTGCATTGGGAGCGAGGCCGCCCTGGAGAATTTCATCCCAGCCAATCATTTTTTTGCCTTTAGCGTTGATGATTTTCTCAACGCGTTTTACAAAATAGCTTTGTACTTCATCGAGGTTCTTCAGTTTTTCCTTTTGCATCAGGGCTTTTATCAGCGGACTCTTGTCCCAGAAATTGCGTGCAGTTTCATCACCACCCATGTGGATGTATTCAAATGGAAACAGTTCTGCGATTTCGCCAAATACCTTGTCGAGAAAAACATAAACCTCTTCTTTGGCAGGGCAAAGTGAATTGTCGATCAATCCATAAAAATGTTGACCGCCGCCGGGCCATACCATAAAGCGATCTCCCGAGCTCGGTTCGTATTTACCCGGTGTACAGGTCAATTCAGGATAAGCCGCAATGGCTGCAAGACTGTGACCGGGCACATCGATCTCTGGCAAGATATTTACATGACGTTCTTTTGCATACTGCACAATCTCACGAATATCATCCTGCGTATAGAAGCCGCCATAGTCGCGGGGCTCATTGGGTTCAGGTTTGGAGAAGTTGCCAAAAGTGCCGGTTTTATTTACGCGCCATGCGCCTACGCTCGTGAGTTTGGGATATGATTTGATTTCAATGCGCCAGCCCTGGTCATCGGTAAGGTGCCAGTGCAGCACATTGAATTTGTACTTCACCATATCGTCGATATAACGTTTTACTTCTTCTTTCGTGAAAAAGTGGCGCGATACATCGAGCATCAGTCCGCGCCATCCAAAGCGGGGATGATCTTCAATTTCAACATATGGAATGTCCCAGGGGATATTTTGGGCGGTATTACCATTGACATCCGGTGGTAATAACTGGAGAAGGGTTTGTATGCCATAAAAAATGCCGGCAGGATTTGAAGCTGTAATGGCCACTCCCGATGCATTTACGTTCAATCGATAACCTTCTGCAGTTGTACCGGCAGCGTTGGATAAAGTGAGCACGATTTCACTTGCATTTGCGGGCGTTGCAACCCGGATAGTAGCGCCTGTAACGCCACGAAGTTGTGCGGCCAGTCGCTCAGCCATGTCCTTTAGTTCGGGTCTTTCACCGTAACTTAATGTGAAACTTGCCGGCAGGGTATAAGTACCATTTTCTTTCTTCACAGAAGCAGGGCGGGGGATTAGTCCATCTACACGATCTACCTGGGCAAAAGCGCCCATCCCCAGGAAGAGTATTATAAGGGATAGTGATAATTTTTTCATGGCGAAAAGGTAAAGATTTTTGCTGTATTCCATTGAGAGACAGAGATTATTAACAATAAAAAAGCCCTCGAAAAATCGAGGGCTTTTCATTTCGTTTATCCCGGCATCCGTGTGATATACTTTTCAATTTGTTTGATCTGATCAACGATCTGCGGAGTGGTGGGTTTGGCTGCTTTTGCTTTGCGGAAGAAATCTTTCGCAGCGCGGAATTCGCGTTTATTCATCATGATGCTGCACATCTGGAGATAAGCGGCGGCTTCATTTTCTTTATCAGGAAGACCTTTGCGAAGGGCATTGCGGATATGGCCTTCAGCAGCGCGCAGGTCATTCTTCTGCATGGCCAGCATTCCCATCTGCAGCAGGCTTGCACCTTCGGCTTCTTTCATGGGCATACCCAGGTCGAGGCCTTTTTTCATCATTTTCTCCGCGCCGTCAAAATCCTGCTTCATCATGGCGATATTTCCTTTCAGGGTATAATACACCGAGCGGATGGGTTTGTATAGCAGGTTCGGAAACTGGATAGAGTTGAGCACTTTCTCCGCACCGTCCATATCGCCATTTTCCATATACTCCTGGATCAGGCGCAGAGGACCAAAGAAAAAGTGACCGAGAATAAGTATTAAAGCAATGAAATACAGGGGAAAAGCAGGCCAGAAACCCGCACTGTAGTTAACCCAAACGCCCAGGGCAATCAGCACGATTCCGATCCACAGGCGGTATTTAATGAGGAGATTATAAAACTTCATTTTCAGGAATTAAGGCGGCAAATGTACGAAGCCCACCCCTAACCCTTCCCAAAGGAAGGGGAATTTTTGGAACAAATATTAAAGCCCACCCCTCACCCATCCCCAAAGGAAGGGATAAGAACGAACAAAGTTCCCCTCCCTTTGGGAGGGGTCAGGGGTGGGCTTCCGGGGGTGGGCTCCCACTATTCCTCAGCCTCGTAATAAATCTTATAATATTTCCTCCCGGTTTCATCTACCCCTTTTTCAATCAGGTCGCGGCGGCCGTGGATGTAGATGTGGAAGTTTTTATCGAGTTTAACGACTGATTTAAAAACACGTTGCTGTTTTTTCACAGCAGCGAGATGAATTGCAAATTCATCTTCCATTTCAAACTGGCGTGATTGCTGAAAGTTTTTCTTGTGATCCATGAACGCTTCCACCACGTCGGTGTGGTGAATCACTTCTTCCGCAAACTGCTGCATGCTGAATTGATCATGCGTTTTGAAATAATCGATCGAACGATTCAGCATATCGACCTGGTCAGTTTTGGTTACTTCAAATTTTTCGGGATATTCTTCCGTAATAAAATGTTTACAAAGCGCGAGGTATTTATCGGTTTGGTGATAGCTGTCGGCCCAGGGCGTAACCTGTAAAAAGTCGCGGATCCAGTATTGTGCATCCTGGCCTTTGTTGGTGTTGTCGACAACGCAACATTTGTAACCTTCGTGTGTGTGGGTGTGAAAGATGAGGCAGCCTTTATCCAGTTTGGCGATATTGATACCATCTTCCTGGCTCATATGCCATTGCTTACTGCGGTGGCTCACACGCAGGAAGGTTTCTTTGTTCTCCGTTTTGAATAGCCCAATGGCTTTTACGGTTGTATCTTCAAAAGGCACGTTGTCGAATAAAGCAACATAGAATTCGCCGCTTTTTACTTTTACGTGGGTACTTTTGCTATGGAGAAACTCCGCCAGTTGTTGCGATTTCTCGAGTAGTGTATCACTGTTTTCGAAGAGGGCAGAAACATAGCTGTACACTTCATTCAGTGCCAGGTCGCTCAGGTGCGTGAAACGGTAGGTTTCATTTTCATTGAAGCTGCCGATGAAATAGCGCAGCAGTAGTTTTTCCGTAATCTCATCTTCAATTTCCAGTGCTTTATCACTCAGGCTCAGCTCATCACCGCGTGTCGGGTTGCCTGTCAGGTGCAATACAACGGAGCTAAGACTTATCGAATCCGTTTTGATCAATTTTAAAGTTTTAATGGGTTGCTACTATCAATATAAATTTTCAATTTCCATATTCTCAACATGGGACTGGAGGAGGAGGCGCTGCAGTGGGGACGCGCTGGAGGGGGGACGCGCTGCAGCGCGTCCCTACAACAATTTCACGTTTGCCGTTTGCCGATTGCCGTTTGCCGATTTTTGACGCCTCACTTATAATCATCATTAAACTCAATCCAGTATCCATTCGGATCTCTGAACCAGATTTGTTTAATGCCATCGGGTCTTGTGGTAACCTGGCCTTTGTCGCCGGCCCAGTTTTCAAAAGTGATTTTCAGTGCGTCGAGTTTTTTAGTGAACTCCGCGACGGAGGGTATCGAGAAACAGAGATGATTGTTTTTGTTTTTTTCTTTGGGAGTGCCCGGTCCGCTGATGACGTGTAGTTGACCGCCACCGCCGAGGGTGAACCAGGCATGTCGCCCGTCGTGGAAAGGTTCGGGAATGGTATCGAGGCCAACAACATCGCGATAGAATTGCGCGCTGGTTTCGAGGTTGTCGACATAAATGGCGATATGGTTGAGGCGCGGTTTTTCCTGGGCGTTGGCCGCGGTGTTTTGTATTGATAAAGCCATGATTATCAGGAATAATTTAAGCAGAGCTATGCGCATAAGCTGTTATTTACGAGCCGGAAAGTTAGGCAAAAATTGGAGGGAAAGCCTTAGTTTTGCCAGCCTTGTGGATGGCGCCGCTCAGGCAGCCGCCGCAACCACTCTGGTCCCGTAGTTCAATGGATAGAATAGAAGTTTCCTAAACTTTTGATACAGGTTCGATTCCTGTCGGGACTACAAACAACATTAACCTATTCTTTTTGGGACAAAATCAAGTTCCTTTCAGTCATAAATTATCGACTTATACCGGTTATGTAAAGTTCGAGTAATTCCTGTTGGGGTTAGGGTACTCAACGATATCCAAAAAGTAAAATCCAACTCACTGGAATAACTATATACCATTTCTCAAACTTTCAGCGTACACATTTGGTAAGTTTGAATCTTCAATTGCTTTGGCTGCCTTTTCCACATCGTATTCAAATCGGATAAATTCAACCTCTATACTATCCGCGACTTTGGTATTACTTTCAGGATTTATTGTGAGCATTACGTAACCACCTCTTGGATCACCGTCTTTTGGCTTTCCTACGGAACCTATATTAACAGCATGACGGAAATGATTTTCATTTTCCCGAGCCAAGTTTAACGTCCTGTGATAAGGTTTATGAGTATGGCCGAAACACATAACATCTGCATCTGCCTGTTCCATAATCCGGTACAAACTTTTTTCATCCCTGTCCTCAAATAGATATTCATTTATTTTACGAGGGCTGCCGTGTACAAGGAGCAAATTCAATTTATCTTCGTTTAATTGGAACTCCACTTTAATATGCGCAGGCAGCGTTCTTAAATACTGCCTTTCCTCCGGATTTATGAGCTCATTGGTAACACAAATGGAAATGGCGCCATTTGATTTTTCTTCGTCTGATTTATAAGCACACCCACAATCGTTGCTGTCTCTCCCAATACCAAAATCATAATTTCCGGCAATGGTAGGAATATTCCGCTTACGCACTTCATTTATCACCTCATTAGGCCAGATATTATAACCGACCAAATCCCCCAAACAGTACACTGCATCTGGTCTGCGACTGTCCAAATCTTTTAAAAAAGCTTCTAATGCCGGTAAGTTGGCATGTACATCTGAAAAAAAGTGCAATTTTCATACTTTAAGAATTTAAGCTGTTTGAGGTTTTGTATAATATTTGTTCCTGAGCCAAAAAGCAACATTTACCAGGGCGATGAGAGCGGGCACTTCCACCAGCGGTCCAATGACCCCTGCGAATGCCTGACCGCTATTAATACCAAATACGCCTATGGCTACGGCGATAGCAAGTTCAAAATTGTTTCCGGTGGCGGTAAAGGCTATGGCGGTGTTTCTTGAATAATCAGCCCCCATAGACTTACCAATGAAAAAGCTAACCAGGAACATAACTATAAAGTAGATTACCAACGGAATCGCAATACGCACCACATCCATGGGTATCTCCACGATCAGTTGTCCTTTTAAACTGAACATCACAACAATGGTAAAAAGCAGCGCAATTAAAGTGATGGGAGAAATGAAAGGGACAAATTTGGATTGAAACCACTTTTCACCTTTTAACCTGATCAACGCATAGCGGCTTACCAGCCCGGCTGCGAAAGGAATTCCCAAATAGATAGCAACACTTTTGGCAATTTCTCCAATTGTAATATTTACCACGAGTCCTTTGAGCCCGAATAGCGGGGGCAATAGGGTAATAAATACATAGGCATACACACTATACAACAGTACCTGGAAAATACTATTCAAGGCTATCAATCCCGCTGCATATTCCCTGTTGCCTTCGGCAAGCTCATTCCATACCACAACCATGGCGATACAACGGGCCAGCCCGATCAGTATTAAGCCAATCATGTATTCGGGATATCCCTTCAAAAATGTAATGGCCAAAATGAACATTAATACGGGGCCGATGATCCAATTGAGAAACAAAGAAGCTCCCAGTACCTTTGTGTTCTTAAACACTTCGCCCATTTTCTCATACTTAACCTTTGCGAGAGGTGGATACATCATCAAAATCAGACCAATTGCCAAGGGGATATTGGTCGTTCCGGCGGAAAATGAATTAATAAACGTTGGTGCATTTGGAAAATAGTACCCTATTGCAACTCCTATGGCCATAGCCAGAAATATCTATAGGGTTAAATAACGATCAAGAAAACCTAGTTTTTTTCTTTCAGCGGCCGGGAAACAGTTGTCTGCAGACATAATCAGCTTAATTTTAATGTAGTCACCCTTTTCAGCAGGACAGATAAAAAACTATCCTGTACGTTGTTTGAGGTTAATTACAGCAACCGGGTTCGCAACAAGCTGCCTTCTCCGCCGGCTTTTCGGCGTATACAGTAATGCTATAAATACCTGTATTACTCTCTTTAAATTGCTTCAATTCCTCCCGCGACAAGTAGTTCGCCAGGATATCGTCCGGCACAAGAATCTTTTTTCCTTTTGGATGGTCATATTCACAAAACCATTTTCCTTAATGAGCTCGAGGTATACCTGCTTTTGAATTGCCCCTGATACACAACCTGCATACATTTCAGCGGCCTGGCGAATACTGGCCGGTAGCGTACCTTCCAATACAATATCCGATATACTGAAATGCCCGCCTGGTTTTAAAACACGATAAATTTCTTTTATTACAGCATCTTTATTGGGAACAAGGTTCAGCACGCAGTTGCTTACTATAACATCTGCCACATTTGCCGTTACCGGCATTTTCTCAATATCTCCCTGGCGGAACTCTACATTATTATACCCTAACTTTTCTACATTGGCCCTGGCTTTATCTATCATGGCAGGTGTGAAATCTATGCCGATCACTTTGCCGCTTTCTCCGGTCTCGGCTCTGGCAATAAAGGCATCGTTACCAGCACCGGACCCGAGATCTATTACGGTATCCCCTTTTTTAATTTTAGCAAATTGAGTAGGGAGGCCACATCCTAAACCAAGGTCTGCATCGGCATTATATCCTTTTAAGGCGGTGTAATCATCACTCATAATGTTATAAACATCTGTACTGCAACCACCCGCTCCACAGCAGGAAGATTGATTGACTTCTTTCTCCTGTAGGGCTATCTCCCCATATTTTTTGCTTTACCAGTTCTTTCAGTTGTTGTTCTGTTTGCATGATATCAGTATTATCGTGTTATTGCAATAATGCGATTAAATTATTCAAAAAAATATTTAACAGCAATCAGCGTCTGCTAATTGCACATCTTTGAAAAAATGAATTGAATAGTTCTTTGTATTGCTTCCATATCTTGGGATTTATACAATAACAAACACTTACACCCTCGATAGCACCCTGTATAATACCCGCATTTTTTTAGCTCTCTCAAGTGTTGCGAGGTGGTTGCCTGGGCAAGGCCTAATTCCTCTACCAGATCACCGCAAACGCAGGCATTTTTTTTTTTTTCACCAGGTATTGCAGGATAGCTATACGGGCAGGATGGGCAATCGCCTTCGCCATACTGGCAATTTCATTTTGCTGTTTCGTGAATAAATCCGTTTTCGTTGCTCCCATATCGCAATATTACGATTAATTAATGATTGACCAAAAATTTATTTAGAAACCAAACAGGAATCACTCGAACTTTTTTGTCCCATTTGAGCTATGTATTGTTGCTTAGTGTGGCTAATTCCCTCAAATCCTTCAAGAACTGGTTCGAGTCTTCGACCCTTGGGGCTACAACTTACTTTAGAGCAGCCCTGTAAATTAATGATTTACGGGGCTGTTTGTTTTTTTGGGTAAAACATAGGTAAAACAATGCCTATCGTCTTTTCTTTTCCAATTTAGGCATTATCTGCATCATACTCTATTAACTCAATATCCTCGGCCTTAACACCTACATATTGGTAGCCATCTTGGTCTATTTGATGAGCCTCTTTATTTACTTCGCAGTGATATGTCGATAGAACAATCCTTCTCCAAGTGAAAATTCCCCTTAATTAGTAGCACCTAAAACTAAAGATTCCCATTCAATATTTTCATCTTTCTGCATTGTTGGGAACGTCCTCTTAGCGAATAGATAAAGCTAAACCGGTTTGTGTAATAAATTCAAAACGACCATCAGGGTTTCGATTCATACAGATGCAACTTCAGATAAATTCAAAAAGACATTTGACTGAGTTCGGTCAGTCACATTCCAGCTTGTTTTAAGCGGTTGTCAATGATCTCTTTCCTGGTAAGTTTTTCGTTTTTCACTTTATTGTTCTAGGGAATATTAATTTAGTTGGCTTGTAATACTAATGTGTATGATGTACTTCTTCCTCCACCTGTCTCCTTCGCTAGAACTTGCTTGTCAATTAAATCCTGTATATCCCTCAATGCTGTATCCTGCGAGGTCTTCGTGATTTTTGCCCATTTCGAAGTATTTAATTTCCCTTCAAATCCATCCAACAATTTATTCAACATAGTACGTTGCCGGTTGTTTAATATAGTCGTTGAATGTTTCTCCCAAAACTTCGCCTTTCTTAATACTCCACCAAGCGTTTCATTCGTTGCAGCAATAGCCCGGTCAATACATTGCAGGAACCAGGTAAGCCAACGGGTAATATCCAAAGAACCTTTTTGTGTGGCCTCTAAAATATCATAATATTCTTTTCTTTCCTTTCTTATTTGCGCGCTCATGCTATAGAACCGTTGAGCTGTTCCATCGGCTCTTGCCAATTGCAAATCTGCAATAGCACGTGCAATACGTCCATTGCCATCATCAAAAGGGTGGATGGTAACAAACCACAAATGAGCTATCGCCGCTTTAAGTACGGCATCCATGCTGCTATCTTCATTAAACCAATTTATGAATTGGATCATTTCCAAATTGAGTCGGCCAGTTTCTGGTGCTTCAAAATGCACTTTCTCTTTTCCCATGGCACCCGACACCACCTGCATCGGATCATCTTTTGTATTATCCCGCCAGGCACCCACTACAATTTTATGCATTCCACTCCGTCCAGTAGGGAATAACGCCGCATGCCAGCCAAACAGGCGGTCTTCTGATAGAGCTTGTTGGTATTGTTGCGTAGCATCGAGCATCATCTCCACAATACCTTCCACATGCCGGTCGGCTGGAACTAACCCGGCTATATCCATCCCCAAACGGCGGGCAATAGAAGATCTTACCTGGTCGGCATCCAACAATTCCCCTTCAATTTCGCTGGATTTCAGCACATCAAGAGTAAGTGTATGCAGACTGGCTTCGGCCTGCAGATTAAATCCCAGGCTTTCCATCTTACCCAATAGTCTTCCCTGCCGGTTCCGGACTTCGGCCAGCAAAGCAATGATCTGGTCCTGTTGCCAGGTAAATCGGGGCCAATTGGGGAGTTGATAGATATACACAGCCATTTGCCGCATTTTGTGCGGTGAATGTAGTCAATATTCGCCGCACGGACAATTTTGGCTGCATTGTTTGCGGAGAATAAGCTATTAAATCTCCGCATACTGCCTCCAAATCTGAAAAATTAGTTTACAAGTCAAATTAAGATGTAAACTAAATGCGAAGATAGTGTACATTTGGAGGGGCAATGTAAACTAAATTTCAAAAAATGTCTTTAGGGAAACTGATAAATCAGCCAGAAGGATACCAGGCTTTTATCCCGGATTCTTTTCCGACCGCTTCGTTATTGGAGTTTCCGCAATCAATACTTTCAAAAGCTGCTCTCGCAGAAAGGCTTATTGGAAAACTGGATGGGATCACTCATACCTTACCAGATGCTGATTTCTTTCTTAGTATGTACGTTTTAAAAGATGCGACGAATTCAGCTCAGATAGAAGGTGCCAGGGCTACCATGATGGATGCATTGGAAATGAATGCAGGTATTAATACCCATGCTACGGATGCCGATGACATACTACATTATATCAAGGCTCTGAATTATGGAACAAAAAGGCTGAAAGAGTTTCCTTTTTCATTGCGATTCATTCGTGAATTACATAGAGAGCTAATGACAGGCGCCCGATCCTCTCATTTTTCTGATCCGGGCGAATTCAGGAAATCGCAAAACTGGATTGGTGGAACAAACCCGCAAAACGCAGCTTTTGTCCCCCCCTCCTGTACATGCAATGCTGGATGCTTTGTCTGATTTGGAAAAGTTTATTCATAACGACCAGGTCATTCCTGTATTACATGCCGGACTTTTACATGCCCAATTCGAAACCATTCACCCGTTCCTAGATGGTAATGGTCGAACAGGAAGATTATTAATCACATTGCTATTATTTGAAAGAGCCGTATTGGAAATGCCCGTTTTATTTCTGAGTAGCTATTTCAAAAAGCATCAACAATTGTATTATGACAAGCTAAATGCTTATCATTACGGCAACGTCAATGAGTGGTTGATTTTCTTCCTGGATGCTGTAATAGAAACTGCCAAAAGAAAGTATTGATACATCTAAAAAAATAAATGAGCTACGTGAAAAAGATATGAGAAAAATACAGGCATTGGGAAAAAGAGAAGCGGCCAGCGGCGTGGCGTTTTTGCAACATCTCTTTAGAAATCCTGTTACCAGTAATGCAATGATCGTGACCGCACTTGAATTTAGCAGATCAGGAGCTGCAAAACTGGTAGAAAGATTTATTGAACTGGATATTTTGAAACCATTGGATGAAACGGTTAAGTATGGGAAGACGTATAGATATAAGAATTATATCGACATTTTTAATGAGTAATGGTAATAATATACGTTTTTAATGGACACCCGATACCTGCATTATATATTTGAGGATTGAGCTCGTATTTACACTGCGTGGAAAATGAATCCAAAAAATAACCAGCGACAGGCAAATTATAGACATGGCTGCAACAGCCACCGGGCGCGCCTCATTCAGTTGGCCATTAATTGCGTGTTCATTCAGCAGATTGCACCAGTAGTTATCCCTCCAACTGAATCCAATTGCGCTTATGTCTGCTTCCGAACCACCGGGATACATAAATGTTGCAACAATGTATACATTTAAAACTCACACACGTTTTCCCATCACCAGGCAATCTCCCACTGGCGCTGGTCATTTACGAAGTAGTTGAGACCGTTGCTCATGTGTTGCAGCTCTTTACCGTCTTTGTTGAGGGAGGTTTTCACGACGTATACACGTACGCCATTATTCTCCCGCGTGAGGTAATTAATTAATGCAGAAAGGGTAGGAGGCAGGTCGTGCAACCATTGCCCATCTTCTTCTTTTACAAATGCCTGGCTCATGTATGCAAAATAAAATGTAAAGTTAGTCAATTATAAGCGGTATCTTGTAGTCATGCTCTCCTCCATTTGCCCCAAATTACCCATGCGCGATAAGACAAAAACACTCGCATACTATACGGGAATGGGATTTAATACGCCGAATGGAGATCGGTTTGATGATTACCTGATGTTACAACGCGACCAGGTTGAAATTCATTTCTTCTTATTTGCAAAACTCAACGCTGCAGAAAACTACGGACAGGTTTATATTCGCGTTCAGGATATTGATACATTCTATCAATCGCTGGTAGATGCCGGGCACAGCATCCATCCTAATGCTCCGTTACAATTAAAACCCTGGGGACAAAAAGAATTCTCCCTCCTCGATCCCGACAATAACCTACTCACTTTCGGGGAAAGTATTTAGCACCAACACTCGTTCGTTCTTCGTATAGTCGTTATACCGTTTCGAAAAAAAACTATCGAATAAATAGTCTATAAATTTGGTGGACTAAATATGTGCTCTTAAGTTTGCGTTCTTAAAACGCTAAACCAACTTACCATGGCCACATTCCTTAATCTTTCGATGCGATGTTGTTGCTGATATCACAGACCCACTAACGAAAGATATTTTTTTACATTTTTAGTCTATAAAAATAGTAGACTAATAAACCAAGACCAATTCCAACAACATGAAGCGAATTTTCATACTAGCCGGTGTTTTATTACCGGCACTGGCCTTTGCGCAACTCTCCGGCCGCGTGATAAATGAACGAAACCAGGGTGTGCCATTTGCAACGGTGAAAGTGAAAAACGGCGGCGAAACCACCAGCTCTGATTCTACGGGGCGTTTTTCATTACTACGTCCTGAAAAATTTCCTTTTACCCTGGTAGTAAGTTCTGTGGGTTATCGCTCACATGAAGTAGCGGTGAAAGACAGCAATGCGAATAACCTTTTGGTTCTACTCGAAGGCTTATTTCAACAGGATACAGTAATTATTACATCCCGTCGCCGCCGCGAAGCGTTGCAGGATGTACCGATCGCGATTTCTGTTATCGGCGGCGGTCAGATTGATGATGCTGGTGCATTTAACGTAACACGTATTAAAGAAGTAATTCCTTCGGTACAAATGTACACATCGAATCCACGGAATACGGGTGTGAACATCCGCGGCATCGGTTCTCCATTTGGATTAACCAACGATGGCCTCGATCCCGGTGTGGGATTTTATATTGATGGTGTATATATATCGCGCGACCCGCAGTAGCTACACTCGATTTTGTGGATGTGGAACAGATTGAAGTATTGCGTGGTCCGCAGGGAACACTTTTGGAAAGAATACAACTTCCGGTGCATTTAATATTACTACCCGCAAACCCACTTTCAAACCTGGCGGCACACTGGAAGCCAGCTATGGCAATTATGGTTTTGTACAGGCCAAAGCTTCTATAACCGGACCGTTAAGCAAGACAATTGCTGCTCGTTTTTCATTCTCCGGCACACAACGCGATGGAACCGTTTATAATATCCGTACCAATCGCCATATCAATGATATCAACAACCTCGGTTTGAAAGGACAGTTTTTATACAAACCCAGTGATAATTTATCTGTAACATTTTCGGGCGATTTCTCACGTCAACGCCCGGATGGATATGCGCAGGTGATTGCAGGTGTGGTTACCACGCAACGCGCGGAATACCGCCAGTTTCCTGCTATCATAGCTGACCTGGGGTATACAGTGCCCAGTTACAATGCCTTCGATCGTGTTGTTGACCACGACACCCCCTGGAAATCAGGGAATGATCTTGGTGGTGTATCGGCCAACCTCGATTGGAAAATCGGACCCGGTACTTTGACTTCTACAACAGCTTATCGCTTCTGGAACTGGGATCCTTCAAACGACCGCGACTTTACCGGATTGCAGGCACTTGCAAAATCGCAAAACCCCGCGAAGCATAAAAACTGGTCGCAGGAGTTTCGTTATGCCGGCGAACTTCGTGCAAAACTCAGCGGTGTGGTAGGCGTGTTTCTTTTGGGACAGGAAGTAAACATTAATGGTACAGAAGAATCAGGTGATGCACAATGGCGCTTTTCACAAAGTTCAAATAGTAGTCTCTGGTCTACGCCAGGTTTGTTTGAAGGATATGGCATCTATACCAAAGCTTCGATCAAATCATTGAGTGCTGCAGTGTTTGCAAACGTTGATTGGGAAATTGCGGAAGGCTGGCACATTTTGCCCGGACTTCGCTACAATTATGATGAAAAAGATGTGAACTACAATCGCACGGCAGCCGGTGGTTTACAAACAAATGATCCTGCATTGATCGCTTTAAAAAATGCTGTGTACAGTAGCCAGCAATACGAAGCTGCAGCCCACGAGAATAATGTAACTTATCACTTAACTGTTTCTTATCGTCCCAATCGCAAGATCAATGCGTTTGCAACTTTTTCAACCAGCTTCAAGCCTGTGGGTGTAAACGTAGCAGGTTTGCCAACAGTGAATGGCGCACCCGCGTTGGATCTTGCTGTGATTAAACCTGAGAATGATAAGCATTATGAAATAGGTGTGAAGACAACGCCCTGGAACAACTTTACGTTCAACGTAACATATCATCACTCGGATATTGAAAATTACCAGACAAACGTGCAGGCCGCAGAGCTGGGTGTAAACCGCGGTTATATTGCGAATGCAGATCAGGTGCGTGTACAAGGTTTCGAAGTGGACGCAAACATTCGTGCCAATCAGCATTTTACTTTCTATGGGGCGCTTGCCTATACAGATGGTAAATATGTGAAGTTTACCAATGCTCCTTTGCCACTCGAAGAAACCGGCAGTGCTGTATCATTTAAAGATGTATCAAAAGGAAGCCTTCCCGGCATTTCAAAATGGGCCGGATCACTGGGTGGTGAATTTTCAACGCCTGCAATATTCCTGGGCAATGCAACCCGTTTCTTTATTTCACTCGATGGATTCCATCGCTCTTCATTCTCGTCGAGCGCGTCGCCTTCAGCTTACCTGAATGTAGATGGTTATGCATTGGTGAACGGTCGCATTGGATACAAAGCGAACAGCGGCCTCTCTGCTTATTTCTGGGCACGCAATATATTCGACAAAGACTACCATGAGCAATTGCTGGTAGCGGGGGGCAACGCAGGACATTATGCATCGGTACTGGGCGATCCAAGAACCTTCGGTGTTACTTTGCGGTATTCATTCTAACTGAAATTCTTTGTTTCGAATTAACCCATTATAAAGAGAGCGCTCCCGAAAGGGGGCGCTTTCGTTTCTATCGTTACATTTGACGACCATATGTATATTTAAACGGTAATTATTTCCGCAATGACAACCCCACTGCCACGCATAGAAAAGTCGCTCAACGAAGATTTCTGGTCTGTACTTATCAGTAGCTTGCTAATTGCCGGCGTTCTAATCTTTGCACTCGCATCACCAGCATTCAATTTTCAGGTGCCGGTATATAAGTGGGAAAATGGCAGCGAGCTGGTCAACAACGTTTTTTCTGTTACTAATCTTACGCTCATCGCATTCATCTGGTTGTTGTTTGCATTGTTGTTTACGGTTGCAGGACTTTTTTCAGGCTTCAGTCCGAAAAATTATTTTACCGGATTTACGGTAATATTTCTTTTAGCAATTATTTCCTTAATTATTGCTGGAAATAAAACTATCAGCTACTACGGAATTGAATATGTTGTATTCGGTCTGTTGATCGGATTGGCCTTGGGAAATTTATTTACCTTACCGGGATGGTTAAAAGAGGCGGCACGTTCTGAATTTTTTATAAAGACCGGATTGGTGATTCTCGGTAGCAGCATTTTATTTACAGATGTAGTAAAAGCTGGTTTGCCTGGAATATTGCAGGCAACGATCGTTGTACTTGCAGTTTGGTTTTTTGCGATGTGGCTGAGTCGTAAGTTGAAGGTGGATGATGAATTTGCTGTCATACTTGCTTCAGCTGTTTCCATTTGTGGCGTGTCGGCGGCGATTGTAGCGAGCGGCGCTATCAATGGCGACAAGCGGAAACTTTCTTATGTTACCACCCTGGTGTTGTTGGTGGCAATACCAATGATGATCTTACAGCCCTGGCTGATTCGCTATTTTGAAATTCCGGAAATGGTGGGCGGTGCATGGTTGGGTGGAACGCTTGATACAACAGCATCCGTAACTGCGGCCTCACAACTCGTAGGGCCTGAAGCAACCAAAGTAGGAGTGATCGTAAAATTTTCACAGAATGTATTGATTGGCTTTGCTGCATTTTTTATTGCCGCGTGGTGGATATTAAAAAAGAAACAAACAACTCAATCGGCTGAGAAGCCAGGATTGAAAATTGTGTGGGAACGCTTTCCAAAATTTGTATTAGGGTTTATAGCAGCGTCGTTATTGTTTTCTTTTTAATTCCAGCAGAAACAACAAAACAGGTAAGCGGTTTTCTGAATGTGTTGCGCACTACGTGGTTTGCACTGGCATTTGTCGCGATCGGCCTCGAAGCTCGATTTACTGACTTAATAAAAATGGAAGGCGGTCGTCCGGCAATTGCTTTTATCGGCGCACAGTTATTTAATATCATCCTCACTTTGCTGATTGCCTATCTTCTGTTTGGAGGAGTATTGTTCGCCTTATAAACTTACATGTACTTTCGATAATTTGTAGATTTATAAAATATGAAACCCGGCACTTATATAAAAAGTACTGACCTGTTAAAAGGTGATTATTTTGAAAATGCGATTATAATAATCACTGAAGTGAACGTGAAAGGTGCAATGGGTTTTGTAATCAACCGAAATTTTCCACGCAAGTTTAATGAACTCGAAGAGTTTCGTCATAGTCCGGCATTCCCGTTGTATGAAGGTGGGCCTGTTGATACGGAACATATTTTTGTTTTACATCGTCGTGCCGATCTCATCCCGGATTCGCAATTGATAACAGATGGCATTTATTACGGAGGAGATTTTAAAGAAACCGTGAAGTTGATCAACAATAAAACGCTTATAGAAAAAGATATCAGGCTTATTATTGGTTATTGCGGTTGGAATGAGAGTGAGTTAGTTACAGAAGTAGCAGAAGGAAGTTGGAAAGTTGTCGACAACTATTCGCTATTCTGATTCATACGATTCTACGCAATTGTAATTGATTGAGTAATTTATTATTTATATAGTGTTATCCATCGTTTTTAGCAAGCTAAAAAATAAAATTGCCGCCGGGTAGGCCAGGCTTTTCAACAGCCTGTTGGTACGCCCGCCACTATGGGGTACATCCATAACTGAAGCAAGTCCCTGGCTATTCGTTTCCCAACGGCGTATATCCAATGTGTTTTACAAAGGCAAATAATCAAATAAGAGCAGTAAATTCCTGTTGTTGCCTATAACAACTTTTGTAATTGTTAGCTACTAACCCTTCGCAGCAGTCATGTCAGAGCAGTCAATTGCACAGGCAAGTTAATGGGTTGTGAGAGAATATCAGTTATTTATTCGTTGATTTTTGTCAAAAAAGTTTCTTCGTGCTTTAACATTTTACATTCCTGTGATATTTCAGATATATATCACGCGGTAAATCATGCTCATTTACATGCGTAATTCACCCGAAATAAAAAATGCGCACGGCTCCCGTGCGCATTGTATACCATTATTTTAAGTGATACGTTTTCGGGAACCGGTTTTTAGTTACCAGTTACCCTCATGTTGTTCATTGGTACGCTCATACTGTTTGGGAGGATTCGTACGCCAGTTTTTATCGTATCGAACAAAAAACGCAAGCCATCCTGTGCGCGCTACGCGCATAAAGTAGGGTTGACCCAGAAGCAACAGTACTGCATTTGTAATAAGCCAGTACAGGAATCGGTTGTCATAAAGGGAGAAGCCAATGATTACCCACCAGGCAACAAATGTTGCTACGCTGAAGGCTACGGTGAATGCGTAAGAAACGTAGCTTGAACCATAGTAAAATCCAACTTCAATATTGAACGGTTGCTTACACACGGGGCATTCATTGTTCATCTTCATGGTGGTTTTCAGCTTCCATGGGTTTTTATTGACAAACATATCACCCTTGCGGCAGCGGGGACATTTGCAGCGGAGTAGATTCAACATACCAGGGTTTGAATGTTTTTCGCCGGCTCCGTCATTCGCTGGTAATGGGAATGATTCGTTTTCCATCTTAATTATTTTTGAGTTATTTGTTTTCTAAATTGCTCAGGCGTAATGCCTGTATATTTCTTAAAAAATTTCGTGAAATAGGAATTGTCTTTCGAATGAAAGTTCGGCGGCAATTTCTGAAATGTTCATCTGTGCATTTACAAGTAAACGTTTTGCTTCAAGAATAATTCGTTCGCGAATCAGTTCGCCTGCAGAACGACCCGTTACATCCTTGCTCAATGCGTTCAGATGATTGGGTGTTACGTAAAGCAACGCTGCATAATCTTTCGTCAGTTTCTTTTCCCGGAAATGCAGGTTGATTAGTTGAATAAAATTCTTTAGCAAAACAGAGTTGTAGTTAACAACATCCGTTTTTTTCATCATATCCCGCGCAGCGGCTTACCAGAATAAACAATTGAATCAGCGCCGTGCGGATAAAATCGTCTTTCAATGCTTTTTCGTCATTGCTTTCGCGGGTAATGATGGAAAGCAGCTGTTCCACTTCCCGCCTTGCTTCAGTGGGAAGTTGAATTACCTGGTCTTTTGCGTTGCCGGAGAAAAAGCGGAACTGGTCGAAGTAGCGGGTATTCGCCAGCAGCATATTCATGTACTCAACTGAAAAGTTAACAATATAACCATCCGGTTTCGACTCAAAATGCCAGGCATGCACCTGGTCGGGAACCATGAAATAGATCTGACCCGCTTTAACCGGAAATTGTACAAAGTCGATAGAATGTGTACCCGAACCTTTGGTGAAATAAACGAGGTGAAAGAAAGAGTGTTTATGCGGAAATTTCAGGTTGGGATGATCATCGAGGTAATGCGCAAACCTGTCAGCAACCAGTTCTTTGTGTTTTACCGGGCTGTCCTTTAAAGTAGGAATACTATAAACGGGAACAGATTTTTTTGCCATTTTCTACGGATTCAAACACAAAGGTAGCGCAGAATTACCGCATAATGCGGTAGTTTTTCTCGGTTTTGTGGTAGTTTTTACTGATGCGATCTCCAAATCCCGATGGCCGATAGCCAGTGCAGGCTTTAACATGCGGTAAGCTGCCCTTTCAAAATGAGGGTCAACTCGAATTATCATGGCGTTAACGGACATCGGACATCGGACATCGGGCATCGGACATCGGACATCGGACATCGGGCATCGGACATCGGGCATCGGACATCGGACATCGGACATCGGACATCGATCATCGATCCTCCGTCATCTATCCTCCGTCATCCTGTTCTTAAACGCCTTCGCAATCGCCTCACTTTTGCTATTTACCTGTAATTTCTCGTAGATCTTTTTGATATGGCTGCGAACGGTATCGATGGAGATGAATTTTTCGGCGGCGATCATTTTATAGCTATAGCCGTCTACCAGGAGTTGTAATACCTGGCGTTCGCGTTCGGTGAGGTTGAATGTTTCTTCTTTTTTGTGGTTGTTCATGCTGGCAAACATCTGCAGCACCTGTGTGGCAATGGAAGACGTCATGGGTGCGCCGCCGGTATGTGCATCTGCAATATATTCGAGCAGCAGCGCAGGTTTGGTTTTCTTCAGCAGGTATCCGTTGGCACCATTCGTAATCGCTTTAAATACATGATCATTGTCGTCGAACACCGTCAGCATCAGAATTTTTACAACTTTATTGACTTCGCGTACACGCTTCAATCCTTCAAGACCCGTTGTTCCCGGCATATCAATATCCATCAGTATCACATCGGGCTGCAGGCCTGTTACTTCATCCACCACATTATCGCAATTGCGGTAAGCGGCCAGCACTTCAAACCCTTCTGATCCATTGAGCAACATCGTGAGCCCTTCCCGCAGTTCGCGGATGTCTTCGTATATCAATACTTTAATCATAGTCGATGTTCTTAACCTGCCTGCTTCGCTGCCGGCGGTATACAAAACTACCTATTCCCGTTTACGAATTACCGCATATCACATCAAAACCACATGATTGAGCCGATCGGAGCCCAAACAGCCATTTTGCTGATGAATTTATACATGTTTATGCGATTGTCTGCCCTTTGTGTGTTTTGCATTTTTGCATCTCGATGTCCCATGTGCCCGGGGAATATTTTGAAGGAAGCTTTACCGTTACCTTCTATTGGTTCGACTGGTGCGAAAGCAACGAGAAAAAGCAATTGCCGGGAAGGTTCCGGATACGTAAAAAGTTCTAAGCATTAATAACAAACATGCACACATCAAACATGAAAAAGTTATACATCGCGTTCATAACAGTACCCGTTATCGTCATTGCCGTCGGCGTCTGTGTAACATGGATTGAGTTAAACCTGAAAGAAAAGTTGCCGGCCGGCATTGACAGCGGTAATAATGACAGTTCAACCGTCTCAGTCCGTATATCACGAGACGTTGTATTCAACAATATTCCCTACAAAAACGAAGAAACCAGGTTAAATTTTTGATATGTAGGTTGGTTAAAGGTGAACGGGTGCTCTTAGGGACACCGTTCTTTTTGAAAACATTGTCACATTTTTTCAAACTTTCCGGTTGTATATTCGGCAGATAAATCTCCCGGCTCTGTATGCTGTTTGTTCGGAAATTGTTTGCAAAGAAATGGTTGACATTGGTAACAATGTTCTTGCTGACGATTTCATTTCTTAAAACAACAGCTCAGGAATATAATTTCAACAAACTCTCACAGGCAAATGGACTTGCGTCCAATTTTGTACATGCATTATGGCAGGATCAGAAAGGTTTTCTTTGGATAGGATCCGATAACGGTTTACAGCGTTATGATGGCCGCAGCTTTTTCTCTCCCCATTTAAACACAGGTACAGAATTGCCTTATGCCACTGTCAACCAGATTTTGTCTGATGGTAAAGGTCGCATGTGGCTTCGGCTGAATGATATTGTGGGTGTATTTGATCCAGGTAGTTTCCAGTTTCGACGTGCAACCATACATTTCGAAGGGAAATATGGGTCTGGTAGCAAAACCACTTTACGCACCGATGTAAATGGCAGAATGTATCTGCTACTTCCACGCAAAACAATTCTCTATTTCGACGAAACAAGTTTTAGTTTCGATAAAAAATATACCCCATACGAATTACCTGAAGATTGGTTACCAACTGCTGTGTTTGAAGACAGTATTAAGCAACAAACCTGGATTGGTTTTGCACATGGAATTGGCTGTTACGACTGGAAATCGAAAGAGCTTTGGCACAAAGACTATAATCCCCGCAATTTGCCGCTGCTGAATTTTAGTGGTGGATCGATACGTACGCTTGATATTGATAAAGACCGTAAATTCTGGATTACAGCCTGGAATAATAAACAGATTTTCTTTTGCTATGATGAGAAGCAAAATCGGTTTACGAACGAAACAGCGGGATTGCTTACCAATGAAGAAAGAGGTTATTATGAAATGGAGCGAATCGCTTTGTTTTCGGATAGTATTCGCCTCGCGTATGGAATCAATGTTTTCCAGGTTTATGCAAACGGGCGTTTTCAACACATGGAAGAACGCACGCCGCCCGGTTCGTTCGACTGTGAAAGTGTGGAGCAGGTGTTTGAAGACCGGGAAGGGATTATTTGGGTGGCTTCAGACAATGGATTGTATAACCTCACAACCGGAGCACGAAAAACAACGCGTTTTCAATTGCCACGTAGTACCGGTATTTCTTTCAATGCTGCATGCCAATTGCCTGATGGTGACATTTTGTTAAATGGATTTGGCCATGGTATTTTTCGTTTTGATGAGAAACTGGCGGTGCAGCGACCTGGCATCATCAGGCCTTCGCATCCCGATGGCAACTATCAAAACAGCTGGACCATTTTCAGCAACCTGGCCGATAGTACAGTCTGGATTGGTTGCCAGTATGGCCGTCTGATTGTATACGAGTTTAAAACAGGCCGGATGAATTATTATCATCCGCAACGTTTTAATAATGGCACAATGACCCGCGTAATGGCCGACGACCTCGGATATCTTTGGATCGGCTTAAGCAATGGCGATATTTTTCGATGGAAGCAGGGTAGTAGCATGCGCGATGAAACATTTGAGTTAATGAGTAATGTGAAAGCGGCCGTTACGGAAATGTTCCAACACACCGATGGCAATATTTATATAGGTACGCGCGGCGCGGGTGTGTCTGCCATATCGATACAGGATGGTTCGATCCGCCAACAATACACTACCACATCCGCCACAGCATTATCCACGAATCATATCGGTGACCTGTGTCGTATCAACGATAGTATTATTTGTCTTACCGGGGATGTCGCAAATATTGTAAACCTCAAAACGGGAAAAGTAACGCAGCTTACACGTTACAATGATGAGATTATTGGCGAGCCTTATGTGCAGATTCAGGATGTGCATGGTGACATATGGTTTGTATCAACCAATGGCATTTACCGTTACAACTACGCTTCTGGTTTTTTACAAAAGTTTACACAATGGGAAGGATTGAATGTACCGCATAGTACCATTGCTGTGCTGGAGCGCCGCCGTTTGCGCAATGGGAACATCCTTCTGGCGGGCAACCTGAACGCGATGCTTTTCGATCCGGAGAATTATCGCAGTGCTGATAAGCCCGCCAATGTGATGATCTCAAATTTCAAAGTAGGAAACACATATTTGCCACTGGATTCGGTGTTGTCGTTAAAAACAATAACACTGAACCGGAATGATAACACACTCGCAATATCTTTCTCTATTCCCGGATTTAGCAGGCCCAACCGTAACCTTTATCAATACCAGTTGGAAGGAGCAGATAAAGACTGGGTGCAGGCGGGCAACGGACATGAAGCGCGATATTCATTGTTGCCACCCGGATCCTATACTTTCCGCGTAAGGGCACAGAATGAGGCCGGCGAATATTCCGAAACGACCACCACCATGCGAATTGTAGTGAAACAGGTTTTTTGGAAAACAGGGTGGTTTATCTCGCTGGTAATTGCGGCGATTGCATTGTTATCTTATTATATCCACCGCTTGCGTATTCGTCAGTTGTTAAAGGTGGAGAAAGTAAGAGCCAGACTTGCGAGCGATTTACATGACGATATGGGTTCTACGCTTAGTACTATCAACATCCTGAGTAGTATTGCTGCGAATAAAGTGGGTAATACAAACGAAGAAGTTTCAACCCATTTGAAAAACATTGGCCAAAGCTCTTCACGCGCAATGGAAGCGATGGATGATATTGTATGGAGTATCAACCCGCGCAACGACAGCATGCAGAAGATTACGGCGCGTATGCGGGAATTTGCCAGCAGCAGCCTGGAGGCCAAAGACATCGACTTCTCCTTCAGTATGGATGAGGCGGTGAAGGATTTGAAATTCGACATGGAGGCGCGACGCGATATTTTTCTCCTGTTTAAAGAAGCGGTAAATAATATCGTGAAATATGCTGACGCGAAAACGGTAAAGATTCTCCTTTCTGCTGATCGCAGGAATTTTAAAATCCGTATTGAGGATGACGGAAAAGGATTTGATCCGAAAGACACCTTCAGGCGAAACCCGTGGCAACGGCTTGCGGAATATGCGCGAGAGGGCAAAATCGCTAAACGGAGATATCAGGATTTCCTCATCACCTGGAAAAGGGACGGTTGTGGAGTTGAACTGCTAACTAAGCCAGCACGTCCTGCCATTCTTTTACCCGTTTAAATGTGGCATTGGCAAATGGGCAAAGTGGAATCACTTTGATTTCTTCTTTGCGCACATAGTTAACCAGTGTTTCGAGTAATTTTTTGCCAACGCCTTTGCCTTCCATGCTCGGATCCACTTCAGTATGTTCAATGATCATTTTATGACGCCCGGCCATTACGTATACCATTTCGGCAAATTGTTTACCATCAATTTCATAATAAAATTTTCCGCCTTTTTCTGAATGCTGGTGTTTTATTTCCATCTGCAAGGATTTAAGAACCTCAAATTAATCAAAATCTGCGGCTAACATGACAGAAATCAGCTCAGCGTATTTGTTGATCCCATTACCTTTGCGCCATGCCACGCCTGATTTTACTCGCCATTGCCTTTTCGATTTTGAACGTCTGCTCCGCGCAACTTCCGAAAGATTCGGAACTTTTTATACAGTTCCAGAAGCTGGACAGCACTTTCTTTGAACGCAGTTTCAATCAATGTGATACGGCCTATCTCGCTCAAAATACTCATCCCGATCTCAGTTTTTTTCACGATAGAGGAGGGATTCAAAACCGCCAGCAGTTCATCAACGCAATGGTAACAAATATTTGCGGCGCGATGAATGCTAAGCCCATCCGCAAACCGGATGCGGGTAGTTTGCAGCTTTATCCTCTTTATGAAAATGGTGTATTGTATGGCGCAATCCAGCACGGCGTTCATTTCTTTTATTTGCGCGACGCTAATCAGCAGGATCAGTATACCGGACAGGCAAAATTTACAAATTTATGGCTGCTGGTAAATGGTCAGTGGCTGCTGCGCGACGTACACAGTTATGACCATAAATAACCCCCCAACTGAGTGATAGTTATATAGACAATATCTATCAGTATATCAATCTAATCAATTTGATTTATTAGTTTATTTAATACACTTTTGTGGCGGAAAAAATTTCAATCAACATAACAAGTCATCATTATGGAAAACAAAGGCGGCGACATTAGCAAATGTCCCTTTCACGGAGCTGCAGAAAAAACACGCTGTAAGCAGCAATGGCACACACAATCGCGACTGGTGGCCTAATCAATTGAAATTGGATATTCTTCGTCAGCATTCAGAGATGAGTGATCCGATGGAAGACGATTTTGACTATGCCAAAGAATTTAACAGCCTGGATCTGGCTGCCATAAAAAAAGATCTTACTGATTTGATGACGGATTCGCAGGATTGGTGGCCAGCCGATTTCGGGCATTATGGTCCCCTGTTTATTCGTATGGCCTGGCACAGTGCCGGAACTTATCGCGTAACTGATGGTCGCGGTGGTGGCGGACAGGGACAGCAGCGTTTTGCACCCCTGAATAGCTGGCCCGATAACGTGAGCCTTGATAAAGCGCGCCGTCTCCTGTGGCCTATCAAACAAAAATATGGTCGCAAGATTTCATGGGCTGATCTGATGATCCTGACTGGTAATGTGGCGCTGGAATCAATGGGCTTTAAGACCATTGGCTTTGGTGGTGGCCGTAAAGATGTGTGGGAAGCTGACCAGGCAGTTTACTGGGGAGCTGAGAAAAAATGGTTGGATGACCAGCGTTATTCGGGCGACCGGGAACTGGAAAATCCTTTGGCAGCGGTTCAAATGGGTTTGATTTATGTAAATCCTGAAGGCCCTAACGGAAATCCGGATCCCCTGGCTGCAGCACGCGACATCCGCGAAACTTTTAAGCGGATGGCGATGGACGATGAGGAAACTGTTGCCCTCATTGCCGGTGGTCACACTTTTGGTAAAACACACGGAGCTGCACCTGCAACACATGTAGGCGCCGATCCTGAAGCTGCTGATATTGAAGAACAGGGGCTGGGATGGAAAAACAGCTTTGGTACTGGTGTTGGCAACGACACCATCACCAGCGGGCTGGAAGTAACCTGGACTTCAACTCCAACAAAATGGAGTAATAACTTCTTCTGGAACCTGTTTGGATACGATTGGGAATTGACAAAGAGCCCTGCAGGTGCACACCAGTGGAAGCCCAAACACGGCGCTGGAGCAAATTCAGTTCCTGATGCACATGATCCAACAAAACGTCAGGAGCCACGCATGCTGACAACTGACCTTGCACTGCGTGTTGATCCGGCTTATGAAAAAATTTCTCGTCGTTTCTTCGAAAACCCTGATGAGTTTGCCGATGCATTCGCACGTGCGTGGTTTAAACTAACCCACCGCGATATGGGCCCACGCTCTCGTTATCTGGGCCCCGAGGTTCCATCTGAAGTATTCATCTGGCAGGATCCCGTTCCTGCTGTTGATCATGCATTGGTTGATGCAAACGACATCGCTTCATTGAAAGAAAAAGTGCTGGCGTCTGGATTGAGCGTTTCGCAACTGGTTTCTACCGCATGGGCTGCTGCTTCTACATTCCGTGGATCAGACAAACGCGGCGGCGCCAATGGTGCCCGTATCCGTCTGGCTCCCCAAAAATTCTGGGAAGTAAATAACCCTGCGCAATTGTCACAAGTGTTGGATACCCTGGAGAAAATCCAGCAGGAGTTCAATAGCAATGCAGCAGGCGGCAAGAAAATTTCCCTGGCCGACCTGATCGTTCTGGCAGGTAACGCTGCCGTGGAAAAAGCAGCTAAAGACGCTGGTACTGCAATTGAAATTCCTTTTGCACCCGGACGTACAGATGCTTCGCAGGAGCAAACAGATGTTGACTCATTTGTTTACCTGGAGCCCATCGCCGACGGTTTCCGCAACTACCTGAAAGGAAAATATACAGTAGCAACTGAGAATTTGCTGGTAGACAAAGCACAATTGCTGAACCTGACTGCGCCTGAAATGACAGTGCTGGTAGGTGGTATGCGTGTGCTGGGTGCTAACTACGACGGTTCCGACTACGGCGTATTTACCGATAAAAAAAGGCGTACTCACTAACGATTTCTTCAAAAATCTGCTGGACATGAGCACTGCCTGGAAAGCAAAATCTGAAAAAGAAAGAACATTTCGAAGGACGCGATCGTAAAACAGGTGAATTGAAGTGGAATGCAACCCGTGCCGACCTGGTATTTGGTTCACATTCTGAGCTGCGTGCTATCGCAGAAGTTTACGCCAGCTCCGATGCACAGCAAAAATTCGTGAAGGATTTCGCTGCTGCCTGGAATAAGGTAATGAACCTCGATCGATTCGACCTGGCTAAATAATAAAGCCTGTGAAGTGAACCGATGTCTAAGTTTTAAGGGCGCCTGACAGGCGCCCTTTTTCTTTCTAAAAAAATGAGCAAACTATCCCTGAATCCTGGTTCCCGTTCTTCGCCAATTCAACCCCCGAAATCATCAATACTTCCGCTTGTTCTACGCAGACGAACGGCTCCACTCTATATTTGATGAATGAAGACGAAAATCCTCGCACCACGTTCTTTTCTGGCTGCAGCCATCCTGGCGGCGGCTTTATTTGTACAAAAAGCAAACGCACAATTGCCCGACAGCCTGAAGGCCTATGTTTGGGAATGTATCGATACGATGCAAAACAATTCTTTGTTTGCAAAAAATGTAGATTGGAAAGCAGTGCGTGCAAAAGCGAAAAAGGGAACTTGATGTTGCTAAAAACATCACAGATGCAGAAGCGATCGTTATCGAAGTTTTCAGTCAGCTGAAAGATAACCATGGTATGTATGGCGGCATTGATACGAGTTATAAATATAAAAGAACATCAGCTGAGCGTTTTTTCAGTCCGGCAATTCTGGAGGAATATAAAAAGCCACGTGATGTAAAAACGATGATGCTGTCAGGTAATATTGCTTATTATAAAATGCCGGCAGTAATAGTAGGAAGTGATACGGTACAAATGCGGTATTGGGCAAACCGGCTTACCGACTCACTTTGTAAACTCGAACAACAATTGCCTGCTGCTTATATCATCGACTTGCGTATGAATAATGGCGGCAATATCGAGCCTATGTGGCAGGCGTTAAAAGGATTGATTGGAGAGGAGAACAAAACGATCATGGTAGATGCATATGGCAAGATCGTTCCGGAGGATATGGACAGCGCTTCATTGCTGTACCGCGCTACTGCCATACCCGATCGTTCCTGCACTTTTAGAAAAAATATGAAAGTGGCAGTGCTTGTGGGTCCGGGTACCGCCAGCAGTGGCGAAATAATTGCAGCATCCTTTACCACGCGCAAACAAACGCGTTTGTTTGGTGAACGCACCATCGGCGTAGCCAACGTTACGCAGGGTTTCATCCTGCAGAATAAAGGTTACCTACTTTTAACTGTGGCGTATATCGCCAGTAAAAAGAAAAAACCGATGACAGAAGGAATCATTCAGCCCAACGAATACGTAAAGTCCGAAACTGATAACTATACCCATCCGGAGCAGGACCCTACGGTGCTCGCTGCGCTGAAATGGCTGACGAAGTAAGAAGCTTTTTGTCCGCATAAAATGAGGTGTTGGAGCGTTATCTTTATCCAAAACAAACGAATCGGAACATTCCGCCACCTGAACCATTTATATGCGCCTCTTTCCTGTCGTACTTTTTACTGTTATAACAAGCCAGTTACAGGCGCAATCCTGCAACTGCGAGCAAATTCTGGAGGAATCGAAATCCATAATTGAACAGAACTATGCGGGCTGGTTTGATAAGATCAATGATGAAACAAAAGCTTCGTATGAGAAGTGGAACGAATCATTCCGATCAAAAATAAAGCAGACGAAAACGGACAGTGCATGCGTGGGGCAACTGCAACAATGGGTCCGGTTTTTAAAGATGGAAACCTGAGGTTTTCATATGTTGCACCGCGTTATAATGCCGACGGTTCACTGCATACGGGCGAAGTGCCACCCATCCTGAACTTCAGAATTTCGGAGAAACAAATTCGCACCTACCTCGGAAGCAGCCAACTGCTGGATCCGATTGAAGGAATTTATAAGAATAATGAATTTACCGTGGGGCTTCTTCGCTCTGAGAAACAATTTTACCAGGCAACCATTCTTTCTACTACCAATAAAACCTGGCAACCGCAGGAAGTGAAATTCACTATTGAAAAACGTGATGACAAATATCATGCTGTAGTTTATAATGAGAAAAAAACCGACAGCACGCATAGCACAGCAATACTGGTTGATAATATTCTCGATCTGGAATCAGATTATTTCGAAAAAGTTTTTCCTGAAACAGAACCCAAACGTAACCTGTTAGAATACGTAATGGAAAAAGATTCGGTTGCACCAAGCCTTGAATTCAGAGAACCGAATGTGGCTGTTTGGACGTTTTCGGGATTTAAACCTATGGCAGTTTTCCAAACACAATACCTGTTAGCCAAACACGCTGATCAGTTAGAAAAAGCAACGGACTGGATCATCGACCTGCGCGATAACAATGGAGAAGATTATGAAGCAGGCATGCAGTTGTTGAAGTATGTCGCTTCAAATCCGGTGATGAAATCGAATTCAGCAATCAGGCTAAACAAAGCAAACCTGGATAGATGGTACAATCAAATGAAACCCGTCTTTATAAATGCTGATGAACCAACCCGACATCAGTGGGACTCTATTTATTCTGTTTTAAAATCAAAAGAGGGTTCATTTCACAATATCCGGGAGCAGGCTCAGGATACCCCTCCAAATTCAGAAACCTTCACCGGTAGTAAAAAGGGTTGCTGTGCTGGTTAATAAAAACACACGTGCTGCGGCCGAACGCCTTACGCTCCTCTTCAGGCAGAGTAAAAAAGGTGAATGTTTACGGGCAAATTTCAGGGGAGCAGCTGATTATTCAAATGTTGTTGAATACAACACTGCCTGTTCAAAGATCCGTATTTCACTTCCAATGGATCGTATGTTGTGGTTAAATGATGGATTTTCTGTAGATAAAGCTGGCATTCATCCCGACCGGCTTTTTTGTTGTGGACGACTGGATTGAAGCAGTGTACAAAGAATGGAAATTGAAATAAGTTAACTGGATACACAACCAGCAAAACCACTTAATAAATGCCCGCCAAATCCTTCGATAACATTATGAATAAGAGCCTCGAAATTGTCATCGCCTTTCGCAGAATCCTGCTAACTGAGATAGAAGAACTTTCTGTTGAGAAACTCAACCAGATTCCTGCTCCTTTTTCTAATAATATCATCTGGAACCTCGCACACATGAATGCGGTATTGCAGGCATTGTGTTATCGTGCATCGAATGTGCCTATGCGAATTGAAGAAAGTGATTTTCTTCCTTACCTGCCGGGCACCAAACCCGAGAGAGACCTGGATGCTGCTGAGATAGAACGTATCAAAAAACAGTTTATCGAATTACCTCAACTCTTGGCCGAAGATATTGAGAAGGGAATATTTGTTACCTATCAAATGCCAGCCAGGGTAGAAAAAAGATATGGCATCAAAATCGAAAATATACAAGATGCGGTTACGTATACTGCGTATCATGATTCGACACATTTAAGCGCTGTTAAAATGCTGAAGAGAATGTGAAAAGAGGCAAATGGGAAAATGGGAAAATGGGAAAATGAGAAAAATGAGAAAATGTGAAAATGATAAAATGTGAAAATGATAAAATGTGAAAATGTGAAAATGGGAAAATGTGAAAATGGGAAAATGTTGAAATGAGAAAATGTGGAAATGAGAAAATGTGAAACTGACGGCATCATACCAGGGAATGTCAATTGAATTTCTTGATTATCACATTGTCACATTTCCATATTAGCACATTTTGCTTGCGCTTGAATGACTCCCTTCATTTCCAAATTTCCAAATTTCCTCATTTCCACATTAGCCACATTAGCCACATTAGCCACATTGCCACATTAGCCACATTGCCACATTAAATATGTATTCCTCCCGCCACTTCAATTCGCTGCGCATTGATCCATTTGGAATCGTCGCTGCAAAGAAATGCTACAACAGATCCTACATCATCGGGTAATCCAACGCGACCCAGGGAAGTTTGTGCACTCACCGCCTTTCTGAGATCCTGGTTGTTGCGCATCGAGCCACCACCAAAGTCTGTTTCAATTGCACCGGGTGCCACAGTGTTTACCCGAATACCGCGTTGGCCCAGTTCCTTCGCCTGGTAACGGCTCATTGATTCTACGGCTGCTTTCATAATTCCGTAGGCAGAATAGCCCGGATAGGAAAAACGCGCGAGCCCTGATGATGTATTCACAATGCTTGCGCCATTATCGATTACTGACAATAGCTTTTGTGTGAGAAAATAGGGTGCTTTCAGGTGTACAGTGGCCATGGTGTCGAAGGCTTCTTCCGTGGTATCTGCAAATGAAGCGTTGTAGCCAAATCCTGCATTGTTTACAAGCGCCTGAATTTTCTCCGCACCCATTTGCAATTGTAATTGCGTTTTTAGTTCCTGTACGAATGAATCAAACTGACTACTGTTAGAAATATCCAGTTGAAGTGCGAATGATTTTCTGCCTTTCAATCTGATTTCATTCACTGTATCGTCGGCCTCCTGTTTTTTCTGCAGGTATGTAATTACAACATCGAATCCTCTATCGGCCAGTTGCAATGCTGATTCTTTTCCAAGTCCGCGGCTGGCGCCCGTTACGAGCGCGATTTTGTTGTGTGTCATTTTGCATCAATTTTATAATGCAAAGTTGAGACGACTCACCGCCATCACAGTTGCGTGGTTCAAACGAAGATTTGCAAATTTCAAATTCTTTTGGAGTATCAAAGCTTGCAGCCACCTGATATCCGGGAGGTTTCCCACAGATTTACACGGATCTTTAAGCACAGATTTCACTGAAAAGTGTGCTATTAATGTAGTAGCAACTAAAATCCGTGCAAATCGGTGTGAAACACCCTCCAGGGTTCACTTTTTAAATTGCAACGGGGAAAGTCCGACCTGTTTCTTGAAGAAATTAGAGAAATGAGCCACCTCTTCAAAACCAAGACAAAATGCGATTTCCGAAATGCTCCAATCCGACTGGCGCAAAAGGATACGTGCCTCTTCGGCTATACGGCTGGCGATAATGGAGGTGGTGGTTTTACCTGTAGCATCCTTGAGCACTTTGTTCAGGTAATTGACGTGTATGTTCAACGTATCGGCATAATCCTTTGCAGTTCGCAGCTGCAGCGATTGTGAAATAGAAGCAATCGGAAACTGCCGCTCCAGCAATTCAAGAAACAAAGTGGTGATACGGGTGGATGCATTATGATCCACAGCACTGGGAGCAATTGGTTTTAACTTCTGACCTGTATGAATCAACTCCATCAGGTAGTTGCGAATGAGATCGTATTTAAATGCATAATCAGATTGAATCTCGTTATGCATTTTACTAAAAATCGATTCAATGTCCTTCGCCTGATCTTCACTTAGCTCGAAAATAAAATCGGTATGAGGTTGAAAAATGGGAAGCTCATCAACGGTGACACCTGTTTTTTGATCGACTCAAAAACTCCTTCGTAAACACACAGAAATGACCACGTTGATTTAAATCGAGAGGCGTGTAACGATAGGGAATTTTGGGTGTACCAAAGAGGATACCATAGCCATGTATCTCTACCACTTTGTCTGCAAACTCTACTCGATTGTTACCGTTGATCAGGCTTATTTTGTAATAAGTCCTGCGGTTGTAGGGCATATCCAGTTTCCCTCTGCATTTGGCATACATCTTTTCGATATCAAACACATTGAAGTGCCCGATATCTTTCTTGCTCATCTCCCCAATGAAATGTTCAGCATCAGGGCAATTGTCGCCAAACAATTCCTGGTAAAACTCGCGGATAGATGTTGCGCTAAAATTTACCATTTAAACAGATTTGCAAAAATCAAAGATAGAGAGAAAATGAGGAAATGTGAAAATGAGGAAATGTGAAAATGTAAGAGCGATTCAGGTGGGACTAGAATTTGCCACTAGGGTAATATAACAATGTGGTAATGTAGAAAATTGAGGATCGATGGGTAGTTAGAAGTATTCCATTCACATTTCCATATTGTCATATTTCCACATTGGTACAATGTGCATTGCATTTTATCGCTCCCATTATGACAATGGTTCTGGTTTCGGCCCTCCCGCAGGTTTACTTTTGTCGTCGGGGAGCGGAATAAATTCCTTATCATCATTTGGAGGAAGAATAATACGTCCCTGTTTCCAGTCTTCTTTAGCCTGTTCGATTCTTTCCTTACGTGATGAAACAAAATTCCACCAGATATACCGATCGCCAAGTGGTTCGCCGCCGAGTAGCATGAGCGTGGTGTTTTCCAATGCAAATAGGGTAGGATTGCTGCCTGGTTTAAATACCAGCAGCTGTCCTTCACGATATCGATATCCCTCGGTTTCAATGCCACCTTTTACCACATAGAGACCACGTTCTTCATAGCCGGTTGGTAAAGCAAAACGTGTATCTTTTTCCAGCACCACATGTAAATAGAATAAAGGAGAATGTGTTTTCACATCGTTGCGGAGACCGTAAGCATTTCCAGCAATCAGCCGCATCCACACACCTTTATCTGTAAAAACCGGTAGTTCAGTAGGGGAATAGTTTTCGAATGTTGGATCTGTTTCTTCGTCCTTTTCTGGTAGTGCCACCCAGGTTTGTATCATTTCCAGGTCGCCGCCAGCGAGTGCTGCGGGATCTTCAAATCGTTCGGAATGTGCGATGCCTCGCCCTGCTGTCATCCAGTTTACTTCACCAGGCCTGATGATCTTTTCTACACCCAGGCTGTCGCGATGCGTAACCTGCCCGCCAAACAAATAACTTACTGTCGACAATCCGATATGCGGATGTGGCAACACATCGAGTGAAGAAACCGACGCAGGCTGTTCTTTTACCGGACCTGCATGATCCATAAAAATAAAGGGCCCCACCATCCTGCGCGAGCGGAAGGGGAGAATCCTTTTTACTTTCATCAGCGGACTGATTGCCGCACTTCGTGCATCAATGACAATGTCGAGCATAATTGTAAACTTACCGAATAATTAGATTACTTTCGAACGACGGTTGATGAGCTATAATCATCATTATTTTCTATGGGATTCTTCGATAATTTATTCAGCGGTAAAAAAGCAGATCCGGTTCCAAAGCGACCACTTCGGTTGCAGTTTACACCCGCACCCGATAATGCACATCTGTTTGCCCAACAATATGTTGATGTCGTTAGAAACAATGATCATTTTCAGCTCGATTACACCCTGGAATCCGCCGATTTTGTTGATCACTTCCTGCAGCGCTTTGCAGATGCAGGCATCACTTCCAACAATTTTGCAGAAACCATTTTTGTTGCCGGCGCTTATGTGGGACAAACAATGGTATTGCACCGCGGTGCGCAGTGGATCTACTCGCAAGGCATTCAAACCAACGGGCAGGCACTGATGCCTATTGTACTTTTACTTCCTAATGGCAGTTTCACCGATCCCATCACTCAGGCTTTCCGCCGTTTCTCTTATGGCAAAAAGGAAAACCTCAAGTCGTACGTCCTGCAGGGTTGATGTCATTCTGTTCCTCATTTTATGCATTCCACTCAACCAAAAAGACTGATTGCTTCGTCGTAAGTATACGAGACCTGACCAAAGGCTAATTTCGTATCTAAACAGACGATGATATGCGATTTACCTTAATCCTGATAGCCTCGGCGTTTTTCCTTTCTGCAAAATGCCAGTCTTTCCAATTGAATTTTGATTTTTCAAATGCAGCGCAAACGCTCAGGTGGGTTACCAGCCCCGATGCTGATGAGATCGAGTTAAAAAAGCTGCTCGAATTACCATCCACAAAGGCTTTACAAAAAAAACTTCGTACAGATAGTGTAACCATGCGGCAGGCTCTGCTAAGTGTACACGATTCCTCGCTTTACAAGCCCGAATATGCGCGCTTTGGTTACAGGTTGGTGGCCGCGCGTGCAAATGACCTTGGGCGTTTCCTTACAGAAATTAAAGAACGTGAGGACAGCCTTCGTTTTGAAGTGGAAAAGGCGCTCGCTCATTTTGTGCCGAAGGGAACTTCATTGCCGGTGACGGTGACGCTGTTGTTGGGAGGTAATTCCTCGGGCTTTACGTTAGGTGGCGACAATATTTTTTATGTAGGACTTCAACAATACAAAAATGATTTTATTGGAATTCGTGAAACCTGCAAACACGAGCTGTTCCATAATATTCAACGTCTTTATCGCGATCATTTTTCTTATTCAGATCAGTTAGACCAGCATGATAAAACCGGATATGCGTACCTGCACTTCATGCTCGTGCATCTTTTCCAGGAAGGCAGCGCAGAATATGTAGCAGATCTGCGAAAAGTGACTGATCCAAATGCTTTATATGTACGTGAGGCGAGAAACCAGGCCGCAGTAAATGACTATCGCTCAGAGGAAGTTTTTTACCTGATCAGTAAAATGTTGTACGAAGCAACGAAGTTTCCCGATCAAACAAAGCAAGGCCCTTTGTATAGCATTCTCTTTGACTGGAACTGGAACAATCCCGGGTATTATGCAGGATATGTAATGGTAAAAGCTTTATGCGCCGAATACGGTGATAACAGGCTGATGGAATATCTGCAGAAGGACCCGTCGGAATTTGTGTACGACTATATTCAACTCACAAAAAAACATCCGGAGAAATACCCGTTTGCATTTACAGAAGAGTTCGAAACCATCGTAAACGAACTTCGCGAGGAACTTAAAAAATTGCCGGCTCAGAAATAACGTTCCAGCTCACTCATTGGTACGCGGTAAATATCATCTGATCCGCTGCCCGGACCACCGTGGAGTTTGTTCAGCGCCGACTTTGTATTAGCAGAATCGGGGGTTAATGTACGGGTGATGCGTGCCGAAGTGAAATAGAAGTATTTTTTATCAGGAGATACAAACGGACAATAGTCGATCGCCGTAGAATTAAATGGTGCATCGAGATGGACAGCGGGCTGCCACTGTCCATCTTTTTTTCGACTGAAATAGAGATCGCCCGAACCGAGATCGTCTGGCCTTTTGTAAGAAGTAAAAACGATAAATTCCTCATCAGGGCTTACAAAGGCATTGAAATCGTATCCCTTGCTGTTTACAGCATCTTCCATAGGAATGGCAGGATGATAGAAGTCGCCATTTTTCACAGCTATCCATATATCTTCCAAAGTTGCTCCATTGTCGCGCGTAAAATAGAGATTTCCATTTGATGCGATAGAAGGGTAGTATTCGTCTTTCCTGGTATTGATGCTGGAGTCAAGCGCTACGGGCTCTGACCATCCATTAATGCTGCGCGTGATTTTCCAGATATTATAATCAGCAGCATTCTCTCCCGGAATCAGTGGGCGGTCGGAAGCGAAATAGATCTCATTTCCATCAGGGGAAAAAGCGGCTTCCAAATCTTTGTGCACACCGGAAAACCATGCAATCGTTGGTTCCTGCAACTGGCCATTGCTGTACACAGCATGCATGATATAACTCCTTTTGTTTTCATACTGGATGGTATAAAACAGTTCCTTTCCATCCGGCGATATCGTCATATCGCGATTATCAAACCCATCTGAAATCAGGCTTGGCTCAAATACTGCAAGTGTATCCTGGGTGTTGGTAGAAACTGTATCAACGGACTGGTTGGTATTGCAGCCCAGTGCAATAATGGGGATTAACAGGAGGATGCGCATAGTGGAAATTTAAGCGTTGCAGTTTTGATCGTGATAGATAAGTTAAAGCTATTTTATATCAACCAGCTTACAAAATTGTTGAGTGGTGGTTACTAAATTTCAGTGGCAAAAAAGTACCATTTAGAGTTGCGGAAATTACAGGTGGTTAAGCCGTCTTTTTATCATCCATTTCCCATCTCTTATCTTTGTTGTACTATATCTTATTACATGTCAGGAAAATTCCTTTTATACATAACCCTTTTTGTGTTTGTGGTTGCCGGCCAATTCACAGTCTGAGCTTTTCCGTGCGCAGCAGGAGCTGGTTGGTTCAAAGTTGATGGACCTGTCGTTTACCGACTGGTTAGAGAATCAGCCTGCAGATACAAACTTTAAAGGGAAATATAAAGTGCTTGAATTTTGGGCAACCTGGTGCAAGCCCTGTCTTGAAGCAGTTCCGCACATGAATAAACTACAATCAGAATTTACGGATTCGAATATTGTATTTCTTTCAGTAACACATCAAACCCGCGAAGAAACTGCAAAAACGCTCGATAAATATAATTTTGAAACGGCAGTAGTAAGTGATCGTACGAGACGTGTGCACGAAATGTTGCGTATCTCGTATAAGGGAACAATGGGATTACCGCGAACGGTTATACTTGACGGCGAAAATAATATCCGCTGGTATGGAAGTCCAAAATCGCTGACGGAGAAATTGATCAACAAATTGTTGACCGAATAAAAAAAGAGCCTGTTTAACACAGGCTCTTTTTTTATTGCTATCGTATAATTGTTTATGATCCGCAGCTAATGCAACCATCCTGCATGGTACAAACTGCACCTTCAGCAAAGTTTGCTTCAATGGCTGTTTTGGTTTCCATTGCAACCGCTTTCTCTTCTACTACACTTAATTTATGTGTTTCGATAAGAGGTTCAACGCTACGGCCTCCCTGTTTCTCAACAGTAAACTGTACCGCCTGTGATGCTGCTTTGGTACGCAGGTAGTACATACCCGTTTTCAAACCTTTCTTCCATGCGTAGAAGTGCATTGAAGTGAGCTTGCCGGTTGTTGGCGCATCTACAAACAGGTTCAGCGATTGCGACTGGCAGATAAATGCTCCGCGGTCTGCAGCCATGTCGATGATTGCACGCTGTTTGATTTCCCAAACTGTTTTGTAGATTTCTTTGATGTTGTCGGGAATACCATTGATCTTTTGGATTGAACCATTCTGTGACATGATTGCATTCTTCATGTCATCATTCCATAAGTTCAATTCTACCAGATCACGCAGCAGGTGTTTGTTTACAACCACGAATTCACCGCTCAATACACGACGAACATAAATGTTGGAAGTGTAAGGCTCAAAGCACTCATTGTTTCCAAGTACCTGTGATGTAGAAGCGGTAGGCATTGGCGCAACCAACAGTGAGTTACGCACACCAGTTTTGATTACTTCTTCTTTCAACGAAGCCCAATCCCAACGATCTGTTGGCGTTGTATTCCACATATCATACTGGAAGATTCCTTTTGAAACGGGTGAACCTGCGAATGTTTCGTAAGGTCCTTCCGTTTTTGCCAGGTCTTTACTTGCTGTCATGGCAGCGAAGTAGATCGTTTCAAAGATTTCTTTGTTCAGTTGTTTTGCAGCGTCGCTTTCAAAGGGAAGACGCATGAGAATAAACACATCCGCGAGACCCTGCACACCTAGTCCAATAGGGCGGTGACGCATATTGGAGTTGCGTGCTTCAGGAACGGGATAGTAGTTATTGTCGATGATCTTATTCAGGTTTTTAGTAACCTCGTATGTAACGTCGTACAATTTCTGATGATCGAATGTACCGTTTACAACATAGCGGGGTAATGCAAGTGAAGCCAAGTTACATACCGCCACTTCATCAGGCGATGTGTACTCGATGATCTCGGTGCAAAGGTTTGAGCTCTTAATGGTACCGAGATTTTGCTGGTTGCTCTTGCGGTTAGCAGCATCTTTGTACAGGAGATAAGGTGTTCCTGTTTCAATTTGTGCATCGAGAATAGAGAACCACAGGTCCTGCGCATTCACCGTTTTGCGGGCGCGGCCTTCTGCTTCGTATTTCGTATACAATTTTTCAAATTCTTCACCCCAGCACTCATGCAAACCGGGTGCTTCATTGGGGCAGAAAAGGCTCCATGTTCCGTTTTCTTCCACACGCTGCATAAACAGATCGGGAATCCACAGTGCGTAGAACAGGTCGCGTGCACGCAGCTCTTCCTTACCGTGGTTTTTACGCAGGTCGAGGAAGTCGTACACATCAGCATGCCATGGTTCCAGGTAAATAGCGAAAGCCCCTTTGCGTTTGCCACCTCCCTGGTCCACGTAACGCGCAGTATCGTTGTACACACGCAGCATTGGAATGATACCATTGCTGGTACCGTTGGTGCCACCGATATAGCTACCTGTAGCACGAATACCATGAATAGCCAGACCGATACCACCCGCGCTTTGTGAAATTTTCGCGGTTTGTTTCAGCGTATCATAAATACCATCAATGCTATCATCCTTCATGGTAAGCAGAAAGCATGAGCTCATTTGTGGTTTGGGTGTACCAGCGTTGAAGAGGGTAGGAGTAGCATGTGTAAACCAGCGCTCACTCATCAGGTGGTAAGTGCGGATGGCGCTATCCATATCTTCTTTGTGAATACCTACTGCCACACGCATAAACATATGCTGAGGACGTTCAACTATTTTTCCGTTGATACGCAGGAGGTATGATTTCTCCAGCGTTTTAAATCCGAAATAATCAAACCCGTAATCGCGGTCGTAGATGATAGTTGAATCGAGCAGGTCTGCATTTTTCTGAATGATTTCCCAAACATCATCAGCCAGCAGTGGTAATACTTTACCGGTTTTGTTATCGGTACAGTTGTACAGTTGCTCCATTGTGGCGGAGAAACTCTTCTCTGTATTTTTATGCAGGTTGCTCACGGCAATGCGGCTGGCAAGCAGCGCATAGTCGGGATGTTTTACAGTGAGTGAGGCAGCAGTCTCCGCAGCCAGGTTATCCAGTTCGGTAGTAGTAACTCCATCATACAACCCTTCAATCACTTTTTTCGCTACATCGATAGAGTTTACAAAACGGCGGTCGAGGCCATAGCATAGTTTTTCAATACGGGCTGTAATCTTGTCGAATTTTACAGGCTCGCGTTTGTTGTTTCTTTTTATTACGTACATCAGACTGCGATTTATATGGGTTATTGAAGTGAATTAGTTTCGGTTTCGTGGTTTTTCACAGGCGGATGTCGTTTTTTTCACATGGTTTTCGTTAGGATGGATTTTAGTTTCGAAAAATGAAAGAGAATGATATTACCTATCTGGTACGCAAAGCCATTTTTAAAGTTTACAATACTCTTGGGCCAGGGCTTCTGGAAACTGTGTACCAGGAGGCAATGCTGTTAGAATTACGTAAACTCGGTTTGAGTGTTGACAGCCAGGTTCCAGTAAAAGTTATATATGAAGAGCTTGTACTGAATTGTGGCTTTCGGGCTGATATTGTTGTTGAACAGAAAGTGATAATTGAAATCAAATCAATTGAAGCACTTGCTCCTGTTCATCATGCACAGTTGCTTACTTATCTGAAAGCTTCCGGTAAGAAGCTTGGGTTACTCGTGAACTTTAATACTGATAAAATCGATAAATCGATTTTCAGAAAGATCAACGGCAAACTGGATCCTTAATCCGTGTAAATCTGTGTTGTCATCTGCGTAAATCTGTGTGAAACGCGCTCCGAATTGCAACAACCTGCGAACCGGTAAGGTTTCCCACGGATTTGCACTGATTTAAGCACAGATTGCACAGCAGTTGCAAAGTTTTACCGCAACAACAATCAGCTTTGGCAACATTTTCAATCAAAGAACTAAACAACTCTAATCCGTGTAAATCTGTGTTGTCATCTGCGTAAATCTATGTGAAACGCGCTCCGAATTGCAACAACCTGCTAACCGGTAAAGTTTCCCACGGATTTGCACAGATGACAACACAGATTACTAGAAATCTTCGTCGGTAGAAAATGCCTGGTCTTCTTTTCCAGCCATTACACCAGATTTCTGGTAATCGCCCACTCTTTTTTCGAAGAAATTTGTTTTGCCCTCCAGCGAAATCATTTCCATGAAATCGAACGGATTGGTGGCATTAAACATTTTCGGATATCCCAGTTCTACCAGCCAACGGTCGGCAACGAACTCGATGTATTGTTTCATCAGGTCCGCATTCATACCAATGAGTTTTACCGGCAGGGCTTCTGAAATAAACTCTTTTTCAATTTCTACCGCGTTGCCAATGATTGAGAAAACCTCTTCCTGCGACAATTTGTTTTTCAGCATACCATACAACACGCAGGCAAACTCACAATGCAACCCTTCGTCGCGGCTGATCAGCTCGTTGCTGAAAGTAAGGCCGGGCATCAAACCACGTTTCTTCAGCCAGAAAATGGAACAGAAGCTTCCGCTGAAGAAAATTCCTTCAACAGCAGCAAAAGCTACCAGTCTTTCTGCAAAAGATCCGTTCTCAATCCAGCGCAGGGCCCATTCCGCTTTTTTCTTCACTGCTGGCACTGTATCGATTGCATGAAACAGACGATCTTTTTCTTTCGCGTCTTTGATATACGTATCAATCAGCAGCGCATAAGTTTCAGAATGGATATTCTCCATCATAATCTGGAATCCGTAAAAGCAACGAGCTTCGGGCAACTGCACTTCGCTCATAAAGTTTACAGCCAGGTTTTCATTTACGATCCCATCACTTGCGGCAAAAAATGCCAGCACATGCGAAATAAAATGACGTTCGCCATCTGACAACGCAGCCCAGTCTTTAGCATCTGCACTCAGGTCAATTTCCTCAGCGGTCCAGAAACTGGCTTCATGCCTTTTGTAATGCTCCCACAATACAGGATAATTGATCGGCAGGATTACGAACCGATCTTTGTTTTCGCGTAACAATACTTCATCTTCATGCTGCATAACAAATTCATTTAAGCCTTTATAAAATGCGGCACGACAACAGACGGAAAACCCTTCGACTTCTGAATAGAAATAGCGGAATTGTCTTTGCCGGCACCTTTGGTTACGGGAAGGTTCCAAACAAAATAGTGGAGACGGTAGGTATTCTGGCTTGTTTAAGTTGAAAGCAGAAAAGGTCTACGTTTAGTTTTTTAAGATCCAATCGTACCACCTGTTATTTCAGCCTTTTCACTAAAAATTACAGTTGCCTGTCAGCCCATGATTTACACATGGTTCCCCTCGAAAAACCATCACCAGTATTTTTAAGAACAGGAAACGAATTTACCAGCAAATAAAAAAACTGCCCTTTGTAGTTCTGCACAGGATGTGGATAGTTTGATTCGCAACCTCAGACATTTTACCCTTCCCTCCTTTTTGATGAGGCAGGCCAAATGGTTAACCCTTAAATTTGCGTTCGCATCAATAAATTTTACTATTTCCGAAAATCAAATCATAACATGATTTCACCTGAAGCACTGAATGAACTTATCCGCACCCGTCGATCTACTTTCCCCGATCAGTTTGTAGCCGGCAAGCCGGTAGATGACGGCATCGTACGCGAAATACTAACCAACGCCACCTGGGCCCCTAACCATGGGAAAGCGGAACCCTGGCATTTCACAGTGTTTAAAGGAGAAGGCCTGCAGCAGTTTGCAAATTTTCAAAGTGAATTGTACAAACAGCTGGCTGGCGCCAATTTTAAAGAAATCACTTACCAGAAACTGCAAAACCAGCCGCTGAAGGCTTCGCATATCATTGCGCTGGGCATGAAACGCACGCCCAATCCCAACATTCCCGAAATGGAAGACATTGCCGCAGTTGCCTGCGCCGTACAGAATATGTACCTGTCGGTAACTGCTTATGGCCTCGGCGGTTACTGGACAACAGGCGGAATTACATTTAAACCGGAAGCAAAAAGCTTTTTCAACCTCGGCGACGACGATAAGTTGTTGGGCTTTTTCTATATCGGCCATGTCGCAATCCCCAGCACCGGTGCTAAACGCGCAGCGCTGGAGGAAAAAGTGACCTGGGTAGGATAACCGATCTTTCATTTATTTATATATTAATATGCCGTTGGCCGGTTTTGAATCCGGTGATGTTTGTTAGAATTACGCGAATGAAAAGATTGCTTGTTGCTGGTGTAGCTGCTTTAATGGTCATAGCCTGTTCGGTTTCGGTGAAAAAATCCGGTTCCGAAAGGCTGGTGATTCCTGCTGGTAGTTATGAGGATACACTTCGTTTCCTGTATTCACTATCTCCACATCAATGGCCAGCCCCTTTTATCGATTCAGGTGTGCAGTGGCAGGAACTGGGAAAAATTCCTGCGAGTCCCCTGGAAAATGTGAAAGATTCATTGCGTTTGCAGATTGCTTTGGGTAAAGCACTCTTTTTTGATCCGCGACTGAGTGGGAGTAACCAGATTTCCTGCGCCACCTGTCACCAGCCTGAACTTTCCTGGACAGATGGTCGTCGCCGGTCGCTGGGGCATGAGCAGCGGGAAAACCGCCGCAACTCACCCGGCTTGCTCAACGTATGGTACTACAACCGGCTTTTCTGGGACGGAAGGAGTGCAGACCTTGAGGATCAATCTTTTGGACCCATCAATAGCGAATCGGAGATGCACAGTGATATGCCCGAAGTGATGCGGAAACTGCGTCGCATTCCGGGCTACCGCGCCCTGTTTGATTCGGCTTTCGCGGGCGAAGGCATCAACCCGGAGACCCTGAGCCAGGCGCTGGCCACTTTTCAAAGGACACTGGTAAGCGCAGCGGCCGATTTCGACCGTTTTTTAGAAGGGGATAAACAGGCAATGAGTGATGAGGCGCTCCGCGGGCTTCATATTTTCCGAACTAAGGCGCGTTGTATGAATTGTCACAATGGTCCTCTGTTAACGGATAATGACTTTCATAACCTTGGCCTCTCCCGATATCAGCTTGATCATGAAGACCTTGGCCTGTATTATTTTACCCATAAAGCGGAGGATGCAGGTAAGTTTAAAACGCCATCACTGCGGGATGTGATGCGTACCGGCCCCTGGATGCACAACGGAATGTTTGACAACATGGAAGTGCTCATGAGCCGCTATATCTCGGGAATGCCGCACCAGGTGGCAGTAGGCGATCAGGTAAATGATAGTCTTTTTCCACGGCCCGACAGGCTCATCAAAAGGCTGGTACTAACGAGCAGAGAAAAGGAGGATTTGATTGCTTTTTTAGAATCCATTACGGCTCCGCCGCCTCCTATTGAACTACCTGAGCTGCCGAAATAGCCGGCTGAAATTACCATTCCTTTATAAAAGGTCTGGCAGTTTATGATTAAATTTGCGCTTCAAATTATTGTACATGAAAAAGTTTATGCTTTTAACGATTGCTTCGGCCTTTACTTTAATGGCAGTAGCACAACCTCCCGCAGGAGATGCCAAACCCGGTGAGTGGTACGGTGCAAAAGTTGACGCCTCTGGCGCAATTGCAATGTCGGAACTGCCTGCTATGCTGGAAAAGAATGATAATATCGATACGAAGATAAAAGCCACCGTTTTAGATGTATGCCCCAAAAAAGGTTGCTGGCTGAGCATTGCCGTAAATGATTCCACTACAGCTTTTGTAAAAATGAAAGACTATGCGTTCTTTCTGCCTGTTGCAGCGAAAGGAAAAACGGTAGTAATGGATGCAAACATCCAAATGAAAACAATCTCCGTTGCAGAACAGCAACACTATGCAGAAGATGCGAAAAAATCAAGAGAAGAGATTGAAGCGATTACACAACCCAAAAAAGAAATTCGTGTACTCGCAAAAGGAATTACAGTTGTAGAATAAGACAAACAACCGTATAAGAATCCCCACAAGATCATCTCTTGTGGGGATTTTCTTTTTTACACAAGCAAAGGATATAACATTGTTGTTGAAAACGACATTCGTTTACCTGGGATAAAGTTCGCTGGTTTTACTGATTTCCATGAAATGTACATTGTTATCAATATTCCAGTTATTGAAGGTGAATTGCGCAATGCCAAAACCATAATCTGTCATGTAGGTTTTGCCATTGGTTTCATCGTAATAAAAATAAACCTTAACAATAGTGGGATCTGCGATTTTGATTTCACCCGTATTGCCATTGGCAGCCAGTGTCCCTACATTCTTTAACAGTTTGGCCGGTTTCCCGTCACCGATCCAGGTGCCCACTTTTACGTTGTTGAACGATCGGGGAAGCGTGTTTATAAATTTCACCGTTGTGTCGTCATCATCAAAGTCGTCGTCATTACTTTTTGAACACGAACTAATCATCAATGCGGAGGCTGCCAGCAGCAAAAAAAAAAAGTTTATAGCGCATAAGGTTTGTTTTCCCTTTATCGTTCGATTTGAAAAAGGTCATCGGGGCCAAAAGGCTAACGCCTGTGAGTTTTTATGTTTTGCAAAGCAATTTTCAGCTCAGGAAGCATGAGCAGCATCAGTGTAAATACTGATTCGTATATACCGCCTGTCATTTTTTTGTAAAACCCATGACGCAAACCAGCTTCTTGACAATCACATGATAATTCCCAATTCAGGCTGTTCAATCTTTGCAACCGCAAACGAACCATGATGAGAAAGTCAATACTATTTAGCTGGCTGATGTTAACCGGGTCAGCCGTTTTTTTCGCAACAAGACAGCACCGCCGTGCCAACAGAACTGGGAGAAGTGGTAGTAACCGGTCAGTATCGCCCTCAGTCAGTAAAGCAATCTGTTTACCAGGTACGTGTCATCAACCGCGAGCGCATCGAGCGCCAGGCCGGCACGAAGCTGCAGGATATCCTCAACAGTGAGCTTAACATCCGTTTTTCACAAGACCCCGCAACTGGCGGATCAGATATCACCATGATGGGATTAAAAGGTCAGAATGTAAAAATTCTGGTCGATGGTATGCCGATGGTGGGTCGCCAGGGTACAAGCAATGAAATCAACATTAATCAGATTGATGTAAACAGCATCGAACGAATTGAAATTGTTGAAGGCCCGATGTCGGTGATTTATGGCGCGGATGCATTAGCGGGTGTAATCAACATCATCACAAAAAAATCATCTGCTGCCAAAATTTCTGTGAGTGCACGTTTACATGAAGAAACAGTAGGCGATGAATACGGTATCAGCAATGGGAAAGGCATTCATAACCAGTCTGCCTCCTTTACCTATCGTAAAAATGCATGGGAGCTGGGTGCCGGGTTCAACCATAATTACTTTGGTGGATGGAAAGATACCCTGGAAGGTCGCGAACTGGCCTGGCACAAAAAAGACCAACGCATGGCACATGCTTTTGTTGGTTACCACAATGCACGTTTCAATGTTCGTTACCGTCTCGATGGTTTGGATGAAATCATCACCAACCCTGGAAACTTTCCAGTTGCACCCCAACCTGGTGAATTGGAACGCTATGCATCCGATCAGGAATATCTCTCGCAACGTTTAATGCACCAGTTGCAGTCCGTTTATTTTGTAAATAATAAACTTTCCTTTAATGCGCAGGCTGCTTATTCAGACTACAGCCGCCAGGTGTATTCTACTTTCCTGGGAATGCATAGCAAGGAACGTTATATCAATCCTAACCCTGCATCACAAACAATTGTAAACTTCAATGGATTTACGTTCCGCGGTACAGCATTGTACACTGTGAATAAAAATCTTTCATTCCAACCCGGTGTAGACATCAATCTTGAATCAGGTGATGGTGAACGTTTGCAGGATGGTACAAACCGTGTAAATGATTATGCATTTTTTCTTACTTCAGAAGTAAAGGCAGGAGAAAAGCTGAGTTTTCGCCCGGGCCTTCGGTTTGTACACAACTCCGTTTACAATGCCCCACCGGCAATTCCATCGTTGAATGCAAAGTGGGTGCTGACTAAAAATCTGGATTTCCGTGCTTCTTATGCTCGTGGTTTCCGCGCTCCATCTATTCGTGAGTTATACTTCAATTTCTTTGATGCCAACCACCAGATCATTGGTAATCCGGATTTGAAAGCAGAAACATCAAACAGTTTTAATGCTTCATTCAGCTGGAATAAGGCGACAGCAAACAAAGTGGTGTACAGCACTGTAGTGGGAGGTTTTTATAATAGTGTGAAAAACCTGATCGACTATGCTGTGTCTGCAAACGATCCAAATATTTTTGAATTAACCAATGTGTCCGACAGCCGTACTGCTGGTGTAAACTTTACATCGGTGATGAAGAACAGGCAGTGGAATGTGTCGCTAGGCGGTTCTTATACCGGCTTTTATAATGAATACTCCGAAGCCGATAAAGATATGGCCGAATTGCAATGGTCACCCGAGTTGAATGCCAATGTTGGCTACAGCATCGAGAAGCTGGGGCTCGACTTCAACCTGTTTTACAAATTCATCGGCAAACGTCCCCGTTACATCATTGTAGGCAACGATTATGTGCCGGCTAAGCAGGAAAGTTATCAGATGTCGGACCTTACGGTTAATAAAAAACTGTTCCGTACCCTCACCATCAATGCGGGTGTGCGTAACCTTTTTGATGTAGATCGCATTCTCAGCAGATCGAAAGCAATGGGTATACATGGGGCTGGCACTCAGAATATTGCATATGGTCGCAGCTATTTTGCGGGACTGGTGTTTAACTGGTCAAAAAATTAATCGTATCAATTCAACCTAATTATACTAAATAGAAATATATGTATCGCTTGAAAACATTCAGAACCAGTGCGTGGATTATTAGTTTGCTTCTTCTTCTTGCAGCGTGTCGTAAGAAAGACGCCGACCTGAAAGAAATGGACAATTTGGTGAATTTTGAAGTAGCATCGCAGGGAATTGCTGAATCGGAGAACAGCATTCAGGTTAAATTAAAATTGTCGCGAGCTGTTACCAGTAATGTGGGGATAACGGTGAATGCTACATTACAGGGATTGCAATATGGAACTCAGTTTACGACCATTCCGGAGATGCAGTCTGGAACGTTGAATCTTATCATTCCATCTGGCAACAACGAAGCTGTCATTACCATTTCGAAAGTGCCCGGCCCGGCATTTAATGGCAATGAGAATATTCGCCTTGATATTTATAGCGCTGAAAATCCTGTAATTATTGGGTCTAACAGGCAGTATTCACTAACGTTTTCTGAGCAGGTGGCTACATCAGGAAATGCAACAATTGATGGTGGTGGACAGTATTATACCAACAAAGTATTTATTGATCTGAGTGCGAACAGAAGTGTCGGAGTAAATCGTAACACCTGGGATCTCGGATTCTACAGTGGTGCTGATTTCCGTGTAACGCTTAATTCATCCATGGCAATGATGGCGAAACAAATCAACAAAAACGATTTGACACAGGTCACGGCTGCTGATACTATTGGTTTTAGTGAAGATGTGTATTTTAATGGAACCGCTCCAACTGTAACTTCTACTTCCTATATTGATTATCCTAACGGTGATCTTACACGTACCGCAATTGCAGAAATTTCTGCGAACGCAGCAGATAACAAAGTATACATTGTAAACCGGGGTGTGATGTCGGGCGCAACACCGGTAGATCGTGGATGGAAAAAGATCCGCATTATCCGTAACAATGCTGGTGGATACACATTGCAGCACGCAGATATTGCATCTACAACCTTCCAGGAAGTACAAATTTCAAAAGACCCCAATTACTTCTTTAAATATGCTTCGTTCGAAACAGGCGCCGTAAACGTGGAGCCCGCAGCAATGAAGTGGGATATTGCGTGGACATATTTTGCAAACGTAGCCAACTTTGGTGCTGGCGATGTGCCTTATTTGTACCAGGACATCATTGTTCAAAACCGCAATGTGGAAGTAGCGCGTGTAATGACATCTACTGTGAGTTATGATGCATTCAATGAAACGAACCTCGCAGGACTTAGTTTTTCAGGTTCACAGATTGCGATAGGTGCTGACTGGCGCAGTGGTGGTGGCCCCGGTGTATCGCCAGCAGTACGCACAGACCGTTTTTATGTTGTAAAAGATGGCGACGGCAATATTTATAAACTTCGCTTTACCGGTCTTACCAACAGTTCAAATGAGCGGGGATATCCTTCGTATGAGATGGTATTGGTGAAGAAAGGGTAAAGCTATCGTTCGTTTATACTCCGGGTTAACTTTTCCCGCATTCGTAATAAGCTTTCCACAAACCGAAAGACTTTGCTTAGGCAAAGTCTTTTTTTTTGTCATCAAATTGTAACAATGAAAATGACGAAAACCTCGGCGACTATACTGGCATTGCTGGCCACAGTTTTATTGAATGCACAGGCACCTACCGACCGTGATAAGGTGAAAGAACTTTGCGGCTGCTTTGATGTGAATTTCCAGTTTGCAGAAACTTTTTCACCTCAACAGGGATATAAATATCATGACCGTGAAAATATATCAGGCGGCACCGAGTTGGTGTATGTGGTAGAAGAAACCGATAAAAAACTAGTGATGCAACATTTGCTAATCATCACGGATTCTATCATCATAAAACACTGGCGTGAAGAATGGTCTTATGAAAATCCTGAGCGCTGGATTTATGAAGGAAATAATGTTTGGAAGAAAACCTATTTGAAACCTGAAGAAGTAAAAGGCAAATGGACACAAACGGTGTGGGAAGTAAGTGATGCCCCGCGATATCAGGGACATAGCCAGTGGGTGAGTCTGGATGGAAAATGGATATGGCAGAATACTGCAGATGCGCCACTGCCCCGCCGCGAATACACCAGCCGCAATGACTACAATATTTTGCGTCGTACCAATCGCATTATGCTCACCGATAAGGGCTATGTGCACGATCAGGACAATGAAAAAATTAAACGCGAAAACGGTAAAGATGAGCTGCTGGTGGCTGAAAAAGGCTGGAATACTTACAACCGCGTAGAAGAAAAAGAATGCAAAGCCGGTCTGGCCTATTGGGAAAAGACTAAAGAATACTGGACCGCTGTTCGCCTGGCCTGGGAGGAATATCTTAAAACCCACGACCGCATTCAACTGAAACAAAATATAAATGGCAAGGTGTTGCATGACCACCTGTTTGTACAGGCTGCGCAGTATACCAAAGGGCAGTTGAAAAAAGATGACATCGCGAAAACCGTGACCGCGTTGTTGAGTGAGTATTTGGGTGGTTGATTGTTGTTCGATCATCGAACAAGCCCCCGAAGGTTCTATCGGTCATCGATCATCGACCATCGATCATCGGACAAGCCCCCCGAAGGGGGCTTTTAATGGCCTGAGCATCCACATGTCGTCCCTTCGGGACTAACATGCCGGTAGGTATTGTTGCTACAGATATTTCGCCCCTCCGGGGCTGACAATCAATTGACCATCGACTGCCCCCAAGAGGTTGCATCGATCATCGGACATCGGACATCGGACAAGCCCCCAACCCCCGAAGGGGGCTTTTAATGGCCTGAGCGTCCACATGTCGTCCCTTCGGGACTAACATGCCGGTAAGTTGTTGCTACAGATATTTGGCCCCTCCGGGCTGACAAACAATTGAACATCGATCATCGGACAAGCCCCCAACCCCCGAAGGGGGCTTTTAATGGCCTGAGCGTCCACATGTCGTCCCTTCGGGACTAACATGCCGGTAGGTATTGTTGCTACAGATATTTCGCCCCTCCGGGGCTGACAAACAATTGAACATCGATCATCGGACAAGCCCCCCGAAGGGGGCTTTTAATGGCCTGAGCATCCACATGTCGTCCCTTCGGGACTAAACTGCCGGTAGGTATGGTTGCTACAGATATTTCGCCCCTCCGGGGCTGACAATCAATTGACCATCGACTGCCCCCAAGAGCTTGCATCGATCATCGGTCATCGGACATCGATCAAGCCCCCAACCCCCGAAGGGGCTTTTAATAGCATCCACATGTCGTCCCTTCGGGACTAACATGCCGGTAGGTATTGTTGCTACAGATATTTCGCCCCTCCGGGGCTGACAAACAATTGAACATCGATCATCGACCATCGATCACCGACCATCGATCATCGACCATCGATCACCGATCATCGGACATCGATCATCTTTCACTACCTTTGCCCACCTAAAAACCCACCCATCTTATCAAAATGGCATCAAAATACCGGGAATTCACGGGGTTGAATCTGCCCCTGATTGAGTCTGAAGTTTTAGCAGAATGGGCACAGAATCAAGCATTTGAGAAAAGTGTCAACCTGCGGGAAGGTGCGCCTTCCTTTGTTTTTTATGAGGGTCCACCCAGTGCGAATGGTATGCCCGGCATTCACCACGTTATTTCCCGTACACTGAAAGATCTGGTTTGCCGCTATAAAACCATGAAAGGTTTCCAGGTACACCGCAAAGGTGGATGGGATACTCATGGCCTGCCCATTGAGTTAGGCGTGGAGAAAGAACTTGGCATTACCAAAGAAGATATCGGTACCAAAATCAGCGTGGAAGATTATAACAAGAAATGCCGCGAAGCGGTGTTGCGTTATAAAGACAAGTGGGATGAGATCACACGCAAAATGGGTTATTGGGTTGATCTTAACGATCCTTATATCACTTTCCGCAACGAATACATTGAAACTCTCTGGTGGTTACTAAGTGAACTTTATCAAAAAGGGTTACTCTACGAAAGCGTAAGCATTCAGCCTTATTCACCTGCGGCAGGTACAGGTCTTAGTTCGCATGAACTGAACCAACCCGGAACCTATAAAGATGTAAAGGACACTTCGGCTGTTGCGATGTTTAAAGCCGTTCGCAACGAGAAAAGTGAATTCCTCTTTGAAGCTGCAAGCGCTGCCCCCATTGCCGGAGAACAGGAGGGAGAAGTATTCTTCATGGCGTGGACGACAACACCATGGACACTCCCCAGCAACCTTGGTCTTACCGTTGGCAGTAATATCGATTATGTGCTGGTTAAAACTTTCAATCCTTATACACACCTTCCCGTAAATGTGGTGCTGGCAAAGGCATTGATTGGAAAAATATTTTAAACCCGAAGGCGAGAATGGTGATTTTGCTTCGTATGATGCACAAACAAAACTATTGCCATGGCAGATTATCGCTGAGTTTAAAGGAAGTGATATCGAAGGTTGTCGTTACGAACAACTACTTCCTTACGAAGGCAACTCACTGGAAGTGATTCGTGAAGAAACCCCGGGCGCAGATCCGTTTCGTGTGCTGGTCGACAATTTCGTAACAACAGAAGATGGTACAGGTATCGTACACACCGCACCTGCTTTTGGTGCAGATGACTATAAAGTTGGAAAGAAATACAATATCGGCATTCTGACGCTCGTAGATCGCGAAGGAAAATTTGTGGATGGCCTGGGTGAGTTCAGCAACCGCTATGTAAAGAATTATAAAGATGATGCGGCATATGTAGACGTGAACGTGGACATCAGCGTGAAGTTGAAAAAAGAGAACCGTGCATTCAAAGTTGAGAAATACGAACACAGTTATCCGCATTGCTGGCGTACCGATAAACCCGTTTTATATTATCCGCTCGATGCCTGGTTTATTCGTACTACAGCGATCCGCGACCGGATGGTGGAACTGAATAAAACCATCAACTGGAAACCAAAATCCACCGGTGAAGGAAGATTTGGCAACTGGCTGGAAAATATGGTAGACTGGAACCTGAGCCGTAGCCGCTTCTGGGGAACGCCGTTGCCAATTTGGAAAACAGTTGACGCCAACGACAACTACCTCGAAGCAAAAGACGGTGGAGAGCAGTTGTGTATCGGTAGCATTGCAGAGCTGAAAGTTGAAATGGAAAAAGCTGCCGCCGCAGGTTTTCAGCAACCTGCCAGCATTTTGATGCTGGGTTCAGAACTGGATCTGCATAAGCCGTATGTTGACGATATCGTGCTGGTGAGTCCTTCAGGCAAACGCATGAAGCGTGTACCAGACCTCATCGACGTTTGGTTTGATAGCGGAGCCATGCCCTATGCACAATGGGGATTGCCGCCCGAGCGTAAAGGCGTCCGTCCCACACGCGAAGAATGCCTCGCTTACTGGAGTGAAAGGCAACATACACACCCTGCACCCGGCAAATGGGAAGGTGCTGATTTTATTGCCGAAGGTGTGGACCAAACCCGTGGCTGGTTTTATACCCTGCATGCACTGGGCAGTTTGTTGTTTGATAGTGTTGCTTATAAAACCGTAGTAAGTAATGGCCTGGTTTTGGATAAGAATGGCAACAAAATGAGCAAGCGCCTGGGTAATGTGGTGAACCCATTTGAAACCATTGAAAAATATGGTGCAGATGCTACCCGCTGGTATCTTATTACAAACGCCTCGCCCTGGGATAACCTGAAATTTGACATTGAAGGAATCCGCGAAGTGCAACGTAAGTTCTTTGGCACATTATATAATACCTACCAGTTTTTCGCATTATATGCAAATGTGGATGGATTCTCTTTCAATGAAGCGTACATCCCGTTGAAAGACCGACCTGAGATCGATCGCTGGATTTTATCATCACTGAATACAGTGATAAAAAAAGCGACTGCCTATATGGACGATTATGAGCCTACACAGGCAGGTCGGGTGATTGAAGATTTTGTAGACGAGCAGTTGAGCAACTGGTATGTTCGTCTCTGCCGCCGCCGTTTCTGGAAAGGCGACTATGAGCAGGATAAGATTGCGGCATACCAAACCCTGTATGAATGCCTGGAAACAGTAGCCCGCCTGATGGCGCCTATTTCGCCATTCTTCAGCGATGCGCTGTTCCGCCAGTTGAATGAAGTAACGGGCCGGTTTACGGTGGCCTCTATCCATCATGCTGATTATCCGGTAGCAGACGAAGCCGCAATAGATGAGTTGTTGGAAGAGCGGATGCAGTTGGCGCAGGATTCATCGTCGTTGGTGCTTTCGTTGCGTAAAAGGTAAACATTAAAGTTCGCCAGCCACTGCAGAAAGTGCTGATTCCGGTATTGAATCCGAAGATGAAAGAGCAGTTGGAAAAAGTGGAAGATCTGGTGAAGGCGGAAGTGAACGTGAAGCAGATTGAATACCTTGAACCCAACAATAGTTTTATACGTAAAAAGATAAAACCCAACTTCGTGGCCCTGGGCAAAAAACTGGGTGCGAAAATGAAAGCGGTGAGTGCGGCGCTCTCTACATTCACGCAGGAGCAGATTGCCAAGTTTGAAAAAGAGGGTCAATATAATTTGCCAATTGATGCCGAACACGTAATATTACAGATTAGCGATGTTGAACTAACGAGTGAAGATATTCCGGGATGGACGGTAGCGGCGAAAGGAGCATTAACCTTGGCGCTCGACATTACCATCACTCCTGAACTGGAAGCCGAAGGACATGCACGCGAGTTTGTTAACAGGATCCAGAGAATCCGGAAAGACAGCGGGTTTGAACTGACCGACAGGATAGATGTTATAGTAGCTGTGGGTGACGATCTGGCGGAGGCGCTGGGTAAATTTAAAGAGTATATTTGCGCCGAAATTCTGGCTGATAAGCTGGAATTCAGCGATAATATAGAAGGTGGAATAGAGATTGAAGTGAATGAAAGGGTATTAAAAGCGATTGTTTCAAAAAAAGGCTAAGTAATATGGCTAGTAAGAAACCTGCTCCTAAGGCAAAGCCGGCAGCCAAAAAGCCAGCACCGAAAAAAGCGGCACCCGCTTCAAAGAAGGCGGCACCCCGGAAGGCTACTCCTGTAAAGGCTGCAGCTAAACCAGCGGCAAAAAAAGCAGCGGCACCGAAAAAAGCGGCGCCCAGGGCAGTTGCCAAAAAAGCAGCTCCGGCAAAATCGGCTGCAAAAGCGAAAGAAACAAAGAAGGCAGCGAAGCCAGCTCCTAAACCGGCAGCTAAACCAGTGGCAGCTAAACCAGTGGCAGCCAAACCAGTGGCATCGAAACCCGCTGCGAAGCCTGCTGCCAAACCGGCGCCAGCTCCACAGCCAAAAGCGGAAGCCGCACCAGCGCCTCCACCGCCGTTGCCTAAAAAGCCTTCGCCCAATGACCCTCAATCACTTGTAACAATTAAACCAGCTCCTAAACCCATTATTAAAAAGGAACCCCCAAAACCCACGAAAGTGGTAATACCGAAAACCAGCATTAAAAGTGCTGTGAAGTATGAACCAGAGTTCACGAAATCAGTTTTAGATAGTTATTCAAACGAACAAACCGGACCCACAATGAGATATTCAGATAGCGACCTTGCAGAATTCAGAGAAATCATTAATAAAAAATTAGACGCAGCGAAAAAAGAGCTGGCTTATTTACAGGGATTGATAACCCGCCGCGATGAAGGGGGTGATATGGACGAAGCACGCTACATGACTATGGAAGATGGTAGCGTAAGTATGGAACGCGAACAACTGAGCCAGATGGCCAGCCGCCAGATTACGTTTATCGATCACCTGGAAAAGGCAATCATGCGTATCGAAAACAAAACCTACGGTGTATGCCGCGTTACCGGTAAACTGATCGATAAAGCCCGCCTGCGCGCCGTACCTCATGCTACTTTGAGCATTGAAGCGAAGCAGATGATGAACAAATAATCACTTCAGCAATTCCATAAAAAAACCTGTAAGGTCTGAGATCTTACAGGTTTTTTTGTTGCCTTCAACTTTCAGAGAAAGAACATCAATCGCGTGACAGGAATACTGACAGTCCCACCGATAACAAAAACCCATGCTTTTTGGTATTGGCTGTAATGTTGGAATTCAGTTGCTCGTCAATGGTACCATTCATATCCACATCACGATAGGTATCAGTTACTGTTTTTGTTTTCTCGGAGGTAAAAGAATAACCGGCGCTAATGTCGAGGCCAACATGATCACTTAACATGCGCGTAACACCAATCTGTAGTCCAAGACCTGAAAAGAAATTACCGCTGCTTTTACCTTCATACGACTCACGATAAACGGAAGTATAATTGAAGCCTTCTGTTTTTGTGTTGCCCGTGCCTGCATCCAGGTTCAATTGTCCATAAGGTAAAAATGTTCCCGATTCTGCAAAATAATGGCGAGCAAAGATGCCTAAACCATAACGGCCTACACGGTCTTCCTTTTTACGGAACGTAGTGTTGTTGGAAACATCAAGATATTTATCGTATTGGTAGCCTGCAATTAATCGTGCACCGATCATTGTTTTAGACGACACAAAATATCCGAGAGAAGGCGTCAATTGAAAACCTAGTGAATTGGTTTTGGATTCATATCCTTCGGTGGGGGGTGGTGCAGTATAAGTGGTGGTACCCGCATCGAAGAAAAGTCCGGCAGCATTAATTCCCGGCACCCAGGTGCCTTTTGAAAATTGACAAAATGCACCCATCGGCAATGCGATGGCCAGTAGAAACAGGAAGCGAAACGAAATCATAAACAGTCAGGATTTTGATCGATCAACAGGAGCAAAACTGCAGGTATTTATTAAAGTGCAGGACATTTAAATTCACTCCTTTTTTGTTGTCGACCCTAAAGTAGAACCTTTTTTTTTCTTTAAGTTGAGGCAATTTTGGAAAAATGAATTTTTCCGGTTACTTTTAAAACAGAAACTAATTATCTGCCAAAACAAACGTTATGAGAAAGTTCAGCTCTCTATCTATTTTGATTCTTGCTATTACACTTTTCACTGGCTGTACTAAAAGAAGGTCCTGAAGGTCCTGTAGGTGCTACGGGTCCTCAAGGTGCTCCGGGTACTCCTGGTGCTCCCGGTGCCCCTGGCGCTCCCGGTGCTCCTGGTGCTGGTGTTACTACTTATTCAGCCTGGTATACTACAACTGCTGCAGACTGGGTTGCTACCGCTCCTTTGGGTCAATATGTTGCCGCGCTTCGCTATGATCGCGCTGCACCTGGCGTTACACAGGCAATCATCGACAATGGTGTGGTGATGGTTTATATGAAGAACTGGATGGTATTCGGTTTCCCTCGCGCTACTGAAACTGCACAACTGCCTTATATGGTAGATTTGGAATTCCTGGATTATTATGATTATGTAATTCCTGCTGCTGGCACTATCCGTCATTTGTACAAATCATTCGATCCATGGGGTGCGGGTAACATCGCCGGTACCGCATTCCGTTACATCCTCATTGCTGGTAGCACAGCTGGTGGCCGGGGCGCACAAGCCGAAACATTATATGGCGGCTTCACTAAAGATGAATTGAAGAAAATGTCTTACGAAGAAGTAAGCGCAATCTTCAACATTCCTGAAGACGGATCTAACCTCTAAGAATTTTCGTTTACCATACACTGAAGCCTGCTCTGTTTTTCAGGGTGGGCTTCTTTGTTTTTGAAAAAATGAAAGAACAAAATCGAATTTACAATCGACCGCATAAAGCAAACGGGCTATCTTCGGCCTTCAAAGTTTTAAAGGATGACCATTCATTTTTCATACGAGAAAAACCAGGTGATGCAGGCACTGCGTTATCATTTTATCAGCCGTCCTGAGATTAAATTGATGATAATCCTGGTAAACGTATTCGCTCTTACAGCTATCGTTTTATATTACCTGAAATATATTACTGCCTTTGCGTTTTTAATCGGCTCTCTTTTTGTGGCTGGTATTAATGATCAGCTTCTGGTTTGTGTTGCCCATGTTGGTTTATCGCCGCGCGGAAACGTTCCGACATTCATTTACGATGAATTTCAGAGTGGATGAATTCACATTAGAACATGCAAATGGAGGCCGCTCGTGGCCCTGGAAGGCACTTGCTTATTTCCTTGAAAGCCCGCATTTCTTTCACCTGTATTTCGATAGCCGTTCTTTTCTCCTGGTACCTAAATCAGGCCTGAAGGATTCAGATGAAGTGCAACAATTGCGGCACCTGTTAGCTGAACATGTGAAGCGGAAATAAGATCAGAGATCTTTTTCCATCATATAGTGAGGTATAGTAACTTCAGTAAACTGTTCACCTTTGATGCGGTAGCCAACTTTTTCGTAGAATCCGAGCGCATTGGCGCGGGCATGCATACATATGGAGCGATAGCCGCGGTCGCGGGCTATATTTTCGGCAAAGTTCATCAGGGCGCGGCCAATGCCTTTCCCCTGGAGATCATTTAACACAGCCATTTGCCGCAGGCGCGCAAGGCCGGGTTTTTCCTCAATCAACATACAACAGCCAAGCATGTGTTCATCTTCAAATGCCGCTATCAGCAAATGGTCTTTCTCCTGTTCCAACTCATCTTCGGTAAAAGTTAAGCCCAATGGCTTGCGCAGGATATCGTCCCGAAGTTTTACCATTTGCCGGTATTCGGCACTGCCATGATCAATTATTTTCAATGCCATACCTGTTAAATCCCTTTTTTTGAAGAAATTCAAATTACAAATATCCCCGCATTCAGCCAAGAACGGTTGGCGGGGCACCGTACTGGTGGCAAATGGATGGGGAAGGATTTCCGCTTTTTTTCGCCGGAAAGAAACCGGGTTAGTTCCCCGTCTAAAGTCAACAAAAAGGCTTTCAAACTTGTTTTTGTAGTTGTTGAAGCGGTATTATCTTTGTTATTGACTAATTTACAACCTATTGAGTGAAATCCGGAAAATATTGGCTTTCGGATGTTGGTTTACTCAAAAAGTATATTTTTGCAGCCAATAACTAAACTTATACGACATGTCAGACATTGCATCAAGAGTAAAAAAGATCATCGTTGACAAACTGGGTGTTGACGAAGCGGAAGTAACAAATGAAGCTTCCTTCACCAATGATCTGGGTGCTGATTCATTAGACACCGTTGAATTGATCATGGAATTTGAAAAAGAATTCAACATCTCCATTCCTGATGAGCAGGCTGAGACCATTACTACAGTAGGTCAGGCCGTTGCTTACCTGGAAGAGCATGCAAAATAAAGCTTCTGTCTTTGTTGCTCTTAGTGGGGCAACAAAGTGAATGGACAAGATAAAAACCCGCCTTCAGCCTGTTACTTGTTGTACAGTGAAGGCGTTTTTTTACTTTGCATGTATCATTGCTTGTAAAATCCACAAACGAAAGAAACCGGCAATATGGAATTGAAAAGGGTAGTAGTTACTGGTATGGGCGCTTTAACGCCGTTAGGAAATTCGATAGATGAATATTGGAATGGACTTATAAATGGCGTTTCTGGTGCCGACATGATCACATTGTTTGATGCCAGTAAATTCCGCACCAGGTTTGCCTGCGAAGTGAAGAACTTCGATCCGGCGCAATACCTGGACCGCAAAGAAGCTCGCAAGATTGATCGCTTTACACAGTTTGCACTCGTTGCCAGTGATCAGGCAATGGCGGATGCCGGACTGAATAAAGACAATATCAATCCCGACCGCATTGGTGTGGTGCTGGGTAGTGGTATTGGCGGGTTGATCACTTTCCAACACGAAGTGACTGAATTTGCCAAAGGCGACGGTACGCCTCGTTTCAACCCATTTTTCATTCCCAAAATGATACTTGATATTGCCGCCGGGCAAATCAGTATGCGTCACAACTTACGTGGCCCCAACTATGCTGTGGTAAGTGCCTGCGCGAGTAGCACCAACGCCATCATAGATGCAATGACTTTGCTTCGTCTCAACAAAGCAGACATTATTGTAACAGGCGGTAGCGAAGCGGTGATCAGCGAAGCCGGTGTGGGTGGATTCAATGCCATGAAGGCAATGAGTGAGAGAAATGATGATCCAAAAACTGCCAGCCGTCCTTACGATAAAGACCGCGATGGTTTTATCATGGGTGAAGCAGCTGGTGTGTTGGTGCTTGAAACACTGGATCACGCCCTTGCAAGAGGAGCAAGAATTTATTGTGAAGTGGTAGGCGGTGGTGCCACCGCCGACGCTCACCACATTACAGCGCCACATCCCGAAGGGCTGGGTGCTAAAAATGTGATGCTTGCATCATTAGCTGATGCGGACATGAAGCCTGAAGAAATTGACTACATCAATACACACGGAACCAGCACCCCGCTGGGTGATGTGGCGGAAGTAAAAGCCATTCTCGATGTATTTGGTGAACATGCATACAAGCTTAATATCAGCGCTACGAAAAGTATGACGGGTCACTGCCTTGGTGCTGCAGGCGTTATTGAAGCAATTGCCTGTATCAAATCCGTAATGCACGACATCGTTCCACCAACAATCAATCACTTCACCGATGATCCTGAACTGGATTCGAGGTTGAATTTCACATTTAACAAAGCACAACACCGTACTGTAAATGCTGCACTCAGCAATACTTTCGGTTTTGGCGGGCATAATGCCTGTGTTATCGTGAAGAAGTTCAAAAATTGATTTTTTTTCGTAGCTTGATTTTCGTGGCGTTCCTAACTAACCTTTTTAAAAAACACGAAAGCTCCACTTTCAAAAAGGAGCTGAGAAATATCCTGGGGTTTCAGCCGAAAAACCTTTCGCTGTACCGCACTGCACTGACACATCGTTCGGTGCGTGAAGGCGCAGATGAGAATAATGAACGACTGGAATACCTGGGGGATGCAGTATTGAGCGCCCTGATTGCCGACTACCTCTTCAAAAGATATCCTTATCGCGAAGAAGGTTTCCTCACCGAAATGCGTAGTAAAATGGTGAATCGTTCGCAACTGAACGATATCGCTTTGCGAATGGGCCTGAAAAAAATCACTTATTACAACAAGATGGACAACTCACTTAAAGTGAGCCAGATTTTTGGAAATAGCCTGGAAGCACTGGTGGGCGCTGTTTATCTTGACAGTGGTTATAAAAAAACTTCGAAATGGGTTTTTAAATCCATCATTCAGCCGCACATGTTTATGGATGATCTCGAAATACTGGAGATCAATCATAAGAATAAACTGTATGGTTGGGCAAATAAAAACGGGAAAGTCCTCGAGTTTGAAACATTGAATGAAAAACTCGAAAATGGCCGCCGGCTGTTTACCATTGCTGCTGTTATTGATGGAAAAACAATTGCTGAAGGAAAAGCATTTAATAAAAAAGATGCTTCGCAAATTGCCGCTCAGGCAGCCGTGGAAAAACTCGGCATCGTAAATTCTGACTCACCTATTCCTGCTTCTACAAAAGAATCTTAATCAAAAGAAAATTATTCTTCACTTGTGCCGGGCCGCTCTGCACAAAGTTCCACCAGTACGCCACCTGTACTTTTAGGATGTAAGAAACAAACCAGTTTATTGTCGGCGCCAGGTTTTGGTGTTTCGTTGATAAATTGAAAACCTTCACTTTTTAAGCGGGCTATTTCTGCGTGGATGTCGTTTACAGCAAATGCAACGTGATGCATTCCTTCTCCTTTCTTTTCAATGAATTTTGCAATCACGCCCCCGGGATCCGTGCTTTGCAACAATTCAATCTTTGATTCGCCTGTTTGGAAAAATGCGGTTGTTACATTTTCTGAGTCCACTACTTCCTGTTTATAGCAGGGGGTATTCAACAATTTTTCAAACAAAGGAACCGCCACCGCCAAATCGCGCACCGCTATTCCGAGATGTTCTATTTTTTGCATGAGATAAAATTAGTTTTTTTCTCTCTGCACCGTGAAATCGGCAATCGGCAATCGGCAAACGTGGAAAGAAATGTGGAAATGGGAAAAATGAGAAAATGTGGAAATGAGAAAATGCGGAAATCAAAAAAATCCGTGTCATCTGTGTTTAAATCTGAGCAAATCTGTGTGAAACATTTGCGGTTATCAGACTGATGTTACCTGGAGAAAATCCCACCACAGATTTACTCAGATTTAAACACAGATGACACAAGATTTCAAATTTGCCGTTTGCCGTTTGCCGATTATCGCTTGCTGTTTGCCGCTTCACGTTTTGTAACTTCGTGCCAAATTCTGCTCCCCTGAACCAGATATACCTCGATTATAATGCGACAACGCCCTGCGATCCGCGGGTGGTGGAAGCAATGTTGCCATTCTTTACCACAGCATTTGGCAATGCTGCCAGTCATAGCCATGCCTATGGATGGCATGCACGCGAAGCAGTGCAGATTGCGCGTGAGAAAGTTGCGGCAGCAATTGCCGCAACAGAGCGGGAATTGATTTTTACCTCGGGCGCAACGGAATCAGTCAACCTGGCTATTAAAGGTGTTTGGGAAAACTATTCGCGTAAAGGAAATCATATTATCACTACGGCGGTAGAACATCATGCTGTGCTCGATACCTGTGCATGGATTGAAAAACGAGGGGGAGAGGTAACCTATCTGCCCGTGAATGATCGCGGGCGCATAGATCCTGAAGCGGTTCGCGCTGCGATACGACCTACCACAATTTTGCTGGCGGTCATGCACGCCAACAATGAAACCGGCACCCTGATGCCGATAAATGACTTGGGAAAAATTGCAAAAAGAAAAAGGTGTCATTTTCTTCTGCGATGCATCGCAGTCGGTAGGTAAAGTGCCGGTGAATGTGGAAGAAGACGGAATTGATCTGCTGGCCTGCAGCGCCCATAAATTTTATGGTCCCAAAGGTGTGGGAGCCCTGTTTATCCGGCGGCGCGACCCGCGCGTAAGCCTGGCCGCACAGCTACATGGCGGTGGACATGAGCGGGGAATCAGGAGCGGTACACTCAACGTACCGGGCATTGTGGGTATGGGCCGTGCGGCCGAGCTGTCAACAGAACTAATGGCCGAAGAATCGGTTCAGCTGAAAAATTTACTTTCCCCAATAGAGCAATCATTGCTGGCACTACCCGGCGTTTATCTGAATACTGATCCCGATTTTCGTTTACCACATACTGGCAATTATTCCTTTGACGGAATTTCCGGCGACGCATTGATGCGATCCCTTGCAAAAACCCTGGCAGTTTCATCCGGGTCGGCCTGTACCTCGGCAGTTCCGGAACCGAGTTATGTATTAAAAGCCCTGGGAAGGAACGATGAGCTGGCGAGCGCCGCCATCCGTATCGCCCTGGGCCGCTTTACCACAGCTGAAGAGGTGGAATCAGCCGCCGCCATCATTGTAGAACAGGTAAAAAAATTAAGGGACCAGTCATTTTCCATATAAGTAGCGCCCTGATTTTGAACATTTCATGGTAAAGTGGCACGTTTGTCATTTTTCATCCCAAAACTTAGAACCAACTACCGCGAACCTTGTTTTATCTTTGTTGTTGATTTTAAATATAGAACGAATATGGACTTCACAATAGATAACGCAATTTTTGTAAGCGACAAGGCCAAAGAAAAAGTGCTGGCACTGATGGACGAGGCCGGAAAAGCAGCGCCAGAATATTTTCTGCGCGTAGGTGTGGTGGGCGGCGGCTGCTCAGGTCTGAGCTATAAAATGGATTTTGACAATGAATCAAAACCCAATGATCAGGTGTTTGAACACAATGGACTGAAGATTGTAACCGACATGAAGAGTTTGCTTTACCTGGTAAACACAACACTTGAATTTTCAGACGGACTGAACGGTAAAGGGTTTTATTTCAACAACCCCAACGCAAGCCGTACCTGCGCTTGCGGGGAAAGTTTCGCCGTTTAATCTCACAAATAATTTGAAAAAACGAGAGGCATCCCCTCTCGTTTTTTTATGGCTATACTATGGCTTTGGAGGAGCCGGAGGCGGGGGTGGTGGTGTTGGTAACGCACCATATTTTTCCTCAAAACGCTTCACGTCTGCTGCATCTTTTAGGTTGTATTCTTCTTTGCTCCTGTCTTTTATGGTGATAACAATCTTATTACCGGATTTAAACCGATAGGCAGATACATTTTTATTGCGTGTTAAAAATTCGTCTTCAAATTTTACAACTTCAATTTTAGGAGGAGCCAGAGGTGCGGGTACTTCAGCAGGTGGTTGGGGCGGCGGCGGAGGTGCGACCGTTTCTTTTTTCTGCGCCTGTACAAACAGGCCCATCGCCAGTACCATACCGGCGGAAAGCAATATCTTTTTCATAAACAAATTTAGTAGTGAGATGTCGCCGCCTGCAGATTCCATAAACGCATAACCACCTTTGATTTTCCCGTATATTAGCAGCTTATATGTGGTCCGTTTGTAAAAAGGAACTTCGTCAGTTTTTCAGCAGCCTTACCGGGTATATCGCCATTGTGGTTTTTTTATTGGTAAATGGGCTGATGCTGTTTGTGTTTCCTGACAATTTATTCGAATATGGTTACGCTACGCTGGATCGGTTTTTCCAGTTGGCGCCCTGGGTTCTGCTACTGCTGATTCCAGCCATTACCATGCGCAGTTTCTCCGACGAATTTCGTACAGGTACGTTTGAGATATTACAAACGCGCCCGCTCAGCCGCTGGCAGATTGTAGGCGGCAAATACTTTGGAAGTTTACTGGTAGTGCTGATCGCTCTGCTTCCTACTATCGTCTATTATTTCTCCGTTCAATCCATGGCCAGTGGTGCCGGTATGGATACGGGTGCAACCATTGGTGCCTACATCGGTCTGTTTTTCCTGGCAGCTGTATTTACTGCCATCGGTATTTGCGCCAGCAGTTTTACAAGCAATGCAGTAGTTGCGTTTATCATTTCCATTGCAGCCTGCGCCTTGTTGTATTATGGTTTTAATGCCATCAGCGTACTGGCAGCTGACAGTGGTGGCCTGGACTATTATATTGAAATGATGGGTATCGATTTTCATTACCGTAGCATCAGCCGCGGTGTAATCGATAGCCGTGATATTATTTATTTCGTTAGTATCGTGGTTGTCGTTCTAAGCATTACCAACCGTAACCTGATAAAGCGATAGGAAATTATGCTCATCAACAAGATGAATAAAAAATATGGCTGGGTTGTTCCGGTAGTTCTACTGGTGCTGGTAAATGTACTGGCGTCATTTGTATATGTGCGTTTTGACCTTACCAGTGAAAAAAGATATACACTTACAAGCGGTACACGTTCGCTTGTAAAGCAACTGGACTCACCGGTTGAAGTGGACGTTTTTTTGAAAGGTGAATTCCCTTCTGGTTTTCGCAAACTGGCCAACAGCACCGCCGATTTTCTTCAATTATTAAAAAGAAGAGAACGGATCGGCAATTCAATATCGTTTTACATCTCCACTTGAACTTTTGCCCGGTACACAAACAAGATATGCCGATACCTTAACTGGAATGGGTGCCGTGCCTATCAATCTTACCGTACAAAAACAGGAAGGTCAAAGTTCCAATATCATTTTCCCCGTTGCTTTGTTGAAATACAAAGACCGCCAGACGCTGGTGAATCTTTATCCCGGAGCAAGCGGAAGAATTTCTCAGGAAGAAATTAACGGCGCAGAAGCAATGATGGAATATCAGTTTGCAAATGCACTGGATAAAATTACACGTACGCGTCGCCCAACCATTGGATATGCAGTTGCCAATGGGGAACCTACGGATGTACGCACATACGATCTTGTACAGTCGGTAAGTAATGAATACGATTTCCGCGTATTCAATATGAACCAGTTTCCGGTCATTCCGGATGAGATGGATGTATTGCTGATTGTAAAACCGACACAACAATTTACCGAAGACCAAAAAGTTCAAGATTGACCAGTACATTATGCGTGGTGGAAAATTGCTGTGTTTTATTGATGGACTGATTGCGGAACAGGATAGTCTTTCAGGCAAAACAGAAACGATTGCATTTGATCGCAACCTGAATCTGACGGATATGTTTTTCCGCTACGGATTACGTATCAATACCGATCTGGTGATGGATTTGCAATCAGATGTTTTGCCTTTTGTTGTAGGCGGCACTGCCGAAAACCCACAGTTCGAATTTTTAAAATGGAATTACTATCCATTGTTGCAGGGCACTGGCAAAAAATCTGCCGGCAGCGGTTATGTTGCCGGAAGGTTTGTAAACTCGATCGATACAATTAATGTTGAAAATGTAGAAAAGACGGCATTGCTGGTTAGTTCTTCTAATTCGCGGATTATTTCAACGCCTGTACGCATCAGCCTGAATGAAAATCGCAATACGCCGCGCGACGAACTTTTTAATCGCAATGCAATTCCGGTTGCAATGTTGCTCGAAGGAAGTTTTACGTCACTTTACCGCAACCGTGCAACAGCAGCACAACGCGATTCGCTGGCTGCAGCGGGATTGCAGTTTGCACCCGCTTCTCCGGCCGACGGTAAAATAGTGGTTGTGGCAGATGGCGACGTTGTGTTGAATGAACTGGCTTCCGATCCTGAGTCTGGAGAAGTGATTCCACTTCCCATGGGCTGGAATCGCTATACCTATATGGAAAGTATGCGTAATGGCGACGGAGCACGTTACTTTATTCCGGTTTCAAACCGTGAGTTTTTCCTGAACAACCTGGAGTACCTGGTCAATTCACCCGCCGTTTCTGAATCACGCAATAAGGAAATCGTACTGCGCCTGCTCGACGCCACACAATTGAAAGAAAACCGCAATAACTGGGTAATCATCAACCTGGTGGTTCCGGTGGTTTTGGTGATGTTGTGTGGATTTGTTTTCCAGTATGTCCGTAAGCGGAAATATGCCTGATGCATTTTCTTCGTCAATCTTTTTTCTGTCGGGCTATCCCGCTATCTTTGCATTTTACCTGAATAATGAATCACGAACAGATTACTTACCTTGTTTTTGGGATTGTACTTGTGCTTGCCCTTGTGTTTGACCTTGGATTGCTGAGTAAAAAAACCAGAAAGTTTCTTTGAAGCAGGCGCTCTACCAGACTTTTTTTCTGGGTAGGACTGGCGATGGCGTTTTTTGTTTTCATGTGGTTTGAAGATGGGCGCACACTTGCGTTGGAATATCTCAGTGCTTATTTAATGGAATGGAGCCTGAGCATCGATAATATCTTTGTTTTCATTCTCATTTTTGCGAGTTTCGGTGTGAAAGAAAAACATTTCGGTCGGATACTTTTGATTGGTATCCTGATGGCAATTGTTTTCCGAATCGTTTTCATCACTGTAGGTGTTGCACTGGTTGACCGCTTCCATTGGATATTATACATCTTTGGTGTATTCCTCGTGTATACAGGATATAAAATGTTTACCGCAAAAGAAGATGAAGAGTTTGATCCACAGGAATCAAAAGTTTATCGTCTGCTGAAGCGGGTGCTGCCATTAACCCATCATGATGGAAATGGGAAGCTGGTAGTGCGTGAGGGCGGTAAAAGAAAATATACTTCCCTGTTTGTTGTAGTGATTATGCTCGCCGCAATTGATCTTGTGTTTGCACTGGATTCTATTCCTGCGGTGATGGGTATCTCGCGCGACAAACTTGTAATTTATACTTCGAATATTTTTGCGGTACTGGGCTTGCGTTCTTTTATTTTTCCTGCTGCGCGGTGCTGTGAATAAGTTTGATTTCCTGCAACAGGGTATCGCAATTGTGTTGGTATTTATTGGTGTGAAAATGCTGGGTGAGCACTGGTTTAATCAGTGGGTAAGCAAACAGACGCAGGTGTTTATTTCTTTAGGCGTAATTCTTCTCTGCATAGCCGGTTCTATTTTGTATTCAGTTAATGCAAAAGAAAAAACAGTGCCTGAAGAAAATGACGAAAGCATCCCCGGTGATTTGCGAAATTAAGCTGACCGGCTAAGGGTTTGCAATTGTACACGTTCATTTCAAAACGACCTGTAACCTGATTTGATGAAATATTCGCTGGCCCATATTGCAAAGATGCTCTCGCTCAAAGGCAATTTTCCCGAAGTGGAAATCAGCGACCTTTTGCTGGATAGCCGCAAATTGACAAACGTTTCCCACTCCCTCTTTTTTGCATTAAAAAGGTGACAGACGCGACGGCCACCAGTTTATTCCCGATTTATATAAAAAAAGGACTTCGCTATTTTGTTGTAAGCGATGATGGGCTGCAACAGATTTTTCCCGACGCTATATTTCTCCGTGTTTCGGACACGCTGGCCGCGCTGCAGGAAATAGCAGCAGCGCATCGGGCCAACTTTGGTATTCCTGTAATAGGAATTACAGGAAGCAATGGAAAAACGATCGTAAAAGAATGGTTATATCATTGTTTACATACAGATCACCGCGTGGTGAGAAGTCCACGCAGTTATAATTCACAAATCGGGGTACCCCTAAGCATCTGGCAAATGGCCGACAATCATGAACTGGCCATTTTTGAAGCAGGCATTTCAAAGCCCGGCGAAATGCAAAAGCTGGAGAAAATGATTCGCCCGAATATTGGAGTACTAACCAATATCGGCGATGCCCATAACGAAGGATTTGCTGATAAGAATGAGAAATTGCAGGAGAAATTAAACCTTTTTTCCAGTAGCGATATCATCATTGGCCGTTATGATGATTTGAAAGAATGGAAACAACAACAAGTTAACGAAGGTTCCACAAAAACAATTATTACCTGGAGTAAAAATGGACAGGGCGACTGGAACATAAAGAATATTGAGAAAGGAAAACATGCATCACGGATCCTTTTATGTCCTGGCGCTGCTGAATTTTCCTTTGAAATTCCATTCACCGATGATGCATCGATTGAGAATGCAGTAACCTGTTTTATTGTTTTGCACCAGTTAGGATTGTCGCCTGCAACGATTATTGAAAGATTGTCGAATTTGCAATCAGTAGATATGCGCCTCCAACTGATCAGGGGCATCAATCATTGTACCATCATCAACGATAGCTATAGCGCCGATTTAAATTCACTGGCTGTTGCTTTGCAGTTTATGCAGCAGCAGGCTGGTGCTGGTAAAAAGACGCTGATCCTTTCTGACTTTTATCAAAGTGCCCGCAATGCCGACGAACTGTATCCTGAAATTTACAGAATGGCCTCACAATTTGGTGTGAGTAGAATGATTGGTATTGGGAACGACATCAGCCATTCGTTGAAGGGGCATATGGGAAAAAAGAAACGCCCGAAATTTTATTATTCGATAATACATCCGATTTTCTTCAGCAATTCAAATCAACCTGGTTTAGAGATGAAACCATTCTCATCAAGGGCGCACGTAAGTTTGGTTTTGAAGAAATAGTAACGCACCTGGAATTGAAAGCGCATCAGACAGTGCTGGAAATTAACCTGAATGCGATTGTGCAAAATGTGAAAGTCTTTCAGCAGCAACTTCGTCCCAACACAAAGATGATGGCAATGGTGAAGGCATTTGCTTATGGAAGTGGCGCTGAAATCGCAGGCGTATTACAGTTTCATCAAATTGATTATCTCGGTGTGGCCTATGCAGATGAAGGTGTTGAATTACGCAAAGCCGGCATTCATTTACCCGTGATGGTAATGAATCCTGAGCCTGCGGCATTTGAAGAAATAGTTGAATATAATCTACAGCCTGTGATTTTTTTCTCCTGCAATGTTACAGCAGTGGGAATTGTTTCTTGAGCAGGTAGGGCGCAAATTCTATCCTGTACATATTGAAATTGAGACTGGCATGCATCGGTTGGGGTTTGCGGAGGAAAGTTGGGAAGAGTTGGGCAGGCACCTTGCAAATGCTGATTACAGTATAGTGCAATCGGTTTTTTCGCATCTTGCAGCGAGTGAAGATGAAGCAGAAGATGCATATACGCTGCTGCAGTTTGATCAGTTTAACAAAGCAGCCGATTATCTGGCTTCGCAATTATCGTATTCGTTTATCAGGCATATATCCAATACGGCAGCGATATCACGTTTGCCGCAATTGCAATTGGATATGGTGCGGTTGGGAATAGGGATGTATGGTGTGGACAGTGCACAGGGGTTGCAGGATAAGTTGTTGCCTGCGGCAACGCTCCGGAGCAGTATCGCACAAATTAAATCATTAGATGCCGGATCGACCGTGGGGTACAATCGCCGCGGAAAACTGGAGCGGGATTCGGTAATTGCAACAGTGCGAATTGGCTATGCAGATGGATTTCCGCGTAGTCTCGGCAATGGCCGTGGACAGGTTTGGATTAATGGACAACCTGCACCGGTGGTAGGTTCGGTTTGTATGGATATGACGATGGTTGATGTTACCGACATCCCGGGTGTAAAAGAAGGGGATGATGTGATTATTTTTGGCCGGTCCCTGCCGGTTCAGGATATGGCGCGTCGTGCCGGAACCATTCCATATGAGATCATGACAGGCATTTCTCAACGTGTGAAGCGCGTGTATTTTGAGGAGTAGATATCATGCATTCGGTTCATAAATGATAGAAAACCTTTAGCATTTGCCCGTCTGCCTATCCGTTGGTTTTATCCTATATTTGCCCCTAAACCCTCTTAACCGGTGAAACTCAGAAACGTAGTCCTCATCATAGCCATTATTATTCTGATCGACCAGGCACTTAAAGTCTGGATTAAAACCAGCTATGGTTTTGGACAGATCACTAATGTAATGGGGTTAAGCTGGTTTAAACTTTACTTCATCGAGAATGAAGGAATGGCCTGGGGTTGGAAATTCGGTGGCGAATGGGGTAAGATGATTCTGACTCTCTTCCGTCTTGCCGCTGTAATTTTCGGTACCTGGTACCTGGGTCGTATTGTAAAACAGAAATACAGCCGCGGTTTTATCATTTGCGCAGCTTTGATCTATGCAGGTGCGTTGGGCAACCTGATTGATAGCATTTTTTACGGCCAGCTGTTTTCAAAAAGTGACTGGGGCGTTGTTGCTTCTGCATTTCCTGCCGAAGGTGGTTATGCCGGATTGTTCCACGGAAAAGTGGTGGACATGCTCTATTTTCCCATTATCAAATCCAACTATCCATCCTGGTTTCCTTTCATTGGTGGTGATGAATTCGAATTCTTCAGCCCCATTTTCAATATTGCCGATGCGTCTATTTCAATCGGCGTAATTACACTCTTCGTTTTCCAAAAACGTTTCTTCAAAAAGGAAGACGATGAAAAGCCGACACCAACTGTTGAAACCAGCGCTGAGGTTAGCGATAAAGTACAGGTAGGATAATTCACGCTCCCCATTTTCAAATAAAAAATGCCCCGACAATTACGTGGGGCAGGTTAGGGTTATAACAGGCTCAAGGGTTATTCGTAATTTTTAAACCACTCTTTTGTATCACTGTTTTGCGGCTCTACAGGTTGACGACGCAATGCTACGGGTTCCGCATGCTCGGTGAATGGATTCGTCATCGGATACACACGCAGCGTACTGCTTTTTTTATGGCCAGCGAGTAAAGAACGGAGATAAGGTGACTGATGCTCTGACGAAGCAGGCTGTTTGTTTTCAATTGCTTTTAACGGGTAAGCCGAAAAATAACGCGGCGCCCTGGCAGTATTGTTCATACGATTTGGATTAGGTAACGGACTTTGATTTTGTTGCTCCAAAATAGTTACCTATTTGCCCGGGCGCAAGAAGAGTACCCATAAACAAAAAAGGATATCGTAGATATCCTTTTCATTTTTTCGTATTAATACGAATTATAAAGTGAATGGGTTTATTTCAGTTCACCAACCATGTTTCCGGGGATTACCCACTGGTCAAATTCTTCAGCAGTGAGATAACCCAGTTTAACCGCCATTTCTTTCAATGTAGTACCCTCACGGTGAGCAGTTTGTGCAATTTCTGCGGCTTTGTAATAACCAATTTTGGTATTCAATGCAGTCACCAGCATCAGGCTGTTGTCTACATGTTTTTTAATGTTGGCTTCAATTGGTTCAATACCTACGGCACATTTATCATTGAATGAAACACAACCATCCGCAATCAGGCGTGCGCTGTGGAGGAAGTTGTAGATCATTACAGGTTTAAACACATTCAATTCAAAATGTCCGGTTGCGCCGCCGATGTTGATAGCGACATCATTCCCCATTACCTGTGCAGCAATCATCGTGAGTGCTTCACATTGTGTAGGGTTTACTTTACCAGGCATAATGGACGAGCCGGGCTCATTATCCGGAATGAAAATTTCACCGATACCGCTACGTGGGCCACTGCTCAACATACGGATATCGTTGGCAATTTTCATCAGGCTAACGGCAACAGTTTTCAAAGCACCATGTGCTTCCACAATGGCATCATGTGCAGCCAGCGCTTCAAATTTGTTTTCAGCAGTAATAAATGGAAGTCCGGTAAGTGCAGCAATGTGACGCGCAACATTTTCTGCATAACCCTTTGGCGTGTTAATGCCCGTACCAACAGCAGTACCACCCAGCGCCAGTTCACTTAAATGTGCGAGTGTATTTTTAATGGCTTTAAGGCCGTGGTTCAATTGTGAAACATAACCGCTGAATTCCTGACCCAGAGTAAGGGGAGTAGCATCCATAAAGTGCGTGCGGCCAATTTTCACCACATGCATATATGCTTTGCTCTTTTGCTCCAGCGTATCGCGCAATTTCTCAATACCGGGAATCGTTTTTTCAACGAGAATTTTATAAGCAGCGATATGCATCGCTGTAGGGAACGTATCGTTTGATGATTGCGATTTGTTTACGTCATCATTTGGATGCAGGAATTTCTCTTTATCTGTTAATGAACCACCATTCAATACATGGCCGCGATATGCAACCACTTCGTTCACGTTCATATTACTTTGTGTGCCACTACCTGTTTGCCAAACTACCAGCGGAAAATATTCATCCAGTTTTCCTTCAAGAATTTCGTCGCACACTTTGCCAATCAGGTCTGATTTTTCTTCAGGCAAAACACCCGCTTCTTTATTGGTGATTGCTGCTGCTTTTTTAAGGTATGCAAATGCCGCAATGATCTCCTTCGGCATACGATTGATATCCTGGGCAATTTTGAAATTCTCGATACTGCGCTGTGTTTGCGCGCCGTAATATGCATTGGCAGGCACTTTCACCTCGCCCATAGTATCTTTTTCTATTCGATATGACATAGGTAATTTTTTGGTGCTGCAAAGGTAAGCAGTAAGATTTAAGTTGAAAGGGAGAAATGCGAAGAATGAAAACGTTTGAACTGCCGAATTGCCCCGAAAATTCCTGCACAATCGCCCTTATTACAGATGATTACGCATGGCCGGATTCTCAAAAACACTTAACTTCCTAGCCCAAATCAACGTTATGCTGAGAGCTGCCTTTTCTGCCCTGATCATGGGTCTTTTATTTGCCTGTAATAATGCTGAAAAAAAGCCGGACGGCACGATTGAAAATGTAATTCTCATTACCACCGATGGCTTGCGCTGGCAGGAGGTTTTTTGGCGGAATGGATTCCACGCTCGCGACTATGAAACAATTCAATGAATGGGATAGTGCCTATATCTTCGAAAAATACTGGGCCCCAGATGCCGAAGCGCGCCGCCAGAAATTGATGCCCTTTTTCTGGAGTACACTCAAAGAACAGGGCCAATTGTACGGCAACAGATGGAAGAATTCTTTCGTCGACAATGCCAATCCTTACTGGTTTTCGTATCCCGGTTATAATGAAATCCTAACCGGATATCCCGATACAGCGGTGAACAGCAACGACCACCCGGCAAATTCACATACCACCGTACTAGAATACCTGAATAATCAACCTGCGTACAAAGGGAAAGTTGCTGCATTCGGCGCCTGGTATGCATTCGACCGGATTATCAATGAAAAACGCAGTGGTATTCCCGTCATGAATGCATTGGATTCTTTGGTGGCGACAATCCAACCGAAAAAGAAAAATTGCTGAATGTTATGCTGCGCGACAGCTATAAACCCTGGCACGATCATGAATGCCTGGATATGTTTACGCATTATGGTGCAATGGCTCATCTTGAAGCGCGCTTACCACGTGTGTTATACATTGCTTATGGAGAAACGGATGAATGGGCGCACGCAGGAAAATATCGATCCTACCCTCGATGCGGCGCGCCAGGTGGATGCATGGATTCAATCGATTTGGGAATGGGTACAATCACATCCGCAATACAAAGACAAAACAGCGCTGCTCATCACAACAGATCATGGAAGGGGTGATTTGAAAAAGGAACAGTGGACAGGTCATGGAAGTTCGATCGACGGCGCTTCGCAAATATGGTTCGCAGTAATAGGTCCCGGTATTGCAGGACAGGGCGAAATGAGTAATACAACGCCCTATTTTCAAGAACAATTTGCTCAAACAATTGCCTCATTCCTGGGTGAAAATTATAAAGCGGATCATCCGATTGCGGAACCGATTAAATTACCAGGGAATTAATTTCCGGAGTTAATCCGATTAAGGTTATGAAATTATATCGATTACTTTTTGTATTGATGTTGTTGCCTGCAACAATGCCTGCACAACAATACACACCAGCTGCATCCAACCTGCAGGCGCGCACTGAATTCCAGGATGCGAAATATGGAATGTTTATTCACTGGGGACTATCATCCGTGTTAGGCGATGGCGAGTGGGTGATGAACAACCGCAATATCAAGGTGGAAGATTATTCACGTTTGTTGCGTGTATTTAATCCGATTGATTTTGATGCGGAAAAATGGGTGACGATTGCAAAGAATGCCGGCATGAAGTACATCGTCTTTATCAGCCGTCACCACGATAGCTTTTCAAACTGGGATACAAAGCAGTCTGACTGGAAAATAACGAATACGCCCTATGGAAAGGATGTTTTAAAACAGCTCGCCGAAGCCTGCAAACGTCATGGTTTAAAACTTGGTTTGTATTATTCTACGCTCGATTGGTATCGCACCGATTACCCACATCAGACCGGGCGGACGGGGCAGGGCACAGGCCGTACCGGCAAGGGTGATTATGATCAGTATTTCCAGTTTATGAAAGCACAGTTGACGGAGCTGTTGACTAACTATGGTGAAATTGCTTCAATCTGGCTCGATGGTCATTGGGACCAGACAAATCCTGAAGGACATGAAGACCGTTCCTCACGAATTGACTGGCGCTATGAAGAATTGTACGGATTGATCCATCAGTTGCAACCACAGTGTATGATCGGGAACAATCACCACCTCACTCCATTTCCCGGTGAAGACTTCCAGATGTTTGAGCGTGATCTACCGGGTGAAAATAAATCAGGACTTAGTTTTCAGGAGGCATCTGATAAGTTGCCGCTTGAAACATGTGAAACAATCAACGGAAGCTGGGGGTACAGCATCACAGACAGAAAATATAAGACAGTTAACGAGGTGATTCGCCTGCTCGTGGGTGCTGCGGGTCGCAACGCTAATTTGTTGTTGAATGTGGGTCCCATGCCGAATGGAGAAATTCAACCGGAGTTTGCGGATACACTCGCTACCGCAGGTGAGTGGATAAAAGTACATGGAGAAAGTATATACGGCACGCGCGGTGGTCCCGTGCCACCTCAACAATGGGGCGTAACCACTCAGAAAAATAATCGTATCTATCTTCATTTCTTTGAACAACCCACAGAACAGGAGATTTTAATTCCGTTTGTTTCAAATAAAATCAAACAGATAAGCTGGATGGATTCCGGAGAAAAACTGAGTTTTAAAAAAAGATAAAAAGAACCTGGTAATTAAAACAAGTGACATCACTTTGACTGGAACCCCACGTGTTTTAATAATTGACTTATAATAATAACAAGATTCGATCATCACTAAACCCGATTAAATGAACAGAAGAGATTTTTTACACAAGACATCCGGATTAGGAATGGGTGCAATTGCTTTTTCCGCATTAGGTCTTCCATTTTTTTCCTGCAACGACGGGGAAAAACCTTTTTTCGAAATATCATTAGCTCAATGGAGTCTGCATAAAACACTTTTTGCAAAAAGAGCTTGACAACCTTGATTTTCCTGCAAAGGCAAAAAATGAATTTGGTATTAGCATTGTTGAATACGTAAACCAGTTTTTAAAGACAAAGCTGAAGACACTGCCTATCTCGCGCAGCTGCTGCAGCGCTGCAAAGACAATGGTGTGCGCAACCACCTGATCATGTGTGATGGCGAAGGCGATTTGGGCAGTCCTGATGATGCTGCACGCACGCAGGCTGTGGAGAATCACTACAAATGGGTGAACGCAGCGAAGTACCTCGGCTGTGCCACCATTCGTGTAAATGCTGCGGGTAGCGGTACGCGTGAAGAAGTAATGAATGCTGCGGTAGACGGCCTCGGTCGTTTGGGTGAATATGCTGCGAAAGAAAACATCAATGTGATTGTTGAAAATCATGGGGGCTATTCGTCTGATGGTGGATGGCTTTCTGGTGTGATGAAAAAAATCAATAAACCCAACGTGGGTGTGCTTCCCGATTTCGGCAACTTCTGCATTACCCGCGAGCCGGGCAACTGGATGAATTGTCTTGAAAGTTATGACCGCTACAAAGGCACAGAAGAATTAATGCCTTTCGCGAAAGGCGTAAGTGCCAAGAGTTATGATTTTGACGAAAAAGGAAATTGCGTTGAAACCGACTACGAGAAAATGATGAAGATTATGAAAGACAGCGGTTGGACAGGCATCGTTGGTATCGAATACGAAGGCAGCTCGCTGAGCGAGGTGGAGGGAATTAAAGCGACGCAGAAGTTGCTGGAGAGATTTTTGTAATCCCGATGTCACATGATCGATGGTCGATGGTCGATGATCGATGGTCGATGAATATTTTAGGTGCAGACATACCACCCTCGAAATTCGATAGGGCATCTCGCATCTTCAAACGCGTTCGACCATCTACCATCGACCATCTACCATCGATCATCTAATTTAACAACACCTCATCCACAAAGAGCCACCCCTTATCTCCCTTTCCCGGATGCCAGGAGGGGAGTTTGCTAACAGGTTGTGCAATTATTTTCAAATACTTTACCGCCGTCGTTTCGAAGCGACATTCGTGGCCACGTAGAGCAACGATACCAACGCCTTTTGGCTGATCGAGCGTGCAGCTGCCGAGTTTTTTCAACTTCGATGGATCGTCTCCACCCCATACTTCAATCGATTGTGGCGGCATGATATAACTGTTTACATCCGTGAGCCCGCCAAGGGTTACGCTGGAAATATTTTTTGTTGTTGAAAACGGCATCAACAGTTCCATTCGATTATTACGCCATGCAATCCAGTTGCCATCACGAAAGTTGGTTTCACCTTTTACCAGGTCGGTCAACAGTTTTGCCGTGCCGGTATAAGCAGGTTCGGGCGCCGTTAGGAAATAGATCGTGTCGGGAACAAATGTTCTTTTGTATAAACTCGCTTCCATAATCTCACTGCTGATCCAACCTGCTTTGAATGCTTTTGCCCTGATCAATACATTGCGGTCAATCACTTCGTCACCTTTATATACAAGCGAGCGAATACTATCGGGTTCTGAACCATCTAAGGTGTAACGTATCTCGGCACCCTGAATATAATGTTTCAATTTCAACGGCATTGGTTCCGAAATAATCGTGATCTCATTTTCAAAAATCGGTGGTGAAAGTTGTAATAAAATGCTATCGCCAGCGAAACCACTTTCTATCGACACTGCAGGCATTTCATTTATTAACTTTTCCCAATCCTGCTGACTGCCCGGCATTTGCCAGGTATAAACCTGACTGAGTTTAGGTAATTCTTTCAACACCGCAAGTTGCGACGCGTTGATATTGGTTCCCGATAGGGTAAGCGTGCGGAGATTTTTCAACTCCTTTATCAACTTGAGATCTTCTGCTTTTACAGGTGTAAATCCGAGATGCAGACGACGCAGATTGGTAAACTGTGAGATCGTTTTCATATCATCGCTGCCCAGCGGCATGCGGGTAAGATCAAGCGATACAATCTGTTCTTTGATCTTTGATAATTCTTTTAATTGCTCAGATTGAAATTTTGTACTGTTAAAAAAACTTACAGTGAGCGCAGGAGAATTTAGCGCCTCTGCTAATACCACCCGATTTTCTGTATTCAACGATTGTACCGTGGCCACATCCGCAGACGCAAAACTGTACACTTCGGGCACGCCCGATTCAAATTTCGCTGCAGCTAACTGATACAATTTATCATCGACCGGAAGGTCGATAAGCTTTTGATTAAAATTTGCGCCTTTTTCAATCCATTGTTTAATAATTTCAATTTCCTGTTCCGTCAATTGTGGTTTGCCTTTGGGGGGCATATGTTTTTTATCTTCCACAGGAAGTAACAAACGCTTCATCAATAATCCTTCACCCGGCTGCTGTGTTTCCCAAAGCAAGCCCGACTTTCCTCCTTTCAGTATTTGTTCGTGGGTTTCAAGAATCAGCTCACCTTTTGCTTTCTGACTGTTATGGCAGTTAATACATTTTGATTCAATGATCGGCTTAACTACATCATCAAATACCATGGCTTCAGCCAAAGCAGCATTGGGTCTTGATTCTTCTTTTCGCAGTGGTGCGAACAGAAAGTCCTCACCATGTGTGATGTTTGCACCCTGATGGCCTGTAATAATAAGAACAAATATTGCGAATACAGAACTTAACCAACGTGTGATCTTTCTTTTGCGCAACGGCTTGCGACCATAATACCACGCAAGTGCGAACAAACTTACAATCGCGCCGGACCATTTATGCCATTGTAATGCATCAGCATCATAACCTTCCTCGCGCGAGAGAAACAAACCCATTAAAGCTGATACGGCGGCAGTAAATGCACCAAAAAGCAAAAGCATGTCTGCATAATGCCTGGTGCTTTCAGCAACCTGCTGCTTTTTCACAATAAACAAATTGTACAGCGCATAAATAACGAGCAATACAATGGGGAAATGCAAAACCAAAGGATGCATGCGTCCCGCTACCTGTAAATAGCCGGGCAGTACAAATCGATCTTCAAGAATTAGAAGAAAAACAAGCAGCGAGTTCAGCAGAAGCGTGATGTTGGCCAAGAAAATAAATTAAGGTTTAAGTAAATATTGCAGGTTATTGCGTTTTAAAATAATTCCATGATCGCACCATTACTTCGTCAATAAAAATCCACGCCCTTTCGCCTTTCGATTCATGCCAATCGGGAATATTGGAATGATTGATCATCAGAATTTTTATTGCTGAAGTAACAATTTCCGGGTTGAAATTCGTTTGATCTATATAAACCTGTTTGGGTCCTTTTGCTGTTGATGCAATGTCCTTAGAATGGTTGATCAGCCATTTTCCCGTCTTTCTATCTTTTTTCCAGTATTCAATGCGTTTGGGAAGAAAGATCCAACTGGCTTCGTCCTGTAATAGACCAAGATCAATTTCTATGATCGTTTGCGGCCGATTCCAACTGCATTCTATCCATACTGAGTCACTATTGAATCCCGTCCAGTGCCCGGAGCGAAAGTTGGCAATGCCGCCCACAGCATCATTCAAAGTTTCTGCCGACTGATTTTTATAAAATTCCTGTGGAGCCGAAGTGCGGATGCTGTCTATTTTTTTACCAGCGGGAAAAAATGAAACGGAAATGGTTTCGGAAGGCTCAAAATCATTTCCAATTGCTTTAAATCGAATCGTACCAGGTTTCTTTACCGAAAGTGGCGTTCTATAAACGGGATCTTTTTCCGTTGGGTCACGTAATTCCAAAGTGTAGTGTACTGCCGCACCCGGTTGATTAAATAATACTTCAACAATGACAGAATCGCGGATGTAAGCGCTCTTATATTTCACCAATGGAGAAGCCAGCTGGAATTTATCCTGTGCATGGGTGAGATTAGAAAAATGAAATAGCAGGAAAAAGAAAAATCAGCTTCCTCATACGGGCATCAGTTTATAAGGATAAACCTGTCCTGAGTTCCATTGCGCCACATACATGTTTTCATCGTTGTCAATGCATACATCGTGCGGATACTCAAATGCACGGATGGTTTGATACAGTTCTTCAGGTGTATTGCCATTGTATCCGGGAAGATTGCCACCAAGGTTGGATACAACGCGATAGTTTTTATCAAGCACCAATACAAATCCAGATTTCTCATCAAGGCGTGCATTGCTTTGCAACACGGCAACATAGAGATAGTTACCTTTTATTACCGGCCTGCAAACCCATGCGCCAGGAAGCGGAATAGTATCTATATATTTTCCTTCGAGCGTATATCGTTTAAATGCATTTTGTACACGTGAGGTAACAATCAAACAGGGCTCAATTCCGCGGGTATCAATGGTGATACCATGTGCGTTTACCACGAACTCATCACCTTCACCCCGGCCCGCGAAGTGGCGGATATATTCCCCTTTGTAATTGTATTGAATAACGTAGTCCTTTCCATATCCATCCACTACATAGATATCGCCATTCGGCGCAATGACAGTTTCTGTTGGAACAAACTCGTCTGCGCTGCTATATTTTCCGGTTTCTTTCGGATAATCAAGGGTTAGTAACACTTTCCCATCCGTAGTGGTTTTTATAACCTGGTGACGATTGTTATCACAAATAAAAAGCACATCACTACCCCCTTCACTAAACAACGTCAACCCATGTGCTCCCGGATATTCCGTACCCCAGCTGTTTAATACTTTTCCTGATTTATCAAATATCAACACATTGTTGTGCGTATCATTGGTAAGAAGCAGGATTCGGCCCTTGCTGTCCTGCACCATTTCATGGCAATCTCTCACCGGGTGTGTGGCACGGTTTGCCTGGCACCATTTGGTATCGATGCGGTATTGTTTGTTACCATGCCCCAGGATATTGTAGGTTGGTTGTAAACCACGCAAGATTCCCGGTATGCATATGCTGGCAACAGCAACAGAACTTTTATGAATGAAACTGCGTCTATTCATGTTATGATTGCATTAAGCGATCAGGCCTTTGATTACATTTCCGGCAACATCCGTAAGCCTGTAACGACGACCGAGATGTTTGTAGGTTAGTTGTTCATGATTCAATCCCATCAGATGTAACACGGTAGCATGGAAATCGTGAACATGTACAGGGTCACGTTCGATATTGTAACCGAATTCGTCTGTTTCTCCATATACACCGGGTTTAATACCACCTCCGGCCATCCAGATAGTAAAGCAGCGTGGATGGTGATCGCGTCCATAGTTATCTTTTGTAAGTGCGCCCTGGCAATAGTTGGTGCGGCCAAATTCACCACCCCAGATCACCAACGTTTCGTCAAGCAGACCTCTTTGTTTTAGATCCGTGATCAATGCTGCGGAAGCCTGATCGGTATCCATACATTGCCCTTTGATTTGCGATGGAAGATTATCATGTCCATCCCATCCCTGATGATATAGCTGTACAAAACGCACACCATTTTCAGACAGCTTGCGCGCCAGGAGGCAGTTGGCGGCATAAGTTCCCGGTGTTAAACAATCGGGGCCATAAAGTTTTACTATATCTTCTGGTTCGCGACTGAGATCAGTAACATCAGGAACAGCAGTTTGCATGCGATATGCCATTTCATACTGCTGAATCTTCGCCATGATTTCGGGATCACCGAATTCTTTATAGGACTCGTTATTCAGTTCAGCAAGTTTGTCGAGCATTTTACGACGCTCGGCTTTGTCCATTCCCTCGGGATTATTCAAATGCAAAACCGGATTATCGCCACTACTGAATTGCACACCCTGGTGGAAGCTGTCGAGGAAACCGTTCGTCCACAGTTTTGAATAAACGCCCTGGCCATTGCCTTTTCCTTTTGATAAAAGAACGCAGAAAGCGGGCAGGTTTTTGTTTTCGCTTCCCAATCCATAACTCAACCATGCGCCCATACTCGGGCGGTTGCCCACCTGTGCGCCGGTTTGAAAAAATGTAAGGGCAGGATCGTGGTTGATGGCTTCTGTGTACATGGTTTTTACAAAGCAAAGATCATCTACAACCTTTGCCGTGTGTGGCATTAGCTCACTTACCCATGCACGTGCTTTGCCGTATTGATTAAACTGGAAATAGGAACCTGCGAGTGGAAATCTCGCCTGGTCGGCCGTCATACCCGTGAGGCGCTGCCCCATACGAATAGACGCAGGCAGATCTTCACCGTGCATTTTTGCGAGCATGGGTTTATAATCAAAAAGATCAAGCTGCGATGGTGCGCCATTTTGAAAAAGATAAATCACACGTTTTGCTTTTGGCGCAAACTGCGGGAGGCCGGTCATCACCAGTTCTTCGCCCTTGTGGCTGCTGAATAAATCCGGAACCAGCAAAGAACCGAGCGCAACACCGCCAATACCCATACTCAACCGCGACAAAAAGCGCCGCCGATTAAGGTTTAAACCTGATTCAAGTTGTTCGTTTGGCATAAGAAAGTTTTTTATTCGATCATCTAACTATCGCCTCCTCCATATTATATATCACCCCAATCGTTTTCATCAATGCGGCGGCACTGTTTTTATCAATTCCGTCAATATGCGGGTATTCGCCTGCATTTAATGTGATTGCTGCTTTGAGTTTTCCGTCGCGATGTAATTGAAGTTGTTCGTCATAATATTCCTGCAACATCTTTAGTTCTTTATCGGATGGTTTTCTACAAATGATTTTTCTGAATGCAGTTTGAATACGGGCGCTTGCGTCCAGCGGTTCTTTCTCCAGCCGCTCCGCCATTACACGTGCAGCTTCCAGCACACCGGGTTCATTCATCATAATGAGCGCCTGCAGCGGTGTATTTGTATTTACTCTTTTTACTTCACACTGGTCGCGGTTACTGGCATCAAATAGAATCATACCAGGTGGCGGCACGGTGAGTTTTATAAACGTATACAACCCGCGTCGATATAAATCCTCTCCATGGTCCTGACGGTACACTGCGAGTACACCGCGTCCTGAAGTGGTTGCTTCCCAAAGTCCCTTCGGCTGGTATGGTTTTACACTCGGCCCGCCTATTGTCGTATTCAACAACCCACTGGTAGAAAGATACATGTCGCGCACAAATTCGGCTTCCAGGCGGTTGCGGGGAGCACGGGAGAGATATTTGTTATCGGGATCTTTTTTCCAGTTTTGTTTTTGTTGTGTTGGCTGATTGACGATACGTAGCCGACATCACAATTTGTTTGATGAGCCGTTTAATGTCCCAACCGTTTTCACGGAAATCAACTGCCAGCCAGTCGAGCAATTCCGGGTGTGAAGGAAGTTCTCCCTGCATGCCAAAATCGCCACTGGTTTTTACAATACCATTTCCAAACAACAGTTGCCATATCTGGTTTACAAACACGCGGGATGTAAGCGGATTGTTCTCATCGAATGTCCATTTTGCAAGGCCCAGGCGATCTCTTGTAAATCGTGCCGTATCAAACTCCATCACCGAACGCACTGCCGCAGCCTGTACCATTTCTCCAGGTTGGTCGTACACACCGCGATTGAGAACATAAGTTTTGCGCAGCGTATCCAGTTCGCCCATTACAGAAACCCGCAGTTTTGTGGTGTCTTTTGCATTGATGAATTGAAGCAGTTCATCCCGTTCTTTGTTACTGATGGATAAAATTGGATTCTTAGCTGGTTGAGATACACTTACATCCCCTTCATACCCTACTTCTCTTGTGTTATTGAAAAATGCGAACATAGAGAAATAGTCCTTTTGTGAGAAAGGGTCATATTTATGGTCGTGGCACTGGGCACACTCCATGGTGATGCCGAGGATCGCTTTGGTGTATGTTTTTGTTTTATCAATGAGATATTCAATACGATATTCTTCAGGCACCACGCCACCTTCTTCGGTGTATTTGTGATTACGGAGGAATGCCGTAGCCAGAATTTTTTCTTTATCTGTATTGCTCAGCATGTCGCCTGCAATCTGCCACGTGATAAACTGATCGTAGCTAAGATTTTTATTAAATGCATGAATTACCCAATCGCGCCAGGGCCATTGCGTGCGGATATTATCATCCTGGTAACCATAGCTGTCGGAGTAGCGTGCAACATCCATCCAATGCACAGCCATACGTTCGCCATATTGTGGTTTTTGCAAAAGTTCATCCACTATTTTTTCATAAGCGTTTTCACTTTTGTCGGCAAGGAAGCGCTGCATCATTTCCTCGGTGGGAGGGAGGCCGGTGATGTCGTACGCAACACGTTTGAGTAGACGCTCCTGGTCAGCTTCTTCATTTGGAGAAAGCCGCATCGATTCAAGTTTATGAAGAATAAAATAGTCGATGTCGTTCTTAACCCATTTTTTATTTTCAACCTGTGGCGGTTTGTTTTTTTGGGGGGCGATAAAAGCCCAGTGTGATTCATATTTTGCGCCCTGTGCAATCCATTTACGGAAGAGTTCCACTTCTTCGGCAGTAAGTGCGCCGAGGTGTGAATCGGGAGTAGGCATCATATAACCCGGGTCTGTACTGCTGATGCGTTTAAGTAATTCTGATTCTTCAGGTTTCCCCGGCACGATCGCAAAGGCACCTTTGGTTTCCAACAATGGTGCATAAGCGCTATCTGCCAGGTCAAGCCGCAAACCCGCTTCGCGATGCCCACCATCGGGGCCATGACATTTAAAACATTTGTCGGAGAGAATCGGTCGGATGTGAAAATTGTAACTCACCTGCTGCGATGATGCAACGGCATTTTCCTGTTTATAATCAAGGCAGGACACAACCACAACGCCAAGCGTTATGATACAACTACTAATGGCAACCAGGCGTTTCATACAGAGCATTCGTAATTTACAAATTCAAATTAACAAATTGCCTGTACCCGGGGGCAGATTTTACTTTTTAATTTGGAATAATAAGTTGAAAAACGGCAACCGGCAAATGGCAAACGTGAAAAGGAAACGTGAAAAACGTTAGGCGTGGCAGTCGGCAAACGGCAGACGGCAAACGTGAAAGGGAAACGAGAAAAATCTGAGGCGTCAGGCGCGAGAAATAAATACTTTGACTTCAAATCCCCCATCCTCCATCCCCCATCCTCCATCCCCCATCCCCCATCAATCTTCTTTCCCCACCCACACATTCGCCACATTTTTTCTCTCCTTCTAACACGATTTTGAAGAAAGAATCCGTCAGGTTTTCGGGCAAGTTCAGTGTCGCCGAGCCAGCGTTTAATTTTACTTTTTTTATCAATTGATATTCGTCCCGGCCACCAGTACGGAAATGATTGGTAGAAGATATATATATGTTTACCCAACCGCTTCTCTTCGCGGGTGTCCAATTGATCACTATCTCGTTTTCCATCTTTTTCAGTCGTGGGTTATACAAAGAAATATCGCCAAATAAAGGCACACCATCTACTTCCCGCGCGATCGATGTGGGAATGTCAATTGATAAAAAACGTGCAAGCGATGGCATGATATCTGCCTGGCTGGACTGGCCCGTTTTGAAATAAGAATTCAATCCTTTTGCATTGGTAACAATCCATGCAAGTTTTTCGCGATCCGATTGTCCCCCATGACCTTTACCTGTTGCCGAATCGCGGCCATGATCCGTTGTAATGTAAATCTGCCATTCTTCACCATGTTGTTGTTGACGATATTGAATAGCAGCCCACAACCGGCCCATTTGTCGATCCATTTCATTGATCGCCGCATAATAGGGCTCACTATCGCCATACATGTGTCCCATATCATCTGTAAACTCCAGATACACCCACGACAAATCAGGCGCAATTTCCCTGATCGTTTCAGCAGCTTTATCTGTTACACTGTTATCAATGTTTTTCATGAACATGCGTTCTTTATCATGCGGAAATTGGATCGTATCCAGCTCCAGGCCATCATACGCAAAATCCATTTTGATTTGCCTCGTTTGTGTTAATCCTTCACCAATGAGTTTAGTACGATTATCGAGCCAGGAAGAAAAAACAGCAGTCTTTTTCGCTGGATATTGATCTTTAAACAAACGGAAAATGGTAGGATAATTATAGTTGGGGTGTGCTATATCATTATCCCAAACATTGTGTTTATTCACCCAGGTGCCAGTCAATACGGTGTTATATCCAACGGCACTGATAGTTGGAGTTTCAGTATACGTACCACGGCCTCCACCTGCCAGTGCTCGTGCATATCCACCTTCTTTTGTAATCAGGTCGAGATTAGGTGTGGGCAATTTCTCAATAAGGTCAGCAGGAATACCATCGACAATGACAAAAACTGCTTTTTTATTTTGTGCCAGTGCAGGTATAAAAGCGCAGCAAAAAATTGCAAGAGCGATCGATGATTGAATCGATCGATGAAAGAATGAAGTTGGAGCCACGGCAAACTATTTAAATTGAATAGCAATCGTAAATTTCTATTTCAAATATCTTATTTTCCCGGTTCATTTAATTTTCAATTATGCGATTGTATTCAAAATATATCATAGCTACCGCTGCATTCCTGTTTTGTCATTCAATCTGTAGTTCAGTGAATGCTCAAAAAAATGCAGCTCCATCCTGGGAAGAAATAGATAAACGACCGATTCCAACCTGGTTTTCTGACGCAAAATTTGGCATATTTATTCACTGGGGCTTGTATAGCGTGCCGGCCTGGGCAACCAATTCAAATGCGGATGGGTTTGGTTCTAATTATGCTGAATGGTATTGGGAACGATTGAATAATAAGAAACTGAAAATTCATAAGGAGTTCACGGAGTTTCATGAAAAAACATTCGGCCCGAATTTTAAATACACTGATTTCGCATCAAAGTTTTCATGCGAACTTTTTAATCCGGCACAATGGGCTGAGCTCTTTAAAAATGCAGGAGCGAAGTATGTGGTTTTAACCAGTAAGCACCATGATGGTTATGCACTCTGGCCGAGCGAACAGGCGTGGAACTGGAATTCGGTAGACAATGGTCCCGGTCGCGACCTGGCGGGCGAACTCACTGCAGCCGTTCGCGAGAAAGGATTGAAGATGGGCTTTTATTATTCTTTATACGAATGGTACAATCCGCTTTATAAAAGAGATGTGGATCAATATGTGGAACAGCATATGTTGCCACAGATGAAAGATCTTGTCAATCGCTATAAGCCCGATGTCGTATGGCCCGATGGAGAATGGGAACATTCCGATACGGTATGGCGCAGCCGTGAATTTTTAAACTGGTTGTTTACGCAATCGCCCGTGAAAGATTCGGTTGCTACCAACGACCGCTGGGGCTCGGGTCGCGAAAAAGGCGGATACAATACCAGTGAATACGGCAGCGGCATATCAGGGCCTGATAAACCCTGGGAAGAATGTCGTGGAATTGGAGAATCGTTTGGCTATAACAGAAACGAAAACCTCGAACAATACGCAAGCAGTAAAGCGCTTATCCATCAATTGATCGATATTGTTTCACGCGGCGGTAATCTGTTACTCAATATCGGCCCCGCTGCCGATGGCACAATTCCCGTGATTATGCAGCAGCGATTAATGGATATCGGCAACTGGCTGCGAATAAATGGCGAAGCGATTTATGGTACACGTGCCTGGAAAAAAGCACCACCGAAAAATGATTCGGGCATTTACTTCACACAAAAAGGAAAAGACCTGTACCTGATCGCCACGAGCTGGAACGATGAATGGACGATTTCCGGAATAAACAATCCATCACAAGTTAAGCTCCTCGGTTTTGAAGGAAAAACAGATGCCCGTTTTTCGAAAGGTAAACTGGTAATACGTGCACCACGCGTAACTCCGGCAAATAATCCTTCAGAACACGCATGGGTTTTCCGTCTGACTAACGCGACAAACTAACAGTTGTCGGTTTTTAACTTACACAATCGTTTGATTGCATAATTGCATTCGCTATCAGTGCCTGAATTCCGTAACTTTAGCGGAAGCGGGTCTGCAACTCTTTTTCAACGATTGCTATGTTAAGGAAACTGTATCGCAACAAATTTGTTCTCTTCTTTTCATTGCTGCTGCTGGCAATGCTGATTTACTGGTGGGCAGTGCCGGGCCCACGTGTGGACTACAGCGCTGACGTAAAACCCATCCTTAATAAGAAATGTATTACCTGTCATGGTGGTGTGAGTGCCAAAGGCGGTTTCAGTTTATTGTTTGAAGAAGAAGCCATGGCTCCAACAGAGTCAGGCAAACCTGCGATCATTCCCGGCAATCCGGATGCAAGCGAGATGATCCGTCGCCTTACGCTCAAAGATCCTGAAGAGCGCATGCCTTACAAACATGAGCCATTAACCAAAGAAGAGATCAGCATTTTGCGCGCATGGATCAAACAAGGCGCAAAATGGGGCGATCACTGGGCGTATCTTCCTGTTGAGAATGTAAAAGTCCCGAAAACGGATGGTAACTGGGGTAACAATGCCATCGATGCATTTATTCTCGAGAAACTGGAAGAACAAAAACTAAAACCTTCCGCAAAGGCTGATAAAGCTACGTTGTTGCGAAGAGCATCACTTGATTTAATCGGGCTCTATCCTTCCGATACACTTGCGCAGGCATTCTTAAATAATAATGATGAAAAAGCGTATGAAATGCTGGTCGACAGCCTGCTGGCTTCACCACGTTTTGGTGAACGCTGGGCTACGGTTTGGCTGGATGTTGCCCGTTATGCAGATACAAAAGGTTATGAGTCGGACGGCGGGCGCCAGATATGGAAATACCGCGACTGGGTGATCGATGCATTTAATAAAGACATGCCATATGATGAGTTCATTACCGAACAGATAGCGGGAGACCTGTTGTCGGATTCGCCAACAGATGCACAATACATTGCAACGGCTTTCAGTCGCAATAGTATGACGAACGATGAAGGCGGAACTGATAACAATGAATTTCGCAATTCCGCAGTAATGGATCGCGTGAATACAACATGGGAAGGATTGATGGGAACAACTTTTTCATGTGTGCAATGTCACAGTCACCCTTATGATCCATTCCGTCACGATGAGTACTACAAATTTTTTGCTTATTTCAATAACACCCGCGACGAAGATATTGCTGCTGATTATCCGCTTTTACGTGAGTATAATGATTCGCTTAAAAACATGCTCAACGAGGTGGTAAACTGGGTGCGTGAAAAATCGAGTGTGGAAGAAGCAAGGAAGATGTCACTTTTTCTACGCACTTTTCAACCCTCCATCAATACTTACTCTGCAGATAGCCTGAATGAAACAGCTGCAATAGGAAATGGCAATACCAGTTTGTTTTTCAGAAAAGACAGCCGCGCGCGATTGAAAGATGTAAACCTGGAAGGGGCGGGTCAAATGATCTGGAATTTTTATTCGAACCAGGTGGGAGGCGTGCTCTACTTAAGGCTCGATTCTGCGGATGGGCCGCTGCTTGCAAGATATCCCATTACGAAACATGACAGGTGGAGAATGGAATCTGTTTCGTTCCCTGTACAAAAAGGCGTGCATGATATCTATCTTTCTTATGAAAATCCTACGATAACTGGAAAGCGTGTGGAAGATTTTACAGTGATATTTGACTGGGTCAATTTTCAGCCGCCATTCCCGGGAAAAGGTGAACCGGGTTACGAAACAATGCATAAGAAGTTTTGGGATCTCGCAAAAGCGAATGTTCCAACTACGCCGGTGATGGTGGAGAATCCGCAATGGATGTGGCGTAAGACGCATGTGTTTGATCGCGGCAACTGGCGTACACTCGATAAAGAAGTGCAACCTGCTGTGCCTGCATCCTTATCGTATGCAATGCCTGAGAATGCACCGCCTAACCGTGTTGGATTGGCGCAATGGATGACCAGTAAAAAAATCCCCTGGTATCGAGGACACTTGTGAACCGATTGTGGGAGCAATTATTTGGAACCGGTATTGCTGAAACGTTGGAAGATATGGGTACACAAGGCCTCGCCCCTACACACCAGTTGATGTTAGATTATCTTTCTTATCAGTTGATGCACGAATATAACTGGAGTGTAAAGCGCCTGTTGAAAGAAATGGTGATGAGTGCCACCTACCAGCAGGATTCAAAACTAACAGACGAATTAAAGGCGAAAGATCTTTTCAATAAATACTATGCACGTGGTCCGCGTGTACGATTGAGTGCAGAGCAATTGCGCGATCAACATTTGTTTATCAGTTCGGCACTCAGCACAAAAATGTACGGTCCGGGTGTGATGCCCTGGCAACCAGAAGGAATCTGGTTATCGCCTTACAATGGTGAGCGCTGGAAAAACAGTGAAGGTGAAGACCAGTACCGCAGGGCGGTTTACACTTACTGGAAACGCACATCTCCTTATCCATCCATGATGACATTTGATGGTGCGCAACGTGTGGTTTGTAATGCGCGTCGCATCAGAACCAATACACCATTACAGGTTTTGGTAACATTAAATGATTCGGCCTATCTTAACATGGCCCGACATTTTGCAGCGTGGATGTTGGAAAAGACACCGGGAAATATTGAACAACAAATCAGCACTGGATATAAGCGCATGATGTATAAACCCATATCTGAAGAGAAGAAAAAGATATTAAAAGACCTCTATGAAAAAGCATTAAGTATTTATCGGAAAGATGACGAAAGCCGCATCCAGATGGCAGGAAAAGAAGTGAAAGAACCCACCCCCGAAGCAGCAGCTTTAGTTGTGGTGGCCAATGCGATGTTGAATCTGGATGAGGTGGTGACGAAGTCGTGAGGAAGGATGGGCGATTTTGGATGGTGGATGGGGGAGGGAAGATGGGGGAGGGAAGATGGGGGGATGGAGGATGGGGGATGATGGATGGGGGAGGGGATTGGAAGGCAGAGGATTTGTTTCTCATGCCTTACGTTTTTCACGATTGCCGTCTGCCGTTTGCCGATTAGTTGCCGTTTGCCGACGCCTCACGTTTTTCACGTAAAAAACCACATATCGAAATAAATCAAAAAAAAAGATGTCAAAATCAACAACAAGAAGAGGGTTTATCCAAAAATTCGCTGCCAGTGTTGCAGGAGCAGCGGTAGCGCCGGCAATTGTAAATGCCGGTGATGCGAATGCAAAGATCGAATTCTTAAAAAGAGCTGGGAAAGTCGGTGCGAATGATACCATTAACATCGCATTGATTGGCGCTGGTGGAATGGGGCTTGCCGATACCAACACCGCAATTACCGTTCCCGGTGTAAAACTGGTGGCAGCCTGCGATCTGTATGATGGCCGTTTAGCCGACGCAAAAAACGAATTTATGGGAATGATATTTTCACTACACGTGATTACAAGGAAATCATCAGCAGAAAAGATGTACATGCTGTGATTGTTGCCACACCCGATCACTGGCACAAAGATATCTCGGTGGATGCCATGAACAGCGGCAAAGCAGTTTACTGCGAAAAGCCAATGGTGCACAGTGTATCTGAAGGCGCAGCTGTTGTAGAAGCGCAAAATCGTAACAAAGTAGTTTTCCAGGTAGGTAGCCAGGGACTTAGTTCTTTGGGAAATGAAAAAGCAAAAGAATTGCTGGCACAGGGCGCCATTGGCCAGTTAAACTATGCCGAAGGTTTCTGGGCGCGCAATTCACCGGAAGGCGCATGGCAGTATGCAATTCCTGCTGATGCCAGTGAAAAAACCGTTGACTGGAAACGCTTCCTGAATCAATACAAACATATTCCTTTCGATTCAAAACGTTTCTTCCGCTGGCGCAATTACCGCGACTATGGAACCGGTGTTTCCGGCGATTTGTTCGTTCACCTCTTTTCAAGTTTACATTTTATTACAAATAGCAAAGGCCCGCAAAAAATTATGGCAATGGGCGGACTGCGTTACTGGAAAGATGGACGCGAAGTGCCGGATATCCTGATGGGCATGTTTGATTACGCAGAAACAAAAGAACATCCGGCATTCAACCTATCACTACGTGTGAATTTTGTGGATGGAACTGCAGACAGCACTTATCTGCGCCTGGTGGGAAGCGAAGGAAGTATGAATGTTGAATGGGATCGTGTTACATTGTATCGCAACAAATCATATGCAGCAACTGATGATCCGCTGGCCGCAACCAAATTGAACAGGGATAATGTATCTGGTTACGAAAGAAAGAAGATCGTTCCACCCAATTCAACTGTATATACGGCAGAGAAAGGATACAAGGGCGCACACTTTGATCACTTCTATAATTTCTTCAAAGCAATTCGTGAGAAAAATCTTTCAGTAGAAGATGCATTGTTTGGTTATCGCGCAGCAGCGCCTGCACTATTGTGTAACGATAGTTACTTCAGCAATAAAGCAGTGGTTTGGGATCCAGAAAACCTGAAAGTAGTGAGCACAAAATAATTTAAATAAACTCCTTCAGGTCGGGAAGACCTGAAGGAGCTCAATCAAATAAAAAAATAAACAAAGCATAACGATGAGACTAACGGCATTAATCCTGATGGTAGCAACACTGGCAGCCTGTAATAACGCAACAGACGATAAGACAGCTACTGAAACAAAAGAAACTGCAATGAATACACTTACTGAAGAAGAACAAAAAGCCGGATGGAAACTTTTGTTCGATGGTAAAACGCTCAACGGTTGGAAAATGTATCAGAACAAAAACGCTGATTGCTGGGGTGTACAGGATGGCGTGATCTACTGCAAAGGAAGCGAAACAGATAAAAGCGACATGCGCGCCGATCTTTCAACAGAACAACAGTTCGAGAATTTCGAATTGTCAATCGAATGGAAAATTGCGCCACAAGGCAATAGCGGCATCATGTATCATGTTAGTGAATCGCAACCCGCCGCCTATATGACAGGCCCTGAATATCAGTTGATCGATGATGATAACTTTCCTGAGCCACTGGAAGACTGGCAAAAAACAGCAGCCGACTATGCGATGTATACAACAACTTCACGCCCAACAAAACCAATTGGAGAGTTTAATGAAACGCGTATTGTTGTGAATGGCGCTAAAAGAGAACATTGGCTGAATGGTGTAAAGGTTCTGGAGTTTGAAGCCTGGACCGACGACTGGAACAAACGCAAGGCAGAAGGAAAATGGAAAGACACTCCATCTTATGGTACCGAAAAGAAAGGATATATCGTATTGCAGGATCATGGAAGTGGCGTTTGGTTCAGAAATGTGAAGATTAAAGAATTGTAATTCCTCTGCATAAACGAAACTTCATTTGCTGCGGGCGAAATAAAATTTTTGAAAATGACACGCGACGAATTAAATAATCAGCGTCTTTTGAAGGAAGCGGAAGACGCAGTGCGCAAGATGCACACGCGACGGCATTTTTTGAAAGAAAGTGCGATGGGTCTTGGTGCGCTTGCGATGGGTTCGCTGCTCGCAGGTTGTGGCGATAAAACAAAGCCACTTACCGGCGCGGCATTTGATCCCGTGCATCCGTTGTTGCCAAAAGCACCACCGTTTGCAGGTAAAGCGCGAAGTGTCATTTACCTGCATATGGCAGGCGCTCCCTCACAACTGGAACTGTTTGATTATAAACCTGAACTTGCAAAAATGGATGGACAGGACTGTCCACCTTCCTTACTTGCAGGCAAACAGTTTGCATTTATCACCGGGGTTCCAAAGATGCTGGGCCCGCAGGCAAAGTTTGCACAACATGGCGAAAGCCGTGCCTGGGTGAGCGAACACCTGCCGCATTTTTCAACCGTAGTAGATGAAGTTTCGTTTTTAAAAGCAGTAACGACCGACCAGTTTAACCACGCACCTGCACAATTGCTTTTGCATACAGGCAGTCCCCGCCTCGGCAGACCGAGTATGGGAAGCTGGGTTACATATGGTTTGGGTACCGAAAATCAAAATCTTCCAGGCTTTGTTGTTTTAACGAGTGGCGGAAGTTTTCCCGACGCAGGTAAAAGTGTTTGGGGCAGTGGATTTCTTCCATCGGTTTACCAGGGCGTACAATGTCGCAGTGAAGGAGATCCGGTTTTATTTATCAATGATCCCAAAGGGATGAACCGCGATTTGCGAAAAGCTTCTATTGAAGCCATCAATAATGTAAACCGCGAAGAATACAATGAATACAACGATCCTGAAATTCTTTCCCGCATTTCTCAATATGAGATGGCTTACCGAATGCAAATCACCGCACCGGAAGTAATGAACATTAATGATGAACCCGCTTACATACATGAGATGTACGGCACGAAGCCTGGTAAATCATGTTTTGCAAACAATGTATTACTTGCACGGAAACTGGTTGAGAAAGGCGTGCGTTATGTTCAGCTGTTCGACTGGGGATGGGATGCGCACGGAGATGGTGCTTACAACGCACTTAACCTGGGCATCATCAACAAATACCGCAGTATAGATAAAGCGATTACCGCATTGCTGCTCGATTTGAAACAACGCGGACTGTTGGAAGAAACGCTGGTAGTTTGGGGTGGCGAATTTGGCCGTACACCCATGATGGAAAATCGCAATGGTGCGCAAAATCCTTACAAAGGCCGCGACCACCACACTGATGCATTTACCATCTGGATGGCAGGCGGCGGTATCAAACGCGGGCATAGCTATGGTGAAACAGATGAAATTGGCTACAGCCCGATTTCCGGAAAAGTTGAAGCATTTGATGTGCAGGCAACCATCCTGCATCAATTGGGATTTGATCACGAACAATTTACTTATCCTTTCCAGGGAAGGCCATTCCGCCTGACTGATGTGGCAGGAAAAGTAATTCACGATATAATTGCCTGAGAAAATATGAACACAAACCGAAGAAAATTTATTCAGCAATCAGCTGCGGCCACCACCGCAGCTTTTATTCATCCGCTGCTACAGAATTTTCCAGCAAAAAAAATATTGTCGCCGGCAACACCAGGATTTGAACTGATTGTATTAGCAACTGACTGGGGCTTTAAAGGCAATCGTGATGCATTTTGTGCCGCTGCAAAGAGGGAGGGATACGATGGTATCGAAGTCTGGTGGCCTGATGATGCCAAAGCGCAGGAAGAACTGTTTACAGCGTTGGATAAATACGGATTAAAAGTTGGATTTCTCTGCGGCGGCTGGCAGGAAAATCACAAAGAACATCTGGAGAGTTTTACAAAATTCACGACCGACGCCGCAACGAATAAAAGAAAGAAACCGCTTTATATTAATTGCCATTCAGGACGGGACTATTTTACCGTAGAACAGAATCGTCCCTTTATCCAGCATACCGCCAAACTGAGTCGTGAATCCGGCGTGCCTATTTATCATGAAACACATCGCGGCCGAATTCTTTTTGCTGCACATATTACGAAACAGTATCTCGATCTTGAATCATCATTGCGATTGACGCTCGATATTTCGCATTGGTGCAATGTGCATGAGAGTATGTTGGACGACCAGGCTGCAACAGTTCAACAGGCGCTATCTCGTACAGGTCATATTCACGCACGTATTGGTCATCCCGAAGGCCCGCAGGTAAATGACCCGCGAGCGCCGGAATGGGCAGTTACCATTCAGAAACATATTGAATGGTGGGATGTAGTAGTAAAAGACAAACGTGCCAAAGGGGAACCCATGACATTTCTTACAGAATTTGGTCCTGCGGATTATATGCCCACATTGCCATATACAAAAAGAGAAGTGGCCGACCAGTGGGCTATCAATGTGCATATGATGCAGCTCCTTCGACAACGTTATAGCTGATTTATTATAACCGAACTAACAAAGAATGACGCTTCTTGCCATCTCTGATTTTTTAGGACGATTTCACCCGCTGCTTGTTCACCTGCCAGTAGGCATCCTTCTGCTGGCTGTATTATTTCAATGGATTTTATTATTTCCGCGCTGGGCAAATCTAAAACCGGCAATTCCCGTTATGTTTTTCTGGGGAATGCTGGCAGCTGTTTTTTCCTGTATCACCGGATATCTTCTTTCCCTGAGTGGTGACTATGATGTGGAGACAACTGATCGCCATCAGTGGATGGGCATTTATACAGCCGTCGCTTCACTTGCAATTTATATTCTTCATCGTATCAACCTGGGTGAATGGATCAACCGTGTTGCGGGTTTGATTGTTCTTGTACTGGTTTCCATTACCGGTCATTTGGGCGGCACACTTACACATGGTGAAGGATATCTGACCGAAGGTTTGAATAAGGCAGATGGAAACGATGCTATCTGGAAACCAATGACCGATGTGCAGGAAGCTACTGTTTATAATGATTTGGTGCAGCCCTTGCTGCAGGCGCGTTGCTACAATTGTCATGGGAGTACAAAACAAAAAGGTAAACTACGTCTCGACGGACCTGAATTTATCAATAAAGGTGGCGAAGAGGGAAAAATAATTGTACCCGGAAAGGCAGATGAAAGTGCATTGATAGAAAGATTGCTATTGCCATTGAATGATGATGAACATATGCCACCAAAAGAAAAAACCGCAGCTAACACAAACGGAAGTGGCGCTCTTACACTGGTGGATTCAAAACGGTGCCGATTATGAAAAGAAAGTGAGTGATTTAAATCAGGATGATAAGATCAAACCTGTTTTGATGTCTATCCAGTCGGGAACACAGGCTGCAATAATGACGAAAGAATCCGAGGTTCCGACTGAAAATGTGGAAGCTGCGGATGACGCCATTCTTCAGCAGTTGAAAGATGGTGGCGTAATGATCATTCCAGTAGCAGCTAATACCAATTACCTGCAGGCAAACTTTTTACCGCCCGTTCTAATATCGACAGTCTGATAGCATTATTGCCAGCCCTTAAAAAACAACTCATCTGGTTGAAGCTCGATGGCATTGCATTGAGTGATGGTTCGATGAAGAATATTGGACAACTCGCCAATCTTCGCAGGCTTCATTTAAGCAATACACCGCTTACAGATGCAGGTGCTGTTTATTTGAAAAATCTACTTGAACTTCGCTCCCTGAATCTTTTTTGCAACGCAGGTAACAACAGAAGGATTAAAAAACCTGGAACCGTTAAAACAGTTGCAGCATGTATATCTCTATCAGACGAAAGTAGGCGGCGCGGAATATTCATTGTTAAAACAAATTCTGCCACAGGCAAAAATTGATACCGGCGGATATATTGTTCCTACTTTTGAAACGGATACGACGGAGTTGAAATACTAAGGACGATTATAAAAATATTATCAATCTTCGCGTATAAATCAAACGGTAGTTTATCTATGCTCCGTAAAATTCACGTCCACACGTTTTTTATTATTTCCTTTTGCTTTTCTGCCAGTACGATTTTTGCGCAGGCTGATCTCACATTACGATTTGATAAGCCAGTAACTCATTTCACCGCGTCTGCTCCACTGGGCAATGGACGCCTGGGAGCGATGGTTTTTGGCAGTCCCGACCGCGAACGGATTGTGCTCAATGAAATTTCAATGTGGTCGGGAGGAATAGAAGATCCCAATAGAAAGGGCGCCTATCAATACCTGGGAGAGATTCGAAATCTTTTACTGCAGGATAAAAACAGGGAAGCACAGCAACTCTTATCTCAACATTTTATTGCAGCAGGCAAAGGCTCGGGAAATGGGAATGGTAAGTCTGAAAAATACGGATCCTATCAAACGCTGGGTGATCTCTGGATAAGCTGGCCTGATAGTGGGAAACGTTATGCTGATTATCGTCGCATTTTACAATTGGATGAAGCCATTTCCACAACCGAATGGACAAGAAATGGCATCAGGTATAAACAGGAAGTTTTGGTATCTGCGCCCTCACAGCAAATTGTGGTGAGATTGAAAGCGTCTAAACCCGGCGCGCTCAATTTTACAACGGGTCTTTACAGAAAAGAAAATGCTACGATCATTACCAGAAAGTCGGGGGTAAACATGAAAGGCTTGCTGGAAGGAGGAAATGGAGATAAGGGGATTTCGTTTTATGCAACATTGTCGGCAAGGACAACAGGTGGGAATACTCAAATAAAAGATGGACAGATAACAGTATCGAATGCTACAGAATGTATATTATTTATCCGTGCTGTCACCAATATGAACTGGCCGGATGTTGAAAAACGGGGAAAGAATCCTGAGAGGATCATTGCGAAGCAGATATTAAAATACAAATCCCAAAACTGGGAACAAATAAAAACGGAACACGTCAGCGATTTTCAATCGTTTTTTGAAAGATGCCGTTTACAGTTAAATGATTCTGACGCGGCCAAACATGATGCGCAGTTTCTGTCGCAGCGACTGGATGCATTTCAGGATGGCGAATCCGATCCATCACTCATTGCGATGTATTTTAATTTTGGTCGTTATCTGCTGATCTCCTCATCACGCGCGGGGAATTTGCCAGCAAACCTGCAGGGATTATGGGCGGAAGAATACCAGGCACCCTGGAATGGAGATTATCATATCAACATCAATCTGCAAATGAATTACTGGCTTGCCAATGCCTGTAACCTCCCCGAGAATCAGGAGCCATTGTTCAGGTTATTGAAACAAATGGCAAAAAACGGCAAAGCTACAGCGAAAGAATATTACAATTCAAAAGGCTGGGTGGCACACGTGATCTATAATCCCTGGGGATTTACAGCACCCGGCGAGGGCGCCGAATGGGGCTCCACACTCACAGGTGGTGCGTGGCTGGCTACACATATTCTCGATTATTATGACTATTACCGCGACACAGCTTTTTTAAAAGAATACTATCCTGTTCTTCGCGAAGCATCTGTTTTTTATTCAGATATTTTGATAACGGAACCCAAAACCGGGTGGTTGGTTACAGCGCCATCCAACTCTCCAGAGAACGCTTTCCGGTTAGCTGATGGCACTATATCGAACACCTGTATGGGTCCCACGATCGATATGCAAACGGGAAGGCAGTTGTTGTTGGGAACAGCAATGGCTGCACGATTGTTGAAAGTAGACGGTTCCCTTGCAGATAGTTTTTCAGCAAGGGCTGAGCGACTTGCTCCAAACCAGGTAAGTACTCGCACCGGTGCTTTAATGGAATGGCTTCAGGACTATGAAGAAGCTGAACCGCATCATCGTCATATATCCCATCTTTATGGATTACATCCTTTTGATGAAATCAATCCCTGGGATACACCAGATCTTGCTAAAGCTGCAAGGATTACGCTAGAAAGAAGGGGAGATGGCGGCACTGGCTGGAGTCGTGCATGGAAAATTGCATGCTGGTCAAGACTGGGTGATGGTGATCACGCATTAAAAATGTTGAAACAATTACTGGTACCCGTCGGTTCGTCCAATGAAATTAATATGAACCAGGGTGCGGGCACCTATCCCAATCTTTTTGATGCACACCCGCCTTATCAGATAGATGGAAACCTGGGCGCAACTGCCGCTATCGCTGAAATGTTATTGCAAAGCCATGGAAAAAATAACGTGCTACGCTTTCTGCCTGCACTGCCGAAAAGTTATAACATGTTGGAAGGAAAAGTGAAGGGAATACGGGCACGGGATGGCTTTGAAATCAACATGGAATGGAAAGCCGGTCATTTAACCGCACTGGAAATAATTTCACATGCGGGCGCAACCTGTAACCTTGATCTGCCATCTTCCGTAGAAATTTATAGGGATAATTCGATGGTAGATGTAAAAAACGAAGGAGCTTACCTGAGTTTTTCAACTACGAAGGGTGTAAAATATACAGTAAAGCTATAGAATCCCAAAAAGCTCATTATTCGTGATTATCTTTAAGTGAGTGCAAATAATGGCAGATGCGCAATGGTAAAAGTTGGAATGATATTAGTATCCCGCGTATCGACAAAAAAGTTAGCGTATGAGAAAATGCCTTACTTCTATTTTGATGTTCGCTTGCGTTCTTCAAATGAATGCCCAGAAAGCGAAACAGGCGCTCCCCACAGCGCAGCAACTGGCATGGCACGACCTGGAATATTACTGGTTTATCCATTTTGGTCCCAATACTTTTACCGATAAAGAATGGGGACATGGTGATGAGCCGGCTGATGCATTTAATCCTACAGAGCTGGATTGCCGCCAATGGGCGCGACTGGCGAAGAAATCAGGTGCAAAAGGGATCATCCTTACCGCCAAACATCACGACGGTTTTTGTTTATGGCCCAGCCAGTTTTCGAAACATACCGTGCGCGAAAGCCAGTGGAAAGAAGGGAAAGGCGATGTGGTAAAAGATCTGATGGAGGCTTGTAAAGATGAAGGTTTAAAATTTGGGGTTTATTTATCGCCCTGGGATCGTAATCATGAAAAGTACGGTACTCCCGAATACAACGATGTGTATGTGGCAAGTATGAAAGAACTGGTGCAACAATACGGACCGTTCTTTGAGTTCTGGTGGGATGGCGCAAATGGTGAAGGTCCAAATGGAAAAAAACAGGATTATGATTTTCGTCGCTTTGAGAACACAATGCGCGAAATAGCTCCAAACACAGTTGTTTTTAGCGACATCGGGCCCGACGTGCGTTGGGTGGGAAATGAAAATGGAATTGTTGGGAAAACAAACTGGAATTATCTGGATACGGCAGGTTTTAAAAGAGGCCTGGGTGCGCCACCCACTGATACACTCAACCAGGGAAATATCTGGGGTAAAAACTGGATTCCGGGCGAATGTGATGTAAGTATCAGACCCGGCTGGTTTTATCATGCCGAAGAAGATGACAAAGTAAAAACGGCAGCACAGCTTTTTGATCTGTATCTGAAATCGGTTGGACGCGGCGCCAACTTTTTACTGAATGTACCGCCCGATCGTCGCGGGTTGATTCATGAAGTGGACAGTGCTTCACTCGTTGGTTTTGCAGAATTATTGAAAAAGAGTTTTGCCAACAACCTTGCACTTAAAGCGCGGAAAGAGCTGCACTATAAAATGGTGGTATATAATCGCGATTTTTTTGCAGACGGCAATCCTGAAACATCCGAATCGGTGAACGAATATAACCGTGCAACCTACTGGCTGAAATTTGGACAGGAAACAGCTATTAATTGTGTAACACTAAGCGAAGCCATTGCGAAAGGCCAGCATATTATTAAAGGAAAAATTGTATTGGTAAATGGAACAAAGACTGTTCGTGAAATTGATTTTACAACCGTGGGAAGAAGAAGAATCTTAACCTTTCCCACTGAAAAAGTAAGCGCAATTCGTATTATTATCCAGGATGCAAAAGATATACCTTCGCTGGCCGAAGTTGCGGTTTATAAAATTCCCGAAAACCTGATCGAAAAAATGAGAAGTGTCCGTAGGTCGTTTAACCTTATCCTGGTAGCTCTTCTATTAAATTGTTTTTGCATTGATACCGCATTTGCGCAGGTGCAGGATGCGAAAATGGAAAAGCTGATTAAAGAAAATATGCAATTTGCCGCACGCCAGTATAAACTGCTTGCGAAAAATACACCTGCCGATCTGATGCCTCGCAATTTTAGCGAAAAGGATAAAAAACTTGTAACGTCCAATACCAGTTGGTGGACCAGCGGATTTTTCCCCGGCTCACTTTGGTATATTTATGAGTTTACCGGCGATACCGCAATAAGAGCCGAAGCGGAGCGACGACTGGCAATTCTTGAGAAAGAGAAATATCATACGAAAGATCATGATCTGGGTTTCATGATTTTTTGCAGTTTTGGAAATGCATATCGTATTGCGGAAAACGAATCCTATAAAGAAACGGTTCTCACCGCTTCCGAGACGTTGATCAAAAGATATCGTCCTGCCATTCGTGCCATACAATCATGGGATTCAGGTGGAAGGTTTACAACACCAGTCATCATCGATAATATGATGAACCTTGAAATGCTTTGCTGGGCCGCCGATGAATTGCGCGAACCAAAATACAAAGTGATTGCCATCGCGCATACGGAAACAACAAAGCGTGACTTTTATCGCGCTGATAATAGTGCCTTTCATGTTGTGGATTATGATTTGTCAAAAGGGGTGGTGCGTGAAAAAATGACTGCACAGGGCGCAGCACCAGAATCGGCCTGGGCGCGTGGTCAGTCATGGGGACTGTATGGATTCACCATGATGTACCGTTGTACGAAAGAACCTGCTTATTTGGAGCATGCGCGAAAGATTGCAAGATTTATCCTCGATCATCCGCGCCTGCCAAAAGACAAAATTCCCTATTGGGATTATGATGCAAAGGATATACCTAAAACTTATCGCGACGTTTCGGCTGCGGCTATTCTCGCGTCCGCTTTGTTGGACCTTGCGAAATATGTTGATGCCACAGAGCGTAATGAATATATCAATACCGCACGTACCATTCTTATCAACCTTTCGGGAAAGACTTACCGCAGCAAAGAAGGAGGCAATGCCGGTTTTTTGTTAAGGCATAGCGTAGGCGCCATTCCTTACAATTCCGAAGTGGATGTTTCGCTTACCTATGCTGATTATTATTTTCTCGAAGCATTAATGCGCTATCACAACTGGATGAATGACGAGAAATAAAAAAAACTGCGGGCGAACTCGCAGTTTTCTTATAGTAAAATATCTTAACAACTAAAACTGTGCTTTTCTTTTCTCCAGAAATGCAGTTACACCTTCTTTCATTTCAGCGGTGCCAAAGCATTCGCCAAACAAGCGAATTTCTTCTGCAAAACCATTCTTATTGTTGTCGTAAAGAGCATTAATGGCCTCAATAACCTTTCCCACAGCTCCCGGCCCTTTACTCAGAATGGTAAGAAGCAATTTTCTTGATTCTTCAATGAGTGTTTCAGGTGATACAACATGATTCACCAGTCCTATTCGGTGAGCTTCTGTTGCATCAATCATATTCGCACTCATTATTAATTCGAGTGCTTTACCTTTTCCAACCAGTTGTGCCAGTCGTTGTGTACCGCCATAACCCGGAATGAGACCGAGGTTTACTTCAGGCTGCCCAAACTTTGCGTTTTGTGACGCCATGCGAATATGGCAGGCCATTGCGAGCTCGCAACCACCACCCAGCGCAAACCCATTCACTGCAGCTATAAAAGGTTTTGAAGAGTATTCAATTTTTGTAAAAACGTTATCCTGCCCAAGCTGGGCGAGCTCTGTACCCGTGGCAGGATCGAGTGTAAGAAATTCGCTGATGTCGGCACCGGCAACAAAGGATTTAGGTCCTGCACCCGTAATTATCGCTCCGCCGATGGCGGGATCATTATTAATGGAATCAATCACCTGGCCCAGCTCTTTAATAACAGTTTTATTGAGGGCATTCAGTTTATCTGGACGATTGATGGTAATTGTACAAATTCTTTCACTTGTTTCTGTCAACAGGCTCTGGTACATATCGTTCTTTTTTTTCAAAAATAAGATGATTGATGGCGATGACAAAACAGGAACCGTATCGGCTATAAAATGAAAAGCTGCACCCCGGGGGATGCAGCATATTATTAACCGTCCACGTTAATTATTTATCAGAAGCCTCAGGGGATATCAATCATCCTGATTGTGACGGTATTTTCAATTTTTTCCAGTGCCAAATTTATCCCAGAAAATTACCTTCACATCATAAAGTTCTTCCCATTCCATGGGTTCGCCTGTGGATATTGTGCAGCGCAGCATACGGGCGTCTTTTTGTTCAAAAATGTCATTTGATTTAAAGAGATCAGGCTCGTCCATGAGAACTTTTCCTTTCTTATCCGTGATGCGTAATGAACAGCCCACCGATACATTTCCATCTTTTACAACGAGTCCATCCACGCCGTCATTGATCAGTTGAAAAGATTCGCCAATGGGGATATCATTGTGGTTCAGCACTTCGTCGTTCATAATCAGGAGACTTTTGCTGGGTTTCATTCCGGTATAACTGGTGCTGAGTCCTGTGTTGAGGTCTTTGTTTACGCCCGTCACAATTTGCCCGTTACAGGCATAGAGCAGGCTGCATAGAACGATGAGAAGCAGGGCTGGTCGCCAAACAATCCTGCAGGGGTTGAGGCGATGAACACTTTGTTGTTTGATGATCCATTTGGCTGCTTCAAAGCAACCCATGAAGAAACTCATGATAGCCCAGCCTGCGAAGATCATGCGGAGGAGGTGGGGAATATCTTCTGAAAATGAAAGTGGGACTTCAAAGAAAATCAGTCGCGCCCAGGCGTAAACGGGCATTGAAAAACAAAGACTTATCAGTAGGCTGGTGCTGAAAAACCGGCGTACATGCGCAAATCTATCGACTCTCATAAAATGAACTTTTGGTAAGGTTTAGGAGTGCAAAGTTGCGGAGGAACATTTTCCCGGCGAAATAATATTGATTAAGGAGTTCGTTTGGTTGAGCGAAGTGCAGGTTTTGAGTACGGAACCGAGATTCGCCGCATCTTTAGCCCGGCCATTTTGTAAATTGCTACAAACTAAGCGACATGAGACGGATATATCTGATTATAGCTTTAGCCCTTTTGATTAGTGGCTGCAATTGTAATGACTCGTCCGACAAAGGCGCGGATGCAGAAGAGGTAAAAAAACGTGAGGCGTGAGAATCGGCAAACGGCAAACGGCAAACGGCAAACGTGAAAGGAAATGTGGAAATATGCAAATGAGGAAATGTGAAAATGAGAAAATGTGCATGCACTCCTTATTGAATTGAAAGAAAGTTGCGCGTTCATTAACTCTGATAAGACCTCCGCGGGCTCTGCGTGACCTCGGCGGACTCTGCGTGAAAAAAGCGCGAGAGAGAATGAGAAAATGAGAAAATGTGAAAATGTGAAAATGAGGAAATGTGCAAATGTGCAAATGTGCCAATGTGTAAATGTGCATGCACTCCTTATTGAATTGAAAGAAAGCTGCGCGTTCATTAACTCTGATAAGACCTCCGCGGGCTCTGCGTGACCTCGGCGGACTCTGCGTGAAAAGAGCGCGAGAGAGAATGAGAAAATGAGGAGATGTGCAAATGTGTAGATGTGCATGTATCCTTTTTAAATTGAACGGAAGCTGCGCGTCCCGAAGGGACGAAATATCTGCAGCAATTGAACACCGCCTCGCACCCGAGTCCCGAAGGGACGATATATGGATCCTGAAGTTTAGATGATTTGAAAAAACAGAATATTTATTATTATTAAACCAGACAGACAGAATGCCAGCACCACTAGAAGATTTACAAATCGATCAGACCTTCGAAAAAATTTCTTTCGCCGATCTTTCCATTCAGGGAAAAGAATTTGAACAATGTGTTTTTAAGAATTGTGATTTATCGAACATCAATTTGACCGGCTGCATATTTATAGACTGTCAGTTTCAAAATTGCAATCTGAGTTTAGCGAAGTTGCATAAAGCCAGTTTTCAAAATGTAGAATTTGAAGGCTGCAAGATGTTAGGCTTGCGATTTGATTCCGGTAATACATTCGGATTATCATTCTCATTTAAAAATTGCACCCTGGATCATAGTTCATTTTATGGATTGAAAATAAAGAAGACAAATTTTACAAATTCCCAGTTGAAAGGTGTCGACTTTACAGACGGGTTTCTTGAATCATCTGATTTTAGTTTTTCCGATTTGCTCGATGCTAAATTTGAGCGAACTAATCTCGAGAAATGTGACTTCAGTTCTGCGTATAATTTTTCAATTGACCCCGACAGTAACAAAATAAAAGAAGCCCGCTTTTCACTAGCGGGCCTCCCTGCATTATTGAGTAAGTATTCGATTAAGATTGTGGATGCGTGAGATCGGATTTTTCTTAAAAATCCCTATGCTCTTTCACCCAATCGCGGATGTAGTTGGAGATATCAGATGTGGCCGTGCCGGGCGCAAATAATTTTCCGACACCCATATTTTGGAGGCTGGCCATGTCATCTTCAGGAATAATGCCGCCGCCGGTAAGCAATACATCATCCATCTCTTTCTCTTTCATTAAGGAGATAATCTTTGGGAAAACAGTCATATGCGCACCGGACAGAATACTGATCCCGATTGCATCTACGTCTTCCTGCAACGCAGCATTCACCACCATTTCCGGTGTTTGACGCAGGCCGGTATAAATGACTTCCATACCCGCATCACGCAGTGCCGTAGCAATCACTTTTGCACCACGGTCGTGACCATCGAGACCAACTTTAGCAACCAAAACTCTGAGAGGACGCATTGCAGTTTGACTTTAATATTGTGAGTTCAATTCAATAAATCCGGATTACAGCAAATGAAGTGCTTTTTCAATCCGCGAAATGGTTTCTTCTTTCCCGATAATTTCAACGATATCAAATACGCCGGGGCCAAATTTGCCGCCTACCAGCATGATACGCAAAGGCAACATAACTTCACCGGGTTTGATGTTGTTGGCGGCAGCAATCTCTTTGCAATTTCTTTCCAGGTCGGCACCCACCCAGGTTTGTGTAAGCTGGAAGTTGCGGATCAATTCAGCAAAGAACAATCTTTTTGCATCGTTCCATTTTGGTTTAACCGCATCGAGATCTAATTGCTTAGGTGCTTCAAAAAAGAAAGAGGATTGTTGCACAAAATCGGGAAGCAACTGGCAACGTTCTTTCACCAGGCCAATTACGCGAACCAGCGTTTCATCGGTTGGTGCAATGGCAACAGTAGCCAGCAATTGTTTTACCAACGGTGCCAGTTCTGCATCGCTCTTGCGTTTGATCCATTCCTGATTGAACCATTTTGCTTTTTCGTAATCGAATTTTGCACCGGCACTGTGCACACGGTCTATTGAGAATTTCTGTACCAGTTCTTCCAGCGTGAACAATTCCTGGTCAGTACCATCATTCCAACCCAGCAAAGCCAGGAGGTTGATGAAGGCTTCCGGTAAAAATCCTTTTTCCCGAAATCCTTCGGCAGTATGATTTGTTCTCGGGTCTGTCCAGTTCATTGCAAACACAGGGAATCCATATTTCTCACCATCTCTTTTGCTGAGTTTGCCGTTAGGTCCCAGTATCAACGGTAGGTGCGCCCATTGCGGCATCGCGTCAATACCGAAAAGGTATTTCCATAATAATATATGTACAGGTGCGCTGGGCAACCACTCTTCACCACGAAATGCATGCGTGATTTGCATCAGGTAATCGTCTACCACTACAGCCAGGTGATAAGTAGGCATTCCATCTGCTTTCAGCAAAACTTTATCATCTACCAGTGAAGAATCAAAACTCACTTCACCGCGTATCATATCGGTAAAGGAAATTGTTTCCGATTCCGGCATTTTGATGCGAATAACATGTGGCGTTCCTTCGCTCAGCAGCTTTTCTACTTCTTCATTTGAAAGAGTGAGCGAATTGCGCATGTTGCCGCGGGTAAGGCGGTCGTATTGAGGTGATGCATTTCCTTCCGACTTAAACTCCTGGCGCATTCGCTCCAGTTCTTCAGGCGTATCAAATGCATAGTAGGCGTTACCATCTTTCACCAGCTTTTCGGCATAGGAGCGGTACATCGGTTTGCGCTCGCTCTGACGGTAGGGGCCAAACTGACCGGGTTTCAGGGGGCTTTCATCGGGTTCTAATCCCGCCCATTTTAAACACTCAAAAATGTATTCTTCGGCACCGGGCACGTAACGTGTCTGGTCGGTGTCTTCAATGCGCAAAACAAATTCGCCCCCATTCTGGCGGGCAAAAAGATAATTATATAAAATGGTACGCATGCCGCCCATATGTAAACCGCCGGTAGGGCTGGGGGCAAAGCGAACACGAACTTTTCGACTCATGGCGCAAAGATACAAATCGATGGTGGATGGAAGATGGTGGATGGTGGATGGGGGATGGAAGATGTTGGATGGGGGATGGGGGATGGTGGATGGGAGATGGTGGATGGTGGATGGGAGATGTTGGATGGGGGATGAGCGAGGGAAGTAAAGAAAAAGCGGGATTTTCAAAACTGAAAATCCCGCCTGGCGGAGACGGCGAGATTCGAACTCGCGATACGGTTACCCGTATACACACTTTCCAGGCGTGCTCCTTCAACCACTCGGACACGTCTCCATTTAAAGGGCAGCAAAAAAATACGGTTTCCACGCCTTATGGGGAAATTAATCATGCGGTTGTCAGCTTGCTACTACTTGCTTTGCAAACGGAATAAGTTCTCCGTGTTGGCAGTGGTAATTCTTGCTATTTCTTCATGCGACACCTGTTTTACCGTTGCAAGTTTATCCACGATATAAGGGATATAAGATGGCTCATTCCTTTTTCCACGATAGGGAACCGGCGTTAAATAAGGAGCATCCGTTTCGAGCAACAACCACTCCAGTGGAATATCGCGAATGGCTTCATCGAGCCCACTGTTTTTATAAGTAAGCACGCCACCAATGCCCAGGTAAAATCCGAGGTCGATAATCTGTTTTGCCTGGTCGGCAGTACCCGAAAAACAATGGAAAACACCTTTTAAACCGTTTGCATAAAACTCCTTTACAACTCGGATGCATTCGTCGGTACTTTTGCGGGAATGGATGACGATCGGCAGGTCCAGATCAACTGCCCAGCGTGCCTGGCGACGGAAAGCTTCATATTGCTGGTCGACAAAACTGAGATCCCAGTGAAAATCCAGACCAATTTCACCAACGGCAATAAAGGGTCGCGACTGCAGATATTGAAAGGCGAGGTCGAGTTCGGAATTGGGGTCGGCGGTGATGGAACAGGGGTGTACTCCCATCATTGCCAAACAGTTACCGGGGAAATCCGCTTCCAGTTGAAGCATACTTTCATGAGTCTCACTATCAATTGCAGGCAACAACATTCTTCCTATTCCGGCAGAGATAGCCCGTTGTAAAGTCTCCTGCTGATCCGATTTAAAACTGTTGACATAAAGGTGGCAATGGGAGTCGATCAAATTCATCATGCTGCAAATTTCGGAAGGGCGGACGCAATTTTTTTCAAAAACGCTGCATAAACAATTGAAAAAATGTTTGCATAAATGAAAATTTATTCTACCTTTAAATCAGTTTTCATAGGGTACGGATTAAAAACGGGCCAGGGTTTCTACCCAGGCCCTAATTTTTTTAAGCCCATTATGCACTAGTTCTCAACTCTCTATGAATATCATTTTTTCTTTCGTTGCAAATCTTTCCTTTTTTAAGTCAACGGTGCCAATCGAAATCCCTTCTCCCCGAAATAGCGTATCATTCTGGGTAATGCATAATGCAACCGATTCCACGCTTTTTGGCTATCATGCATAACAATGATCGAGCCGGGCTTGGAATAACGAACAACATTTTCTAAACATTGTTCTCCCGATAGTTTTTCATCAAAGTCTGCGCTCAACACATCCCACATAATTATTTGCGAAGAAGGACCTAAGATTTGTTGAACTTCCTTTGCCTGGAAACGTGTGATTCTGCCATAGGGCGGCCGGAATAATGGCGATGAAATATGTTGACTGGCAGTTTTGATGTCGGCGAGGTAAGTCAGGTTTTCTGTTTTCCATCCATTTAAATGCTGTTGTGTGTGATTCCCCACCGCGTGTCCTTCCTCTATAATACGCTGATAAATCTCCGGATGTTGCACCACATTTTTTCCGATACAAAAGAAAGTTGCTTTTGCTCCTGCAGCGTTTAGCTCATCCAGCACAAACGGAGTGGCTGTCGGATGAGGTCCATCATCAAACGTTAGATAAATATCTTTTCCCCCACGGGGCATATTCCACCGATATCCGGAATAAACCTTTTTTAACCACCATGGCGTTTTAATAAAATATGGACGCATACGTCAAAGGTCTTTAAAAAAATGGGGAAAGGAAAATGAGGATCGGTGGTCGATGATCGATGTCCGATCTCCGATGTCCGATGTCCGATGTCCGATGTCCGATGTCCGATGGTCGATGCTCGATCATCCCCCTCCACCATCCACCATCTCCCATCCCCTATCCCCCATCTCTCATCTCCCATCCACCATCCCCCATCTCCCATCTCCCATCCCCCATCCCCCATCCCCCATCCACCATCTCCCATCCACCATCTCCCATCCCCATCTCCCATCCACCATCGCCCACCGAACTTCTCCCTCTCATTCTTGTTATAATCCTTATATGAAGAAAATCGGATTCTTATCGTTTGGGCATTGGGCCGATCATCCGGCTTACCAAACACGTACAGCAAGTGATACTTTGCTGCAGTCGATCGACCTGGCAGTTGCGGCTGAAGAGATAGGGCTGGATGGCGCCTACTTCAGGGTGCATCATTTTGCAGCACAACTGGGTTCACCGTTTCCACTGCTGGCTGCTATCGGCGCCAAAACAAAAAAGATTGAAATCGGAACCGGGGTAATCGATATGCGCTACGAAAATCCACTTTATATGGTGGAAGATGCCGGTGCCGCAGATTTGATTTCGGGGGGACGATTACAACTCGGCATTAGTCGTGGGTCGCCCGAGCAGGTAATCGACGGATGGCGTTATTTCGGTTACGAACCCGAAGAAGGCGATACCGATGCCGACATGGGTCGTAAAAAAGGATTGGCATTTCTCGAAAAATTAGATGGTGTTGGTTTTGCTGAACCCAACCCGTATCCCATGTTTCCCAACCCTCCGGGTCTATTACGTCTGGAACCTTATTCAAAAGGATTGCGCGACCGTATCTGGTGGGGTGCAGCATCAAATGCTACGGCAGTTTGGGCGGCGGAAAATGGTATGCACCTGCAAAGCTCCACTCTCAAATTCGACGAGAGCGGAAAACCATTTCATATACAACAGGCTGAACAAATCCGGTTGTATAAAGAAGCATGGAAAAAAGCCGGGCACCAACGTGAACCCAGGGTTTCTGTAAGCCGTTCCATTTTTGCACTGGTCAACGAAAAAGATCGTCTCTATTTCGGACGTGATGCAAACAGTACCGATAAACTGGGTTATATCGAAAGTGACAAACGCGCCATTTTCGGAAAAAGTTATGCGGGTGAACCCGACAAACTGATTAAAGAACTGGAAGCCGACGAAGCAATCAAAGAAGCAGACACGTTGTTGTTAACAATACCAAATACTTTGGGCGTTGAATACAATGTGCATGTACTTTCTTCGATCCTGAAGTACGTGGCTCCCGGTCTTGGCTGGCGCTAGGTAATCAAAGCGCCAGTATTCTTTGTGGAATACGCAGGCGAAGTAATAAACCGGCCCATGCAACGATTCCAACATATATCGGAAACAGGGTATGACTGAACAATGGATTGTCGAGCCGCAAATGTGTGGCAACGGCACCACCCAGGTATCCCGTTAGCAATACTGCGCCAATATAGGCTGTGCGTGGTATCAGGTAGAGTGCTGTTATTGCCAACAACAACACGCCTAATTTAGGAGCCATGCTAACGGGAAACCCTAATTCCAGTACTGCCGTTTTTACTTCTTCCGAATTCACGAATTTCATCACGATATCGAAAGCCAGGAATAATGTAATGAAGATGGTAAGCGACCAGCCAATAATTCTGGAGGTCTTGGATGAAGTTGCCATGTTGAAAAGTTTTGATGTGTGATTAAAGTTTTGGGTGCTGTTGATATCAACGACAACAAAACTAGTACGCATTCAGGGCAACGAAGGTCAGGTGATGCGACAATACAAGGTGGTGATTGCGACAGGTGAAGTGTATTAGTTGTTAATCAATTCCAGCTTATTCAGGGAATGATGTTTAATCCCTGACTTCGTTGCTGTATTTCGTCGCCCGCATATATAATTGTTCCCTCTTCTGATCCGGTTGTTTTATTCCACCACTGATGGTTCTTAAAATATTCAGCAGTAATTGTTTTACCCGCTTTTATTTCGATTGGATAGAGATTCGTGCCCTGGTCAACTACCAAATCCATTTCATTCCCTGCACTATCCCGCCAGAAATAGAGATCCATCGCAGCATTTTTATTATAGCGATCTTTAATAAATTCTGTGATAATGAAATTTTCAAACAGGTTTCCTTTAAATGGATGCAAATCCAGTTGCGCAGCATTGCTTATCCCAAGTAAGGAACATGCAATTCCCGTGTCATAGAAATAAAGTTTCGGCATTTTCACCAGCCTTTTATTGAAGTTCTGGTGATGTGGCTTTAATAAATAGATGATAAAGCTACTTTCTAAAACACTTAACCAGGAGGCAACTGTTTTGCTATCTACACCAGTTTCAACAGCAAGACTGTTCATGTTTAACAGCTGACCGGTTCTGCCTGCACAAAGTTTTAAGAAACGTTCAAATAGATTCAGGTTACTGATATTTTTTATCTGACGAACATCTCTTTCCACATAAGTAGAAATATAATTTCGTATCCATTTTCCAGGAGGAACCTGCTGATCAAAAATGGGCGGATAACCTCCCTGGAAAATTGCTTCATCAATGGAAAAAAGACCTGCCCGAGGCTTCTACGGCTTCACTGTTTGAAAACGGCAACAGATATAAATAACCAATTCTTCCTGCAAGACTCTGTGAAATATTTTCCTGTAGTAGAAAGTTGATTGAACCGGTTAAAATGAATTGCGATTTTTGAGGGTTTTCATCAAGCAACTGCTGTAGATAGGAAAAAAGTTCGGGTGCGCGTTGTGCCTCGTCTATAATGGCTCCCTTTCTATATTGACTTAAGAATCCACGAGGATCTTCCAGCGCATAATTCCGCATGTCAGGATTCTCCAGCGAAACATAGGGTTTGTCTGCAAACACACTTCGGGCAAGTGTTGTTTTACCCGACTGGCGTGGTCCCACAATCGCAATAGCCTTAAACTGGCTCGCCAGCACCTTCACTTCCTCAGTAGCTGTTCTTTTAATCATAGAATAAATTTACAATCTCGGAATCAAATTCCGAAATTGTAAGAAATTAAATATTTGAACACAAAGCGTTGACATTAATTTAATTAGCTTTTTACGTATCCTCGATCGAATTGCAGTTCAACTGTTTTCGGACCCTTTTTTTTGCTTCATTATATTCCCCTCTTTCGGTTTATCTTTATCGCCACTAATCCTTTTTGCAAATGCCTGTTAGTCTTTTGTTTAAAGGAAGAAAAACTCGTAAACCACAGCGCATGTTTGAGTTAAAAGGAAAAACTGCCATCATTACCGGTGCCGGCTCCGGCATTGGGAAAGCCATCGCTATTTTATTCGCAAAGCAGGGTGCACAGGTAGGAATCATGGATATCAATGAAGAGCAGGCCGCAGCCACCCTCGATGAAATTAAATCGAATGGTGGCGATGCTTTTTCACTCGTTTGCAGCGTGGCAGATGCGGCTGCAGTTAAAAAAGCAATGGAGCCGTTGGAGAAAATTGATATCCTGGTAAACAGTGCAGGCATTTCGCATATTGGCCGCGCCGACAATACCAGCGAAGAAGACTTCGATCGCATTTACATTGTGAACGTAAAAGGCGTGTTCAATTGCATTCAGGCAGCACTGCCGCATTTACGGAAAAAAGGTGGCGTGATTCTGAACCTCGCATCCGTTGCTGGTAATGTAGGCCTCGCCGACCGCTTTGCTTATAGCATGAGCAAAGGTGCTGTTATCGGCATCACACTTTCTGTTGCCAAAGATTACCTCGCCGATAATGTACGATGCAATTGCATTTCACCAGGTCGCGTTCATACGCCCTTCGTTGATAATTTTCTTGCAAAAAATTACCCGGGGCGTGAACAGGAGATGTTTGACAAACTCGCCAAAACACAACCCATCGGACGCATGGGTAAACCGGAAGAAATTGCAGGCCTTGCACTTTATCTCTGCAGTGATGAAGCGTCTTTTATCACGGGCACCGATTATCCAATCGATGGTGGTTTTATAAAACTGAATACATAGTTTTTTATTAAAAAAATCATCAACTACTTTAAAACTGATTACCCCTTAAAATTTTTATAATGAAACTGATTCGTTTTGGCAATGCTGGTAGTGAGAAACCGGGAATATTATGGAAAGATGAATACCGTGACGTATCCTCTTTAATACCTGAATATGATCATTCTTTCTTTAGTAATGAACGTTGGAAAGAATTACAGTCTTTGCCCGAATCAACTCTGGACCATCTTCCTGTTGTTGAAAAGAACACCAGGCTCGGTTGCCCGATTGCAACTCCTTCGAAAATTATTTGTATCGGGTTAAACTATGCCGATCATGCGGCCGAAAGCAATATGCAATTACCCAATGAACCCGTGGTTTTCTTCAAAGCCACCAGCGCGATTGTTGGTCCCAATGATAATCTGGTCATTCCTCGAAATAGTAAAAAAACAGATTGGGAAGTAGAACTTGCAGTTGTTATTGGAAAAAAGCAAGTTATGTTTCAGAAGCTGAAGCGATGAACCATGTTGCGGGTTATGTTCTACACAACGATTATAGCGAACGCGAATTTCAACTGGAACGCGGTGGTCAGTGGGTAAAAGGTAAAAGTTGCGATACATTCGCACCTATTGGCCCCTGGATCGCAACAACAGATGAAATTAAAGATATTGACAAGTTGCGTTTGTGGCTAACTGTAAATGGCAAAACCTTTCAGGATGGCAGTACCAGCAACCTGGTTTTCAAAATACCTTTCCTTATTTCTTATCTCAGCCAGTTTATGAGTCTTCTGCCTGGTGATATTATTTCAACAGGAACACCTGCAGGTGTGGGACTTGGACAAAAACCTGATCCCATTTATCTGAAAGCTGGTGATGTGGTTGAACTGGGCATTGAAGGATTAGGCAGCAGCCGACAATTGGCGGTAAGTTTATAGCAACTACTTACGGTCATTCTGCCGAAAAAGGAATAACTTATACTGTAAAATTCAGTTATGGTCATCGATTCGCATGTTCATTTTTGGAAGTATGATAAAAAGACGTACGCGTGGATTGATTCCAGTATGAAGGATCTGCAAAAGGATTATCTGCCGGAGCATCTTCAAACTACGTTGAAGAGAAATGGAGTGGATGCCATAATTGCCGTGCAGGCCGATCAGTCGGAACTGGATACACATTTTATGGTGGAAATGGCGAAGACACATGCTTTCATCAAAGGCGTTGTGGGTTGGACGGATCTAAAGAGTGAACCTGGAGAAAAGGCTGGAGTATTTCTCACAATATTCCATTATTAAAGGCTGGCGTCATATTGTGCAGGGCGAGCCGGATGGGTTTCTGGCAGATCCACAATTTCGCCGTGCCATGCCACTTCTGCAACAATACAACTACACTTACGATGTACTGGTGTATGAAAGACAGCTTCCGCAGGCTGTAGATTTTGTGCAGGCATTTCCGGAGAACAAGTTCATTCTCGATCATGCCGGCAAACCGGATATTCGCTCCGCTGAAATCACTGCATGGGAAAAAAATATTCGCACCATTGCTACACATCCCAATGTTTACTGTAAACTGAGTGGTTTGTTTACCGAAGCGAAATGGAAACAATGGAGTGCTGCCGAATTTTATCCATATCTCGATATTTTATTTGATGCTTTTGGCAGCAACCGTCTTCTCTGGGGCAGCGACTGGCCCGTGATGTTGCTTTCCGGTATTTATGTACAATGGAAAAGTCTCGTAGAAAAATACATGGAAAAACATACGGAAGAAGAGCGCGAAGCGGTGTTTGGAGAGACGGCGGTGGAGGTGTACGGTATTCGATGATGGATGATCGATGGTCGATGGTCGATGACCGATGGTCGATGATCGATGACCGATGACCGATGGTCGATGGTCGATGACCGATGACCGATGGTCGATGGTCGATGACCGATGATCGAAGAAAGGCACGAATGCGAGAATACCGCACTCAAATGCCGGATCGGGTTTCTTGCTCATTACACATCCATCGGTCATCGAACATCGGACATCGGACATCGGACATCGAACACCGATTTTCCCTATCTTAATACAAATTTTCTCTCTTGTCAAATTCCACTCCCACGCTGAAGCGGACGCTCAATGCCAGACTCCTTTGGGGGTTGGGGGTGGGGTATGTGATTTCGGGAATGTATTTCGGGTGGAACCTGGGCCTGGAGCAGGGTGGTACGCTGGGGTTGGCAATCGCCACCGCATTTATCATCCTCATGTATCTCTGCTTTACATTCAGCTATACCGAACTGGCCTGCGCCATTCCCAAAGCGGGTGGCGCTTTTGATTATGCGGGAAGGGCGCTGGGAAAAGACTGGGGATTTATAACCGGCATGGCGCAGTTGATAGAATTTGTTTTTGCGCCGCCGGCAATTGCTTTTGCTATTGGCGCCTATTTCAATTTATTTTTTCCGCAGTTTTCTATATTCAGCATCGCTGTTTTTGTTTACCTCCTTTTTACCGCATTGAATATTTATGGTGTAAAGGCAGCAGCGAGATTCGAACTCATCATCACTATTCTTGCTGTAGGTGAATTATTATTGTTTGCCGGCGTTACACTCCCTTCTTTTTCTCCAGAGAAGTTTCAAATGAATGCACTGCCCAATGGATGGGAAGGAATTCTGGCGGCAATACCATTCGCTATCTGGTTTTTCCTCGGCATTGAAGGTGTAGCAAATGTGGCTGAAGAAACAGTCAATCCACAAAAAACAATTCTGAAAGGATTTGGCTCCGCCATATTAACGCTGGTTTTGCTTTGCATCCTCACCTTCACCAGCGCGGTAGGTGTTGCCGGCTGGGAAGCTATTGTGTACACCGCAGATGGGCAGACTTCTGATTCACCACTGCCACTGGCACTGGCATATGTTGTTGCCGACAATAACGTGCTTTATCATATGCTCATTACTGTCGGCCTGCTGGGATTGGTTGCCTCTTTTCATGGACTGATACTGGCTGCGGGCCGTGCCAGTTTCGAAATGGGAAGGGTAGGGCTGGCGCCCTCATTTCTCGGGCTCATTCATCGCCGCTTCCAGACGCCTGCCTGGGCACTTGTGGTGAATATGTTTATAGGCATCGCCACCCTTTACCTGGGTGATACACAGGAAATCATCAAACTCTCCGTATTTGGCGCACTTACGCTTTATATTATTTCCATGATCAGCTTTATCAGGCTGCGCCGAAGAGAGCCAGCGCTGGAACGGCCGTTCCGGGCACCATTTTATCCCTTTGCACCAATAGCGGCGCTGGCCATTGCATTGATTTCACTCATTGCCATGACCGTGTATAATTTTAAATTAGCAGTAATTTACGGATCAGTGCTGGCGGGCGCTTATATTATTTACCGGATTATACCTCAATCGACTAGCAAAACATGACAAACCAGGAGATCATTCAGGCAGTGAAGAAGAATCCCTCTAACAGGGTAAAGATTGCTTTTAGCGATATTGATGGAATTTTGCGTGGAAAATATATCGCCAAAGAAAAATTTATTGCTGTCGTTAACAACACCACTGGATTTTGCGATGTAATCTTTGGATGGGATGCTGCTGACCAGGCTTATGATGCGGGTAGATATACAGGATGGCATACAGGGTATCCCGATGCAGAAGCGCGCATTGACCTTTCCACTTTCCGCGAAATTCCATGGGAAAATAATACGCCTTTCTTTTTAGGGGAACTGATAGATGATAATGGCAGACCAGCTTACGTTTGCCCACGGCAGTTATTAAAGAAAGTGAAAGCAGATGCCGCCGCGATGAATTTCTCGCTGAACGCATCCATGGAATTTGAGTGGTACAATTTTAAAGAAACACCACAGACTGCACATGTCAAACAATACCGCGACCTGGAACCTCTTACACCCGGGATGTTTGGCTATTCTGTATTAAGAACGGCAGTCAATCAACCTTTTTTCAAAGCACTCTTCGAAGAGCTTGACCATTTTAATGTTCCATTAGAGGGATTACATACAGAAACCGGGCCCGGCACATTTGAAGCAGCTATTAAATACGCTGATTTGCTCGAAGCCGGCGACCGTGCATTGCTTTTTAAAACTGCTACTAAAGAAATTGCATATACCCAGGGCATCATGGCAACGTTTATGGCCAAGATCAATGAGATGTTGCCAGGATGTGGGGGACATATTCATCAGAGTGTTTGGGATAGAAGTGGTAAGAAAAATCTTTTCGCTGACGCAAAATCCAAGGATGGATTGAGTGAAGTGATGCGACAATACCTGGCAGGGCAACTTTATTGTCTGCCGTATATACTGCCCATGTTTGCGCCCACCATCAACAGTTACAAGCGTCTGGTAGAAGGTGCCTGGGCGCCTACAACGCTCACCTGGGGAATCGACAACCGAACGGTTGCCCTACGTGTGATCAATTCCGGCATATCATCCACAAGGCTCGAAACACGGGTGCCCGGTGCTGATGTAAATCCATATCTCGCCATGTCGGCCGCAATTGCTTCAGGCCTCTATGGCATCAGAAAAAAATGAAACTGAAACAGGCCGAAACCAGTGGCAATGGATATCGGGATGAATCGAATGGCGTATTACCGCGAACCCTGTTGGAAGCAACGCAAAAGATGAGGGATTCAAAAATTGCAACTGAATTGTTTGGTGCTGATTTTGTAGACCATTTTCTCATGACACGCGATTGGGAATGGCGTCAGCATCTGAAAGCAGTGACCGATTGGGAATACAGGCGATATTTTGAAATAATTTAGAACTTAGTTGTTGCTACTGTTGGTGTTGATCACGGTGCGTATCTGGTTCGACTCCCTGTTTCTTCATTTTATTATTAATCAGTCAATATGAGATTCAATCAGGTGTACCAGTACAATTTTCCCACCACCATTCGCTTTGGTGCCGGCGTTGTGAAAGAATTGGCGGGTTATTGTCAACAACATCAATTGAAAACTCCGTTGCTGGTTACGGATCCGATTATTTCACAGCTTTCTTTTTTTCAAAAACATTGTTGCCGATCTGGAACGTCAGCATATCAACCCCCTGATTTTTTCTAATATACATCGTAACCCTGTAAAGTCGGATGTATATAAAGGAACAGATTTATATGACCAGGCGGGTTGTGATTCCATCATTGGTATTGGCGGCGGCGCTGCGCTCGATGTGGCGCGGGCGATTGTTTTGCGTGTAAACCATCGGGAAGATTTATTTAAATACGATGACCTGATTGGCGGAGACGTTTTCATTACCAACGACGTTCCTCATTTTATAACAGTGCCCACAACTGCTGGCACAGGAAGTGAGGTGGGACGCAGTGCGATTATTGCTGATGATGAAACCCATCAGAAGAAAATCTTATTCTCCCCCAAACTATTGGCAAAAATTGTATTTGCAGATCCCGAACTTACTTTTGATTTGCCACCATTCGTTACAGCTGCAACGGGCATGGACGCGCTGACGCATAATATGGAAGCTTTTATTGCGAAAATGCCACATCCTATTTGTGAAGGAATTGCGCTGGAAGGAATGCGTTTGATTCATTTGTCAATTACAAAAGCAGTGAAGTCGCCCGATCTGGAATCGCGTTCACAAATGTTGTTAGCCTCCATGATGGGGGCTATTGCATTCCAGAAAGGACTGGGCGTGGTGCATTCGCTTGCACATCCATTGTCATCTTTATTAGATACACATCATGGATTGGCGAACGCTGTCAACCTGCCTTATGGCATGCGATTCAACAGCGGAGTGGTGCCCGATGCATTTAGGAGAATGGCACAGGCATTTGATTTGCGTGACACAACGGGCGAAGCGTTAGTACAATACCTTTTTGAATTGAATGATCGAATTGGAATTCCGCATCATTTGCGGGATATAGGTGTGGAGCCGAAACATATAGAACAATTGGCGAACCTGGCAATTGCAGATTTTGCGCATCCCAATAATCCGAGGCCGGTGAGCCGCGACCAGTTTAAAAACCTGTACGAAGAGGCATTATGAAACCCGTCATTGCATTAAGTTATACCAATAATGAGCAGAAGCACGAGAACTATGTGCGCTGGTTAAAAGCTGCTGATGATATTGAGGTCATTACTTTAAGCGTTTCGAGCGATAATCTTGCCGACCTGCGGGGTTGTTCTGGTCTTGTATTGTCGGGGGTACAGATGTTCATCCTTCTTTTTATGGAAAGAAAAAGAAGGATTATTCCAATGCCCCAAAAAAATTTGATAAACATCGCGACGAATTTGAAACCGCAGCTTTTCTAATCAGCCAGGAAATGAAAATTCCGGTGTTGTCAATTTGCAGGGGAATGCAACTGGTCAATAGCATTCTTGCAGGTGAAATGGTGCAGGATCTGGGCAAAACCGGCAATATGATACATCGCGCATCGGATGGTTATGATCGTGCACATGGTTTGTTTGTGGTTGAAGGATCGCTGTTGTACGAAATTTTAGGTCAGAACAGGACGGTGGTGAACTCAGCCCATCACCAGGCTGTGGGTAAAATTGGAAAAGGGTTGCGCATCAGTGCCTGCGCTGATGATGGAACAATAGAAGCACTGGAATGGGAGCGACCGTCTGAACGTTCTTTTTTCCTGGGAATACAATGGCATCCGGAACGAATGTATAAGCTCAACCTGGAGTATACCCCGCCAGCTAAAGCCATTAGAGATCGTTTTATTTATGAAGTGTTGTCGTTAAAAGCATGATATGAGAATAATTAATCCGGCTACCGGAAGCATTATAACTGAAGTTGGTGAAGATGATGTGGTATCTGTTTCCGCAAAGCTGGTGAACGCACGCGAATACCAAAAAGAATGGGCCGCAATTTCGCTGGAAGAGAGAATTTCAATCCTAAATCAGTTTAAGAAATTACTACAGGAAGATGCAGCGCATTTGTCGCGGGTACTTACTGAGGAAGTTGGTAAACCCATTGCCCAATCAAGAAATGAAATCCGCGGTGCATGTACGCGTATTAACTGGATGTTGGAGCATGCTGAGAAATATCTTTCCGATGAGACTATGCATACGGAACCAGGATTGGTTGAAAAGATTGTTTACGAACCGCTGGGAGTAGTTGCAAATATTTCCGCATGGAATTATCCTTATCTCGTGGGTGTAAATGTGATAATACCTGCGCTTCTTGCAGGGAATGCTGTTTTATACAAACCTTCCGAATTTGCAACACTAACCGGTATGGAGATCGAAAAACGCCTGGTCAAAGCAGGCGTGCCATCATCAGTCTTTCAAACAATCATTGGCGCGGCGGAGGCCGGGCATGCTTTACTGGATTTGCCATTAGATGGATATTTTTTCACGGGTAGTTATAATACCGGGAAATATATCTATGAGCAGGTTGCCAGTAAGATGGTTCCCTGTCAGTGCGAATTAGGTGGGAAAGATCCGCTTTATGTTGCTGATGATGTAAACGACATTAAATCGGTTGCGGCGGCTACCGCCGATGGTGCATTTTATAATAATGGTCAAAGTTGTTGCGCTGTTGAACGCATTTATGTTCATGAAAATATCGCCGACGATTATATCGATGCATTTGTAAATGAAGTTAAATCGTGGAAAATCGGAGATCCTTTAAGCGATGGCGTGTATCTGGGTGCACTGACGCGTGCTGCGCAAATGGATTCACTCGATGCACAGGTAAAAGATGCGCTCAGCAAAGGTGCAACACTATTAACCGGTGGCAGACGAATTCCGGTTCCGGGTAATTTTTTTCGAACCAACGGTGTTGATAAATGTGGATCACAGTATGCAGTTGATGCGTGAGGAGTCTTTTGGTCCTATCATCGGCATTATGAAAGTGAAATCTGATGAAGACGCAATTGAAAAAATGAACGATTCAGAGTACGGTCTAACTGCATCGGTATATTCATCAAGCGAGCAGCGTGCGTTGAAGATTCTTTCGCAGATGGAATCTGGTACCGGTTACTGGAACTGCTGCGATCGTGTAAGTGCAGCCCCTCCCCCTGGAGTGGCCGCAAATATTCGGGCTTCGGTGCCACATTATCGCACCACGGAATACGCGCATTTTGTAAGATCAAATCCCTGCACCTGAGAAAATGAGGAAATGAGGAAATGAGAAAATGGGAAAATGAGCTTCGAGTGCGGGCAAAATGTGTTAATATGGCAATGTGGCAAGGTGACAATGCGGAGATTATCCATTCCTAATAAGCTTTACACTTTATAAGCACAAGCTTACGGATTTTTTAAGTCCCTAATTTTCTCATTTGCATATTGTCACATTCCCATATTAGCACATTTTGAACGCACTTGAATCGCTTCCAACTATTCCCACATTTACATATTTACAGATTTCCACATTCTACTCGAATAAAGGCATCTTCAAAGCCTACCAGTTGTTTTCCTGCTCCTTATTCATTCTCTCCGACACATCCTCTGGAACGGTTTCTTTCCAGTTGGGTTCATAACGAACAAACCATGATATCCACAGGCTGCGACTGAGACGCATGAGCCAGGGTTGCAGGCAGATGAGGAGTACCGCATTAAATCCAATCCAGTAGAAAAAGCGACTATCCTGCGTGGATAAACCAATGATAACCCACCATGCGATCAGGCTGGCAACACTGATTGCTACCGACAACGCATAGCTAACATAGCTGGTGCCGTAATAAAATCCGATCTCAATTTCAGTTGGCTGTCCACACACCGCACATGTCTTAGGCATGTCCATGTTTTTTTTCATGCTGATGGAAACGGGATTATTGAACAATTTCCCTTCGCGGCAGCGCGGGCATCGGCAGCCTAATGCAGAACTGAGATAACCGCGGTGTGCATCTTTATTATCCATGATGGTTTTTAATGAAGGCTGCAAAGGTACAAATTGCACAGGAGAGTCAGGTAGCCTGCCTGGCACCAGGCCTGCTGTGATATTTTTGGGGCTGACCTTTCTCAACGTGTTTTATGATAAAAAGTCATGTATGCGGGAAGCGTATAGGAGGAAATTTGGGAAAAATAATTCGAATGTATATTGAGCAGATTTATACCGGTTGCCTCGCTGCCGCAGCCTATTATATCGAAAGTGAAGGCGAAGCTGCTATTATTGACCCGCTACGCGAAACACATCCATACACGCAACGGGCTGCAAAACGGGGTGCACGCATTAAATACATCTTCGAAACGCATTTTCACGCCGATTTTGTAAGCGGACATCTTGATCTTGCCGCAAAATCGGGTGCTACCGTTATTTTTGGTCCTACAGCCAAACCTGGATATAATGCTTATGTCGCTAACGACAATGAAGAGTTCCCGCTCGGAAAAATTAAAATTAAACTGCTGCATACCCCGGGTCACACGATGGAGAGCAGTTGTTTGCTGTTGATTGATGAAGAAGGCGTAGCGCGTGCGCTGTTTAGTGGCGATACGTTACTGCTCGGAGATGTTGGTCGTCCGGACCTGGTACAAAAAGTAAAGGCAGAAATCACGCCTCGTTATCTTGCCGGCAAATTGTATGAATCTCTCCGCACAAAAATTTTGACGCTTCCTGATGATGTTATCGTTTATCCAGGACATGGGGCCGGCAGTGCCTGTGGCAAGAATATGATTAAAGAGACTACAGATACGCTGGGCAACCAGAAGCGTACCAATTATGCACTGCGCGCAGATATGACGCAGGAAGAATTTATAGAAGAATTGATGGATGGACTTGTGGAACCGCCGCAGTATTTTCCTTCAAATGTGCTGATGAATTTGCAAGGTGCTGTGAAGAGCGTGGATGAGATTATCCGTAAAGGAAAGAGAGGCCTCAATGCGCGCGAGTTTGAAGCGGTATGGAAGTCGCGGAACGCAGTTGTACTGGATACACGACATCAGAATGATTTTGTAAAAGAACATATTCCTGGCTCGATCTTCATTGGACTCCATGATAATTTTGCGCCATGGGTGGGGACACTGATTAAAGATCTTACAACACCTATTCTTTTTATCGCTGATGAAGGCCGTGAGGAAGAAGTGGTAACCCGCTTATCACGTGTTGGCTACGATAATGCAATTGGTTGCCTCGAAGGAGGAATCGAAACATGGAAAGAAGCAGGTTTCGATACAGAATCGATACAGGATATTTCAGCAGAGGAATTTGCTGCGATCTATTTTGTATCACCTGAAACATTAAACATACTGGATGCCCGGAAGAAAATCAGAATATGATGTGCAACACATCCTACACGCACGCAGCTTCCCGCTCGATTTTGTTAATCAACGCATGAAAGAATTGAATAAAGAGGAACGATACTATGTTCACTGCGCCGGCGGGTATCGTTCGGTGATCCTGATATCGATATTAAAGGCAAATGGGTTTACTGACCTGATTAATATCAAAAATGGGTATAAAGCGATTCAGGAAACCAATATCCCTTCGGGCCACAATGTGGAAATGAAGAAATGACAAAATGTGATATTAGAATCGCGTCCGTGAGTGAGTATAAGCAAAAAGCCGCTGCGACTTTCAGTCAAAGCGGCTTTTCTATTCTTATTTTTAAACGGTCAACAACAAGCATAAATAAAGTAGCCGAAGGCTGCTTTATTTATTTTCACGCAGAGCGCGCTGAGGTCCCGCGGAGCGCGCGGAGATTTTGATGAGAGTTGTTGAACCGGAGGGAGGTTTTTAATGTGAGAATGATGTAAGCTTTTTTTTCATTGATCGCTATATCTTCCGTGATGGTTAAACGGTCAACAAAGAACATAAATAAAGTAGCTGAAGGCTGCTTTATTTATTTTCACGCAGAGCGCGCTGAGGTCCCGCGGAGCGCGCGGAGATTTTGATGAGAGTTGTTGAACCGGAGGGAGGTTTTTAATGTGAGAATGATGTAAGCTTTTTTTCATTGATCGCTATATCTTCCGTGATGGTTAAACGGTCAACAAAGAACATAAATAAAGTAGCTGAAGGCTGCTTTATTTATGTTCACGCAGAGCGCGCTGAGGTCCCGCGGAGCGCGCGGAGATTTTGATGAGAGTTGTTGAACCGGAGAGAGGTTTTTAATGTGAGAATGATGCAAGATTTTTTTCTTTAATTGCGAAATCTTCGATGATGGTTAAACGGCCAACAAAGAGCATAAATAAAGTAATTGAAGGCTGCTTTATTTATTTTTCACGCAGAGCGCGCCGAGGTCCCGCGGAGCGCGCGCGGAGATTTTGATGAGAGTTATTGAACCGGAGAGAGGTTTTTATGAGGGAATTTTGTAAGCTTTTTTTTATAATGTGCTCTTTCCTCCCAGCATCTCCACAAACTTCGGTTGATCGTAATTGTCCGACTGGTTGCGGCGGAAGATCAGTTCTCCTTCTTCATTGAAGATGTAAGTAACAGGAATGCCCGGCGTTTGAAATAATGATGGTAGCGCAGATGCGGGTGCATAAATGGGAAGACCGAGACCAGTTTTCTCGGCAAAGTTTTGTGCGGTGGCAAATTGTTCATCGAGCGACAGCATCACAAATTCAACTTTACTGCTATCAACGGCGGCGGCTAATTTTTTGATTCCCGGCATTTCTTCGCGACAGGGAGGACACCAGGTAGCCCAAAGATTGACAAATACTTTTTTTCCTTTGAACTGATTCAGGCTTACGATTTGCCCTTTCTCATTTTGCAGATTCATCGCTGGCAACATTGGTACAGGAGGTTTTGCAGCCACCGTTTCCTTTGGCGTTTCAGATTCATTATTACACGCGATGAACGAGACAACTAAAAGGAGGTAGAAAAGTTTTTTCATGTTTCTATAATTGGACTGTGCAATTTACAAAATAACGCAGATGAAATGTTGCTTGTTTAATGGGGCAGCTTTTCCTGATCAGTCCATAGAACCAGGTGCCGGCAATGGCGCTCAACAAGGTTACGATGATAACGGTTGCGCCTGTTCCAATCTGCGCAAACAAGGGGCCAGGGCAGGCGCCTGTTAATGCCCATCCGGCACCAAACATCAAACCGCCGTAGATTTGCCCTTTGTTGAACTTTTTTGGTTCAATTTGAATTTGCTCACCTTCGGCTGAGCGGGCATTGTATTTTTTAATCAATAAAATGCTGATCATGCCAACGACAACGGCAGAACCAATTACACCATACATGTGGAAACGCTGAAAACGGAACATCTCCTGAATGCGGAACCAGGAAATGATTTCCGCTTTTACAAATACAATCCCGAAAAATATTCCGAGGATTGCATATTTAATATTTTTCATAATAATTTGATTAAGGACTAATGTGTTGCTAACTCCTTTGTATCGTTTTATAATTTCAATATCAGCGGTAAAATAAAATTTGCAACAAGAATACCACCGATCATAAAGCAGCAGGTGGCAACCAGTGATGGCCATTGCAGGTTGCTAAGCCCCCATAATGCTATGTCCCGAGGTGCAACCGCCTGCATATCGTGTTCCAAATCCGACTAAAAATCCACCGACAACCATTAGGATTAATCCACGTGGCGTCAGTAGCTCGTTCCAGTTAAAAAGGTCCTGCGGAACGATGTTGTCGTAATTAACAACACCATATTCTGCAAGTTCAGCCTGCAGGTTGGGATGAACCTCCACTGGTCCGGAGTGCAGCCAGTTTGCAGCGACAAATCCGCCAATTAGAATTCCTGCGACGAAGAAGAGATTCCAGGCATCTTTTTTCCAGTCGTATTTAAAAAAGGGGATACCTGCAGGGATACAGGCTGCGCATACCTGACGCAAGGTGGATGAGATTCCAAATTTTTTATTGCCCAGCAATAAGAGCGCAGGCACGGTGAGGCCAATTAAAGGCCCGGCGATGTACCAGGGAAGCATATTGGAGTGAGTATTGTTTTAAATGTGAAAATGAGGAAATGAGAAAATGTGCAAATGCAGGCCAAATGTGACAATGTGACAATGTGATAATATGTAAATGTGAAAATCAATAGCTCCATCAAAACCGCGGCCTCCCTATTTTTCAAATTTTCTCATTTTCACATTTACACATTTCTCTATTTATTCGTGCAAATAAACTCACTCGTCTTTATCTTTCCTGCCTCTTTAATCGCTTTAAATCCGCCTTTCACATCTATCAATTTATCATAACCACGTGCGCGGAGGATGGAGTTGAAGATCATCGAACGATAACCCGCTGCGCAATGCACATAATAAGTTTTGTCTTTATCCAGTGTAGCCATGCTGTCGTTTACAACATCAAGGGGTGCGTTGTGGGCATCTACCACATGTTCGCTTTGGTATTCTGTTTCTTTACGAACATCTACGATGTCGATTGATTCTTTGCTCATGCGCTCCGCGAGCTCATCGGCAGTAATAGATTCGATTTTATCAACTTCCTTACCCGCTGCATGCCATGCTTCAAAACCACCTTTCAGGTATCCAATAGTGTGATCATAACCAACACGTGCAAGGCGTGTCACAACTTCTTCCTCGCGACCAATATCTGTAACGATGAGTAATTGTTGCTGAATGTCGGGAATCATAGCACCAACCCAGGGAGCGAATGAACCATCGATACCAATAAAAATTGAGTTAGGGATAAATCCTTTTGCAAATGTTTGCGCGTCTCGGGTATCAAGAATTAATGCGCCGGTTTCATTTGCTGCAGCTTCAAATGCATCTGGACTCAATGCGTGTTGGCCACGTTCCAGCACTTTGTCAATACTTTCATAACCCTGTATATTCATCATGACATTTAAAGGGAAGTAGGCGGGTGGTGTGGTAAGTCCCTCCGTTACTTCTTTAATAAATTCTTCCTTCGTCATATCCTTGCGCAGTGCATAGTTCACAGCCTTCTGATTTCCGAGGGTATCGGTTGTTTCTTTACTCATGTTTTTGCCGCAGGCACTTCCCGCACCGTGTGCGGGATAAACAATCACGTGATCAGGCAGTGGCATTATTTTGTTACGTAAAGAATCATATAGATGACCTGCCAGTTTTTCCTGCGTAAGATCAGTTGATATTTTTTGTGCAAGATCAGGTCGACCAACATCACCAATGAATAAAGTATCGCCTGAAAAGAGCGCCTGCTCGCGACCGTTCTCATCAATGAGGAGGTAGCAGGTGCTTTCCATGGTATGACCAGGCGTATGTAATACTTTCAACGTAACATTGCCCACTTTCAATTCTTCGCCATCTGTTGCGATATGTGCTTCAAACTCCGGCTTTGCCATTGGACCATAAACAATGGGTGCGCCGGTCTTTTTGCTCAGGTCGAGGTGACCACTTACAAAGTCGGCGTGGAAATGCGTTTCAAGCACGTACTTGATTTTCGCGTTATCCTGTTTTGCTTTGTCGAGATAAGGCTGCACTTCACGAAGCGGGTCAATCACCACTGCTTCGCCATTACTTACTATATAATATGCGCCTTGTGCAAGGCATCCGGTGTATATCTGCTCAACTTTCATAATCCAGTAGTTGTGTTTTGAATCGCGTTGTAAATGTACAAACTGCTGCACCATTATCGTGGGCAGCAGTTTAAAAAGAGTAATCAGTTGATTTTGAAATGTTTATTGTGAGCCTTACTGTATCACATTTTCCATTTGTGTACTTCGGCTACCCTTGATAAGAACATGTGAAGGGGGAAATTGTTCCGATTGCCACCATTCGCGGGCGGCAGCCGAGTTCTCAAATTGGCGATAAGGGTGGGAGAGTTGCTGGAAATCACCACCCACAAGGGCCACTGCCTCCCATTTGTATTCGCCAATGAGATCAACAATCGCCTGGTGTTCGGCAAGACTCTCCGGACCCAGCTCTGCCATAGCCCCCAGAATTAGTATTTTATTCGGAGCTTCCAAACGTGCGAGATTTTCAATTGCCACCCGCATACTGCTGGGGTTTGCATTGTAGGCGTCGAGAATAATATGATGCTCGCCCTGCTTAACCATCTGCGAGCGACTGTTAGATGGAGTATAAGCCTGAATCGCCTGCCTGATGTCGGCTAAAGCAACACCAAAGTGAAGGCCTACCGCTGCTGCAGCTATTACATTCGGCAGGTTATATGCACCCACCAGTTGGGTAAACACCAGCAGTCGGGTATGTTCATGTTGTAATTCTAATTGAAGAAAAGGCTCTGCATGCAGCAATTTTCCTCTCACCACCATGCCTTCACCCGTGCCATATTTTACAACAGATGAAATCCCTTTACTCATGTCCTGTAAGTAATCGTAATCCCAATTTACGAAAGCAGTACCATCGGTTCGTGAACGGAGGTAGTCAAACAATTCACCTTTACCTTTTTTTCACCCCTTCAATACCCCCAAATCCTTCAAGATGTGCTTTGCCTACATTGTTGATCAGGCCGTGTGTGGGTTCGGAATAGGAACAATAGCTGGCGATCTCACCCTGGTGGTTGGCGCCCATTTCTACCACGGCTATCTGCGTACCAGGTTTTATTTTCAGCAGTGTAAGCGGTACACCAATATGGTTATTCAGATTTCCTTCAGTGGTGCTGGTCGTAAATTTTGTCGACAGCACTGCATGTATCAATTCTTTGGTGGTCGTTTTACCATTGCTACCGGTAATGGCGAGAAATGGAATATCAAACTGCCGCCGGTGATGGAGTGCAAGTTGTTGCAAGGCTTCAAGCACATCCGGCACAAGGATCGTTTTGCCAGGAATTGAATAGGCCTCTTCATCAATCACGGCACCCACAGCGCCGGCATCAATAGCTTGTTGCGCAAAAGCATTTCCATTAAAGTTGCCGCCTTTTAATGCAAAAAAGATATCACCGGATTTCAGCTTCCTGGTGTCGGTTTGAACCGATGGATGTTTCTGATAGAGTTCGTAAAGCTTTGAAATAGACATCTCCAAATATACTTAAATCCTTGTGGCGGCCTACGGCCACCACAAGGATTTAAGCTGCGATAGGCTGTCGCTAAAGCGCAGCTCCCAAATCGAGAGGTTATACGCGTTCGTGATCTGGAATAATAAAGCGGCCTACGGCCACCGCAAGGATTTAAGCTGCGATAGGCTGTCGCTAAAGGGTAAATACAGCATCTATTGAGGTTAAAGAAAAGAAAGGGCCGCCTTCGGCCGCCGTTATTTACGTAAACGATATTTTGTCTCCGGTGCACCAGAATTGCATTACAGTAAGAACTCTCATCAACCATTAATGCACTCAATCGCAGTTAAAAAAAGCGGGGTGTCCATTGACCACCCCGCTTTTTAAAAGACTTTCACCAATCGTACACACACTCAACCGCAGCTAAAATAAGAGAGGCGGCCGAAGGCCGCCTCTCTTATTTTATTTCTTTTGACGCTTAGTCGGGAACTGGTTACCCACTTTCCGGCCATTGCCTTCGGGGCTACCCATACGGTCCATTGCACAACGGAAACCGAGGGTGCTTAATGCCTGGTCTTCTTCGAGGAAGCGGCGTGTGCCCGGGCTCAACCAGTAGGCGCGGTCATTCCAGCTACCACCTTTGTATACGCGGCTCTTGTCGCTAACGAGGGTAGTAACACCATAACCATATTGTACCATTGAAGCGCTATCACCATCGAGGTAGTTGATAACATTACCACGTTGGTAGTTGCGGCGGTTGCGGCTTTCTTCATCAGTTACATCCACCATGCGAACACGGCCGGTTGTATCATTGATTTCAGCTTCACCAGTGGTTGGATCTTTTGTAGATTTTCTGGTATTTGTTACCACGGAATGGAGCTGGCATATCATCAATATCCAGGGTGTTCATCGGACGGTAAACGTCCTGAACCCATTCGCTTACGTTACCGGCCATATTATAAAGACCGAAACCGTTGGGGAAGAATGAAGTTACTTCTGCAGTATAGAAAGCGCGGTCGTTCAAACCACCAGCCACACCGGCGTTATCTCCTGCACCACGTTTGAAGTTGGCCAGGAATGAACCCTGCCAGCTGCCACGACGAGTATCGCGCAAGCCATTTACGTTTTGTGACCAGGGATAAACTTGCTTATTGCTAACCAGTTCCTCACCTTTTTTACCTTCCTTACGGCTGGGGCGTGGGTTTTGGTCGATCAATCCATAAGCTGCATATTCCCATTCTGCTTCGATAGGCAGACGGTAATTAGGCATCAGCAAACCATCTTCGAAAGTAACTTTCGTTCTGGGCTGACCCTGGGGCGTTTTCAGTGAATTCTTTTTAGAAGTGGCTTTCTTACCGGGAGCAGTTTGGTACAGATCCAGCAGGTACGACTTAGTAGTAAAGTTGTTTGAACCTTGCTGACCCATGATACCCTGTTCGTTTACGAAACCTTCCTTAATAAGGATGCCTTCGTTTACGCGGTCGCTTCTCCACAGACAGAAATCCGTAGCCTGCTGCCAGCTTACACCTACTACAGGGTAGTAGTTAAAACCGGGGTGGCGGAAATAGTATTCCACCATGGGCTCGTTATAGCTCAGCTCGCTACGCCATACCAGCGTATCGGGCAATGCACCTTCAATAATAGGAATGTTTACCGGATCAGAGGGATCGAACACGCGCTGCAACCAGTAAAGGTATTCGCGGTAGTGTACGTTGGCAACCTCAGTACGGTCGATGTAGAACGACGGTACAGATACGCGGCGTTGAATGTTGTTCCAGTCGCCCATTACGTCTTCCTCAGTCTGGCCCATAGTGAAGGTACCACCCTGAACGAAAACGAGACCTGGACCAGTCGCCTGATCTTTTAGCCTTGGCAACCTGGAAGCCGCCCATTTTCTTGTCGTTGTAATTCCATCCTGTAACGTCAGACTGGGCAGACTTTTTCTTGAAAAGGCCACCATTTTTGCAGGATGCGAGCAGCATCACACAGGATAAAAGGATTAAGAAGTTTTTCACGCTCAATGTTTTTTGCATAAACCTATGAATTGGAATATTTTTAACGGCGGTTTAGGTCAAATTATTGTTTGGATAAAAGATTTACAGGCCGTAAACGCGAATATAATCACTTTCAATAAATTACAATAAGCATAAATACCTGTTCCGTACAGGAAAAATTACGATACGGAGCGGTATTACGGCTATGCCGAATCTACAACCATACGCGCTGCTCTTCCTTATTATATTAACCTTTTGCGGTACGCCCGTTTTGGGCCAGCGAAACTACCGCGACCACTCCGTTTTGGCCAGCGGCAACTGGTTCCAGGTGCGGGGTGGAAAAATCCGGAATCTATAAAATCGACCTGCCACTCCTGAACCGAATGGGATTCACCGGCAGCCCGGCATCCTCCTCCCTGCGGGTATTTGGAGGAAATGGCGGTATGCTGCCTGAAGCCAATGCCACCTCACGTCCCGATGACCTCGTAGAGCTCGCCATAACCGTTGAAGACGGCGGCGATGGAAACTTTGGACCCGGCGACTACCTGCTTTTTTACGCCGAAGGTCCCGAAACCTGGCAGAAGGATTCCATCAACCGAAACTTCCGGCATCAGAAAAACCGCTACAGCCGATATAATTATTATTATATATCCGTGCAGGGCACCGGAGAACGCGTGGAGATGTTATCTTCCGCGATCTCTGCTAATCAGACAGTTAGCCAGTACGATGGCCGCTTTTTTCATGAACTGGACACGATCAATTTCCTGGCCAGTGGCAAAGAATGGTACGGTGAGGAATTTGCCGAAGCCCCAGGGAAGACCGCCCAAAGGAGTTTTGCCCTGTCGCTGCCCAACAGCATTTCGGGTGCACCGGCAAGTCTGCGCACTGCCTGTATCGCGCGATCTGTGGGCAACTCAAGCCGCTATGATATACGACTGGGAACTACGAACCTCGGTTCCTTAACCGTATTGCCAACCGGTGCTGGTCAGTATGATGCCTTTGCAAGAGAAGGAACCGCTGAATTCAATTTCCCATATACAGACGGGGCTCTGCAGTTTCAGTTTTTTCCCGGCAGTTTCAATGCACAGGGTTGGCTCAATTGGTTTGAAGTATTTAACCGGCGATCGCTGAATATGCAGGAGCAGGTACAAATAGATTTCAGAGACTGGTCAACTGTGGGAACGGGACCTGTGCGATTTGAAATTTCAAATCCATCAGCTTCTATGCGAGTGTGGGATATTACTGAAGTACATCGTCCGATACAGATGTCGCTCTCGACAACAGGTAGTATTGCTTCTTTTATCAACGAAACCAACAGGCTGCGTGAGTACATTGCCTTTAATCCGGTAGCTGTACCAACTCCGGAATTGGTGGAACGCATCAACAACCAGGATCTTCATGCAACATCGGCTGTCGACTATCTGATTGTTACGCATCCAACATTATTAAATGCGGCAAATTATCTGGCAGACATTCACCGGCAGCAACAATCATTGCGCGTGAGAGTGGTGACCACGCAGCAGATCTTCCATGAATTTTCCGCTGGCAAAGCCGATCCGGTTGCTATCCGGGATTTTGTAAAAAATGTATTTTGATAAATATGGGAGCGATCCGGATAATCGTGCGCGGTATCTACTATTAATGGGCGATGCTTCGTACGATTATCTCGACCGGCTTGCTGATAATACAAACCTGGTGCCTGCCTGGCAAAATGACTTTTCACTCGATGTGCTGGCCACTTATGTTACGGATGACTTCTATGGTTTTTTGGAGGATGATGAAGATATCGCCAGTGGTACTATCATCAATGATCTTGACATTGGTATTGGACGCGTGCCCGCGCGCAATGAAGTGGAAGCAATGAATTATGTAAAGAAAGTGGAGGCTTATTTGAGTAGGTCGTCACTGGGCCCCTGGCGAACACAGCTTGGGTTTGTTGCCGACGACAAAGACCAGAATGCACACCTGATGGATGCGGAGGCGGTGGCGGCAACAGCAACCACTACGGCACCTGCTTTCGATATTCAGAAGATATATCTGGATGCATACCCTCAACAACCTGATGCGGCAGGAGCACTGTATCCGCAGGTAAACCAGGCAGTAGACAACCAACTTTACAACGGTAATCTCATTTGGAATTTCACAGGACATGGAGGCTCCCGGAGGCTGGCAGAAGAAGCAATCCTGGATCAATCGATGATTGATGCAATACAGAATGAAACCAGGTTGCCATTGTTCTTAACGGCTACATGTGATTTTGCTCCTTACGATAACCCGCTTGTTCCTTCACTGGGAGAAAATATTTTATTGCGTGCGCGTACCGGAGGGATTGCGTTAATGACAACAACCCGCATTGTATTTTCTTATAGTAACCGGGAGATGAATAATAATTATATACGGTATGCTTTAGAACGAAACGCAAATGGACAATACCGTACCCTTGGCGATGCTGTGCGTGAAGCGAAAAATTTCACCTATCAAAATTCGACTGATGTTACCAATAACCGCAAGTTTACTTTGCTGGGCGATCCGGCATTGCGACTTGCATTTCCACAACACCAGGTTGCAATAACTACGGTAAACGGCCTGCCGTTGGCGCAGGCTGACACCATGCGTGCCTCAGAAAAAATTTTGCTGGAAGGTGAAGTGCGCGATCGTACGGGCAATCTGCTCCCCGCCTTTAATGGGACTTTGTATTCGACCGTGTTTGATAAAATAGCAACGGTCAGCACGCTGGGTAATGATCCTGCGAGCCCGGTAACCACTTTCAGTAGTTGGAGCCATGTATTATTTAAAGGAAAAGCAACCGTATCCAACGGACGTTTTCAACTCAGCTTTAAAGTACCGCGTGATATTCGTTATGAACCGGGAAATGGGCGCATCAGCCTTTATGCAGAAAATGGCGACGTGGATGCCATGGGCATGGAGCCATCCCTGTTGGTGGGTGGGTCGGGCGTTGATATTGATAACGACAAGGAAGGTCCGGTGATTAAAGTATACCTAAACGATACAAAATTTGTTGCCGGAGGTACCACCAACGAAAAGCCTTTGCTGCTGTTGGAGCTGTCTGACTCATCGGGCATCAATACCCTGGGTACGGGAATTGGCCATGATCTGACGGTGATGATTGACAATGACCCCGATCAGGTTTTTGTTTTGAATGAATATTATGAAGCCGACCAGGACAGCTACCGGAAGGGCAAACTCCGTTATCAGTTGCCGGAACTAGCGCCGGGCTTTCATTCATTAAAGATAAAAGCCTGGGATGTCGTAAACAACTCCTCAGAGGCGGGTATCGACTTTGTAGTAGCGTCGGATGAGGAGCTGGTGTTGACGCATGTTTTGAACTACCCCAATCCATTTACCACAAAAACCACGTTTTGGTTTGAGCATAATCAACCCGGCCAGGAGTTAGAAGTTCGTTTACAGGTCTTTACACTTACCGGACGCGTAATAAAAGTATTTCAAAGAACAATAAATACAATAGGTAACCGTTCAAGTGATCTGGAATGGGACGGTAGGGACGAGTATGGAGATAAGGTTGCACGTGGTGTATATCTTTATCGCCTGAGTGTAAAAGTTCCCGGAAAAAAAAGGAAGGAAAAGATCGAAAAACTGGTAATCCTGTAACTATGTTGATTATCAGTTCGGTAGATTGTAAGTGTACCGGAATCAGGTAATTAAATTGAAAACCAAAACTGAAAATATAAGGGTTTTTATTTGTAAGTGGTGATAATCTGAAAGATACATTTCGCTGAGTTCTTCCCTTTTTGCCATTTACTTTATACTTTTAAATTTTCAAAGCCATTCATTTTACATACATTTAAATAAAACACACTATCTAATGAGACCAACTGCTTTAAAACTAACTGCGGGCGTCCTGTTTTTGTGCGGCCTGGCATCCACTGCCAAGGCTCAGGTAGATCAAATTAACGTTGTTACTACTGCTGTTCCTTTTTTACGTATTTCACCTGATGCTCGCGCAGGCGGTATGGGCGATTTAGGTATCGCAACTTCACCTGATGCAAGTGCTGCATTCTGGAATATGGGTAAAGTAGCATTCAACGAATCTAAAGGTGGCCTTGCTGCTACTTACACTCCCTGGTTGAAAGACCTGGTGAATGATGTTTATCTCGCATCTCTTTCCGGTTATTATAAATTGGACGAAAACCAGGCACTGAGCGCAAACCTGCGTTACTTCAGCCTGGGTAATATCCAGTTCACCGATCAGAACGGCAACCTGAACGGTAATGGTAAGCCCCGCGAATTTGGTATCGACGTTGGTTACTCACGTAAACTGTCTGACAAATTAGGTCTGGGTGTTGCCCTCCGTTATATCAACTCTGACCTCGCTTCTGGTGCTCCTTCAGGTGGTAACACTTACAAAGTAGGTAGCTCTGTTGCAGGTGATATCGGTTTGTATTACGACAATAAAAACGAAGCGGGTGATGGTTTCACATTTGGTGCAACACTTACCAACCTCGGTGCAAAGATTGCGTATACAGACAATGCTGATCAGAAAGATTTCATTCCTGCCAACTTTGGTCTTGGTGTAACTTATAACAAGAACTTCGACGAAGTAAACAAACTTACTTTCGGTGTTGATTTCAACAAGTTGATGGTTCCTGCTCTGGAAGACAATACGCCTTCGGGCATTTCAGATTACCGCAGCAAAGGTGTTGTAAGCAGCTGGTTCAGCTCGTTCAGCGATTTCCCCGGTCAGGCAAACGTTTCAATTGGTGCTGAATACTGGTACAACAATCAGTTTGCACTGCGTGGTGGTTATTTCTTCGAAGATAAGTCACGTGGCAACCGTCGCTACTTCACTGCTGGCGTAGGTTTGAAATACAATGTATTTGGATTGAACTTCTCTTACCTTGCACCAAGCGGTTCAGGCGTAACACGCAATCCACTTTCCAACACACTTCGCTTCTCCGTTCTGTTTGATCTGGATGGCGGTAGCAACGACTAATACAGTTTAGGTCTCACATTATAACAGCGCTCTCCGTTTTCGGGGAGCGCTTTTTTTTTCGATGATCGATCATCGACCATAGCCCCCAACCCCCGAAGGGGCTCGATCATCCACCATCCACCATCCCCCATCGATCATCAACCATCCAATTTCCCCCATCCCCCATCCTCCATCCATCATCGATCATCAACCATCGATCCCCTACCTTTGCACTCAAAACAACATCTCATGCGCATTGGATCCGGAATCGATTTTCATCAGCTGGTTGAAGGAAGGGAACTTTGGCTCGGCGGCGTTTTAATACCTTATCATAAAGGAGGGCTGGGGCATAGCGATGCGGATGTTTTACTTCATGCTATTTGCGATGCGCTGCTGGGTGCGTTGGCGCTCGGCGATATTGGGGTACATTTTCCAGATACAGATGATGCGTATAAAAATATTGACAGCAAAATTCTGTTGAAGCGAACCGTTGACCTGATTAAGGAAAAAGGATACGGCATTATCAATATTGATAGTTCCCTTTGCCTGGAAGCACCGAAAATAAAACCCCATGTTCCAGCCATGCAGCAAACAATTGCTGAAATAGCTGGTATCACCATCAACGATATTTCCATTAAAGCCACCACCACCGAGAAAATGGGTTTTGTGGGAAGGGGAGAAGGCATGGTTGCTTATGCTACCGTGTTGCTCAAATCGTTGGGCTGATCAGAAATTTGTTTCACCTTCGGCGACAGTGAATTGCGTTCATTTCCGGCGTGCTGAGTTCACTGCTGTTCCCTATCTTTGTTTCCATGCTCCCCGTAAAAATTGTCAATCAATCCGCTTTTGCACTTCCATCATATGCCACGCCTGGTTCTTCGGGCATGGATTTGCGTGCAAATATCGAATCACCCATATCCATTCAAACACTGGAAAGGATACTGGTACCGACCGGTCTTTTTTATTGAATTACCCGAAGGGTATGAAGCGCAGGTGCGCCCACGGAGCGGCCTCGCCATCAAACAAGGCATTACATGCCTCAATACACCTGGCACCATTGATGCAGATTATCGTGGAGAAATAAAAAGTGATCCTGATAAACTTATCACCCGATGAGCAGGTCATAAACCCGGGCGACCGGATTGCCCAGATGGTGATTCAAAAGGTAGAACTGGTTGAATGGAAACCCGTAGAAGAACTGACAGAAACAACCCGCGCGGCAGGCGGTTTCGGTCATACCGGCAAACAATAAATTATTATGATGATTCGACTCCTCAGCATCTGGCTGGTAGCATTGCTTTTGCTTTCCTCCTGCCGCAGTACCCGGAAAATACAGACAGCAATATCGCGTAAAGACAGCACCCATATTGCTGTAATCGACACGTCCATAGAAAAAGCAGACAGCTCGATTGTGATAGGAGAAACGCTTGCCAAACTACGGGCGTCGAATATTGATTTCACTACATTCTCAGCCAAAATAAATGTTGACTACCAGGGAGCAAATGGTAAGAAATATGATGTGAATGCGAACCTTCGCATGTATAAGGATAGTGTGATCTGGATCAGCATCACTGCTATATTTGGTATAGAAGGTCTGCGCGCAATCATCACGCCCGACTCGGTGCGCATCCTGAATAAACAGGATAAAGTATATACGGCAAGAAGTGTAAGTTACCTGCAGGAGGTAACCGCGTTGCCACTTGATATGCGGTCGCTGCAGGATATATTGATTGGAAATCCTGTTTTTCTCGATAGTAATATTGTTTCTTATACCAGATATGAAAATGGCAATGTTTCGCTGTTGAGTATAGGTGAATGGTTCAAAAATCTGTTGACATTAAACGCTTCGTCGCGCATTGATAATAGCAAGCTGGATGATGTGGACCGCAACAGAAGCCGTACCTGCAACCTGAGTTATACGGGTTATGAGGAAAAAAAGAATGGGCAGGTTTTCTCAACACGTCGCCGCATTACGGTAGCTGAGAAATCAAAACTGGATATAAAGCTCGATTTCAAGTCGTATGAATTTAATGAAACGTTAAGTTTCCCATTTTCAGTACCGAAAAATTATAAAATCGAAGATTAAGGAATACTTTCTAATCGTTTGACCCGTTCTTCAATTTCGGGACAATACATTAAAATAGTTCGATATGAATAAACAGTTTTTCCTTTTGCTTTTTTAGCCTGTGTGTTTGTACAGGACTGATGGCGCAGCCCACTGATAAAGGTGAGTTGGAGCGTGAGAAAAAAGCGATCCAGGATGAACTGCGTGAGATACAAAAAGCATATGATAACGTAAAAGGCCAGACAAAACAATCGCTGAGCCAGCTCAATATGCTGAAGCGTAAGATAACTTTACAGGAACGTTATATCGCAAGCATCAATAAAGAGATTCGTTTAATTAACGATGAAATCTACCTGAGCAATCTCGAGATATATCGTTTAAAAAATCAGTTAGATACTTTGAAATCGGAATATGCACGCACAGTGGTATATGCATATAAAAACCGAAGTAGCTTCGATTACGTAAACTTCATTTTTTCTGCCAGCAGTTTTAATGATGCTGTGCGTCGTGTTTCTTATCTGAAAAGTTATGGTGCATATCGCGAGAGGCAGGTGGCTACGATTTTAGAAACACAGGATCTGATTGCAAAACGTCAGCAGCAACAACTGGAGCGTGTAGAGCAGAAAAAAATGCGCTGGAATCGCAGAACCAGGAACGTACTGCTCTCGCATCGCAGCGACAGGAAAAAGCGCAGGTTGTTGCGCGGTTTAAGTCGGAAGAGAAAAGAGTTGCAAAAACAAATTGCCGCGAAGAAAAAACGCGACCGCGATATTCAAAAATGCAATCACTGCAATTATTCGTCGTGAAATAGAAGCAGCGAAAAAGAAGAAGCAGCGCGAGCCGCCGCTCGTAAAGCAGAAGAAGATAAAAAGAAAGCAGAAGCTCCGGCTAAATCAACAGAAACGGCTACAGCAAAAGTTGCAACTCCGCCGCCAGCACCTGCGCCAAAGAAAACAGAAAGTTATCTTGAGTTAAATGCAACAGACGTGGCACTGGGTGCAGATTTCTCGCAGAACCGTGGCAAACTTCCTGGCCGGTAGATAATGGTTATGTAAAGGTTCCTTACGGACGTTATACGATTGAAGGCACCTCGATTGTTGGCGACAACCCTGGTGTAACCATCGGTACACAAACCGGAAGCAATGTAAAATCCGTTTTCGATGGAGAAGTTTCTGCGATCCATAATTATGGTGACGGCGTAGCGGTAACAATTCGCCATGGTAAATACTTTACAAGCTATAGCAACCTTTCATCGGTATCGGTTACAAAAGGTACACGTGTTACACGCGGGCAGGTAATTGGCCGTGCTGCGGAATCGGATGATGGTTCAGGTGGACAGGTTGACTTTATGTTAATGGTGGAAGTGAATACGGTGAATCCTGCTGTATGGCTGAGGAGATAATTTTTACAAACAGAGATAAAGAAAAAGAGACAACATTTACGTTGTCTCTTTTTCTTTATTCATTATTTAGATGTCGGGATAAAACGTTCATAGAGTCGTTCGTATTCCGGCACTACAATTTCAATATCATAACCTTTGGCATATTCTGCTGCACGTTGTTTGAATTGAAGCAATGTTTCGTCTGATTGAAGAATATGAATTGCCTGCTTGCTCATGTTTTCTACATCGCCTACGGCAGAAGTAAAACCAGTTTCACCTTCGAGGTTGATCTCTTTCAACCCACCTGCGTCCGTTGATACAACAGGCACGCCGGCTGCCATTGCTTCCAATGCTGCCAGTCCGAAACTTTCGTATTCAGAAGTAAGCAGGAAAAGGTCGGCGATGGCAAGTATGTCTTCCATTTGCTCCTGTTTTCCTACAAAGCGTACATGATCTACCACACCCAGCTCGCGTGCCAGGTCTTCGGCGGTGCTACGTTCGGGTCCATCACCAACAAAGAGAAGTTTTGCCGGCATTTGTTGCAGCACTTTTGAAAAGATGCGAACCACATCCTGTACCCTTTTTATTTTTCTGAAGTTGGAAGCATGTAATAAAATGCGCTCACCATTCGGTGCAATTACTTTACGGAATGCATCAATGGGTTTGCGGCTGAAACGTTGTACATCCACGAAGTTGTAGATTACAGAAATCTCTTTTTCTATTCGGAAAGTATTGTAGGTTTCGTCGCGCAGGTTTTTCGATACCGCGGTAATGGCATCGCTCTGGTTGATTGAAAAGGCAACTACGGGTGCATAGGTTTTATCGCGGCCCACCAGGGTAATATCGGTGCCATGCAAGGTGGTTACCACGGGAACGACGATGCCTTCTTTTGCCAGGATCTGCTTGGCCATATATGCTGCCGACGCATGCGGGATGGCATAATGCACATGCAGGAGATCCAGTTTGTTGTTTTTAATAACATCAACCATGCTGCTGGCCAGCGCCGTTTCATATGGCGGGTAGTCAAACAGCGGATAGGTAGGAACCTGTACCTCGTGGTAGAAAATATTGGGAATAAAACCGTTTAAGCGTACGGGTTGCTGATAGGTGATAAAGTGAACCATGTGACCTTTCTGAGCCAGGGCCTTCCCCCAGTTCCGTTGCCAGCACTCCGCTTCCTCCAAATGTGGGATAACAAACAATACCTATGTTCATAGTGAATAGTCAGCTGCTAATAGCTCCCTAAGGTAACAGTTTTGCCTCAGGAAGGTTTACCATTTACGTTAATTCTTTATTTTCACTGCTTAATACCTTCATACTAATCGCCCAAATACATGAGAAATAGTTTATTGATCCTTTGCCTGAGCCTCCTGGCATTCACATCATCCGCTCAGATTGCCGATTCCATTATGGCTAAAAAAATCGCTGATGAGATATTGACAAATGGCCAGGCATATGAAAACCTCCGTCATCTTACCAAAAAAATAGGGCCACGCCTGGCGGGTTCAACCGGAATGGTAAAATCGGAAAAATGGGGTTTGGAAATGATGCAGCAGGCAGGAGCCGACAAATCATGGCTGCAACAGTGTATGGTTCCATATTGGGTGCGTGGCGGTAAGGATGTAGCTGAATATTCCATAGATAATGCAAACGGCCTCCGCTCGGCTGATGTGATTGCGCTCGGTAATTCTATTGGCGGCAAAGCAAAAGGAAAGCTTATCATGGTTTCGTCCTTTGAAGAGTTGGACAAACGAAAAGATGAAGTAAAAGGAAAGGTTGTATTCTTCAACTATAAATTCAATCCCACTTTCACAAAAACCTTCATGGCTTACAGCGATGCCGTTAAATACAGGGGAGGTGGCCCCAGTGCTGCTGCAAAATACGGTGCAGTGGGTGCTGTGATCAGAAGTATGAGCCATGGCGACAACAACCATCCGCATACAGGAGGTACGCGTTATGATGAGGCATATCCAAAAATTCCCGCCGTTGCTATAGGTTTAAAAGACGCCGATTTACTTGCAGATCTGATTGCAGCAGGGAAGGGTTTGTATATGTCGATTGCCACACATGGTTACTTTAAACCTGATACCATTGGACATAACGTAATAGGTGAGTTGCGTGGCACCGAATTTCCTGATGAAATTATAACGATTGGAGGCCACCTCGATAGTTGGGATAATTGCGAAGGTGCTCATGATGACGGCGCAGGTTGTGTGCAGACAATAGAAATTCTCCGCGCTTTTAAAGCGCTCGACTATAAACCGAAACGCACTATTCGTTTTGTATTATTTGCTAATGAAGAAAACGGATTAAGAGGCGGAACAAAATATGCACAGGAGGCCAAAGAAAAAGGAGAGAAACATGTATTCGCACTGGAAAGTGATGCAGGCGGATTTACACCACGTGGATTTGGATTTACCGTAAGCAAAGAACAATTTGAAAAAATAAAAAACTGGCAATCCGTCCTGGCGCCATATGGGGGTAGTGAACTCGTGATGGGTGGTGGCGGCGCCGACATCGGACCACTAAACCAAACTTTTGGTACACCAGTCGCGGGGCTTAGTCCCGACTCACAACGCTACTTCGATCTCCACCACGCCCGCAACGATACATTTGAAGCCGTGAACAAACGCGAACTGGAACTCGGCGCTGTAAATATGGCGATACTGGTGTATTTGGTGGATAAGTATGGGTTGTGAGAGAGAAGATGGTGGATGGGGGATGATCGATGGTCGATGATTGATGGGGGATGGGGGATGGAGGATGAAGGATGGAGGATGAAGAATGGAGGATGGTCGATGATCGATGATCGATGATCGAAGAAGGCTGCAAACGCAGTTTGCCCCTCTTAATAGCAGGATCGGAAGACCTGCACTTTAAGCATACATAGGACATCGACCATCGATCATCGATTCAACAGCTTGCTCACCGCAGCTTCTACTGCTGCAAACGCAAAGCCTTCCAGCACATTCTGCATTTTTAATTTGATCTGCTCCGTGCAAAGATTACCGATGGAGCCTTCGTGCGTGTGGTTGAGTTGGGTGTCGTAAGTGAATTGACCCGCTTCGATAGCAAGACCAACTTTTTTTTATATGCATCGCGGAAAGGAACGCCCTGTAGTACCAGTTTGTTTACTTCTTCCACGCTGAACAGGAATTTATACTTCTCGTCGTTCAGCAGATTTTCTTTAACAGTAATGTTCGACAACATCAATCCTGCCATTTGCAAGCATTCGCGTAGCGTTTTGAATGCAGGAAATAAATGCTCTTTCAGCAATTGCAAATCGCGATGATAACCTGAAGGGAGGTTGGTGGTCATCATCATGATTTCATTCGGCAATGCTTTGATGCGGTTGCAGTGAGAACGAATCAATTCAAATACATCCGGGTTTTTTTTATGCGGCATGATGCTGCTTCCGGTTGTTAGCTCCGCAGGAAAGCTTACAAAATCAAAATTCTGATTCAGGAAGAGACAGGCATCCATACTCAGCTTCGAAAGCGTGTCGGCTACATTTGCCATAGCCTGTGCCACCACACGCTCCGCTTTCCCTCTTCCCATTTGGGCATACACCACATTGTAATTTAAGTCTGCAAAGCCGAGCAACTCAGTAGTCATTTTCCGGTTGATGGGAAATGAGGAACCATAGCCAGCAGCAGAGCCCAAAGGGTTTTGATTTACGATGTCGTAGGCAGCACGAAGACTGATTACATCATCACTCAGGCTTTCTGCATAAGCACCAAACCAAAGGCCAAAAGAAGAAGGCATTGCCAGTTGCAAATGTGTATAGCCGGGTAATAAATGCTTTTTATACTTCTCGCTCAGCGTTTGTAGCAATTCAAAGAAAGGTTGAATATCCTGTACCAATAGTTGCAGTTCAAAACGAAGGAATAATTTAATATCCACTAAAACCTGGTCGTTGCGGCTGCGGGCGCTATGGATTTTTTTCCGGCGTCGCCTAATTCCTGCGTCAACAAGAGCTCAACCTGCGAGTGAATATCTTCTACTTCGGGTTGCAATTGAAAATCACCCTCACCGATTTTTTTATAAATACCACGAAGCGCCTGTTGTATCTGATCTTTCTCGGCTATTGTCAACAGACCCACTGATGCAAGCATTTCCACATGTGCCAGCGATCCCAATACATCAAATGCAGCGAGATACAGATCCATTTCCCTGTCATTTCCAACAGTAAACTGTTCAACTTCTTTCAGGGATGATTTGTCTTTGGACCAGAGTTTCATTTCAGAATTTTAAAAATTACGAACAATGAAGCATTAATGCGTGCTTACCACTTTTCCCACCAGTGAAATGTACAATTCAATGCCATTTCTTATTTCATCTACATAAATAAATTCATCAGCAGTATGGCTACGTGCTGAGTCGCCGGGTCCCATTTTCAATGATGGGAATGGCATCAGGGCTTTGTCGGATGTGGTGGGTGAACCGTAGTATGTTCTTTCCAGTTCCAACCCCGCTTTCACCAGTGGATGATCGAGTGCAATGCTGGTGGAACGAAGACGTGTACTACGCGGTTTCACTTCGCAACTCACATGCTCCTTTATGATTTGTAATACTTCTTCAAAACTATACAATTCGCTGATACGTGTATCCACTACAAACCGGCAAACTGCAGGCACTACGTTGTGCGCTTTGTTTTCAGTTTCAATAACGGTCACACTCATGCGGGTGGGGCCCAGGAGATCCGAAACCTTCGGGAACTGGTAGTTGCTAATCCACTCTACATCTTTCAACGCTTTATAAATTGCGTTCTCGCCTTCGTTGCGTGCTGCGTGACCGGCTTTGCCGTGACTGTAACAATCGAGTACCATGAGGCCGCGTTCGGCTACGGCCATTTGCATGAGTGTTGGCTCACCTACAATGGCGCAATCAATTGCCGGCAGGTGCAGAAGTGAAAGTTCGATACCACCGGTCCCGGAAATTTCTTCTTCCGCTGTTGCAGCAAGCATAATATTGTAACGTAGGTTTTCTTTTTCATAATAAAAAAGAAAAGTTGCGATTAACGATACCAGACATCCGCCAGCATCATTACTTCCCAGTCCGAAGAGTTTTCCGTCTTCAATGCTGGGTGCAAATGGATCACGTGTGTACTGCGGATTCGGCTTTACTGTATCGTGATGTGAATTGAGCAGGAGCGTAGGCTTTGCCGGATCAAAATGTTTGTTACGTGCAATAATGTTATTGCCAACGCGGCTTGTTGCTACCTGTCGTTCGGCCAGAAATTTTTCGATGGCCGTTGCTGTACCGTCTTCTTCTTTACTGAAAGAGGGTATCGCGATCAGTTCTGATAATAAAGTGATCGCATCGTCCTTTAGTATTGATAATTGAGTAGTCATGTTTGTATTCTTGTGCCCGAACTTCCGCTGACCAGACGGGTAAGTTCTTCAGCTCGTCCGATAATGACTGTCTTCACTCCACTCTTCAATGCATTAAACGCATTGTCGAGCTTCGGAATCATACCGGCGAATATTTTTTGTTGGTTTTTAAGCTCTTTATAATAATCAGGTGTAATGATGGGGATAACAGTGTTGTCGTCATTAGCATCCAGCAATACACCTGCTTTTTCAAATGAATAAATCAACGAAACTTCATACTGACTGCTCATACCACGCGCAAGTTCCTGCGCAATGGTGTCAGCATTTGTGTTTAGTAATAATCCCTGCTGATCGTGTGTAAGCGGTGCAAACACCAGTGACACATTCGATTCAAGTAACGTTTGTATCAATTTTGAATTGATGGCATCCACATCCCCTACAAAACCGTAATCAATTACGGGATGGCTGCGTTTGTGTGCCAGGATAATATCACCATCGGCACCGCAAAGGCCCATTGCATTGCAATTGTTTGCCTGCAAACGTGCAACAATGTTTTTGTTGATATATCCTGCATACACCATCGTTACAATGCGAAGTGTTGCAGCATCTGTAATCCTCCTTCCATCTACCATTTGTTGCTCAATTCCCAGCTCTTCGGCCATGCGGGTGGCCAGTTTACCACCGCCATGAACCAGTATTTTTTTACCGGGTAAATTGGCAAAATCTTCCAGGAAGTTTTTCAGTCGCGCTTCGTCGTCTATAATATTACCACCGATCTTTATGATATATAACTTATCCATTGCTTCGTAATATTTCACTCAATACAGCTTGTGCTGCCCAAACACGGTTGCCGGCTTCCTGTGTAATCAGGCTGTTCGGTCCGTCGAGTATTTCATCGCTCAATTCTACATTACGGCGAACAGGCAAACAGTGCATTACGCGTGCGTTGCGTGTTGCTTCCAGCTTTTTCTGTGTCAACATCCATTCGGGATCATTTGAATAGATGCGTCCGTAATCTTCGTAAGTGCTCCAGTTTTTTACATAAACAAAATCAGCATCTTTCAGCGCCTCATCCTGGTTATGCGTAATCGTTGCCCCTTTTGTAAAATCCGTACTAAGTTCATAGTCCTCCGGATGGGTGATTACAAAATCAGCATGGTCCCAGGCATTGATCCATTGTGAAAAACTGTTGGCCACACATTGCGGCAGCGGTTTTACATGGGGTGCCCAGCTTAACACAATTTTCGGTTTACGTTTTTCTTTTTCAAAGTCGAAACTTTCTGTTATGGTAATCACATCAGTCAAACTTTGAAGCGGATGTAGTGTAGCACTTTCGAGGCTCACTACCGGAATGCCTGCATATTTTATAAATTGGTTGATGTAAAGTTCGCTGTAGTCGTCTTCCCTGTTTTTTAAAGAAGGGAATGTGCGAATAGCCAGTACATCAAAGTATTTTCCAAAAATGGGTGCGGCATCTTTCACATGTTCCACCTTATTTCCGCTCATGATGGCCTCTTCTTCAAATTCCAGCGCCCAGCCTTCACTTCCTACATTGAATACGATTGATTCCATTCCCAGGTTGCTGGCTGCAATTTGTGTACTCAGGCGCGTTCGCATGCTGGGATTCAGAAAAAGGCAGCCAATACGTTTGTTAGTACCGAGGCCTTTGTCTTTAAATGGATTTGCCTTGTATTGCAGAGCTTTGCTTACCAGGCTGTCAATGTCGGGTACATCATTAACGGAAATAAATTGCTTCATTCTCTATGTGAATTTTGAGGAAAACTTAATTCGTTCTCACGCTTCGGTAGCTACACCAGTTATTGCCGCAATTTCCTCTTTCAGAGCGTCAATAAAGTCAACAGCATCCCGTTTCTTCAATGCAAGTGACGGTAGCAAACGGATGACGTTTGGTTTTGCTTCGCCAGTAAATATCTTTTGATTGGTCAGCAGGTTCGACTTCAGCGCTTTCAATGATTCAGGAACATCGAAACCAATCATTAATCCGCGACCGCGCACATTTTCAATCTCGGGAATCTCTTCCAGTGCATCGCGCAGGTATTTTCCAACCATCACGGCGTTGCCCATTAGTTTTTCTTCTTCAATGGTTTCAATTACCGCAAGTGAAGCCGCGCAAGCCAGGTGGTTTCCACCGAATGTAGTGCCCAGTTGGAAATGTTTGGGTTTGATATGGGGCGCAATGATGAGACCCGCAACCGGGAATCCATTTCCCATTCCTTTCGCCATTGTATAAATATCGGCATTTACTCCTGCGAAGTCGTGGCTGAAGAATTTACCTGTACGTCCAAACCCACACTGCACACTGTCGGCTACATATACTGCACCGTGTTTATCGCAAAGCGAACGAATGAGACGCAGGAAACTCTCTTCTGCAACACGAATACCGCCCACACCCTGGATACCTTCGATAATAACGGCAGCAATTTCGCTTCCCTGTTTTGCAAAACAGGCGGCCAGCGCCGCTTCATCATTAAAAGGAAGGAAGATGACATTGTCTGTTTCGTTTACAGGCGCAACATAATTCTTGTTGTCGGTAACGGCAACAGCGAGTGAAGTACGGCCGTGGAATGAATTTGAAAACGCCACCACCTTTTTTGCGACCGGTATGGAATGATGCCAGTTTAAGGGCATTCTCATTGGCTTCGGCACCACTGTTAACCAGGAAAAGTTGGTAATCTTCTTTTCCTGAAAGGCGCCCGAGTTTCTGCGCCAGTTCCTTCTGTAAAGGAATCTGTATAGAGTTAGAATAAAATGCGATTTTCTCCAGCTGTTCTTCCAGGCGCTTTACCCAGTGCGGATGAGTATGACCGATACTGATTACGGCATGTCCGCCATAGAGATCCAGGTATTGCTCTCCCTTATCATCCCATACATAGGAGCCTTTTTGGCTTTTGTAATGGTAACTGGGTTAAGGGGATAGACGTCGAACAGGTTCATTTATTACTAGTTTATAAGTTTTTAATTCGTTTTGAGGCGTGAGAAACGGCAAAGGGCAAAGGGCAAACGGCAAACGTGAAAGTAGTCGTCATAACAACGAGTCATACAACTTCCACATTTCCACATTTTCTCATTTCACGTTTGCCGTTTCACGTCTAAAATCCCGCCGCCTTCAACATTAGTCCTTCTTCTTCACGGAATCCAAAAATGATATTCATATTCTGTACAGCCTGACCAACAGCGCCTTTCAAAAGGTTGTCAATGGCAGAATGAACAACCAGTTTAGTGCCTGCTTTCTCTAGCTGAATAATTGCTTTATTGGTATTTACCACCTGCTTCAGGTAAATAGGTTGTCGGCTCACATGTGTAAATCGTTGGCCGCCATAAAAATCTTCAAAGAGTTTATAGGCTTCGTTCAGACTAAAATCGTAATGAAGTGTAGAGCTGATGAAGATGCCACGTGTAAAATCGCCACGCCAGGGAACAAAGTTGAGATCGATTTTGCCTTTTTGCTGGAGCGATGTCAGCGATTCACCGATTTCACCCAGGTGCTGGTGCGTGAGGGTTTTATATGCCTGGATATTATTTGCGCGCCAACTAAAGTGTGAAGTTGCTGAGAGCGATTGGCCGGCGCCTGTACTTCCGGTAATTCCCGTCGTGTACACGTCGTTGAGTAAACCGGCAGCAGCCAGTGGAAGAAGTCCAAGTTGTATTGCTGTAGCAAAACAACCGGGGTTGGCAATGTTTTTTGCTTCGCGAATTGCGTCTTTCTTTAATTCTGGCAATCCGTATACGAATTTGCGATTGCCAATACTGGATTGGGCAGATAAACGAAAGTCATTTGCCAGGTCAATCACGACGATCTTTTCCCCAATCTCATTTTCCTCCAGAAATTTTCTCGATTCACCATGACCCAGACATAAGAACAAAACATCAACGTCATCATTAAAAGAATCGGAAAATAAAAGTTCGGTATCACCCAGCAGATCCTGGTGTACAGCATAAACCGGCTTGCCGGCATTGCTGCGACTGTGAATAAAAGCGACGGAAACATACGGGTGATGGATCAATAACCTGATTAATTCACCACCGGTATACCCGGCGCCACCTATAATACCAACTTTTATCATGCCGATGTTATTATTCTATTTTATCTCTCGCCTCACGTATTTCACGTTTGCTGTTCACAATTGGCTCTTCTGCGTCTTCTGCGCGATCGTTTCAATCCGAAAAGGTTTCCCACAGATTTTCTCTGATTTAATCACAGATTCCACAGATTTTATAGGCTGAAGATTACGCATTCGCGTAAATATTTCAGCGTTTCCGCATTTTATCTCTCGCCTCAGTTATTTCACGTTTGCCGTTTGCAGTTTCCCGATCTTCGCGCCTCACGTACTTCACGTTTGCTGTTCACAATTGGCCCTTCTGCGTATTCTGCGCGATCGTTTCTATCCGAAAAGGTTTCCCACAGATTTTCTCTGATTTAATCACAGATTCCACAGATTTTGTAGGCCGAAGAGTACGCGTCCACGTAAATATTTCAGCGTTTCCGCATTATATCTCACGCCTCACGTATTTCACGTTTGCCGTTTTCCGTTTGCCGTTTTCCGATCCTCACGCCTCACCCTTCCCTGCTTCCGTCTTCACCAAATGATACATCATCGTCTGGTTGCCGAAAATTCTGCTAAAGCCACGCACGTCATCACCCGTGAAACCGGTATTCATTTCGCCATACTTTCCAAACTTGCTGTTCATCAGGTCGTACTCACTTTCTATGCCAATCACCTGGTAGCGATAAGGCATCAATTGCAGAAAAACATCACCTGTTACATTGCGCTGGCTTGATTCAAGGAAGCTTTCAATATCGCGCATTACAGGATCAAGAATCTGACCTTCATGCAACCAGTTGCCATAGAATTGTGCCAGTTGATCTTTCCAGTTCAATTGCCATTTTGTAAGCACATGTTTTTCCAGTGCATGGTGTGCTTTCAAAATCAGCATGGGGGCAGCTGCTTCAAAACCCACGCGGCCTTTGATACCGATGATGGTATCACCTACGTGAATGTCGCGGCCAATACCATAAGGTCCTGCAATCTCCTGCAATACCTGGATGGCTTCGCTGGGGTGCGGATATTTTTGTCCGTTAATTTTTTCAATTCACCTTTTTCAAACGTCAGCACCACTTCCTCACTATCGGTTTTTGTAACCTGTGTGGGCCATGCTGACTCAGGTAATACGCCTTTTGAAGACAGCGTTTCACGTCCGCCCACACTTGTGCCCCACAATCCTTTATTTATTGAATAAGCAGCTTTTTCGAAGTTCATCTCCACCTGTTTATTTTTCAGGTATTCGATTTCAGCTTCGCGGCTTAATTTGAGATCGCGGATGGGAGTAATGATCTCCACGCCGGGGATCATGATATGGAAGATCATGTCGAAACGAACCTGGTCGTTACCAGCGCCGGTGCTGCCATGTGCTACGGCATCGGCATTCAGTTCTTTGGCATGATCGGCAATATGCAATGCCTGGCTAAGTCGTTCAGCGGAAACGCTCAACGGATAGGTGTTGTTCTTTAAAACATTACCATAAATCAGGAAACGGATGATGCTGTCGTAATAACTCTTTACTGCATTCACCGTTTTATGCGTTTTCACGCCGAGTTTGATAGCGTGCGCTTCAATTTGTTGCAATTCTTCTGCGCTAAAGCCACCTGTGTTCACGATGATGCTGTGTACCTCGTATCCCAGATCTTCCGTCAGGTATTTAACGCAAAAGGAAGTATCGAGCCCACCACTAAATCCGAGTACAACTTTTTTTGCCATCTCTATTGTATGCTTTTAAAAGTGAAATAAATGGTGCAGGAGTGATTTGGGTTTACCGGCGCCATTTCCCTGCCCTTTGCTGGCGTCTTTTTTCATAAAGGGGCGAAGCAATTTCCACTGTTTGAAGCGCAGCAGTCGTTCGAATCCTTTGACGTTTTCTTTGAAATACTCCTGCGTTTCTTCCGGGGCATAATGATCTTTAGGATCAAACAGCATGGCCGTACACATACAGTTCTTACGCTCTTTGCTGATCAGTATCTCATAGTTTACGCAGCTTTTGCAACCGGCCCAAAAGGCTTCGTCCTGCGTTAACTCAGAATAGGTTACAGGTTCGTAACCCAGGTCGGAATTAATTTTCATGACCGCCAGGCCGGTAGTAAGACCGAAGATTTTAGCTTCGGGGTATTTCTTGCGTGACAGGTTGAAGATTTTTCTGCTTGATAGATTTTGCAACGCCACTTTTTCGGAAGGCTGGTGAAACAATCAGCCCTGAGTTAGCCACATATTCGCCATGGCTCCATGTTTCGATATAACAAAACCCAACCCATTCGCCCGATTTGGTTACTGCGATCACGGCTTTTCCTTCGTCGATTTTTAACTCAATATACTCGGGCGATCTTTTGGCTATTCCCGTTCCACGGGCACGGGCCGATGACTCCATCTCCTCAGTGATGATGGTTGCGTATTTTTTATCATCCAGGGTCGCAACCCGTACGATGATTTCTTGATTGTCCACTTTTCGAATGATTGATAGGTATGCGGATGACCAGTCCTGATAATGTTGCCGGAAGAAATTCACTGACAGGGACCATGGTTAGGGGTTCGTCCTGTCAGCATTCAGGGCGACGTCGCGGGCGGGTAAAGGTAAACAGGTCAAAACCTACGGCATACACGCCAGAAGTATTGGGTGCATGGAAGGCAAACTGCTTGGTATGTGTCAAAATGTTGCTCACCTTTGAAAGGTTTCTTAAATTGGATGACAAATGTATAATATTAATTGCGTTATCACCACAAATTTTTTGTTATAAAAATCTATTTATGTCAGCTAAGAACCTGGAGCGTAACGGAATGAGTGGGATGAGAACGTTTCTCCGAACGTTTGTAATTATCCTGGTGCTTGCATTGATTGGTTTTATTTACTGGAAATATTATTATGTCTTTGGCACTGGTGTCAAGTCAGGTTATCTGAACTTCGCCGTACACAAGGGACAGATTTTTAAAACATATGAAGGCAAATTAATACAGGAAGGAATCCGCAGCCGGACAGTGGGTTCCATCGAGTCGAACGAGTTTGAATTTTCAATTGCTTCCAAAGAGGTGTACGAAGTCCTCTCGCGCAATAGCGGAAAAATTTTCGACCTGCACTATAAGGAATACAATGGTGCCATCCCCTGGCGTGGCAATACAAGATATGTTGTAGACAGCATCATCTCCATGAGGGATCCGGAGAAGTAATTCACGCAATTCACATCGTAGTATAGCAATTTCATGGCCGACGTAATTCCCTTCGGGGTGCAAGATTAGATTCATTAATCTTATAAACAGCAAACGATCATTCAATTTGCCAACAGGAGGAATATCGTCGGCTTTTTATGGAGATCCGGTAATTCCTTTTTCCAATCGGCCACTTTCCGGGTTTTGATAAACTCTTGCGGTCCTGTAAGATCGCAGGCCACACATACATAGGTGGAAGGTGAAAGGGTCTTCAGCAGCGATTCCAGCATCTGGTTATTTCGGTAGGGCGTTTCTATAAAAAGTTGCGTGCATGTGTAACGCCTTGAGTATGCTTCCAGTTCCTGTATCGCTTTTTGTCTTTGACCGGTATCGATAGGCAGGTAACCGTGAAACTGAAACCTTTGTCCATTCAATCCGCTGCCCATCAGCGCCAACAGGATGGAGCTTGGACCTACCAAAGGTTGCACAAGTGCATTCATCTGTTGCGCTTCGCCAATTAGCAACTGGCCGGGATCGGCCACGCCGGGGCACCCGGCTTCACTCAAAAGCCCGATCACCTGGCCGGAGGCAAGTTCCTTCCTGAAACTGTTTCGCACGTCATCTTCCGCTTTGTGAATGGTATACCAACGGCGCTCATCCACCGGTAGTTCGCGCCAAAGTTTCTTGAGGAAACGCCGTGCGGTTCGTTCATTTTCAACGAAAAAAACTGTGCACTCCTTCACGGCATCCACGATATAAGCCGGAATGGTTTGTAATGCTTCTTCCTGTATTACCACAGGAATGAGATATAATTTTCCGGGCTTCATCAGTTGCCTTTTACTTTATGGGCGGTGAGGGTGCCGGCTACAATGGCATAAGCCGGTGCGAACGGGATAGCGAGGTGCATCAGATAAAAAAGAATACCATTACCAATGGCAAGCCCTTTATGGCGGCCTATAAACTGCATACTCTGGGAGCTGCTGAAACCATTCCTCGCCAGGCCATAATCCACCATATTAAATCCATAATAGTAACATTCCATAAATAATACAATCAAAGGTGTAATCCAGCCGATGACGGGAATGAGCGAGAGGAGGAGCAATGCCATAAGGTAAACCGTTTGCCAGCCACAACTCTTTAAAGCGGTAATCACACCGCGTGCTGCTTCCTTGCCTACAGAACTCCAGCCCGGGTTATGTTCATTATTTTCTATAATGGATTCAGTCTTACGGGAGAGATAGGCAAATACCGGCGCACCGATGATCAGGCAGATATATTTCAGGAAAGAAAAAATAGAACAACAATAAGGTGAGCCAGAAAATGATTCCCGCAAAAGTGAACAGAAACCCGAGAAAACTGTTTTGAAATTGCTGGCTCCAGTCGCTCAATTGTAAAATGTGCGTAATGTATTCAACTACATCAGTAGCCGAGCGACCAAAGAAATAGATTCCTGTAATAAAGAGAATGGTGTATAACAAACCGGGAATCAACACCCATTTCCATAATTTGTGTTGAATAATGAAGCGGTGAGCTTCGCCCCAGGATTGTATAGCAATGACAATTTCTTTAAGCAAACCTTAGTTATTTAGCGTTGAGAGTCTGGAACAACCATCTTTGATATGGTTTGAACGATCAATGCACCACGCAAACCCCAATATAATACCGAGATGGGCAAATTACCGAAATATTTTTATCAGCGCGAAGATGTGTTAAAGATTGCGCATGAATTGCTGGGAAAACTGCTGGTAACAAACTTTGATGGCCTTCGCACTTCAGGGCGTATTGTGGAATGCGAAGCCTATGCAGGAACGGGCGATCGTGCCTCGCATGTATACGGGGGGCGACGTACGACACGTGTAGAACCGATGTATGCTGCCGGCGGCATCGCGTATGTGTACCTGTGTTATGGAATACATCATCTCTTCAATGTTGTTACAAACGTTGCCGGCACACCGCATGCAGTACTTATACGCGGCATAGAACCCGTGGAAGGAATTGATATGATGCAACTAAGAACACCGTCACGCCATATCTATCAACTGGGAAAAGGTCCGGGAAAACTTACGAGGGCACTTGGCATACATACCATCCATTCAGGTTATAATCTGCAAAGCCGCGAACTCCATTTATATGATGATGGTTTTGTTTATCCCGAAAATAAAATTATCAGGTCACCACGTATAGGCGTTGACTATGCCGGTGACGATGCCCTGCTTCCATATCGTTTTTCTATTGAAGGAAATAAATCGGTGAGTAAATAACCAACAGGTTTTTTGTAGAAACTCCCGTGAAGGAATCATAACTGTAAACAAATTCCTTTTAATTTTCCCTCATGATGCGACGTTTACTCACCAATCTCACCTTTTGGGTATTGGTAGCAATAATAGCCGGGATAATTATTGGTCACAAATTTCCAGAGCTTGCTTTATATCCTGTATTGGAAAGCCCGCTGAAAACACGTTTTCTGGGTCAGGACCTGACTATAGGCGCTACAGCCAGTGAGATGTTGGGAACGACATTTATCAGTATCGTAAAGATTTTTATCAATCCCATTATTTTTCTTACCATTTGTCTTGGGATTGTAAGCATGGGCAACCTAAAGAAAGTGGGACGCGTAGGAGCAAAGGCATTGTTGTATTTTGAAGTGGTTACCACACTTGCTTTAATCATTGGTGTGGCGGTGGCAATGATCATTAGGCCGGGAGATGGGGTGGATATTAGTGCAGTTGCTGCTGGTGATATTTCCAAATACACACAGAACAAAGCTGATTTTTCGTGGTGGAATTTCTTTAAAGAAAACAGTACCCTGCAGGTATTGCTGCTTGCGATTGTAACGGGCATTTCTTTAAACTATTATAGTAAACGACATACGATTGTTGATGTACTCCAAAAGATTTCTAAGGTTGTTTTCCGTGGCTTGCATAAAGTGATGTTGCTGGCACCGCTCGGCGCGCTGGGCGGCATGGCGTATACGATTAGTAAACATGGTATTGATACCTTATTGCCCTTGGGCAAACTGATGATAACAGTTTATGTTACCATGGCCATTTTTATTTTCGTGGTACTTTGGTTTATACTTCGCATGTATCGCATCCGGTTGATTCGTTTTCTGAAATATATACGAGAAGAATTGCTGGTGGTGTTGGGAACATCATCATCTGAATCGGCGCTTCCATCGCTGATGGAGAAACTGGAGAAAATGGGTTGCAGCAAATCAACGGTGGGATTAGTGGTGCCAACAGGTTATTCATTTAACCTAGACGGTACTACCATTTATCTCAGCATGTGTATGATTTTCCTGGCGCAGGTTTTTAATGTTGATTTAAGCTGGGGACAAATAGCAAGTATCATCGGTATATTGATGATAACATCCAAAGGTGCAGCTGGTGTAACAGGCAGTGGTTTTGCAGTTCTCGTATCCACGCTTTCAACTATCAAAGTGATTCCGATAGAAGGTGTGGCACTATTGCTCGGTGTGGACCGATTTATGTCGGAAGCGCGCGCTATTACCAACTTTATCGGCAATGGCGTTGCCACGGTCTGGATATCCAACAATGAAAAAGAATTTGACCGCAATAAAATGGAAGTGGCTTTTGAATCGGTTGCTGAAACCGAAGATATTGTGGAGGACAATATCAATTATTGATTGAACAGTGATGAACAAATACACACGTTGCAATTCTGAAATCACTGAAATCCCGGCTAAAATATCTACGCGGTAATCACGTAATCAGGAAAATCCCGGCTAAAACTTTGGACAGTTCAGCTTCTTCATGTTTGGATCTGTGTGTTTGCGCACATAGATCAATGAGATTTCTACACCGCCGCGTGAGTTGGATGCAGCTTTAAGTGCAGATGTATTTACATCATATGACGCACCAAAATGCCATTCACCAAACTCCAACCCTACATAAGGTATCAGTGCATCGCCGAAGCGATACCAGCTACCCAGGTAAAAGTTGGTAGGGTTTTCTTCATCGTTATTTACGTTAAGGCTGAATGCACCACCAATCATTGTGTTGGTTGCTTTGGCCTGCATACTGTGATTGCCTGCAATGTGCAATGAATTATAAGTGCCAACAGGAATGCGCGCACCTGCCTGCAGGGTAACGCGTGAGTTCAAAAGGAAGCTTCCTTCCTGAAAGCTTTCTTTTGGCCTGTTTATATGGTACATCGATGCGCCGAGGTAAAAGTTATTATACCCATTGGTGGATCCGTTATAGATCACACCGGCATTGATGTCAAAATAATTCAGGTTTACCTGGTTGCTTGCAAAACTTTCCTGTGTTACACCGGTAAAACCCATTGGCGTCAGTTGGTCCTGGAATTTCAGTTCCTGTGTATTCAGCCGTTTGTTCATATAAGTACCCTGAAACCCTGCACCAATCTGATGATAGCCATCTTCGTCCAGCGCTTTGTGATAAGCCACTGATAGCGCATAATAAGTGCTGTTGAGTGCGCCATTGCCGGCTTTATCGCTATAAGCCATGATGCCCACACCAAACTGATCGAACTCGGGAATGCGATTTTTGAGGATGCCCATATCCAGCGAAGCTGTCATGGTAGTATATGCGCGATTGATAGAAGGCCACTGGTTCCGGTAGTTGGCTGCAAATCGATATTCTCCGTCAAATTTCCCAGTTAGCGCTGGATTAAGTGTCATGGGGGACGCAAAAAACTGCGAGAAATTAGGATCCTGTGCATTGGTCACATTTCCGAAGAGGACACAGATAGTAAGGGTTGCAATTATTTTTTTCATCACAGCAATTGAGTTTGTCCGCTGGTCAGGCGACTCGTCTGGTTTGACCCTGTGCTACACTAAAACGTTGCAGCATCCGCACAAATTGCCCCGGTTGTGTTCAACTCTTTATCCGGGACACGAATTTGTAAAGTACAACAATTTCAAGACTTGTAAAAATGGCGATTTGCTGCTTTTTTGTTGTTACAAAAGCCAATTTTAACAGGGTGGGTTACATTTGAACTTTTGCGCCAAATGCCAGGTCGCCGGCGTCGCCGAGACCGGGAACGATATAACCTTTTGCAGTGAGCTCATCGTCAATGTCTCCGCACCAGATGATAACAGAAGGTTCTTCACGTTTTACGTATTCGATACCTACGGTGCAGGCAATAGCTGCAACGATATGAATTTCACGGGGCTTGCCTTCTTCTTTCAGGTAGTGGATCGTTTTTACCAGCGAAGACCCGGTGGCCAGCATCGGATCACTGATGATGATGGTGCGGTTCTCCAGCTCGGGGCAGGAAACATAATCCAGGCTGATTTCAAAGCTGCCGTCTTTATTATGTTTGCGATAAGCGGAAATGAATGCGTTGTCGGCTTTATCAAAATAATTGAGCATGCCCCGGTGCAGCGGCAGGCCTGCGCGCAGAATAGTAGCCAGTACTGGCTGATCCTGAATCAGTTTTGAAGTCTTTGTACCCAGCGGCGTTTGCACTTCTTTTTCTGTATAAGGCAGCACTTTACTGATTTCATATGCGGCGATTTCGCCAATTCTTTCAAGATTGCGACGGAAACGCATGCGATCGTGTTGAACTTCCACATCCCTTAATTCGCTAACCCAATTGCTTACAAGGCTGTGATTTTCGCTGAGGTTGATTATCATGTGCTGCTGTTTTGGTGGAACCCTAACCTTTTTAAGAGTAATTTTGGGCAAATCTAAACAAAATCAATTGCATGGTATATCGCGCTTTAGGATTAATGAGTGGTAGTTCGCTGGATGGTCTGGATATTGTTTTTGCTGAAATTCAGGAGAATGGCGGAAAATGGCGGTTTGAAATCCTGGCGGCGGATTGCTATCCCTATGCGGATGAATGGGTTAGCCGCCTGCAAAATGCCACCCGATTAAACGCTTTCGATTATCAATTATTACATGTTGAATATGGCCACTACCTGGGCCGTGAAGTAAACCGCTTTATCGACGCCCATGATCTTCATTATAAGGTAGGGCTGATTGCATCGCATGGACATACCAGTTTTCATGATCCTTCCCGTGGACTCACAGCTCAATTGGGTGATGGTGCCGCGCTTGCCGCTGAAACCGGATTGCCGGTTGTGAGCGACCTGCGTTCGATGGATGTTGCACTTGGCGGACAGGGTGCACCGATTGTCCCCATTGGTGAACAACTGTTGCTGGGTGATTACGCTTATTTCCTCAATCTCGGTGGTATTGCAAATATTTCGGCCAATCAGGTTCCCTATATCGCATTTGATGTTTGTGCAGCCAACCGCGTTTTGAATATGCTGGTGAACGAGGACGGGAAAGCATTTGATGACAAAGGCGCCATGGCCGCCTCAGGGCAGGTGAAAAGCGATCTGCTTGAAAAACTTAATGATCTCGATTACTACAGGAAACCCTGGCCCAAATCGTTGGCCAATGAATGGGGTACCGATGTGGTGTACCCGCTCATAAAAGAAAGTGGTTACAGCCTCAACGATCGCCTGCGAACTTTTACCGAACACATCGCTATACAAATAACAGCCGCCGTAGATTTATTAAAAGCCACAGCAACGAAAACGGAGCCGGAGAAATTACTGGTAACGGGTGGCGGCGCCTTTAATAATTTCCTTGTTAAACGCCTGTCCGATTTATTGTTGGAGAAAAACGTTGAAGTTGTTCTTCCCGACAACAACCTGATCGCTTACAAAGAAGCGCTGGTGATGGCGCTGATCGGCGTGTTAAGGTGGAGGGAAGAGGTAAACGTATTCTCATCCGTAACAGGCGCACGACGTGATAGCGTGGGGGGGCATTGTGGATTCCGGGAGAAGCATAATTTCCTACAACCCCAGCACCTGCTTCAACTTTCCATAACCGCCACGGCTTACGGGAATCCTGGCACCTGTTCTTAATACCGCAACATGACTGTCTTTTTCATAAGGATCAATGCGGGTGATCTGTTGAACATTCAGGATATAGGAACGGTGCGAGCGTACAAAATGTGCCGCATCGAGCAGTTGTTCGAAGTACGACATGGTTTTGTTTTTCAAAAAATATCCTTCTGCGGTATGGATTTTTACATAATCGTCTGCTGCTTCCAGGTAGAAGATATCGTGTACGGGAATGATCTTAATCTTGCTACCGTTCTTCACAACGATGCGGTTGTTTTGAGCAGGTGATTGTGCAGCGGTTTCCAGCAATTCTTTGGTGTCGCTTTCGCCATTGCGTGGGCTTTCCATCCATTTGTTTACTGCTCGATCAAAACGTTCCTGGTTAAAAGGCTTAAGCAAATAGTCGACCGCATGCGATTCGAAAGCACGAATTGCATACTCATCAAAAGCTGTTGTGAAAATGACGGAAGGTGGCTTTTCCAACAACTCGAGCATTTCAAACCCATTGATCTTTGGCATTTGTATATCTAAAAAAATAAGATCGGGTTGAAATTGCTGAATCGCTTTTACACCTTCAAATCCATCGCCACATTCAGCCAGCAATTCAAGTTCAGGATGCGTTTGCAGGTATTCCTTCACAATACTGCGTGCCAGCGGCTCGTCGTCTATAATGATTACTTTACTCATGTTTAATTCGTTTGACTGGTCATTTCGTTTTTGTTTATTGCCTGGTCTTTTTCAACCGGATGGGCCACCGGTTGCGGCACACGAACTTTTGTTATAAACAATTCTCCCTGTGCGCTCGTTTGCAGCAGATCCGCACGGCCAAACAAAAGATAGAGGCGCCGTTGTACAGATTTCAAACCAAAACCGGTACCTTTTTGCGGAGCTGCGGTTTCAGGATCAAAAGGATTGGTCACTTCCACCACCAGCTCATTGTTATCGATTGATGTTTTAATGCCGATGACGGTTTCACCTACCGTATCATAAAGCCCAAATTTAATAGCATTTTCTACTACGGGTTGCAAAAGCAGCGCGGGCAATTTTACTGTGGTTGTTGCTTCTTCTATTTCAACCTGCGTTGAGAGCCGGTTTCCAAAACGCACTTTTTCAATATCAAGATATAATTGCAGGTACTGGAATTCTTCCTGCAGGCTCACCCATTGGGTTTCTTCTTTTTTCAATGTACCTCGCAAAAAATCCGAAAGTTGTTGCACCATTTTACGTGCTTCAACCGGGCGACTCACAATTAACGCATTAATGGAGTTCAGGCTGTTAAAAAGAAAATGGGGTTGTAATTGCTGGCGTAGCTTATACAATTCTGCTTCACGCGCCATTTTCTCTGCATCTGATTTTCGACTTTCATTTTCCTTCTGTTCGTGCCAGCTATGCCAGTTAATGGCCAGCATCGTAACAATACCTACTACCAGGATGCCGATGCTAAATCGTATCACCATCGACTTGTTAAGAAAAGCTTCATATTCATACGAGTCATCCACTAAAATCCCCAGCAGCCATCTGTCGAGAGCAAGCCAGAAACCGGTAAGCACCAGGCACATGATGATAAGGTTCATGTATTGCTCACGTCCGGGAAGATAATAGCGGATGGTATTCATAATGAGCAGGCATGCGCCCAGGAGGATGGTGTTGCTGATAATACTGTCATAGATCGCTGATTTCAGCGACACATCAATCCAGTACAACAACAGCGCATGATCTACCATCAGCACCAGCCAGCAGATACTGAAAATAATAACGAACCTTCTTGTAGAAAATGGTGATTCCGACATGGGTAGTTCAGGCCAGCTTCAGTAGCTGGTGTGTTTGACCGAAAAAAAGGTTTTTAGCTTTCTGATGAATTGCATGTATATAGGCGTCTGCATTTTCTCTTTCCTCAATGCGCGAATAAAGTTCCGCGCCATCTATCAACTCCTGCAAATGATAAAGTTCACTGATGTTGATAAACTCCCACCGTACCAGTTGTTCTTTTCGATTGTAAAAACTGTCCTCTTCCTGTCTCGCAATATCGTACGCCTTGCGGAATGCATTTTCCTTATCTGTTCCGGCTACAAGGCGCAGCTGTTCATCAAACTGAGCTGTGTGCTGTCCGTCGCCGCAAACAATGCGGAAAACAAGTTTTGCGAGATACCAATTCATAATAACAGGTTTAAAAAGTCCCAGGAAAAAAATGTGTAAATGTGAAAATGTGAAAACGTTGGAAAGCGAGTGAGAAATACTTTTGATTCTATAAAGCAAAGTGAATTCTTAAATTTTCACATTCCCATATTTTCACATTTCCATATTTTCACTTTCCCGCATCCTCCCTAATAGCTCTTAATTTCCATCCCTCCAAACGCCATCGTTCCTTTAATCACAAGCGTGCGAGTTGGAGATTCGCTGCCGGCGATAATCTTTCGTTTGTCGCCGATGCCACCGAAGATGGTGAGTGCTTCGGAGCGGATGGCCCAGTTGGGAGGCACCACCAGTGTGGCACCACCAAAGATGGCTGTTACATCCAGCACAGCAGGGCTCGTCATATCAGCCTGGGTAAGATCAATCTCACATCCGCCAAAAACGTTTACCAGTTCACCTCCTTTAAAATGTTTTGAAAGGATCACTTTTTTAGATCCGCTGAAAATACAGGTGCTTTTAACAACATCATCATCTGTGTATTCTTCCCTGTTACCAACTATTCCCTCAACAGGGCCCGAATCGGTTTTGCCATCACCCATTTTTTTCTTCGCGACATATCCGCCAGTTGTTGCCGCGGGCACGAAGCAAAAAAAGAAGGCCGATCACAATCAGTGCGATGGGCCAGATATGCTTGCGGAGTTGCCCATCAAGAAAAAATTCGTTCAGCAAAAACGCTGTGCCGATAATCACGGGGACAAACCAGCCACCATCGCGGAAACCTTTTTTCAGCCCGATCAAAAAGCCAATAGCGATCAGGAGCATCTGCCAACTGAATAGCCAGCGTGGCACCGGAACGCCAAAACTTTTTGCCAGGGCAATTGCACCAATTACGAGCAGGAACAGTCCTGTCCACATATGACCTGAACTGTCATGACGGCGGCGAGTGTCTTCGGTAAAAACGCGGGGCCGGCGCTCATCATCCCTGTATTCTTTATAGTCGCTCATACAAATGTTTCAATTATGGATGTAAAACTAGGGCGGCAACCTTCAAAATACAAGCGCCTACAGGCATTTACAGCCTAAAACTCGGTGAATGGGCGATTGATGGCGGCGAATGACCACCCCCGGGGCTGCCCGGGTGGAGGAAATGCAGTCTGGACGGGCGTTTTGCTTATAACATATCCAAAACGTCTTTCAGGCTTTCTGCCTGGTAGAAGTTTGGATGTTCAATATGATGATCTACTTTCTCATGGTCCCAGGTGATATGATAGGGGATATGAACTGCATGCCCACCCATAGAAATAACAGGCAATACATCTGATTTCAACGAATTGCCCAGCATCAAAAATTGTTCGGGCTTTATATCCAGGTGACGGATTAGTTTCACATAATCCTGTTCCTTTTTGTCACTCATAATTTCGATATGATGGAAATAATGTTCCAGTCCCGATTTTTTCAGTTTACGTTCCTGGTCGAGCAGGTCGCCTTTGGTAGCTACTACCAGCCTGTATTTACCGTGTAATGCCTTCAACACATCTTCTACGCCTTCGAGTAATTCGATAGGGCGGGCGAGCAATTCTTTGCCGTATTCCAGTGCTTTTTCAATTACTGAAACATGGACAGTATTACTGGAAACACGCAATGCTGTTTCCACCATCGACAACATGAAACCTTTTACTCCATATCCATACAATGAGAGATTTTCAATTTCGGTTTTAAAAAGTTCCTGCGCGGCAGTATGAAGTGGTATGTAATCCTGCAGTAAGGCGCAAAACTTCTCCTCCGTCTCCCGGAAATAAGGTTCATTCACCCACAACGTATCATCCGCATCAAATGCGATCACAGAAATATTCTTCATGCTCATTGGAACTATTTGTTTCAAAAATACTCCGGAGCCAGCAATAAAAAAATATAAACAACTATATGATCACCGCTGGTCATTTTACCGGGTGGTCAAAACGATTCAAATCCCTACCTTAGTTACCACAGAATACTAAACTCATGAAACTAGCTGCCTTTAGTTTAAGCCTTTTATTACCTGCATTTGTTTTTGCACAGGAAAAGAAATCAGACAAAAAATGGGATGTAAATGCACCCGAAGGTACCTACAAAGAAGTACAGTTTACAACTACAGAGGGTACCTGGATGAACCTGGATTTATCGCCCGATGGTAAAACCATTGTATTCGACCTGCTGGGTGACATTTATTCAATACCGGTAACAGGAGGAAAAAGCAACGCTGTTACGCGGCGGTCATGCAATTGAAGTACAGCCCCGTTATAGTCCCGACGGAAAAAAGATCCTTTTTACTTCTGATGCTGGTGGCGGCGACAATATCTGGGTAATGAATGCCGATGGAAAAGAAGCGCGCCAGGTTACAAAAGAAAATTTCCGTTTATTAAATAATGCAACCTGGTCGCCCGATGGTGAATACTTTGTTGCGCGCAAACATTTCACTTCAGGTCGCTCACTTGGCGCTGGTGAAATGTGGTTGTATCATATTACCGGAGGATCTGGCGTAAAACTTACCACCCGAAAAAATGACCAGCAGGATGTAAACGAACCGGTGATTTCAGGCGATGGCCGCTATGTATATTTCAGCGAAGACATGTATCCCGGAGGTTCTTTCCAGTACAATAAAGACCCCAACAACCAGATATTTGTTATCCGTCGTTATGATCGTGAAAAAGGAAACATTGAACAGGTGACTGGCGGTCCTGGCGGCGCAGTACGTCCCCAGCTTTCCCACAATGGAAAATGTTTATCCTTTATAAAAAGAGTGCGTACAAAATCTGTTTTGTTTATCCGCGATTTACAAACCGGAGTTGAATGGCCGGTTTATGATGACCTTTCGAAAGACCAACAGGAAGCCTGGAGTATTTTCGGATTGTACACGGGTTATGCATGGACCCCTGATGACCAGCATATCATAACCTGGAGTAAAGGAAAAATCATTCGCATCAATGTAAATGCTGTGAACAGTGCAACCGAGATACCCTTTACGGCTGAAGTGAAACAACGCATTTACGACGCTGTACGTTTTCAACAGGACCTGGATCCGGAACAGTTTCAACCACGCGTAATTCGTCATGCAAAAACATCTCCCGACGGAAAGTGGATGCTGTACAATGCAGTAGGTTATTTGTGGAAGATGGATATGTCTTCAGGCAAATCACAACGTGTTACTTCCTCTTCTATAAAAGGTTATGAGAAAGCCGGTTTTGAAATGGAACCTTCCTTTTCGCCTGATGGAAGAACAGCAGTTTATATCACCTGGAGCGATACAGCTTCGGGTGCAATCTACAGCATCAACCTGCAGGGTTCTGCGAAGCCCGTAAAACTTACACAAGGGAAAGGTATTTACCGCCAGCCATCTTTTTCTCCCGATGGAAAATGGATAGTTTTCAAACGTGAAGGAAGCAATAATGGTCTGGGTCTCGGGTATACAGCTAAGCCCGGCATCTATTACATGAGCGCCGGGGGTGGCGAAGAAATTTTTGTGCGTGCCGGTGGTGACGCGCCTGTGTTTGATAAAAGCGGTAAACGCATTTTTTACCAGCAGGGGAGTGGTATCGCCAGTTGTCGCCTCGATGGTGACGATCAACGCACGCATATCAACAGTACTTATGGAAATCAGTTTACCGTTTCTCCTGATGAAAAATGGATTGCGTTTGTCGATTTGCATAAAGCTTATATCGCAGCGTTTCCCAGTGCCGGAAAAACCCTTGAACTGAATGGCAGTACAACCGATTTCCCTGTAAAAGTTATTTCCCGCGATGCGGGTCATAACCTGCACTGGAGTAGCGATGGCAGCAAGCTGCATTATACATTGGGCAACCAGTATTTTACAATTGCGCTGGAAGATCGCTTTGAATTTGTTGCCAATAAACCCGATTCACTCTTCAAAGTACCTGAGAGTGGTCGCGAAATTAAATTTCAGGTGCCGACGGATAAACCAAAGGGATTGGTTGCGCTCACCAATGCATGCATCATTACGATGAAAGGTTTGGAAGTAATTGAGAAAGGAACGATCGTAGTTGAAGGAAATAAGATAAAAGCAGTAGGTGCTGTTGGCAACATCGAAGTTCCTGCAGGAGCGCAGGTGATTGATTGTGCTGGCAAAACCATTTTACCCGGCTTTATTGATGCACACGGGCATGCGGGCCATTTCCGTACTGGAATTACACCACAACAGCATTGGCCTTATTTCGTGAATATGGCATATGGTGTTACCAGCATTCACGATCCCTCGGCTAATAGCGAATGGGTATTTGCACAAAGTGAATTGTCGAAAGCCGGGGGAATTATTGCACCGCGCGTATTTTCAACCGGAACCGTTTTATATGGTGCCGATGGAAACTTTAAAGCAGTTATAAATAGTATTGATGACGCCCGCAGTGCATTGCGTCGTACGCAATCATTTGGCGCATTTTCAGTAAAAAGTTACAACCAGCCGCGCCGTGAGCAAAGGCAAATGGTGATACAGGCAGCGCGTGAACTGAATATGGAAGTAGTGCCCGAAGGCGGTTCTTTCTTTTATCATAACCTCAGTATGATTTTGGATGGACATACGACCATTGAACACAATATTCCCGTTGCTCCGTTGTATAATGACATGATACAATTGTGGAAGAATTCGCAAACAGGTTATACCCCCACACTCATTGTTAACTACGCATCAGTAAGTGGCGAATATTATTGGTTTCAACATACCAATGTGTGGGAGCAGGAGCGACTGAATCGATTTACGCCCCGCAGTGTGGTGGACACACGCAGCAGGCATCGTATGATGTTGCCCGAAGAAGAATATGAAAATGGACATATCCTCACATCCCAAACCGTAAAAAAACTGATGGATAACGGAGTACGTATCAACATGGGTGCGCACGGACAGATGCAGGGTATTGGCGCACACTGGGAAATCTGGATGATGCACCAGGGCGGAATGACACCGCACGAAGCTTTGCAAACAGCAACCATTCATCCCGCGGTAAGTCTTGGGTTGGATAAGTATATCGGATCACTGGAGGTTGGCAAACTTGCTGATTTGATTGTAGTGGATAAAAATCCATTGGAAAACATCCGCAATTCGGAATCGCTAACTTATGTAATGGTGAATGGCAGAATCTGGGATGCGAATACGCTGCAAGGAATAGCAAATAATAATCGGTCACGTGTTCCTTTCTACTGGGAAACCTCACAAAATGCAGCCAGCTTTTCATGGCATGATGAAACGGAAACGGAAGCGGAGATTTGTTCTTGTGGAAGACATTAGGCGTGAGAATCGGCAAACGGCAAACGGCAAACGGCAAAGAAAATGTCATCGGACATCGGACATCGGACAACGGACATCGGACAACGACCATCGATCCTCGATCCTCGTTCCTCACGACAAACTCACTCCCCATTCCAAACCATATTCGCTATCACTTTCACAAATGCAGGTGAAATAGAATTGCGAAATGAAGGGTGTTTGTGTAAGCGTAAGTTCCTGTCCCTCGCTTTTTTCAAATTGCAGGGTGCCGCTTACAAAAGTTTGCGTGGAGGCTGTGTCCATCGACTGCAAATCTTTCGTGATCATTTGCGCGGGATGATACATGTTCTGGTGACGCGATGCGAGTTTTTCAACGAGGTTTTCCAGCAGTGCAGGCTCATCAATAAATGTGCTGATATGGAAATCGGTTCTCATAATTATAAGATGCGGAAAGCGCCCAATGGTTACATGCGCTGCTCTTAATAAAATGTGAAGATGCCGACAACCGATTTATTTACTGAATTACATCAGATTTTGTTGATGTAACAAATTCAAATTTATCACCATCAAACAGACCCTTATCACTCAGTTTGAGATGAGGGATTACAAGTAGTGCCATAAATGACAGCGTCATAAACGGTGAGCCCAGCGTTGACCCCGCTTGTTTTGCAGCCTGATCAATACGCGAGTAGGCTTCGGCAACTTTGTATCCGTCGTCGGTGCTCATCAACCCGGCTACAGGTAGTGCTACCAAATCGATGCCATTTTCTGGCGTGTAAATTGATACACCACCCTTGGCGTGAATAACTGCGTTTACTGCTTCGCAAATGGAGTTGTCGTCTACGCCAACAGCAACAATATTATGGCTATCATGTGCAACTGACGACGCAATGGCACCTGTTTTCAAACCAAAATTTTTAATAAATGCGATGGATACAGGAGCATTGTGATAGCGATTCACCACCACAATTTTCAATATATCCCTTTCGGTATCTGCAACCCAGAACCCGTTTTCAATTTTTCCTTTTTCCTGGAGATAAGTAGTGATCAATTGTCCGTCCAGTGCTTCCATCACCGGAATAACCAACGGATCGTGATGGCTGGAAAAGGGTGGAAGTGTATCGGTAGAGCTGAGTGCAAAATCCTCAGGCGTTTTTAAATTGCAATCAAACTGGTTGATCGCCACGGCTGGTTTTGCCTGAATGAAACTTTTTCCTTGCTGGGCTACCTGTTCTCCATTGATGAAAGTGTGTGTTACTTCAAAATTTTCCAGGTCTTTCACAATCACTGCATCAGCAGGGTCGCCTTCGCGCAATAATCCCACATCAAGTTTGTAATGTAAAACAGGATTAAGACAGGCCGCTTTTAATACCGACCAGGCATCAACACCCGCCTGTATTGCGCGTGCACAAAGTTGGTTGATATGTCCGAGCACGAGACTGTCGGGGTGTTTGTCATCACTACAGAAAAGTATATCGTTTGGATATTCTTTCAACAGCGGAATCAGCGCATCAAAATTGCGGGCAGCGCTTCCTTCGCGGATGATGATTTTCATACCAGCTTCCAGCTTGTCGCGCGCTTCTTCTTCGGTAAAGCATTCATGATCGGTGCTGATGCCGGCAGCAATATAGTTACGTGCTGCATCGCCGCGTAATCCCGGTGCATGGCCATCAACAGGCTTACCCAAATCATGTGCGGCTTTTATTTTTTCCATCACTTCCGGATCCTTAAAAAGTACGCCGGGAAAATTCATCATTTCACTTAAATAACGTACGTCTTCACGTTCCAGCAGTTTCCTTACGTCGGCGGCATTCAGAGCAGCACCAGCAGTTTCAAATTGTGTGGCGGGAACGCAACTGGGGGGCTCCAAAATTGAATTTGAAAAGAACCGTGTTGCCATTCTCAATCATAAACAATACACCATCCATACCGCAGACATTTGCGATCTCATGCGGATCACTTACTGTAGCAACAGTACCATGTACCACCGCCAGCCGCGCAAATTCTGAAGGCACGAGCATGGAGCTTTCAATGTGCACATGACTGTCTACAAAACCGGGAATAATATAACCTTCATGTGTAATGGGGTCATCACCAGCTTCACGAATGGAAGCGATCCGTCCATTTTCAAAATGAATGGTTGCGGGATAAATGCGTTGCTGATGTATATCTGCAAGAAGCGCTGTAAGAAGCATAGTTGCGTTGATTGTTTAGTTGGAACTGCTAACCCAATTCTGTAAATATGATGCCAATTCAAATTTACGGGGAAACAGCACAACCCATCAACTCAATTTGATTTTGCCAAAGGCATTTTCCGGGTACGTTCTTTCATCAATGCGATGGCTTCTTCACGATTGCTGAACATGTTGTTGATGTTAACCAGGTTGTCGGCAAGTTTGTCGTAACGTTTGGTCATTAGCCAGAAGAAGATATGGAGGTAGTGAATGCCGTCGAATACGAGCACTTTTCGTTCGGCAAACTTCTCTTTGTTTTTCAAAAATTCAACCGGGATCTCTGTGTAGTGTAACGCCGGGCGCATATGGTGCACAGCATGATAGCCATCGTTCCAGCAGGTTTGATTGTATTTGGTATTAATACAATTGATGGTATTCTCATCCGGATCTTCAGGGTCAACAAATGCGTGTTGTGCCCAGTTGCCCAGCATCATTACAATTCGGGCAAAAACAAACGGAATGATAAAGATGAAAAGCGTTGCTTTCAGGTTTACGAAACACATCAGTATACAAAACGCATAAAAAGACATTTCGCCATAAGTGAGGCGCATATAAAACTTCTTGCGTTTGCGGCTGAACAGGTACATAAAAGTGTCCCTGAACCCGAGGAACAGGAATCTTGTTACATAAGCACCAAAACCGCGAAGACTGTCACGTTGATAGGGAAGCGTGCTGCTGGCATCGTCGTGGTTGTTGTTTTCAACATGGTGCATAGCCATGTGGTGAACAAAATACGTTTCCGGCGTATGACCGAAGTAGGGGCAAATTCCCCAGATGATCCAGTGATAAATCCAAGTATAACCTTTTTTAAAAAGCTTGCGGTGGCTGATGCAATGCAGCATCAAACCGAAACGCCCTTTGAAATATAGCTGTGATATATAGAAATAGGGAATATAAAGTGCCCACCACCAGAGGCCTTGCAACAATGGCGTATACAACACAATGGCGGAAGGGATTACAAGCAAATGAATAGCCGTCAACAAATGAATAAAGGGCAGGTCCCGTTTATCGTTGATATAACGTAACCAGAACTTTTCGTATGCCGTGTAAGTATCCCTCGGAATATAAACCGGGTCTGTAATGGTGGTCAGGGCCTTCATTTAGAACACTAAGTGGTTAAAATCCGCCAATTACTGAAAGGACAAACCCTTAGCAGTCAGGGCGGAACGCCGTAAAATTAGTGCAAATAACGGTATGTTGTCACTGATATTTTATGATCTTTCTCAATTGTTTGTGAAAGATTTGAGAGGCAAATCCATCCCTGGAAGCTTCCGATGTCTGCCTATATATTAAGCTGTGAAATTCAATCGACCGTAGGGGTTTTACAAACCACTTCCTTCAAGCAGGTCGGGTCTTCGCTGTTGTGTCCTTTCCAAAGATTGTTCATGTCGCCATTCTTCAATCTTCCGATGGTCGCCACTCATAAGCACGTCGGGTACTTTCCATCCGCGAAAGTCAACCGGGCGGGTATAGACCGGTGGAGCGAGCAGGTTGTCCTGGAAAGAATCGAATAACGCTGAAGTTTCGTCGTTGAGTACGCCGGGTAAGAGTCGGCCAATGGAATCGACCAAAACGGCTGCTGCCAGTTCGCCACCACTCAGTACATAATCCCCGATCGAAATTTCTTTCGTTACAAAATGTGTACGAATGCGCTCATCAATCCCTTTATAATGGCCGCAGATCATCAGCAGGTTTTTTTTCAGCGAAAGCTGGTTTGAAATACCCTGGTTCAGCCGCTCTCCATCAGGAGTGAGATAGATAATTTCATCGTAGCTTCGTTCCTGGCTTAATTCTTCAATAGCCTTCGCAAGTGGTTCGCACATCATCACCATTCCCGCGCCACCACCGTACTGGTAATCATCAATCTGGCCATATTCGTTGACTGCCCATTTGCGTAAATGATGTACCCGGACCGTGAGTAATCCCTTATCCTGCGCACGTTTCATGATGCTGTGCTCGAAAGGACTCTGTAACAAGTCGGGTAAAACTGTGAGAATGTCGATATGCATACCGCAAAGATAATCAGGATTAAAGGATTAATTGGCGGCCCTGCGTGGCACAGCTTTTGAACCTCAAGGAAACGGACTCACGAAATTGACTACTTGTACATAATTGAATTACAATCTTTAATTGAATATTCTGACTATGGCTATGAAAGAAAATCACCCGGAAAATGAAAAAGAAACCACACCGATCGCGAAACGGATCAGGGCACGGCGTTTAAAAATGAGTGACTATGATGCCGTTCGCGAATTGTAACTAGCCTGTTTCCCGGGCATGTTGCCCTGGAAGAAGGAGCAATTTGAACGTATCACCAGCACTTTTCCTGAAGGACAGTTTTGTATTGAATACGATAAAAAAATTGTGGCGTCCTCCTGCAGCCTGATTATCAAACGAAGTTTGTATTCGGCAACTGCCAGCTGGAATGAACTTACAGCAAATGGATATATCACCAACCACGACCCCAATGGCGATACGCTATATGGTATGGAGATGATGGTGCATCCTGCTTTCAGACAAATGAAACTTGCGCGCAGGCTTTATGATTTGCGAAAGAAACTGGTGAAAGAAAAAACCTGATGACAATGTTGATTGGAGGCAGGATCCCCAATTATCACCAGTATGCTTCCAAAATGAAAGTGGAGCAGTATGTACAGCAGGTGATGGATCGCAAAATTTATGACCCGGTACTCACCGCTCAACTCTCCAATGGATTTGTGCTGGAACGATTACTTCCCGGTTATCTTCCCAACGATAAAGAATCGATGGGTTATGGTACTTTCCTGGAATGGAGCAATCTTTTATACGACGATCGTAAGGGATATCGTGAAAAACGTGATCCATATGTGCGCGTGGCATGCATACAATACCAGATGCGTGACATCACAAGTTTTGATGACTTCGCTGCCAATTGCGAATATTTTGTAGATGTGGCTTCAGATTACCGGTCCGACTTCGTGGTATTTCCGGAAATGATCACCATGCAGTTGCTTACTTTCCTGCCCAAGATGCAGCCTGCCGAATCTGTGCGGCAACTGAATGCATTTACGGGTCAGTATGTTGAATTATTTACGAGACTGGCTATACAATACAACATTAATATTGTGGGCGGTTCACATTTTGTTATTGAAAACGACAACCTTTACAATGTTTCTTACCTTTTTAAAAGAAATGGTACACATGGTAAGCAGTACAAAATTCATATTACGCCACACGAACGAAAATGGTGGGGCGTGCAACCCGGCAATGAAGTAAAAGTGTTTGATACCGATTGTGGTAAAGTGTCGATCGCAATTTGCTATGATATCGAGTTCCCCGAATTGTCGAGAATTGCTGCGAGCAAGGGAACTAACATCATTTTTGTTCCATTCAATACAGATGAGCGACGCTCTTATTTGCGTGTTCGATATTGCTCCCACGCGCGTGCCATTGAAAACCAGGTGTACGTGGTAATTTCTGGTTGTGTTGGCAACTTACCCAATGTTGAAAACCTGGATATCCATTTTGCGCAATCTGCAATCCTTACACCAAGCGATATTGAGTTTCATCGTGAAGGTTTGGCGGCAGAAGCGCCACCCAATGTGGAGACGGCAATTATACAGGAACTGGATATGAATCTTTTGAAGCGTAATCGAGAATACGGAAGCGTGCAACCCTGGAGCGACCGACGAAAGGATCTTTACAAAATTCAATACCGCGACGAACATAAGATTCGCAGTATTTGATATTAGTTGCCGTTAACAACAACTGTTTTTCTGCCTTCATTGCCGGCATTGTCACGTGCTATTACCTGTAAGCGGAATTCACCTGTGGAGGGGATTTGTATGCTTTCAGCCAGTGTATAATTTTCTGTACCCGGATAGCGATGCACGTCGAGTAAAAGTTGTCCGGAAGTAAGGCTGGAGAAATGAATGTGTACCTGCACAATTTTCCCGGCATCGGTTACGGCGCCGGTAACATTCATGGTACTTCCAACGGGGAATGACTGGTCATTAACCGGTGTAGTTATCGTTACCACGGGTGCGTCACGATCAGTTTTACGATCAGATCCTTTTGAGCATGCTGACAGTAGTATTACTACAGATAATAAAAAGTAAGTCCTTTTCACGACTACAATTTACATAAAATCCTTTCAGTTCTATAGAGCCTGTCAGGATTGTCGGCTTTATTCACTCAACAATGCCGGAAACAAAACATTGTTCTCCAGGTGAACATGCTGGTGCAGGTCCTTTTCAAAATCGTGCAGTGATTTAAACGCAATTTTGTAGCTGGTGCAAGCATCGTCAGGCGGAGTGTAGTCATTGGTGAGTGTACGTATCATTTCCATTTCGTCGCCGGCATCTTCGTGCTCCATTTCCATTAACCGGATAGGCCCTGTCACCCATTTTTTTTCTTCTGCGCTTGGTTCCTGACCGTTTTTTTGTTTGTTTTCCATTTCGCGTATGGCGGGAAATAATATGGTTTCTTCTTTCGCCAGATGTTTCAGTAATTCAGACGACAGATTGAGAAAATGATTTTGAACAGAAATTAGTTCAGGGTGGCGTTCGCCATGTTTAATTGCTATTTTCTGGAGAAAGCCGGAAATGATCGGAATTTCTTTTTTTACATATTGGTGATGCGTTTGCTCTATATGATCTGCGAGGCGGCCGGGTAATATTTTGTGACCCTGTTGCCAGGACTTGAGTTCGCATGCTTCGTTCGTTACCTGCGAAACCGATTGCAGTTCTGCCAGCAATTTTTCTACTTCAATACCGCTGTCCTCGCAGGCTTTTTCGAGCGAACGTTTTCCACGGCAGCAATAATCGAGCTGATATTTTTCAAAAACAGACGCAGTGCGGTAATCGTTTGTTACAATTTGAGCAAGGGTACTTTTTGAAAGAGTTGACATAGTTGGAAATTTAGGTTGTGAAATAATGTTTTAACACTCAGAGGTCTTTTTTTCTAAAGAGACGTACTGCCAGAAATAGGGGAATGAATATCCAGATTAGCATAATGCCTGCTGTAAACGCGATGCCAGCAATGCTGCCAAAGAAATCCTGGTAAACAGCACCAGTATAACCCATGAGGGCACTTTACATCTAATTGCAGCATAATAAATATGCGTGCAAGGTCAACGGGGTTAAGGGCTGATAATAATAAAGTGAATTTTTCCATGGGATAGTCGCTGAAGGAAAACAAAAGCATCATCAACAGGCCGTCATAGATCAGTGCGAAATAGAACCAGATAAGCAGCGCGATACCGATACCGCGTGCTTTATCGCGCGAGCAAACTGCAGCGAGGAATGCAATGGAAGTGAAAATAAGCGTGAGCGCAGTACCGGTAAACAAAAGCGCGAAACCAGTGCTATCGGCAGCAAAAAACAGGATTGGAATACCCACTCCCAACAGGAATGCAGCAAGAAGGGACAACGCGGCGCCTGCATATTCGCTCAGCAGGATACGTGTGCGGCCAAGCGGCTGCGACAGCATCAGCTCCATAAATTCATAACTGTTGTAATAGTGAATGGTGCTGAATACCATGCTGATCAATGGCGTTACCAGCAGTACAATGGTCAGGAGGCTCAGTATCGCCTTACCTCCATCTTCTTCCAGTTGGAAAAGACTGAACGAAACGAGGAAGAGGAATAAAGTATAAGCCAGGATCACCTTGCTTTTTAGTATGTCGTATAAAACATATCGAGTTACCTGCATCTTAATTTTTATTTTATAATGATCGATCCATCGTTACTGATGGCAAGATTGCTTTTCTCATTCTGTTCGCCGGAATACTTTTGCATAAGGTAAGCGATGATGCGGCTGATTTTTTCTTCACCGGTTTGTTTGCGTAGCTCCTGCAGGCTTTTCAGAAACTGCAACTGCCCTTCCTGTATATAAAGAATATGTGTAATGAGGTCGTCAAGGTCACTAAGGATATGAGAGGTAATCAGTATCAACTTGTTTTTCTTTTTTTCCTGCAGGATTTTTCTTTTTAGCAATTCTGCAGAAAGTGGATCAAGACCCGCAGTGGGTTCATCCAGTACCAATATGGCGGGATCGAAATAAAAAGCGAGTGCAGCACTCACTTTCTGGCGGGTTCCCCCGCTAAGGGTGCGCATAGGTTTTTCAAATATGGATGTAAGCTGAAACGCATCCAGCAATTCCGTATCCGGTTTACCATGCTGACAGGGCCGGATATCTTCCATCATTCTGAAAAGTTGCCCCACTTTCATGTTATCAGGATAGCGACCTATCTGAGGCATGTAACCTATCTGAGAGCGATAGCCCGGTTCATTGCTCACAGGCATGCCATTTACTTCAATTATTCCGGAATCAGGACGTACAAGTCCAAGCAGACTTTTTATCAACGTGGTTTTCCCTGACCCATTAGGACCTATCAAGGCTACAACTTCACCGTTATTGAAAACGGCATTGATGCCATTCAGAGCCTCTAGTTTTTTAAATTTCTTATTCAATTGTTCAATCCTGATCATAACTTATGAGGTTTCATGTGAGGCTTTGAATCATTCAGGTCAATGGGTGTAAGGGCAGGCATCGCTTTTTCTGCTTTGTCAAGTAACGACACTATGAAACTCCGCATCAGTATCAGCGTCGTGGGGTTTTGCTCCACCATCATGGCATACATACTCACCGGGTGAAATGGCACATCGCCAATGCCATCTCGGTTTAAATCATATCCTTCGTATTTGTCCCAATAGTTTCCGGTAAAGCTGTTGAGGACAAGCCGGCCATTTGTAGCTATATCAAAGCTATTTCCCTGGAAATTATTCTGGTAGAATTCATTGTCATCGCAACTTGCCTGCACACGAACGGCCCATCCGTTATTGCTGAATTGGTTATTACCAATTTTGATACGACTGCTTCCTTCCATAAAAATTCCGACCGTATTTTTTATGAAATAGTTTTGCTCTATTTCACTGTCTGAAATTTCTTTTAACAAAATTCCATATGCAGATGCACCCCAGTTTTCTTCAAAGAGATTCTTGTGCATCACTACTTTCTTCGAATACATCACAGCCACACCGGCTCCATTGTTACGGAAAATATTGCTGAAGTACTTATCATTATGTGAAAACATGAAATGAAGTCCATAGCGGATGTTCTTTTCACTGGTATTGTCCCGGATTGTAGACTCCGTAACAAACTCGAAATATATTCCATCCCGGTGACCTGTTATTTTGTTTTTTTCTATCAGCGCATTCTGGCATTTCCATAAATGGATACCATTGCCGGTTAATTGTTCTGATTTTGGTTTTCCAGAAATAATATTGTTTCTGACAATACTATTATAGGTATTTGAAATATGGATTGCAAAGTAGGCATGTAATACTGTGTTATTTTCCAGTATTACTCTGTTAGCATCAATCAACTTGATGGCGGCATAATCATCCAACGCCGAATAACCGGCATATTGAAACTGTATATTACTCACTACAATATCATGCCCGCTGATGTGTAATATTTCATATTTGTTTTCACCATCCAGCGTGGCGCCTTTTTCGCCTAATAGCGTGAGCGATTTGGTAAGACGTATGGTGCCTTCGCGATAAACACCTTTTTTCAGCAGCAACGTGTCACCCGGCTTTGCGGAATCAATTGCTTTTTGCAGCTTCCCGCTTACTGGCGTTATGCCCGCTCGGGAACTTGCAAAAACAAGGAGGAATAAATAGGTGAAGAATAATCTCATTTCCTGCTGAGTTGTTTTTGAAGTTCGGCCCATGTAATAACCGGTGAAGGTTCTTCGCTCTGGATGGCCTTCGCAGCTGCTTCTGTTGCAAAGGCTGCACTGTTGCTGCCCATGGGGCTTTTGAGTGATGGATGAATGCGGTAAAATGCTTTCTCTGCAGCGAGATAGCTGCCGGGCTCATCGAAATTTATTATCCAGGTTGAACTGACGTTTCCGGGAACAACATTTTCCCGGCTTATATAATGTATTAGGCATTGGAGGTCATCAAATTTAAACTCACGTCCTTTAGATGTTAGCAGGCTTGCGCCGAACCGTGTGTCGTTGATGCTCATTTTGCAGAAGTAGCAGGCATCTTTACCAGGTTCCATAGCACTGGGGCCTGACTGGCAACCACCCAATGTAAACAATGAAAATAGCGAAAGCGAAATTAGTGGTAGTCCGGATTTAAAAGCCTTCCGCGCAGTCCACCATTCTATAAACCAAACGGCAAATGCGAGCATGCCGGCGGCAACAACAACCCATCCACCTACATGTGGCATTGACCATGCATCGAAATTTAATAATCTTTTATGTCCTAACACTGGCGGTTGATAGGAAAGCCCAGGCACCTGTATCGGCGCTTTCTGGTCGAGATTATGACCGTAGTCGTAACCCCATGAATAGAAATCATAAAGTGCAAGTGCACCACCGATAGCGGATAGAAGAAGGTAAATAAATAACAGGCGGCGACTACCGGTAACTGCAACTGTAAGTCCGAGTAAAAGGAAGAACCCAACCACGTAAGGCAGGTACTGAAATTCGGGAAACATGTCTTCCGTAATATGTTTCATGCCGATATAGTGGTTAAGCCCGTTAATTATTTCAACATCACCACTCAGGCCATTGATCCAGATATTCATGGTAAGCCCTTCAGGATATTGCGGCGCAAACAAATCGATTCGCCATACAGGCAAAAAGAAAGCACAGATCAAAGCGCCCGATGCAAATGCCACGAGAATCCGGGAAGTGAGGCTGAGTTTTTTGTGTATCATTTTTTATATATGAGATGATAGATGACGGATAATTGCTGACAGATGATGGATGACAGATGACAGGAGTTATTCCGTCAACTGTCATCAATCGTCTGCCGATTAATTTTCAGGGGGCACCTGCTGACCTGTGCTAAAGCTTAACGGCACATTCGAATTGGCCGGACTTATCCTGATATATCCCTGCATTTCCTGGTGAAGGGCAGAGCAGAAATCGGTGCAATACATTGGGTATATGCCCGCTTTAGTGGGAACCCATTTCAGTGTTTGAGTTTCGCCCGGCATGATAAGTAACTCAGCGTTGTGGGCTCCTTTCACCGCAAAACCGTGTGGAATATCCCAGTCCTGTTCCAGGTTGGTTACGTGGAAATAAACTTCATCACCCACTTTCACTCCTTCAATATTATCCGGAGTAAAATGTGAACGGATGGAGCTCATATACACGTGCACTTCTTTTCCCTTCCGTTCCACTTTTGCATTCTTTTCTCCTAAAGCTGCATAGGGATGTTTGTTTTCCTCCAGCTTAAAGATTTTTGTGCTGTTGTTCCGTATCAGGTTTGCCGGGATTGCTTCGGCGTAGTGTGGCTCTCCAATAGTTGGGAAGTCGAGTAGGAGCTTCATCTTATCACCTTCTATTGAATAAAGTTGTGCACTTTGAGTAAGCTCAGGTCCGGTAGGCAGGTAACGGTCTTTGGTAATCTTATTGTACGCGATAACATATTTGCCCCATGGTTTTTTGGTAGGGCCGCCGGGTATTGACAAGTGGCCAATAGAATAATAAGTAGGCACGCGGTCCACTACTTTCAATTCTTTAATATTCCATTTCACAATTTCAGACGAAACAAAAAATGAAGTATATGCATAACCATTGCCATCAAATTCAGTATGCAATGGTCCGAGGCCTGGTTTTTCAACTTCGCCATGTAACACTGCTTCGTATTTTAACACGGGTATACCATCGTACTCACCATCAAAATTTTTAGCCGCTATCGCTGCCTGAATTTTGTCGAATGAAAAAACAGGTATAGTTGCTGCCAGTTTACCACTGCCAATGATAAATTCACCGGTAGGATCAGTATCACAACCGTGTGGTGATTTGGGACATGGCATAAAGTATATCATATCGGGACAGTCTTTGGGGTCAAGCACCAGTACTTCCTGTTCTATTGTAGAACTGGCAGAGTGTGTGCTTTCATCCCATTGGTTGTGTGCATACTGTACCGATTTTTTTACAGCCTTTCCTGCTTTCACATATTCTTCTGCTTTTTTCCAGTTAACGGCCATGATAAAATCCTTGTCTTTTTGCGAAGCGTTTACTTCCAGGAGCGTATTCGCTTTTTCAGAATTATAACAGCTGAAGAAGAACCAGCCGGCTGATTTGCCTTTGCCTGCACGTGCCAGATCAAAGTTGATACCGGGCGTAAGAATCTGGAAAGCGAGATTCATTTCACCCGATTTCTGATCTACGCTGATAAAACTTACGGTGCCTTTAAAATTTTCTTTATAACTGTTGATGGGCACGTCAACATTGTCGCCAATTGGCACGCTAAAGCGGGTACCCGCTACAACATATTCAGTGTTTTCAGTAATGAAAGGTGATGAGTGGTTGCCTGCGCTATTGGGAATCTCAATAATTTCAGTAGTACGGAACGTTTTGAGGTCGATGCGTGCTATGCGCGGAGTGTTGTTGGCATTACCGAAAACCCAACGGCCATCGTGTGTACCATTGGTGGTGGAAAGTGCAATATGATGCAGGTCGTCCCAGGGCACTTCTCCATGCGAGGTGTTGAGCATGGGTTTGGTCTCTTCGCTGTAGCCCCATCCTTTTTCGGGGTCAACCGAAAATACAGGGATTACGCGAAACAGCCTGCCGGATGGAATACCATAAACCGACATCTGCCCGCTGAAACCACCTGAAACAAAATTGTAAAACTCATCGTAGTTGCCGGGGGCGACATAAACTTTGGAAGCCGCATCTCCACCTACAGCCGATTGACTGCCTTTTGGTTTACATCCGATACTGCCCATTAAGATGACCCCTGCGAAGGCGAGAACTGGGATGCTTGTTAGTTTCATGTGTTATGTTTTTTTGGTTTGATGAATGGGGAAGGATTGGTCTTCGACGGTTTCAATTATTTTTCACCATCATTGTGGCGCATATATTCAAGTATTTGACGTGCTTCGTCTTTTGGTTATGTTTTGATTCGGCATGCGGACCAGGCACTGCTCCAACAACTTCTGGGCCTCCACATCTTTTTCCAACATTATGTCTACGTTGGTAATCATATTCATGATCCAGGCGGGCGTTCTTTTTTGGGTTACACCTTTCCAGCCGGGGCCTACCAGTTTTTCTTCTGTCAGTTTATGGCAGGCCTGGCATTTTAATTCGTAAATAGTTTTACCGGCATCCACCCATGCGCTGTTGAGTGGATTGGAGTGTTGTATATCCGCATCAGCGATCAAATCGCCATGCACTTCGGGTTGATCTTTAGTTAACTCCTGTACGTCTAAAGGCTTTTGATCCTTCGAACTTTGACCACCTCCACAAGCAACAAATAACAGGCTGCCCGCAAGCAGCATGGCGGAAAAAAAGAGAGAACAATCGAGTCATGACAGTAGATTTTGTGGTTTATAAAAAAAGACGTTTTTGTCTTTAATGGACTCAAATGTATCGGTAACCGGTTCGCTCGGCACTGACCTTCATCAACAAAAAGGTTGATGTTAATCAGGTACCGATGATTGGTAAGAGTATAATTTTGTTGCGGGTATTTCAAACAGAAACAAAGAGCATTCCTGTCATTAAACTGTTTTAGATGACGCATCTGGTCTAATGGTGTATGATCTGCAGGTGCAGATCGCCGGAGACGAACTTTGTTGAGTTATTATTTTCGCCAAAGATTTTCTTTGAAACTTTTAAAGGCGAATATCAACCCCAACATATTGTATTTATATATTTGGCATCAGTATTTTAAGAAATGGTTTTATCAAAGTCGTTTGGTTATGCACTGCGTGGTATTTTATATGTAGCCCTGATGAAGGATGAGAATCGAAATATTCGTCTCGATGAAATGGCTCATGCATTACGAATTCCACGACATTTCCTGGGGAAAATAATGAAGGGTGTGGTGAAGGCTGGAATCCTCGATAGCTCACGTGGCCAACAGGGCGGTTTCTTCATTCATGACAAAACCTTATCAACGCCTCTTGTAAAAATCATATTATTAACAGAAGGCGCTACTTATTTTAATACCTGTCTATTAAGTCTACGGAAATGCAATTCCAAAAATCCCTGCCCGCTGCATCATAAAGTTGACGCCTACAAGGAAGGCCTCATGAAAATATATAAAGAAACGAGTGTTGGCGATTTGTTGAATCCGGATAAGAAGGAGTTTATACAAAGTATTGCCGGCGTGATAGATGATCAATCATCGGGTCATCGAACATCAGTTCCCACCTGACCATTCTCATCCCTCTTTCTGACGAATGTCAGTTCTGAAAAAGGTCTCACCGAATAGTTTTGACGCAGTTATAGTATAGTTGTGACTCTCCGTTAGGAAGTCATTGGTTTTCGTTTCAATCACCGACCCTTGGTTCTCCAGGGGTTTCTTTATTCGATGACCGAAGCTCGATGACCGATGTTCGATGATCGATGACGGAAGTAGGCTGTAAACGCAGGTTGTCACTCCCAATTACGGAAGTGGGAGACCTGCACTTTGAACATACATCGATCATCGGACATCGATCATCGGCCATCGAGCTTCGGACATCGGTCATCGGTCATCGATCATCGACCATCGATCATCCAGCCCCCTGATTAAAATCATTTTTTTACCTCTCCCTGCCTTTTATCTTGCCTCTTGTTCCGGGATACAACAATCCGGCCTTTGAATATTCATGTTTTTATCTTCTGTGCGCATAGATCGTGACGCTTTTGTGACCGACCTGGTTAAGCAGGATTACCGGACGGCTGTGGTATTTCGTAAATACGGCATCGAATTCTGCTGCTCGGCAAAGTTTCCGCTTTCGGATGTTTGCGCCAACATGGGCATCAGCGTGGATGAGGTAGTGCAGGATTTGAACAAAGCAACACGGCCCTTTCAATTGCCGCCGGCAATTAATTTCGAAGAATGGGATATGGACTTTCTCATTGACTATATTCTGAATGTTCATCACCGGTACCTGCGCGATCGACTTCCATTTATTAACGAACAGGTAAAACGTTTTGCGGCTGAATTTGCAGCAAAATTACCTGAGATAAAAGAACTAAAAGAACGATACGATAATCTCTCAGAACATTTGATTCCTCATTTAAAAGAGGAAGAAGAAGTGTTATTTCCCTATGTGCGACAAATTGTGCACGCCTATGCCGATAGCGAGCCCTACGCTGGTTTGCTGGTTCGCACACTTCGCAAGCCTATGGAAACGACGATGAAAAAAGAGCACGAAATGGTAAAGGATACTTTATTTCGTATGCGACATCTTACTTGCAATTATACGCCACCGGAAAATGTATGCATCGGCCACCGGATAACTTTTTCACTTCTTCGCGAACTGGACAACGACCTCACACAACATCTTTATCTCGAAAACGGAATCCTTTTTCCAAGGGCACTGGCAATGGAGAAGGATCTGCTCAACCGTTAATGTCAGCGGTTTTTTGGTAACTTCCCGGCTTAAAATCGCTTCATGCCCAAAATAAACAGCAGGCAGGCAATGATACTGGCCGTGTTACTTTTTATACTGGCGGTGTCACTCGGTTTTGCATTTAAAAACTATGAACTCGCCGTCAGCGGCATGCTGATTGTGGTAGTGCTCACCGTTTTTATCAGAGGATGGAAAAGCACATTGTTGGCGGGAACCCTCAGTATGATTGCCATGACGGTGCTGGTGATCTATTTCCGAACAGAAACGGAGATATTTAATTCGCTTTTAGGCCAATTGTATTCACTACTCGTGATACTGGCAGCAGTGGCCATTGTGTTTTACCTCAAAAAATTGCAACAGTCGCTTGATTATGGTAAAACCCATATGACTTCCCTTTTTGAAAATGCGACGGAAGGAATACTACTCACAAACCACCAGGGAAATATCGTTCTCGCCAACCCGGCCGCGCAAAGAATGTTTGGATATGAAGAGAAAGAAATGATCGGTAATAAAATAGAAATATTGATTCCGCATCGTTTTCACGGGGGGCATGTAAAAATGAGGGAAGGGTTTTATAAAAATCCGCAAAACAGGAGCATGGGCTCAAACCGTGATTTGTTCGCGCGCAGGAAAGATGGTACTGAATTTCCGGTAGAAGTGAGTCTGAGCCATTACAAGCAGGCGAATGAATCATTTGTCATTGCATTTTTGGTTGATATCACCACTCGAAAGGAAACAGAAGCAAACCTGGTGCGCCAAAAGGTAGAACTGGAAAAAATCAGCAACGATATACGTAAGTTAAATTCAGCACTTGAAGATAAAGTGGAAGAACGTACGCTTATTTTAAAAGAAGCATTGCAAAAACTGGAACAATCACAACTTGAGTTAAGTGAGTCGCTGGATAAAGAACGGCAGCTTAATGAAATCAAATCTCGGTTTGTTTCGATGGCTTCGCATGAATTCAGAACGCCGTTGAGTACCATTCTTTCATCTGCCACGCTGGTTTCTAAATATCCCGAAAAAGAACAACAGGCACAACGCGATAAACATATCAACCGGATTCGTGATTCAGTTAATCACATGAATGAATTGCTGGAAGATTTTTTGTCACTTGGAAAACTGGAAGAAGGAAAAGTGAGTATTACCATCACTGCATTCAGCGTAAAGGAATTTGCAGAAGATATGCTTGATGAAATGAAAACACATTTGAAACAAGGTCAGCAAATAAATGTAGAATGTGGCGCTTCAGGAACATTCAGTACCGACAAACGCATGCTGAAAAATATTGTTATCAATCTTTTAAGTAACGCAATCAAATTTTCAAACCCCGATACTGCGATCGACTGGAAAATGAAGCTGGATGGAGATCAACTGAGGATAGATGTAATTGATAAAGGACTGGGAATTCCTGAAGAAGATCATGCTCACCTTTTTGGAACCTTTTTCCGCGGAAAAAACGTGACCAATATCCAGGGAACGGGTCTGGGTCTTCCAATCGTTAAGCGATATATCGATTTACTGAAAGGACAAATCAGTTTTACCAGTGAATTGGGAAAGGGAACGCATTTTACTGTAATTCTTCCCTCACTGAAAATGTCCTCTGCTGAATAATTCGGTCATCAACCATCGATCATCGATACTCTTAAAATGCCGTTGCGCAATGCAATACTTCTTTGCCAATTGTTTCCAGCTTTGGACTCAGATAAGGTATATTCAAATTCAGTCCTCGCAATATCAGCATCACACCGGTGATGGCAATAAAGACAGGAATCGCTTGTCGTAAACGATATCTTATTTTCAAAGAAATTAAATGTCCAAAATAACTGAGTGCAAGCATAGCTGGTAGTGTACCGAGGCCAAACAGCATCATAAAAAGGGTGCTGTCATCTACAGTTGAACCCGTTATAGCGGTTGCCAGCGCAACGTATACCATGCCACACGGTAACAATCCATTGGCCATGCCGAGAAGTAGAAATCCTGCTGCGTTTTTTTCAGACTGCAGGATTTTCAACATCCATTTCTGAAGTGTGGTAAAGAAACCGTTCATCCATCGTGGCTGTATGGCGTAATGGTAAACGTAGTACATCAGCACAAGCGCCAGCACAACAATGCCGATCGTAAAGGAAAAGCTTTGCTGAAAACCCGCGAGGTAGATTCCGCGACCTGCTACCCCTACGATGGTTCCCAGCAAAGCATAAGTAAGGATACGGCCAAAATGATAACACAAAATGGAGAATAAGCGTACGGCTTTAGGCAGGTGCTGCACAGGCAGCGCAAGCGCCAGCGGTCCGCACATACCTACACAATGCAGGCTGCTAACCAGGCCAATGCTCATCCCTCCTATAAGCCACGCGATACTCATATTTAAATTTCAACAGGGATTTCTGTATAATAAGACACATCATCCGCCTTCCATTCCAGTTTGGCGAGATATTTTCCAGGACGCAAAAGTCCGGCAGCAAATACTTGCTGGCCATTGCTGTCGACAGACATATCGAAAAGTTTGTCTTTCGATGCATCGTTGGCACAATAAAACCATACCCGTCCAGATATAACTGCACCTTTTAATTCTGAAGGCATTTCCAAAACTACTTCAGCATCTTTCGAAGTAACCTTTACCGGCATTGAAAGTGAGTTCGCTTTATGTTGTCCGTCGATGACCGTCTGGTAGTTCAGTTCTTTTTTATAGTATTCTTTTTCTACCAACTGGAATTCGGTAGACATTGAACGGTAAACGAGGAATCCCATTCCGCCAATGAAAACGATAAAAGTGCAAAGTAGTTTATATCCCCAATTCATAACGGTTGATTTTAATTCTTTTTAAATGGTCCCATAAAATTGGTTGAAAGGGTGTTGATCTTTTTATCACCATTGTAAATACCAATTTTAAGTGGCGTTTTACGATCCTGTATAAAGCTGTTTGGTAAAACGATAAAAAATGAACCTTTGCCCTGACCTTCTTTTTGCACGGTAATGGGTTTTCCTTCTGCCTCAATGATCTTTCCGGGAGCATCTTCAAGTCGAAGGGTAAGGTTCAGTTCGTCGTTTGTTTTATTTACGATTTTAATATTGTAAAGGTTGGAGATGCTATCAGTACCTCTTTCCTGGTAAGTGATACCAGCAGCGCGGATAATTGTTCCATCCACATCTTTACGGGTTGCCAGGAGAAATGCGAGTAATCCTGTCAATACAACCAACATGACAGAGTAAAACTTCATTCTACCGGTATAACGCAATTTCTTTCCATCTGCAATACCATTTTCTGAAGCGTAACGGATCAACCCGGTAGGGCGGTTAACTGCTTCCATCATTCGGTTGCAGGCATCAATACAGGCAGTACAACCCACACACTCCATTTGTGTACCGTTGCGAATATCAATACCCGTAGGACAAACTTTCACGCACTGGAAGCAATCGATACAATCGCCCAGCGGATTTAATTCATCTACCTTTTTCTTATACTTGCCACGAGGCTCGCCGCGTTTGTAGTCGTAGGCAACAAGCATTGAGTTGCGGTCGAGCAAAACGCTTTGCAAGCGGCCATAAGGGCAAACAACGGTACAAACCTGCTCGCGGAAAAATGCATATATACCATAGAAAACGCCTGAGAAAGCAATCATTGCCAGGAAGCCACCGAAGTGTTGGCTCACAGGCTCACGCATTATTTCAAACAGTTTGTCTACACCGATAACATATGCGAGAAATGTATTGCCAATGATAAACGCCAATAGAAAGAATACAACGTGTTTTGTGGTTTTCTTAATAATCTTTTCTGTGGTCCAGGGTGCATTCTTCAACAGCTTCTGTGCAGGTGCATCACCTTCAATAAGATATTCTACTTTGCGGAAAAGCATTTCCATAAAGATAGTTTGAGGGCACACCCATCCGCAGAACAGGCGCCCAAAAGCGGCGGTAAATAAGATGATGAATACGATGAAGACGATCATCGTAAGTCCAAAGATGAAGAAGTCCTGTGGCCAGAATATTTGTCCGAAGATGATGAATTTGGATTCTGGAATGTTAAACAGGAACAATGGCCTGCCCTTTACGGTAATAAAGGGCAGGGCAAAGAACAGGATGAAGAAGCCCCAACTTACCCAGGTACGGATATTATAAAACTTACCTTTTGGTTTTTGTGCAAAAATCCATTTACGTTTTCCTTTTGCGTCAACTGTTGCAAGATGATCGCGGAAAGATTGGTTTTCGGAACCTTCAGTAGGAAGGGTTCCTTTAGTATCTTCATCCATGGTTGTTCGTTTCAGAGCGTGATTTATACTATTCTTTCACAACAGCCTGCAGGCTGTCGGTTGCGGAGGCTGCACGCTCCTCCCTATAAAGTACGCCTTGTGGCTCGCGTCCTCCGGGAGGGTTTGTGCCGCCGAGTGATTTTACATAACTCGCCAGTTGTGCCATTTGCTTTGGTGAATACACAGCTTGCCAGGAAGCCATACCTTTTCCATCGACACCATATTTAATGGTTTTGAAAATGCTCTTGATGTCTCCACCGTGCAGCCAGTATTCATCTGTCAGATTAGGCCCTACACCGCCTTCACCTTTGGCATTGTGGCAAGCCACACATGAAGCGGTATAAAGTTTTAATCCGGCAGCGAGATCGTCAGCAGCAGTAAGATATTCTACCGTATTTTCATTCACAGATTCACCTTTCTTCTTTAGGTATGCTTCTACTTCTGCTTCGGCACGTGCAACGCTGATATTGTATTCTTCTTCACTAAGCGGTGCCGATTCTGCAACGTGATAACGCCACAGGTAAACGACCGCGAAGATGATCGTTACATAGAAACCCCAGAGCCACCATGGTGGCAGGCGGTTGTCGAGCTCACGGATGCCATCATATTCATGTGCCATTTCAAGGTCTTTTTCCTGTTCCGCAGATTTGAAATTGTTCATGCGGTTCCAAATAGACGCCAGTGAATATTTTGATTTTTTTCGCTTCGGCTTTTTTGCCGGTTGCTGCTTCCAGAGCGATCGCTTCTTTTTCGCGTGTTGCACGAATGAGGAAACGGATGTTTATCAGTAAAACAAGGATAATTGCCAACTCAAGGAAGATTACAGAAGCCATTACATAAAATGTGCTGGCATCTAATCCGCCAATCGTACTGGCAACCGGTGCGGCTTCAGCAGGCGCATCCTGGGCAAAAGTGGTGGTTGTTGCCAGCAGCAACAGGATTGTTGTCAATGGTTTTGCAATATTTTCCACTTTTGCTTTCTTTCCGGTTTTTAACCTCCAGTCAGCAGCACCAATCAGGATATTTGCCAACACAGCAATTACGATCAACAACAGCCCCATGAGTACGATCAGTATCATGGCCAGGGGATTGCTGAAGATAGATGGTCCTGGTGCATCGGCTGCGAAAGCAGGTGTGCTCATGAAAGCCATTGCTGTTAACATCAATAACGATTGACTTGCTTTCTTATTTATTTTAAACAGTTGTTTGATAGATAACATACGAATGCGATTTAATTTTCTTCGTTGTCGAGAGGAATGCGGCTTATTTCACGAATTGTTTTCTTATCAGCACGTATTACCCAGGTAAGCATTACCAGGAAGAAGAGTGCGAATATGGTAAAAGATGAGAGCGCATAAATATCAACGCCGCTGATCTTTTCCAGGTAGTTTATGAATTTCATTTTCGTGTTTTTTATTTGTTATCAGCAATGGGTTCTGTTGCCGGTGTCGCTTTAATGTCAGTACCCAGTCGTTGCAGATATGCGATCAATGCAATGATTTCAGCATCACTGTTTGTTTCGATTTTATTTTTTCTGAGGTCTTCTGCAATCACGTCGGCCTGCTTCATCAGGTCGGCAACTGCCTCCTTATCATAACCTTCAGGATAAGGAACACCCAGCTTTTGCATTGCACGGATTTTTTTAGGAATCATACTGGTATCGATCTTACGATCAAGCAACCAGGGATAAGCCGGCATGATGGAACCGGGAGACATACTGCGAGGATCATACATGTGATTGTAGTGCCATGCATTGGTTTGTTTGCCCCCTTCACGTGCCAGATCAGGACCGGTACGTTTACTTCCCCACTGGAATGGGTGATCGTACACAAACTCACCAGCTTTTGAATACTCACCATAACGTGCAACTTCATCACGGAACGGACGGATCATTTGTGAGTGACAGGTATAACAACCTTCTTTGATATAGAGATCACGGCCTTCCAGTTCAAGCGGGGTATATGGTTTCACACTTGCGATGGTTGGAATGTTTGATTTTACCAGGAAGGTTGGAATGATTTCAAGGATACCACCAATGGCAACTACAATCAAACTCAGCACAAGCATCGTAAGTGGTTTGCGCTCGATAATATGGTGCCAGTATTCTTTTTTCTTCTTCTCGGGTTTTGCGAGTGGAGCTGCTTCAGCTGCTTCATTGGGAATGAATGTACCCTGACGAACAGTTTTGTAAATATTGTAAGCCATGATCAACGCACCAACGAGATACAATGCACCACCGATGCTACGTGTGATGTACATGGGAATAATATTGGTAACAGTTTCCAGGAACTGGAATTTCAATTGTCCTTCAGCAGTAAAGTCTTTCCACATCAGGCTTTGTGTAAAGCCGGCCCAGTAAAGTGGAACTGCATAAAGAATGATACCGATAGTTCCGAGCCAGAAGTGGTTAGAAGCAAGTTTTTTAGAATACAATGTAGTTCCCCACATTCTTGGTACAAGGAAATAAATCATTGCAAAGGCGAGGAAGCCATTCCATCCCAGGCCACCAATGTGTACGTGTGCAATGGTCCAGTCACTAAAGTGGGAAATAGCGTTTACACTTTTTAAACTCATCAGCGGTCCTTCAAACGTTGCCATACCGTAGCAGGTGATAGCCACCACCATGAACTTCAACACAGCATCTTCACGCACTTTATCCCAGGCGCCACGAAGTGTAAACAGGCCGTTGAGCATACCACCCCATGAAGGGAATATGAGCATAACGCTGAATACCACACCGAGTGATTGCGCCCAATCGGGTAATGATGTGTACAACAAGTGGTGAGGGCCTGCCCAGATATAAATAAAGATGAGCGACCAGAAGTGGATGATAGAGAGACGATAGCTGTAAATGGGGCGGTTCGCGGCTTTTGGCAGGAAGTAATACATCAAACCAAGGATAGGTGTGGTAAGGAAGAATGCAACAGCATTGTGTCCATACCACCATTGCACCAGTGCATCCTGCACACCTGCATACCAGCTGTAGCTTTTGAAAGCTGAAACCGGCATCTCAAATGAGTTTACTATATGCAGCAGAGCCACGGTAACCCATGTAGCGATATAGAACCAGATAGCTACATACAGGTGACGTTCGCGACGTTTGATGATGGTACCCATCATATTAACACCAAAAACAACCCAGATAAGCGTGATGGCGATATCGATTGGCCATTCCAGCTCGGCATATTCTTTACCTGTGGTAAAACCCATTAATAATGTAATGGCGGCGGCGGCAATGATTGCCTGCCAGCCCCAGAAATGGATCCAGCTTAATGTATCGCTGAACATACGTGCTTTACACAAACGTTGCAGCGAATAATAAACACCGGTAAAAATACAGTTGCCTACAAATGCGAAAATGATAGCATTGGTGTGCAGGGGACGGATACGGCCAAACGTGGTAGCGGCCAGATTAAAACTGCTTTCAGGGTAATATATCTGGATCGCAGCATAAAGACCAGCCAGCATTCCCACCACCCCGAAAATGAGAGTGGCATAGGCAAAAGCCCGCACGATCTTGTTGTCATAATAAAATTTCTCTACTTGCATAAGCTCGAGCTTTTTAGCGTTTTATTGTTTGGGTGTTGGAAGAAGCGGGTTTATCGTCGAAAAGGATGCGCGAAGAAGGGGAGTAGTCATCTTCAAACTGCCCCGAACGCACGCCCCACAAAAAGGCGAAAAGGAAGATGCCAGCTACTGAAAGGCTGACAATCAACAGAATAATTATTACGCTCATGAGAATTCAAATTCTTTAGGCTGCAAATGTATCAGCCGGAAAACCAGCGTTTTCTAACGTCAATCACCGGGGAGGATGATTTTCGTCAGGGAGATGTGAGACGTGAGACGTGAGGCGTGAGGCGTGAGATAACGGAGGATTTTTGGAAAAATACGTAACTCGGCCGATTATATTACATTGTTTTGTATTGGAGTCGGATGTATATTGACGCAAATGTTTCTACTGCTAAAGCATACAAAACTGGACGTTTACCAAGCGGCGCGCTCTCTGGCCATTTGTTGTTATCGACTGACGCTTCAATTTCCAGATGGAGAGAAGTTTGGTATGGTAAGTCAAATTCGAAGAGCGAGCGTCTCTGTTTTTCTCAATATCTCGGAAGGGGCGTCTCGTGCGTCTGAAAAAGACCGGGAACGTTTTTTTGAAATAGCCCGGAGTTCTGTCGCTGAACTTGACGCTGCATTTACACTTGCTATTGAACTGGGGTTTTTGAAAATAGGCGATACCGAAGAGCTAGGTGGCTTATTAAATAGAACCTTTCAAATGTTGTCGAAAATGATACGGAGGCGTGAGAATCGTCAGGCGTGAGGCGTGAGGCGTGAGAAGAAATCAGGAAATATGAAAATGTGGAAATGCGGGGGTGTGGAAAGTGAAAATTGTATATCTGCAATTAGTTGATTAATATCGTGACAAATGCTTCCATTTTCACGTCTCACGCCTCACGTCTCACGCCTCACGTTAAAGGCGTTTCCATCTCGCAACCAGCCCACTCGCTCCGAAGGTTAGCAGTATAATGCTCAACGAGCTGCTGGGCATCAGGATGGCGGCGATGAGTGGTGAAAGGTTTCCCTGTACTGCGAAGAACAAGCCGATGATATTATATACAATTGAAAGAATAAAACTGGCAATAACAATCTTCTTGTTGGCTCGGGCTATTTGAATGAAACAATACAGCAGCGGTAGTTTTTTGGCTTCAATGATCGCATCACTGGCGGGGGTGAAATTGTTGTTTTGCTCACTGATGGCAAGACCAATATCCGCCTGCTTCAATGCCCCGGCGTCGTTCAAACCATCACCCACCATCATTACTTTTTCGCCTTTACGCTGCAACGATTCGATATAATGCAATTTGTCTTCCGGCTTCTGACGGAAATGTATACCTGCAAATAATCCTAACAAATCATGCAGGTTTTGTCGCTCCGCATCATTGTCGCCCGACAATACCGATAATTTGAAATTGGGTTTTAGTTCTTTAATCAAAGCCGGTAATGACTCCCGGTAATGATTGCTGAAATGAAAATATCCCAACGGCTTTTTGTGAATCGATAAATAAACCCTTGTTTCTTTTTCATCTTTCGCATGACCGGTAACAAATTCGCTGCTACCCATCTCTATCCATTTCCCAAGGATAATGCCTTTCATTCCTTTACCCGGCGTTTCCGAAAAATCGGTAACATCCAGTTCGTGTTCAAGTGGGAAGTTGGCCTGCAGTGCCTGGTTAAGCGGATGCGATGACTGACGTGTGAGCGCTGCGAGCATTTGCTTCTGCTCATCTGTCAATTGCTCGCCCTGCCAGCGCACATCCTGTTGCGCGGCTTGTGTAAGTGTTCCTGTTTTGTCGAAAACAATATGATCAATTTCAGCAAGGGTTTCAATGGTGGCTGCATTTCGTAAATAAAGCCCATTGCGGCTGAGGATGCGCAACATGTTTCCATTGGTAAAACTATTCGATAGCAGCAACGCACATGGACAGGCGATGATAAAGATGGAAGTTACGGCCGGCCATATTTTGCTGCTATCATTAAAAGCCCAGAAAATGGCCGTGATAGTAGCAATGGTAAATACAATAATGGTAAAATAACGACTCAGTAAATCCACAAAAGAAGGTTTGTCTTTTGTTTCTTTAAAACTGTCGCGGTTCCACAATCTGGTGAGATACGATTGTGCAACTTCTTTTACTACCAACAACTCAATTGCGCCGCCGGTTTGCTTGCCACCTGCGTATAACATCTCGCCCATTTCACGTACAACAGGAATCGATTCACCCGTAACAAAACTGTAATCGATAAAACCTTTTCCCCGGGTTAAAATTCCATCGGCAGGAACAAGTTCTTCGTTATGTATTAATAAAGTATCGCCAACTTTAATATCGGGTAGTGGAGTTGGAATTTCCTTCCCATCTTTTAATACAGAAACTGCAATGGGAAAATAGGAAGTGTAATCTCTTTCAAATGATAACTGGCGATAGGTTTTATCCTGCAACACGCGGCCAACCAACATGAAAAATACGATACCGCTCATGCTGTCGAAATAACCACCACCAGTGCCGCCGATTACTTCCACGGCAGAGCGTACAAAGGTAATGATGATTGCGAGAGCAATCGGCGCATCAATATTCAGGTAGCGGTGTTTTAAACTTTTCCAGCTCGACTGATAAAATGGAAGCGAAGAATAAAGTAAAACCGGTAAGGCTAGTGCAAAATTCAACCAACGGAAAACATCGCGCAATCCTTCCTCTGCATGTTCAACACCCAGGTATTCCGGAAAGCTAAGCAACATAATATTACCGAAACAAAATCCGGCAACACCCAGTTGGTAAACCAGTGCTTTATCAAGACCTGGCCTTTTCTCTTTCAGGTCGTTGAGGCTGATATAAGGTTCATATCCGATGCTGGTTAAGAGTTCGGCTGTCTGCCGCAATGAAATAGCCGAAGGATCAATGATTACCTCCAGTTCTTTGCGCGTGAAGTTGACTTTTGACGAAAGGGCACCCGGATGAATGCGATGCAGGTTCTCGAGGAGATAAAGGCAGGAGCTGCAGTGCATTTGTGGCAGATAAAAAACGGCCTGCACCTGTTTTGCATCTTTGTAAGTAATCAGGCGGCCGGCCATTTTTTCGTCGTCGAGAAAAGCAAACTTATCCGGCCGCACGGTCATGCGCTGACTCTGCCCTGGGTTATTATTTAAGTCGTAATAGGTACAAAGGTCATTTTCCTGGAGTAGCTGATAAACCATCTTACACCCTTCGCAGCAGAATTGTTTATCCTCCAGTTTAATGCGGGTGGTAACACATTTTTCGCCGCAGTGATAACATGTAGTGGCCTCGATGGTGGCCTGATCTGTATTTGGCATAAAATTCCCCATTATAAAACGCGAAAGTATCGGCAGGCAGTTTGGCTGCACATGAGGAAATTCAGTACTTTCAATGATATTGGTCACCGCCAGCCTTTTCGTAATTTCGCGGAAACAAGTAATCCTCAACGCATTAATATGGCCCAAAAGACGATCCTGATCATTGATGATAATGACGATATCCGGGAAAACACCGCGGAAATTCTGGCATTTGGCGGTTACAGGACCGTAACTGCAGAAAACGGCAAAAAGGGCATTGAAATAGCCGTAAGGGAAAAACCGGACCTGATCGTTTGCGACATCATGATGCCTGAGCTGGATGGCTATGGAGTGCTGCACCTGCTGCGCAAGAATCCAGAAACAGAAGAAATTCCACTCATCTTCCTCACTGCAAAGGCAGAAAGAAGTGATTTGCGGAAAGGAATGGAAATGGGCGCCGACGATTATGTGACCAAACCATTTGAAGAAATAGAGCTGATGAATGCCATTGAATCGAGACTGGCAAAATATGATGTGCTGCATAAAAAATATGCGGGCAACTCAAAAGGACTGAGCGAACTTACGAATGATCTGCGTCAGTCGGGAATGCTTCAATTCAGGCTTGAAGATTACAATACAGAGTTGTACAGCAAAAAGCAGGTGATTTATTCCGAAGCGAAACGTCCACGTTTTTTGTATTATATCGTAAAAGGGAAAGTGAAAGCCTTCAGAACACATGAAGACGGCAAAGAATACATCACCGATCTCTATAGTGATGGTGATTACATGGGATATCCCGCGTTGATCGAAGAAAGAAACTATGAGGATACAGCAGTGGCGCTGGAAGAAACAGAGATCATCCAGGTGCCGCGTGAAGATTTTCAACAGATCATTTATAACGATTTACAGGTTTCTTCAAAGTTCATTCGCATCATTACGCAGAATGTGAAAGAGAAAGAAGAGCGTCTGTTGAGTCTTGCATACAGCTCACTTCGCAAGCGCGTTGCAAAAGCACTTGTGGATATTCATGGCAAGTTTAATATGGATGGCGAGAATAAAGCCATTGAAATTTCCCGTGAGGATATTGCACATTATGTTGGTACCGCCACAGAATCACTGATAAGAACCCTGAGTGATTTCAAATCAGAAAAGCTGATCGAAATAAAAGAAGGAAAGATCTTAATTAGTGATGTTGAAAAACTGAAGAACCTGCTTTATTAAAAGGATGTCTTTATAAATCGGTTTCATCCATTTCCAGGAAACCATCCAGGTCTCGTCTTTCTTTTTTGGTAGGCCTGCCGATTTTGCTGGGCCTTTTGCCAGTGTGAAAGCTGGCTGCCTGGTATTGTATTCTTTCCAGTTCCTCAGCAGGCGTAATGTCAATATAATATTTGATCGCCTCTGTATACGCCACCCGTTTTTCCAGGAGGCCGGTCACTTTAATACGCCAGCGTTTTGCTTCCGTTTTTATTTCATACTCATCACCAACCTGCACTTTCTTTGCTGCTTTTGCCTGGTGACCGTCAAACTTCACCTTACCAGAATCGCAGGCAGCAGCAGCAAGTGTTCTTGTTTTGAATAAACGGATTGACCAGAGATATTTATCGAGACGCGACATAATGCAAAAATAAAAAGGAAAATGTCAACACAGGCCTTCATTTATTTCAGCATTTTCCACTCACTTCATATAAATAAAAAACTCCCCGAAAGGGGAGTTTTTTATTTATTCGGCGAAGAACTTGTGGAAATAAGGTATCGTCTCAATTCCTTTATAATAGTTTTCGAGATTATATTTTTCATTCGGGCTGTGCAGGTTATCATTGTCAAGCCCAAAGCCCATGAAAACGATTTTTATTCCCAGTTCTTTTTCGAGGATAGAGCAGATAGGGATACTACCGCCACCGCGTACGGGAATAGGCGGTTTACCAAATGTGGCTTCCACTGCTTTTGCTGCAGAAATATATCCTTTGCTGTCGATAGGCGTCATATAGGGTTCGCCTCCATGGTGCAGCTCCGCTTTTACTTCAACAGCTGGCGGTGCAATGGATTTAAAATAGTTCAGCAGTACTTCTGTAATTTTATCGCTTGACTGATTAGGAACCAGTCGCGCAGAAATTTTGGCATATGCTTTTGAAGGTAAAACTGTTTTAGCACCCTCACCTGTGTAACCGCCCCAGATACCGTTTACTTCCAGTGTGGGACGAATACCGGTTCTTTCATAAGTGGTATATCCTTTTTCGCCCCATAATTCTTTTACTCCCAGATCGTCTTTGTATTCCTGCTCATCGTAAGGCGCTTTATTCAGCAGTTCGCGTTCTTCTTTTGTAGCAATTGCCACATCATCATAAAAACCCGGGATGGTGATATGATTGTTTTCATCATGACAGCTTGCGATCATTTTTGCGAGTATCGTAATTGGGTTTGCAACTGCGCCACCGTAAGTACCGCTATGCAAATCGCGATTCGCACCTGTTACTTCAACCTGGATATAACTCAGTCCGCGTACACCAGTATCGAGTGAAGGATTTTCCATACTCAGCATACTGCTGTCGCTGATCAGTATCACATCTGCTTTCAACAGTTCTTTATTTGCGGCAACAAATGCGCCGAGGTTGGGAGAGCCAACTTCTTCTTCACCTTCAATCAGGAATTTGATGTTGGTGGTCATGCTGTTGGTTTGCGTCAGGATTTCCAACGCTTTCACATGCATATAAAACTGGCCTTTATCATCAGCAGAACCACGCGCGAATACTTTACCATCTTTGATTACGGGATCAAACGGTCCGCTGTGCCAGAGCTCAAGCGGATCGGCAGGTTGTACGTCGTAGTGACCATAAACCAGAACAGTAGGTAAATTCGGGTCGATTATTTTTTCACCATACACTACAGGGTGACCGGCGGTTGGCATCACTGCTGCTTTATCACAACCTGAAGCAAGCAGACTTTTTTTCACCGCATCTGCACAGCGGATCATATCATCCTTATGCTCGGTTTTTGCGCTAATGGAAGGGATGCGCAAAAGATCCAGCATTTCTTCCAGGAAACGGTCCTTATTTTTCTCGAGATAATCATTCCAGGCCTTCATAAATAATTATTTTTTTGGGGCCATAAAGGTAGGGAATGCGGATTATTTAAGGCAAAATACCAAAGATGTAATCTTCGTTCTCCTATTCTGGTTCAATTGTTCGAAGAAAACCCCAGACTTTGATTTATTTGCTAATTTGCATCTCTTAAACCTACTCCTATGTTTTCAAACGAACTGGCCCGAAAGCTAATGAACCTGCCGAAGGAAATAGAAGGTGGACCTAAAACTATTAATTTGGATGACTCGAAGACTCGCATATTTTTAATTAATAGAGATGAGCCTGAATATAATTTTTTATGGGAAGTGACTGCGAATAAAAAAATCAGTTTTAAAGTTTCTCTTCACGCGCAAGAAGATAATACTAAAGAGGGGCTTCTTCGAATTGACTATAAGGGGGGACATAAAAATCCTGAATCCGTCAAACATGCAATCCCTGACTTGCTAACGCCCTACATTGGACACTGATTCATAAATGAGCCACATGTTCACGTTTATGTTGAGGGTTATAAAGACCTGGCATGGGCCGCACCTCTAACTGACTATAATTTCCCTATATTGAATATAAAGAGTCACGATGATTTTGCTGAAGCATTGACATCGTTTTCAAAAGAAATAAATGTGATATCCAAATTTAATGTGCAAAAGCCGTTGATATGACCTCGATTAACTCCTTAATAAACGATTATTATAATTGGCTTAAGAATAAGACGTTTGTACAATCAGATGAGAATACAGACTGGACAGCCATTCAAACGCCTTTTCTGGGCTTATATAATGACGTAATCGAAATGTACGCGAAAAAAAGTGGTAATAAGATAATCCTGTCTGATAATGGAGAAACCTTCAATAATTTGGATTTGGTGGGAGCCTCATTGAATCGGGCAGGAGACAGAAGAAGTATCGCTGAAAGAATTTTGTTGAACTATGGAATTCAGTTACTTGGAAATGAGCTGGTTTTGGAGACCACTGAACAAAACTTCCCCCAGAAGAAACATAACTTTTTGTCTGCGATTTTAGAGTTGAATGATTTGTACGTTTTGTCTAAATCAAACGTTGCCTCTATTTTTAAAGAAGATGTAAGAACTTATTTGGACAGTCAGAATATTATTTACACACCGAATTTTATATCCAAAGGTTCTACAGGTTTGGAGTTTACCTTTGATTTTCAAATTGCGGGAAAGAACACAGAGCTGGTCATTAAATCTTTTAATACTATAAACAGACAGACTTTAAGTAGTTTTCTATTCAGTTGGGAAGACATTAAACCTATAAGAGAAAGGGTAAGTAAAAAGTCCGTTACAGCGATCGCTGTGCTAAATGATGAAGAAAAGCCGATAAGATCGGAATATCTGGACGCTTTGAACTCAAAAGGTGCGAATTATATCGTGTGGAGCGAAAGAAATAGCGAAATTAATTTGATAAAGTTAAAGGCCGCATGACAAACTTCAACGGGTGTTGCTACAATATCCCAAAGCATTTCATTTCGCCACCCGCTTTGCCATCGCAACAAGAATTACGCCACCGAGTATGATTGCAAGGGCTGCAATCTGAAAATTGGTGATTCTTTCACTGGCGACCAGCCAGCCGAGAAATACCGCGACAACCGGGTTTACGTATGCATATGTACCCACGAGTGTAGCCGAACGCACAGACAAAAGCCATACATAGGCCATAAAGCCGATGAGTGATCCAAATGTAATCAGGTAACCCAGCGCAACCAGTGATTTCCAGTTTACAGCATCTGTGCTGAATGTGTCTGTTTCACCCGTTACCCAGCTCAATAAAAGTGATATTGTTCCCGCCGACAACATCTGGAAGGCGGCTTTCATTCCGGCGCTGGCGCCCGAATCACGGTACTTAGAATATAAAGAGCCGATCGTCCACGCGATGGTGCCGGCTACCAGTACGAAAAAGCTGATTGTTTTCATCCTGTCACCAGCGAAGCTTACTGAATCGCCGTCGGCAAATAACATCAGCACGCCCGCAAAACCGGTGACCAATCCCAACAAAACCCAGCGGTTACTGAAGTTTACATGCCATTCCCTTCTGTCGAGTATTACAAACCAGAGTGGCGTACTGGCAACGATGATGGCTGCAAGTCCGCTGGCAATATATTGTTCCACCCATGCAACGGAGCCTGTGCCAATCACCAGCATTAAGAATCCACCGACAGAAATTTGCCCAATAGAAGAAATGGAAGGCGTTTTTTCTCCCCGTAAGCGGAATAAGAAATATAAAATCGTGCCCGCTACCAGGAAGCGGAGACCGGCCAGCATGAGCGGAGGAAAACTTTCAAGTCCTATTAGAATCGCTGTATAAGTAGATCCCCATACCAGGTAAAGTGCAGTAAATGCCGCTATGACAAGCCCTTTTGAAGGCGATGTTGTTTGTGACATGTATAGTTGTTCATCCGGAAACAGGAAATCAGGAATGTTTTTTACGCGAAACGGCACTTCCTTTTTTCATTACTGCACTTCCGAACTGGTTTTTTATTTCATCAACAGCTTTATAAAGATTCAGCTTGCCCATGTTGTTGTCAAAAAGGCTCATCTGAACAGAGAAAGGAATAAACTGGCTGAAACGTACTCCCAACAATCGTACCGGCCGGCCTTTCTCATAAAGCTTATTAAAAAGACTTCTGGTTTTTGCGATCAGCTGATCATCGAGGGCCGTGTAATCAATTGTTTCCTGCCGGGTGGTGGTCTCAAAATCATTATAACGGATTTTTACCGTTACACAACCTGTTAGCTTTTCATCTTCACGAAGTGTGTATGCAGTTTTTTCAGTTAAACGAACCAATTCCGCATGCATGAAGTTGATATCAGTGGAATCCGAATCAAAAGTATTTTCATGGCTCATACTTTTTTGTTCCCACTCTGTTTCAATATGTGTGCTACCGCGGCCATGTGCTTTTTCCCAGAGTGATTCACCCCATTTTCCAACATAACGCGTTAAAAGTTCCACCGGCGTTTCTGCCAGTTGTTTGATGGTATAGATGCCAAAGTTCTTTAAAGTTTGTTCGGTTTGTTTTCCAACACCATTTATTTTCTCAATACCAAGTGGCCATAGAAAATCTGTTTCGCGCCCGGGAAGTATTTCCAAAAAACCATTCGGCTTTGCTTCATTGGTCGCCATTTTGGCAATAAACTTTGCAGAAGCAATGCCTGCAGAAATCGGCAATCCCGTTTCTTTGCGAATCGTTTCCCTTAATTCCTTTGCATATTTTGAAACACCGAAAAATTTATCCATTCCCGTCATGTCGATATAAAATTCATCAATAGATGCTTTCTCAAACAAGGGAACTTTACTCGCAATGATTTCGGTAACCCATCGCGAATAGCGGCTGTAATCGCCGCGACTGCTATTGGTAACAATCGCATGCGGACAAAGCTGCATCGCCTTTCTCATAGGCATGGCAGAATGGATACCAAACTTGCGTGCTTCATAACTGCACGCGGCCACCACGCCACGTTCGTAGCCACCTACTAATACAGGTTTCCCTTTCAGTGAAGGATTATTCAGTATCTCCACCGATACAAAAAACGAATCGAGGTCGAAATGGGCAATATATGGTTGCGGTGAAACCATTCAGCTATAAAAGAATTTGATAATTTGCAGGGATGTCAGGGTTTGGGTTTAACGAGGGGTTCCTAAACAACAAGGAATATCACGCAAAGTTCTAACCTGAAATCTGAAAACTCAAATTTAATACATTTCAAATGCAGGCCGAACTGGCACTTTTAAAAGAATTTTGCGACCCCATCTATCCCCTCAAATCCGAGGAGTGGGCTGCATTCTCATCTGGCTGGGCGCCTTTTTCCTGTCGCCGTAAAACGGTTCTTACAACGGCCGGCGAAACAGAACGTTACCTGTATTTTGTTACCGGAGGAGTGCAACGTATCTATCATCTTTCAGCCGAAGGGCGTGAAGCGACGGTCATCTTCACTTACAGTCCTTCCTTTGCCGGCGTTGCTGATTCTTTTCTTACACAAACTACATCCTCCTATTTTTTCGAATCACTCACATCCAGCCGTTTCCTGCGGCTTGATATCCGCCAGCTACAAATCTGTATGCAGGAATGGGAAGGGGTGAGGCAATTAATATTAAAGGCAACAGCTTTTGCATTAAAAGGTGTGCTGACCAGGCAGGTGGAATTGCTGAGTCTTTCGGCAGAAGAAAAATTCCGGCTCCTGTTGAAACGAAGTCCACACGTACTCCAGATCATTCCACATAAATACCTGGCCAACTATCTGGGACTGGATCCCACGACCTTTAGCAAACTGATGTCAACAGTACGTATTGAATAAATCTTGGTGCAGACCAAGATTTAGGTTTTGGGGGCCTGCTAGTTTTGCTTTCAAATAATATAGACCATGAAAAAATTACTTCAGGAAGAATTAGCGAACCAACTTCAGGCTGAAATTCGTTCGCAGATTGATTATGTTACACGACTCAGGGCAGAGGATCCTGCAAAATTAATGATGCAACCTGCGCCGGGAAAATGGAGCAAGGTGCAGGTGTTGGAACATCTGAACAGCTACTCATTTTTTTATAACCCTGAAATAGACAAAGCCATTCGTAAGGCTTCTCCAACCAGGGGTTTCTATAATCCGGGCTGGCTGGGTAATTATTTTGTGAATGTGATGAAACTGGATGAAACCGGGAAGCCGCGTAAAAAAATGAATGCGGTTAAAAGACATCAACCACAATTCCGTGCCGATGCAGCATCGGTAATCAATAGTTTTTTACAACAACAACAACAATTGTTGCAACTCATCGATTTTGCCCGCGACAAAGACTGGGGCAGCAGCCGCACGCGCGTTTCCATCTCACATCTTATCACCATGAAACTCGGCGATACACTGCGTTTTGTGGTTGAGCATCAGAAGAGGCATGTGGTCGGAATTCGATGATCGATGGTTGATGGTCGATGGTGGATGGCCGATGATCGATGAATGCTCAGAGTGAAGATTGCCGCTACTGCGTTTGGAAGGGGTAAGCTACACTTCCGGACTTCCCCGGCCATCGGTCATCGGTCAACGATCATCGGTCATCGATCAACGATCATCGACCATCGACCATCGATCATCGATCATCGACCATCGATCATCGACCATCGGTCATCGGTCATCGATCAACGGTCATCGATCAACGATCATCGATCATCGCTTATCCGAGGTATACTTCCAACAACCCCTCTGGCAGTACCACTGCTACTTCTTTCTTTTTATGATCCACTTTGCGGAGGCTTTCTTCGTGTAGGGGAATGAGTACTTCTTTTCCTTTTATTTCAAGGCGACAAAGTAACTGGTGTGGTTGTTCAATCAACTCAAGAATGGGGCCCAGCGGATTGTTGTTGTCTACAACAATATACCCCAGCAGGTTGATGGGTGCCGATTTATCGATATACTGTCGTGCAACATCTTCAGGCAGCCATACTTCTTTTTGTGCAAGGGGAACAGCAGCTTCGCGGGTATTGATGCCTTCGAGTTTTATTACAATTTCATCATTGCCCTGCGCTTTTGCACCTTCTACAAACCAGGGTAGGAAAGATCCTTTGCGGTCTTCCACAAAAATGGCCTGTAATCCTTTCAGCGTTGTTTTCTTGCCAAAATTATGAACAAGTATCAGTTCACCTTTTAATCCGAAGGCTGAAACAAACTTTCCAATTTTCAGATACTCCAAGAACGTACGTTTTACGTGATGAAAATTTTATCCGGGGATAAAACTAAAGCTAATTCTAAAAAAATCCCGACTGCGGTATCGCACTCGGGATTATGAACTTTCAGGATCCGGATGTATTTATCCTTCACTTTCGTTACCACCTTCGGCGCGTCTTTCAGGACGACGTCCTGGCATAGGGCGACGGTTGCGGCGGTTACGGTAAGCATCTTCCTGGCGTTTTTTGATCTGAGCATCGTGCTCAGCGCTCCACTTGGTGAACTTCTCCATTGCTGTAGCTTCATCAAACAAGCCCAGGCTAACACCACGAAGGAGGTGTTTCAGGTACAATACACCTTTGAAACTCAGGATACGACGAACGGTATCGGTAGGAGTAGCTCCTTTACCCAGCCATTCCAATGCCTTCTGACGATCAAGCTGAATAGTAGCAGGAACAGTCAGGGGATTGTAAGTACCTAATTTTTGGATGAATTTACCATCACGCGGGCTGCGTGAGTCGGCCACTACGATGAAGTAGAAAGGTCTTTTTTAGACCCGTGGCGCTGCAGACGGATTTTTGCTGCCATTTTAAATAGAAATTTACTGGCGTTAAGAAAATTGTTAATCCCGGTAGATACCGGTGACTGCAAAAGTAGTGTTTAGCGATTGAATTCCAAAATAGATGTTCTCAAGATCGATGGTCGATGACCGATGATCGATGGCCGAGGAATTCCGGAAGTGTAGCTTACCCCTTCCAAACGCAGTAGAGGCAATCTCCACTCTGAGCATTCATCGATCATCGGCCATCGGCCATCGGTCATCGGTCATCGATCAACGACCATCGATCATCGAATCCTACCTTCTCCCCGGCATCATTTTCCCCAACATATTCATCTTATTCATATTTTTCATCATATCTCGCATTTGCTCGAATTGCTTCATAAATGCGTTTACTTCAGCAATATCTTTGCCGGCGCCTTTGGCAATACGCTTGCGGCGGTTGGTATCGATGAGGTCGGGATTACTTCTTTCGTCAGGAGTCATTGAGTTAATCATTGCTTCAATTCCCTTGAAAGCATCTTCATTGATGTCGAGATCCTTGATTTTGCTGCCCACACCGGGAATCATTCCGAGCAGGTCTTTCATATTGCCCATCTTGCGGATCTGCTCCAGTTGCATTTTGAAATCTGCAAAATCAAATTTGTTCTTGCGGATTTTGCTTTCCAGTTTCTTCGCCTGCTCTTCATCGAATTGCTCCTGCGCTTTTTCTACCAGTGATGTGATATCACCCATGCCCAGTATACGCTGGGCCATACGGTCGGGATAAAACACATCGAGTGTTTCCATCTTCTCGCCGGCGCTGGTAAACTTGATCGGTTTGTTAACGGTGTATTTTATCGATAGCGCCGCACCGCCGCGTGTATCACCATCGAGCTTGGTTAGTACAACACCTGTAAAATCGAGTCGGTCGTTGAAGGCTTTGGCTGTGTTCACCGCATCCTGACCGGTCATACTATCCACAACAAACAGGATCTCGTTGGGATTTACAGCGGCTTTGATATTCGCAACTTCGGTCATCATCTGTTCATCGATGGCCAGGCGGCCGGCGGTATCGATGATGACTACGTTTTTATTTTTGCTGCGGGCTTCTTTTACCGCATTGTTGGCAATAGAAACCGCGTCTTTATTTTCTGGTTCGATGTGAACGTCCACGCCAATTTGTTCACCCAGCACGCGCAATTGCTCCATGGCCGCAGGGCGATAAATATCTGCTGCAACGAGCATAGGGGAAAGGCCTTTTTTGGTTTTGAGGTAGTTGGCCAGTTTACCACTGAAAGTGGTTTTACCACTACCCTGTAAACCTGCGATCAGGATCACTGCGGGGCTTCCTTTCGATTGGAAAACCGATTCCTGTCCGCCCATCAGCTCGGTAAGTTCGTCTTTTACAATCTTTACCATCAACTGGCCGGGGCTAATGGCGTTGATCACCTTTTCGCCCATGGCTTTTTCCTTGATCTTATCCGTAAACTCCTTGGCAATTTTAAAGTTAACATCCGCATCTACCAGCGCACGACGGATATCTTTCACCGTGCTCGCAATGTTAAGCTCCGTAATCCGTCCCTGTCCCTTCAAATTCTTAAAGGCCGATTCGAGTTTTTCCTGTAATGAGTTGAACATGTATGAAAGTTGTTTAAGATTAATTCGATGTCCGAAATTCGATGTCCGATGACCGATGATCGAACTTCGATGTCCGATGATCGATGTATGTTCAAAGTGTTGATTGCCGCTGTTGCAATTGACAGTGGTAAGCTACACTTGTTCGATGTTCGATGACCGATGTCCGATGATCGATGTATGTTCAAAGTGTTGATTGCCGCTGTTGCAATTGACAGTGGTAAGCTACACTTGTTCGATGTTCGATGACCGATGTCCGATGATCGATGTATGTTCAAAGTGTTGATTGCCGCTGTTGCAATTGACAGTGGTAAGCTACACTTATTCGATGTCCCGATCATCGACCATCGATCATCGATCTCCGCGAGCCCGCAAAATTAGCTCATTTATAAAATAAAACCCCGGGCTTTCTTTAGGAAAACGCCGGGGTTAGAATAGTTTTCAGGTGGGGTGTGGTTGGCTTAATGGCGGAATCGGAAACAGGCGATTCGTCAGTTTTTGATGACTTAACATCTGCTTTTAATTCCCGGGCTATAATGCAGCCCTGCCGTAAACCGAATAGAGTAGAAATTATTTCATTAGCCTAAATAGGTTCTTAAAAGTTTGCAACGATTGGTTGTTCTGAGTTTGGTGATCGCCTTGTCTTTGATCTGGCGTACACGTTCACGGGTGAGGTTGAATTTTTCACCGATATCTTCCAGGCTCATTGGGTGATCCACACCGATACCGAAGAAATAACAGATCACTTCTTTTTGTCTTTCGGTAAGTGCTTTGAGCGAGCGGTCGATTTCAGTTTTCAACGATTCATGGTGATCCAACTCTTCGTCGGTCTTGGTTGCATTGGGATTTTCCAGCACATCCAGCAGGGTATTGTCTTCACCTTCGGCCAGTGGCGTATCCATGCTCACGTGGCGTGAGGAGATACCCAGGGTGGCAGAAACCTCTTCCAGGTCCATCTCCAGCATTTCGGCCAGTTCTTCGGCAGAAGGCTCGCGCTCAAACTGCTGTTCCAGGGTGCTGAATGCTTTCTGAATACGGTTGGTAAGGCCCACTTTGTTGAGGGGGAGGCGTACAATACGCGATTGCTCTGCCAACGCCTGCAAAATGCTCTGGCGGATCCACCATACGGCATAAGAAATGAACTTGAAACCACGCGTTTCATCAAAACGTTGGGCGGCTTTAATCAGCCCCAGGTTTCCTTCATTAATTAAATCCGGGAGAGACAGACCCTGGTTTTGATACTGTTTGGCAACAGACACCACAAAACGCAGGTTGGCTTTTGTAAGACGGTCCAGCGCTCGCTGGTCGCCCTGCCTGATCAAGGCTGCAAGTCGAACTTCTTCTTCTGGAGAAATAAGTTCAACCTTGCCGATTTCCTGGAGATACTTTTCCAGGCTCTGAGATTCACGATTCGTGATCGACTTCGTGATCTTTAGCTGACGCATGCTCATAGGTTTGGCTTTTAGACGGTTATTTTAAGGGTTTGAATGCTGGTTTTGGTTTGGCTTGACCTTAAAAATGACCTATCCCTTCGGTTTCTCGGTCTTCAAAATATATTGGACTTCAAAGCAATTTAAGGATAAACAACCCGGTTCCCAAAATTTACTGTTGGATATTTTAACGGAATTATATACGTTTTATTTTAGGGAATTGATTTTTAAGCCAAAAAAGGTGAAAAATAAGTGGCAAATAATTTTGACGCGTGGATTAATTGATTATTATTGCGGACTTTGATTCGCATTAACCTATAACCGATGAGCAGGCAATTATATACGCTGGAGTTTCCTGTGAGATGTTCTCCTTCGATACTTTATGAATTCCTTTCAACCCCCGCCGGACTCGGCGAGTGGTTTGCTGATAAAGTGGACGAACGTGATAATATTTTCTATTTTGGCTGGAATGGATCTTTTGATAAAGCTGAAGTAGTGGAAAAGGAAGATGGAAAATTCATTCGCTTCCGGTGGCTCCATGCCCCGAAGGAAGAGTACTTCGAATTTGCAATTGACAAATCTGAAATAACCAACCAGACCATTTTGGTGGTGAAAGACTTTGCCGAGAAAAAAGAAATTAAAGACCAGGCCCTCCTCTGGGACCACCAGGTGAAAGATTTGTTTCACAGGCTGGGGAATTAGATGGTGGAAGATCGATGATCGATGGCGGATGATCGATGATCGATAGAGTCCGGTAGCGCAGCCTACCTCCCCCAATGCAGGAGCGGCAATCAACGTTTTAAACATACATCGGTCATCGATCATCCACCATCGACCATCGATCATATAAGAGGCGTTCTGTGGCTACAGACATTCCGTCCCTTCGGGACGAATACCAAAACTTTTAGAAATCATCGACCATCGGACATCGGACATCGGTCATCGATCATCGGACATCGACCATCCACCATCCACCATCGACCATCGATCATCGATCATCCACCACCGATCTCCCCACCATCGCATACTCCCTCATCACCAATTCCCAAACATTTTCCCATCGAGCCATGGGAATAAAATGCGCCATTTTTAAAAATGGATGCGATGTAAGAATTGTTTTTATTTCATCCGTGTGGAGCGATGATAACGGTGTATAGTTATCGCTTCGGAAATGATGCTGCCAGGGATCCTGGCTTGTACATAAGTACCATTGATGTTGTTGAAGGATACCCATGTTCTTATATATATTATCGCAATACATTTCCTGATAGCGGCCTTTTAAGACGAGGGTAACGCTAAAACCATGCCCCCACCAGAATAAAGTTCGTATGGCAAGCTGATGTTCATTAGTAAAATACCGCGGCAAATCCAGCACCATCCAGGGAAGTCCTTCATAATTTTCTCCCCGGGAAATTTTCGCAGGAACCTTAATAACCTCTGCAGGCAATGGATTTGATAGCTGTTGCAGGCAACGCCATTGCTCCCCCTGCAGCGATGCCAGGAGTTCGCCCACACGCTCCATCAACCGGTTCTTTGTTAAAATCCAGTCGGCTCTGGAAATCAAATCCATCTCCTCTTCCGAAAGCCTTAATTTTGCCCTGTCCATAATTAAAGTTACGTGTTCAGGAAGTTAGACAAACTCATCATAAAAGCCTTTATTGGCCCCTTCATTGCCACATTCTTCATTACCCTGCTGGTGCTGGTGATGCAGTTTTTCTGGCTATATATTGACGATTTCGTGGGTAAAGGCCTGGGCGCGGATATCGTTTTGCGATTTATATGGTACCAGAGTGCCGTACTCGTGCCACTGGCACTTCCACTTTCCATTTTGTTATCATCGCTGATGACATTCGGTAACCTGGGTGAAACGTTTGAACTTGTTGCCATTAAATCCTCCGGCATTTCGCTGTTGCGCTTTATGCGCCCATTGTTTTTTATTACTGTGCTTGTAAGTACCTGCGCATTCCTGTTTTCCAATTATGTAATTCCCGTGGCCTGGCTGAAATCAAGATCCATGCTGGGTGAGATCGTTCATGCTAAACCCGCATTCGATTTAAAGGAAGGTGTCTTTTACGACAAGATTGGGGGATTTGTGATCCGCATTGGAAAGAAAGAAGCAAATGACAGCGTAATCCGCGATGTGATTGTTTACGAACAGGCCAATCAGATTCAGGATAATTTTATTATCGCAAAAAGTGGCGTAATGCGTGTAACGCCCGATAAACGATATCTTGAATTCAATCTCTTCGACGGTTGGTATTACCAGGAAAAAGGCGCCAACAACTATTATACGGCCGCTGAAAATACCGACTACGTCAGGCTCGGATTTAAAGAGTATACCAAACAGTTTGACCTGAGTTCTTTCCAGATCAATTTTGGCGATGATTCAAGTAAAACTCACAATGAACGCATTTTTAGTATGCGGCAACTGAATAAAGCGATTGATTCACTCGCACGTGACAATGGCCGCCTGCGCGAACTGGCATTTACAAGCCCTTATACCGGTCTTCAGTTTAATAAACTGCTTGATAGTGTGCCTCCCGCCCATATGCTCAGGACCATTACAGAAAAAGATACGATAGCATGGAGAAAGAAACAGCATTCAGACAGCCTGTTTGCGGTAGCCACCACTTTTGATCAGCTATTGCCCGATTCAGCGAAGC
>JANPZZ010000004.1 GCA_024707305.1 Chitinophagaceae bacterium
CGGTCCAGTTGATGTCGTTCCCAATATTTGAAACGCCGGCTATGGCTGTAATTGTTTGTTGACGTGAACTTCCATCAATAATTTGTGCAACTGTGTTTCCTTTCGATGGTCTATAAGTATCGCTGTTGAGGCATTCTTTAAACATGGGCGCGAGGTAAACAAGATTGGTAGCCTGTCCCAGGTATTCCTGAGTAATTTGCAATTCAAGCATCAATGGTGTTTTCTGCATGGCGCCAAACAATGGGTGGAACGGTTCACGGGGCTGGAAGTCGATTGCTCCATTCTTCACCTGCACAATCACGTTGTCGCGGAAAGCACCATCCAAAGGTTCAAATTCAAGGTTTGCCTGTTTGTGCCTGTCTTCAGGCAGTTCATTGCTATAAACAAAAGCACGCCACATTACGATGCCTCCAAATGGAGCTACAGCATCTGCCAGCATATTTGCGCCATCGGCGTGTGTTCGATTATAATTTTGCGGACCTGGTTGTCCTTCAGAATTAGCTTTTACAAGAAAACCACCAAAGTCGGGAATGAGTGAATAAATTTCTTTGGCTTTATCATTCCACCATTTTTTTACAGCATCATTTAAAGGATCGGCGGTAGACAAACCGCCCGCTTCGATGGGTGCACTGAAACGAGCCGTGAGATATACGCGTATTCCATAAGGACGAAATATATCAGCCAGCTTCTTTACTTTTTGCAAATAGGGAGCTGTTAGAATGGTGGCGTTGGCATTTACATTGGTTAATACCGTACCATTAATACCAATAGAAGCATTTGCACGCGCATAATCGGTGTATCGTTTGTCTTCAAAACCGGGAAGTGTATGCCAGTTCCAAATGGATTGACCAGCATAACCACGTTCCACAGTTCGATCAAGATTGTCCCAATGGTTCAACAATCGTAATTGAATACGGGGAATAGAAATGATGTTTAGATCAGCAACAGGTTGCTCTGATTGTATCAATCGTAACAGATGGAAGGTTGCATATAGCCAGGCTTTATCTGTTTTACCTCTGATGAAGATTTGTTTTTTGCCATTCCATAATTGGCTGCGGATAATGTAACCATCTTCTCCCAGTTCTTTCTTTGTTTCTTTTAATTCCGCGTTTACGACAGAAGAATAAACGGCAATATCACGGTCATAAACGATGGAAACTTTCCGATGGATGTTTTCTGAAAATGAAATTGTGGTGCCCATCATACCTTTCAAGGCGATATTCCATTCATTACGAATGATCCGTTGTGTGGCAGTACTGTCGGGGATTACAATTTGCTGGAATACTTTTTTGTATTGAGCAACGTGTTTGTGGTTTAATGGCTCGTAGCGCAGCCAAAGGCGGTAGCCGTTTTCTGAAAAGGCATGCAGGCAGCTAAGCCCCAGCAGCAATATCAGTACAAATCGTTTGGTCATATGATGATGCGTAAGTTGGGCGAATAGCCACTGCGCAAGGAAGATTTGCGTACAATCAGGCTTGACCGCACCACAATCGTATTGGTTTGTTTGATATCCGACACGCCCTGCAAGTGATTAATCAGGTTGCGGGCAGCAATCTCACCCATTTCAATACCGGGATAGTCGATGGTGGTTAACTGGGGTTCAACAATTTTTCCAACGGCATCGTTGTTGAATCCGACAATAGCAATGTCTTCCGGGATCCGGATATTGTATTCTTTCAACGTTTGCATGCACACGGCTGCAGAGAAGTCGTTGGTGATAAATGCACCATCGGGCATCGGACTCATATTCATGATCTGCAATGCCGCTTCCACACCGCATTGTTCACTCAGGTCCTTTATCAGCACATGCTCTTTATTGTAGGGCAGTCCATTGTCGTAGAGCGCGTCAACATAACCCTTATGACGCTGTGCGTATACGTTACGCTTCAAACTGGCAGTTACCAGCACAATACGCTTACAGCCCTGTTCTATCAGGTGCTGTGTTGCCTGGTAGCCGCATTTATAGTTGTCGATAATAACTTTGGTGGTTTCACTTTGTTCTTCCACGCGGTCGAAAAAGATTACGGGTATTCCCTTTTGGTCGTAGGGTGCAAAATGTTGCAGGTCTTCGGTGTCGAAGGCCAGGGAAGCAATTAATCCATCTACTCTTTTATGGAAAAGGTTTTGCGCGTTGGTCTTTTCTTTCTGGGCACTTTCTGATGAGTGGGCGATAATGAGGTCATAACCTGCTTCCGTGGTTACTTTTTCAATACCTGCCAAAACCGAAGTAATGAAGTTACTGTTCAGCTCATGGAGGATAATGCCGATGGTATTGCTCTTTTGTTTGCGGAGATTGCTGGCGAAATTGTTGTGCCTGTATCCCAACTCCCGCGCCGCTTCCTGTATTTTTTTTCCGGGTATTCTTATTAATGGCAGGGTGGTCCTTCAGCCCGCGGCTTACCGTGGCAGAAGAAAGCGACAGTTTTTGGGCAATGTCGTAGATGGTGACGTCCTTTTTTGGCTTCATATTGCAATCGGTTGCATGAAATTCGGAAAAAAAAATGGAATTACAAAGAATTGTTTTTGCGTGATGATTCACGGATAATGAGCTCTGAACGAAGGATAATGGAGTTGGTATTGCGGATGCTGGCCACTCCATCAAGGTGGTTGATCAGGTTGGCAACGGCGGTTTCGCCCACATGATATCCTGAGTAGTCGACGGTGGTGAGGTTCGGTTCAATCACTTTGCTGGTGGGGTCGTTGTTGAAACCTGCGAAAGCGATATCCTGCGGAATACGAATGCCGGCGGTTTTCAGACGCATCATACAATGTACGGCAGCAGTATCGTTGGCAGAGAAGACGGCATCCGGGCGAAATCTGGGTTTCAGGGCCAGGATGAGTTCTGCAGCCTCATTTCCGGCTTCTTCACTCAGGCGGGAAGTGAGCACCAGCTTTTCGTCAAATTCCAGGCCTCTGTCACGCAGGGCATGTTTATACCCCCTTAAACGATCCGCATAAACGTTGCGTAAAGTGTTGCCACACAAGTGCATAATACGCTTACAACCCTGGTCGATCAGGTGCTGGGTCACTTTGTAGGCTGCCTGGTAATTGTCGATAACAATATTAATACTGTCTGAATTTGGCGACACACGGTCGAAGAACACGACGGGAGTACCTTTTTTTAAAGAAGGGATCCAGGTGGTGAAGATCGACGGTGTCATAAGCCAGTGAAATAAGTAGTCCGTCTACGCGCTTGTTAAACATGATCTGCGCGTTGGCAACCTCTTTCTCGGCACTTTCGAGCGACTGGCTGATGATGAGGTTATATCCTTCCCGGTTGGCCGCATCTTCCATTCCTGCAAGGACGCTGGATACAAAATAACTATTGAGGCGAGGTACAATTACGCCCAGTGTGTGTGTGCGGCGGCTGCGCAGGCTGCTCGCGAAAAGATTAGACCTGTAGCCCAGTTCCCGCGCAGCATCAAAAATCTTCTTCCGCGTGTTTTTATTAATAGTAGGGTGATTCTTCAGCCCACGGCTAACAGTAGTAGCGGAAATCGAGAGGTGACGCGCTATATCATATATGGTGACTTCCTTTTCCTGGGGCATGCACAAATAAAAACCCTATTTTTTGAAAAAAAAATTGCAATCGGTTGCAATTTTTAAAAATAATCCTATATTCGTTTTGCCAAGGTTTATTATTAACGATTGATTGAATGCTGAACCCCACGCATGGAGGGCCTGCTGTATGAGAAGAATGTACGATACGCGTCGCTATTCTGCTTTAAGTAGTTCTGCCTCAATAGGTAGTGATGTTCTTTTTACCCTCTCTTTCCCTGATTTTCCCCTTCTCTTTAAGATAAAAAAGTCTTCTAAATCGCGCTATTGCTGTTCCGCATTTGTAATGCGCAACTGGTTATGGCCTCCTGGCCCTGTGCGTGCGGCACCAGCATCAGAAAACAAAACCAGAAGTGCCTGAATTGAAGAGAAAATCATAACCTAAAACCTCCTTCTTGCCAAAATGAAAATCATGAAACAAACTGCTAAAGGAAAGCATCCGGGGCTGCACAATTGCCCGCTGTTTTCAAAAATTTCACTCGCAATGTTGCTGCTGGCGACAACGTTGATGGTGCCGGCACTTGCCCAGGCTCAACGAGTTGTTACCGGTAAAGTGCTGGATGCAAGCGGTGCTCCGGTAAAGGGTGCATCGGTGCAGATAAAAGGCACTGCTGTTGGTACTGCAACCGATAACAATGGAAGCTTCTTCATTGCTGCTGAAAAAGGTGCCATTCTCACAGTTTCCAACATCGGGTACTCTGATACTGAATACCAGTTGGGCGACGAAACCGAGCTCACCATCCGGCTCAATTCGCTGGTACGAGACATGAGTGAGGTGGTTATTGTGGGATATGGCAGCCAGCGTAAACGTGATGTTACTGGTGCGGTGGTATCCGTTAGCGAGCAGGCGCTGCGCGAAGTACCGGTTCCCAACCTGCAACAGGCTTTGCTGGGTCGGGCAGCTGGTTTGGAAATTCAAACGGTCGGTAATCAACCTGGTTCAGGCGCCCAGATTCGTATACGCGGTGTACGTTCGATCAGTGGTAGCAATGAACCGCTTTTTGTACTGGATGGAATTCCTTACGATGGCAATCTCAATGATATCAACCCCGATGATGTTGCTTCAATCGAAGTGTTGAAAGATGCATCAGCCACTGCAATCTATGGATCGCGCGGCGCAAATGGTGTTGTTCTTATTACCACTAAAAAAGGTAGAAGCGGCGATACCCGCATCTCCTACAATGGTTATTATGGTATCGGCAACCCAGCTTATAAATACCCGGTGTTTAACGCAGAAGAATATCAGGCCATGCGTAATCTTTCTCCATGGACCAATGGTTATATGCCAGAAGAATTAAATGGTATTGCGTTGGGACGTAATACCGACTGGCAGGATCTGATGTATGGAACTGCCATGCGTACCGATCATAACATGAGCGTATCAGGGGGATCGGCAGGAAATACTTTTTCGCTAGGCGGAGGATATTATAATGAAACAACGGTGATGCCCGGCGAAGATTTTAAACGCTTTACACTGCGTGGTACCATCGATACACGTGTAGGCAAACGGATAAAGATCGGACTCACCACACAAAACACATTAAGTATTGCTGAAGGATCACAGTTTGTATCGGGTGCTGCTATGTTCCGCACACTTGCATTAAGTCCTTTGATGCCTGCTTACAATGACGATGGCAGCATTTACCTGACACCAAATGGTAATATTGACGACAACAATGCAGATGGCCGTTACAGCCCTTTGTTATTAAAAGATGGTCCCAAAACGTGGAACGACCGTGTTCGTCGTCTGCGCACATTCAATGCACTCTATGGAGAATATGAGTTCATGAAGGGCTTACGTTACCGTGTGAATCTGGGTCTTACTTACAGTCAGACACATAGCGGTCAGTTCCGCGGTTCCGACAAACCAGAAAACCCAAGTTTCTTCCGGCCTGCTCTCGGAAATATTGCCCGTGTTGATAATGGCGAAAGCTGGAGTTATACGGTAGAGAATCTTTTGTTTTACGATAAAGAGGTGGGTGATCATAAGTTTGGTTTTACAGGAATGTACAGTATCCAGGAAGCACAAAACTTCTCCAACTTCGTACAGAAAGATTCTATCACTGAAGATTTTGTTGAATTCTACAACCTGGCTTTATCAACACCAGTAAATTCCGGTAACACAGGACTGGGTGGTGCAGAAAGTAAATCGTCACTGATTTCCTATATGGCCCGCCTTAATTATTCTTTCCGCGACAAATATCTGCTTACGCTTACTTATCGTCGTGATGGCTCATCACGTCTGGCCCCCGGCAACCAGTGGTTCGATTATCCTGCCGTGTCTGCAGGCTGGATTATTTCTGATGAAGATTTTATGAAAAAATTCGATTGGATTTCAACTTTGAAATTGCGTGCCGGTTGGGGACGTACTTCAAACCAGGCAATCGATCCATATCAATCAAAAGGTCTTGTGAATAACAGCAACGGTTTACCAACCGGTGGTGATATTGGAGCCGCAGGTGCAGTGATACGTTATAACTATGGACCAACGATTGTAACAGGTTATAACGTGGTGACATTGCCCAACCCCAATCTTTCATGGGAGTTTACCGGAACAACCAATATTGGTTTGGATTTCGGTTTCCTGAAAAATCGTATTACAGGCTCTTTCGAATATTATAACTCCAAAACCGATAAAATTCTTTACAACGTAAACCTGCCGGTTACTTCTGGTGTGGCTGGTGCTTTTGCAACCAACGTTGGCGAGATGGAAAACAAAGGCTTTGAACTCTCCGTTTCTTCGGTCAATTATACTTCTGCATCTGGTTTTACATGGAGTACCGATTTGAATTTATTTACGAATAGAAACAAACTGTTGCGACTGAGTAACAATGTTTCGCAGGACATCGGAAGCCAGCTGTTTGTGGGTCACCCAATGAGTGCTATCTACGATTATCGCAATGCAGGTGTATGGCAATTGCATGAAGCTGCCGAAGCTGCAGCGGTGGGTGCAGTACCCGGCTAGATCAAACTGGTTGATATCAGTGGTCCTGATGGTCGTCCCGATGGTGTAATCAATTCTACTTACGACCGTACCATTATTGGAGGTATGGATGCCAAACTACAGGGTGGTATGACGCATCGTTTTTCATTTAAAGGGTTTGATTTGTCAACGGTAATTAATGCAAGATTTGGTGGCTTGCTGGTAAGCCAGGTGCATGCGCCTTATGCATCTTATATAACCGTTTTGGATGGTCGTCGTAATACGGTTAAAGTGGATTACTGGACGCCAACAAATCCCAGCAACTGGTTCCCAATGCCACAACCTAATTATAGTACAGTTACAGATGGCTGGAGAACACTGGGATATTATGATGCCAGTTATATCCGCATCCGTAGCATCAATTTCGGGTATACATTCCAGCCAAATGTGTTGAGAAAACTGAATGCGCAAAACATGCGGGTTTATTTCACCGTAGATAATGTGGCGTTGTTGTATTCGCCATTCTATGAAAAGACGGGTGTTGATCTGCAGGCTACTGTAGCCGGCGATCGTGGAATTGGCGGTGCATATAGTAACCTCCGTACCAACGATCGCGGCAATGGTGCGCTCATTGTTGGATTGGGAACGCCTCCACGCCGCACATATACATTTGGATTAAACGTAACACTCTAAACCACTAAAAGCGTGTACATATGAAATTGTCAATTAAATTCTTCATTGCGGTTTGCGCTTTCACTGTTTTAGTGGCGCCGGGTTGTACAAAGCGACTCGAAGAAAACCCTTATACCGTTTTTTCAGTTGATTACTTTAAAACCCCCAGTGGTTTTCAGAACGGAATTAATGCGCTGTATTCCGGACTTCGTTTTCTTTTTGGCCCTGAAGGCGCAGTAGCAATGGGCGTAGCTGGTACTGATGAATGGGCCATGGGCGACCAGGCTCGTGCTGGTGCCGCCGGTGACCTCACTTCGTTTTGTAATTATACATTAGATAATACAGGAGGTTCTATTCTTACCCCGTGGAACCGTAGTTTTAACAATATCAACCTGGCGAATGCGTTAGCTGATCTTGCTCCCGAAATCCAGATTGGTGATGCTGAGCGCAACATTGCGCTTGGTGAAATACGCTTCCTGCGCGCTTTGTATTATCTCAATCTCGTGCAATACTTCGGTGCTGTGCCGCTCGATTTAGGTAGCGGTGAATTGAAGTTTAACCAGAGCCCATTCCAGGGATTTAACCGCCTGCCTATCCAGGAAACATTTGTGAAAAATTATCAGGCAATAATTGAAGACCTGATTTTTGCAACGCAAAATCTCCCGGACACAAGACCGCAGCCCCCCGCAGCAGCAGCGTTTAAGCTGGCAAAACCCGCCGCATTTCATTTACTGGCAAAAGCTTATTTGCATCGCGCCTATTCAACTGCTGCACAGGCAACCGATTTTCAAAACGCCTATACTGCTGCAATGGAAGTCATCAATAACCAGGCAAAGTATGCAGTAGCGCTTGAAGATTATTATGATGAAGTACATCGTCCGGGTAATGACTATAACAATGAAATATTGTTTGCTGTAGAACGTGTTCCCGGCAACTATGCAGCAAGTGAAGTACCTAACCCACAAGGAATCAGTGGAACAAAAGGTATGGATGCTTCCAATGATTTTAATGGTGATTACACAGCAGTTCGTTCACCCCTGGCAACATCGGCAACTGCGCCGGTAAGTACGCGAACGGCGCAGTATGGTCGTCCTATCCGTCGGTTTTGTCCCACGCCCTGGTTGTTCCATACAGCATTTGCTGATAAATACAATGACAGCCGATTTGAAGGAAGTTTCCGTACGGTTTATATTGCTTCCACAACCGGTGGTGGGTTTACTGCGAATGTTGACACTGGTTTTATCGTTGCACTTTCTGATCGAATGGCTGATTCGCTGAATGGAATTTCACCAGCAGGTCCACGTCTCAAACCTTATCGTGTTGTAGCCCCACGTGAATTTTATTTTGTAAGTGGAAACACAAATGGGGCAGCCACTGCAACCGCCAATTTTTATCCTACATTGAAGAAATATGAAGATCCTGCAAGGGGAGTAGCGAACTATCCGGGTGCCCGTCCTTTTCCTGTGTGTAAACTGGGCGAAACCTATTTACTGGCGGCGGAAGCTGCGATGCAATCAGGTAATGGGCAGGCAGCAATGGATTTGATCAACGTAATTAAGCTACGCGCAGCTGCGCGTCCGGAGTTAACACCTTCAGAAATCACGGCCCGTTATAACGCAATCCGTCTCACATCCCCTGCACAGGTAACACTTGATTTTATCCTGGATGAACGCACCCGTGAGTTGGCTGGAGAAAGCACACGCTGGCCCGATCTTGCGATCCGTGGAAAACTGATTGAGCGTGTGAAAGCGCACAATACAGATGCTGCCGCCAACATCACGGCAGGAAAGCATGAATTGCGTCCTATTCCCCGTGAGCAGCTCGACAGGATCATTGATGAAAATAAAGCACAGTACCAAAATCCTGGTTATTGATTGCGGGATCTCTTAATAATATCAAACGAAATATTTATGAATATACACACATTCGCAAAAGGATTGCTCGTACTGGCTGTTCCGATTTTGTTTGCAGCCTGTCGAAAAGGTCCTGATACAAATACACTGGAGACGGGTGATTTTCCATCAACGGAAACACACCCTACGTGATGCAGCAGATTTTCCTATTGGCGCAGCCGTTTCAGGAACACCCTTCCTGAATGATGCAGGTTACAGCGGCGTTGTAAAACGTGATTTTGACGGAGTCACATTTGAATGGCTGATGAAACATGGTGCCATCGTAGAGGATAATGGTACTTTGAATTTTGCCAATACCGATGCACTGGTAAATGCGGTGGGTTCGCAGGAAATATTCGGACACACACTAGCATGGCACGAGAATGTAAATTCAGTCTACCTGAAGAATTTTGCAGGCATCACAATTCCAGACGCTGCTGAGATGCTATTGAATGGCAATTTTGAAGCAGGTGGCGGCGCACTCACTAACTGGAATCCTTTCAATTTGCAAAACAGTAGTACCTGGGGACCCACTACAACAGCATCTGAAGTGCATACAGGAACAAGGGCCATGCGTGTACAGGCAAATGTGGGTGATCCAACAGGACAGTGGAAAGTACAAATTGCAAGCGATTTGGTGGATACAGAAGTGGGCAAACAATATCGTATTTCCTATTATGCGAAAGCAGCTTCCGGTACCGGGTCTATCCGTTTAAGTACGGCAACAGCGGGGGGTGGGTCAGCACAGTATCAGGGTGACCAGGCAATTCCTTCCGGCACATGGACGCAAATCATCTGGACAATCACTGCCAACTCGCCGCAAACAAGAGTGGTGATTGATATGGGTGCTCAGGTGAATACCTACTTCCTCGATGAGTTTAGTATGAAAGAAGTAGTCACAGCTCCTTCCGGACCTGCTATTGCTGCAAAACTTGAAGAAGCGCTGGAAGATTTTATCACTACAACTGTATCACGTTATAAAGGTAAAGTGCGTGCATGGGATGTATTAAATGAACCGATGAGCCCGGGTGGCGATTATCGCACATCACAAAACAGCACCGATATATCGGGAATTGCAACGCGTGAGAATTTTTTAATGTGGTCCGATTATATGGGACGTGATTATGCACTAAAAGCATTTCAATTTGCGGCGGCTGCAGATCCGACTGCAGATTTATACATCAATGATTTTGGACTTGAAAGCAGCGCTGCCAAAACAGATTCACTCATTGCGTTGGTGACTGAGTTGAAAGCAAAAGGTGCAAAGATTGATGGCATTGGTACACAAATGCACCTGGCACGCAGCAACATTAATTATGGAGGCATTGACCGAATGATGCAAAAACTTGCAGCAACAGGATTGAAAGTACGCATATCCGAACTGGATGTACGCGTTGTTCAGAGTAATGCATCGGGGGGAATGACACCTGAGTTTGCCGGATACCAGGCTGCTATATATAAATATGCGATTGAATCGTATATGAAACATGTTCCAGTTGCACAACGTGCTGGTATAACAATATGGGGTGTAAACGATGCTAACAGCTGGTTGTATAATGGAGGCGCTGAGTTTCCATTGTTGTATGATAACAGTTATAATAAGAAACCTGCTTATGCCGCAGTACTTCAGGCATTGCAGGGTAAATGATAGTTTAGATAAGAAGCCGGACTCCGGCATTCATTGAATGTGTAGTCTTATAGCAATCGTCACGGAAGGATGATTCTTCGTCCTTCCTTTTTATTACTTTTAGCGCTGGAAATAAAATCACATGTTGTTATTAGGAATAGATCTGGGTACATCGGCTGCAAAAGTTTCTGTTATTGATGCACAAACTCAACAATTACTGGCATCGGCTACATGGCCGGAAACAGAAGTGAGCATTGAATCGCCACAACCAGGTTGGGCTGAACAAAGTCCTGATCTATGGTGGGAAAATGTAAAGGGCGCTATCCTGAAATGCCATACAAAAGGAAGCTATAATCCGAAGGAAATCGCTGCTATTGGAATTGCTTACCAGATGCATGGTTTGGTATTGACGAACGCTGCAAATAATTCTATTCGCAATTCAATTATCTGGTGCGATAGCCGTGCAGTGGAAACAGGAGAAAAAGCCTTTCATGATCTCGGAGCTGATTACTGTTTGCAGCATTTATTGAATTCACCTGGAAATTTTACAGCATCAAAACTCGCCTGGGTAAAACAACACGAACCCTTTGTCTACAACAAGGTTCACCAGTTTATGTTACCTGGTGATTTTATTTCTTTAAAGATGACAGGCGTTGCCACAACCACTGTTTCGGCATTGTCGGAAGGAATATTCTGGGACTTTAGGGATAAAAAAGTATCAACAAAGTTGATGGAGTATTATCAATTGAATAATTCAATGATTCCCGGCATACAACCTGTTTTTTCAGAACACGGATTTTTGATGAAAGATGTTGCGGAATTCTTAATGTTGCGTGAAGGAATTCCGGTTTCATATAAAGCGGGTGATCAACCTAACAATGCGTTAGCATTAAATGTGCTGGAACCTGGCGAAGTGGCGGCAACTGCCGGAACCTCGGGTGTGATTTACGCGGTAACAGACGGACTGGATTATGATCCGCAATCGAGAGTGAATAGTTTTGCGCATGTAAACCATTCGACAGAACTGAATCGCATTGGTGTATTGTTGTGTATTAATGGCGCAGGCATTTTTAATAAATGGGTACGACAACTGGCAGGGCAATCTGTTTCTTATGAAATGTTGAATCAGATGGCCTCAACAGTGCCGCAGGGATCAGACGGCTTGCTTGCATTGCCTTTTGGCAATGGTGCAGAACGAATGTTGAATAACCAGTTGCCCGGCGCACAGTTTATCAATCTTGATTTGAATAAACATTCATTGCCGCATATTGCACGTGCAATCCAGGAATCTGTTGCATTTGCATTTCGATATGGATTGGATATAATGCGAGAGAACGGAATGGATATTAACCTTGTCAGAGCAGGCCGTGCGAATCTGTTTCTAAGCGATATATTTGCCGGCAGTTTTTCAAGTATTACGAACCTGGCTGTGGAATTTTATGAAGGTGATGGAAGTTTTGGTGCTGCGATAGGTGCAGGTGTAGGTGCAGGCATTTATCAATCCGCAGCTGAAGCGGGCAACTTGAGAAAGCCGCTTCATACTGTTGAAGCCGCACCATCAGTAATTTTGGAAGAACGATACAATGACTGGAAATCTGTTTTGAAAAAACAGTTTACATAAACTCGATATGCTAACAACTTGCCCATGATGTATCCTGATTTTTTTACTAAAAACAAACTTGAGTAATGGCTATTACATTGGGACAAAAAGAGTATTTCAAAGGAATTGGGGCAATTCCGTATGAAGGTCCACAATCGGATAATCCGTTGGCCTTTCACTGGTACGATGCAAACAAACTGGTCGCGGGCAAAAGCATGAAAGACTGGTTGCGTTTCGCGTGTGCATACTGGCATTCCTTTACGGGCAGTGGTGCTGATCCATTTGGTGAACCAACCCATTTGTTTGCATGGGACGCAGACAAAGATCCATTGCAACGTGCACGCGATAAAGCCGATGCTGCTTTTGAATTTATCACGAAACTGGGCATGCCTTATTATTGTTTCCACGATGTTGATGTTGTTGAATACGGCAATGATGTGGCGGAAAATGATCGCAGGTTACAACTCATCACCGAATACCTCGGTGAAAAACAAAAAGGAGAGTGGTGTAAAACTTTTGTGGGGTACTGCCAACCTGTTCTCCAGTCGTCGTTATATGAATGGCGCTGCAACGAATCCTGATTTTCATGTGCTCGCACATGCAGGTGCACAGGTAAAAGCTGCACTGGATGCAACCATTCAACTTGGCGGCGAAAACTATGTATTCTGGGGCGGACGTGAAGGTTACATGAGCCTGCTGAATACAGATATGAAACGCGAAAAAGAACATATGGCGCGTTTCCTGCACACTGCAAAAGATTATGCACGCAAACAAGGTTTCAAAGGCAAGTTCTTTATTGAACCAAAACCCTGTGAACCGAGCAAACATCAATACGACTATGATAGTGAAACGGTGATTGGTTTTCTTCGTCAATATGATCTGTTGAACGACTTCAGCCTGAATATTGAAGTGAACCATGCCACACTGGCTGGCCACACTTTCCAGCACGAGTTGCAGGTGGCTGCCGATGCAGGTGTACTGGGAAGCATTGATGCCAACCGTGGCGACTATCAGAATGGTTGGGATACCGACCAGTTTCCAATTAATGTTACGGAACTCACAGAAGCGATGCTGGTGATTCTGGAAGCGGGTGGCTTCGGCGGAGGCGGTATTAACTTCGATGCCAAAATTCGTCGCAACAGTACCGATCCCGAAGACCTGTTTCTTGCCCATATAGGGGGTATGGATGCATTTGCACGTGCAGTCGTAGTTGCGGATGCTATTTTGAGTCGCTCTACTTATAAAAAGATACGCCAGGACCGCTATGCCTCTTTCGACAGTGGCGCCGGGGCCGATTTTGAAGCCGGAAAACTGACACTGGAAGATTTGCGCCAGTATGCAATCGACCATGGCGAGCCGGCAGCAAAAAGCGGCAAACAGGAGTACTTAGAGAACTTACTTAATAACTACCTGTAGTAAATGCGGAAATGTGGAAGTGAGGAAATGAGAAAATATGTAAATATGTAAATGTGGGGAATGTGGGAATGTAATATCCTTTAGCAAATAGGGAGAAACCGCATGGGATAATTCCTGATTTTCGCATTTCCGGATTTTCACATTCTCCTGATTTTCACATTTACATATTTATATATTTTCACATTTTCTCTTTTCCATATTTCCTCATTTTCCCGTTTCCTCATTTCCACTTTTTCTTCCTGTTTGTACTTTTTTTGTATAAATACATCCGTACCTTTGCGGGATGAAAACAGAGATATACCAACCCGAAAGGGAGGAAAAAAGGGAGGATCTCGACATCCTGGAGCAGACGGTACTCAACGAGTACAAATATGGATTTGTCACTGATATTGAAGCAGATGAAGCGCCAAAAGGCCTGAGTGAAGACATCGTTCGCTTTATATCTTCCAAAAAAAATGAACCTGAATGGATGCTGGAATGGCGCCTGAAAGCCTACCGGCAATGGCTGAAGATGACAGAGCCTAACTGGGCAAATGTGAAGTATCCGGCTATTAATTATCAGGATATCATATATTACTCCGCGCCCAAGCAAAAAATAAATCCAAAAAGTCTCGACGAAATAGATCCAGAACTTCGCCGCACATTTGAGAAGCTGGGTATTTCGCTTGATGAGCAGAAACGACTGAGCGGTGTGGCAGTGGATGCCGTTATCGATAGCGTTTCCATCGCCACCACCTTTAAAGACCAGTTAGCTGAACTCGGAATAATATTCTGCAGCATGAGCGAAGCCATTCAGGAACATCCTGAACTGATTCGCCAGTACCTGGGTTCTGTAGTTCCCGCAACCGACAACTATTTTTCTGCATTAAACTCAGCGGTATTTAGTGACGGCTCTTTCTGTTTTATTCCGAAAGGCGTTCGCTGCCCGATGGAACTGAGCACCTATTTCCGCATCAATGCTGAGAATACAGGCCAGTTTGAACGTACACTGATTGTAGCTGAAGATAATAGTTATGTTAGCTACCTCGAGGGTTGTACCGCTCCTATGCGTGATGAGAACCAATTGCATGCGGCGGTGGTGGAGATCGTAGCGCTTGATCATGCTGAAGTAAAATACAGCACGGTGCAAAACTGGTATCCCGGTGATAAAGAGGGAAAGGGTGGTATCTACAATTTTGTTACAAAACGTGGCATCTGTAAAGGTGTACATTCTAAAATATCCTGGACGCAGGTTGAAACAGGTTCTGCTGTTACCTGGAAATATCCAAGCGTTATCTTAAAAGGTGACCATTCAATCGGCGAATTTTATTCTGTTGCTGTTACCAACAACCTGCAGCAGGCCGATACCGGTACTAAAATGATGCATATCGGGAAAAATACCCGTAGCCGCATTGTGAGTAAAGGTATTTCTGCCGGACGCAGCCAGAACAGTTATCGCGGATTGGTGCAGGTTGGAAAGAATGCTGAAAAGGCGCGTAATTTCTCGCAGTGCGATTCATTATTGCTGGGCGATAAATGCGGCGCGCATACTTTCCCCTATATAGAAGTGAAGAATAATTCCGCGGTGGTAGAACATGAAGCCACCACTTCTAAAATCGGTGAAGACCAGATTTTCTATTGCAACCAACGTGGTATTGATACCGAAACGGCGGTAGCATTAATCATCAATGGTTTTGCCAAAGAAGTAATGAACCAGTTGCCGATGGAATTTGCAGTGGAAGCGCAGAAGCTGCTGGCCATTAGCCTGGAAGGAAGTGTGGGATAAACAAACCCATCGTTCTGAATAAAAAAGTAAAAGTAACAACTCAAAATAACGTGAAGCGGATTACAGCAATGTAAGACTGAAACGTAAAATTTAAAGAAATGCTGAAGATCGAGAATTTACAAGCCGGTATTGAAGGAAAACAAATCCTGAAAGGTATCAACCTTGACATCAAACCCGGTGAAGTGCATGCGATAATGGGACCTAACGGTTCCGGAAAAAGTACCCTGGCATCTGTGCTGGCGGGACGTGAAAACTATGAAGTAACAGGTGGTTCTGTAACCTTTGATGGGAAAGACCTGCTTGAACTTGCTCCTGAAGAACGTGCTGGTGAAGGATTGTTCCTTGCTTTCCAGTACCCGGTTGAAATTCCAGGTTTGAGCACTACCAACTTTATCAAAACTGCCGTAAACGAAGTACGCAAATACCGTGGTCAGGAAGCGCTGGATGCGGTTGGCTTTCTGAAATACATGAAAGAGAAAATGGCGATGATGAATATGGATCAGTCGCTTTTGAGCCGTCCTTTGAATGAAGGTTTCTCCGGTGGTGAGAAAAAACGGAATGAAATTTTCCAGATGGCGATGCTCGAACCAAAATTATCCATCCTGGATGAAACGGATTCAGGTTTGGATATCGATGCAATTCGCATTGTATCAAATGGTGTAAATAAACTGCGCGGTAAAAATAATTCAGTGCTGGTGATCACACACTATCAGCGCCTGCTGGATTATATTGTGCCTGATTTTGTACACGTATTATATAAAGGAAGGATCGTAAAATCAGGAACCAAAGAACTGGCGTTGGAGCTGGAAGAGCGTGGTTATGATTTTATTAAGAACGAAGTGAATGTAGGCGAAGAAGCCTGAGAGAATTTTTCCGGATTTTAAAACGTGAACATGGACAGCATTAGTTATTTTAAAGATCAATTTCAACAAAAGAAAAAACGGCAGCTCAGGTCTGCTGGATAAACAAAAGCGCGAAGCGCTGGATGATTTATCCAGCTGGGGCATTCCTGCCGTTAAACACGAAGAGTGGAAATATACCCGCATCAGCTCCTTTTTAATAAGGATACACAATGGAATCTGGATGGCGGTTCCGTTGTTGGCGTTGCCGACATTGAGAGATATCGCCTGCCCGGCCACGAAAAAGCCAACGAACTCGTATTTGTAAATGGCCGCTTTGATTTGAATTTATCAAAATTCATTTCTCCAGGTTTGCAGGTTTTGGCCCTGGAAAATGCAAGCGAACACAGCGAGTTGATTGAAAAACATTTTGGTCACAGTGCAGAATACCTGAAAGATGGTATGCATGCTTTGAATACAGCCCTCATGCAGGGCGGTGCATTTGTTTATGTACCGGCCGGTGTTGAACTCGCTCATCCTGTATATGTTTATCATGTAACGGATGCGCGCGCTCATGATGCACTTGCATTACCACGTTCTCTCGTTTTTGTTGGTAAAAACGCACAATTGCAGTGGGTAGAGAACTTTGTTACCCTTGGCAGCGGCAGCAGCCTTACCAACCAGGTAACGGAAGTTGTGGTGGATACAGATGCACGTTTTTATCACTATAAATTACAACAGGATAGTAAAGAAGCGAGCCTGGTAAGCAGCACACATATTCGCCAGATCGGAAAAAGTTTTGCATACGCTGTTACTATCTCTTTGGATGGACATATTGTGCGCAACAACACGCATATGGTGATGGAAGCTGAATATTGCGAATCGCATATGTATGGCATCTACCTTTTGCAGGGTAAAACACATGTCGACAACCACACGATTGTAGATAATGTGAAACCTAATTGCTATAGCAATGAATTGTATAAAGGTGTGATTGGTGACGAAGCCACAGGCGTATTCAACGGTAAAATTTTTGTAAGACAGGATGCGCAGAAAACGAATGCCTATCAGTCTAATAAAAATATTTTATTGTCTGAAGGTGCAAGCATGAACACAAAACCTCAGCTGGAGATTTTTGCAGACGATGTGAAGTGTTCACACGGGTGTACCATTGGCCGTTTAGATGAGGAAGGATTGTTTTACCTGCAATCGCGCGGTATACCTGAAAAACAGGCGAAGTCTTTGCTGTTACATGGCTTTACCAGCGATATTTTAGAAAAAATCCAGTTGGATCCGATTCGTGAATACGCTGAAGAATCTATTCACCGCCGCTTGGAAATGTTATAATAATGGAATCAGCACTGGTTGAAAATATGTTATATGACGTGGAGCGTTATCGCCAGGATTTTCCTATCCTCCAGCGTGAGGTGAAAGGACATCCTTTGGTATACCTGGATAATGCGGCCACTACACAGAAACCTCAATCGGTAATTAAGGCGTTGACGGATTATTATTCGTTGTACAACGCCAATATACATCGAGGCATACACAGCCTTGCTGAAGAAGCAACTGCAGCATATGAAGCAACGCGTGATGCTGCAAAGGATTTTCTGGGGGCGGCATCACGTGAAGAGATCATTTTTACACGTGGCACAACAGAAGGCATCAACCTGGTTGCATATACATGGGGAATGCAAAACCTGAAGGCTGGTGATGAAGTGATTGTTTCAGGAATGGAACACCATTCCAACACTGTACCCTGGCAGATTGCTTGCGAACACACCGGTGCGAAGTTGCGTGTGATTCCGGTTACGGATGCAGGCGAACTTGATATGGAAGCCTTCAGCAGTTTGCTGTCGGAGAAAACGAAATTGGTATCAGTTGTACACGTATCAAATGCATTTGGTACAGTAAATCCGGTGGAAGAAATCATCCGGAAAGCGCATACCGTTGGTGCTTTGGTAATGGTAGATGGTGCTCAAAGTACGGTACACCTCACCATCAATGTACAGGAGCTCGATTGCGACTTCTTCGCATGTTCCTCACACAAAGTTTACGGCCCCACTGGCGTGGGTGTATTGTATGGTAAAAAGAAATTGCTGGAAGCAATGCCCGTATTCCAGGGTGGTGGTGAAATGATCAAAGAAGTTTGTTTCGAAAAAACAACTTACAACGATCTTCCTTATAAATACGAAGCAGGAACGCCGAATATCGCTGATACGATTGCGTTTAAAGCGGCACTTGATTACGTGCAAACGCTGGGCCGCGAAAGAATCAGGTTATACGAAGAGGATTTACTTGCATACGCTACTGATACTATTGGATCACTGGATGGCATACGCATCCTTGCCGCAAAAAGCAAAACGTACCAGCGTTCTGTCGTTTGTTGTAGAAGGCGCACATCCACAGGATCTGGGCATTTTGCTCGATAATAAAGGGATCGCTGTTCGTACTGGTCACCATTGCGCGCAACCGCTGATGGATCGTTTTAAAATACCGGGAACCGTACGTGCATCACTTGCATTGTATAACACAAAAGAAGAAATTATAAAACTGGCAACCGCGCTTGAGAAAGCAATCCGGCTGTTGAGATAATAAAATGAACCAGGCAGCTACCATACAGGAAACTGAAAAGGAAATTGTCGAAGAGTTTGCGCTCTTCGATAGTTGGGATGATAAATATGAATACATCATCGATCTGGGGAAGAAATTGCCTGCACTGGCTGAAGAACATAAGATCGATGAAAACAAAGTGAAGGGATGCCAGAGTACAGTATGGCTGGCGGCATCACTTCAGGAAGGACGTGTGTATTTTGAAGCAGATAGTGACGCAGTAATTGTAAAAGGTCTTATCAGCATGTTGATTCGTGTGTTGTCGGGAAGAACACCTGATGAGATTTTAAATGCACCGCTGAATTTTATTAACGAAATTGGCATGACGACTCACCTGGCCCAGACGCGCAGCAATGGATTGCTGAGTATGGTGAAACAGATGAAGAATTATGCCTTGGCTTTCAAAATAAAAATGCAGTCATGATGATAATGGATGCAGATGCTTTGAAGCAAAAAGTACTGGAGGTATTACAAACGATCTATGATCCTGAAATACCTGTCAATATATACGAGTTGGGATTGATCTATGAAATTTCAGTCCTGCCTGTGAATAATGTTCAGATTGTAATGACGCTGACTTCTCCGGCCTGCCCTGCTGCGCAGTCGCTTCCCGTGGAAGTGGATCAAAAAGTGCGGCAGATAGATGGGATAAACGATGTGCATGTTGCTGTAACATGGACGCCGGCCTGGGATAAAAGCAGGATGTCGGAAGCAGCTCAACTGGAGCTGGGCTTTCTTTAACACCCATTAAAAGAAGAAAAAATGAAAATTACCGCACAGGAAGAATACGGCTTACGCATCTTACTCCGCATTGCCGGATGTAAAGACAAAGAAGGATTGAGCATCCCAAAGCTGAGTGAAGCAGAAGGGTTGAGCAGTCACTATGTGGCCAAACTTACCCGTGTGTTGCGAATGGCTAAACTCATAAACAGTACCCCCGGATATAAAGGCGGATACATACTTGCACGCCCCGCTTCTGAAATCGTCATTAATGATGTATTGAAAGCGTTGGGTGGTGTTTTATTCGACAAACGTTTCTGCGGATTACATGCTGGATCGCTTCGCTTATGTACAAATTCAGTTGATTGTTCAGCACGTTCACTCTGGCAAATGATCCAGGTAACAATGGATCAACTCCTGAACCAGATTACACTCGCTGATCTTTTAAGTACAGAGGAGCAATCCAATCAACGTTTGCGTTTCGTTCTCGACCAGGCTACCGGTCGTGTTTCTCTCTCTGTATAATTAAATCGTTTTACAGGTTCTCTGTAGTCAGGCTTGCGCTGGATTAAATTTCGCGTCGGGCGACGGTTATATTTCCCGTTCTCCATTTTCCAAAACGCTTAAATGCGAAAGTAACTCCAATCATAAAGAGGATACTGATTGCAATTACCCATTCCTGTTTCCAGCTGTTTAACGCGTATGCTTCAAAAAGTATGAGCGCATGTACAAAACAGATGGTGCGTGTAGTAAATGCATGACTGAATCCCTGATTGGTAAGCAGGTGATGCAGGTGGATACGATCGGCTACAAATGGTGATTTGCCATGCCAGATGCGGGTTGCAAAAACGCGGATGGTATCGAATACAGGTATCAGTACAATGCCCAGTACAAATGAAGGTGCGTGATCGAGTATCGGTTTTAATGCAGCCTGGTTAACCTGTAGCAGTCGTATACTTAACACAGCAACCACAAAGCCCAAAACCAGCGAACCGGTATCGCCCATAAAAATTCTGGCGGGGTTGAAGTTAAAATAGAGGAATGCTATCAGTCCACCAGACATGGTGAACGCAATTAGAGCGGTGTTGCTGTCGCCGACAATCGTCAGAAACAAGCCCAGCGTCATAAGGCTCATAAAGCCCAGTCCTCCCGCGAGGCCATCAATCCCATCAATCAGGTTATATGCGTTGGTGATCCCTACGATCCCAAGTATAGTAAGAAAATACTGTGAGAAAAGAGGAATTTCATAAATGCCCAGCAATCCTTCAAGTGAGGTGATTCGAATACCGGCAAGAGCGACCAGGAATGCCAGTCCGATCTGGATGATGAATTTATACTTAGCAGACAGATCACGCAAATCGTCCATCACGCCCAGTCCAAAAAGAATAATTACAGAAAAGAAGAAAGCAACCTGCGCATTTTCATACTGGAAAGGGAACCAGAGCAACAACGAAGCCAGCATACCCAGGAAAATGGCGATACCACCCATTGTGGGTATAGGAGCCTGGTGCTCTTTGCGCTCATTGGGCACATCGAACAGGTGGTATTTTCTAATAAGGGCTATGATGGGAGGAATACTGATCAGTGTAACGGTGAACGCCGTGACAAAAGAAATCAATGCGTTCTTAAAATCGAGCAGCGGCAGCTCGATTTGAAGCAGGTAGCCTGAAAGGTTCATGGTGGATTTTCTTAGGTTTGGTGTTTGCAGTCAGCGTTTACCGTACTCAGACGTGCAAAAGCTTTTTTTATTGTGTAAAACACGCAGTTTCAGGGGTTGATAACGCCCGATTTTTGTGAAATAACCTGGCGAAACGCGTTAAAACAACGGCAAACATCCAGTAAATCAACCAACTAAACCGCTTGACGGCTGGTGCATTGCTGTTATTTTTGTAAAAAAAGATCACAACGACGCATACCATACTCGACAGTCCCATTGAATACCTGAAAGGGGTAGGGCCGCTGCGGGCCGACCTTTTGCGTAAGGAGCTGTCTATCCACAGCTTCCGCGATCTGCTTTTCCATTACCCTTACCGGCATGTGGACAAGACCCGCGTCAGCCCGATTGGTGGAGTTGACCCGACAACGGACATCATCCAGGTGGCAGGGAAACTGATCAGCCTGGACGTTGTGGGGGAGAAAAGGGGGAAGCGCCTCATCGGCAAATTGCGAGACCAGACCGGTATGATCGACCTCATCTGGTTCCAGGGAGTAACCTGGTTTCAGAAAAACCTGATCGTAGGGCAATCCTACCTTGTTTACGGAAAAGTCACTTTCTTCAATAGTACTCCCCAGATTGTACACCCCGAAATTGAGGTTTGGTCGCCAGATAAGCAGGAAGGCAAATCACACCTGGAGCCCGTTTATCCCAGTACCGAAAAGCTGCGGACACGAGGTCTGAGCGGCCGGCAAATTGCGAAGTTGACAGAGGTTTTGTTTCAACAGGTGAAAGAAAAAGAATTATCGGAAAATCTGCCGGAATCTGTTATTCAGCAATTGAAATTGCCCAGCCGTTATTTAGCATTACGGCAGATACATTTTCCCAGCAATCAGGAAGAATACCAGCGGGCTGTTCATCGCATCAAGTTTGAAGAAATTTTTATGGCGCAGATGCGCATGAACTTGCGTCGCGCCGCGCGTCATCGCTTTTCGCGTGGTGTTGTTTTCGACAAGGTGGGGGATTTGTTTCATGGCTTCTATAAAAACCATCTTCCCTTCGAGCTTACCAATGCACAGAAACGTGTTATACGCGAAATAAGAGCGGATGCAGGATCGGGGAAACAAATGAACAGATTGCTGCAGGGTGATGTTGGCAGCGGCAAGACGATGGTAGCGCTACTCACTATGTTGCTGGCTGTGGATAATGGCTACCAGGCCTGCCTGATGGCGCCTACGGAAATTTTGACAAAACAACATTTCACCACCATTAGCGAACAGTTAAAAGACCTTCCGGTTTCGGTGGCTTTGCTCACGGGTTCAACGAAAACAGCTGCGCGAAAAAAGATACTGGCAGAACTGGAAGCGGGAGAAATACAGATACTTATCGGAACACATGCCGTAATAGAAGATGCGGTAAAGTTCAAAAGCCTTGGCATTGTGATTATCGATGAACAGCATCGTTTTGGTGTGGCACAACGCGCACGGCTTTGGGAAAAGGCCACACTGCCGCCGCATGTACTGGTGATGACTGCAACTCCCATTCCGCGTACGCTGGCAATGACCGCCTACGGCGATCTCGACTATAGCATTATTGATGAATTACCACCCGGCAGGCAACCTGTAACTACGGTTCACCGTTTGGAAAATGACAGGGCCCGGGTGATGGAATTTATAAAAGCAGAAATTAGCCTCGGCAGGCAGGCATATATCATTTTCCCCTTAATTGAAGAAAGTGATAAGCTGGATTATGAGAACCTGATGCGTGGTTATGATACTGTAAAAGGCTATTTCCCGGAACCGGCATATTGGATCAGCATGGTGCACGGAAAACAACCTGCTGTGCAAAAAGAACAAAACATGCATCGGTTTGTTACTGGTGACACACAGATCATGGTAAGCACTACGGTAATCGAGGTGGGAGTGAATGTGCCCAATGCGAGTGTAATGGTAATTGAAAGTGCGGAGAAATTTGGTTTATCGCAGCTACATCAGTTGCGTGGCCGTGTGGGCCGTGGTGCCGACAAAAGTTATTGTGTGCTGATTACTTCTTCGAAACTAGGAAAAGATGCACGCGAGCGAATGAAGATCATGGTGCAAACCAGTAATGGTTTTGAGATTGCAGAAAAGGACCTTGAACTTCGTGGTCCCGGTGAAATTGAAGGTACCCGGCAAAGCGGAATGGTAAATTTCCGTTTGGCGGATATTGTCCAGGATAAACCCATTGTGGAAGTGGCAAGAAAGTTTGTAGCCGACATCCTGGAAGCTGATCCTGAGCTTAATTCGGCCGAAAATTTGCAGCTGAAAAACTACCTGCAGGCTCAAAGAGATAAGAACAGTTGGAGCAAAATATCTTAACATAAGTTTTCACCAACGAACCATGATTATTTACGTACTTTAATAGTCGAATGGCTACCCTGAAATACTCCATATTTATTGCCTGTCTTCTATGTTTTGTCCTGAAAATTCCGGCACAGGACTACAGTAATATTGAATTTATTGAAAACAAAGGCCAGTGGGAAGCGCCGGTTAAATTCCGGGGTGAGCTGGATGCGGGAGCGGTTTTTATTCGCGATAAAGGGTTTACCATTCTTCGTCACGATCGCGATACATGGGCTCATATTTCATCGAAACATAAACATAACGAGGCGGATTCCGACGCCAAATCGGTGAACAAGGAGATCGTTTTGAAATCACATTCATGGAATGTTGATTTTGTGGGCGCTTCGCCGCAAATGAAGGTTGTACCCGACAAGATGATTGCGACGTACAACAATTATTTTATTGGAAACGATCCTTCAAAATGGGCTTCGGAATGTCGTATTTACCAGGCCATGACCTTGCAGGATGTGTATCCGGGTATTGACGTCCGGTATTATACGCACCAGGGAACTTTGAAATACGATATCATTGCAAAACCGGGAGCTGATATTTCGAAGATCGCTTTAAAGTATGAAGGTGCTGACAGGTTATCGATAAAAAATAAAGAGCTGGCTATTTCCACTTCTATTGGTGAGTTCCGCGAATCCAGTCCTTATACTTATCAGCTTGATGCTGTAAAGGGCAGGCGGGAAATTAAAGCGGCATATGTTGTAAAAGACAACATCGTTACTTTTAATATTTCGAATTACGACAAGAACGCAACGCTGGTAATTGACCCTTCACTTATTTTCTGTTCTTTCTCGGGCAGCCGTGCAGAAAACTGGGGTTATACTTCCACTTATGGACCTGATGGCAGCTTCTATGGTGGTGGTATCGTATTCTCATCACCTGCTAATGGATTTCCGGCTTCGCCCGGCGCATTCCAAACCAGCTTCCAGGGTGGTAATGGATTTGGAACAGATGCATGTGACATTGGTATCATGCGACTGAATGCGAGTGGCAGTACCCGTATTTACGCAACTTATATTGGTGGAAATGGAAATGAGCAGCCACATAGCCTGATTGCTGATGGCGACGGCAACCTGATTATTGCAGGCCGGAGTAGTTCTACTGCAGGAACAGCGTCACAACTATATCCAACAACCGGTCCTACAATTGGCCCGGGTGGTGGCGGTTGGGATATTGTTCTTACAAAATTAAATGCCAGCGGCACCGCACTGATCGGTTCGCGGTTGATTGGTGGTAGTGGTGCGGATGGTGTAAACATATCCGATAGCAGGAATGGCTCCACCTCTTTTGCAGCAGAACTATGGCGATGATGGACGAAGCGAGGTGATTTTAGATGGCGCAAATAATATTTACCTTACCTCCTCCACGCAGTCGGCCAATTTCCCTGTTTTTAATGGCTTTCAAACATCCCGTGGCGGTTTGCAGGATGCGGTTGTGATCAAGATGGATCCGGATCTTACCGGAGACCCATTGTTCTCAACGTATCTTGGTGGAAGTGGTAATGACGCAGGATATGTGTTGTCGTTGGGACCAACAGGCGAAATCTTTGTAGCAGGTGGTACAGAAAGTGCCGATTTCCCCGGAAATAAAACGGCTCTCGGCACCACAAATGCCGGGGGTATTGACGGTTTTGTGGCCCGGATTTCAAATAATGGCACATCCCTTATATCATCTGCATATGTAGGCACAACCGGTATCGATCAGATTTATGGAATCCAGTTCGACCGCAATGGTTATCCATACATCATGGGGCAAACCACGGGTACCATGAGTGCAATTAATATTCCTGCGGGCGGATTTTATCAGGACAGGGGAAAAATATTCGTTGCGAAACTGCAACGTGATCTTTCGGGATATGTTTATCGTACTGCGATAGGTACTGGCCAAAGTGTTCCCAATATCTCACCAACCGCATTCCTGGTAGATCGTTGTGAAAACGTTTATGTGTCGGGATGGGGAAGTGGCCACCCGCAAATGGCACGTTTTTTAACCACAACCACTTCAGGCCTTATAACAACATCTGATGCCCTGCAACCCAACACGGATGGAAACGATTTTTACTTTATCGTTTTACGTCGCGATGCTGCAGGCCCCGGTCCTTTATACGCGAGTTTCTTTGGTCAGGTGGGTGGATATCCGGATCACGTAGATGGTGGTACCAGCCGCTTCGACCGGAATGGAGTAATTTATCAAACAGTTTGTGCCAACTGTATTGGAGGTGCCGTATTCCCTACCACACCCGGTGCCTGGGCTTCTACAAAAAGTGGAGACCAGTGCAATATGGCAATGTTTAAAATTGCCTTCAACCTCTCTGGTGTAACATCGCAGTTGCGATCTGAAATTGGTGGTGTTGTAAACGACACAGCAGGCTGTGTGCCTTTGGATGTTACATTTACTGATCTTGTTCGCAACGCACAGCAATATGTCTGGGATTTTGGCGATGGTACACCCCAGGTGGGACCATTACCTGCAGCAACAGGCTATACGCAAACGCATACATTTACATCAACAGGTGTATTCCGCGTAATGCTGATTGCCATTGACCCCGCCAGTTGTAATGAACGCGATACCACGTATATGAATATTCGCGTGGGTGATCTTGAAGCGAACCTCCAGGCATCCGTCGTAAAGCTGGAGCCCTGTGAAAATTTTAATTACCAGTTCAATAACATTACACCCACAATGCCCGCAAGGCCATACACAGACACATCATTTGTATGGGATTTTGGTGACGGCTCACCACGCGTGAGGGCGGGACTGAACCCGGTAACGCATTCTTATGCCAACCCAGGGACCTACAATGCCAAATTGATACTGGTAGATACGGGCTTCTGTAATTACCCCGATTCAATTGATGTGGTTGTTCGCGCATCTGCAAATGTAGAAGCCGACTTTACCGGCCCTACAACCGGTTGTGCACCATTGGATGCAACGTTTACTTATACGGGATCAGGGGACAGACCTTTGAATGGGATTTTGGTGATCCGGCATCAGGTGCAGAGAATACATCCACACTGGCAAACCCGACTCATATATTTAGTACGCCGGGCAGCTACCAGGTGCGACTGGTGGTAACAGACCTGAACACCTGTAATGTTACGGACACGATGTATTCAACGATCGTCGTTGCCGACGGGCCGATTGCAAACTTTAGTTATACACCGATAACACCGGTTACAAATACACCGAATGTATTTTCAAACCTGTCGTCTCCAAATGCAACGCGTTTCATCTGGGATTTTGGTGATGGCAGAAGGGTAGAAACTACTTCACGTGCCAGCCAAACGCATCAATATGCCGCAACCGGAACATTTAATGCCTGTTTGATAGCATTTAACAATGCCGGATGCAGCGATACGATTTGTATGCCTGTCAGCACGATTATTGTACCAGCTCTTGATGTACCCAACGCCTTTACACCCAACAGTGGTGATGTAAACAGTGTGATTATGGTGCGAGGTTTTGGCATCGCTAAAATGCGATTCATCATCTGGAATCGCTGGGGACAAAAAGTGTTTGAAACCAATAATCCGCAGATGGGTTGGGATGGCAAGGTAAAAGGCGTGGTACAACCCATGGATGTATATGCTTATACGCTGGAGGTGGAATTCTTTGATGGGACAAAAGCGAATAAGAAAGGAGATATTACACTGATAAGATAATGTGGAAATGAGGAAATGTGACAATATGTAAATATGTAAATGTGAAAATGTGGAAATGTGAAAATGTGGGGATGTGGAAATGAGGAAATGTGGAAAGGTGAAAGAGTGGTGCGTGAGATGTGATACGTGATACGGATTGTGATAGTATGTAAAGGTGAACTATATAAATTAATGAATAAAATGCGCGTGATATGTTTTGTGATGCTGGCGGGATTTATCCTGATGGGAGAGGTGCGCGCGCAGGATCTTCATTTCTCCCAGTTTATGAATTCACCGTTGGTTACAAATCCGGCGAATACGGGCTTTATGCCCGAGGGTGACTATCGACTGGGCATTAATTACCGCAATCAATGGTCATCTGTGATGTCGATGCCCTATAAAACAATGAGCGCTTTTGCAGATGCGCAGGTGGTGCAACGGGAAAATAGCTGGATGGGTGTTGGTGGTGTCATCTTGCGCGATGTGGCTGGTAGTGGTAATCTTACTTCAACAAAAGTGTATGGTTCTGTGGCCTATCATCAACTCATTGGTTATGGAAGTTTGCTGAGTATGGGTTTTAATGTGGGATGGGCAAATAAACGCATCAACACAACCAATCTTACGTTCCCTTCACAATGGAACGGTGAGTTTTTCGATTCCCATAATATCGGCCAGGCACCGCAGCTCGACCGCACCAATATCAGTTACCTCGATCTCCAGGCAGGAATGAACTATGCCTATTTCCCCGACGATAATACCTACTTCAATGTAGGGTTCTCTACCATGCACCTGAACAGGCCGCGCGAAACTTTCTTTGGCGAAAAATCAGGTATAGACAATAGAATACCTGTTCGTCATACGGCATTTATCAACGGCAGTTTCAAATTGAATGATCAATGGATCGTTAACCCTAACTCTTATTTCTCCCTCCAGGCGAAATCATATGAGTGGTTGATTGGCATGAATGCGCACTACAATATTTCAGGTGACGGCACCAATGTGTTGATCGGCGGATTGTATTACCGTAGTTCAGATGCATTTATTCCAATGGTGGGTTTGGGACATAAAGATTACGTATTCACCTTTACATACGATGCTACAGTATCAACCATGCGCAATTACAACAACACCCGCGGTGCATATGAATTGTCTATTATCAAAACCGGCATATTCGATCACTACCAGGGCACACCGCGTGAAGCACGCTGTCCGACATTCAGGCTTTACTAGAGATCGATGTCCGATGTCCGATTTCCGATGATCGATGTCCGGTGATCGATGTCCGACGATCGATGATCGATGTCCGATGATGGTTTAAAAAGCAGCATACCGCTCCTAATGACAAATGGGCATCCTGCATTCGAATTCTACTTCGGACATCAGCCATCGATCATCCATCATCGAACATCGGTAATCCATCATACTTTTTCCCGAATTTTGCAATTCATCAACAAAATTTGATAAATGAGCCAAAACAGTTTACCTGCAGATGATATAAGATCGCTTTGGAAAAATATCAGGATCATGTGCCTGGCCATGATCGTGATGAGTAGCGCATTTCTTTTGGTCGCGCTAGTCATTTGCGAGGTAAGCGGGCCAGTGCGTCCAGGGATCAATGAATATAAAAAATGGTTATTGCCGGCTTTGGCAGTCATTACATTTTTGGTTTTTCTTTTTGCCAGGGCAAGATTACAACGGGGAATATTGCAATTGCGAGAAGATGGCGGAACGCTTTCGCAAAAACTTTTGGCGTATCGCGTAGTAATGGTAAAATATTTTGCAGCCATCGAATGGGTCGTAATTCTGGGTACAATACTTTTTTTATCGACAGCTGATTTTTCTTATCTCGTGTTCTCGGCGATCATCATTGGGTTTATGGCAGCCAATTTGCCGCGAAAAAACAGGGTAACGGATCTGCTGCAACTCGACAGCGTTCAATCCGCCGAACTCAATCAATAAAATCATATACATGAAGACTTTATCATTGGCAGTAGCCTGTTTGTTATCCATTTCTGTTTTTGCACAGGATTTTGAAAGTAAGGGGTTTAAAAAGGAAAATTTATTTACAGGTGGAAGCTTGTCTGTTGGTTTCTCAAATAATAGTTTCCAGATTGGTGGCAACCCCATGTTTGGTTATAGCATCGCACCCTGGCTGGATGCAGGTGTTGTTGTAAACTACAACTATGCTTCATTCCGTGACTGGTATATTTATGATGACAAAATGCGCCAGTCTACTTATGGGGCAGGTGCTTTCACGCGTTTGTTTCCGATTCGTTTTCTGTTCGCGCATGCACAGATAGAACAGAATTATACACGTTTGAAATATATCCCAAATGATGGAACAAGCAGCAGTACCGCATCTGTGAATGGTCCCAGTCTTTTATTGGGTGCGGGTTATTCTACCAACCGTCAGCCGGGATATGGTCAGCCGTTTTTTTATGTGTCTTTGCTGTTTGATGTGCTGGGCGACGAAACATCACCTTATATCGACGAGCGTGGCCGTGCAATTCCGATTGTGCGTGCAGGTTTGCAGGTGCCTTTGTTCCAGGGTCGTGGCCGCTAATCGTTTTCTAAATGTGCGACCAGCGCATCCGGTGTGTCGATTATAACCAGTCGTTTGTAAGCTTCTTCATACAGAAAACCTTCACGGTGCATTTGTTCAACATGCGCGATGAGGTGGGAATAGAAATTACCGGTGTTGAGGATAAAGATTGTCTTGTCGTGAATGGATAACTGGTTCCAGGTAAGCATTTCAAACAATTCGTCCAGCGTACCAAAACCGCCGGGAAGAATAACGGCAGCGTCGCAGAGCTCATACATTTTGCGTTTGCGCACGTGCATGTCGGGAACAACCAGCAGCTCGGTGATGGTTTCATGTTGCCGCTCCCACTCTACAAGAACCTGTGGGATGACGCCAATAACTTTGCCGCCAGCTTCCATTACATTGTCGGCAATAACGCCCATTAATCCTACATTACCACCGCCATAGACGACAGATATGCCCCGTGTGGCCAGCATTTTACCAAGTTGTTCTGTGTGTTGTTTGAACAATTCATTTCTGCCAAACTTCGACCCGCAAAAAACCGCAATAGATTGTATAGGCATAGCCTTTATATTTGCTGCAAAGGAAAACAAATTTGTGAGCCTTCAAAAAAATGAAGAGCCTATCTTCTAACTAAAATTAAAATGATATGTCTGCGGGTCTCCTTCTGGGATTTGTGATCGGTTATTTCCTGATATTATTAGTGGTAGCATGGTACACATCCCGCAACGCAAATAATGATTCATTTTTTATCGGGAACCGCAATAGCAACTGGATGCTGGTAGCTTTTGGGATGATTGGCACCAGCCTTTCGGGTGTAACCTTTGTGAGCGTTCCGGGTGGGGTAGGCGCCTCGGGCTTTGCCTATTTTCAGATCACGCTCGGTTACCTGATCGGTTATCTCATCATCGCATTTGTATTACTTCCATTGTATTATCGGCTTAATCTCACTTCCATTTATAATTACCTGAGTTCAAGGTTGGGCTTTCGAAGTTATAAAACCGGTGCTTCGTTCTTTATTCTCTCACGCACACTGGGTGCCACGGCGCGCCTTTACCTGGTGGTAAAAATTTTACAGGATACCATTTTCTCGAGTTTCAGTTTTGTAATTCCATTCTGGGCTACCACACTGATTATCCTGATTATGATCCTGATCTATACATATGAAGGGGGTGTAAAAACAATTGTATTTACCGATACACTGCAAACCACATTTATGTTAACGGGCCTGGTGGTTTGTGTGGTTTATATGTTGAATCAAATGGAAATGAGCCTCGGCAGTGCCCTTTCCACGATGAATGAAAAAGGTTATTCGCAGATATTTTTTTACCAACCCTAACGACAAACTATTCTTCCTGAAACAAATACTGGCTGGCGCGTTCATTACCATCACTATGACTGGTATGGACCAGGAGATGATGCAGAAAAATATTTCGGTACGCAGGTTGAAGGATTCGCAGAAGAACGTGATTACGCTGAGTGTGATTATGTTGTTTGTGATTTTGTTGTTCCTCGTGCTGGGAGGATTGCTGTATTTATATAGCGAAAGCCTGGGTGCATCGTATGTAACCGTTACTGAAAACGGCCGTGAAGTAACGAAGTGGATGCTCAATGGAAACAATATTGGAGCGGATAAACTCTTCCCTGCGCTTGCGATGGATCATATGCCGCCAATAGTGTCAGTAATTTTCATTATCGCACTTATCTCCGCATTGTTTCCAAGCGCGGATGGAGCGATTACGGCGCTTACTTCTTCATTCTGTATTGATATCATTGGTATGCAACGCAGGGAAGATTGGTCGGACGCGAAGAAGAAAAAAGTTCGCCAGCGTGTACACCTCATCTTTGCCGGGATCTTCCTGTTGTTTGTGATGATCTTTAAATGGGTGAACGATGCCAGTATGATTGATGTGATATTAAAAGTAGCCGCTTATACTTATGGGCCATTACTGGGTCTGTTCAGCTTCGGCATTTTAACCAAACGCCAGGTGGCCGACAAATGGGTGCCGCTGGTTTGTGTAATTGCCCCATTGCTTTGCCTGCTGGTAGAAAAAGAATCAAAAGCTCATCTTCGGTTCCTTTGAAATTGGATTAGAACTATTGATCATTAATGGACTTATTACCTTTGCAGGGTTAATGCTAATATCCCGAAAGAGGGAGGAAAATGAGGCAATGGGATAATGTGGGAATGAGAGAGAAATGTGAAAATGTGAAAATGAGGAAATGAGGAAATTTACACATTGCCATATTTTCACATTTTGCCTGAACTTGCGAGCCTGATTTTCCCATTTTCCCATTTTCTCATTTTCTCATTTTCCCATTTTCTCATTTTCTATGGATATAGCGTCTTTTGCAAGTTTGTATTCAAGTGCTGAGTCTCCTTTATTGGCGGAGATAAGTGAGCACACGCGGCTCAATCATCCGGAGCAGCATATGCTGAGTGGGCATGTGCAGGGGAAATGGTTGGAGATGATCAGTCATATGATCCGCCCGCGGCGGGTGCTGGAGATTGGCACTTTTACTGGCTACAGTGCGCTTTGCCTGGCGGCCGGACTGGTGGACGATGGCGAATTGCACACGATTGAGCTGCGTGAGGCGGATGCCGCTACAGCGCGGGGCTATTTTAACCGCTCAGAATTCCACGACCGGATAATTTTACATACCGGAAATGCGTTACAAATCATCCCAACGCTGAAGGAAACATGGGATCTCGTGTTTATAGATGCAGATAAAACGGGATATAAAGCATATTTTGACCTCGTTTTGCCCCATGTGCGGCCAAACGGTTTTATCTTAGCAGATAATATATTCTTCCACGGGCATGCACTGGAAGAGCAGCCGAAGGGTAAGAACGCAAAAGCGATAAAGGCTTTTAATGAAAAAATCCGGGAGCGTACGGATATTGAAAAACTGGTTATTACCATCCGCGATGGCCTGTACCTGATCCGGAAAAAGTAATAGCAAAAAAATAATCTGGCAACAGTGAAACATTACATCCTCATTCTCGTACTCGCCATAACAGCGCAGGTGGCAAATGCGCAGGGACGAGACGCGATTCAGGCATATATCGATAATTACAGGCTGCTGGCCATTGAAGAGATGCAACGCACGGGCGTACCGGCTGCCATCAAACTGGCCCAGGGCATCCATGAAACCACGGCAGGCACCAGCGACCTCGTACAGCGCAGTAACAACCATTTTGGTATAAAATGCAAATCGAACTGGACTGGTGAATCGGTTTCACATACGGATGACGCGCCCGATGAGTGCTTCCGCAAATATCCAAGTGCCGAAGAATCCTATCGTGATCATTCCAACTTCCTGAAAAATAACCAACGTTACGCGGCCCTCTTTAAACTGAAAGGTGAAGATTATAAGGGTTGGGCCCACGGATTGAAAAAAGCAGGATATGCCACCAATCCGAAATACCCCTTATTGCTGATTAAAATTATTGAAGAATATAAGTTGCAGGATTATTCCTTAATGGCCCTTGGTAAAAAGGAGATTCCATTACAGGAATGGGCGGCGAACAGAAATTACAACGATGAAACACGATCGAGTCTTATTCCGGCCGTACAAAAAGAGATCGTAGAAGAAGCGCTGGAGGAAGAAGGTGTGTTGTTGGAAACAGCAAGCGCAAAAGATTATCCCGATGCAGAATTTCGGATAAATGAAACACGCGTGATCTATGCAAAAGCCGGTACCAGTTTGCTGGCTATCGCTTTGCAATACGATATTCCATTGGTACGGCTCTTTGAGTTTAATGAGATGCCCGAGCAGGAAACGCTTTCAAAATCACAACTTATTTTTCTTCAACGTAAAAGGAAAACCGGTGATACAGAATATCACATTGTGAAAGCAGGCGAATCGCTCTATGATATTGCACAGGAAAGAGGTATCCGACTCGATGCACTACGCGAATTGAATCATCTTACTGTCGATATGTTGCCGAAAGCAGGATCGCAACTTTACCTGAAGAGAAAGGCAGGGGCCGCGCCTCCTGTTGTGAAAAACAGACAGGTGAGATAAAACAATCAGATCAGCAACCAAAACATTATGACTTCAATTAAGATCCACGATAAAGAGTTTGAACCTTATCTTAAGGATGAGGACATTCAACAGCGAATAAAAGAAGTTGCGAAACAAATAAGTGAGGACTATGCCGGGAAACGTCCACTCTTTGTGGCAGTGTTGAATGGCTCTTTTATGTTTGCTGCGGATCTTTTCAAATACCTGGAAATAGAAGCTGAGATTTGTTTCATCAAATTATCGTCGTACAAAGGCACGCAAAGTACCGGTAAAGTCATTACCACCATTGGCCTTGATGATGATTTGTTTGGCCGCGATGTGATTCTGGTGGAAGATATTGTAGATACGGGTAAGACGCTGCACAATTTCCTACCGCGGCTTATTCACCAGCAACCGAAATCCCTGCGCCTGGCTACTTTGTTGCATAAGCCGGAAGCAACTGTGCATCCACTTCAGCTCGACTATGTGGGCTTTGTAATTCCCAACAAATTTGTGGTGGGATATGGGTTGGATTATGATGGGCTGGGCCGCAACCTGAAGGAAATTTATCAATTGGTTTCCTGATTGTTATGGATTACGGGCAATTTTTATCAATTTTACGTTCAATATATCCGATTGAAGACCGTAAGCACGATATTGCTTTGCCTGTTTTTATGCTTGCCTGCCATTTCCCAGCAGTACTATCTGCGAGGTGAAGTGAAGGATGAAGCGGGGAATCCTCTGCAAAATGTTACCATTCTTAGCCATCGCACGGGCTATGTATATAAAAGCGGGGGCATGGGGAGTTTTGGCATCATCAGCGCCAACCGCATCGACACATTTACCTTCTCACTTGATGGATATAAGAAAGAAAAAGATATCCGCTGTTGCGGACAATTATCTGACCGTAAAATTGAAACGGGCACCACTAAGTAGTGGCAATACATCACGCTTCAACCGATTATTATCTTTCACAAAAGGCATGGTGCGCGAAGACCATCGTAAATGGTTTGCAGGCGATGAAACCTATGCTTCCATCGTTGAAAACAAATTCGTAACAGCACGCCAGTTTCCAAATACAGGGCTCTCTCTCAATGTGGATCGTGCTTCCTACAGCAACGTACGGCGTTTTTTGAATATGGGCACTTTGGTGCCGCCTGATGCGGTACGGACAGAGGAGATGCTAAATTATTTTAACCTCAACTATCAACAACCTGTACCGGGCAACCTGTTTGATATACGTACACAGGTTACCAATTGTCCCTGGAACGTGCAGAACCGTCTTTTTTTCATCAACCTTTCCGCACAAAAACTTAATCTCGATACGTTGCCTGCCAGCCACCTGGTGTTTTTGATTGATGTTTCCGGCAGCATGGATATGCCCAACCGTCTTCCATTGCTGCAATCGGCATTTCGAATGCTGGTGAGCAACCTGCGAGATAAAGATTCAGTTGCAATTGTAGTTTACGGAGGTATTACAGCCACGATGTTGAAAACGACAAGTGGTGCTGAGAAAGACACAATCCTGAAAGTAATTGATAAACTGACGCCTGGAGGAAGCACGCCTGGTGAATCGGGCATCCGGTTGGCATATAGTATTGCACGCAATCATTTTATTCAGGGTGGAAACAACCGCGTGGTGCTGGCTACCGATGGCGACTTTAATGTGGGGCTGCGTACAGAGGAAGAACTGGATGAACTCATTACCCGCAACCGTGAATCGGGTATTTATCTTACCTGTCTTGGGGTGGGAATGGGTAATTATAAAGACTCTAAAATCCAAACGCTGGCAAAAAAAGGTAATGGAAACTTTGCTTACCTGGATAATTATGGAGAAGCGGAAAAAGTATTGCTGAAAGAATTTACACAAACACTTTATGCTGTGGCCGACGATGCGTATATGAATGTTGAATTCAATCCTTCCTTTGTAAAAAATTACAGGCTGATTGGATTCGATAATAAGGTGGGTGCTTTAAACGACACCACTGCATCTGTGGAAGGTGGAGAAATTGGTTCTGGTTATTCCATGACCGGCATCTTTGAGTTGGAACCGAACTATGGTGATACAGTTACACTCGAGCGGCTTGCGCAGATTCAATTGCGTTATCGCCATGCGAATGATACAATATTGCAACACATGCAACACGATGCGTATTATAATTTTGAACCGATACAAAAACTGGACTCTTCTTATGGCTTTGGTGCGGCAGTAGCCATGTTTGGATCACTATTGAAGCAATCATCGTTTGTTAAACCAGCATTGTGGACCGACCTGGTGCTACTGGCACAACGATATGCTTCACCCAACGATATTTTGCAACAGGAGTTTATCCATCTGGTGGAACTGGCTCGCGAACGATATACAAAAAAGAAGAAAAGAAACTCCCGCTGATCGGAGATCATGTTTTATCGCAGTAAAAAAAAGCGCCACGTGAAACGCAGCGCTTTTTTCTTAGTGGTGATGATTCTCAACCATTTTGGTAAAATCATCTGCCGAAATACTTTGGTCTTTTGGATTAACCTGGGTTTCGGCCCATTCAAATATCTTTTGCGTTTGCAGGCGATTGTAAGAATCCTCTACATACTTGCGGTCCTGCATCATTTTCTCAACGTAACTGTCCATCCAGGGTTGTTGATCAGCACCGGCACCCATGCCGCCCATGTAACCTAAAAGTTGCTGGCGGGCAAACTGACGGATTTCATCAGGATCCACCTGGAGTTCGTTTTCAAACACAATCTTTTCACTGATAAGGGTCCAGGTAAGTTGTTTCAGGAAGCCGGGGAATTCCTGGTCTACCTGCTCATCCGTTTTTGTAGCACTATTTTCCTCGTTTTCGCCTTGCGTTTTAATCCATTTTTTCAGGAAAGACTCAGGGAAATTGATTGTTGTATGATCAAGCAGCAGGTGATAAATCTGATCGTGGATCTGATTGCGCGCCTGGCTGTTCCAGTAATTTTGAATTTCTTCTTTGATTTTATTGCGGAAGTCCTGCTCAGTTACCACTTCACCACCGGGGTACAGTTGGTTAAAGAATTCTGCATTCAGCTCTTTCTTCTCCAGCAGTCCAACTTTTGTAATCTGCAATTTGAAACGGCGGTTGGTGTCGCCTTTTTCAAGTCCGAGGTCGCTCAGGATAAATTCCAGTTCTTTTTCTTCGAAAGCGTCAGCCAGCACGAATTCGATGCTGTCTTCTGCTTTTTTACCCATCAGGCTTGCGCGTGCATCGCCTTTGAAATATTTAACGAGTAAAGAATTGTCTTTAACGATGCCGTCTTCTTTAGGCTGGCCATTTTCGTCGAGCTCAGTAAATACAACATTTACCACGTTCTCTTCTGAATCCACCGCTTCTTTATCCAGCATGTTACCATAGCGGTTTTGCAGGCGGCTTACTTCATTGTCGATCATTTCGTCGGTCACATCCACCACATATCTGGTGATGGGCGCTGTTGTGAAAGAAGGCAGGTCGAATTCAGGCTTCAGCCCAATTTCAAAATGGAAAGTATAATCGCCTGGATTGTTTACATCCATTGTGCTGAAGTCAGCATCCAGAGGAAGTGGTTGCGCGAAAATGTCAACCTTGTTATTTTGAAGGTGTCCGATCAATTCGCGGTCTACGGTACGCAGTACTTCGTCAGTAAACAGCGAAGGGCCGTACATTTTTTTAATCAGACCGGCGGGGACCATGCCTTTACGGAAGCCGGGAATGTTTGCTTTCTTACTATAATCTTTAAGTGCTTTTTCGAAAGAAGGGAGGTAATCTTTTTTCTCCAGCGTCACGGTCAGCTTTTCATGCAGCAAGCCGATGTTTTCCTTAGTGACAGTTGCCATGTTTTCAATTTTGAGCCCCCATAGCCCGTTTGGGGGAAGTAAATATTGAGGGACCTTTTAGGGGGCCTCGGGTTAGCCCCCGGGCGGGGATTGTCCGGATGGAGGGACTCGAACCCCCACACCTTGCGGCATCAGATCCTAAGTCTGACGTGTCTACCAATTTCACCACATCCGGTTAAGAACTATCGAATTATCCCGGATATCCGGGGTGTTTTCGATTCGGGCAGCAAATGTAGCGCATTTTGAGTAAAAGCGGGCGTGTTTTTTTGTCAATTTGCAGCCTGCCGTGGCCTGGCGGAATTCCGCCAGCAGCCGGGTTTCTGGCGTTTTTCACTCCTGCCAATGGTGTTCCGGCCACCGGCCAACGGCGCAATCGGCCCGAAGGGGCATATCAGGTACACCATCTTTTTTATGTAAATTCGTAGTTCTGACACATGGAAACGATCGCGCAAACACCAAAATATAATCTCAACGAGGAACAGGAACGTAAACTGATCCTCAGAGAGTACCGTTCCCTTCTCCGCAGCCTGAAAACCAAGCTTAAGCCAGGTGATAAAAACCTATTGCGTACGGCTTTTGAAATGGCAGCAGACGCCCATAAAACGATGCGCCGAAAAAAGCGGTGAGCCTTACATTCTCCATCCGCTGGCGGTAGCGAAAATCTGTACAGAGGAAATCGGACTCGGTATCCGTTCCAGCATTTGCTCCTTATTGCATGATACTGTAGAGGATACAGATATTTCATTAGAAGATATTGAACGCGAATTCGGACAAGAAATCGCGCGTATCGTCGACGGGTTAACGAAAATCTCTAATGTCATTGATATCAATGCCTCACAACAGGCAGAGAACTTCAAGAAGATACTACTCACACTTACGGATGATCCACGTGTAATACTGATTAAGCTCGCCGACCGACTGCATAATATGCGCACGCTGGAAAGTATGAAGCGTGAGAAGCAGTTAAAAATCGCTTCTGAAACGGTGTACGTGTATGCACCACTGGCCCACCGCATGGGGCTTTACAGCATCAAGACGGAAATGGAAGACCTGGCGATGAAGTACATGGAGCCTGATGTTTATCGCGACATTGCCAAAAAACTTGCTGAAACAAAAAGAGAACGTACAAAATATATCAACGAATTTATTCGCCCTATCAAGGAAAAACTGGAGAAGGGAAATTTTAAATTCGAGATCTATGGCCGCCCCAAGAGTATTCATTCTATTTGGAATAAAATGAAGAAAAAGGGAGTGGATTTTGAAGAAGTGTATGACCTTTTCGCCATACGCGTATTACTTGATTCGCCTCATGAACGTGAGAAAGAAGATTGCTGGAAAGTGTACTCGATGATTACGGATGAGTACACCCCATCTCCTGAAAGATTGCGCGACTGGTTGAGTAATCCCAAATCGAATGGATATGAAGCGCTTCATACTACTGTGATGGGTCCGCAGGGTAAATGGGTGGAAGTGCAGATTCGCACAAAAAGAATGAATGAGATTGCGGAAAAAGGTCTTGCAGCCCATTGGAAATACAAAGAAGGTACATCCGATGAAAGCAGGTTTGATAAATGGTTCCAACAGATACGTGAAGTAATCAGCAACCAGGAAACGGATAGCATCGACTTCCTGCAGGATTTCAAAACAAGTTTTCTTGCAGAAGAAATTTATGTTTACACACCGAAGGGTGATGTAAAAATGTTGCCGGTTGGATCTACTGCGCTCGATTTTGCCTTTGCCATCCACAGTGCTGTGGGTAGCAAAACTATTGGAGCCAAAGTAAATCACAAGCTGGTTCCAATCGGCCATAAATTACGCAGTGGTGACCAGGTGGAAATTATCACCAGTAACAAACAAAAGCCCAATGAAGACTGGCTTGGTTATGTAGTTACAGCCAAAGCGCGCGGTCGTATTAAAGATGCACTGAAAGAAGAGAAAAAAGGCAAATTGCAGACGAAGGGAAATATGCAGTACAGCGCAAGCTGGATGGCATGGGCGCTGTATTGAATGCGCATAATATTGAAGAACTCGTTCATTTTTATAAGCTTCCCTCCCAACTGGATCTTTTTTATCAGGTTGCTATTAAAAATATAGACCTGAAGGATATCAAAGATTTTAAGGTTGTTGGCGGCAACATCGAGCCTCCAAGGCCGACTAAAACACTACAGGAGTTTAAACAGGAGTTTTCACCACAGGTAAATCAGGCCGGAAAGAAAGATGCTGAACTGATTATATTTGGTGAAAGCAGTGATAAGATTGTTTACAATCTTGCTAATTGTTGCAAACCCATACCTGGGGATGACGTATTTGGATTTGTAACTACAGGTAAAGGGCTGACAATACATCGCACAAACTGCCCCAATGCTGCGAAGCTGCTGGCCAATTATGGACACCGCGTGGTAAAAACAAAATGGGCGAAGAATAAAGAAATTTCATTCCTCACAGGGGTGCGCATCATTGGTATGGATGATGTGGGTGTTATCCATAAAATCACCAACCTTATTTCCGGTGAGTTGCGAATCAATATCAGCGCACTGAGCGTAGAGGCGAAAGAAGGACTCTTTGAAGGAAACATTAAAGTGTTTGTGCATGATAAGGAGGAGCTTGATGAGCTAGTGAGCCGGTTGAAACAATTGCCTGGCATCGAATCGGTTGAACGCTTTGATACCGAGGATATAGCCGCCTAAGGGTTGCCGTCAGTAATATCAAATGACATAAATAAGCGTTTCGCAGGTATTCGGAAATTTACGATCGACGCATATTACCCTTCTCCTAAAGCGGGCGTAAACATTTTTTACTTAACTTGTTTCGTCAGCGCCTGCGGCGCGTTCTATACAATTACAGCACTGCTATGAGAAGGACGATTCAGGGATTCCTGTTATTGATACTAATTTGTATGTCCGGTCTGGTTCATGCCCAGAATTTCTCCTTCAACTGTACGCGTGATACCGTAATTTCTGGCTGTGCATCTTCCCCCTGTTTTACGTTAAAAACTCTTGCGCCCGATATCCGGTCACTCTCTACAGGATATACGGTTAATCCTATCAACACAAGCCTGGGTGCATGTGTTCCACAATATTCTGATCCTGCATTAGCGGGACAACCCACCGACCTTGTCAACGATGACACCTATAGCGGTGTGATACCAATTGGTTTTCCATTTACATTTTTCGGCACAACATACAATAGTCTTGTAGTGAGTAGTAATGGTGCTGTGAGTTTTGATCTCTCGCGAGCGGGCGGTTTTGCGCATTATGGTTTGTTTAGAAATGGAGGCGCGCTGGCCGACGTGGGTGTACCTGAAGATTTACCAAGTATGTTGTATGATGCTGCGCAGATCATGGGTGTTTATCACGACATGGATATTACGATCAACACTTCACCTAACCGGCGAATTAGATATCTTACAACCGGAGCTGCGCCTACACGTAAATGGGTCTTAACTTTTTTGAAATACCCCTGTATGATTGCGGCGCACAATTTCGCAACACGCACCAGATTATTTTGAATGAAAGCACCGGCATTATTGAAGTGATGGTATTCGGAAAAGAGATCTGTAGCAGTTGGAATGGCGGACGTGCAATGATCGGCATTCAGAATGCAACACGCGATCAGGCTGTGATGGCTCCCGCAAGACGTGCATCAGACATGCCATGGGGCAATTCAACATTTAACGAAAGCTGGCGTTTTGTACCCTCTGGCGGCGCTTCATTATTCAAGCGCGCAGAATTGTATGTATTAGGAAACGCAACCCCACAGGCAACCCTCACAGTACCTACCACGGTAGTAAACGGCAACCTCGGGTTGTGGTTCCCTAACCTTTGTCCGCCCGCAGGTACTACAACGACATATATTATCAAATCTGTTTACTCAAAAAATGATGATCCCGCGGTAGAGGTTGCCGGATACGACACCGTGCGTGTTGTTCGCACTGCAGCTGCCGACCTCGGCGCTACTGCTGTATCAAGTCCTTCACCTTGCGGATCCAATGGCGGTTCTGTTACAGCTTCTGTGCCTTCAGGAAACGGAAGCGGCACTTATCAATATAGTATCACATCTGCAGCGGGCCCCTGGCAATCAAGTCCCACATTCAGTAACCTGGCTCCCGGCAGTTATACTGTATATGTGGATGATATAAATAGCAACTGTACGGGTGCTGCAACTGTTGTTGTAGACAACAGCGGCAACCTGCCAGTTAGCTTTACCATTACTGGCTCCACCTGCCCTGGTGCACGTAACGGCACTGTCACTGTCAATGCTGGCAACAGCCCGGGACTTGAATACAGAATTGGTACCAATGCCTGGCAAAGTTCCAACGTATTTACAGGGCTGCTGGCCTTCAACGGTTATCTAATCAGCGTGAGAGACAACATTACAGGTTGCACTGCGACCAACGTAAGTGTGAATGTACCCGAGGGCGCTACCACTGTAACAGGTACTGCCACGGCGACAGCAACTTCCTGTGCGGGCCAGGCAAATGGGGGTATTACTGTAACCTCGACATCGGGAACCGGGCCCTATGAGTATTCAATCAATAATGGTACAAGCTGGCAGGCAGATAATAGATTTAATGGGCTGGCCGCGGGGCCTTATAATGTGCTTATCAGGGAAGCTGGCATTTGCGTAAGCAACCCCATTAGCGTCAACGTTCCCTCGGGCAGCGGACTTACACCCACTGTTACTCATACAGGCACCACCTGCGCGGGCGTTAGCAACGGAACCATTACGATCGATTTTCCCACAGGAACAACGGCTCCATATACCGTCGTGTTAGACGGAACTTCAAGCACGGTCAATAATTCTACAGTAACGTTTACAGAAATTGCAGCCGGTGCGCATAGCATATTTGTGACCGATGCATCTGGTTGTTCCACTGTTAATGCCATTAATGTCACTGTAGCTTCCGGAACTGGTTTTGATGCCAGCGTAACGGATGTGCCTACTTCCTGTGCAGGGGGTAAACGATGGTGCTGTGCGTGTAGTTCCAAATGCGCCTGCTGCGGCACCGTATACCGTTACATTGATGCCCGGTAATATTGTGCAAACAGGAAATGGTCCCTTTGAGTTTGGAGGACTTACGCCAGGTGCTTATACCGTTACTGTAGTAGACGATGCAGGTTGTAGTTTCAATTCGGCGAACATTGTTGTTACCGCTGGTTCAGGGCTGCAACTGGTTGCAACACCTTCAAATGCATCCTGCACCGGCGTTAACAATGGTACCATAGCAGTAACCAGCAATGGCGCTGCACCGATTATTTTTTTGCTGGATGGTGTTACACAAATTGCCAGCACGGGTAATAGCGCCACGTTTACCAATATCGCTGCCGGTGATCATATCATTACAGCAATTGACAATAATAATTGTGTAACGACAACACCGGTAAACGTAATTGTTGGTACTGGTTCCGGATTTACAGCCACGCATTCCGTAACAAATGTGCGCTGCGCAACAGGCACGGACGGCGTAATTGATGTAACAATTGATAATCCCGACGGAGGTACATATAGTTTTAATCTGAACGGAACCACTATTTACAATGGAAGTTCAGGTGCGCAGTTTACCGGACTGGCAGCAGGAATCTATAACCTGTTGATCACAGACGCTGCAGGATGTACGTTCACAATTGCTAATATTAATATTTCCGAACCAGACCCATTGTCGGCAACGGCAACAATTACAGACGCCTCCTGCTTTGGTGCTGCTGATGGTCAAATCGCAGTTTCTGTAAACGGAGGAACTGCGCCATTTACTTATTCTATCGATAATAACACGTTTGTTAACTCCAACCAGTTTAATACAGCCGCAGGGGTTTTTACAATTTATGTTCGTGATGCAAATAATTGCACTACCAGTGTTCCCAACTTACAGGTAGCAGAACCAACCTTGTTGCAGGCATCAGTAGTTTCTGGAACCAATGCTACCTGCGAAGGAGGTGATGATGGTAGGATTGAAGTGAATGTGACAGGTGGAACTGCACCGTATCGCTATTCTGCAGACGGAGGGGTTACTTTCCAAAATGGAAACGTGATCAATGTTTCACCTGGCGACTACACAGTACTTGTACGCGATGCGAATGGATGTGAAACTGCTACAGCATCAGTTACCATTGGCCTGACGAATACGCTCACAGTTACACCGATGGATGATCCGGCACCGATTTGTGAAGGCTCATCGGCGCAATTGCTGGCGATTACCAATGCAACAGGTTTTAACTGGTCGCCAGCGCAGGGCATGAGCAATGCGAATGTGTCTAATCCTACAGTGTCGCCAACAACAACAACAAATTATGTTGTAAATCTTTCCTTAGGTCAGTGTACCGCCACTGATGATGTTACAGTAACCGTAATGCCTGCGCCGATTGCGAATGCGGGTGAAGATGCAACCATCTGTATAGGCCAGGATTACCAGTTGCAGGGTAGTGGTGGTGTAACTTATTCATGGTCGCCCGCCACGAATCTGAGTGACTCCCATATTTCAAATCCATTGGTAAGTAATCCTCCACAAACAATTACCTATCGTTTGCGTGTAGTTGATGCCAACAATTGCTCATCGTTGCAGGCAGATGAAATGGTATTGACGATAACGCCGCCTCTGCAGATTGCCATTACACCAGTTGATACGATTGTACATCCGGGTGCACCTGTGCAACTGCAGGCGACGTCGGCCGCTACCAGTTATTTGTGGACACCTTCGCTCTATCTGAACAACCGTTTTATCGCCAACCCCGTAGTTACTGCACCGGGGGCTGGCGAGGAAATTACATATCGAGTGGATGGTTCAACCGATGCTGGCTGTAGAGGGGAAGGCTTTGTAACGATAAAAGTTTATGCGGGTCCTGAGTTGTATGTGCCTACCGCGTTTTCACCCAATGGCGATGGCCGCAACGATATCTTCTTCCCATTCCCCGTAGGGGTTAAAAAAACTCAATTATTTCCGCGTATTTAACCGTTGGGGCGAAATGATATTCAGTACGCAGACGCTAAGTGCAGGCTGGGACGGAACCACCCAGGGACAAAAACAACCACCTGGCGTGTATGTATGGCAGGTTCAGGCAATTATGGATGGCGATATTCAAGTCACTAAGCAAGGCACGGTAACGTTAGTTCGGTAAATGATTTTTGAAATGGAAATTGTTTTTCATCTGCAGCAAAAACAGTAATTCATTTACAAGAACTGGGCGGAGATTCCCTTATTTTTGCCGCCGCGACATAAAAATCGTCACCCAATAATAAACCCGTCATGGTAGATGTATTACTCGGCCTCCAGTGGGGCGATGAAGGAAAAGGAAAAATCGTTGATTATTTCGCCAAAGATTACGACCTCGTAGCCCGCTTTCAGGGTGGCCCAAATGCAGGACATACACTCTATATTGGTGACAAAAAAGTAGTACTGCACCAGATTCCTTCCGGTGTATTTCATGCCAATAAACTGAACCTGATCGGAAATGGGGTAGTATTGGATCCCGTTACGCTGAAAAAAGAATGTGAAACCGTGGCTTCCTTTGGCGTTGATTTGAAAAAAAATCTTTTCATCTCTGAGCGCACACATTTAATTCTTCCTACACACCGTGCGCTGGATAAAGCATCTGAAGTTTCAAAAGGAAATCAAAAGATTGGTAGTACGCTGAAAGGTATCGGCCCTACATATATGGATAAAACCGGAAGAAATGGATTGCGTGTAGGCGACTTGCTGGATAAAAATTTTACAACTTCATACATCAAATTGCGCCTGAAACACCAGCGTCTGCTGGATAATCATGCTTTTGATGAAGATATTTCTGCATGGGAAGAAGAATTCTTCGAAGCAGTAGAATTCCTGAAAGAACTGAACATCGTAAACGGAGAATATTTTATCAACCATCATATCAGTCAGGGCAAGAGAGTACTGGCTGAAGGTGCACAGGGAAGTATGTTAGACATTGATTTCGGTACATTCCCCTTTGTAACCTCTTCCAATACGATTTCTGCGGGTGTATGTAGTGGACTGGGTGTGGCGCCGCAAAAAATTAAGGACGTTATTGGCGTAACAAAAGCCTATTGTACGCGAGTGGGTAGCGGACCGTTCCCCACAGAACTGGAAGATGAAACTGGCGAGCAGCTCCGTAAAATTGGGAGTGAATTTGGAGCTACTACAGGACGTCCACGCCGTTGCGGCTGGATTGATCTGGTAGCACTTCGCTTCGCCTGCATGGTAAATGGTGTGACTAAAATTGTGATGACAAAGGCGGATGTGCTGGACGCATTCCAGGAATTGTCTGTATGTACTTCGTACAACCTGAACGGAAAGGAAACGACTGAAATTCCCTTCAGGATGGATAAAGGAACCATTGAAGCGGTATATAAGAAATTTGCAGGTTGGGACAAACCCAGCAGCGAAGCGAGACGACAGCTGAACTACCGGAAACAATGAAAGATTACGTTCAGTTTATTAATGAATATCTGGGAGTTAAAGTACATTACATCAGTAATGGACCCGGTCGTGATCAGATCATTTCCGTAGAATAACGAGTGTTAAAAAAATACCGGAAAAAATTTGGTCAATTAAAAACTTCGCCGAAATTTTACACCCATAACCCTATCTGACCATGGCATCTAAATCCGATAAGGACAAAAAAATCACAGGGGACGCAAGCAAACCCTCCGCATCAGCCGCATCTAAGAAAGCATCTTCAAAACCTAAGAAAACGGAAGAGGTAGAAGGTGATGATGACGAGTTAGATGAGGAGCTGGATGAAATGCCCGCTGCGAAAAAAGGCGCAAAAGCTACTACATCTAAAAAGTCAAAAAGTGATGACGACGATGATGATGATGACGACGCAGGTGAAGACGACGTTGACGATTGGGATAAAGTAGAAGAAGAGGAAGAATGGGATCCAGACTTTGATGAATTCGACATTCCGAAATCAAAAGGCAAAAAAGACTGCAACTGGTGGTAAAAAAGCGGCAGCAGATGATGACGATGATTTCAAAATCGATGACGAATTCAAAGATATGTTTGGCGATAGTGATGATTTTGAAGAAGAAGATGACGATTATTAATCGTTGATCCTGATTTTTTAAATTAAAGTTGAACAAACTATTTACAATCTCCATCCAGGATAGCTTCGGTTTCCGAAGTCTGAAAGCAAAAGTGTTGAACTGGGTACGCCCTTTCAACACTTTTTGTTTTTTGGACAATCACGAATACCAGCTAGCGCCGCACAGCCAGGAATGCCTGCTGGGCGCTGGTGTCGTGCGCGATATTAGCGGCGATCAAGCAACATTGCTTTCGGGATTGAACAATACCACCGGATGGTGGATGGGGCATTTGTCGTACGACCTTCTACCTGCTGAACCTCAGGGGTCATTACATAAACCAGATCCGCACGGGTTTCCCCAGCTTTATTTTTTTCAACCTGAAATACTGATTCGTTTAAAAGAGGATGAAATCAGTATTGAAGCACCCGACCCTGAAAAGGTTTATCATGCAATTCTGAATACGGCTTTGCCTGCAGCTACAGAAGGGACTGATTTAAAAATTCAGAGCAGAATGAGCCGCGAGGAATACCTGGATACAATCCGGAAACTGCAGGCACATATTCTACGTGGCGATTGTTATGAAATTAATTTCTGCCAGGAATTTTATGCAGCGAATGCACATATCGATCCGGTAGAAGTTTACACTCGGTTAAGTGAAATTTCTCCTAACCCGTTTTCAGGTCTTTACCGTAATGGTGACCGCTGGTTGATATGTGCAAGTCCGGAAAGATTTATTAAAAAACAGGGTACGCATATATTATCCCAACCCATAAAAGGCACGGCACGTCGTGTGCGTGAAGATGCGGAAGTGGATGAAGCGCAGCGCGCGCAATTGCAACAAAGCGAAAAAGACCGCGCAGAAAATGTAATGATTGTAGACCTTGTTCGCAATGATCTCGCCCGCATTTGCCAGGAAGGTACTGTGAAAGTGGATGAGTTGTTTGGCGTTTATCCATTCCCACAGGTGCACCAGATGATTTCTACGATCAGCGGGGAACTATCTCCCAGGTTCAGTTTAGTGATATTTTGGAAGCGCTGTTTCCAATGGGCTCCATGACCGGGGCACCGAAAAAAAGAGTGATGGAGCTGATTGAAAAATATGAATGGAGCCGTCGCGGAATTTTCTCCGGCGCACTCGGGTATATCAATCCACAAAATGATTTCGATTTTAATGTAGTCATCCGAAGTATTATTTATAACTCCACGTCCCGCTATCTGTCATTTCCCACAGGTTCGGGCATTACCTTTTATAGTAATCCCGAACAGGAATGGGAAGAATGCCAACTGAAGGCATTAGGCATCATGCAGGCACTAAGTAAATGACAAATGTTGATGACATTTTTTTAGTGCTTTAAATATTGTACTGACAATATTGCTACGTACACATTCAATGATTGATCATGATCATTTTTTAATCAGGTATAAATACTTTACCGGCTGATAGTCTATCGGTTATATGCCATTTTTTTCTTTGGCACAGCATTTGACCTGCCTCTCTTGAATCAAAATCATTTCATATGAGACATGCGAAACTGCTAACATTCAGCATCGTATTATTTTCCCTTACATTAGGTAGCTGCAAGAATATGAACCGTTCACAGAAGGGCGCGGCAATTGGAGCAGCAGGAGGTGGTGCAGTAGGCGCCGTAATTGGTAAAGCTACGGGTAACACAGCACTGGGTGCCATTATTGGTGCAACAGTGGGGGTGTAACAGGTGCTGTAATTGGCAAACAAATGGACAAACAGGCCGAAGAAATAAAAAATGAAGTTCCCGGCGCAAAAGTTGAAAAGGGTTGGAGAGGGAATTGTTGTCGAATTCAGCAACAAGATTTTGTTTGGTTTCGATCAGGCAGAACTCAGCAGCTCTGCAAAAGCAAGCCTCGATGAACTCGTAACCATCCTTGATAAATATCCGAACACGGATATCGAAATTCAGGGTCACACGGATGATACCGGAACGGATACTTATAACCAGGGATTGTCGGAACGTAGAGCTGATGCCGTATTTAAGTATCTGCGTAACAAAGGCATCAAAAAGTCACGTCTTACTACGAAAGGATTTGGAGAATCAGCTCCCAAATATGCCAATACATCAGAAGATGGCCGCGCGAGCAACCGCCGCGTTGAATTCCTGATTACAGCCAACGAAAAAATGGTAAAAGAAGCAGAAAAAGAAGCAGGCCAGTAACCTGTGCTATCTTCTATTTCAAAGTAGAACTGACACGACGAGCTAAATCTATTCATCAACAAACTAATTACGTATGAAAACGATCAAACTTTCTCTTGCTCTTGCAATCAGCTTACTTTTTGCAAATGCTATGAATGCACAAACAACTTTTGGCGTACGTGCAGGGGTGAATTTCCAAAACCTGAATGGTAAATATCCGGATGGAGATAAAAGAATGGGGAAATTGCGTACCGGATTTAACGCTGGTGTAAATGCCGAAATACCCGTGGGCGATGGATTCTATTTGCAACCAGGTCTTTTGTACAGCTTAAAAGGCGCGAAGGCAAAGGGTGTTGAATTACCATTCGACGTTAGCCTTTCCTATCTTGAAGTACCTATCAACTTTATTTACAAACCAGATCTTGGCCAGGGACGCATGTTGCTGGGTTTTGGTCCTTATGTAGCCTATGCTGTAGGTGGCAAATACGAAATTGGTAATACCGATACTGATATCGAATTTGGAAGTGAACCAGGTGAATTGAAAAGATTTGACGCAGGTGCAAATTTCCTCGCAGGATATGAATTCGCTAACAACTTCTCTTTTCAGTTGAACGCACAACTCGGTCTCGGAAATATGGTGAACCGCGCTTCAGGTGATAACGATTCGAAATTGAATAACACCGGTTTTGGGGTATCATTTGGATATCGTTTCGGCGGTAGATAAAAATTGTAGTTAAACAGAAAGTGTTGAATGATCTATTCAACACTTTCTGTTTATTGATATCAAGGCGTAGTCATAAAATCAACTCAATATGTATAAAATAACAAGCCTTCTGCTGGGCATCGTTTTTCTTGCGTCCTGCAGCAGCTCGAAAAATGCAGGCTCATCGGTTCCTGATCGCAATGATGTAAAAGGAAACTGGCAGGTAACTGATATTAGTTTCAGTGGGGTAGGCGCCACGGATAAATTATCATTTCAATTGCTGGATGAAGGTTCAGAAGCCTGCCTGCGTGGCAGTACCTGGAATCTGCCCAATAACGGCAAAGGCAGTTATATCATCAATGGCACAGGTACGGGATGTGTGCAGGGTGAAAGATCTATTGTTTGGTCGTACCGCAAAGAGGGCGACAATGCTTATTTCCAGTATAAACGCATGGAAGGTGGGGTAAAGCCCAACGACATTGCCGATGGGTATCGCTTCCGCATTGCATCAGCAACAGAAAACAGCCTGGTGCTGGAATCTAAAATTACCTACGAAGGAAACCCGATCGTGATTATTTATACTTTGCAAAAAGTATAGGGAAAATGTGAAAATGTGAAAATGAGAAAATGGGGAAATGAGGAAATGTGGAAATGAGAAAATGAGAAAATGAGGAAATGAGGAAATGGGGGAAATGAGGAAATGGGGGAAATGAGGAAATGTGAAAATGAGGAAATGTGATAATGTGGTAATACTCCCTTTGCACCAATAAGGCAGCGGCTGCTATTAACGATTTCTAACAATCGCTAATGCTGCCTGCCGCAGCAAAAAAGCGTCTCGCAGAGACGCTTTTTTTAGTGGAGCAACATTGCAAGTGATTCAGAAATGATCTCTGATTTTCGACTTACAAAGATTTCCATCTTATCAGCCGGAAGTTTTAAATCAAATTCGCCTTCCAGCGACATAATACGATCAAATGAAGGATTTAAATTCAGGAACTCCTGGATATCCATCTCGAGGTGTTTGCTGATAACGGAAGAATGAAACCTGCCACTAATAGGCTGTGAGAGCGTGGCGACATCTGAATATTCATCCAGTTCAATGCCTTCAATCGTTGGCGTTGCAAGTTGTTGATGATACTTTTCCGTTTCCGCTTTGGTAAGAGCGGTTAATCCGCAATAGCCGGCCATAATATATTGCGTGGCTATGTACTTCTTCACATGTTTCCGTGATTCTGCGGGCAGGAATTTTTCCAGGTCCCAGAAGTTGCGTGATCCGCTACGGGTAATGGCTTTGTTCACATTACCAGGCCCACCGTTATAGGCGGCGATTACCAGTAGCCAGTCGTTGTAAATTTTATAAAGGTTTTTCAGGTATTTCGCTGCAGCCGTTGTGCTTTTTGCGAGGTCGCGACGTTCGTCAACGTATTTGGTAACTTTCAAACCCATGGTGCGGGCTGTTACGGGCATAAATTGCCAGGGACCCACAGCACCCATATGCGAACGTGCGCGTGTTTCCAGTTGCGATTCTACGATTGCGAGATATTTCAGTTCTGTAGGCAGGTCGTATTTTTCAAGAATCCTTTCGATCAACAGAAACTGGGGTTGCACTTTATTTCCAATCGACGCCAGCTTACGGCCCATTACGGTTTCGTATTCCCGTGTAAAACTGATGGCAACGGGATGCATTTCATCCAGGTCGAAGCCCGTGAATTCATTTTTTACAGGAATTTCACGCATCCGTGATTTTGGATCAGAACTGCCGGGGGTAACAGCCGCATTGTCACTGCGAAGGATGTCGGTAGTATCAATTATATTCATTTGGTCTGCACCGGGGGCGCAGCACGCAAATTCAATGAGGTGGAAAGGACCAGCAGCGCCGGAACCAGAAGTTTCATTAACATTTTCAGCAAAGTTTTTAGCGTTCAAACCGCTTTATGCGGTAGCCGTTCCGGTCTCTGCTTAGGATATAATTTTCGACTATCGATTCAAGAGCTCATCTGAAAGGCGCAGCAAAGATAACTCATCTGACCGGTTTGACAGCACCTGCACGCCAAAAGCCATGCCAGTACTGTGACGGAAGAGCGGGAGGGAAATAGCAGGAACGCCCACTAAATTAGCCATAACCGTATAAATATCAGCCAGATACATTGAAATTGGGTCGGCACTGATCTCACCCATTTTATAAGCCGGAGCAGGCGTTGTAGGCATGAAAATGTAGTCAAACTCGTTGAAAATCAACTGCGTTTGATTATATAACAATTTTCTAACTTTTTGCGCACGGGTAAAGTAGGCATCAAAGTAGCCGGCGCTCAAAACGAAGGTGCCGAGCATGATCCGGCGTTTTACCTCCCAGCCAAAACCTTCGGATCGGGTTTGTTTGTACAGGTCGTGAATGTCGGCATCGCTGCCGATATTGGCACGGTAGCCGAATTTCACGCCGTCGTAGCGGGAGAGATTGCTGGATGCCTCAGCCGTGGTGAGCACATAATAAGCCGGTACAATATGATCCAGCAGTTCAAAATTCACCGGTTCAACGACGTGCCCTTCCGCTTTCATTTTTTGCAGCAGGTCTTTTATCGCCTGAGCGATTTCCGGGTCTAGGCCTGGATGATCCAGCGCCTGCGGGAAATAAGCGATCCTGTGTTTCCTGTCGGACTTTTTTTCAGTTCGCTACTGTAAGCGGGTACGGTGCTCTGCATGGCAGTACTATCGTAGCCATCTGCGCCAGCCATTGTTTCAAGTAGGATTGCAATATCAGCGACTGAAGTACCAAAGATCCCGATCTGGTCGAAGGAAGACGCATAGGCGATGAGGCCATAGCGCGAGATGCGACCATAACCCGGCTTAAACCCGATAATGCCGCAGAGATCAGCGGGCTGACGCACTGAACCGCCGGTATCGCTACCGAGCGATGCCATACACAATCCCGCCTGAACGGCCACAGCCGATCCGCCTGATGAACCCCGGGAATGCGTGTTTCATCGTCGGCATTTAAAACTTTTCCGTAGTAGGAATTTTCGTTGGTGCTGCCCATTGCAAATTCATCGCAGTTGAGCGAACCAATGATGATGACGCCTGCATCCAACAGGCGCTTTACCGCGGTGGCAGTATAAACAGAGCGAAAGCCCTGCAGGATTTTGGAAGCGGCAGTTAAGGTATGACCTTCATAGGCGATTACATCCTTGATGCCAATCACCACGCCATGCAGGGGTAATAAAGTAGAGGAATTGTAGCGTAAGGCATCCAGCTCGCGGGCCCGTTGCAGGGCCTCTTCTTCATAAACTTCCACATACGCATTCAGGTGTGCTTTTGCACGGATTTGTTGCAGATAGTACTCAACGGCCTGCAAACAGGTAGCCTTTCCATTCAAAAGCTCTGAATGAAATGTATCAATGGAAGAAAACGAAAACAATGAGGTTATACTTTTTTCTTGAAGAGGAGCGAAGCTTACGCTTTTAACCAGCTATCAGGGGTTCTTGATTTCTGAAGCGCTTTCTTCAATCTCCTTTTTCACATTGCTCTTCGCGTCATTGAATTCACGTACACCCTTGCCCAGTCCGCGCATCAGTTCAGGAATCTTACGGCCTCCGAATAACAGCAGCACTATAACCAGGATGATAATGATTTCGTTGGTTCCCAGCACACCGAGAAGATTTGTTTGTATCATGTTCGTTGAAAATTAGACAGTAAAGATAGCAAAATTAGGATTCAGAGCTCGTAAATCGAAGTCTTAGTATAAAAAAGCCTTCGGAAAATCCGAAGGCTTTATATAGAAAAAATATTCATTCTTATTTTGAAGCGTCTGCAACAACCATACGCTTTTCGCGGATACGTGCGCTCTTACCGCTACGCTGACGCTGATAGAACAGTTTCGCACGGCGAACCTGGCCTTTTTTGTTCAATACGACAGAGTCGATATTGGGAGATGCATAAGGGAATACCCTTTCAACACCTACACCGTCAGAAATCTTACGTACAGTGAAGCTTGCAGTAAAGCCAGTTCCCTGTTTTTTGATTACATCACCTTTGAAAGACTGGATACGCTCCTTGTTGCCTTCAATGATTTTATAGTTAACGGTGATATTGTCACCGGGACCAAAAGCAGGGAATTCTTTCTTCTTGCTCAACTGCTCATGTACATAAGCTATAGCGTTCATATCACTTATTTTTAAGGAGGGCAAAGGTATGTGTAAGCCCCGTAAAATCCAAATGAATTTGTTTCGTTTTCAGTTTTACATCAAAGCTTGCGGCTTTTCCTTCACCCGGATTCATTTTTTCAAAATAAAAACCCGGAAATTAGCTCCCACAAGTTGTTAATTATCAATTTGATGTCAATTATCTCGCCACGTTCACCGTACGTTTTTCACGGATTACCGTTACTTTAATTTGTCCAGGGAAAGTCATCTCGGTTTGTATCTTCTGGGCGATTTCGAAAGACAGTTTTTCTGAATCACCATCCGTTACTTTATCAGCTTCCACAATTACACGGAGTTCGCGGCCCGCCTGGATGGCATAAGCTTTCTCCACTCCATTGTATGACATAGCGAGGTTCTCGAGGTCTTTAATACGCTGGATGTATTGTTGCATGATCTCGCGACGGGCACCGGGACGTGCACCACTGATGGCGTCACAGGCCTGTACGATGGGAGAGATCACAAACAACATCTCAGTTTCGTCGTGGTGGGCAGCGATTGCGTTTACAACTGCGGGGTTTTCACCAAATTTCTCAGCCAGCTTGGCACCCAGCAGGGCGTGGCTCAATTCACTTTCTTCATCTGGCACTTTACCAATGTCATGCAGCAGACCGGCACGTTTTGCCAGCTTGGGGTTCAGTCCTAGTTCTGCCGCCATTGTAGCACAAAGGTTGGCAGTTTCACGGCTGTGCATCAGCAGGTTCTGACCATAAGAACTCCGGAAGCGCATACGGCCTACCATTCTTACCAGTTCTTTATGTAAACCGTGGATACCGAGTTCAATTACCGTACGCTCCCCAATTTCCATTACCTGCTCTTCAATTTGTTTGCGGGTTTTTTCCACCACTTCCTCAATACGGGCGGGGTGAATACGTCCATCGGCAACGAGACGTTGTAAGCTGAGGCGAGCAATTTCACGGCGCAGCGGGTCAAAAGCTTGACAGAAGGATGGCTTCAGGGGTATCATCCACGATCAGGTCCACACCAGTTGCCGCTTCGATGGCGCGGATGTTTCGACCCTCCCGGCCGATGATCTGTCCTTTGATTTCATCGCTTTCCAGATTGAAAACGGTAATTGAGTTTTCAATCGCCTGCTCCGCAGCAGTACGTTGAATGGTTTGAATAATGATTTTACGGGCTTCTTTATTTGCCTTCTGCTTGGCATCGTCGATGATTTCCTGCTGAAGGGCCAGCGCCTGTGTATGTGCTTCATTACGAAGACTTTCAACCAATTGTGCTTTGGCTTCATCGGCCGAGAGGCCAGCAATTTTTTCAAGACGGCGGATATGTTCCTCCTGGTGTTTTTCCAGCTCGGTGCGCTTGATATTCACCAGGTCAATCTGGCGATTCAGGTTTTCCTTAATCGCTTCGTTTTCCTTTATCTGCTTGTCAAGATTACTTTCTTTCTGATTGATCGACTGTTCCTTCTGGCGGATACGGTTTTCAGAATCATTGATCTTACGATTTCTGTCATTCACCTCACGATCGTGAGCTGCTTTGAGCTGTACAAATTTCTCTTTTGCTTCCAGCTCTTTTTCTTTCCGTATCGTTTCTGCCCTTAACTCAGCTTCTTTTAATATCGTTTGTGATTGTTGTTCGGCCTCTTCAATTTTACGTTGTGTATTTTTCGAGAAAATCACCTTACCCAGCAGCAATCCTACTAAAAGTGCGCCGGCACCGATGACAATGGACAATATATTCGGATCCATGAATTTGTGGTTTAATGTGTTCCAAAATGATATGGTTCGTTCTGCGTCTCATTCGCGATGGCAGATGTCCGGAATTAGGGACAATAGGCGAAGATAAAAAATGAAGTGAGAAGTATTCAGATATGCGTTTTAAGTTTTCAGCCGAGAGGCGTTTGCCGTTTGCCGATTTTTGTAGGGACGCGCTGCAGCGCGTCCCTACCCGGTTTGCCGTTTGCCGATTTTTGTAGGGACGCGCTGCAGCGCGTCCCTACCCGGTTTGCCGTTTGCCGATTTTTGTAGGGACGCGCCGCAGCGCATCCCTACAAAGGAGTTTTCAACTGATTATCAATTAATTGCTCAATATTCTCCAGCTTACTTTGCCAGTCTTCCGGAAGGTTTGTTGACTGGCTGGTTTGTTCTGTTGCCAGCCAAATCAACACCATGGCGATATAATCCTGCATGTCTTTGCCGGCAAATTGCGTTTTGTATTCCACGATCTTTTCATTGATCGTCTTCACAGTTTTTGCGAACCACTTCTTCATCGCGCGGATTCATTTTGATCCGGTAGCTCCTGTCGCCAATAACAACAGTTGCGGCAATTAAATCGCTCATTACTTGCAGGTTTAAAAAATGCTTCTTAAATTAGACTCCCTTTTAAGGTTAAAGGCTCTATCCGCACTTCGTTGAATTCTGTTTTTCCTATCCCCCTCGAAAGCAACTCAACCAAAACTCAATTAACAATGTTCGCCAAAATTAAGCCATCAATTTTTATTGATGCTCTACAACTGGAATTGTCCCAGGGAAATGGATCCCCGTTGAAAGCAATACTCCGCGATGAAACAGGAAGTGTGTGTGGAAGTATGGAAAAAGCAATTGCACGGGAAACAGAAGCATTCACCTGGACCGGTCTTAACGACCTGCCTTACGGAACTTACACGCTCGAGCTCTCACAGGGTGAGGACCAGATGAAAATGCGGCTGGTAAAAAGGGTATGATGCATCGCTGTCTTCGACAACCATAATGCGATATTCCTACTCGCTTAGCAACGTTATGCAACGATCAATTTCCTTAAGATAAGCATTGATCCTTTTTTCAAATTGTTTCTTCTCCGCTTCATCCATTCCCCCAGAGGTGTACTGACTGATCTCCGCTTTTTTGTTTCCAGCTTTCCAGATCCTTTTGCTGTTTCTCCAACTGCGCCTGTGCAGCTTCCAGCGACTGACGCATGCGGTCGTTCTCAGCCTGCAATAACTGCTGTTCTTTTAGCAATTGTTGCAACTTGTCCTGTATACGTTTTAATATGGAAGCGTCCATCGACATTTCAGTTCTGATTATTTTCTAATGCTGGCGCCAACTTCTTTTTCAAGGGTGGTCATTATCTTCTGCATCAAGCCGTCAATTTCTTTATCGGTCAGGGTTTTTTCTTCGTCGAGAAATGTTAAACTTACCGCCATCGACTTTTTACCAGCGCCGAGTTTGTCACTTTCAAATACATCGAACAATTCCACCTCGCGCAAGCTGCCAGGTTTAACCGACTGCACCGCTTTTTCAATATCAGCATAGGGCAATTCACGTGCCACTACCAGCGCCAGATCGCGTTTTACAGAAGGGAAGCGGGGAATCTCCTGAACTTTAGGCTTAAGGCTTGTTGCTTTTTGCGACAACAACTCCCAGTTGAAATCAGCAAAGTAAACCGGTTGTTTTATGTCGAAACGATTGTTTGATTCTTTTCCAACTGTTCCGAGCTGTACCAACCAGTCGCTGCCGTAGAACGCCGTAAGTCCTTCTGAAAATTTAGGATGTTGCAATGCTTCAAAACGATCCGCTTCCACGCCCAGCATTTTTAAAACAGACGCAGTCACGCCTTTAAGCGAGTAGAAATCTATTTTACCCGATTTCTGTCTCCAACCTTCTTCCTGCATAAGGCCGGTAAGGTATAAACAAAGATGTTCTTTCTCTTCGTAAGCGCCCTCTTCGGTTTTTGAATAGGTTTTTCCATATTCAAAAAACTTCAGGTTTTCATTACGGCGATTCAGGTTGTAGGCAATTGCAATCAAACCTGTTTCCAACATTGAAGGACGCATGATGTTTAACTCCGCACTCAAACTATTAAGCATGGGAACTGCATCTTTCAGCTCAGCTTCACTAAAAAATGCAGAATTGGTAATGGAGTTGGTCATGATTTCGTTGAAACCAAGTCCAACCAGATAGTTGGCGATTTTTTCACGCACTACAAATGCGCCGTAGTTTTCTTCCACCGCCGGAGTGATGCTGATCATTTCAGGAATCTGGATATTATCTAATCCATCAATTCGCAATACTTCTTCTACCAAATCTGCGGGAAGGCTGATATCTGGCTTGTTGTAAGGAACAGCAACACGCAACTCATCCATTCCTTCTTTCACAATTTCAAAACCAAGGCTGCTCAATATTTTTCGCAGCGCATCAGGATGATAATTTTTTGCCGCTGAGTTTTTTGAGAAAATGATATTTTATTGATACCTGATTTTTCTCACGGGGATCAGGATAAATATCTGTAATGGCGGAAGAAATTTCTCCTCCTGCAATTTCAGTAATCAGCTGCGCTGCTCTTTTTAATACGGGCACAGTAGCAGAAATATCTGTTCCTTTCTCAAAACGTGTGGCTGCGTCGGTTCGTAAACCATGACGGAAAGATGTTTTCCGGATGCTTACGCCATCGAAGCAGGCACTCTCAAGAAATATATTTGTGGTGTGGTCGGTAACGCCGCTGTTAAGTCCACCAAATACACCAGCAATACACATTCCACCTTCAGCATCACAAATCATCAAATCTTCGCTACTGAGTTTTCTTTCTTTCTCATCAAGCGTAATGAAAGGAGTGTTATCGGGGAGGTTTTTAACGATGACTTTATTGCCACGGATTTTGTCCGTATCAAAAGCATGAAGTGGCTGCCCCGTTTCGTGCTGAATATAATTCGTAATGTCAACAATATTATTGATCGGGCGCAGGCCAATGGCTTTCAGTTTATCTTTTAACCATTTTGGTGATTCGGCAATTTTAATATTGCTGATAGAAACGCCAGAATAGCGCGGGCAAGCCTGTTCGTTTTCAATAACGATTTCAATTTCGGTTCCTGTTTTCTCCGATTTAAAACCATTTCCATTGGGCAATTTTGCGCGCAATTCTTTTTTATCGTGATGAGATAGGTAAGCGCAAACATCACGTGCCACACCCCAGTGACTCATCGCATCCATGCGATTGGGTGTGAGGCCTATTTCATAAATGATATCGTCGTAAGGCTGAAAATAATCTGCAGCAGGTGTGCCGGGAACAACGTGATCAGGCAAAACCACGATACCCGCATGTGAATCGCCGAGGCCGATTTCATCTTCGGCGCAAATCATTCCATAGCTTTCTGTTCCGCGGATTTTTGCAATACGCATCGTGAGCGGATCGCCCTGGGTTGGATAAATGGTTGCACCAACTGGAGCTACCACTACTTTTTGTCCGGCAGCAACATTAGGTGCGCCACATACAATCTGCAAGGGTTCGCCTTCGCCCACTGAAACTTTCGTTAACGTCAGTTTATCTGCATTAGGATGTTTTTCGGTGTGTAATACTTCACCAATAACAAGGCCGCGCAGCCCTCCTTTTGCTTCTTCAAACTTGTGCATGCTTTCCACTTCCAGTCCAATAGAAGTTAGGATGCGACTTAAACGCTCGGGTTCAACTTGTACCGGCAGGTACTCACTCAGCCATTTGTAGGAAATCGTCATAATTCTCTGATTCTTCGGTTGCTTGGCCGCAAAGATAACGGAAAGCCGTGAGTGAAAATGGGGTAGCCAGACAGATGGCGTACCCTTTTAACCCACAAAAAACTCAGGCCGGTCCACTGCTCCCCGGCTGAACCGACGAGAATGGAAATGCTTCCAGGTTATTGGGGTTTTCAAATTGTTCGGTAGCCCATTCTTCATTGGCCGCCCGTTCTGTTTTATAAGCTTCCCAGTCAAAGCGCCGCAGAAAACTGATGGCCGCTTCGGCGCCTTTACGAAAAAGAGCCTGCTTTTCTTCGTCGGTCATAAAGAAGTTCAGCCAGCTGTGTCCACGTACATCAATGGAACAAACGGCTTTATTAAAGGCGCGGTTGCGGATAATAAAATCGCGGTCGAAATGAAAACGAATGGTGGAAAAAAGCGACATCAGGTATTTCGATAATGTATTGTTGCTGCGGTTAGCTGCGTCAATAATCCCGTCCTGCAAACGAACGCCAAATGTGGGCATACGCGGTACGGCATAACCAGGATTATAAAAAATACTGATGGGGAAATTAGAAAGAATGCCGCCGTCGATAAACTGGCTGCTGTCGGGTATCAACTTATTTGCATTTTGCCAGTTAACCTGGCGACTCCAGATTTCAAAACGACTTTTTTGACGGATGCCATCTACACGAAAGGATTCAAAGAAAACCGGAATCGACATACTCGCACGCACAAAGTCGGCGGGGTGTACATTTTCTTCTTTATCCCAATACAAATCCCACATGCGCGGAAATTCAATTTTTATTTTGGAGATGATATCGCAGGTAATGAGCGTCATCATCGGCATGTGCGGGGGATGTTGATCGGGACGTCGATAATCTGGACGCACTTTTAATTCGGGCACCTGCATAAAATGCTCACCAAATGCAGCCAGCGAATTGATAGGACCTCTTGCAGGATCCTGTTGTACATGACAACGATTAAGAATCGATTTTAACCAACTGTGAAAAGTATTTCCGGAGTTGAGTCCATATCCTGATTTCGCAATTCTTTTAAAACGAAGAAGCAGGAATACGCCGAATGATATGATCAGGATCAATAAAACACCTGCCGATAATCCCAGCCATTTCGCAATACCCGGTTTGATAAAATTAAAAATGAAACATGCTACCGATGTAAGGAGCAATGCTATCAATGTCCACTTTAAAAAGGAAACAAAACGGGAGAGGGATTTTGGTTTTAGTATAATTCGTTGAATGAGTTTTTTAATCCATTTTGTAAAACGCCCATTGTCAGATTTCCCATCAACAAAACTAAACATATCGAGCGCACTAAGTTCGGCAGCAATGGCGGATGACTTTTCACTTTCTTTTTTTTCCGCAACAAGCAAGCAGCAGTGTATTAATAGCTCCTGCACTGGTACCAGCCATACTAAAAAAGCGGATACCCATTTTTTCTAAAACATATGTATAACCCACGAGTGCAATTCCCAGAACGCCACCACCTTCCTGCACGAGGTCAACGTACTGATGACCTTCGTTATCGGTTACATCTGAAACGTGTAAAATTTTATTTTCTCTGGATAACTCGTCACGGAAAGATTGGATGAGGTCGTCAACACCAGAAGTGTGAATGAGTGTGGAAGGCATGACAGGCATGGTAGGTTAAGGTTTGGTTACAGCAATCAAACTTGCTATCGCGAATTTAAAATCATTCTGTCGCTTTTTTAGTCGGGCAACCAGCCAAAAAAATTAGTAATTTTGTGCAATTGGCTTGTGAAATGTGGATAACCTTCCGTGGAACGTGGGAAACTGGTTGACAAAGAAAAAAACAGCGATTGCACGGAAGGATTGATGACGGTCACTTATTTTCGCCGCCTGCCATAGTCACCAAACAATAACGAATCAATCATATTTTTTAACAATGGAATTTACGAACCTGAATAGCAAAGACCGGAAGCAAAAGAGAAGATCTAACGTGGATTTAGGTTCGATGGTGTATGGAAAAGTTCCACCCCAGGCGAAAGACCTGGAAGAAGCTGTTCTGGGTGCCATCATGCTGGAAAAATCGGCTTTCGATACCGTTATTGAGATATTGAAACCTGAATGTTTTTATGTGGAGGCGCACAATCGCATATTTGCAGCCATGCAAAGCCTGTCGAATAAAAGCCAGCCGATTGATATCCTTACAGTGGCAGAAGAACTTCGTTTTCGCGAAGAACTTGAAATGGTTGGCGGCGCCTATTATGTAACAAAACTGACCAACTCGGTAGTATCAGCCGCAAACATCGAAGCGCACGCGCGTATCATCCTTCAAAAGTTTATTCAACGCGAACTCATTCGTATTAGTGGCGAAATCATTGGTGATGCATATGAAGATTCAGCCGATGTATTCGACCTGCTTGATGATGCCGAAACAAAACTCTACCAGATTACAAGTAATCACCTGAAAAAGGATTTTGATACTATCGATTCGGTACTGGTAAAAACGATTCAGCGTATTGAAGATCTTCGTCATAAAAATGAAGATGTAACAGGTGTGCCTTCAGGCTTTAGTCACCTGGATAGAATTACCTACGGATGGCAGAATACCGATTTGATTATTCTTGCTGCACGTCCTGCCGTGGGTAAAACAGCCTTCGCCCTCAACCTGGCGCGTAATGCTGCCATGCACCCTACCAAACCAACACCCGTTGCACTGTTCTCACTTGAGATGAGTGCAGGTCAGTTGGTACAAAGGATTCTTTCTGCAGAAAGTGAAATCTGGCTTGAAAAAAATTGCGCGTGGTAAACTGGAAGAACATGAGATGAAGCAGTTGTATGCGCGCGGTATCCAACGCCTGGCGCAGGCGCCATTGTTTATTGATGACTCCGCAGCACTCAACATTTTTGAATTGCGCGCGAAATGCCGCCGATTGAAAAACAAACATAATATCGGCATGATCATCATCGACTACCTGCAATTGATGAGTGGTGGTGGTGAAAACAGAAACTCAAACCGTGAACAGGAGATTAGCAACATTTCGCGCAACCTGAAAGGTCTTGCAAAAGAATTGAACGTGCCGATCATCGCACTGTCGCAGTTGAGTCGTGCGGTAGAACAAAGGGGCGCAAAAGAAGGAAGCCGCGTACCGCAGTTGAGTGACCTTCGTGAATCGGGTGCGATTGAACAGGATGCCGACATGGTAATGTTCCTGTATCGTCCGGATTATTATGAAATGAATCAGAATGCGGAAGGTGAGAATGTAAAAGGATTGACTGAGGTTAAAATTGCAAAACACCGTAACGGTTCGCTCGATACAGTAAAATTGAAAGCCTTACTCCACATTCAAAAATTCACAAACTGGGATGAGGATCCATATAGTGGCGTAGGATTGCCTTCGGGTGGATGGAGACCGGTTGATGAAGGCGGTGGAGAAAAGCTGTACATACAAACGGGCAGCAAAATGAATGATATTCCTGACGATGAGGATCCGTTTTAATTAAATCGGCAACAGCCCGTTGCCTTTTTCGAAAAATCAAAGGCTATCAACTCTTTTTTTCATCCATTCACAGTTCCTGCTCCGGCGATGTTAACGCTGGATGAAAACAGCTCCCGCCATATTGCGCAGGTGCTGCGTATGCAGGCGGGCGAACGTTTGCAATTAACAAACGGTGAAGGTGTATTGCTGACAGCAGTAATCACCGACGCGCATAAAAAACATTGCCAGGTTCGCATTGAAGAAACCCAAACCTTTCCTGTAGCGGCACGGCAATTAACACTTTGTGTATCTCTTTTAAAAAATGCGGCGCGCATTGAATGGTTGTTGGAAAAAGCAACCGAGATGGGCGTGCACCGTATTGTTCCACTCTTAACTCATCGCACCGTTCGGGAGAAATTCAGAATGGACCGTATGCAGGGAATTCTGACCAGTGCTATGTTGCAGTCGCAACAATGCTGGCTGCCTCAACTGAAAGAACCCGTAGTATTTGAAGATCTCTTTAATCAGCCTTATATCAAATCTATTCCGCATCGTTTTATCGCTCATTGTATACCTGGTGGAAGAGAAGAATGGATTCATCAATCGCTAGCCGAAAAAGCGGAAGCTATGATTTTGATTGGCCCCGAAGGCGATTTTACACCCGGTGAAATAAAAGAAGCAATTGCACAGGGGTGTAAAGCCGTTGCACTGGGTCCTAACAGACTACGTACCGAAACAGCAGCCATGGCGGCGGTTGCCGGATACTATCTGCATAGTTAATTACCTGACTAAATTATTTCGAAAAAAATAATAGACTAGCCGTGAGTGGGTAGATCCTGGCAAATTTGTTTTACAATGCCAGGCCCAACGTAAATGAATCCGGTCCATACCTGCACAAGACTTGCACCGCTATGTAATTTCTCGCGTGCATCGTCGCCCGTGAATATTCCTCCCGAAGCTATGACCGGAATCTGTGTGCCTGCACGACCCTGGATATAACGCACAACTTCTGTTGATCTGTTTTTAACCGGGGCACCGCTGAGTCCACCAGCACCTATTGCTTCAATGGTGGATGCAGGTGTTTGTAGATTCTCTCTGCTTATGGTAGTGTTTGTTGCAACAAGTCCATCCAGTTTTATTTCCAGCGCCAGGTCAATCACATCATCAATCTCCGCTTTATTCAGGTCGGGTGCAATTTTTAGCAGGATGGGTTTGGGTTGGGCTTTTCCATTGTTGATCATCTGCAGGTGCATCAGAATTTTGCGAAGCGATTCTTTTTCCTGCAGTGCACGTAGTCCCGGTGTGTTGGGTGAACTTACGTTTACCACAAAATAATCCACCCAGGGATGCAGTTCCTTAAAACAGATTTCATAATCCTTCCAGGCATCTTCGTTGGCAGTAATTTTATTTTTACCGATGTTTCCGCCGACAACAATGCCCGGATTTTTATTTGACGCACGCCATTTTTTCAAACGATTTACAACCGTGGCTACACCATCGTTGTTAAAACCCATGCGATTGATGAGCGCCTGATCGGATGGCAAACGAAATAAACGGGGCTTATCATTTCCTGCCTGCGGAAGGGGTGTTACTGTTCCAATTTCAACATATCCAAAACCCAGGGCTTCCAGTTCACGCAGGTAGCGGGCATTTTTATCAAAGCCAGCTCCGAGCCCAACCGGATTCCGGAACGTTAATCCCAGGAAGGTGGTGGAAAGGCCTGAACGATTGGGCGTGAAACTCTTTTTGATCATCCACCGGAAAGGAGGGACGGCGCAAAGTAGTTTCAGCATATTCATAGAGAAATAATGCACCGACTCGGGTGGAAACAGGAATAAAATCTTACGCAGGAAAGAATACATGCAGCGAATTATTTATAGAGGGCCAGTTTTTCCAGCAATTTGTCGCCAAATAGTATGCCGGTAAGCGGGCTGTCAATTTCAAAGTTGAGAAATGTCCATTCCGGAGAAATATCGTCGCGGATACCGATCATGGCAGCGTGACTACGCAGTTTAAATTCTTTCTTTTCCGCATTGTACGACACATTGTCTTCGCCATAGAGCGATTGATAAATCTCCTTCAATTGCATTAGCTCGGTCTCATCTTCTGTAGCATTCTCACCCACGAGTTGCAAATAGATATTCAACGTATAAGCAATCTTGGTATAACTTCCTTTTTCATGTTGAAAAACCGGAAATATCGTATCAATCCGCAGGCTGTCAATCCTTATCTTAGCCTCTTCCTCGTCCTGCGAACCAAGTAATTCTTTTTTCATCTCTTCCCGCGTAACGATCGTAAACAGGCGTGGATAGGTAAGGTCTAACGCCGCATCCACGTCCAGATTTTCAGTAAACTCGAGAAAACGCTGTAGCCGAGCTGTCAGCGACGTATCAGTCTGCGCATTACCTGATAACACACTCAGCAACAACAGGAACAACCCGGTTTTTTTCAACATAACTCTCTGTAAATAATTAATACTGGAAAAATTTCCGCGGCAAAGATATATCCGTAAATTTGAACTAGAAAGTTGCATAAACAACTACTGTGGATTTTTGTTATTTATTGCCGGGTTTCACTGGTAGTAATGACTGATAACTGAATTATTAAAATACAAATATCTATTATGCAGGATGCATATATCGTTGCGGGGTTCAGAACCGCTGTAGGTAAAGCAAAGAGGGGTGGTTTTCGCTTTTATCGCCCCGACGATCTTGCCATTAATGTAATTAAAGGACTGATGGCTTCCGTTCCTCAACTGGAAACAAAACGTGTGGATGATGTTATTGTAGGTAATGCAGTGCCGGAAGCGGAGCAAGGTCTGCAGGTGGGGCGTATTATTGCCGCACGTGCATTGGGTCATGAAGTGCCGGGTGTAACTGTAAACCGTTATTGTGCTTCGGGCCTTGAAACAATTGCGATGGCAACAGCCAAAATTCAGACGGGTCAGGCGGAATGTATTATTGCAGGGGGCGTGGAAAGTATGAGTATGGTGCCTACAGCAGGATGGAAAACGGTTCCTTCTTTCTCCATTGCATCAGAAGAGCCTGACTATTATCTGGGAATGGGCTTAACTGCAGAAGCGGTTGCAAAAGAATATTCGGTGAGCCGTGAAGACCAGGACCTGTTCTCCTATAATTCGCATCAGAAAGCCATCAACGCGATCAAGAATGGTTATTTCAAATCTGGTATCCTTCCTATTGAAGTTGAGCAGGTATATCTTGATGAAAAAGGGAAGAAACAAAAACGCAGCTATACAGTTGATACGGACGAAGGGCCACGAGCAGATACATCGGTAGAAGCATTGGCGAAGCTGAAACCGGTTTTCGCTGCAGGAGGCGTTGTGACTGCGGGCAACTCATCTCAAACTTCGGATGGTGCTGCATTTGTGATTGTAATGAGTGGTAAGATGATGAAGGAGCTGGGTTTGCAACCCATCGGAAGACTGGTGGCCTGTGCGTCTGCTGGTGTGGATCCGCGACTGATGGGTATTGGTCCGGTAGCAGCTATACCTAAAGCGATCAAACAAGCGGGTATGAACCTGGCGGATATCGATCTGATTGAATTGAATGAAGCATTCGCTTCGCAGTCGCTTGCGGTTATCCGCGAAGCAGGCCTGGATCCGGATAAAGTGAATATTAATGGTGGTGCCATTGCACTTGGTCACCCGCTGGGATGTACGGGTTGCAAACTCACCATACAGGTGTTGAATGATATGAAACGTCTCAATAAAAAGTACGGGATGGTTTCAGCCTGCGTTGGCGGTGGCCAGGGTATTGCGGGTATTATTGAGAATTTGCAATAGACCTGATACCTCACTTATTATTAAACCCACGGAGCAGTAGCTTTTGTGGGTTTTTTGGTTTTTAGCAGGAACATAATTGAAACATATCGGGTAATTGCATCCATAATGTGTTGATATTCACTTAAGTATGCTCATTTTATAATTATTCGCCGCCAAAAATAGGAAAAAACGCCAATTTTGGCGGCGAATATATTTTTATTTGCGTCCAAAATCGACAAAAAATGCGACTTTTGGCGTGAAATACAGTCGCAATGAAGATAATTGGTCGTGTTCATGAACAAAAGCAATTAGCCGCCAGGTTGGCATCAAATGAGCCGGAACTGATAGCGATTTACGGTCGAAGACGTGTAGGTAAAACCTATCTGGTGCGAACGATGTTGGCAGACAACATTGTATTTGAATTTACGGGGATTCATAAAGCCACTAAAGACACCCAACTGGAAAACTTCAGACAGACTCTCCAGATAGCGACACGGAATCCGATAGCCCTGGCAATACCAAAAAATTGGTTACAAGCTTTTGTAATGCTTGAGTCTTTTCTTAATAGTCTACCCACTGAAAAACCGGCTGTAGTATTTTTTGATGAATTTCCCTGGATTGAAACGCGCAAAGGTGGTTTCCTCCAGGCATTCGATCATTGGTGGAATGCTCACGGATCTAAAAAGTCACACTTGAAAGTCGTGATCTGCGGTTCTGCCGCATCATGGATGATTGACAAAATAATCAATGACAGAGGTGGGTTACATAACAGAGTCACACAGTCAATTCGACTTCTTCCGTTCACGCTAGGAGAAACACGTGCATACCTGCAAAGCAAAGGAATAGTGCTGGACACCTATAGCGAACTACAATTATACATGGCTATAGGCGGGATCCCTTTTTATCTAAGAAATATTAATCCGGGCGAAAGTGTGGCGCAAATAATTGATCGCATTTGTTTCGAAAAAGACGGACCACTCCAAAAAGAATTCAATAACCTTTTCAGTTCACTTTTCGCTGACGCTGATAATCATGAGAAAATAATCCGTGCACTGGCAAAAAAGGGAAAGGGGTTAACAAGAAACGAAATAATTGACGAGTGTGGTTTCACGAGCGGCGGAAACACGACAAAGTTATTGAAGGAATTAGAGGAATCTGGCTTTATACAGCCCTACTCAGCTTTTGAAAAAACTACTCATGACGCCATTTACAAATTAACCGATGAGTATTCATTGTTCTATATAAAATTCATTGAATCATCAAGAGATACAGCTAAAGGTGCCTGGCTGCGTCAATTTGGTTCACTCACATATAACATATGGAGTGGCTTTGCATTTGAATCGGTTTGTCAAAAACATGAGTTGCAAATTCGTCGAAAATTGGGTATCGAAGGTGTATTAACGCACGTATCAACCTGGCGAACTATGCCACATAAAGGGCAGCACGGCACGCAGATTGATATGCTATTAGACCGAAATGACAGGAGCATCAATTTATGCGAGATAAAATTCTGTATTCAGGAATTCATAATCGATAAAAAATATGCTGCTGAACTCGATAACAAAGTAAATCTATTCCGCACGGAAACGGGGACACGAAAAACGATATTCCCAACGATGGTTACAACCTATGGTTGTAGAAAAAATGAGCATTATCTGGGACGAATCCAGGCGGAAATAGTTATGGATGATCTTTTTACGTAAAAAAATCAAGAGAACCTGATTTACAGATACAGGTCGTCCATTTTCATCCCCACCACAGGGGGAAAAACGTCACAAGCGGCGGTTGATTGCGACAACAGGGTTGAGTAATTTTGAAAAAAAATCAAAACAACCCGCTGTTATGAAACATGTTTCCATTCTTATACCGGTTGGCGATACCAGCTTTAGCAATCTTGAAGCAACCTATAAAATGTTTTCGATGGCGAATGACCATCTGGTGAAGGCAGGAGAACAGCCGGCATTTAAAGTGCAGATGGTGGGCCTGAAAAGCGACGCTCTCGTGAGTGCAGGTAAATTTAGTGTGCAGCCTGATATTACTATCGATGAACTTGATAACACCGACCTGATCGTAATTCCTGCGATACATGGAAATTACAGTAATGTTGTAAACAGCAACATTGAATTTGCTCCATGGATTGTTAAGCAATACAAAGCTGGTGCTGAGGTGGCTAGTTTGTGTATCGGCGCATTTTTGTTGGCGAGCACGGGCTTGCTGGAAGGTCGTCATTGTGCAACACACTGGCTGGCGGCGCAGGAATTCAGGCAGATGTTTCCTATGGTAAATCTGGTGGATGATAAAATTATTACCGACGAATCGGGAATCTACACCAGTGGCGGCGCATATTCATCATTAAATCTCAATTTATATTTAATAGAAAAATATGTTGGGCGGGAGATGGCGGTATTACATTCAAAGATTTTTGAAATAGATATTGAACGCGATAGCCAGTCGCCATTTATTATTTTCCGTGGACAACGTGATCACGGTGATGCAGAAGTACAACGTGCGCAGGATTTTATTGAAAATCAGTTTGCAGAAAAAATTTCAGTAGATGCACTCTGCAGTTTGCTCGCCCTCGGACGTCGCACTTTTGAACGACGTTTCAAAAAAGCCACTGGCAATACTATTGTGGAATATGTACAGCGCGTGCGCGTGGAAGCTGCAAAAAAGCTTTTGGAAAAAGGCCGGAAGAATGTAAGTGAAGTGATGTATGAAGTTGGCTACAGCGATCCCACAGCATTCAGGGAAGTGTTTAGAAATTATGCAGGTCTTACACCACTTGAATACAGATCGAAGTTTGCATTGGTAGCGGCATGAGAAGAAAATGTGCAGATGTGGAAATGAGGAAATGTGGAAATGAGAAGAAAATGTGCAGATGTGGAAATGAGGAAATGTGGAAATGAGAAAACCTCCCGGAATATTTAGACTACCAACACTTCCACACATTACACATTTCCACATTTTCTCATTTCCACATTTTCTCTTTTCCACATTTTCTTACCTTGCAGTAATGTCAAAAGCGACTCTCGTCATCGGCGCATCTGCAAACCCATCCCGTTACAGCTACCTCGCTATAGAGCGGTTGCTGGCGAAAGGGCATCCTGTTGTCGCAATAGGGTTGAAGGCAGTAAAAGTGCATGGTATCCTCATTGAAACGGAGAAGGTTCCTTTTGAGGGAATCGACACGGTTACAATGTACCTCGGCGCAGAACGGCAGCGCGAGTACTACGACTACATTCTTTCACTACATCCACGCCGCGTAATCTTCAATCCCGGCGCAGAGAATAGTGAGCTATCGGACCTGCTCGACAAAAACGGAATCAGCTGGATGGAAGCGTGTACCCTGGTAATGCTAAGCACACAGCAGTACTGAGAAACGCTTAAAACGCGAAATTTTACGAGCGGCTGCTACGTACTAGTCCCCGATTTTCCCTTTTACACATACAGATTTGTTGGGAAAAGTTAAAAAAAGTCGGAATCTTGTATTACGTACCCAAGAGAGAACCAGGCAACACACTGTTGCCGAACCAATAATCCATATTGTCCAAAAATATATCCCATGAAACGCCAACTGCTTTCAGGCCTGGCCCTGCTGTTCGTGCTATTGATGACTCACCAGTCATTTGCACAGTCGGTACAGGTGAATGAGCCTGACCTTAACAGACCTCATCTTTTTTCCGCATTACCTGCGGAACTCCCCGTTACTATAACTGATTTAGATGGATTGTTGTTGCCAGCAACTGCTGCCGGCCGCAATGAAGATTTGATGAAAGGAGAAAAAGAAAGTTTCTTCACTTGTCGTTAACTACGTTTCCGCTACCTCAAAATATGAAAACCAGGTGCACAGTGTGGTACTGCGTTTAAAAGATTATCCCGGTGCTGCGCTGACCCTATCCTCATCCACCAACCCTGATGGTACGGTCGCATATGTTGGCCGTATCATCAGTTTTAAACATGCAGATATGTATGAGCTGGTGAAGAAAGGTGAAAGCTATTTCTGGAAAAAGAGAAATTTTTATGACGTTGTAGCTGAATAATTGATTGTTGTTGTTGTTTGTTGTTGTCCAATTGTTGTTTTTGTTGTTGTAAAGTTGTTGATCATCCAATCCTCCTAAAATGAAAATCATTATCCGTTCCCTGTGTGTTGTGTTGCTCCTTTCCGGAGTTGTACAACTTCGCGCTCAGGTTCCTGTATTAAACAGTTATCCATCTGCCTCAGCTACCATATTTCTCGACTTCGACGGACATAAAGTAGAAGGTACCAGCTGGAACTTTTTTGGTGCCATCAATTGTGCTTCCGCCAATATGAATGCTACGAAAATTACAGAAGTGTTCAACCGCGTTGCGGAAGATTTTCGTCCGTTTAATGTGAATGTAACTACTGACTCGACGCGCTTTCTTGCAGCGCCAATAAATCAACGAATTCGTGTAATACTTACCACTTCTTATGAGTGGTATGGTGTGGCTGGTGGTGTAGCTTTCATCGGCTCTTTTTCATGGCCCGATGATAACCCGGCTTTTATTTTCACCAGCCTGCATGGTTATCGCACAAAAGATATCGCAGAAGCCGCTTCACATGAAACAGGCCACACACTGGGTCTCGCGCACCAGTCCCGCTACGATAGTGCATGTAATAAGGTATCCGACTATCATAGCGGAGAAGGCACTGGCCAGATTGGTTGGGCACCAATCATGGGTACAGGTTATTCGCGCAACTTTACTGTATGGCATAATGGTCCTAATACCTATGGCTGCAATAATTTGCAGGATGATCTTGCCATTATCACTTCTGGTGGCAACGGATTCGGATACCGTGCAGATGATCATGGAACCGACTTTGAAACTGCCACGGTCCCTGTATTTGCGAACAATACATTTGAAATGACTGGTGTAATCAGCCAGAATACGGACCATGATTACTTCCGTTTCATTATGCCTTCGTCCGGACGCTTTGAACTGGATGCAATCCCGTACAATGTAGGCACCGGCAACTCAGGTTCAAACCTGGATCTGCAGGTAAGCCTTTACGATAATAATAAAAATCTGCTGAGCACTTACAACCCTGGATTTCTTTTAAACTCCGTAGCTGATACCACCCTTACCGGTGGTACTTATTACCTGAGAGTGGAAGGAAAGGGAAATTTGTATGCATCAGAATATGCAAGCCTTGGTTCTTATTCATTACTGGGACGAGTGGAATTACACGGAGGAGATATCCTTCCGCTGCGCCAGTTTAAGCTGAATGGATTATGGAACAACGGTAAGCACCAACTCAACTGGACCATTGAAGCAGATGAGTCTGTTGTTTCGCAAGACATCGAGATTTCCTATGATGGTCGTGCTTATGAATCGATGTTGAATATGAATATTGCAACACGCAATCATCAGTATTCACCAGCGTTTCCTGCTATCGCAACCTATTATCGCATCCGTGCCGATTTGTCGGACGGCCGTCGTTATTATTCAAATACCGTTGTAATTCGTGAAGGTGTTACCAAAACGCGTCCTCAGTTAGTGGGCAACCCCGCTACTGCGCAGACCATTCGCGTTGAGTCGCCCGTAAACTGCCAATACCAACTGCTTGATTTAAACGGAAGAGTGATTAGTCGTGGTCAGCTGCCGCAGGGCATTCATACGTTGCCTGCCCAGAACCTGGCTCCGGGACTTTATCTTCTCCAGTACATCCAGGATCGTCAGCAATGGACTGATAAGCTGATCATCCGATAACTTTTGTATTTCAGAGGTTTTCCTGTAACTTAGGAAAACCTCTTTTTTATGCGATGGAGAAGATTTAATGGAGACCCTATTGAACTTCCGATCAAAAATGCGGTGGAAAACGCGATCAGGCGTGAGACCGCTGCAGGCTACCGCCTCAAGGTTTGCATCGGCACCGATTCACAGGTAAAAGGAAGGGAAACAGAATTTGCAACCGTAATAGTCTTTCTGCGGGAAGGCCACGGCGGATTCATGTTTATTCACAATGAAAAAACCCGGCAATCCTTTACCATCAAAGAACGGATGCTGATGGAAGTAGCCAAGAGCATTGAAATTGCTTATGAATTGTGCAACCTGTTTACCGTTTACAATGTAGACATGGAAGTACATGCGGACATTAACACCAATCCGCATTTCAAAAGCAACGATGCATTGAAGGAAGCGATGGGTTATATTCTTGGAATGGGCTTTGCCTTTAAAGCCAAACCGGAAGCATTTGCCAGCAGTAGCTGTGCAAATAAAGTTGTAAACTAGCACAACGCTCCCGGGATTTATGCAGTGACGGCATCTTCCTTCGGTGCCGATGAGGGAGAGTATCCCCTTTTCTTCCCGAAATCAAGGCCGTAATTACTTCGACTTTTGCTTTCTTTTTCTAATCAGACCGAAAGCGAGTACAGCCATAAAAAACACACCGATTCCGATCCGGATCATCGCGTCCCTTTTTGCCTTTTTCTCACGCGTACTGATGTCAGCAACCATCCGATCAAGATTTTTACTCATTTGGTCGAGGCTTTGCTTTTTTGTAATACTGTCATCTTGCAAAAATGTAGTAGCTATCGTGTCGTGTTTGATTGCAGGAATGGAATCCTGTGCAGCAACGAAAAGGCAGGAGTTGATAAGGGTAAACAAACAGAGGATGAGTTGGCGCATATTTTTGTTGAAAAATAAGGAGCGACGTCAGCATTAGAAATACCTTCTTACTGGTATTTGTATCTAAAATGGAAATCTCAGTTGATGAGAATGGCGCTATCTTTTGTTGCAACCTGCGCATTAAGGGCAGGGCCCGACTTTTCAGTCAGCTTACTGGTATCACGCTGCGCGAAGTAATACAGCGTATTAGTAGCCAGAAATAAGAGGATAATAAGAAAATACTGTCCTTTCCGTTTCGTCATGAAGGTTCGAGTTGCGGCAAATTTAAGGCATTGTGACGATGTCGTGAAATCCACTGCTTTGTTAACTATTTTGCAGTCGGATTATTTGATAAAAGCTAATTATTTGTGTTTCTATGAAGCCTTATTCATTTCATCGAGGTATTGCAAAATATTTTCTCGTCCTTCTTTTGAAACTGCGCTCGTGACAAAAAAGGAGGCGTTTCTTCCCAGGTTTTTAAAAGTTCAGCAATAAAAGATTCAACATTGCGGCGTGTGGCGCCAGGTTTATTTTTATCCGCCTTTGTAAAAATGATAGAGAAGGGAACTTCCCATTTTCCGAGTGTATTGATAAAATCGAGGTCTATATTCTGCGGCGTGTGACGACTGTCGATCAATACAAATACACATTTCAAATTTTCTCTTTTACGCAGATAGTGGTGGATCATTTCCTCCCAACGGCGACGGCTGCTTTGCGACACTTTCGCATAACCATATCCGGGTAAATCGACGAGATACCATTTTTTCTTGTCGTTTGAAACAATACTGAAATGATTGATCAGTTGAGTTTTGCCAGGGGAAGCCGATGTTTTCGCCAGGCCCTTCTTATTGCAAAGCATATTAATCAATGAAGATTTACCTACATTACTGCGGCCAATAAATGCGTATTCGGGCCGGTCGGGCGCGGGGCATTGCAGGTAGTTGGCACTGCTGATGAGGTAACTTGCATCTTTTATTTCCATGCGTGCAAGATACTATTATTCGGCCAGCCGGGAATGAATTGGCTGCTTCATCCTCTAACTGTCGCGCTTTATCATCTTTCGTATTTGTACCTGATGCAAAGGCCTGTTTTGCATGCTATTTTTATTCCGATAAGCAACGTTGCCATTCGCTCATTTCTTAATCAAATTTTACTATGAAAAGAATGCAAAGCGTACTGCTACTTGGGGTAGCAGTGGCAACCCTATTGTCGTGCAACAAATCGCGACAGGAATCCCAGCCCACCGAAACGGCCGGTCGACAGAGTTCAGCGCGTGTGACCCAGCACATTATCCCCATGTCGAAAGCGATTGAATATTCGCGGCGGTTTATTTACCTGCGTGATACGGTTTTTCCGGAACAACTGCGTGAACCCTCCTTCCTTCAACAACATTTTGACATGCCTTTCTGCGAAACATTCAACCGCGAAGCAATTGATGCACTACTGGCTGTAGATGGAACCGCTTCCGTTCGCGTTTACCTCGGCGTGGATGAACAGGGCCGCGTACGATTTGTTTTATTGCCCGTGGATGATGAAGGCAACAACATAATTACTAACTTAACAGGAGAGTCGGCCAGACAGGAACTTGGAAGAGGACATGATATCGATGATTCTACTAACCATGCGATTGAGAATGGCTACCGCCCACCACCGCCCATAGGGTCTCTATAATGTTTCTTCAAATGAAACATCATGACCGAAAAAGGAAGTATTCATATTGAGCCATATAATCTTGTTTCCACTAATTGCTTCAATTTTCAGGTGGAAAGATACAAGGCTACGCCTCTGGCCCATTATGACACTTTTTGCCAGTGGCTTTTTGGCAGAATACGGCGTTTGGATTTCAGTGCATTCAAAAGCTCCCTGGCAACCGATTAACAATCTGTTTATACTTGCAGATAGTTTTTTAATCCCTGTACAGTTCGCTGTATGGGGATTATTAACACGTAAAACTTTGATTGTTGCTCTTATATTACCTATTCTATGCAGTTGGTTTTATTTTCATGTCTGGCCGGGTTCCATTTATTCAATCAGTGTCTACTATAGAATAATTTATTCATTCATGATTGTGTTACTTTCAATTGGAAGTATCAACTACCTAATTATTCATGTACGTGAAAGCCTGCAACAGAACCCGATTTTTATTTTTCTTACAGGATTTCTGATCTTTTACAGTTATCAATTGATTTATGAAGCAGCGTATGCTTTCTCTTTAATAGATGATAACCATAGCAAGATTTTATTGAATAGAACATTTGCTCTTATTAACTTCGCGTGTAATATCCTTTATGGCATTGCCGTGTGCTGCATTCCTGCAGATCCGGTGCGCCGCTGGAGGAGATTATAAACCTTATCTGCGACGTTATGGGCGCAAACCCACTGTATATCTTCCTGCTGGCAGGAGCCACCCTCGCATTCCTGATAGGTTTCTTTTTTGTGACCATCCTTCGCCATCATCGCCGCTACCTGCGACTACAGCAGGAAAGAACACGCAACGAAATTATTATTCTTGAAAAAAGAAAGAAAACGCATCGCATACGACCTGCATGATGAGCTCGGCCCGGTTCTCGCATCTATTAAAATGAACCTGATGAGTCTGCAGGTGGATGCAGCAGAACAGGAAATTGTTGACCGCTCCTGCAAACGGATCGACGATATCGTACACAACATGCGTTCTATCTCGTATGATTTATTACCTGTTACGCTACAACGAAAAGGTTTGCAGGCAGCCGTCGATGAACTATTGGGAAGGCCGGAAGTGCGTAAACATCTTCATCCGATTATTGAAATAGATAAAGAAATACATTTTGAAAAAGAAAAAGAAATACATCTTTTCAGGATTATACAGGAAGTGGTTCACAACACAATCAAACACGCAAAAGCAAAAACATTTCGCATCGTTCTGAAAAAACATCATAAAAAATTTATCCTCGTACTGGAAGATGACGGCGTAGGGTTCGATTCCGCCAAAAAAAGGATCACAACGGACTTGGACTAAAAAGCATCGAAAGCCGCGCGCAGGTACTCAACGCACGTATGCTGATGGATGCAGGAAAGGGTAGAGGGAGTTTTTATTTTTTTGAATTCGGAGAATGAACGATGATCGATGTTCGAGATTTGTTTAGAGTTATGTATAAGTACATAATAGCAGATGATCATGACATTTATCGGGATGGCCTGAATTTGTTGCTGTCGCGGCAGGGTTTTGTAAACCTGGGTGAAGCGGAAAATGGGGAAGAATTGCTGCGGCTTACCATTTCCTTAAAACCTGATCTTGTCGTTACCGACATACTCATGCCGGTGATGGATGGTATTGCGGCAACTAAAGCGATCAAAGAGAAGTTACCCGGCATAAAAGTAATCGCCTTATCGATGCACCAGGAAGAAAGCCTCGTGGTGGAAATGCTGGAGGCGGGTGCACAGGGATATCTGCTGAAGAATGCAGATAAAATCGATCTGCTGGATGCTATTGATGCAGTAATGCAGGGCGGATCCTGGTTTTGCCACAATAGTTCGGGCCACCTTACCCGCATGATTGCTTCCAGTCGCTTTGAATTTGTTTCCAAAAAGAATAACCTGCACTTCACCCATCGTGAGCGCGAGATCATGAAGCTGGTGTGTCGCCAACTTTCCAGCCGCGAGATCGCTGAAGCACTCAACCTCAGCACACGTACCATCGAAGGATTGCGTGCATCCATACAGGAAAAAATGGGTGTAAAAAATACTGTGGGAATGGTGGTGTTTGCGCTACAGAAAGGGCTGATCTCCGAAGCCGATATGAAAGATGAATAATGGAAGCCATCGCCGTTTTCCATTTCCATTTTCAGTGATCTCATCTCAAAAAAAATGTACCTTTCCTCAAACTCTCTTTTATGCGACTGTTCACATTCCTTTTTGCCTCCTTCTGCAGCACCATCGTTGCTGCGCAAAATTTAAAATCGGGTGGAAAACTTATTCCTGAACAAGCCAATATGGACATCAGGCATTATGCACTTACACTCACCGTGGATCCTGATCAGCAAACCATCAACGGTTTTACAGAAATTAAAATGAACCTGGCCAGCGAAGCCGATGTGATCGTCCTCGACCTGGTTCATTTGTTGAAAGTTTCGCAGGTTTGGGTAAATGGAAAAAAGGCTACAGTAGAGCATATTGGCGACCGTCTTTATATCCGTTCGGATAAAAAATTTACCGCAGGCCCGCAACTGGTGAAAGTGGCCTATGGTGGTAAACCGGGCATTGCCGAACGGGCACCCTGGATTGGCGGCTTTCAATGGGAGAAAGACAGTAAAGGCAATCCCTGGATTTCTATTACCTGCCAGGGGGAAGGTGCAAAGATCTATTTCCCCTGTAAAGACCATCCCAGCGATGAACCCAACGAAGGTGCCGATTTGTACATCACGGTACCAAAAGGTTTGACAGTTGCTGGTCCGGGTTTATTGAAAAAAGTAACGCATAAAGGCGGGCAATCTACTTTCCACTGGAAAACAAATTATACCATCAGCAACTATTGTATTTTATTCAACGTTGGAAAATACAAACTGGTAACACGCGATTATATAAGCGTGGACGGCAATAAGATTCCCATGCATTTTTATGTACTGGAAGAAAATGTAGATAAGGCACCCTACCATCTTGAGTTGCTGGAGCAATCGTGCCGCGTGCTTGAAAAATATTTTGGTGAATATCCCTGGGCCAAAGAGAAAATCGGAATTGCAGAAACCCCACACCTGGGTATGGAACATCAAACCATGAATGCCTATGGCAACAAGTTTAAGTATGTGAAACTGGGTGGAAAAGATTTTGACTGGTTGCTGCATCATGAATTTGGGCATGAATGGTGGGCGAATAAAGTCACCAACCGCGACTGGGGTCATATGTGGATACAGGAGGGGATTTGCACTTATGGAGATGCATTGATCGTACGTGAACTGGAAGGTGAAGAAGCCTATCTCGCGCGCATGCGCGAAACGGCAAGAAATGCCGGCAACAAACTTCCCATTGTACAGGGCGATGAAGTAGACAGTGACCAGGCTTATTACGGTGATATCTACGGAAAAGGTGCATACTTCATGCACACGATTCGTTATGTAATGGGAGATGAGTTGTTTTTCCCGACATTGAAAAAACTGGCGACCGATCCGAAGTACACCTACGACAACACCGTAGTGACTTCTGATGTGGAGCAACTATTCAGTGGCGCATATGGAAAGTCGCTGAAACCGCTCTTCGATCTATTTCTATATACAACCAACAAACTTGAAGTTGCTGTTCGTCAGTTAAAGGATGATAACTACGAAATTAAATTGTTGAATCTCGACATGACGATCCCCATGCAGGTGGAAACCGATAAAGGCATCCAGACCATCCAGGTGGGCAAAGAGCCCGTGAAATTCGGCAGCACCAAAGGGCTGCGTGTGGATCCTGTGGGTTACTACATGAAAAAAGGTAATGATGGAATAGCCGGACTGGTTTTCGTTCGGCAGGCGGCTCGCACATTAAATACGGTGATTCCTTCGGTTTCGAAGCCGGGGCATTCCGTATCTTTGCAGCCGCATGTCAAAGCCCTTACCCCACGATCATATTATTCCCTTTAAGGATTCTGAAAAGAGTAAAAAGGAGCAGGTAGCCGAGATGTTTGATAACATCGCGAGCCGCTACGATTTTATGAATCGCTTTCTTTCGGCCCGCACCGATGTGGGTTGGCGGAAAAAAGCGATCCGCCTGATGCGCAAAGAAAACCCTAAAGTTATTCTCGACGTAGCTACCGGAACTGCCGATATGGCGATCATGGCCTGTAAATTGCTTAACCCTGAGCGGGTAGAAGGCATTGATATTTCGGCACAAATGCTGGAGGTGGGTAAAAAGAAGATTGAAAAAGAAGGACTTAGTTCCAAAATCCACTTACAGGTCGGAGATTCCGAAACAATAAATTTTGAGGAAAATTCGTTTGATGCCGGGATGGTCGCATTTGGCGTGCGGAATTTTGAGAATCTTCAAAAAGGACTCACCGAAATAAAGCGCGTTTTGAAGCCCGGTGGCAGGATTGTGATACTGGAATTTTCCAGACCACGACAGCCCATGAAAACCTTTTACAATTTGTATATGGGCATCATGGCGCCGCAAATGGCTCGCTGGTTTAAGCAGAATAAGGATGCTTATAAATACCTGAATGAATCAGCCAATGCTTTTCCCGACCGCCAGGATATGGTGGATATTTTAAAACAATGCGGATTTTCCGATACCCGATTTAAATCGTTAAGCTTAGGAATATGTTGTATTTACACCGGCTTCAAACCTTCTTCATAAGATCATTCTCTTTATCAATTCTGTTGGTGGCATCGCAGATTTCCGCACATGCCCAGGAACGACAAATCAATCTCGAATATCACGATCAGAAACCTTATTTCTTTGGTATCACACTCGGTGTGAATTCTGCGCGTTTTCACACACAGATGCATTCGCAATTTTTGTCCAATGATAGTGTAATGGTGGCAGAACCTACCAACTCTGGCGGCTTTTCACTGGGGTTGTCGGCAACGGCAAGAATATCCGATCGTTTCCAGGTTCGTTTTAATCCCCAGCTTTCATTTATGGAGCGCAGTATTTATTACAAACTCCAGTATCCTGAAGGTGGCGAAACTGAAATGACAAAAACAGTAGAATCAACCAATGTATCTTTTCCCTTTCAGGTAAAATTAATCAGCGACCGGATTGGAAATTTTCGTGTGTACCTGATGGGCGGCTTTAAAGCTGACCTCGACCTGGCAAGTAATGCACGTGCGAAAAAAGCGGAAGACCTGGTAAAAATAAAAAGCTTTGATTTTGGCCCTGAGCTGGGTATCGGCTTTAGTTTTTATTTCCCCAGTTTTATTCTTTCTCCTGAATTAAAAATAAGTAACGGCCTGCCTAACCTGCACAGTCGTGATGCACAGTTAAAATATTCAAGTGTATTTGATAAAATTCAATCGCGACAAATCACTTTCTCAATTCATATTGAGGGATAATTTTCTCTCAGAATCAATTCAAGAAAAATGCTCCAGCTGAATTTCAGCGGAGCATTTTTTTTATATCTATTTTAATCGAGAAAATTAAAAATCAAATTCCCTTCGGTTCATATTCCACCTGATGCCCACTGCAATTACCGAAGTGTTCTGGTCAATGATGGGCGCTGTTTTGGTAGATTGTTTACGATACGTGGCATTTAACTCCAGGAAGAAATTCTCGCGCCATTCGTATTGTAACAACAGCGATGCATACAATACATTTGTCTTCCAGCCGCTACCAATTTTAAATCCATAATCCGAAGTACGATAAGGCGCTACACTCGGTAAAAAGATATTGCTACCATAACTCACATTGCCTGAATCACGACCTTGTGTATAATGCATCAAACGCGCCTGTACCATCCAGCGTGCGGCAGGTTGGTAACGTGCAATACCAATCCATTCAGAAAAATTGGCCATCAGCGGGTGGGCGAGCGGCTGGTTGTAGTGCGTGTAATTGGCTACCGAATCGCGATGTGAATAAGTAAACGGTCTTACACGATTGTGCTCAATCTGTAAATCGAGATTGGCAATTTTAAATGCATCGATATATTTGGCTCCGAGCTGCAAGCCAAATTTATTCGCCCACCAGCCATCAGATGATTTGATTTCTGATAGTTTAAATTCATCGAGTAACAACTGTCCATAGAACTGGAACTTCTTCGCAACGTTGGCTTTGAAATCGAGACCTGCAACCGCATTGTCATAGCTTCCGTTTTGTTGTTCAATGGATCTGTAAAAAATGATTGGGTTGAGATAAGCAAAATCAAAACGATTCTGGCGACCAAATACCACGCCTTCAAACAAACCTACATTCAGCCATTTTGTAAGGTTGATATCAAGATGGTGCATGGCTGCATACTTCTTGCCGATAAGGCGGTCGCCACCATGACGCTCTGCATTCTGCAGTTCCATGAAAATATTCTGGTAATTGAACTTCCAGATTCTTGTATTCAGTTTCAGGAAAAGGCCATTGCTTCCAAAATCACTCAGAAAAAAGCTGCGCTGGCCATTTCCGATAAAATGTTTATCGTAACCAAAACTGATGTCAATATATTTTGCAGCATTAAAAGTAAAATAACCTCTTGCTTCAAAATAGTCCACACCACCGGGATCTTTAAATCGTTTATAGAAACCGTTGCCGGGAACAGCATCGCGCTCCTGTATAAATTGTTGTACCCATGATTGGCTGCGTTCCTGGTTATCGGTTAAAAAGGCCGAGAAGCCGAGTTTCCGTGCAATTTGTCCGCGAATAGACAATCCACGTGTATTCAGAAACAAGTGCGAATCATTGTCTTTTTCTTTTGCCAGCACATACTGGAAAACCGGGTTTATCACCAGGTCAAAGTCCTTAACATGAACTTCATACAAATTTGCCGGCGTGGTAAAAAAGCGTTTTGCAATTGGCTTGCGACTCGCATAAAGTGCGCGTTCAGCGGGATCGGAAATTTCAACAAGACTGTTTAAATAAGCGCTATTGACGTTATGCGCATCCACTTTTGATAGCTGGCTTTTTTCAGTTTTAGCGAGATGGCTGCGAATGCCTTCGAGTGCATATTTCTGGCGGTCGAAGTAACGGGTTTTCGAAAAGTTGAGAATGGAATCGGTTCCGGCTTTTATCTCCAGTCGTTCCAGCAGGATATTCATTTTATCACCAGCGGGCAGATAGGTGCTTTGTGCATGAAGCGTGGAACCAGTAATCAGTAGAATAAACAGGAGTGGGAGGTGGCCCTTCAGCGCACGGTGGCAAAGAAATTGTGCGTGGCTAACAAGGGTTTTTATAAATTGCATGATAGGAATTTAAAGATTTAACAGGCAACAAATTATGCAAATATATCTGATTAAGAACATCCAGGTGGTGAATGAGGGCAGGCAGTATTTCACAGACGTTTTAATAAAAGACGGGCGAATAGAAAGGATTGATTCGAATATCAGTGTGGGACGGATGAATGTGACGGAGATGAATGGCGAAGGTTTGCACCTCCTGCCAGGCGTCATTGATGACCAGGTTCACTTTCGCGAGCCAGGTTTAACGCATAAAGCAACCATTCAAACAGAAGCCAAAGCAGCTGTGGCCGGCGGAGTTACCAGTTTTATGGAAATGCCCAATACAGTTCCCCCTGCTTATACGCTGAATCTGTTGGAAGAAAAGTACAAAATTGCCTCGCGTAGTTCGCTGGCCAACTATTCTTTTTATATCGGCACGTCGAACGAACATGCAGAAGAAACACTGAAGGCAAATGCGTTGAAAAAGGACATCTGCGGCATCAAAATATTTATGGGCAGCAGCACCGGCAATTTGCTGGTGGATAACCCGCTGACGCTGGAGAAAGTTTTCAGCGAAAGTGAGATGCTGATCGCTACGCATTGCGAAGAAGAATCCATCATCAAACACAACCTTGCACAACTTAAAGCCAGCGGAAAGAAACTGGAACCTTCTGATCATCCAGTCATCAGAAATGAAGAAGCCTGTTTTGAATCTTCATTTAAGGCGATACAGTTGGCAATGAAGTACAATACACGATTACACATTCTGCATATCAGCACTGAAAAGGAATTGCAGCTATTCGGCAATATGGTTCCTTTAAAGGATAAAAGAATCACCGCTGAAGTTTGTGTACATCATCTTCATTTTACAGCCGATGATTATGCTGTTCTTGGCAATCGTATTAAATGTAATCCTGCCATCAAAGCAGCGCATAATCGCGAAGCACTTTGGAAAGCATTGAATGATGACCGGCTCGATGTGATTGCAACTGACCACGCGCCACATACCTGGGAGGAGAAAATGGAAGATTACGAACATGCCCATGCAGGATTGCCGCTGGTACAGCATTCATTGTTGCTAATGTTGCATTATGTAAAAGAAGGAAGGATTTCCCTGGAAAAAGTGGTACAGAAAATGAGCCATGCGGTGGCAGACTGCTACCAGCTAAAAGACCGGGGTTATATCCGCGAAGGTTATTTCGCCGATCTCGTAATTGTGGATATGCAACAAACATCGCAGGTAAAAAAAGAGAATATACTGTATAAATGTGGCTGGAGCCCCCTCGAGGGATTCACTTTCCCGGCAACCATCACACATACTTTTGTAAATGGCAACCTGGTTTATGGAAATGGACAATGGAATGAGTCTAAGATGGGTAGCCGTTTACAATTTGATCGTTAATACAATTGATACCACATGCAGATCGACGCCATTTCGTTTAATGATATCGCGATTTTTCATCCGGAAGAAGAATTTTCCATTTTTCATAAATTGAATTTTACCCGTACCGTTGGAGGCAAAGAATGGCTGCGTCGTTTCTTCTCCGAACCTCATAACGATTTGCAACGCATATTGGGTACCCAGCGTGTGATACGCACATTGATGGAGCACGTACACGACTGGCCCGATGATATCAGCAATGGAACCATCCTTGTGATGGATAAATTTCTTGATTATTCGCTTGACCCCATCAGCGAGCGGCCTCATACCCTCAATAATTTATTTTATCGTTGGTTGCATAGCGAAGATTATTCCATGGTGAAATATTCGGTAACGCATTTCGCTGACTTTTTACGTGGGATAAAAAAGATTACTGAACTGTTAGAAGATCTTGATCTGCCGAAAAATATCATGATCTATATAGAGCGGATCATCCAGTTGTTGCGTGAAGCACCACTGGAAGAACTGTCTGTTACCGAGAGAAATCATCGTTTTACCTCAACAGATAATCTCCGCTATGGGTTTTATTTAAGAGGCAGGTATAAAAACAATATTCTTGAGCTGATAGAAATCTACAGTCGCCTTGATGCATGGTACAGCATGGCCGTGGCGGTGAAAACTTATCGATTGTCGTTTCCCGAGTTTGTGGAACAGGATAGTCCGTTGGTGGAAGCCAAAGGACTTTATCACGTGATGATTCCCAAGCCGGTTGCTTACGATTTGACGATGGATCCTGCGCATAATTTTCTGTTTTTGACGGGTGCAAATATGGCGGGTAAAAGCACACTCATTAAATCAGTTGGCGCCGCCGTTTTCCTGGCGCATATTGGTATGGGTGTGCCTGCGCAATCGATGCGCCTCACGATGTTTGATGGTTTGTTAAGTAATATCAATGTGATGGATAACATCGCGCGTGGTGAAAGTTATTTCTTTAATGAAGTGCAAAGAATCAAACATACCATCGAAAAAATCAACAATGGCCGCAAATGGCTGGTGTTGATTGATGAATTATTCAAAGGAACGAACGTGCAGGATGCGATGAAATGTTCGCTTACTGTCATTAAAGGACTCATCAAAATCAAGAGTTCGCTGTTTATACTCAGCACGCACCTGTATGAAATAGGCCAAGATTTGAAGGAATACCCAAATATATCGTTCCGTTATTTTGAAACCCACGTAAGCAATGAACAATTGGAGTTTTCTTACCAGTTAAAAGAGGGTATCAGCAACGACCGCCTGGGATATGTAATTCTGAAACGGGAAAAAGTGGTGGAAATGCTTGAAAAACTTTAAAGCCCTGTTGGGCTGTAGTTTCATTTTGTATCTTTCGAAAAAGTTTGTCCTGCATGGCGAAGGCATCGAGTAAGAAGTGGAAAACGGAAACTAAAACAGTGGCAACACGGATAATCGTAGGCGTGACTACGGCCGTGATAACTTCTGCTGTAATTTATTTTCTGGGGTTTAATCGTTCCAAAAAAGCCAGCGAACTCGAGATTAAAAAAAACACCATCCAGATATGGAAAAGTTTCATGAAGCTCGAGAATGAGCTGCAGCCTGCGCACGACACTATTTTTGCACGTGCTGTGCGCGGTGAATTAACATTCGAACAACGTCGCAGGCAGGATAGCATTTTATCGGTCACCTTTGTTAGTGATGTGAGAAAACTGCGCGATACACCCGATATTGATGCTGATATGAAGACGTTGTTGAACAGCCGCTCAGAGTTTAAGGAAGAAGAGCTGCAACGTTACCTTGATTATCTCACCCGTATTACCAGATTGAGTGATACACTTATCACAGATGAATACAGGAACTTTTTTGATACAAGATCTGAATTCGCAGTTTACAAGTTCACGTGACAATGCAGTGGAACGACTTGGACGAACAATGGATGATATGCTTCAGTTTTTGCAGAAAAAATTTAAGTACCCGTTTCAGATAAAAGACCTGATATGGTATGAACAATATCTGCGGATAAAAACAATTCGGGCAGCCGAAGCAAAACCCGATGTAGATCTTCCCGGCCTCTAGAAAGTGGAATACCTTCTTCGATTTACTACATAAAATAGAGTATTTCCTCCCACTCTCAAACCAGCTACTTTGCCAGGGCAAAATCAACAAACATGGCCAGGATTATAGGTAACGAGAGCAAGACCGTCATCAAAAATATTTTAATCTCTGTAATCACAACCGTAACCGGTGCGTTTGCGGTGTATTATCTCGGATTTAGTAATAAAGGTTCCGGGCCTTCGAAACTGGAAATGCAGGAACGCACCATTGAGAGCTGGAAGACGCTGGTAACCGTTGAGAACATTTATACCAAGAATTCGGCAATCCTGGTGCGCGATGCAATGCGTCTTGGCAATTTCCAGGAAGCTTTGGCAGAAACTGAAAGGGAATCGAAGAAATTCAGGAATAGCCTAACCGGACTTTTGGAGACAGATGGAATCGACAAAGATTTAAAATCCCTGATTGACCGGAGACTGATAGATGAGGAAGCGCAGACTCCAGTCATGAAGAAGTTTTATATCTCGCTTGACAGTCTTGTAAATAAGGCTGTTGATGAAGACTGGACTGAACAGCAGGTGATCGATTCATTTGTTGTAAAGGCCAGTCGATTATCGGACGAAACCAAAGGTGCGACCGAGCGCGTTGTTGCAGATTGGGAAGCGTTGGTATCTGTATTATCAGAGCGGTATGACCATCCGTTTAATCTGGAGGACTTATTGATTGTTCAGATTGTACGGAAGAAAATAGATCCGCTCGGCATGTTGGGTGATGATAAAAATAAACCGTTGCTAAAGGAAGATCAACTTACCGGGAAGACGGGAAGCCTGGGTGCATTGAACAATGTTGAAAAGCCCTCAGACTATTTCGCAGGCACCTGGGATTTGAATGGTTCGGTAATTACATTTGAAAAGAATGGAAAGTTTAACTGGGTTTTTCCTACGAATAATACAGAGGCGGTAGGCTCCTGGAAATTTGAAGATTCACGACTAACACTCGATGCAAAAAATACAAAGACCGACCAGAAAGCAGTTTGGTCATTTAACCTGTCGGGTGTTGAAGAAAAAGCATTTTCGATGGTGCTTACGAAGGAGCCGTTTAATTACTATCGACTAACGCGAAAGTAAGGAGCAATGTGGGCCGCTTCGCGGCCAATGTGTAAATATGGAAATGTGAAAATTAGGAAATGGGAAAATGAGGAAATGTGGAAATGGGAAAATGAGGAAATGTGAAAATGTGGAAATGTGGAAATGGGAAAATGAGGAAATATGGAAAATTAGGAAATGGGAAAATGAGGAAATGTGGAAATGGGAAAATGAGTGTGAATTGAGATGCGTACATTGGTGGTGCAAACATTTATTCAATAAAACACAACGCGTCCTGTCGGGACGCGATAAACATGGAATTCATTTGAGCTAACCACAACGCGCCCTGCCGGGACGCGAAAACAGGTAGTTCATTTGAGCTAACCACAACCCGTCCTGACGGGACGGAATACCTGAGACAAAAAATGCCTTTTAAATTAGCATTCGTCCCGAAGGGACGGCATATCTGTAGCATAAATGAAACCCCGGTTATTTGAGTCCCGAAGGGACGATATATGAGTGCACTTTTAAAGATGCAAGAGATTGAAATCATAATTTCCCCATTTCCTCATTTTCACATTGACACTTCGCCACTTCGCCTCATTCTGTCCGGTGAAAAAAACGTCACCTGCCCGTTTTTTCCCCCCTTTCTTCCTTTCTCTATTTTCCTAACTTGCCCCGATGCTAGTGAAAACATTCGGGAGTGCAGTATATGGGGTGGAAGCAACATCAATCACAGTTGAAGTAAACTGGCTTCCATCATCGGGAAAAGATCCGGTAATTGTGGGTTTGCCCGACGGAGCCGTGAAAGAAAGTTTGCAACGTGTTGAATCCACTTTCAAGACGAACAACTTCGCCATGCCCCGTACAAAAGTGGTGGTAAACCTGGCGCCGGCAGACATACGTAAGAGCGGCACCGCCTTCGACCTGCCAATTGCTATCAGCATACTGATCGCGTCTGAACAGGTGAAACAAACTGAGGCCTTATCGCAATACGTGATCATGGGAGAACTGGGGCTGGATGGTGAAGTGCGACCCATAAAAAGGTGCATTGCCCATCGCCATTCAGGCGCGCAAAGAAGGGTTTCGCGGATTGATTGTTCCCCGCGCCAACGCACGTGAAGCTGGTATGGTGAACAACCTGAAAGTTTACGGCGTTGACCATATCAAAGACGTAATCAATTTCTTTGAAAATGGCGAAACAGGATTGCAACCCACAGAAATCAATACACGCGACGAATTCTTCCATTCGCAATATGATTTTGAAATCGACTTCGCTGATGTAAAGGGACAGGAAAACATTAAACGTGCGCTGGAGATTGCTGCAGCAGGGGGGCACAATGCGGTCTTGATTGGTCCGCCCGGTGCGGGCAAAACAATGCTTGCAAAACGATTGCCGACAATTCTGCCTCCGTTGAGTTTGCAGGAGGCGCTGGAGACAACTAAGATCCATTCGGTGGCGGGAAAATTGCCAGAGAATGCGACTTTGATTGCACGCCGGCCATTCAGAAGTCCGCACCATACCATTAGCGATGTAGCACTTGTTGGCGGCGGTGGCAATCCGCAGCCCGGTGAAATTTCACTGGCACACAACGGTGTGCTTTTTCTTGACGAGTTGCCCGAATTTAAACGAACCGTACTGGAAGTAATGCGGCAGCCCATGGAAGAAAGGCGCGTTACCATATCGCGCGCCAAAGTGGCGGTGGATTTTCCCGCATCGTTTATGTTGGTGGCGAGTATGAACCCATGTCCATGCGGATTCTATAACCATCCCGAACGTGACTGCACCTGTCCGCCCGGAGGGGTACAGAAATACCTGAATAAAATCTCCGGTCCCTTACTCGATCGCATCGATTTGCATGTGGAAGTAACGCCGGTTCCTTTTAGTGAACTAACCAGCCTGCGGCAACAGGAGAATTCTGAATTGATTCGCGAGCGCGTGATTGCGGCACGCGAACGCCAGGCGGAGCGATACCTAAACACCCCCGGCATTTATTGCAATGCACAAATGAGCAGTAAACAACTCAAGGAAATCTGCACGATCAGCCAGGTGGGGCATAACCTGCTGAAAGCTGCGATGCAAAAGTTGAATTTGTCGGCCCGGGCATACGACCGAATTCTGAAAGTGTCGCGGACCATCGCCGACCTCGCTGCTTCTGAGGACATTAAACCCGAGCACCTCGCAGAAGCAATACAATATCGCAGCCTCGACCGCGAAGCCTGGGCAGGATAAAATACGGTGCTCGTCGTTAGCCAGAATGTCAGAACTTCGCGAGGAAGCAAAACCATTTCAATTTGGATCAAAATAAACCCGCGAACGACAGGGAATCCAGTGAGGCGTTGGACAAAAACCGGCCCGATCATCGCTCGTTGCTGCGCAAGGCTGAGCAATTTATGCTTTCCGAATTTGGATCGCTGACTGTAGAACAACTGAACTGGTCGCCGGGAGGTGACAGCTGGAGCATTGGTCAGTGCCTGGATCATATCATTGTTACCGATTCACTTTATTTCCCGGTATTCGATGCCATCCGGGAAGGCCGTTACGAGATGAGTTTTTGGCAAAAATGGAGTCCTTTCAGCCGGATGTTTGGCCGCATGCTTATCAACCAACTGGGTGAAGTGGCGACGAAGAAATATAAATCTCCCAAATCGTTTCAGCCCGACGTGAAGCCTTTGGGAATCGAAGTGATCCGTCGTTATTCCAAACACCAGGATACGTTTATAGAATTTATCGAAAGCCTGCAACCGGGGCAGGATAAAAAGATCAAACTCAGTTCGCCCGCTTCCAAATTTATCACTTATAGTGTGGCCGATGCGGTGCAGATGCTGGTACAGCATCAATACCGGCACCTCAATCAGGCCAATCGCGTCAAAAACATGGGAGGGTTCCCGCGGTAGCCTGCGATATAGGCATTTTTACCGAACTTGTAAAGACTTTGATTGTTCCTAAGACTTACGCTTACATATTTTAATTATGAAGATTCTTTTCCGCTACCTCAGCCCGCACAAATGGCTGGTGGCTTTGGTATTAATACTTGCTGCTGTCAACATCGGTTTCTCGTTGTTTGATCCCATCATATTCGGTAAACTGGTAGACCTGGGATTTTTTTCATCAGGATAAAGGACACGAACCACTTTCGATGAATGCCTATATGTGGTCGAAAAGTATTCCTTATGCCAATGCAAAAGGTGAACAAACGATGCTTTATGGCGTAGGGTGGTTGTTGATCGCTTCTATTTCCGTGGCAATGATTAGCCGTATAGCCAAAGCATTTCAGGATTATTTTCTAAATAAAGTAACGCAGAAATTCGGGGCAACGATTTTTACCGATGGCCTGCAACATGCGATGAAATTGCCTTATCACGACTTTGAAGATCAGCGAAGCGGTGAAACCCTTGGTATTTTGCAAAAAGTACGAACCGATACAGAGAAATTCATCTCAACTTTTGTAAACATTCTTTTCCCCGTTATCGTTGGAATTATATTTGTGGCAGTATATGCGTTTTTCAAAAGACTGGCGCCTGCCATTTATTTATTTCAGTGGGATTTTCCTGCTAACATGGATTTCAAATGTGCTGAGTAAAAAAGGTAAAGACGATCCAGAAAAAAATTGTGTCGCAAACAACATCACTTGCTGGTGCAACTACCGAATCCCTTCGGAACATAGAACTGGTAAAAAGTCTGGGTTTAACACAGCAGGAGGTAGGTCGTTTAAATAAAAATACATTTAAAATTCTCGGGCTTGAGCTGACGAAAGTGAAACGTATTCGCAGTATCAGTTTTGTGCAGGGAACATTTGTAAATACGCTTCGTCAGATAATTTTATTTATGTTGATGATGCTCGTGTTCCAGGGCGATATGATGCCGGGCGAAATCGTGACGATGCAGATCTTTAGTTTCTTCGTGTTTGGACCTTTGCAGGAAATCGGCAATATCATTCTCTCCTATCGCGAAGCAGAAGCATCGTTGAATAATTTCGAAAACCTGATGCAGAAAAAACCTGAGGCGCAGGCTGCAAATCCAAAACCTCTTGGTTCTATTCAAAAGCTCGAATTTCAGGATGTTGGTTTCAAACATCAGTCTGCACAACAAAGTGCCATTAATAAGATCAACTTTTCTGCAAAAACAGGAGAAACAATTGCATTTGTGGGACCATCAGGTTCTGGAAAAACGACATTGATGAAATTGCTGGTAGGTCTTTATCGTCCGCAACAAGGCCGTATTCTTTATAACAACATGGATGAAAACGAAATCAGCTTTGATGATTTGCGTGCGCAGATAGGCTTTGTAACACAGGATACACAACTCTTCAGTGGTACGATTCGTGAGAACCTGATGTTCGTGAATCCCGAAGCAACCGAAGAGCAGTTGTATACAGCATTGAATAAAGCTTCCTGTCAGAATTTGTTGGCAAGGGCAGAGAAGGGGCTTGAAACCACGATTGGTGAGGGCGGTTTGAAACTTTCGGGTGGTGAAAAGCAACGTCTTTCCATTGCGCGCGCGCTGATCAGAAATCCGAAGCTGTTGTTGTTTGATGAAGCAACATCTGCACTTGATTCGCTGACTGAGGAAGAAATTACTGATACCATCCGCGAAATATCATTGCAGGGAAACCAGATCACCATTCTCATTGCGCATCGCCTGAGTACGATTATGCATGCCGATCGGATTTATGTACTGGAAAAAGGTGATGTAGTGGAAACAGGCAACCATCAGGAATTACTTGCTGAGAAAGGATTGTACTACGCCATGTGGCGTCAGCAAATTGGCGAAAGGAAAAGTCAGAAAGAAGTAACTGCTTAATGTGAAAACGGGTTATTCCTCTTTTTTACGCCACCAGTCGGTGAAGAAATTTCCTTTTTCCAGTTCTTCCATATCGCTGAGTTCCCACTCAAGCGCTTTGGTGCTTTGCGAAATTTCTATCAGCGATATTACCAATGATGCAAGGAGGCTCAGCAAACTGATCGCAAATACCAATCCCAGAAAGGAGGTCCATTGCTGATAAACACCATACATGGTGAGCACGCAGCATACAAAACTGAAAACGCCGAGCGCCTGCATGCTTCGCACGAGATTAATGCGCGTACGAAGTATCTTGATCTGTTTGAGTAATAAATGATTTTTTTCGCCCCGGATATACTCATCGTGCAAACGACGTATCAGGTTGGCTAACGCGAGATAACGATTTGTATATGCCAGCAACAACAAACTAATGGCTGGAAAAAGAAGGGCAGGTGTATTGAATGAAATTTCCATGGAGTATGTCGCGCGTACTTTTTTTGAATGGGTTACCAATCAGAATGCAGATAAAAATAGCGCTGGATTGTTGAAATACAAAACCGGATAATCATTTTGGGAATCAAATGCAAAAGGGACGCATGAAATGCGCCCCTTTAAAATCTTGTAACAGCTTAAACGTTACTGCACTGACACGGGAAATACCACTTCCGCATCGGTAGAAGATTTAGGGGAATCTACCGGATCGCCAGCCGCTTTATTGGGCGGATTGCCCGCATAATGGCGTAATACGATCACTACATGTCCCTCAAATGCCGAAGTGGTAGTCCAAACAGAATGGAGTCCCAACGGGTTCCCATCTACGTCATTATCCAGGTCATCGATCGTAATATTATTTCCTGGTGAAGGCAGATAGTAAATGCGGTGCGATTCTGTTTCTTCCTCTATCTCTTCTGTTATGTCTTCTCCTGCTATATCATTTCTGAAAGAAATGCTCACATCATAAGAAGTGGCCGGAGATAAAGTAATTCCATCGATCGTAGGTGGAAGTCCGCCCGGACCATCGGAGTCAACATATTCAAAAACCTGTGATGGACCCCCACCGGCAGGTGTAAAAGTAAGCGCCACCGTGGTGATTAATTCTTCTTCGTTGGACTCGCCTTTTTCTTTTTTACATCCTGATACTAATATAATGATGGCGAGTATTGCAGTTGCGTATTTTAAAAATGAATATTTCATATTTCAATAAGTTGAAGTAATACTGAATTAATTCTGTCAGATTTTAGCAAGCGGAATACTAATACGGAAGTTGATGTTCCTTCCCGTTTCATCGATGAAGTAACGCATGCTATTGAGGTAGTCGCGAAAAGCAGTATCAAAAAGATTGCGCACACCAACAGCAAATACTACGGGCTGTTTATTAAACAGGATCGTTGCCGATGCGTTCAGGTTTACTAATGTGTATGCTTCAGGAACTGCTTTATAATCCTGCCGGCCATTACGTTCATCCGGTGTGCGCGACTGACGGAATACGTGTTGCAGTTCAGCTGACACATAAGGTTTCTGAATCCGCTTACGATCATTGAAATGATAGACCAGTTCAGTGCCTACACGATCTGCAGGCATCAGGATCAACCAGTCATGGATTGATTTATTCCTGGCGCGAAGTATAGATGATTTGGCAGTCCATTCTATGGTTGAAACCGGACGCACCGTCACCGCAGCATCTATTCCTGTGAGCAAAGCATCCGTTTGCTGGTAACGGATCAACGGAAACGCTCCGGCAATGGTCAGCACCGGCTGGTCTGGCACAGGTTGACGATAGATAAAATCATGAATGCTGTTGCGATATACAGAAACTTCAGCCTGCATCACTTTATTTTCGCTCAGGTATTGAACCGTTCCTGCGAGGTTAAATGATTTTTCTGTTTTTAAATTTACATTCCCCAGCTCATAAGTCGCCGTACCGTGGTGAATACCTCCACTGAGTAATTCATTTACATGCGGGGCACGACTGGAAATTGAAACATTAATGTTGGCTTTAACGGTATGGGAGATTTTATATCCCAAATTCACTGAGCCAGCAAGTGTATTGAAATCAAATTTGTACTCGTCAAAAATGCTGCCGCCTGCTAAAAGACGGTTTGTGTTGATTTGTTTGAAATCATATCTCAATCCGCCCTGGATATCCCAGTTGTTGTAGTTCCATTTCTCAATCGCATAAGCCCCGTACGTAAACGATTGGTAATTGGGAATAAAATAACGCCCTGCATACGCATTATCCTGCTGCATAAAAGCAAGTCCAACCACACCGTTGAAATGGCTCGCCTGCGGATGTTCCCAGCTTAAGTCCTGCGAAAATGTTGAGATGGAGAGATTTAATTGCGGCGAAGTATTTGTACCTGATCTTACAATATCATATTCTTTCCTGTTGTTGAACTGGCCGGCAAGTTGCAGATTGAATTTGTGACCATTTCGATTAATCTGGCTTCTCAGCTTCACAATATGGTGCATTACATCCTGGTAGGGACGGCCAATTTTATAAGTATCCTGTCCTGTGAATACCGGATCAGGCTCATTTCTGGTAATAGCTTTCTCCAGGTCGGTGAGATTTCCAATATGCGCGCCCTGGAAAATGCCCAGTTTTGTATTGAACTGGCTATAGAATAGTTCTGAATTGAAATATTGTTTACGCCAACCTGCAGTGACAGAAAAAATTCCATTCTTCACTGCCAGTATTGTTCAATCGATAATTCGGAGTGGCAGAGTTGGCCCCACGTTTATATGTTCCCTGCAAACGGTAAGTGAGTGCGGGAAGTTTTTTGAACTGTTGTTCATATACACCAGAAGCTACATACTGGCGATTATTGGTAAAATATCCTGCATGAATTTCTGCATTTCGTCCAGGTTGTGTGCGAAGTGCTTTGGGTTGTACCAATATCACACCGCCGATTGCGTCGCTGCCATAACGCAATTCGTCCACACCTTTTATCACCATTAATTTATCAGCAATAAATGCATCAATTTCCGGAGCGTGTTCGTTGCCCCATTGTTGACCTTCCTGGCGCACGCCATTGTTTACGGTGAGGATACGATTGCTATGCAAACCATGTATAACAGGTTTTGCTACAGTGGAACCTGTTTGCAACAATGTAACTCCGTTTATGCGACTCAGCGCTTCACTGATAGAAACGGATTTTGCTTCGTCGAGTTTGCGGCCGCTTAGTTCCTGTTTGTAACCGGTATTAGGAGTGCCCGTTTTACCTGCGACCACAACTTCCTCCAGTGTGTTGCGGGCATGCGGCATAAAGATGTCCAAATGCCTGTCTTTACTTAGATGAACGGTTTGTTTTACGGAGTCGCAGCTCACATGCGTCACTAATAAAGTATAAACGCCTTCGCAAAGATTGAAGAATACGAAATCACCTTTTTCGTCGGTTACGATTTCGCGGTTCAATTCAACCAGCTTTACCGTTGCTCCGTGCAAGGTTTCTTTGGTGTCGGCATCTTCCACATGACCCGACAAACGGGTCTGGCAGTTTTGTTGTGAATTACCTGCGATGCTAATGAATACAAATGAATATATAAATACGATAGAAAGAATCTGTTTCAAAATACCCAGTTTGAAATTGCCCATAATTAGACAGGCGGAAATAATCCGGTGTCCGTTTACTCATCGTCAAAGGCGGGCGGGAGGGCCTCGTAATGCAGTGTTGTCGGTTACGGCATTAACGAAAACAGAATATAGTTCAGAAGAATGTGTGGTGTAACCCGATGTAGTGGGGGCAACCTCTACTTCAACAGGTACATCGAAGGGAGATGTGAAAACGACTTCGTTACAATTACAGGTAAGTACAGTTTTGCCTGCGGAGAATTCCTGTTGACCCGAATGCGAAGCAACGGCGTGTTCATGTCCGGTGATGCATTCATGCACAACTGGTTTGGGCAAAATGCCCATCAGCAGCAGTAGCATCATCGAAATGGCTACCCAGGTGCGTAAAATACGTTGGTGCAACATCGAAAATTTCAACAATGTTGCAAATTACAGCATTTTGTGGAAAAGGCAAAATGATTGTGATGGGCGGAAAGCGCGGGGCTTATCGTTTCATATGTACGATATTTTTCAAATTCAATGCCCTGATTTCTAAATAGCAGATGCTGAGATACCAGAGGGCGAGAACGGGCGTGAATACTACGAGTAGAAGAAGTATGGTAACAAAAATGGATGACGCAGCGGCACCGATAAGCGTGAGCAGCAGCGCTGTCAATGCCGACCAGGCATAAGCTTTTCGGCGTGATGAAGACCTGAAATCAGCAAGCACAACATGGTGCGTGAGAAGACTAAAAATCTGCCAGCCGCCCAGTGTAAAATAAATGTAGTACCATTCAAGACCGGAGAGCTTAAAGATGATGGCGATAAGAATAAGAGCCACCTGTACTGCTAAGTCGAACTTTTTAAACAATAAAGTCATGGGCGAATTATTTTGAAGGAAACTGCCAGTCTATTTAAACATCTTCATGAGGTTGCTGACAAACCAGTTTTCTTCAGCTTTGATCAGCGTATCAAGTGTTTTATCGGCGTGACGTCCCAGTTTTTTAATGCTGGCGACTGTATCTACAAAAGCTTTTACTTCTTTATCGCGGCGATCGCCTTCTACGGTTTCAAGTTTGTCGAGCAGGTTGAGCATCGGTTCCAGCTCGCGTTTTTTCCGTTCTTTCACAATCTGGCGAACAACTTTCCAGATATCTTTTTCTGCTTCAAAATATTCTTTGCGTTCACCGGGAACAATCACACGCTCCACCAGTCCCCAGTTGATCAACTCGCGGATATTCATATTCACATTACCGCGGCTGATGTTCAGCTCTTCCATGATTTCATCCTGTGTAAGCGGGTCTGGACTAATCATCAATAAAGCATGTATCTGTGCCATGGTGCGGTTGATGCCCCAATGCGTTCCGTATGCTCCCCAGTTGCTAATAAACTGTTGCTTTGCTTCTGTCAGTTTCATGCAGCAAAGCTAGATGATTGTTTTCGAAGTTTCAAATATTTCTGAAAAGACGCGAGGGGTTAATGTGGAAATGAGGAAATGAGAAAATGAGGAAATGGCTGTATGAAAATATGTAAATGTGGAAATGAGAAAATGAGGAAATGGGTTAATACGGTTAAGAACTGCAATTTTTTAATGCGCTATAAAAACGCTGCCCGGAAAAACCTTTGTTTCCCCGGGCAGCTATTTCCACATTTACATATTTACACATTTCCACATTTCCACATTTCCTCATCTCCACATTTCCCCCTTATTCTTCCTTCAATTCGCTGTTTTCACCATCTGCTTTTTGTTTGCCAAGGTAAGTAGGAAGATCCATGCCGGCCATGTCGAAGATATCTTTGAGAGGTGGTACTGACTTATAGAGACCGCTTACAAAATTGGCGGTGCCACTTTTCCTATCGCCATTTTGACCACCGTCCCAAACAGTGACCTTATCGATTTTGATATTCTTGATGGCTTCTGTTTGCAGGCGAACCAGTTCAGGCAGCTTATCGGCAACCAGGAGCAACACCGCATCTTTTGGATTGTCGCCGGCGGCTTTTACGATGCGGTCGAGACCTTCAGCCTGTTTGGTAAGGATTTCATACATACCACGGGCTTCAGCTTCCAGTTTTGCGAAGATGGCATCGGCTTCACCTTTTGCTTTTTCACGCACCTGTTCAGCCTGAGCCTGTGCTTCGATGATGAGCTTTTGTTTCTGGATGTCGGCCGCAACAACGATCGTTGCGTTTTGTGTGGCGCGATCCCTTTCGGCACGCGCTTCTTCGGCAGATTTTTCTGCCAGGTAAGCTTCTTCCAGTGCTTTGGCCGATTGTACTTTTTCGGCGGCGGTTGCTTTTTTCAGGGCTTCCGCTTCGCGTTCGCGACGTTGTGCATCTGAATCGGCTATCTGTATTTTAGAGAGGTTTTCACCCTGAACGGCAAGTGCATTTGCTTCAGCGATTTTAATACGTGTTTCGCGTTCTGCTTCTGCTTTGCCAATGTTTTCGTCACGATTAGCACCAGCAATCTGGATCTCTTTATCTTTTAGAGTAACAGCAACATTGGTATCTCTTTCACGCTGTGTTTCTGCTACGCGTACATCTCTTTCTTTGTCGGCTGTTGCCTTACCAATTTCACCGGTACGTTCCTGCTCAGCTACACGAACTTTCGCTTCGTTGATGGCTTTTGCTGCAGCTTCTTTACCAAGGGCATCTATGTATCCGCTTTCATCTTTGATATCGGTTACGTTTACGTTGATCATCTTCAAACCGATCTTATTCAACTCGGCTTCAACGTTGCCGGCAATGTTTGCAAGAAATTTATCGCGGTTGCTGTTGATTTCCTCAATGTCCATCATCGCCACTACCAGGCGCATCTGACCCAGGATAATATCTTTTGCCAGGTCATGAATAGCAGGACGCTGCATACCCAACAAACGTTCTGCTGCATTTTGCATTACCGTAGGTTCCGTTGAAATACCCACCGTAAACCGAGAAGGTACATCTACGCGGATATTTTGTTTACTCAGCGCACTCGTAAGGTTTACTTCAAGCGAGATAGGAGTGAGGTCGAGGAAAGAATAATCCTGTAATACAGGAACGATAAAGGCGGCACCGCCATGAATACATTTTGCTGTACGTGTACCTTCGGCACTACGGCCTACTTTACCATACACAACCAGGATTCGATCGGAAGGGCAGCGCTTGTATCGCCGCACCATCGCCATAATAAGAATAAAGAAAAAGACAACCGCAATCGCGACTACCAGTAATAGGTTTTCTGCCATGGTGGAAAGATTATAGTGGTTATGAAGAAATTTGAGAAGTTACCAGCAATACATTGTTGTTAACAACACCAGTTACGCGCACCAGTTTGCCGGTTGGTATTTCTGTTAAATCGTCTGTAATTGCATTGAGTTCGCGTAATGAACCCTGTATGCGGATATGTACTTTGCCTGTACCACCACGCATTGCAGGAATGAAAAGATAAGTTTCTGCTACCTGGTTGATCGCATTGTTGATATCAAGTGTTCCGCTTGCGCGCAGCTTACTCATGCTGCGAAACAGGAGCACCATCAGGAATACCATTGCGAGACCGGCAGCGAAGGCTACAGCGATTGTTACCGTCTGGTTGACATTTCCTTTAATGAGCGCCACACCGGTCCAGCCAAAGATGGTAAAGAATGCGATGAAGTTTTTAATGGTAAAGAATCCATGTCCCATACCATCATCTTCACCTATTGCCACATCCGAATCACCAAACGATTCATCGCCATCGCCGGCGATAAAAGAGAAAACGGTTTGTATCACAAACAGCAGTGAGAAAAACAGGGCGATGCCCCAGAATATTTTTTCAAAACCAGCCAGTGATTGCCACCAGCCAGCTAAATCGAGCATATACATAAGCAGCTTGTTTTAAAAGTCTCCACCATCGATCATCGACCATCGACGATCGAAAAGATACCATTTTCGCCTCAAATTCTGAAGTGTATCAAAGAAAAAAGGTGAAGTTTTCACCTCACCTTTTATAAGCAATTAGAAATGTAAGTTCTGGTTAAACGAGCATTCTCAGCGGTTCTTCCAGCAAGCCTTTCAGCGTTTGCAGGAATGCGGAACCCGTTGCGCCATCCACTACGCGGTGGTCGCAGCTAAGTGTAACTTTCATGACGTTGCCGGGAACGATATTTCCGTTTTTCACAACGGGAACCTGGCTGATACCACCTACCGCAAGGATGCATGCATCCGGGGGATTGATGATAGCTGTGAATTCTTCAATACCAAACATTCCGAGATTGGAAATGGTAAACGTATTGCCTTCCCAGTCGGAAGGTTGCAGTTTTTTATCTTTCGCTTTTTGGGCAAAATCTTTTACTTCTGTTGCAATCTGCGAAAGCGATTTGCTATCAGCATAACGAACCACAGGAACCAGCAGGCCATCTTCTACCGCAACTGCCACACCAATATTTACGTGGTGGTTGATGCGGATTTTATCGCCCAGCCAGCTGCTGTTAACAGCAGGGTGTTGCTTCAGTGCAATGGCGCATGCTTTCAGTACGAGGTCGTTGAAAGAGATTTTTACTTTGCTCACTTCATTGAGGCGGGCGCGGCTGGCAACAGCGGCATCCATGTCAATTGCAATTGTAAGGTAGAAGTGAGGTGCGGTGAATTTGCTTTCGGCGAGGCGTTTTGCAATCACTTTACGCATTTGCGATACAGGTACTTCGTCGAAGCTGGGTTGTTGTATAGGCCCTGATGATTTGGCGGTAGAGGCTGCAGCTGCAGGTTGCGAAGCGGCACCAGGTTTAAAGTTGTCGATATCTGATTTGACGATTCTTCCACCGTCACCCGAACCTTTTACCTGCGCGATGTCGATACCTTTTTCGGCAGCCAGTTTACGAGCCAGTGGTGATGCTTTCACGCGACCGTTTGAGGTAGCTACTTCGGTTGTTCCGCCTTCATCGCTTGTTTCAACAGCAGTTGCAGCTTTTGCTTCTTCAGCGGCAGGAGCAGCAACGGCGCCACCACCTTTAGCCGCGGCCACAATTGCATCCACATCTACTTTACCTTTTTCACCGATGATGCAAAGGAGGTCGTTAACTGCAATTTTTTTCGCCTTTTGCCGCACCCTGGTGCAGGAGCGTACCATTTTTGTAGCTCTCCAGTTCCATGGTGGCTTTATCGGTTTCAATCTCAGCGAGAACATCGCCTTTTTTCACCGTGTCGCCCACGTTTTTGTTCCAGCCGGCAATTACGCCTTCTGTCATGGTATCGCTGAGACGCGGCATCAGCACCACTTCTTCCATTTTCGAAATATCGAGGCTACTGCTTTTGGTCGCAGCTGCGGGTTGTTCTTTTTTATTTTCTTCGGTTGCGGGAGCGGCGGGTGCGGCAGCGGCTGTCGAGCCTCCTCCATTTACCAGCGCAGAAATATCTTCTCCGGGGTTGCCAATAATCGCCAGCAGGTCATTTACCTGCAGTTTTCCCCTTTTTTCTGTTCCAATATGTAATAATGTGCCGTCCTTATAGCTTTCCAGCTCCATCGTTGCCTTGTCTGTTTCCACTTCTGCCAACAGATCGCCTTTTTTTACGGTATCGCCCACCTTTTTATGCCATGCCGCAATTACACCTTCGGTCATGGTATCGCTCAGTCGGGGCATTAAAATCGATTCAGCCATTACTCGTCAAATTTTCGCCGAAATTAAGGCAAAATGCTGAGGAATGGACGGGAGCGGTTTTAAGTTTTCCGATTTGGCATTTCGGTAGGCATTAAAGGGGAATTTCTATCGTTGTAAATGAAAATCCAGGGCCAAATCGCCTCGGTTGTGCCAGATCAGAAATCCAGTTTCAAGCTTTATTTATGAAGATTTCTGGCTCCAACAGAAAAAAAAGCCGCATTCATTCCTTTCATATCTGGCGACGGGCTATTATCTTAACAGTGCAAGTCAACCATCTAAAATATGTCGTTAACAACAGAATTGTACCCGGTTACTCCAACCGACGTACCCGCCGAACTAACCCAGGCCACCCCGGGCTTTAAACGCGAAGTGAGAAAAGTAATGGGTGCAATCCTGCTTTTCATTTTTGTATATCTATTGCTTATGGCTGCATCGCTGGCACTGGTTGCGGGATGCTTCGTTCTGGGCCTTAAAATTATTATTAATATGGGCGGATTGATTGGTATCCTGGCGGGCCTTGGAGTGGCAGCTGTGGGTGTGATGGTTTTTATCTTTTTTGGTGAAGTTCATATTTACCGTAACCCGCGTCGATCGAACCGGAAGTATTGAAGTCACAGAAGCAGAGCAACCCGTTCTGTTTGCGTTCATCAGGCAGGTAGCCACCGACACATTGGCGCCGTTTCCCAAAAAAATTTACCTCTCTTCGGATGTGAATGCATTTGTGTCGTATGATTCCAGCTTCTGGAGTATGTTTTTTCCGGTTCGAAAGAACCTGACCATCGGACTTGGGCTTGTAAATTCCGTAAATCTGAGTGAATTTAAGGCTGTTCTTGCGCATGAGTTTGGGCACTTTTCACAACGAAGCATGAAGCTGGGGTCTTATGTCTATAATGTGAACCGGATTTTGTACAACATGCTTTATGATAATACCGGTTATGCAAACATGCTGCAGGGCTGGTCGAGTATCCATGACGTTTTCGCACTTTTTACCCGCCTAACGATATTAATTGCAAGAGGGATCCAGGCAATTTTGTCGGGTATGTATGGCTTTTTAAATAAGAAGTACAGCGGCCTCTCGCTTCAAATGGAATATCATGCAGATGCAGTTGCAGCAAGTGTAAGTGGCTCAGAATCGCTGGTAACAGCCTTGCGTCGTTTAGAGCTCGCCGGGTCGGGGTTTCAGATGAGCCTGCAGGAGTGCGATGCGATGGTTGCGCACAAAAAAAGAAATGCAAATATCTATCCACTGCAGTCCTATTGTATGTCATTTCTCGCGCGCGAGAACAACCTGCCGATGCGCGATGGCTTACCTTACGTAACGGATCAGTTTCTAACAGAACAAAACCAACGTCGCGTAACAATCAAAGATCAGTGGGCATCACACCCGCCCACTGAAGATCGCGTAAAAGCACTTCGTAATTATAATGTAGCGGCAATTGAGAATACAAAATCAGCCTGGGCTGTATTTCGTGATGAGGAAAATTTACAGCGCACAATGACGGTAAGCATATACGGAAATCTCGCTGATGATAAAAGCATTACTGAGGAAGTGCCCCAGTTTTTTCAAAAAAAGCTGGAAGAAGATATTGATAAAAAGGCCATACCGAAGGTTTATAATCGTTTTTATTCAAACCGTGTTTTTTCCCATTTTACGAATGAAGAATTAAATGCTTTGAAGCCAGCTGATCTTCCATGGGATGAAGTTTATTCCAAACATTTTCCCGATTTGTTCAACAGGCTCTCTGCAATTGATCAGGACATTGAACTACTAAAACAAATTGCTGCTAATCCAAAAGCGGTTCGAAGTTTTGATTTTGACGGCGCAAAATATAATTCAGAAGAAGCAACGGCAATTGCTGATAAACTTTCAAATGAAAAAGGAGGGCTGGTAAATAAAATTAAAGAAGCTGACGCAAACAGTATTCGGCTGGCACTATACAAAGTTGAAAAAGAAAATGGATCATCACAAAACCTCCGGGATGCATACGCACGTTACTTCAGCCATCGGGATGAATTGCTTGCGCTGGGCGAGTTTATTAATGAAATGATGTTGCCCATGCAACCCATTTATGCGGGTCAAACCATGGAACAGCATCAAATCAATGTAATTCTCGATGAATTACGCGATTTGAAAGAGCCGCTCTTTAAAGAGAAACTGCGCATCTGGAAGGAGCGCGGTATTTTGGAAAATATTGACGACGATACAAAGTCTAGAATAGAAAATTATTTAACAGGCAAATATGTGTATTTCGATGGTACCAGTTTTATGAATACAGAATTGCTCACGCTGCACGAGTTTGCAAATCTTTTATATAATCTATCTGACCGATGGGTGGCAAATGAATTATTAAAACTGATTAAAGGCTAATCTGAAGAGAATCGTTTTACACGTTGTTGAGCTGTGGCTTCAAAAAAAATAATTTTTAGTAGTCCAGATCCATCTGCAATTTTTCGCGGAGATCTTTGATCAGTGGATATTGTTCTACCAGCTTTTGAAACTGCTCTTTCGATGAAAGCGGCAATTCTATTTTTTCACGTGGTGCATTGTTTTCTTCAATCAGCACCACAAACTGCAAGAGTTTGTTACTTAGTTTTTCCTGTAAAAAAGCAAAGAGGTTATTACGTTCCTGCTCGATAAATTTCTGTTCAATATTGTTGCTGGTAACGACATTAAAACTGTTTTCATCCTGGATGCGCAATTCTGCCAGTTCGAATGGCTGAGCGGCCGGGTTCCGGTTATTTTTCAGGATGGTTATGTACCCATTCCAGGCTTCGCGGAGTGAAGTGGCTTCCAGCGGTTGGTTCACTACCGACTGGCCGGGCAAACCATTTCCTTTATACTGATTGCGAATTTTATCAAGTGCCGAAAGTTTGCTGCCTGTTGCAGCGGCTGCCGGTTTTTTTGTTTCGGTTTGAATGATCAGTTTTTCTGCCTGCTGCGTGGGAGTGGGCTTTGAAGCCGGTGCCGTGTGTGTGGAAGCAGGAACAGTTTGTACAGGTACACGCGCAGGCTGCGTATCACGTGTTGTTGCCGGCGATATCTGCTTTACCTGGCGAAATGCAACAGGTTTTACTGAGTCAAGCCGTTTTTTTTTACTTCCCTCGCCGCTGATGTCGAGTGCCTGGCTAAGGTAGCAGAGCCTGATAAGGGCAAGCTCAACATGTAGTCGTTTATTACGGGCTGCTTTGTAATTTAATTCTGTTTCGTTCAGAATATTAAGTGCGCTGATGAGAAAGGAAGTTGAAATTTCCTTCGCACGCGCTACATATTTCTCCCGGAAACTTTCTACTACATCGAGCAATACAGATGCTTTGTCATCTTTACACACAAGCAGGTTGCGGATAAATTCAGCAAAACCATTGATGACGAGATCCCCTTCAAATCCTTTGCGGTTGATCTGGTCAAACAATAACATCGCGCCAGCCAAATCCTGGGTCTGCATCGCATCCAGTAATTTGAAATAATAATCAGCATCGAGAATATTCAAATGCTCGAGCGTATTATTATAATTCAGTTCGCCACCCGTGAAACTTACGATCTTGTCCATGATGCTTAGTGCATCACGCATACAACCTTCGCTTTTCTGTGCGATCACCTGTAGTGCGGCTGTGTCGGCTTTCACCGCTTCTTTTTCACAAATGGCCTGCAAATGACCCACTGTATCGTTAGTGGTAATCCTCTTGAAATCGAAAATCTGGCATCGGCTGAGGATCGTGGGAAGGATCTTGTGTTTCTCTGTTGTTGCCAGGATAAATATAGCATATGGAGGTGGTTCTTCCAGCGTTTTCAGGAAGGCATTAAATGCCGACGAGCTGAGCATGTGCACCTCATCGATAATATATACTTTGTATTTACCTGCCTGTGGTGCAAAACGAACCTGTTCTACCAGGCTGCGGATATCTTCCACAGAGTTGTTACTCGCCGCATCCAGCTCATGGATATTCATGGATGCGCCATCGTTAAACGACGTGCAGGAATGGCAGGTATTGCACGCTTCGCCATCAGCAGTCTGATTTTCACAGTTGATGGTTTTGGCGAGAATTCGTGCACAGGTGGTTTTACCTACGCCACGCGGTCCGCAAAACAGGAAAGCGTGCGCCAACTGGTTATTCCGGATAGCATTTTTCAGCGTGGTGGTAATATGTTCCTGTCCCACCACGGTATCAAAAGTCTGTGGCCTGTATTTCCTGGCCGAAACAATAAATTTTTCCATACCTGCGCGGTAAAAGTAATGGAAATTAAGGAATCGGGAACGGGCGGCTGCTACCGCAGACGACTTCAGGCTGATTGCTCAACAAAATTGTCCGTTTGCGTATTCTTTTGTGCCGGCTGACCTTTTTTCACCAATTTGCATTATCTAATTTTCTAAAATGTTAAACAGGTCGCTGCTGATCATTTTCTTCTTTGGTTTAGGTTTCAACGCAACTGCGCAGGAGCCTGAGCGTGAAAAGAATCCTGTTGAGTCACTCAGCGGGCGGTTTGTAGTGCAAGTTGGTATCCCTTCCGAAAAGATGCAGGATGCCATTCGCAATGAAATGGGTAACCTGGGGTTTGGCGGCAGCCTTGCGTTGTTAAGTAATCCCTTTAGCTGGGGGCGTAACAAACGTAACAGTCCTTTTCGTTTAGGCGGTGAGCTGGGATATAATTATTACGGACGATTTCTTTCCAATGTAAACATTGGCGGTTATTCGGGAAATTATAAAACCAGCTACGGTATACTTCACCTAAATGCGATAGCGCAGTTGCGCCCGCAATACAACGAATTCTTTACACCGTTCCTGGAAGTATTTGCAGGAGGTAACTGTTATTTATCCTCCACAAAAGAAAATCTTTCCGTAATTGAATCTGCGCTGGGTATTCCTGCATTTGAAATAGACAGTTATGCAAGTGTAGGATTTAATAAAGGACTGGCAGCCGGTTTTTCGGTTGGGCGGCCAGATGCAGCTGCAAGATTTTTCATGCGTGTATCCTATAATGTTGGCACCGACATCAAATACGTTGTGCGCAATTCATTGCAATATGATCCGGGCTACAACCAACTGACATACCAGGTGGGCCGTGCGCCTGTAAAATACCTGATCGTGCAGGCAGGGATATCCTTCTATTAGATTTACAGAATTGGATGTGGTTGAAAGGGGATGCTCCTGTCGAAATTATATCGATAGGTCGTGAGCTTTCTGCTTCGATAGGTTCCCAGTGCTTCGGCTACATTAATCATCTTCGGATTGAATTCACCGATCCATTGCATTTCGTAATCTTCATACAGGATTTTGCCCACCTCGTATTTGCCATTTGTCACATCCATGCTTTGTATCTCGCGGCAGCCTTCCACAATCATATAACTATCGATGCCTTTGCCCTGCCATTCGGGAACCACACCAAACACAAGTCCGACAAACCTGGTGCAGGGTTTTGTTTTTTTAACCCAAAGGAATTTTAGTTTATGAAAGAGGCTGAATTTACCATGCAGGTGTTTGAACCACTGATTCAGATCGGGTAGGTTTACCCATAGTGCGATGGGTTCTTCTTTATCATACACAAACCAGCAGACTTTTTCATCCATCACAGGTTTCATGGATGCAAACATTTTGCGAACCACTTTTTCTTCCAGGGTCTTCATGCCGCCATGGCCTGCCCATGCTTTATTATAAACGATGGTAAAGTCCCGTGCAAACTTATCCAGTTGGTCTTTTCTGATATGATCAGCACGCAGGTCAGGATTTTTTGCGCATTCGGCATGGCGGTCAAAAAACTTTTGTTGCAGCCGGTCTTTCACTTTAAGTGCGAAACAGATCTGGTTAAAATAATTGCGGAATCCATAGGTTTCGAAAAGTTGCTGATAGTAGGGAGGGTTGTAGTTCATGCAATAAAGTGGCGGTTCAAAACCTTCTACCAGCAATCCCCACCAGCGATCCCTTTCGCCAAAGTTGATAGGTCCATCCATCGAAACCATACCACGTTGCATGAGCCAATGTTTGGCTACATCAAACAACATATCGGCAGCTTCCTGGTTGTGAATGCAATCGAAGAAACCAATGCCACCTATCGGTCCGTGATCGTTTTTGGTTTTGTATTTTTTATTGACAAAAGCAGCTATGCGGCCAATGCCTTTTCCGTTTTTATCGATCAATACCCAACGCGTTGCCTCGCCATGACGAAATGCTTTGTTCAGTTTCGGGTCGAACACAAGTTGTATATCCTTATCCAGTGGCTGTATATAGTTGGGATCATTTCCGTTGATGATAACATTGATATCCAGAAATAACTTGCGAGTAGCGGCGGTATTTACCTCTTGTAAAGTCATCCGCGAAAATAGATGAAAAAATGAGAAAATGAGAAAATGAGAAAATGTGAGAATACGTGAGATGTCAGAATCTGCGGGCTTTCCGTATTTCCACATTTTCTCATTTTCTCATTTTTCAAAACATCTTTTCAGCCAGTTTTTTATCGTGCCCATACACATCATCCCGAAAATGAAGTAATCCATCGTTTCCCTGCCAGGCGGTGAAGTAGCCGATAAAAACGGGGATGGTTTCGGAGAGTGTAACCCAGGTTTCTTTTCCGCCTTTCATCGCTTTATCAATTTTTTCCGGTGGCCAGTTTTTGTCGTTGCGCAAAAGATATTCTGCAAGACGGCGCGGCTCAGCCAAACGAATACATCCATGACTGAATGCACGTTGGTCGCGGCTGAAGAGGTTTTTAGAGGGCGTATCGTGCAGATAGATATTATACTGATTCGGGAATAGAAATTTCACCAGCCCCAACGAATTGTTGACCCCGGGTTTCTGCCTGATCCCCCCGGCATAACGTTCCATATTGTTTTTGGTGAGATAGTTCGGATTCTTTTTTAAGGCAGGTTCAATTTCATTACGTACGATGCTGTTGGGAACATTCCAGTAAGGACTGAATACAATATATTTCATATCGCCCCGGAAAATAACCGTGTTATGTGCCGATGACCCCACCACCACATTCATTTTCCAGTCGAGCGTATCATTTTTATAAATAAATAACTGAAATGCGGGAATGTTTACAAGCAGGTAATCTGAAGGAGTTGTGGCGGGAACCCAGCGCAATCTTTCCATATTGATCAGCAACTGCTGGATGCGTTTTGCAGGTTTTACATTCAATTGTTTCAGGAAACCTGCACCGATGGCGCCATCGTCCGAAAGCCCGTGACGTACCTGGAATCTTTTTACAGCTTCTACTGTGGTGCTGTCAAGAACATCAGTTGTATCCATCGTTTGCAAATCACCTAACCATGAAAGTCTTTGCTTGATGAAAGGTAGTTCAGGCGACTGCCCGCCGGGTCGAATCACTTTTTCCTTCAGTACTATTTCATCCCAGTCATTGTCTTTTTCCAGTTTGCTATACAATGCCAGGTGCCGCTGTAGTAGTGAATATTGCGGCGTGAGAGGATTGTATTTTCCGTAGCGTTCATTACCCGGAGTAAGCAGCGAATCGAGTAATTGTCGCACATCGATTTTTTTACGTGGAATATACCAGCCCAGATCCTGAAGTTGCAGGTTATTGTTGCCTTCGTATGCTGCAACGGCATATTTAAAAAAGCTACTTGTTAGTAGCAACTCAGTAGGAATTCGATTTGCTGTATCTAACTGAAATCCTGGGCCATTTGTTTCAATACTATCGAGCAAACGGCGTAAGCGGGCATCAAAGATGCTGCTATCACGGGCATCATGGATATACTGGTGTTGCATTTCCAGGAAACTGGAAGCCTGTTCCGTGAGGCCGGTGCTGTCGAACCAGGCAAGCTGGTAATTGCGTTGGTTATAAAAACTGCGGATAGCATCCGAAAGCGTATCTGGAAACTGGTGTTGACCAAAATATGTTTCCATCCGGTTGCTATCAAGATAGAGGGTGTTGTACGCAACATCTTCGGTAATGCTCGTATCGCGTGGCATCACGGCCGGCTGCTCGGGTTCAGAACCACAGGCAATCATCGTGATGGCAAAAAGGACCAGGAGGGTATAGCGGATTTTTTTTCATTTTCTCCAATATTCGAGGTTCGATGGCCGAGACCGATGGCCGAGACCGATGATCGATGGCCGATGATCGATGATCGATGATCGATGTTTTCTTACAACCGAAAACCCCGCCAAATTGCGAGGTCGGTATATCTGCAATTTAAGCATTCCTCAGTCAACGCGCCCGCCCCCCGAAGGTGGGCAGGATAGGCACCACTTCAAAAGGTTAAGTAAATTTTTTACCACCATCCACCATCCCCCATCCACCATCCATCATCCCCCATCCATCATCCCCCATCCACCATCCATCATCCCCCATCTACCATCCACCATCCATCATCCCCCATCCTCCATCCCCCATCGATCTACTGCTTCCCACTCTTTGTCTCTTCTCCCTTCAGGTATTTATCCAAAAACTCGCCGATCTGGCCATAGCCTTTGATTTCATTTTCTTTTTTCATAAAACCATGTCCTTCGTCAGGAAACAGGATGTATTCTACGGGAACATTGTTTTTCTTTACTGCTGCAACAATCTCGTCGCTTTCCGCCTGCAATACACGTGGATCATTTGCTCCCTGCAATACCATCAGCGGTTTGTTGATTTTATCAGCATTGAGCAGGGGAGAATAGGCTTTCAGTCGAACGGTATCATCGGTTGCAGGATCGCCGATTTCGCGATACAATGCATTCTTGAAAGCAGCCCAGTGTGGAGGAATCTCTCGTAGTGTACGCAACCAGTTCGACACACCAAAAATGTCCACGCCTACTTTGAAGTCTTCAGGATGGAAACACAGCGCAGCAAGCGTCATAAAGCCGCCATAACTTCCTCCCATCACACCAATTTTTTGTGGAATCGATAAAAGGCAGTCCTGCGAGATAATTTTTACCCCCAAACAACATCTTTCAAATCTTTATCGCCATGATTGCGATCATCCATTTTAAAAAATGTTTTACCATAACCACTGCTGCCGCGATTGTTTACATCTAAAATTGCGTACCCCTTATTAACCAGGTATTGTATCAATGGAAAATAAAAAGCACCTGCCTGTCCGCCCGGACCACCATGTACCATTACCACTGCGGGAACTTTATTGCTGGACGAAGCCTGATGTGGTTTATAAAAAATTGCCGGTATTTCCAGTCCATCAAATGACTTGTAACGCACCACTTCTGCCGAAACAAGATCGTTCACATCAATTTCGGGATTGAGTGCATTGGTGAGTTGTTTTAATTCTTTCGATGCAATATCATAACTGAAAAGATTGCCGGGAGAACGTGAGCTCCCTACATAGAGAATCATTTTCTTTTCGGAACGTGAAATGTTTGCACTGATGATTCCACCGTCTTTAATAGCTGGGAATTCCAGCTCCTTACCGGTTTCGTTATCGAACAGGTGTAACTGATTGGAACCATCAACATTTACATATACGATGCGGTATTTTCCATTATGTGAAACGGCTACGCCCGCCACATCCCATTTATCTTCATAAATCTTTTCTTTCTTTCCTGTTGCAATTTCATAACGGCCGGCGTATGAAAATTCACCACCTTCATCTGACGTATAATAGAGGTATTTTCCATCAACAGAAAAGCCTTCCGATGAAGTGCGCGATTCAATCGAATCAGTATTGATATAAACCGTTTTTCCGGTTTGCTGGTCGAGCAAAATCTGATTGATCCATGAGGTGGTTACAAATTGAGTGAGCGTGATATAGCGATCGTCTCGTGAAATACTTCCCGGGTCAAGTCCGGAGTTATTTTCATAAATAAGAACGGGCGTCCAACTCACTGTATCCATTTTATACAAATCAAAAAATTGCGGATTTCTTTTGTTGGATGTAAAGTATAAATGGGTTCCTGTCTCATTCCATTTCCAGAAGTTGGCTTTTACGTTGTCGCCTGGTGTGAGATCGCGCACGCTGCCGTCTGTTTTTCGGAGGAAGAGATGGGTATTTTCATCCCCGCCCTTATCGGCACTGTAGATAAAATGCCGGGTGCCGGGTACAAAACCATTTGCAAAGAATGATTCTTTGGTGGACTGGGTTAGTTGTTCACGATTGCCCGTGGCAAGGTTGATTTTATATACGTTGTATATACCCGTTTCATTGCTTGTGATCAGCAACTCCTCATCGTCGGAGCTGATACCGCCATTGTAGGAGTCGACACTCTTATAGAATTGTTCTATTGAATAGGTTTTTACTTCGCGGCCTTCGTCATTTTTGTCCGCATTGTTGCAGGCGATAAAAAGCAGGCTTGCGACTGCGATAAGAATTTGCCGTGTCATGGTGTATGATTTGGTTTTGAGTGAGATTAAGGTAAGGTTATTTTACGATATGAGAACATGACACGCAAATGTGTAAATGTGGAAATGGGGAAATGTGAAAATGTGGAAATGAGGAAATGTGTAAATGGGAAAATGTGTAAATGAGGAAATCTGCTTCGGCGTATGAGTCTGCCCGCAGTTGGTTATCGTTTAATTTCTGCCGTTTTTTTAAGGTGACAGGATGCCTTTTCTTTCCAATACATTTTCACAACTGGTGTTCCCGTATGCCGTATGCCGTTTGCCGCATGCCGTTTGCCGTTTGCCGTTATGCCGTTATGCCGTTTGCCGTTTCCCCGATTTCCCGGTATGTCTTTTGCATAGTTACCCTTGCGTTAAAATCTGTACATATGACACTCAACAGGCTTGTGGAGGTGAATAATACACTTACAGTTGTGACGTATGTAGGGGTATTAGGGCTGGTATTAACCGATTATCCCTTTTGGGCGGAGGGGTTGCTGGGTTTGCTGGCGGCCCTGGCGTTGGCAACAAACCTGATGCTCTGGCAAAAGCGGCCGCGAAAGTCGAAATCGTCGCGATCGAAGCGAATCAGTACCTGGAAACTGGCCCTAAATGCGGCACTTTGTCTCGCGATTTTGCTGACAGTTTATTTTATGCTCTACGGGAATCTTAATTTTTAGGCTGGTTTCTTTTTGGGTGGCGAATTGGCCGCTATATATTTGATTGATTATTAAACAATTATAACGCTACTCACGAGTTACCCCCAGAGTTTCGTAATTTTTCATTTCTTATTTCTTAATTAGTAGATGCACCCTTACCTTTGCGGCCAAAATAAACGCTCTCCTAATATATGGCAAACGTAGGTAAAGTAAAGCAGGTCATCGGCGCCGTTATTGACGTGCAGTTTGATGGCACTCTCCCCGACATTTATAACGCCCTTGAACTTGAAAAGGAAAATGGTGATAAACTGATTCTTGAAGTTCAGCAGCACCTGGGTGAGGATACTGTACGTACCATTGCGATGGACGGTACAGAAGGTCTGGTGCGTGGAATGAAAGTAGTTGATACCGGCCGTGCTATTGCAATGCCTACCGGTGAAGCCATTAAAGGACGTCTGTTTAATGTAACAGGTGATCCTATCGACGGACTTCCCGCAGTAAGTAAAGAGAGTGGTCGCCCCATTCACGCCAAGCCTCCTGCATTTGAAAACCTGAGTACGGCTTCTGAAGTGTTGTACACGGGTATCAAAGTAATTGACCTGATTGAGCCTTATGCTAAAGGTGGTAAAATCGGTCTGTTTGGTGGTGCGGGTGTAGGTAAAACCGTATTGATCCAGGAATTGATTAACAATATCGCGAAAGCTTATTCCGGTTTCTGTCTGTATTTGCCGGTGTAGGTGAGCGTACACGTGAAGGAAATGACCTGATGCGTGAGATGATTGAAGCAGGCATCATGAAATATGGTGACGCGTTCAAACACAGCATGGAAGAAGGTGGCTGGGATCTGAGCAAGGTGGACATGAAAGAACTGGCTGATTCAAAAGCTACGTTCGTATTCGGTCAGATGAACGAACCTCCTGGTGCGCGTGCACGTGTGGCCCTTTCAGGTCTTACAATTGCGGAATACTATCGTGATGGTGATGGCCAGGGTAAAGGTCGTGATATCCTTTTCTTCGTTGATAACATCTTCCGCTTTACGCAGGCGGGTTCCGAAGTATCAGCCCTTCTGGGTCGTATGCCTTCTGCCGTGGGTTACCAGCCTACGCTTGCTACCGAAATGGGTATCATGCAGGAGCGTATCACTTCAACTAAAAATGGTTCTATTACTTCCGTACAGGCGGTGTATGTACCAGCGGATGACCTTACTGACCCCGCTCCGGCTACAACCTTTGCCCACCTGGATGCCACAACCGTATTGAGCCGTAAAATCGCTGACCTTGGTATCTATCCTGCGGTGGATCCCCTGGATTCAACTTCGCGTATCCTGATGCCTCAGGTAGTAGGTGACGCGCACTACGATTGCGCCAACCGCGTGAAACTGATCCTTCAGCGTTATAAAGAACTGCAGGACATTATCGCCATCCTCGGTTTGGATGAACTGAGTGACGAAGATAAAATGACAGTTGCCCGTGCACGTAAAGTACAACGTTTCCTGTCACAACCATTCCACGTAGCCGAAGCCTTTACTGGTCTGAAAGGTGTACTGGTTCCCATCGAAGAAACAATCCGTGGTTTCAACATGATCATGGACGGTGAAGTAGATGAGTATCCTGAAGCAGCTTTCAACCTGGTAGGTACAATCGACGACGCGATTGAAAAAGGTAAAAAACTGCTGGCACAGGCGCAAGGATAATCTGAGCGCAAAGCGGTTTAGGTAGAACGGAAAATGCAAAAAAGCACGGAATGAATCTCGAAATATTAACACCCGAAAAAAAACTTTACAGCGGCGAAGTGTATGGCGTGCAAATGCCAGGCATCAGTGGTTCTTTTGAAGTACTGGATCGCCACGCTCCGCTGGTAAGCGCACTCAAAGCGGGTCGCATCAAAGTGTTGAAGGATAAACAAAACCATGTTGTTTTTTTCAACATCACCGGCGGCTTTGTTGAAGTTTTAAATAATCGCGTAACCGTGCTGGCCGAAGGCGCCTCAGCGGTGGAAACTGTTTAAGAATAAACCCAAAACCGGCAGTCCCCTCACTAAGGCTCATTAAACTAACCCAAGGGACTGAAAGGACTGGCGAAAAACCAGCCTATCCGGATTGTGAAAACTATAATATGGCCCTCCCGTTATCGGGGGGGCTTTTTCTTTGCCCGGAACAAAAAAGGCACTGTGTTTGTTTTACCAGTTAAAATGCTACACTATGAAATGGAAGATAATTAGCAGTTCGCTGCTATTTGCAGCGATGCTGGCCACGGGTTGCTCAAAAGATCCCGCCCGGCAACTGGAAAATGACGAGAACGGCGTTTACATTACAAATCGTGCTCCAGGCGCTGAGTTTTCTCAATACAACAGCTTTGTCCTTGCAGATTCGGTAGTGGTACTGGAAAATAACCAACTGGTTGAAAAAGTACGCACCGATTTCGATGCAAGGTTTATTAATACCGTCGCAAGCCAAATGGAGTCAAGAGGTTTTGTGCGCGTGAGTCACGGAGCCGAAGCTGATCTGGGAATTACCGTAAGCCGCATCTACAACGACTATACCGGCATTGTTAACTACAATGATTACTGGGGTTACTATGGCGGATACTGGGATCCCTGGTACTGGGGATATCCTGGCTATAATTATGGATACCCTGGTTTCTATGGTGTGTATACAATTACCGATGGCGCCGTTACCGTTGATATGATCGATCTGAAAAATGCAGATGCCAATGGACAGTTGCGACTGATCTGGAACGGACTGGTACGCGGCTCCGGCACCTTCAACACCTCACGGGCTGAAGCACATGCAACGGCACTGTTTCAACAGTCGCCCTATATTTCCACACCTTAAATTTTAAATCATGAAGAAGAGTTTGAAAAATATATTTACTGCGTTAGTCACGATTATGTCGTTAACAGCATCGGCGCAGGAAGGCGAATTCAGAATGACCATTAGTTGGAATGCGGCTGTGCCCATTGGCGATTTGAAGGAACTGACAGGAAATACCACGTTGCGCAGCACCGATGTTTCAGTATTGTACGGCATTAATAATAAGATAGCTGTTGGTCTTTGGGGCTCCTATGCTGATTTTTACGAAAAATTCCCAAGAGCAGTCTATCATTCTAACGATGGTAGCGATGTGTCGGCAGTATTAACAAACAGCGTTCAGCTGATTCCCGTGATGGCATCGGTCCGTTATCATTTTAGTCCGCAGGCGCGTATCCAACCTTATGCGGCGGCTGGTGTCGGCGGCAACATTGTTATTTACAAGCAATATATTGGGGAATATCCCAGCTCGGATAGTAAGCTGGGATTTGCGGCAAGGCCTGAACTGGGCGTATATATACCCTTTAAAAAAGACGGAGAGGCAGGGTTAAATTTTGGTGTTAACTATACCTATTCGCCTTACAACCGATTTGACCTGGGCTCACTGAATTATATCGGGATAAAACTGGGAATCGGTTTTCCAATGCGCGACTAGTTCGTTTTCTCGAAATAAAGAAGGTCACCAAACTTTTGGTGACCTTCTTTATTGGGTAATAAATTATCGTTTACGAGCCGGAACCTTCTTTTCTTTTCTTCAGTTGTTCATCGGCATAACCAAATACTTTCTTCATCATATCGGTTTTACGGAATTCGTATTTGGTACGAATATTTTCTTCTTCAGTCGCTACCATGCTAAACATACCATCAATGGCACGCGCTGCGATGAAGTCGGTCAGTGAATTTTCGAGCGGTTTATTGATCAGCGGAATTTTGTTATAAACACTTACCAGATTGGTCCATTCCTGGTTGGCACCATTCAGGTTTGCAGTGCTGTCAACGATGGGACGGAAAGCCGTCATGAGCTCCGGCGACATCGCTGTTTTGAAATAATCTGTTGCAGCGCGTGTATTATCCGTAATGAGCAGGTTGGCTACATCGCGGAAACTCATATTTTTCACAGAGTTTAGAAAGATGGGTTTTGCGGCAACAACTGCTTGCGACATAGCATTGGTGAACTTGCTGGTTACCTGGTTCACGAGGCTGGTCATTCCCAGGTCCTTCAGGGTCTTTTCAATTTTAGCCGCATCGCCGGGGAAGGCAAATTTCAAAAGCGGGTTTCCGGAATTGGGATCTGCAAAAGCATCAAAGCCGCGAAACAGCCCCTGCGTAAGCGCATCTTTCAGGCCGGTAGCCATTTCAAATTCAGAAGGAGCGATCAGAGCACCCAGTTTCTGCAGTTCTGTACATGAAGAAAGGAAAATCGTTGTTGTTAACGACAATGAGAGTATTAACCGTTTCATTTGAGAGGATTTTATAAAAGAGAATAAGACGTCGCAAAGTTAATTCAATTGCGGGTCTATCGGAAAATGAATCATCATTTCGTATTCACCACCAAGGTGTTTTAATGAATCCTTCCAGATTTCGTTGGAATTAGGATGGAATACCAGATCTGGTGTAGCCTCAACCGTGAGCCAGGATTTTTCACGCAGTTCATCATCAAGCTGACCGTTACCCCAGCCGGAATAACCGATAAAGAACCTGATTTTGGAAAGATCGAGCTCGCCCGAGCGAATCAGGTCTACCACTTTATCAAAAGCGCCACCCCAGTACACGCCATCCATTACTTCCATTCCGCCGGGAATTTCGTTTGGATACTGATGAAGGAAATGAATGGTATCCTTTTGTACGGGTCCACCATAAAATACGGGTATGTTTATTCCTTCTATATCGGGAATCAGGTCGGCGAGATTATTTTCAAACGGACGATTGAGTACAAATCCAAAACTACCTTCTTCTTTATGTTCGCAGATAAAGACGACCGTTCGGAGAAAATTCGGGTCTTTCAGAAAGGGGTCTGCAATTAATAATATTCCGGGTGCCGGTTCAATCATACCTGAATTTAGGATTTTCTTTGATTTCAAAGAATTAAGTGTAAAAATTGGTCACTTACAGTCTAAAGGCACGTTAAATTAACGTTGAATAAGGGTAGGAGGCAGGATAATTGTCAGCTGTACATTATTTTTGGGGTTCTTGCTACAATATTAAAACTGTTAACTTTCCATCTCATAACCCATTGTATAAGTGAAGAAGACATTTTCGGTAATAACGGTTTTAATCACCATCTCGCTGATCGGCATCATTCTGATACAGATTTCCTGGTTGCGGAACATGATCCTGCTTACAGAAGAGCAGATCAAAACCCGCGTGAATGAAGCCATTTATAAAGTGGGTGATGACTTGTTGCAGTATAAAAGCAACTACAGCGTGAACATGCGGAAAGTTGATACCGATGCACTTTTCCCCGACGATTTCTCCCTCGAATTTATCCAGCCAATGACCTTGGGCAAGCGTTTTAGTTCAGTTGAATTATATGAGAAAATAAACAATGCTTTCAGAGGAGTTGGATTGGAGAATGTGCGTTTTGAATTTGCGCTCACCACCATTAATCCGCGAACCGGTGCGCATGATGTAATTGAACGCAAGTCGCCCGGCTTTCTTGATCAATACCGCGATACGGTGCGGAACTATATGCACGGATTCCCATTGCGGCCCCTGGGTGGATCTGCTGCGGAAAACCTGGCACCTGATGAAGCATTGGTGATTGTAGCACTCGATGTAAAAAAAGTCAGCTGTGGAGTCGCTGCGTTGGCGTATCGCGATTTCCATTCTGTTCTCAATCATTATCGTTGCGGCGTTTTACCTCACCGTTCGGACCATGCTGCGACAAAAGAAGCTGGGTGAAATCAAAAATGATTTCATCAATAACATGACGCATGAATTTAAAACACCTATCGCTACCATCTCTCTTGCGGTGGATGCCATGCGCAATGAAAAAGTATTACAGGATCGCGATAAGATTTCCTACTTCAGCTCTATCATCAAGGAAGAAAACCAGCGGATGAACCGCCAGGTAGAAACCATTTTGAAAGCATCGCAACAGGAGCGCCAGGAGGTAAACCTCAACCTGCAACCCATTCATGTGCACGATGTGATTGGTGCGGTGGTAGATAACTTCCAACTGCAACTGGAAGAAAAAAATGGCCGCGCTGAAATGTTGCTCGCGGCAGAAAATGACCTGATCAATGCAGACGAAGTACATCTGTCCAACCTTGTAAATAACCTGATAGATAACGCCGTTAAATATTCAAAAGATAATGTGCCACTGCAGGTAAAAATTTCTACCAGCAGCAATGGTAAATCTTTCTTCCTGACTGTTGAAGACAATGGTATCGGTATGAGTAAAGAAACGTTGAAACGTGTATTCGAACGTTTTTATCGTGCACATACCGGCAACCTTCACAATGTAAAAGGGTTTGGACTCGGACTGAGTTATGTAAAAACAATGGTACAGGCCCACGGCGGACATGTGAAAGTGGACAGTACACTAGGAAAAGGTAGTACGTTTGTTATTGAATTTCCACTGAAGAAATAATCCGATCGAATTAAACTGAAGCTTGCTGGATTCTAATCAGCATGCCATCTCCATAACTTAGAAACCTGAACTTTCGTTGAATGGCTTCTTCATATACATGTTTCCAATCGGAACCGATGAGTGCAGCCACCAACAATAGAAGGGTAGAGGAGGGCTGATGAAAATTTGTAATCAATCCATTGATCATTCGCACTTTGTATCCGGGAGCAATCAGGATTTGCGTACGGGTTACAATTTTATCAATGTGCTGTTCATCCATCCAGCTCAATAATGCTTTTAACGACATCTCTCTCGAGTGGTGTTGTGGTAGTTCGTCATAAACTTCCCATTGTTTGATGCCATCCTGGAGATTCAATTTTCCTTCGATCGCTTTTACGCCCAGCCAGTAAATGCTTTCAAGTGTACGCAGTGATGTGGTACCAACTGCATACAGTTGTTGTTGATGGTGGATGAGTTGTTGCATAAACGAGCGGCTTACTTCAATAAACTCGGCATGCATATCATGGCCATCCATCGTTTCAGCCTTGACGGGTTGAAACGTGCCAGCGCCCACATGTAGCGTTGTAAATTGTGTTTGAATATTTTTTCTCGCGAAGCGAATCGAGAATGGCTTCGGTAAAGTGTAAACCGGCAGTAGGTGCTGCTACGGATCCTTCTTCACGTGCGTAAACGGTTTGATAACGTTCACTATCGTTTTTTTCTACTGCACGTTTGATATAAGGGGGCAAAGGAATCTGCCCCGCAAAATGTAATACTTCAGCAAAACTATATTGCGCCAGGTTCCACTTCAGATTTACAAGAAAGGATCCGGGTTGCTTCGCAGCGAAGCGTGCTTCCAGTTGCAAATCTCCTGCTGGTGTGTTTACCATTTTTGTAAGTACCTGTCCGCTTTTCCATTTGGAAGCCCCACCCACCAGGCAATTCCAGTTTACTTCGCCATGTTGTTGCATGGCTATTGGAATATCCGCATATTCAGCAGAAGGCTCAAGGCAAAAGATTTCAATTTCACCACCTGTCTTTTTTAAAACGTAAACGTGCTTCTACAACCCTGGTGTTGTTAAAAACAACCATTGATCCATCAGGCAGGTACGTTGCGATATTTTTATAGATATCTTCCGCGACAATTTTCCCTTCGTACACTAATAGTCTCGACCGATCCCGCTCTTTCAATGGATGGTAAGCAATATTTGCTTCAGGTAAATCATAAGTGAACTCCGATATGGATAGTTGACGAGGGTGCATGAGAGAAAGGATAATCGATGGGTGATGGGGATGATCGATGGTCGATGATCGATGGTCGATGTTTTTTTAAGTATGAATCTGCAAATTTATACAATGAAAGTTGACATTGTATCTTTCATTCACCATCCCCCCCATCCACCATCCCCCCATCCACCATCCCCCATCGATCATCGACCATCGATCATCTCCTCCCTCTTATCCACCTCTTATCCACCGTAATCCACACCCTATACAGTGGTTTCTCGAATTTCCACCCGCAAAATCGGCTGTAATCCTTTGTGGGACTGGGTTTGAGTGCAGTCAAGGCCTGTGGATAAAATAAAAGGGTTAATTTTTGGGTGCTAAGTGGTAAAAAGTGTTATTTTGTGTGAATTAATAGAAAATTGATTCAAATCCCTGATACTGATGGACTTTCTCGGCGAATTCGAGGCCACTTTAGACGCGAAGGGGCGTTTCCTCCTACCGGTCGGCTTTAAAAAGCAGCTACCGGAAGGAGAACAACTCCGCTTTGTTATCAACAGAGGATTTGAAAAATGTTTGAGTCTGTACCCTGTGAAAAATTGGGAACCCCTGTTTCAAAAGATCAAAGCCCTGAATGACTTTGATCCTGCGGCCCGGGAGTTTCGCCGGAAGTTTCTGAATGGCGCCACATATGTGGAGCCCGATACTGCCGGCCGGCTTTTGATTCCACCGAACCTCAAAGATCATGCGGATCTGCAGAAAGACATTGTGTTGGTTGCGGTGGGCGAAAAAATAGAAATCTGGGATAGTAATAAGTACAAACAGCTCTTTGATTCATTCTCTCCGGAAGAATTCAGCAACCTGGCGAGCAGTGTAATGAACAAAAACACAGAAACAGGAAAGTTATGAGTAAGCCAGCCGATAACAGCGGCCATGCTCCTTACCATATTCCTGTATTGTGGAAAGAAAGTATCGCTGCTCTTGCTATAAAGCCTGACGGTATTTATGTGGATTGCACATTTGGAGGTGGTGGCCATAGTCGCGGTATTCTGGAACAACTCGGTGCAGGCGGACGCCTCATCGCTTTTGACCAGGATGACGATGCACGCCGCAACCTGCCCGATGATGTACGATTGCTTTTCATACCACAAAATTTCAGGCACGTTCAACGGTTTCTGCGATTACATCAAATAACAGAAGTGGATGGCATCCTTGCCGACCTCGGTGTAAGCAGTCACCAGTTTGACGAAGCCGAAAGAGGTTTCTCCATCCGCTTTGATGCGCCGATGGACATGCGCATGGATCAGCGTCAGGAAAAAACCGCTTTCCAGGTATTGCAACAGTATTCTGAACAGCAACTGCATAAGTTGTTTGAACAATATGGTGAAGTAACGAATTCCAAAACGCTGGCCCGAACGATTGTGGCCGTGCGCGACCAGGTATCGTTGCAAACCATCGACAGCTTTAAAAATGCCGTACGGAGTGTAGTGAAAGGAAACCCGAACCGGTACTTTGCCCAGGTGTTCCAGGCGTTGCGCATCGAAGTGAATGAAGAACTTGTAGTGCTACAAGAATTGTTGCAACAAATACCCTCCCTGCTCAGGCCAGGCGGCAGAGCAGCCATCATCACCTTTCATTCTCTGGAAGACAGACTGGTAAAGAACTTTTTCAAAAACGGCACATTCGATGTGACCGATGACAATCCCTTTATCACTACTGTAAGAAGGAATGAATTGAAAGTGATCACAAAAAAACCGATCGCACCAGGAGAAGAAGAATTAAAACGTAACCCAAGGTCGAGAAGTGCCAGGTTACGCGTGGCAGAAAAGAAACAGGGCGACGAAAAATAATAGAAAAGCCCACTATACGATAGTTGAAATCTATATCCTTTGAATTGACCAATGGTCGGTTCACCCCTTAACAGTATAGTATGCAGGAACAGGAAAATATCCGGGACAAACAAAGTCCTGGTAAAAAGAAATGGACAAGCTGGCTCAACTACCAATCGGTAGTGAAGCAGGTGCCTTTCTTTCTGTTTCTCACCTTCCTCGCAGTTATCTATATATATAATGGTCACCAGGCCGACAAAACCATGCGCGAAATCAGTAAGACTACGCGTGAGGTGAAAGAACTGAGGTTTGAATACAAAGCCCTGCTCAGCCAATCCATGTTTCAAAGCAAAGGAAGCGAACTGAGCAAAAAAGTAGAATCGCTGGGATTGAAGGAATTGAATACGGCACCAGCCGTGATTGCAGCGGATAACCCGGCAGATAAAAAATGACTTGGACGGTTTTCCGGGTCACCCTCTGCCAACTGGTGGAGGGTCGCCTCCGGAAATATTAATCATAAACAGGAACCATTCACTCAACCTTGGAAGTACGCAGAGACATATTGTGGCGTGTTTATATCAGCTTTCTCGGCATGGCTTTATTGTGTGTCGTGATTCTGGGCAAGGCATTTTATATACAACAGGTTGAAGGAAGTGAATTGCGCGCACTGGGTGATAGCCGCCAACAACGTATTGTAGAACTGGATGCTGAACGCGGTACCATATTTAGCGAAGACGGACAAATGCTCAGCACATCCATGCCGCAGTTTGATATCTATATGGATTTTCAGGCGGATGGACTGCGCGATAAAAATGGAAAAGTTTTCAAAGAAAATATCGATTCATTCAGCCTGGCAATGGCAAAATTCTTTGGCGACAAATCCGCCAGCCAGTACAAAACTGAATTGAAACAGGGATATGATTCTAAGAAGCGTTACTATCCCCTGAAGAAAAAATTATCATTCGAAGAATATAAAGCCTTTCGCCAGTTTCCACTGGTACGACTGGGAAGAAATAAAAGTGGTGTGATTGTAGAAGAAAGCAGTAAACGGTTGGCCCCATTTGGATTGCTGGCAAATCGTACGGTAGGTCTTTCACGTGAGTTTATCGCCAGCAATGGCAAAACGAAAAAACAAAACGTGGGTTTGGAAATGTCTTACGACAGCCTGCTCACGGGTGTTTCAGGCCAGCGGCTCGTTCGCTATGCATCCGGCATTGCGATTCCGGTTGATGGATTTCAGATTGAACCTGAAAATGGAAAAGACATTCACACAACACTGGATGTAAACATCCAGGACATTACGCAGAATGCACTGCTGAAGCAAATGGAATTGCACGAAGCATTGTATGGTACCTGCATCGTGATGGAAACAAAAACCGGAAAGATTAAAGCAATTGCCAATCTCGGTCGCAGACCTGATGGCAGTTACTGGGAAGATGATAACTACGCGTTGCGCGTAACAGAACCTGGTAGCACGATCAAACTGGTAACATTGCTTGCAACGCTGGAGAAAGGCACATCAAAACTGTCTGATCCCGTTGAAGTAGGAACAGCAGGACGCATGCAGGTGGGCCCCGTATGGTAAATGATGCCGAACGTCAACCGAAAGCGATTCAAACAGTGAAGGAATGTTTTGCACACAGCTCCAATGTGGGTATGAGCAAAATTGCATACCAGGCTTTTCAGAAAACCCGGCAGAGTTTAAAGATTACCTGACGAAGTATCATATGCTGGATAAAGCACCGGTCGATTTATCACACCTGCCACGTCCGCGCATTGCACCACTCGATAAAGGAAGTGGCGGATTGATGAATATGATTACCATGAGTTTTGGCTATGCCATCCAGGTAAGCCCTTTGCATACTTTGATGTTGTACAATGCAATGGCAAACAATGGTAAAATGATGAAGCCTTACCTGGTAAACAGCATCAGCCAGGGTGGTATCGCAGTAAAACAATTTGAACCAACGGTATTAGATAATCAACTGGTAAATGAATCGGTGGTGAAAGCAGCACGGGAAAGCCTGGAAGCCGTAATCACAGAAGGAACGGGTAAGAATGTTTTCAAGAACATGCCTTTTCCGGTAGCAGGAAAAACAGGTACAGCACACGTTTCTGATGCGGGCATTACTTATGGTCATGGTGTTTACCAGGCATCATTCGTGGGTTATTTCCCTGCCGATGCGCCGCAATATTCAGTGATTGTTGTGATTCGTTCCAAACCACGTGCAGCCGTTCACTATGGTGGTACACTGGCGGGACCTGTTTTTAAAGAAGTAGCACTTCGTTTATATGCGGCTTATGTGCAGCCCAAACTGCCAAGGCCATTTGAAATAGCCAAAGACAGTTCGAATTACTTTTTTGCCGGACAAACTGATGCGTTGCGTCAGGTGTACAGCAAACTTGGATGGAGCTGGTCTGATTCATCAGGTAATGCAAATTATGCGATGGTAACAGGCAGGAAGCAGCAAACCGTTGCAAAACCTGTAGTAATCAAGCATTCCGTAGTACCTGATTTGAAAGGGATGGCATTGCGTGATGCGCTTTATCTTCTTGAATCGATGGGAGCAAAAGTGGCGGTAAAGGGAAAGGGAAAAGTAAAACAACAATCACTTGCGCCGGGAACGGCAATGGTGAAGGGAACATCAATTGTACTTGAACTCGGAAGTTAAATATGTTATGCCACGGTGGTATTGAGAGAAGTACTATATAAGGTAGCAATCCGGTCGGTTTCTGGAAATACAGCAACAGAAATCACCGATGTACAGATTGATTCGAGACAGGTGAAAGCAGGTTGCCTTTTTATAGCAGTGAAAGGAGTGGCAACCGATGGTCATGCGTTCATTGAAAAAGCAATAAATGCGGGTGCAGCAGCAGTGATTTGTGAAAAGATGCCTGCTCAGTTAACTAATTCGGTTGTATATGTGCAGGTAGAAAACAGCGCAGCAGCAGCAGGCGAAGCAGCACATAATTTTTTCGGTCATCCGTCCGAAAAAATGAAACTGGTAGGTGTTACCGGTACCAACGGAAAAACCACCATCGCCACCTTGCTTTATAAGCTCTTTACATCATTGGGATACACCACCGGCTTGATTAGTACGGTGGAAAACAGAATTGGCGAAAAGATATTGCCTGCAACACATACCACGCCCGATCCTGTGCAGTTGAACCGGTTGTTGCGCGATATGAAAGATGCCGGCTGTTCACATGTGTTTATGGAAGTGAGTTCACATGCACTTCACCAACATCGAGTGACCGGCCTTCGGTTTTCAGGCGCACTGTTTAGCAATATCACACACGATCACCTGGATTATCACAAAACGTTTGATGAATATATCCGGGTAAAGAAAAGCTTCTTTGATCAGTTGGATTCTGAAGCATTTGCCATCAGCAATGCGGACGATAAACGTGGGATTGTGATGTTGCAAAATACAGCAGCTAAAAAGCACATGTACAGCCTTCGCACGCTTGCGGATTTTAAAGGCAAACTGATGGAGAATACACTTGCTGGTTTGCTGATGCAGGTAAATGATCAGGAAGTGCATTTCAGGCTGATCGGTGAATTCAACGCGTACAACCTGCTGGCAGTTTATGGTGCAGCCATCTGCCTGGGTGAAGATAAACAGGATGTATTGCTTCACCTGAGCAAACTCACCGGCGCAGAAGGACGGTTTGATTATATCATTTCGCCAAAAGATTTTGTAATCGCAATTGTTGATTACGCACATACACCAGATGCATTGCTGAATGTGCTGGCAACGATTCAGAAGTTGAGAAAAGGAAACGAGCAGGTGATTACAGTTGTGGGATGCGGTGGTGATCGCGATAAAACCAAGCGGCCTGTTATGGCAGCAGCGGCAGTAGAGCACAGCGACAAAACGATATTGACGAGTGATAATCCACGTACCGAAGATCCTGTTCAGATTATCCGTGATATGGAAGCTGGGTTGCAGGCATCGGCACGAAGAAAGTTCCTGAGTATTACAGATCGCAAAGAAGCAATCAGAACTGCGATCACACTGGCCCAACCCAATGACATTGTGTTGATAGCAGGAAAGGGGCACGAAAAATACCAGGAGATTAACGGTGTGAGACATCACTTTGATGACAAAGAAATTGTTGAAGAGGTCTTTAAAGAATTAGAACGATAAACAGTAAACGGCAAACCACAGACTATTTATGCTATATCATTTATTTGACTGGTTTGACAAGCAGGGCATCGATTTCCCGGGAAGTGAACTCTACCGGTTCATTTCCTTCAGGGTGGTGATGGCGATACTGACGTCGTTATTGATAACACTGGTTTTCGGAAAGCGATTGATTCGTTACCTGCAGAACAAGCAGGTGGGTGAATCAGTTCGTGACCTTGGGCTGGCGGGTGAACAGCAAAAGAAAGGTACTCCCACAATGGGCGGTATCATCATCATCCTGGGTATTATTATACCGACACTGCTCTTTGCAAAACTGGATACGATTTATATCATCGTGATGTTGATTGCAACAGTTTGGCTTGGTATCATCGGATTTGTGGATGATTACCTGAAACTGCGTGCTAAACAACAGGCACAGCAACAAGGTGTGGCGTATAAGAAAGGTGATAAAGATGGTCTCGCTGGCTGGTTTAAAATTTTGGGCCAGGTAGGATTGGGAATTCTTGTAGGTGCGGTTCTGTACTTCCACCCCGATGTAAAAATCTGGCGTGAATACCAGGGCACACCACGTGCTGAGCAGGTTGATCAGTTTCACCAACGTGAAGTAAATGGGAAGGTTAAGTATTTTGTTGAAACAAAAGAACCTATTACCACAATTCCATTTGTGAAAAATCATGAGTTCAACTATAGCAAGTTGTTGCCTGAAGCATTACGTGATTTTTCATGGATCCTGTATATACTGGTTGTGATATTTATTATTACTGCAGTATCAAATGGGGCGAATATCACAGATGGATTAGATGGACTGGCGACGGGTACTTCGGCATTGATTGGTGTTTGTCTCGGCATATTCGCTTACGCCAGTGGTAGTTTCGTCTTTGCCGATTATCTCAACATCATGTATATACCTGAGTTGGGCGAGCTCTCGATTTTTCTGGCGGCAATGATCGGAGCATGTGTGGGTTTTCTGTGGTATAATTCTTATCCGGCGCAGGTGTTCATGGGAGATACCGGAAGCCTCACACTGGGGGGTATCATCGCCGCCATTGCGATCATTGTACACAAAGAATTGTTGATCCCCATTTTCTGTGGTGTGTTCCTGGTAGAGAACCTGAGTGTAATGATCCAGGTAACGTATTTCAAATACACGAAAAAGAAATATGGTGTGGGGAAAAGAGTGTTCCTGATGAGCCCTCTGCATCACCACTACCAAAAGAAAGGATATCATGAAGCGAAGATTGTAACGCGGTTTTGGATTATGACAGTGCTCTTTGTGATTTTTAGTATTGCTACGTTGAAATTAAGATAATAAGACAGGAATTGATTGTAAGAATGTTAGTGATCTTGTTTTAAAAAAGTTCATGTTTAGAACGACATCACACTTGAAAAACCACCCTTTTTCACCGTATTCCGTACAATTTGAAAAAAGGTTATTAGTTAAGGCAACCCTTGAAAGCATTCCAATGCCAGGCCAACACCCAGGTGGAAGCCAGGTAGAAAACATTACCAAAACACAATGCTTGTGAAGAACCAATTTTTTTCTACGCTCCTGAAATTATGGGCAAAAAACTAGTAATACTGGGTGGCGGGGAAAGCGGCGTAGGTGCCGCGATACTCGCAAAAAAAGAAGACTACGAAGTGTTTGTAGCCGACCAGGGCTCTTTGAAAGAACAGTATCTGCAGTTATTAAAGGAACATGAGGTTGAATTCATGACCGGCGAGGCTGCATTCGAGCGGGTAATGTTAGCAGATGAAGTGATGAAAAGCCCCGGTATTCCTGAAAAGAATGAATGGGTAAAAGCCATTCGCAAAAAAGGAATACCCGTGATAAGTGAAATTGAACTTGCTTATCGCCATAAAGGCAACAGTCGCATCATCGCCATTACAGGAAGTAACGGAAAAACCACCACCACATCACTCACCTGGCATATTTGTAAGAAAGCCGGAATTGATGCAGCACTGGTAGGAAACATCGGTTACTCATTTGCCCGACAGGTAGCTGAAGATCCAAAGCCCGTTTATGTGGCGGAGATCAGCAGCTTTCAACTCGACGATATCCACAAATTCAGGCCGGATATCGCGATACTGACAAATATTACAGAAGATCATCTGGATCGCTACGAATACAATTTTGAAAATTATATCCGCAGCAAATTCAGGATCATTATGAATCAGACGCGCGATGATACATTCATCTATTGCGCCGACGATCCGGTAACAATGGATTATTTGAGAAAATTCGACATACAAGCAAACCAACTGCCAATTAGTATGAAAACAGAAACAAACGGAGCATTTATTAAAGACGGGGACATGTACGTAAGAACGGGCGAAGATTTTATTTCTATGAGTGTGTATGATTTTGCGATGAAAGGTAAACACAACCAGTATAATACCATGGCAGCAAGTGTGGCAGGTGCCCAGATGGAAATCAGGAAGGAGAAAATCCGTGAGGCAGTGATGGATTTCCAGGCACTGGAACATCGTATGGAGCCCGTAGCAACCATCCGTGGTGTGGAATTTATCAACGACAGCAAGTCGACGAATACCAACTCAACCTGGTATGCACTCGAAAGCATGACCCGCCCCACCATCCTGGTGCTCGGTGGAGTTGATAAAGGAAACGACTACTCGCTCTTGGAAGAACTGGTGAAAGAAAAAGTGAAAGCGATTATTTGCCTCGGTGTCGACAACCAGAAAATTCATGATGCATTCGCTGGCATTGTACCTACAATTGTAGATACACAATCAGCAACCGATGCCGTGAAAGCTGCGTTTCATTTTTCTGAAAAAGGCGATGTGGTTTTGCTAAGCCCGGCTTGTGCAAGTTTCGACCTGTTTAAAAACTATGAAGACAGGGGCACACAGTTTAAAAAAGCAGTGAGAGAGCTATAGCAATTGGTGAAGTTGAATTGAAGTTTAAAAAGCAGTAAACAGTTTAAACAGGTTTGGAATTAATTAAAGACATACGATTCCAGGAGATTGGCGATAGCCTTAAACCTAAACATCTTTTAAGCAAAACAAAAGGTGACAAGGTAATATGGGCCCTGGTGATTTTACTGGCACTGGTTTCGTTGCTGGCTGTTTATAGTGCAACGGGTTCTTTGGCATACAAACATTATAAAGGGAATACGGAAGTGTACCTGTTCAAACAGGTGGCCTTTATCGTAATCGGTGTACTGGTGGTTTATTTTGCACACCTGGTTAACTACAAAGTTTACTCGCGTGTTGCAACTATTCTCTTCCTGGTCTGTATCCCGCTGCTGATATACACTTTGTTTTTTGGAGTAAGAATGAATGAAGGAAGCCGTTGGATTCGTCTGCCACTTATTAATATGACGATGCAGACATCTGATCTTGCGAAACTTGCTTTGTTCATGTACCTCGCCCGTGTTATCAGCCGCAAACAGGAAGTGATCAAAGATTTCAAAAAAGGATTTTTACCCGCCATCATACCCATCGGAATTATTTGCGCGCTGATTGCGCCTGCCAACCTTTCAACAGCACTGCTGCTGTTTGCAAGTTGCATGATGCTGTTGTTTATCGGTCGTGCACGCATGAAGCATATGCTGTTGGTGGCAGGTATTGCATTAATCCCGTTGATATTCCTGGTGGTAGCAGCCGTTGCAAGACACAGCACATCGGATGATGAAGTGGTGGCGAAAGGTTCTTCTTCCGGTTTGTTTGGTCGTGTGGAAACCTGGATCAATCGTGTTGAAAGTTTTATCTACGGTGGAAAAGAAGCATCAGATGATGAGATGTACCAGGTAAACCAGGCAAAGATTGCGATTGCGAAAGGGGGATGCTGGGTGTTGGTCCCGGCAACAGCACATCGCGTGATTACCTGCCGCAGGCTTACAACGATTTTATTTTCGCAATCATCATCGAAGAATATGGATTGTTAGGCGGTGCATTTATCGTGTTTATCTACCTGGTGTTCCTGTTTCGATGTATTAAAATATTCAGGCAATGCCCTTATGCATTTGGCGCATTCCTGGCATTGGGACTCAGTTTTACACTGGCTATACAAGCCATCGCCAATATGGCGGTAACCGTAAACCTGTTTCCTGTAACGGGAGTAACCCTGCCGTTGGTGAGTATGGGTGGCAGTAGTTTCATTTTTACCTGCCTGGCGATTGGAATTGTATTGAGTGTGGCAAGGCATAGTGAGTTGAATGAAAAAACAGCAGCAGTAGAAGAATAACCGGAAGAACCGCACACCTCAAATTGATAGGCGCATGAAAATAATTATAGCAGGAGGAGGTACCGGAGGACATATTTTCCCGGCTATTGCAATAGCAAATGCATTGCGAAAGCTGGATGCAGGAGTAGAGATTTTGTTTGTGGGAGCGAAAGGGAAAATGGAGATGGAAAAAATCCCGCAGGCAGGTTATAATATAGAAGGTCTGGATATAGCCGGATTCAACAGAAGTTCTTTGATAAAAAATGTGAGTCTGCCTTTCAAGCTGATTAAAAGTTTCTGGCAGGTGCGCAGCATTTTTAAAAAATTTAAGCCCGACGCAGTAGTAGGAGTGGGAGGTTATTCCAGTTTCCCTGTACTGCGGTTTGCACAGGCAAAAGGAATTCCAAGTTTTATTCATGAGTCAAATTCATTTGCTGGCAAAAGCAATATCCTGTTAGGAAAAAAAGCAACCAGGGTTTATGTGGCGACCGAGGGGATGGACAAATTTTTTCCCCGCGAAAAAATTTTGCTCACCGGCAATCCGGTGCGACAGGTAATTGCGAATGCTGCCGTATCGCAAGCCGATGCTTTGCATTTTTTTGGGCTTGATCGTTCTAAAAAAACAGTATTGGTGGTAGGTGGAAGCCTTGGAGCAAAAACAATCAATGAAGCCATTGATAAGAATTTAGATCAATTGCTGCAGGCAGATCTCCAGCTGATCTGGCAAACAGGAAAACCCTATGCAGAAAGAGGCCGGCAGGCTGCCGCCGGCAAAGCTGGTATCTGGGTAAATGATTTTATTACACAGATGGAAAATGCGTATGCTGCCGCCGACATCGTTGTTGCCCGCGCCGGGGCTATGACAGTGGCGGAATTAACAGTAGTGAAAAAGCCCGTTTTGTTCGTACCCTATCCTTATGCGGCGGAAGACCATCAGACTGTGAATGCCCAACAGCTGGTGAAAAGAGAGGCGGCCATCATGGTTAAAGACAGCAATGCGATGCAGGAACTGATTCCTGCTTTACTGGAGCTGGCCCGTGATGAGCCGGGGAAACAAAGGATGATTCAAAACATGGCATCGATGGGTATTACCGATGCCGACGATCGTGTGGCGAAAGATATTTTGACACACCTCAAAAAAGAAATAAAGTGAAACTCAATACTGTCCTTATGAACTCCCCTTTCAGGGGGCTCAGCCACCTGAGTGAAGTGTATTTTATCGGTATTGGTGGAATTGGAATGAGCGCAATCGCACGCTTCTTCCAACAGCAGGGAGTGAAAGTGAGCGGATATGATAAGACACCAACGACACTTACACGCGAACTGGAGGCATCGGGAATAGCAGTACACTATGAAGAAAAACACAGCGTTGATACCAACGCAACCCGATCTGGTGGTTTATACACCTGCCATTCCAAAAGATCATAAGGAATGGTTGTATTACCAGGAAGCAGGTCAAAAGATTGTAAAACGCAGCGATGTGCTGCAAATGATTTCGAACAGTTCTTTTAATATATGTATCGCAGGTACACACGGTAAAACCACCATCAGTACCATGACGGCACACCTACTTCGGCATAGCGGATTTGGTTGCAACGCATTCCTGGGAGGAATTTCAGGAAACTATAATACCAATTTCTGGAGCCATCAAAGAAATGTGTGTGTGATTGAAGCCGATGAATACGATCGCAGCTTTTTGAAACTGAGCCCTGATATAGCTATCATCTCAGCTATGGATGCCGATCATCTCGACATCTACGGCACCGCCGAAAATGTGGAACAGGCTTTCATCGATTTTGCCGGCAAAGTGAGGGAAGATGGTAAGCTGATTGTAAAACATGGTTTGAAAAGGTCCGCTGATTTGCAATCGGAGAAATACATTTCTTATAGCCGCGAAGATCATTCGGCGGATGTATTTACCGACAACCTGAAACTGGATGATGGCTCTTACATTTTTGACATCTGCCTGCAGGGACACTGGATCAGAAACCTGCGATTGAATATGGGTGGTCTGCACAATGTGGAGAACATAACAGCAGCCATTACCGCAGCCTGGCTGGTAGGAATAGAGGATGAAAAGATTAAAGCAGCGGTGGATGCATTCAGAGGTGTGAAGCGGCGGTTTGAATCTGTGTATAAATCTGATCAACGTGTTTTGATTGACGATTATGCACACCATCCTGAAGAGTTGCGTGCCCTGCTTACCAGTGCGAAAGGATTATTTGCAGGCCGCAAGATGTTGTTGATTTTTCAACCCCATCTCTACAGTCGCACACGCGACTTTGCCGATGGGTTTGCAGAAGTGTTGGGGATTGCAGATGAAGTAGTTCTTTTACCGATTTACCCCGCACGTGAACTACCTGTGGAAGGAGTAAACAGTGAAATGCTGATTGAGAGAATGCGGGAGATGAAAAAAACAGTGTTGCAGAAAACGGAAGTGTTGGATTACATCGATAGATGGATCGATGAAAACGAAAAAGACATTAATTATAATGGCTGGTGCCGGAGATATAGACAGATTGCTGGAATCTCTTAAAAAACTGATCGAAAATAAATAGCGTGAATACGCGTAAAACCATACGGAAAATATTATTCGCCTGCCTTTGGCTTACCATCGGCACCTGTATGTTATTGTTGTTAATGGCAGCAATCGGCAAACAGCAGAATGAAACCTGCAAAGATGTTGAAATCAGCATCACCGGTGCTCCGGATGATAAGCAGGTATTGCAGGATAAAGACATTCTCAAACTGCTGAAAGCAGCCACCAACGGTCCGGTAGTGGGTCAATCGAGAAAACGATTTGACCTGTGGAAAATGGAAAAGCTGCTGGAAGGCAATATGTGGGTGAAAGATGCACGTATTTATTTTGATAATAAAGATGTGTTGCATGTAAAAGTGGAACAACGCCAGCCGATGGCAAGAGTGTTTACAACAGGTGGTAAAAGTTTTTATCTCGATGAATCAGGACAGGTGATGCATCTTTCAGATCAACTGAAAATTTCTTTGCCGGTGTTCACAGGTTTTCCTGAAAAAGCAAAACCCGGACGTACCGACAGCCTGATAATAAAAGACATGTTAACATTATCAGAATATATTCAGAACGATAAATTCTGGAACGCACAGATAGGACAGGTTGATGTGGTAATACCCAACGCGAAAGAATGGGGATTTGAATTGGTACCGGTGGTAGGAAATCACCTGATCAAACTGGGTGATGCAAATAACATTGAACAGAAATTCAACCGGCTCTATCAGTTTTACCGGCAGGTAGTGCCAAGAGCGGGGTTGGAAAAATATAAGATAGTGGATGTGCGGTTTGCGGGGCAGGTGGTTGCAGAGAAAAAGTGATGACTGCAACGAAAGAATGTGAGAATGTGGTAAAGTGAATTGGGAAAATTGGAACAACTAAAAACAACATAAAAATGACGGAAACACCTAATCAAAAAGTGATGGTACCACCGCATGCGAAAAGCGGTGCAGCCGATCAGCCCATAATCGTGGGGCTTGATATTGGTACAACCAAGATTGCTGTGATTGCGGGCCGCAAGAACGAGTTTGGCAAACTGGAAATCCTTGGGTTTGGTAAAGCCAATTCAAATGGCGTGAAGCACGGCCAGGTTTTGAACATCGACGAAACGATTAAAGCTATTCGTACGGCGCTCGACAATTGCTTTGCATCAAACCCCAACCTCAACATACGTGAAGTGTATGTGGGTATTGCAGGCCATCACATCAAGAGTTTGCAAACACGAGGCGACATCGTAAGGCAGTCGACAGAAAACGAAATTTCACAGAAAGAAATTGACCAGCTGATTGCTGACCAGTATAAAACTTATATCCCTGCGGGTGATCAGATTATTGATGTGATTCCGCAGGAGTTTACGGTTGACAATTTCCAGAACATCCCTAACCCAATCGGCTATGGTGGTGTGAAGGTTGGTGCAAACTTCCACATTATTACCGGCGACAAAAATGCAATCCGCAATATCAACCGCAGTGTTGAGAAATCTGGTTTGCATACCAAAGACCTGGTACTGCAGCCACTTGCCAGCTCCTCTGCTGTAATGGCGCAGGAAGACCTGGAAGCGGGTGTTGCCATCGTGGACATAGGTGGTGGTACCACTGACCTCGCTGTATTTTATGAAGGCATCCTGAAACATACCGCAGTAATTCCGTTTGCTGGTGAAAACATCACAAACGATATCAAAACCGGGCTGGGTGTTTTGAAAACCCAGGCCGAGCAAATGAAAGTGCAGTTTGGTAGTGCGTTGGCAAATGAAACAAAGTCGAATGCCTATATCACTATTCCCGGAATGCGTGGTATGCCTGCAAAAGAAATCAGCGTGAAAAACCTCGCTGGTATTGTACAGGCACGTATGAGTGAGATTCTTGATTTTGTAACCTATCACCTGAAGCAGGTAGGCCTCGACAACCGTTCATTGAATGGTGGTGTAGTGCTTACTGGAGGTGGATCGCAATTACGTCACCTGATACAGCTTACTGAATACGTTACCGGTTTGCCTGCGCGTATTGGTTACCCCAATGAGCACCTGGCTGCAGGACATATAGAAGAGCTGGCGAAGCCAACTTATTCTACCTGTATCGGTCTTATCCTGAAAGGATTTGATGACTACGAACATAACCGCAAGCAATTTGAAACGGAATACCGCAAAGTGGACGTGCCTGAAACGTTGAAACAGGAAGCCGTTGCTGTTGAAGCCGACATGCCCGAAGAAGAAGTGGCTGTTCGCGAGGTAGAAAAAGTTGCCCGTCAGCGTAAAAGCCTCAACAATTTCTGGGGCAAGTTCAAAGACGGCATCATTGACTTGTTTAAAGAAGAAGAAGACAGGAAGCTTTAACCGTGAAGCGTGAATCGTGAAGCGTGAAACGTGAAACGTGAAACGTGAAAAATGCAAGAGAATGATTTCTTATTTCACGTTTGCCGTTTGCCGTTTCCCGTTTCCCGATCAGAAAGCAATTAAAAAAAGAACTCTAAACAGAAACAAAATGATACATTTTGATTTGCCCAAAGAAAAATCTTCCATCATTAAAGTGATAGGAGTAGGTGGTGGTGGCGGCAATGCCGTTAATCACATGTTTAGCCAGGAAATAGAGGGCGTCAATTTCATTATATGTAATACGGATGCGCAGGCTCTGGCCAATAGTGGCATACCAAATCGTGTGCAACTGGGCCCGCACCTGACGCAGGGACTGGGTGCTGGTGCAAATCCCGAAATCGGGCGCCAGGCAACTGAAGAATCGCTGGAAGAAATCAAACGCATTTTGGAAGTAAATACCAAGATGGCTTTTATCACTGCCGGTATGGGCGGTGGTACAGGTACGGGTGGCGCGCCCATCATTGCTAAAATCTGTAAAGATCTTGGCATCCTTACTGTGGGCATCGTTACCACGCCATTTACTTACGAAGGACGTAAGCGCCAGTTGCAGGCTGAAGAAGGAATTAAAAACCTGAAGAATTATGTTGACACATTGCTGGTGATCAGCAATGATAAACTTCGTCACCAGTTTGGTAATTTGAAAATGCGTGAAGCATTTGAAAGAGCCGACAATGTACTGGCAACTGCTGCAAAATGTATTACAGATGTTATCAACAGCACCGGTCAGATCAACGTTGACTTTGCCGATGTATGTACGGTAATGCGTAATGGTGGTGTTGCGATTCTCGGTAGTGCTGCTGTAGCCGGTGAAAACCGTGCACACAAAGCAATTGAAGAAGCTTTGAATTCGCCGTTGCTGAATGACAATGATATCCGTGGTGCAAAATGGATACTTATCAATATCAACTCAGCCGAAGGTGATAATGAATTTACTATGGATGAAGTGGAAGTAATCCAAAGTTATTTGTTGAGCCGTGCAGGTGAAGGAACTGATGTGATCATGGGTCTTGGTTACGATAGTACGCTCGGTGATAAAATCGGCATAACATTGATCGCAACCGGTTTTGAATACAAAGATCCCTTCGACGAAACACAGGTAAAAAAAGCTGTGGTTCCCGATGCGGAAGAGAAAATTGTGATGACGCTTGGCGAGCCTGAGAAAAAAGCAGAGATCGTTGAAGCTCCCGTTCAGCATACACAGGCGAAGCAGGAAAGCATTCTTCCGGATGCACTTGCGCCACGCCTGGTTGAGGAGTTGCCAGTGGCGGATTCACCCATGCCAGTTGCAAGCGATGTCTATCATACTGAGCATATCAGGGAAGAAGAACCAATCATGTTGTTCAGCCTGCAACAGGAAAAAACTGATACAGATGCAGCAGTGCCGGTAAACAATACGCCGGCAAATGCTGAGAATCATACAGAAAAATTGTGGCTGAAGTCTACCGACGATGTTGTAAATTCGGAAGCTAAACCATCTTCCGCAAATTCTTCGCAGCAACCCGTTTCCCCATCTCCATTCAGGGAAACAGCGGAGGATAAGAATCCAACATCACAACCTGTTAGCCAACCTAAAGCTCCGGCTGCAGGTGGTTATCTGGCCAGACCGTCCAATATCTACGCAGAGCCCAAACCAGAGGTTACCGCCTCAAAGCCAACTGCCGAAGAGCCTACCTCTTTACCAAAGGTTGTTGCCCCGGCCGACGACGAGAACGCTGCGGTGCAAATGCAACTGGTAGAGCGGGAAGATATTCCAGCGGCGGATATGCCGTTGGCCCATCATGCTCAACAACCTTTAGCCACCACGGTTGAGGATCCGGCCATGCTGGACGAAGCCGATGAGCAAAAACGTAGGGCTGCTGAACGTTTGCATAAGTTGAGAAATCTATCTTATAACGTAAACGGTGCAGACCCGAATAATGAGTTTGAGACTGTGCCGGCCTATATCCGCCGCAATATGGAATTGTACAACCAGGGTACGGTTGAGCAGTTCTATAGCAATTATGAAGTGCGGAAAGACGAAAAAAATCAGACCCAAATCAGCACGCTGAATACCTTTTTGGACGGGCAAAAACCCGACTAAACCCCTGATCGCACAGGGGCTTTTTTCGTTCCAATGAAGCCTTGCTAAACGGCCGTGTTTTTAGTTGTTCCCCGGTGTTCGCACCGGGGTTTTTTTGCGGGTATGGTTGCCTCAGCGGGAGAGAATAATGGGATAATATGGCAATGTGACAATGTGATAATGGAAAATTGGAAGATGTACAAATATCAATCGACCATCGATCCCTCATCCCCCATCCATCCTTATAAATCATCATACTTATACTTCCTCACCGTAAGCCACATATACAACGTTGAATAAATCAAAGTTGCAATCAACAGGTATTGAATGCCCGGCAGTGATGACATGAGTTTGTTCATATTGGGCAACATAATCAGTGAATCAGCGGCCTGTAAGGGAAGATAAAAGGCAATTGAAGGATCTATTTTCATCAAACCCCAAAGCAACAACCACTCAAGGATAAGCCCATAAGAGAAGAAAACGATAATGGCTACTCCGCTTTTTCTGAAAACAGTTGCCAGCAGCAGGGCAAACATCAGGTAGACAAAACTCTGAATAAAACAATAGATCAGGTGATAAGCACCCGCAAAGGAGAAGTCAACATTCGTTACCTGGCACATGATGATCGTTGCAACCAGATTCATGAATGTTATCACCAGCGACATCGCCACAATCAACCCGATTTTTGTATAGATAAAAGTTTCACGCTTCCACCCATCAATAATATTCTGACGATGCGTTTTAAAATTCACCTCATTAATAAATAGGTTGATGATAACCATACCGGGCAGGTAAAGCAGGAAACTCGTGGAAAACATTACCGTCTTCCAGATATTAGTTGCGGTAAAAAAGCTGAACACATCGCCAGCCTCCCGCGATTGCCCATTCGTAAGTGCGTTCTGAATTTCCGCAAGCACCGACATATAGATGCGGTAAAAAATATAAATGATGAGGATGATTCCCAACATGTACAGGATGGAAAACACCTGAAACATGCGGTAATGGCGGATTTTCATCCATTCTATTTGCAGATTACGTAACATATAATTCGTTTTGGGTTGTAAGATTTAACGATCGCTCTGATTGCCGGTGATTTGAAGAAACCGCTTCTCAAGGCTGATTTTTCTTTGGTACAACTGGCTCAATACAATGCCGCGATCAAAGCAATAACGATTGAGCTCGGTTGGCGAAAGACTTGCAGCACAGGTAACCAACAAATGGTTGTCGGCGACAACAATGTCTGTAATAGCAGGTAAAGTTTCGAGCGCTTCCTTCAATGCATCCAGATTTTCTGAAGCCAGTTCCACTTCAATAGTTTCTGTAGCTGTTTCAGGCGAGTGGTCCAGTACTGCAGCAACAGTGCCTGTTGTTTTCAAAATACCTTTTTGAATAATCGCCACATGCGTACAAACCTTTTCCACTTCATCCAGGATATGGCTTGCCATGATGATCGTTTTGCCCTGGCGGTTTAATTGCCGTATAAGGTCCCTGATCTCCGCAATACCTGCAGGATCCAATCCGTTTGTAGGTTCATCAAAAACCATTATCTCCGGATCACCAAGCAGGGTAGAGGCAATTGCCAGTCGCTGTTTCATGCCCAGCGAATAAGTGCTGAACTTTGAATCCTTGCGTGCTGTCAGGTTCACAATATCCAATACCCTGGGTATATCTTCTCTGCCTCTTTGTTTAATGGCGGCGGCAATCTCAAGATTTTGCTGCCCTGTAAGATAGTGGTAGAAGTTCGGCGTTTCCAGTAATGTTCCAATCAGCCGGCGTTGTTCATGACTGCCGGGCTGGCCATTCCAGAGATAATTTCCTTTCGTGGCTTTCAATATGTCCATGACAATGCCCAGCAAAGTGGTTTTACCACTTCCGTTGGGGCCAAGGATGCCAAATACACTGCCACGTGGTACTTCGAATGACACATCCTGCAGCGCCTGAACCGGCCCATAATTTTTTTTGAGAGGTTTTGAATGGATAAGACTGAATGCATATTAGATGGTAGATGGTTGATGTTAGATGATCGATTGTCGATGATCGAAATTTTATTTTGGACGCTGTTTTTATTGAAACGGTTACAACGTTTATTATTTTATTTTATCTTTTTTTACACCTTCAAAAGTGATCTTTACCGGACGGATTTTTCCGTTTTCGTCGAAAAACATTTCATCAATGGAAGTTTCGCGCGAATTGCCATCAGTTTCCGTGAGTGGACGGCGATGGTAAACGATGTACCATTTCTTTGAAACCGGCGACTGGATTACAGAGTGATGTCCAGCGCCCCTGGCAATCTTTGGATCCTGCTGCAAAATTTTTTCTTCGCGTTTGAAGGGTCCAAATGGCGAATCGGAAATGGCGTAAGCAACACTATAATCAGGGCCCGTCCAGCCGCCTTCCGACCACATAAAATAATATTTGTTATCCTTTATAAACATAAAAGGACCTTCCACATATCCCTCGGGCGTCACTTCACGATAAATGGTTCCATCTTCAAAAGGAACAAATTCTGTAAAATCGTCATTCAGTTTTGCCACATTGCAATGCCTCCATCCGCCATAATAAATATACCAGCTGCCATCTTTGTCCTGAAATACAAACTGGTCGATGGGCTGCGCGCCGTTATAAAACTGGCTGATAAGCGGTTTGCCCAGATAATCTTTGAATGGTCCTTCCGGTTTATCTGAAACAGCTACACCAATGCCACCATATTCATCATTGTTTTGAATGTCGTTGGCAGCAAAGAATAAAAAATACTGATTGCCTTTTTTTACGGCAGCAGGTGCCCAAAGTGCCCGTCGTGCCCATTTAATGGAGGACGTATCAATAATGCGTTCATGCTTTTTCCAGTTTACAAGATCAGTTGAAGAAAAAGCATCCATGAAAACCTGTTTTTCGTACGGAGCGGAGTAAGTGGGATAAACCCAGTATGTGTTGTTGAAAACAACAGCTTCAGGATCTGCATACCATCCCGGGAAAATGGGGTTGCCGCTGCTGGCAACCTTACGATTGCAGCCTGCAGACAGGAATAGAAATGCCAGCACAAATAGAACAGGAAAACGGTGAAGTAGTAAACGCATTGTTAGTTATAGTATGGTAAGCGTAGGCTGTATAAGTTTCCTAAATTACAAATTATCCGTTAACCTTTACTACCAACATTTATAATGGGCGAATCCAGATATTCCTGAAACTGATAGGTTCACTTGGATCGCCATGATCCTGCAACATGATGGCGCTGGCGCCATGCGCTACTTTATAGTGTGGCAGACCAATGTATTGCGTGATACGCTTTGATTTCAGTGTTGTTCTGAACCAGTACGCCGTTGTGAATGGCAGTTACGCGCGCAGGACTCAGCAATTTGCCGTTTGCCTCAAACCGCGGAGCGGTCCAAATGATATCATATGTTTGCCAGGTGCCGGGCTCACTACATGCATTTACAAGAGGAATGGCTTGTTTGTAAATACTTCCTGCCTGGCCGTTTACATAAGTTTCGTTTTCATAATTATCCAGAACCTGTATCTCGTATCCATCGCCGCCTTTTCCTGTAAGCGCCAGGAATACACCACTGTTTCCACGACTCTGACCACTACCATTGATCACTTCAGGAATTCGCCACTCAATGTGCAATTGATAGTCGGTAAACAATCTTCTTGTCTGTATATTACCGGTTCCTTTATTTACTGTGAAATAATCATTTGCGACAGTCCAACCGGCAGGTTTTGTGGTATCGCTGGAGGAAACCCATTCATCCAGGTTTTTACCATCAAACAGAATGATGGCATCCGAAGGAGCATTCTGGGGCGTTGGACCCGGTTGTACTTTAGCGGGTTTAGGTTCCCAAACTTCGGTATCTTTCGGCTCCATTTTTTTGTGCGTTTACCATTGGTAAAACTATCGTAATCAGAATAAAGAAAACAACTATCTTTTTCATGTGTTATAATTGATGGATGTTTAAAGTTAAGCGATTCTGTATTTAATGGAATTTTTTTCAACACCAGTTATAAATAGTCAAAACAAGCTCGAATCCTATATATATGGCAACAATTATTATTACAGGAGGAACGGGATTAATAGGAACGGCCGTCGCAGAAAAATTACTGGAGAAAGGGTATAAGGTCATCATCTTAAGCAGGAAAAAACATGCCGGGGCGAAGAACAATTTAAGCTACGCTGAATGGGATGTGGAAAAAGGAACAATAGATGAGAATGCAATCCGTAGCGCAGATGCTATTATTCATCTGGCAGGGGCGGGAGTTGCTGATAAACGATGGACAAAAAATCGCAAAAGGAAATCCGCGACAGCCGCATAAAAAGTGGGGAATTGCTGGTGCAGAAATTAAAAGAGATTCCAAACAACATCCGTGTGGTGGTCAGTGCTTCCGCTATCGGATGGTATGGCCCCGATCCGCAGATACCCAACCCAAATCCATTTAAAGAAGATGCGCCTTCAAATGATGATTTCCTGGGAACCACCTGTCGTGCATGGGAAGCATCCATAGCCCCCTGGCGGCAATGAGTAAACGACTGGTGATCCTTCGTACCGGTATTGTTTTCAGCGACAAGGGCGGGGCGCTGGTGGAATTTAAGAAATCAATCAAAGGACCCTTTGTTCCAATTCTGGGTTCCGGCAAACAGGTGGTGAGCTGGATTGCTATCGACGACCTGGTAAATATGTATCTATTTGCCCTCGAGAATGATGCTGTCAACGGCATTTATAATGCAGTAGGGCCGACGCCTGTGTCGAACCGCGCGATCATGATGAAGATTGCGGGAAAAGATAAAGGCAGAACGGTGATACCCATTCCCGTACCTGCATTTGCATTGAGACTTGTATTGGGGGGAAATGAGCATCGAAGTATTAAAAAGTACGACGGTGAGTTGTGAGAAGATTGTAGCGAGCGGATTTCGCTTCGTGAATCGGGAGGCGTGAGAATCGGCAAACGGCAAACGTGAACCGGCAAGCGGCAAACGGCAAGCGTGAAAGATAAAAATCAGTGTAATTCTGTGCTCCAATCCGTGAAAATCTGTGTGAAATATTTCCGATTAGAGACTATCTCATTAAGTAAGTATGTAAATTTTTAAACCCTAAACTGCTACAGAATATTTCCTCATTTTCACGTTTGCCGTTTGCCGATTCTCACGACTCACGACTCACGTTCTTCATGCCATACACTACTAAATTCTCCCACCGTCGCTGTTCGGTTTTCAAATTCGAGTTTGTGTAGTTTTAAGTCTTCAACATCCTGCTTTCTTACTTTTCGGAATTTAGGATGCATTGTGCCGCCATTGCGATTGTCGCCGGGTGATGCGCCGGAATTGTATTGGTAAATGGAATCTACAATTGTACCACGCGGATACATGATGCCGGGTACACCTTGTCCACGGATGTCGATATTACGAGGATGAACAAGCCCAAGCGTGTGGCCATATTCATGTGCGGCTGTAGTGGAGCCTTCATATAGGTTCTCAAACAGAAAATAACCGGTATTACAACCAATGCCATCTACAAAAGAAATGTTACCGGGTGCCACATGTTCAATACGGAAATAATTATAGCGTGGATTGGTGTTGGAAACAACATCAATGGGCAACAGGTGAGGAATATATTCACCCGTAATACGAAAACGAACCCGATGCAGGATGCCTTCAAAAGGTACGTCCGCACCGGGTTCATTCCACATATCTTCTATTTCACGACAAATCCTGCTGGTAATCATATCGTCGGCCGCACCACCATAAGTAATGATGTGGGAGTATATGAGTAAAATATTGTCCTGTAGTTCCGCAAAACCCATGACGATAAATTTAATCAAACACCGGCCAACGAAAGCTGAAACGGTACGAAGTACTTAGTTTCTTACCGGCTTTCCGCTCTTCAACACGCTTTGAATTCTTTCCAGTGTTTTCTTTTCACCACACAATGAAAGGAATGCTTCACGTTCCAGATCGAGCAGGTATTGTTCAGTTACATTTGTTGGCTCACTCAAATCGCCTCCGCACATAACGTATGCGAGTTTCTTCGCTACCAGTGCATCATGTTCTGTTGCATAATTTGCAGTACGCATGGCGTGTATACCCGCATAAAGCGCGCCTAATGCAGAACGGCCTAATACTTTTACATCCTTACGTTGTATGGGTGTAGTATAACCGCTGTCGTAAATTTCAACGACTGATTTACGTGCTTCAAAAATGCGACGACCCTGGTTCATCACCACTTCATCCAGTCCTTTTCTGTAAACACCAATACCAAATCCTTCTGCTGCAGACGTAGCCACTTTTGCAGTTGCAATAGCGAGGAAACGGTTCTTCAAAGTGATGGTTTCTGGTTCATCTTCATGCATTTCGTCAGCAGCACGCAGCACAAATTCTTTGGTACCACCACCGCCAGGTATCAAACCAACACCAAGCTCTACCAGGCCAGTATAGGTTTCTGCTGCCGCACAAACTTTATCTGCATGGAGGCTCAATTCACAGGCACCACCGAGCGCGAGACCATGAGGAGCTACCACCACTGGCACAGAAGAGTAACGTGCACGCATCATCGTGTTCTGGAAAAGACGAATCGCCATATCCAGCTCATCATATTCCTGCTCAATGGCGAGCATAAAGATCATGCCCACATTTGCACCTGCAGAGAAGTTTGCTCCTTCATTTGCAATCACAAGGCCTTTATAATCTTTTTTCTGCTTTTTCAATTGAAGTCTGTATGCCGGAAAGAACATCTCCACCAATGCTACCCATTTTGGTAGACCATTGCAAGCCCAACACATCGTCGCCGATATCATACAATTTACAGGACGCGTTTTTCCAAACCAGTTTATCCTGGTAATTACTTAAAATGATAAACGCTTCTCCGCCTGGAATCGCTTTATATTCTTTTGATGCAGGGTCATAACTGTATTTACGTCCCGCTTCCACTTTATAGAAGGTTTTGTTACCTGCTGCCAGCATTTCTTTTACCCACGGTGCCACGGTGTAGCCTGCGGCTTCCATGGCGGCAACTGTTTTTTCAACACCCAGCAAATCCCATGTTTCAAACGCACCAATTTCCCATCCAAATCCAGCCATCATCGCATCATCTACGCGATACACCTCATCGCTGATTTCAGGTATGCGGTTTGAAACATAAGAGAACAGTCCATAATGAAAATGACGATAGAATTCGCCGGCTTTATCTGGTGCCGCTACCAGTAATTTTATACGTTGATAAAGGTCGTCAATAGGTTTCGCTGCTTCAATGGATGCAAACTTTGCTTTCGTGCGCGGTTTGTATTCAAAGCTTTGCAGATCGAGTGTAAAGATTTCCCTTTCTCCTTTTTTCATTTTTACGCTTGCTGAAAAAACCCTGTCCGGTTTTATCACCCAGCCAGTTATTTTCAACCATCTTATTCAACCAGGCAGGAATTTCAAATGAATCACGCGCTTCGTCGGTAGGGCAATTTTCATAAACACCTTTCGCTACCTTAACCAGCGTATCAATGCCCACCACATCGGCTGTGCGGAATGTGGCAGATTTGGGTCGGCCAATCAATGGGCCTGTAAGTGCATCTACTTCGTCAATGCTGAGTCCCATTTTATTTACCAATCCAAATATGGCCATGATACCATAAACTCCAATACGGTTGGCAATGAATGCAGGTGTATCCTTACATAGTACGGTTGTTTTCCCCAACACCACGTCACCATAGTTCATCAGGAATTCAACCAGCGCAGGATCTGTTTCAGGAGTAGGTATAATTTCCAGCAGACGTAAATATCTTGGTGGGTTAAAGAAGTGTGTACCGCAGAAATTTTTACGGAAATCTGCCGAACGACCTTCAGCCATCAGGTGGATAGGGATACCTGATGTATTTGAACTTACAATCGTACCGGGCTTACGGAACTGTTCTACCTGGTCGTAAATGATTTTTTTGATATCCAAACGCTCTACTACCACCTCAATAATCCAGTCGCAACTTCCGATTTCCTTCATATTATCTTCGAAGTTGCCCGTCTTAATGTTTTTAACGACATCTTTGGTATAAACCGGTGAAGGGTTGCTTTTAATAGCGGCTGACAGTGCATCGTTCACCAGCTTATTTCGCTCAGCGGGTTTGGTGCTTTCCGCTGCTTCTTTAGGAACGATATCTAATAATAGAACCTGAACGCCCGCACCTGCAAAATGGCATGCAATGCGCGATCCCATCACCCCACTTCCCAAAACTGCTACCTTCCGAATAATTCGTTTCATAAGTCTTATCTAAGTGTTTCAAACAATTGTGATGAAAACCCACCCAGACCCGGTAAAACCGACGTGATCGGGGTAAGTGAAAATTAGTTAGTTAAACAACTATTTACTGTGAAGGTAAGAGAAAATCTGAATGAGAAAAAAGGAAATTCAGGGTTAATTCGGGGTGCGGGCAGGGGAGCGGAAGGGGCGGATTCTGTGACAGATATCAGGGTTGCTCCCCGTCAGGCTGCGATCGGCTGACCATGGTTTTGATGGCTTTCCGGTTTTTGCGGGCCTCTTTGGCCGGCTTTTAATACCCACATTCGTCATCACCCCGCTGAGGGTAATCTTCACCAGGTAATTAATAGCGGAACGGTCGCGGAGCCGTTCTACATACACCGTATTGCCTTTTCCTTTATTTTGGTTTTTGATGATAGTATTGGCAAAAAAGTTGATCAGCCTGGTTCCCAACGAACGTGGTTTCTCGCGAATCACCCGCACTTTGAGATCGTCGTAATAAACTTTCATATTACCATAGGCGAAGGATTCCTGCCCAATCACATCCATGCGGAGACTGTCGAGGTTGCCGGATTTTAATTCGGCATTTGCCAGCGCCACAAGAATGGGGTTGAGGACGGTGAGGTCGCCCTTTTCCATTTCCACATGCATGCGGAATCCGCCTGCTGAGTCAGTATACGATTCTTTTACGGATAGGAGAGTGGGTATTTCACTGGCAAGACGTCCTGTGGCAAAAATATCCAGGCTGTCGGTCGGCGAATGATCAAAGTTGCGTGCACCGGCAATACGGCCATTGAGTTCGGTTACTTCAATTTTTCCCGCTTTATTGGTTTTTTCATCCATCTCTTCATAATGGATCGTTGTATTCAATACCCGAATGGTATCGCTTCTGAAGCGGAATGGAATTTTGCGAAGAAGGTTACCTGGCAAAGCACGAACCACACCGGGTTCACGAGCAACACGCTTATCGCGATAGTCATCGAAATAACCATTTTCAATAAGCAGCTTACCGATTGAAAGCACTGTATCGCGCGCAAATGTTTCCAACTCAATCGGCCCCATGCTAATGCTACCGGTAGACGCTTTAATATAATCCGCCTGAAATTGCTGCCGTTTCGTAAACGCTTCACGATCTTCCACGGGCGTATATCGAAACGAATCCAACACCAACGTTTTACTGTTGTTGTTGTAGCCGACATTATGCCAGTAAAATTGATTGTAGGCATTTGTATAACTGCCCGTAAGCTGGCTGATACGGAGATTAGGATTTTGTTTTACCAGTTCTGGTAATGCGATCAGTGAACCCGAATGCAGAATCAGGTTGTGAATACTGGCAGACTGAAGCCAGAGCTTCCCGTTTCGTTTTCCAAGACTATCCAGTGCAAAGTTGCGCGCGCGAATATTTTGAACGGTCCCTTTCCAGTCCCAGTTGCCAAGATCATTACGACGCGCTGCAATTTTGCTGAGTTCACCATACAACACGCCTTCGCCCGTATGGAATTTTTTACCCTTACTGCTTTGATGCTCCATGCCCTGGAGATTGAAACGCATATCATCGAGTGAAACAGAGGACATTTTTCCGGAAACATATACAAGGTTGTTCACCAGGATACTGTCGCCACGCTGTGCTTTCCATTCAAAGCGGCTGTTGCCTTCAGCGCCTTTTTGAATGATGTGAATATCCGGTTGTGTAACCTGTAGCTGTTTTACAAAAAAAGAATCAGGCGCAGCCGCGTTCTCATCGATACTCGTTTGTTGAATACGAATAACGGGCTGATGCAAATTCAATAAATCAAGTTGCTGTTGACCACGCAACCATTCATTCCAGATAAATTTGGCTGTCACCTGCGGCACCGTTATCTCCGTGCTGTCTGAACCGGAATTGGACCTGAACTGTAACCCTTTTATATCAGAAATATTATTTTCCGATTCTTCCCAGTTTTCTATTTTTAACAGGCTCTTTTTGTTAAGCGCAATGAGTTGCTGCAGGTTGAATCCGATACCCTCCAGGTTTATATTTTCACCATCGGACTCGAGTCGCGTAATTCTGAAATTTCTCAGCCAACCGTTAATGGTTCCTTCTTCCTGTGTAATGCCGAGCCGTGTTGACCTTCCTCTCAGCGAAGTCAGTTCCAGGTCGGGCATGGATAATTTTCCACCCGATTTAAGGGCTTTCAATTCGAGTTCTGCAGTATCCCAGTTTAAACCGTGTATGGCACGCAGGTGCATGTATTTATCGAAAACGAGCATGGGGGCTACCACATTACTCGCTTTCAGTTGTAATTGATCTGCACGTTTTACTTCAACATAATCAGCTGATGCTTTATTTTGAATGCCGATAAATTGCGCATTGTGAAGGTCGATATTTAAATCCTGCATTTTGAAATTTCCCTTCGTGAAATCCATATACTGGATAGCATCCCGAAGATCGCGCGCACTGGTTGCCTGTAAAAGTTGTTTTGTTTCCAGTAAAACCGTTGCATCAGATAATTTGATAGATGAAGTGCCTGGCAGTTTTAGGTTGATTTCTCCCTGCACAATATGCATTCTTTGCAACTGCAAGGCCTTTGATAATCCTGAGAGAATATCAAAGATGTCGCGACGATTGCTTTTTCTTGCATTTGCAATATCATATTGTATATCGGGACGAATGAGTGTTACCTGTTCAGCACGAAGTTTTTTTATCAAAAACAAGATCATCCCATGAAAGTCCGTACAATTCCAGTTGCCGCATGCGCAACTGATTGTAGCGGCGTCCAGGTTCCAGTTCGCTGTACGAAAAATTGCTAAGGCTGATTCTGTTGTCGTTTACGATAATGCTGTCAAATTGTATGGAATATGCGCTATCGCGAATGAAGTTTTCGTAATTGCGGATGGCCATTTCGAATTTTTCAATCGAAACGGGTCGGTCTTCATCATTCTGCACCCGAAGCCCCTGGATAGAAAAGTTGTTGTCTGTTGAGGTGAATGAAGTAGGCCTCCCGCTGCGCGTGGTATTGATATCAAATGATCCGTTTTCTACCACTACAAAATCTATATCAAGTTCACCGGTAAGTTGTTGCAAAAGTTCATCCAGTCGCGGAGGTGCAACGGGTGAGTTTTCCGGTAATTCAACATTCAGCTGAATACGTGGGTTAAATGCGTAAACTGAATCGGCTTTGATTATTTCTGCATGGTATAACGTATCAAAGTCGATATTGGTCATTTGCAGTTTATCGAAGAATATACGAAAGGAATTGGCCGAGCTGTCGCCGCGACTCGCTTCGATGGTGCAGCTGTCGAATTCAACAAGCCGGTTTTGCAGGTTGATGCGAAAATCGCGGAATGCAAGCCGATGGCGCCCATCGGGAAAAAGAATATCCTGCTGATGGGTTTCCAGTGCCACATTATCGCTGAACAAAATTTTCTGTTCAGCATTGGGGGATGTGCTGTCGATCCGCAGATTGTCGAGTTCTAAATCTATTCTGCTGATGCGTACAGGAATATCTGATGGTCTGGCTTTATTGTATAGAGAAAAACTTCCGTTATGAATCTGAAAGCGATCTACCTGTAAGGCCTGCAACGCGTCCTGTATTGAATTATAAATGCGACCCATTTCCTGGGGAATGGAAAGGCTGCTGCTGGTATCACTGTCGGATCTTTGAATTGCTTCCCTCCGTGTAACGCTGATATCAGGATCGTAAAGTTGCAGGGAATCAATCAAAAACCTTTTATCCATCAGCAATGGCCAGACGGACTGCACCTGCATTTTAATTTTTTTTACTGCAAACAGGTAGGAGGTAGGGGAGATGGAATCGGTGGTAAAGAAAGTAGCCTGCTCCAGTTCCATCTTATTGCTGAACCAGTTAAACTTAAAGTTCTTTACGCGTAATTCAACTTTGCCGTTCGACTCGCGCCGAACCATTTCTTCAATAATGCCTTCAGCATGGTGTACAAACCAAAAATGAAAAGCCAGTAACAACAGCCCGATGCCGCCGATAAGCACAAGGGGTATTTTCCAGTATTTTTTCTTTTTGGCTGTTGTTGTCAAATTACGGATAAAATTTGCCCTGAATTTACGCTAAAAAGGGGAGATTGAGGGGGGGGATGGGGGAAGTAGGATGGGGAATGGGAGATGGGGGAAGTTGGATGGGGGATGGGGGAAGTATGCTTAGTATGAGGGTTACCGCTCTAAAAATAACAGCGGTTACCTGCACTATCATCCTACTTCCATCATCCCCCATCCATCATCCCCCATCCCCCATCCAACTTCCCCCATCCCCCATCCAACTTCCCCCATCCATCATCCCCCATCCCCCATCCATCATCCCCCATCCCCCATCCAACATCCCTCTCTCAGCTCACTCCCGCTCCATTTGCTGTCGCTTCGTCGGGATTGACGAATTTGAGTTTGCCATCGCTGTCTTCGGCCATCAGGATCATGCCATTGCTCTCGATGCCACGCATTTTGCGCGGAGCGAGGTTGCACACAACAACAACCTGTTTGCCGATAATATTTTCAGGTGCGAAATGAAGTGCAATGCCGGATACCACCGTTCTTTTTCTCAAAACCGAGATCCACTTCCAGCTTCAACAATTTATCTGCTTTCGGAACTTTTTCAGCCTGGGTAATCGTTCCCACACGTAAATCAATCTTTGCGAAGTCGTCAAATTGTATTTCTTCTTTCAAAGGTTTGTCTTCTTTTTTCTCAGCGATTTCTTGCTTGTCGTTAGCAGCATCCTGCTGACTGGCGACAAGTCCGGCTTTCAGTTTTTCCACCTGTGCTGCAATTTCTGTATCGTCTATCTGGCGGAATAATACCTTTGGTTCACGCAGGCTGTATCCCACGCTGAGTAATTTTATTTGTCCCGCATTTTTCCATTCCAGCATTTTATCCACCACTTTCATTTTATGCAACATTTCTTTTGCAGTAAAAGGAAGAAAGGGGTTTGCAAGGATGGCGAGGTTGGCAGTGAGTTGCAAACAGAGATGCAGACAGTTGTCAATAGAAGCCTGTGCTTCTGCAGTTACCTGTCCGTTTTCATCTACCTGGCGTGCGCGAATCCACGGCTCTTTTTTCTGCATGTATTTGTTGCCTGCACGTGCCAGGTCAATCACTTCATAAAGGGCGTCGCGGAATTTGTATTGCTCAATCAGGTCACCCACAAGTTTCGCCGTCTCTTTTATTTTATCGATGAGTTGCTGATCCGTATCGTCGAGAATATTTGTATGCAGTGGTGGAACTTTGCCTTTACACAACTTATGCATCAAAACAAAAGTGCGGTTTTCAAAGTTGCCGAAAATCGATCCCAGTTCACTGTTTACAGCATCCTGAAAACCTTTCCAGGTAAACTCGCTGTCTTTTGTTTCAGGTGCAATTTGTGTGAGATAATAGCGCAACATGTCTACACATTGCCCACCACCATTTTCTTTTTTTACAAAATCGGTGATATAGTCGCGCATGTCGAGTTTCCAGTTGCGGCTGGTACTCATCTTATCTCCTTCCAGATTCAAAAACTCGTTCGCCGGCACATTTGTCGGAAGAATATTGCCATGCAGTTTCAACATCACGGGGAAGATGATACAGTGGAAAACGATATTATCTTTCCCAATAAAATGTACGAGCTGTGTATCGTTGTCGTACCAATAGGGCTTCCAGTCTTTTTGGTGATCAAGCGCCCATTGTTTTGTGGCACTGATGTATCCGATAGGCGCATCAAACCACACGTACAACACTTTTCCATCGGCATCTTTCAACGGTACTTTTATACCCCAGTCGAGGTCGCGTGTGACGGCACGTGATTGTAAGCCGCCTTCAATCCAGCTTTTACATTGGCCAACTACTGTAGGGCGCCAGTCTTCTTTATGTTCCTGCAAAATCCATTTGGTCAGAAATTCTTCATGGCGACCCAGTGGCAGGTACCAGTGCGTTGTTTTTTTCTTTACCGGAGGATTTCCGCTTAAAGTACTCACCGGGTTTATCAGTTCATCGGGGCTGAGGCTGGTGCCGCAGTTTTCACACTGATCGCCAAATGCGCGATCGCTGCCGCAATTGGGGCAGGTACCTTTTATATACCGGTCGGCCAGAAAAGTATTGGCCGATTCGTCGTAATACTGTTCGGTTTCTTTGGTCTCCAGTTCGCCTCTTTCATGGAGGTATGTAAAAAACTCCTGCGCCGTTTCGTGGTGCAGTGGTTCGCTGGTGCGGTGATAAATATCAAAGGAAATTGCCAGGTCTGCAAAGTCCTCCTTCATCGCTTCGTGGTATTTATCGATAATAGCACGCGGCGTTGTGTTTTCTTTCATCGCCTGGATGGGGATGGCAGTGCCATGCTCATCGCTGCCACACACAAAAACCACGTCGCGATGCTGCGCACGCAGGTATCGCACATAAATATCAGCCGGAATATAAGCCCCCGCCAGGTGACCAACGTGTTTAAGACCATTGGCATAGGGGAGGGCGGAGGTAACTAAGTATCTTTTGGGTAACGCCATGAATAGCAATTGCTTTAGGCTGCAAAATTAAGCCTTTCGACTTTAGGTAAATGGGTTTAGTTTTTAACGCATGACGCATTATAAATCAGCCTGTAGTTAGGTCGGAAACGACTATTTTTAAGGTATGAACCGCAAAGATTTTCTGGAGCAGGGCAAATGGCTGGCTGCGATCCCTTTAGTATCAGGGATTGTGGGAAGCAGGGCGTTGGAAGAAACAGGCATTCATGTTCCACCTGCACTTTCGCAGGGTGATACCATCGGCATTACCTCACCCGCCGGATATATTACGCTGGAAGAAATACAGCCCGCGGTGCAACTGATGCAGGAATGGGGTTACCAGGTGCGCATTGGTGATACGATCGGCAAACGCTACAATACATTTGGCGGCACCGATGAAGAGAGACTGGCCGATCTACAAAAAATGCTGGATGCGCCCGATCTGAAAGCCATCATGTGTGCACGTGGTGGTTATGGTGCAGTTCGTATCGTAGACCAACTGAAATGGACAAACTTTAAGAAACATCCCAAGTGGGTAATTGGCTTTAGCGACATCACGGTGCTGCACGCACATCTGAATAAACAGGTGGGCATGGCTTCTATCCATTCCAAAATGTGTAATAGTTTTCCAAATGATCTTACAAAAGCAGAACCCGGACAAATTGCAAGCATCTTATCGATTCGGGATGCATTGAATGGAAAGCTGATGGAATATCGGGTTCCATTTTCAACATCGAATCGAACAGGAAAAGCGAAAGGAATACTGGTGGGCGGCAACCTGAAAACGCTGGAGTCTTTATCTGGTTCATCATCTGATATCAGTACAAAAGGGAAGATACTGTTTGTAGAAGATACCGGTGAGTATCGTTACAGCATTGATCGTATGTTTTGGAACCTGCAACGGACGGGAAAACTTGCGCATTTGAAAGGGTTGGTTGTTGGAGGTTTTAAAATGAAACCTGATGATCCCGGAAGTGAGTTTGGAAAAGAACTGGCAGAAATTGTAATGGAAAAAATAAAAGATTACGACTATCCGGTATGCTTTGATTTTCCGGTAGGACACCAGCGTGATAACTTTGCAATGAAATGTGGTGTACTGCATGAACTGGTAGTAAATGAAAATGAAACAAGATTAACTGAATTGACATGATAATAACTCCACCTTATCTCGAGAAAGGAGATACGATCGGACTTGTTTGCCCGGCAGGCTTTATGGATGAAGAGAAAGTAGAAGAATGTATGCGTGTGCTTACTGAGGAATGGGGCTATCAGGTAAAAAAAGGAAAAACCATTGGCGGATCTTCATCCACTTATTTCAGTGGAACAGATAAAGAGCGACTGGCCGATTTTCAGTCGATGCTGGATGATCCGGAAGTAAAAGCAATTTTATGCGCCCGCGGTGGTTATGGAACCAGCCGTATTATTGACCGCATTGACTTCAGTCATTTCCGAAAAAAGCCAAAGTGGATTATTGGTTTTAGCGACATCACTGTTTTGCATTGTCATATTTATCGCAATTTCAATATTGCAACATTGCATGCGCCCATGGCTGGTGCATTTAATGATGCAGGATACATAAATCGCTACGTGCAGTCGCTGCGCGATGCGTTGGAAGGGAAATGGGCGCGGTATAGCTGCGAGCCGCATTCCTTTAACAGGATGGGCGAAGGGATTGGCGAACTGGTAGGCGGAAACCTGGCATTATTAACCCACCTGATGGGATCTGATTCTGAATTAAAAACAAAAGGCCGGATCCTGTTTATAGAAGATGTTGGCGAATATCTTTATAATATCGACCGGATGGTACTGCAATTAAAACGTGCAGGTCGATTGAAGAACCTGGCGGGATTAATTGTCGGCGGATTCTCTGACACAAAAGATACAGAGCGGCCATTTGGTAAAGATGTTTATGAAATCATCCGCGATGCGGTTGCTGAATACGACTACCCGGTATGTTTTGGTTTTCCGGTGAGTCACGAAAAAGAAAATCTTGCACTCAAAGTTGGAGCGGGCTATAAATTGAAAGTAAGCAAAAGCAGGGTATCACTGGAAGAGTGAACCCGCTGATATTATCTTCGAAATAAAAAATTAGAAATCGGTGAAGTGCATGGGAGAAGGAAGCAATTCAAAATCTTTTGCTTCTATCATTTCAATATTCATCAGGAAACCTTCGTCGGCTTTGATGATTGTTTTTTCGCGTGTTACTTTTTTGTAACCTGCTTTTTCAAATACAAAGCGGTAGGTGCCGGGTTTGAGTTCTTCAAAAGCAAATGCACCTTCGATATCAGTGAAGACTGTTTTTTCTTTTTTGGAAGATATGTAAGCCGTTACGGTAACATCTTTCAACGGATTTTTCTTTTCAGCGTGCATTACCTGACCTGCCAGATTTTTCTTTCCGGCAACTGTTTTACAGGGAGAACCTGGAGCCGCACAGGGATCAGGATCGGCGGAAGCATATGCACCGGCGATGCCGATGGCGAACATTCCTAATACAAGCAGAGAGATTTTGCGTTTCATGTGACCGTTTTTAAACGATAAAATGGATGAACTTACATATACATCGGCCAACCAACAGTAAAGTTAATGCTTTCCCAATGGATTTTCCAAGGCCTGTTCAAATTCCTCCCTCACTTTTTTTACGATGGTTGCGGCGGGTAAAATTTCGTGAAGCAGGCTGCTTACCTGGCCTATTTCCAGTTCCCCTTCCGCCAGGTTGCCTTCAAACATGCCGAGTTTGGCGCGGCCACGACCCAGCAGCTGTTGTAATTCTTCTTTTGCGGCTCCTCTCTCTTCAGCCTGTTGTACCTGTTCAAAAAACTGGTTGCGCAGCATTCGTACCGGAGTCAATTGTTTGAGCGACAATTTCGTATCTCCTTCTTTACTCTGAATTACCTTTTCTTTAAAAGCCAGGTGCGAGGACGCTTCTTCGCTGGCAACAAATCGGCTGCCCATTTGAACACCTTCCGCGCCCAGTACCATAGCGGCCAGCATCTGGCGGCCGGTGGCGAATCCGCCGGCAGCAATCACCGGGATTTTTACCGCGGATTTTACGGCAGGAATCAGCACCATGCTGGTCGTTTCTTCACGTCCATTGTGCCCACCGGCTTCAAATCCTTCCGCAACTACGGCATCACAACCGGCCTGTTCCGCCTTTTGTGCAAAGCGGCTGCTGCTTACTACATGCACAACCGTGATCCCCGCATTCTTTAAAGTGGGAGCCCAGGTAGTGGGATTGCCCGCAGAAGTAAACACAATTGGCACTTTCTCTTCCAGAATGATCTGTATATGTTTATCAATATCCGGATAGAGCAGGGGAAGGTTTACTGCAAAAGGTTTGTTGGTGGCAGCTTTGCATTTGCGCAGGTGTTCGTGCAGCACATCGGGATACATGCTGCCGGCGCCAATGGTGCCCAATCCGCCGTTGTTGCTAACAGCACTGGCCAGTTTCCATCCACTGGCCCATATCATGCCTGCCTGTATCAGCGGAAAATCAATTTTGAAAAGCCGGGTAATTCGGTTTGTCATGAAACGAAAATAATGAAAAGGGCAGAGTGTGCACGGACGCTGCAGCGCGTCCTACAACAATGGCGTATTATTTCACGTTTGCCGCATGGCAATCCCCCATCTGCCTTTCAATAAAGTTGTATAATATTTTCGGAAAAATTAACCCAGATCGATGCTGGTATTATCACCAATGCTCAATCTCCGGGCTTCACCTTTCAGTGCGGTATCACTTCCGATGATGGATGATTCCAAAACGATATCGTAGAGGTTGGAATAAGAGCCGATGATACTATTGCGGACAATTGAAAAGTTCATCCGGGTATTTTCGCCAATGGTAACATTGGGACCAATGATACTGTTGCGAATATCACAACCTTCACCAATACTTACGGGTGGAATGATAACTGTGTTCTCAAACTGGTAATCCGACTCGCGGCGTTTCTCAAATTTTTTAAGCAGCGTGGCATTCGACTCCAGCAGGGTTTCTTTGCGACCGCAATCGAACCAGCTATCTACCCGGAACGGTTTCATTTTAATGCCCTGCTTGAGCATACAGTCGATGGCGTCAGTTAGACTGTATTCGCCATGGGTACGAAGTCCCTGCAGGTAATTGCTCTCCAGGCAATCGAATAATTGATTGCTTTCTTTGATTTTATAAATGCCAACCAGTGCGAGGTTGGATTTTGGAATTTGCGGCTTTTCGATTACGTGGTCGATATACCCTTCGCTATCCAGTTCTGCCACACCAAATTCGCGCGGGTCATCTACTTTACGAACGCCGAGCATCGAGTAGGGACTGTTTACTACTTCCTGTACATCGTATTCGCAAATGGTATCACCCAATACCACGATTACTTCATCGCCATTAACGGCAGATTTGGCTATTTGGATAGCATGACCCACCCCCTGCCTGTCAATCTGGTGGACATAGGTAGCGTTCAATTCGGGATAACGTGATTTCACGTAATCGCGGATCTTGTCGCCAAGATATCCTACAATAAATATATAATCCTGGATGCCCGCTTCGCGCATTTGGTCGATGATAATACTCAGGACCGTTTTTCCCGCCAGGGGGATCAGTGCCTTGGGTTGTGTATAACTATGAGGACGGAGTTTGGTTCCTGCGCCCGCTACTGGTATAATTGCCTTCATGTAAAACCCGGTCCCTTTCGGGACATTTGCCACCCCTGCGCTGTCGCAGAAGGGCCGATGAAAAAATGAATTGGAAGCTTGCTCAGGATCCCAACCATTGCTTCGTACGCACAATTTTCATGCACAAAAGCCAACGAAAGTAAGACTTTTTAACATATACAAAAAGTTATCCGCATAACGCTGTTTTCATGACAAGCCGATTGTAATTTTGCGATATGCATAAAGAAACTCAGATTTTTGACCTCCTCGCCAAAGAGCTTGACCGTCAGCGCCACGGAATTGAATTAATTGCATCAGAAAACTTTACATCGTACCAGGTCATGCAGGCCATGGGTACTGTAGCTACCAATAAATATGCGGAAGGCTATCCCGGCAAGCGCTATTATGGTGGTTGTGAAGTGATTGATGAAATTGAAACGATGGCTATCGAGCGGTTGAAAAAAGTTTTCAATGCAACCTGGGCCAACGTGCAACCCCATAGCGGTGCACAGGCAAATGCAGCTGTTTTTCTCGCCTGTTTAAAACCTGGTGAAAAAGTGCTGGGGCTTGATTTAAGCATGGGTGGCCACCTTACACATGGCAGCCCTGCCAATTTTAGCGGCAAAAACTTCCAGGCGCTTTTTTATGGTGTAAAAAAAGAAACCGGCCTGGTGGATTATGACCAACTGGAAGCGACTGCCCTGAAAGAAAAACCCAAAATGATTATTTGCGGTGCCTCCGCATATAGCCGCGATTGGGATTATGCACGCATTCGCGCGGTGGCAGACAAAATTGGTGCGGTTGTTTTTGCCGACATTGCACACCCTGCAGGTTTGATTGCGAAAGGATTGTTGAACGATCCATTTGAACATTGTCATATCGTTACATCCACCACACATAAAACATTACGCGGTCCCCGTGGTGGTATCATCATGCTGCGTCATGATTTTGAAAACCCCTGGGGTGTCAAAGATCCAAAAAGGGAATACCAGAACGATGAGCCAGTTGCTGGATCTGGCTGTTTTCCCCGGTACACAGGGTGGTCCTTTGGAGCACGTGATTGCTGCGAAAGCAGTAAGCTTTGGTGAGATTCTTTCGGATGACTTTACCGTTTATGCAAAACAGGTAATTGCCAATGCACAGGCAATGGCGAAAGCGTTGGTAAGCCGCGGATATGATTTGATCAGCAACGGAACGGATAACCACCTGATGCTGATTGATCTTCGTAATAAAAACCTGACTGGTAAAAAAGCACAGGAAACGCTTGACAAAGCACACATCACGCTGAATAAAAATGCCGTGCCTTTTGATGACAAATCTCCGTTTGTAACATCAGGTATCCGCATTGGTGTTCCTGCCATTACCACACGTGGTATGAAGGAAGCGGATATGGAAACAGTAGTAAGCATGATTGATAAAGTGTTGATGAACGCCGACGATGAGAAGGTAATTGCAGATGTGCGCCAGGATGTGAAAACTTTTATGCAACAGTTTCCGCTTTATCCTGAATTAGGATAACCATCTCAGCGTTATTTATTAAATAAGCGAGGGAATACCTAAATTTATAAAAAGCCCCATCTTAATATGATACAACGTCAGCAAAGTTTGTGGTTATTACTGGCCTGTGTGGCGTCGATTTTTACATTCCAGTTTCCTTTTTATACAGGCAACCGAATAGAAGGAACCATGTCTACTTATTCAGTAGTGGATGCAGGAAGTCATTTCCTGTTATTGATCCTTACGGGGATTAGCGTATTGCTTTCTGGCATCACCATCTTTTTGTTTAAAGACAGAAAGGCGCAGTTTAAGCTGACGTTAGGGGGTGTAGGTCTTGCTGTAATCTTGCTGGTGATTTATTTTACCCAGGTAAGCAAGTTTGAAAAAGGCAATTTCGCATTAACAGCAGTGCTTACGTTTGCAATACTTGCTGGCTACATCATGGCCGCCCGCGGCATTTGGAAAAGATGAAAAGCTGGTGAAGAGCCTGGATAAACTTCGCTAATATCAGCCCCCAAAGCCCCCAAAAGCCCCCCAACCCCCCGAAGGGGGCTCGGACAAAGCCCCCCACCCCCCGAAGCGGGCTCGATCATCGACCATCTATCATCGACCAACTTGAAACCGGAAGTACGCTGGATCCCGCCGTACAGAATTTCCTGGACAACCGCAGCTACGATAACGCCAAACCCAAAGCCTACCTGAACTGGATCTTGTTCGATGAACAGTTTAAATACGTGAGCGCCAGCAGCGGATTTGACCCGGTTGGAGCTGACAACACATTGACGACGCATACAAAAACAAATAGAACAGCAAGCAAGAACGGGTATTTGTATATTTACCTGAGCAACGAGACGCCGAACATTGATGTGTTCTTTGACAACCTTACGGTAACCCATATCCGCGGCCCAATCCTGGAAGAAACGCATTATTACCCGTTTGGGTTGACGATGAGTGGGATTAGTAGTAAGGCGTTGGAGTTTGGATCACCAGACAACAAGTTCAAATACAACGGTAAAGAAGAACAACGGAAAGAGTTTGCAGATGGTAGTGGATTAGAGTGGCTGGATTATGGGGCGAGGATGTATGATAACCAGATTGGGAGATTCCATGTTCAAGACCCTTTTGCTGACTTATTAAGGAGATGGAGTCCTTATAGTTATGCTCAAAATAATCCAATAAAATACTTTGATTTTAATGGACTGTTTCCTGTAAACCCTAATGCTGACCCTAAATATTACCGCACTCGTGATCAGGCAGCTTTTGCTTGGGCTAAGCTTTACGGGTCATTGGGGGCGAATGGTAAGAGTGAGGAATATTCTGCTGTTATCTATAAGATAAAGCATAAAGGAGTTGATGTGTTTGGCTTTTCTGACCCGGTTCAATACTATGCAAAGGATCAACGATGGGCTAAGTCACCCGGCCCTCGTGACAACGCTCACAAAATACCCAAAGGAGCCACTATTGTAGGTCATATTCATATTCACTGGCAAGGAAGCGGAAAAGCAAATGAAACATTTAGTGATAATCAAGGTCGTGGGGATATCAAAATATTCGGTGGTGAAAACATGAATCTGTATTTCTATTTAGTGAATTCAGTTGGAAAACTGATAGGAAGATTTCCAGAAGAGTTGGAGCCTGATGATCCTGTATACGACCCCACTAATCCTAATGAAAATTCAAGAACAGAGGGTACTACTTATGGCTTAGCTGAGGGCTTCTACGGCAAAGAAGGAAAAATAAAAGTGACCAGTTATAAGCTTAGTGATGAAATCAGAAAAGGCTTGGATAGGCCAGTGAATAATGTAAACACTAGTAACTCCAACTTGAATTCAATGTTGTTCAATGTTTTAATTTCTAACTTTACGAGCAGTTCTCAATCATCACAGAGTCCTCCTGAAGACGACAAACGACGTGCTCCTATTTTTTATTAAAAAATTCAATTAACTAAAAATGAAAAGAAGATATTCAGCCAAGAAGATACTCCCTTTCCATTTGGTCATAAGCATAGCATTGTCTTTTTTGAGTTGTAATTCTCAACACAGAGAGGCGGAGAATAGTAGCCTTTTGCAATCTTCCGATTCAATAACACGAGATATCCCGAAATTCTTTCAGGGTGAAAAATGGAATAAGTATTTTTTGGACTTGCAATCATCACTGAACCTTCATTCATTACGAAATGGAGTTAAAGGATGGCAAGTCAGGCTTTGGATTGCACATGGCGTTTATGATTACAAGGACAGTACGCAACTAATCATCCTTAAAAAAGAAGGTGAAATAATAAGGGGGGTATTATATACATATGTTACTCAAAATGAGCCTCCATCTGACACAAGTTCTATTAAAACTGCGGGAAGATTTACTCCCTTCTTCCCAAATTAGAGTGGACTAGTTTTGTTGACAGTTTGGAAAGATTATCTGTTTTTACTTTGCCAGACTACACAAAGATAAAAGGGTATCATTTAGCAACCGATTCGTATGGTGTTACAATCGAGGTTGCTAAAGGGAATCCATATAGAATTTATGAATACCCTGATTATGAGCAGCATGTTGATACGCTACCAGAGGCTCAAAAGATTTTGCAGATATTAAAACTGATCGAAAGCGAGTTTAGTATCAAGGTTAGGTATTAGCTCATTGCATATCGTTTGATAGCAGATTTTTTCTAGACTCTTCCAGCCACTCATTATTGAGTGGCTTTTTTATGCCTAAAACTTAAACATTATGGAACTAAACACAACAAACCCGCACTGTTTTACTTACCAAACAGAAGAACTCCTGATAGAACTGCTGGGAGGTGTAAGAGTAGAAGGGTTGGACAGGATGAGAGTAACCATGAAAGTAACAGTGGTAAACAGAAAACATGCAGGGTATTTATCCAATCCAGAACTGGCAGGCTTATCAGTCAGGCATAATCTGGATTTATACAATGACACGCAGGTGGAGAAATTTGTAAGAAGGGTAGCGGAGAAACTGGAAACAGGCAGCATAGCTGTAACAAAGGCCATTGCAGATATCACCAGCCAGTTAGAACAGTACAGATTGCAGCAACTGGATAAGCAGGAAACGAGAAAAGAGAGAGGCCTTGAGCAAAGAAGAATGATTATTTCACTCGAACTGACCAGTGATTTCACTGGCAACTGACCACCCTGTGTTTTTGATATATCAAATCTGTTTTTATGAGTGGTTAAAGTTATTATTTTTTTATTTGCTTTTTTTCTCAAGGACTCCCCCTTTAATTCTATTCTATGTGCACCTGATGTAATCCTGTCCATGATGGCGTCAGCGAGGGTCGGTTCTCCGATTGCTTCATGCCATTTTGCAATGGGTAGCTGTGAGACAAGCATTGTAGATCTTTCTGCATAACGGTCTTCAAGTATTTGCAATAACGCCAGTCTTGTATTCTGATCCAAGGGCTGAAGACCGAAGTCATCCAGGATCAGAAGGGCTACTTTTCCGAACTGGTTCAGGAGTTTTACAAAGCTTCCATCCATTCTTGCCAGCATGATTTTTTTCGCTCAACCGGTTCATATTGGCATAATACACTTTATGTCCCATCATACAGGCTTGATTTCCCAGTGCACAGGCCAAAAAGCTTTTTCCCGATCCGGTAGGCCCCGTGATAAGAATGTTCTCTGTACGCTGCAGGAAAGTACAATCTGAGAGGGTTTGTATTTGTTCAGGATAAAGATTTCTGGAAGTGCTGCACCGGATATCTTCCAGTGTGCTGTTAAAGCGGATCTTACTGAGTTTTAGAAGCATTGTCGTTTTTTGATGACTCTTCAATTGAAGTTCTGCCTGCGTGAGCTGTGCAAGCAGCGTGTGGCTGTCTTGAAAGTGATGGCTGGTGACAAGTTCAATCTTTTTGTAAAGAGCTGGTATAAAAAAGAATGGAGTAACGCCGGGAACTGCGATTAATCTGCTCCAAAGCATATTAAATGTATTAGAGCCATCTGTTGCAGGCATTTCAACTGCGCATGGAGGAGCCACATTGAACCAACTTGAAACCGGAAGTACGCTGGATCCCGCCGTACAGAATTTCCTGGACAACCGCAGCTACGATAATGCCAAACCCAAAGCCTACCTGAACTGGATCTTGTTCGACGAGCAGTTCAAGTACGTGAGCGCCAGCAGCGGATTTGACCCGGTTGGAGCTGACAATACATTAACGACGCATACAAAAACAAATTTAACAGTAAGCAAGAATGGGTATTTGTATATTTACCTGAGCAACGAAACGCCAAACATTGATGTGTTCTTTGACAACCTTACCGTGACCCATATCCGCGGGCCAATCCTGGAAGAAACGCACTATTATCCGTTTGGCTTGACAATGGCGGGGATAAGTAGTAAGGCGTTGGCGTTTGGAGAACCAGATAGTAAGTATAAGTACAATGGAAAGGAAGAACAGCGGGAGGAGTTTGCCGATGGAAGTGGATTGGATTGGTTGGATTATGGAGCGCGGATGTATGATAACCAAATTGGCAGGTGGCATGTGATTGACCCGCTTGCCGATCAAATGCGAAGATTTTCTCCGTATAATTATTGCTTTGACAATCCGATTAGGTTTATTGATCCGGATGGGATGAGGCCATACGGAGATTTTTATAACCAGAAGGGACAGAAAATCGGAACAGATGGAATTGACGACGGCAAAGTATATGTTGTAACTGATAAGAAAGAGGTTGCAGCAGTTAAAGCAACTGATAAAGCTGGGGGCACAACTGATGTTAGCACCGTCAAATCAGCGGTGAAATTGCCAAGTGCCTTTGTAAGGGGTGAGATGGGTAAGGCTGTTGACCGTATGGAGAAGGCAAATGATAGACGTACAGATGAATTTAAAGGAAATGATGATGAAGGCGGATTTCACGAGGAAGGCGGGGTATATGGGCCGACTAAAGATGGCACTGAGGCTGTTGTTCATGCCAAGCCTGGAGCCAAAGCAGACCCATTAGAAGATGCTCAAGCTACAGTCGTTCCAAGCGAAGCGGCAGACCCTGCTCAAGCAAATTTATTACCACGGCCAGAAGGTTCATTTCATGTTCACCCTTCAGGAACAAGGTCACCGGGCTCTAATACCATTGGTGGAAAGTCTGGCAGCTTTGTAGCTACGCCTACACCAGGAGTTGATTATAATGAAGCAAGCGGTTATAGAGGAAACTCTTATGTTCTAAGCCCAAGTAGTGGCACTGTATATGTCTTAAACAAGAGTAACTCTACAGCACCAATAGCAACGTTTCCTTTAAAACAATTTTTATCAATCGGAATTAAGAAATGAGAACGATAATAATCTTTATATGCTTTATGCAATTGGTCAATTATTCTATTGCCCAAACCAATAATACCGTTAGTGTAGATTTTGAAATTGACGGTAAGCCGTCAGAATATAAGGTAGGAATTGTAAAGTTTATTTATAAATGTGATACAACTGTTGTCAATATTGATAAAAGGCAAGCTAACTATACCATTATTGGCTTTTAGAAAAAAAATGCTACTATTATTTTTTATATTGACCATTATGTTTTGCAGTTTGATTCTATACCTCTTTCTGTAAATGATTTATACCCCAAGTGGGCTGTAGGTATAGATGAAAAGCCTTTTGATAAGAAGAAATTTTTACGACAGTTAAACGGTGGAATAAAGTCCAGATAGTGTATTATCTTCAAAATAACTATGGCAGGATGTATACTGTTTGGCGGTATAAAAAATCGTCAGTCATTATGAAATAATAAATAAGCTACAAAGTCCGGCGATCGCCGGACTTTGTTTATGATGCATAAGCCTGTTTAGCTTTAAAGTCTCTGACATAAGCGGAAATTATTTTTATCAATACTCCCTGTTCTTCTTCGGGCAGTGCATCCACTTCTTTAAAGCGTTGTATGAGTTCAGAGTTTTTTAATGAAGCTTTTAGCCTTCTCACTTTTATCACCGCTGATTAAATAATCAACAGAAGTTCCCAGGGCATCAGCCAGCTTGTTCATGATGTTGGCCCAACCACGCGGTGTTGAATTGCTTATTGCGAATAGCTGGAACATGAGTGCTTTGAGCAATGCAATCTTAAATGAACAATGTTTTCGTTATGAGTATGATACACGCGGAAGAATGATCATGAAAAAAAGTTCCGGGTGCAGGTGAAGTTTATATGGTCTATGATGCGCGGGACAGATTGGTGTTGACGCAGGATGCGAACTTGCGCGCCGGTTCTCCGGTAAAGTGGATGTACACGTTATATGATGAGCTTAACAGACCTTCTGCAACTGGTCTGTGGAATAACAACAGTAGTCGTTCCACGCATGCTACAGCTGCTGAATCGAGTTCCGCGTATCCCAATCTAACCGGACAGACGATTGAAGAGCTAACCCGAACTTTTTTATGATAATTATGACTGGCTTAGTCAATACACAACAGGCCTAAACAGTACGATAGACAATAGCACCGGAGGGTTACAAAACGGGAATATTATGTCTGCCTCAAATACTGTTTGGCCATACCCACAGGCAATCACAATGTCGACAGACTTAAAAGGCCTTGTAACAGGAACGCGGGTGAAAGTATTGGGAAGTACAACATATCTACATAGTGTTAACTTTTATGACGCAAAAGGAAGATTGATTCAGACCAAGTCACGTAATCTCACAGGCGGCAACGATGTTGTTACAACGCAATATAGTTGGTCAGGCCATCCTCTAATCAATATCGTTAAACAGCCTAAACTATCCACAAATTCACAAACATCCGTTATAGTAACCAAATACACATATGATTCACTTTTCAGAGTAATTAAAGTGGATAAGAAAGTTTCAAATTCACATGTAAACGGGGGTGCCTATCCAACTGTCTGGACAACCATTGTTGAAAACAGCTACGATGCTTTGGGACAATTGAAGAAAAAAGTACTGGCGCCAACCTCCGGGCCTGGAGGCGGACCTCTTGACAGTCTTACTTATGATTATAATATACGCGGCTGGCTGCTGGGTGTCAATCGTTCATTCGCTAAAGATGCGCATGAAAATAATTATTTCGGTTTTGACTTGGGGTATGATAAGACGCAGAATGGTATTGTTGGTAACAACAGTTATGCTTCACCTCAATATAATGGTAACATCAGCGGTACGGTTTGGAAAAGCAAAGGGAGATAATGAAAAAAGGAAACTGGATTTTACCTATGATGCGGCCAACCGGATACTGTCAGCCGATTTTAATCAATATACCAGCTCATCCTTTAATAAGACGGCAGGTCTTGATTTTAGTATGAGCGGGATGAGTTACGATGCCAATGGAAATATCCTGTGTATGAAACATCGAGGCTGGACCGGTGTCGCCAGCGCCACTATTGACAGCCTCACTTATCATTATCTTGACTACAGTAACAAACTAAAATCCGTAATTGACGGACACAATGATCCATTAACGCGATTAGGTGATTTCCGCACCTCTTCACTCCACCCGGAGGTTGGCAGTAAAAACTCTTCAACGGTTGATTATACATACGATGGAAATGGCAACCTGGTTAAGGATTTAAACAAAGACATTGAAACATATGCTGGTCAGAATGGCATTGAATATAACTACCTTAACCTGCCTCGTAAAATCACGATTAAAAACGGTAGTGCTAATAAAGGCTTTATCGAATACACTTATGACGCAAGCGGTAATAAACTTCGGAAAACAGTATATGAACCTGGAGTCGATACGGTTGTGACCTTGTACCTTGCTGGATTTGTATTCCAAAATGATACGCTCCAGTTTGCCGGACATGAAGAGGGAAGGGTTCGTTTCATCTCCCTCCCTTGGGGAGGGTCGGGGTGGGCTTTTGACTATATGCTCAAAGACCACCTGGGCAACGTGAGGATGCTGTTAACAACACAGAAGGACACGTCCTTTTACCCGGCAGCCACGCTGGAAACTGCAGAATTGACAAACGAAAGAAACTATTATGCAGGTATTGATACAGGCCGCGTAAATAAATCGACTGTCTCTGGATATC
>JANPZZ010000016.1 GCA_024707305.1 Chitinophagaceae bacterium
AACAAAAATGTATGTTTTTCAACAAAAATAAAAATGAAATTGACAATTTTTTCGGAGGTCTTCAAGCTGCCAAGTAAGTTCTGAGGCACAGAGACAGTGCCTGAGAACTCGGCTGAGCATCCCGGCATGGTTTTCGCATTGCCCAAAGTCGGAGCCGTCTGGGCTTCCGACCACCACGGCCGGCCAGCGGTGCCGGGCGATTTTCGGAATGCGGCCGACGCCACGCATCCCCGGAGCCAGGCGGTCAACAGGGGCCAATGGCAGCCGAGCGGCCCGGGGCAGGGCGCCGAGCTCGGCCGGGCCAGCTGACGCACTAAGCCCCGACACGGCCCTGGGAGCCCAGCCGTGAGTCGAGTTGCCAGTCGGCATGGGGCCCTCTGGAACCCATCGGGGGCCGCCCGCCTGCAGTTGGGGGCTGCAGCCTGGGCAGCGCCTGCAGAGTTGCATAGGCGGCCTAGATATCGATCGGGATCACGGCGATGCCGAGGTCAGCCGAAGCGGACGATCTGGCGGATGACATTCTTTGAACAGCGAACCCACCCGTCGGCTGCGGACCGAGCCGAGCAGCGGCGGCAGCGCCTGCCGTGGCCACGCCAGGCGGCAACCGGTTCAGCTCGTGTCGATCTCGATGCGCCAGGCTTCTGTCTTCCGTAAGATGCCAGTGGAACTTGTTCATCTTGTTCCAGGCCATGATCTTGATGAGCTGGCTGACTTCGCCGCCGGTATAGAACTGACGCGCCACGTCGAGGTGCGACCCACGGAAGGCAAAGCCCGGCTCGTCGCTGATCACACCGCCCGTCGGGAAGGTAAAAGTGTGCGGATACTGCTTGGCGCCGCAGGATAGGCGGTCGAGCGTAACGAGGCCATAGAACATGCCCTACTTTGTGGTACTGGCCGAAATGGCGCTGTTCTCGGTATAAAAGGAGAGTTCATAGGCTTCCGGGCCCATGCCGACCTTTTTCGGTGATGTGCACCGGCATGCCGGCTTCCGAAGCCGGACGCACCAGCGCTTCGACGGCAAAGAGATCATGCACAAGGCCGGCAAAAGCGGCGCAAGGGCAGGGTGGTTGGCAGCTTCGCCCTGTGGCTGCAGGTCGAGCCCGGCCGGAGCAATGCCGATCTAGTCAAGCATGCGACCGACGGGCCGGAAGATCGAATGCGGCACGGCAGCTCAGGCCGGTACCGGGAATTTTGCCGTGCCCTTCAGCAGCGGCGAATTGTGGCCCTTGCCCTGGGTCAGCTTGGTCGGATGACGACGGTCTGGCAGCTCGTTTTCGAGCACGATATAGGCCGAATTGGCACCGTCGCTCCAGTGGCGCAGGCCATAGGAGAGGCCGCGCGGAGGTCCAGGTCGCGCCGCCGCTGAGCACATAGCCATCGGGCGGCGCGATCAGGTGTGGTTGGCAGGCGCACCAGCAGCTTGCCGTTTTCGAGCGTCGCGGGTCGGACGCGCGGGCGGGACCGGAAAAGCCGAGCTGGAAAATTGGAAACGGGTTCGTCGCCGATATTGGTCAGCTCGGGCCCATAGCCGAGCGGCCCGCTACCTGCAGCGGGGGTCCAGGGTGTGGTACGAGGGAAAATTTGGCAGTCATTTGCTTCTCGTTTAGTAAAGGGCGCCGCGCAACCGATGCCGTGTCGATGGATGGCTGCGGACTGAGGTCCGGGATGAGGGTCAGTCCCCGAGGGGCTACCGTCGTCGCCGTCACGATTGACGACGAGCTGATGTTTTATGCGGCGCATACTGGCGACAGCCGATGGGCCGACGGGTGGCAACGGTCTGGGCGAGTACGTCGACCGTGGCGAGAAAGGCGTAGCGACCGGGCGTTGGCCGCAGGATATCGGCATTTTTCGTGCTGGCCAGTTGACCGGCAGCAGGATCGTCGGACTGCGCCGAAACCATCGGCGCGAGCGCGTGGCAAACTCCACGCGCGTCAGCCCATATTCGCCAGCAACGGTCAGAGTCTCGGCGAGCTGCGCATTATTACCCACGAGGTTGCAGAAGGCGACGATCACCGTGCTCGGCGGAGCCGCGGCCACACGCATCAGTTGCAGCCAGGTCATCGGTCGAAGCAACCTTCAGACCGAGCCGGAAGAACGCGTCTCGATCTCCCGGCCATCATCGACGATGCGCCGCCCGAGCCGAACGAGAGAATAAAACTTCGGATTTGGCGATGCTCAGCGGCGCGTTCGACGGCGCCGAATCGAGGTGCTCAAAGGTCTCGTAGATGACTGACCGCGGATGCCGATGACGCCCTGGGCAACTTCGTGCACCAGGAAGTTCGGCTTGCTGCGGGCGAAAAATAGCGCTGGCCGACAGCGCGACCGGGGCTTGAAGCCGCACCTGAAATCAGCATAGCTGTCGTAGCCGAGGCGGCGGCAGAAGCGGGTCACCGTGCGGACACCTCGGTCTACGCGAGGGTCGACAATGCTCATTTTCGATCGGTGAGTCGACATCGGCAAGGACGATGTCCTCGTAGGTCCTCGTCTTCCGGCGGGAAGTCGTTCTTCTCGGTCTGCAAGAGCCGACGATGTCGAGCATTTTCCTCTCCAGCGGGCCCTCGGGCTTAGTAGACGGCCAGCCCTGGCGTCGAAGAGATGCGTAGGCGACAGAAAAGCCCATGTTCAGCGCCTTGCCATCCTCGATCGACGGGTCGCCTTCGAAGAGCCCGGGCTGGATAAAGGGTTCGCCGCCCGGCAGGGTCGAATAGGCAATGGTGTGGATGCCCAGATGCGCTCGACGATGTTCGGCGTGATTTCGAGGGTGAACTCGCCATTACCGAGCTGAGCGATGCCGTGGGACGAATGCCCACGGTTACGTCCTGACCGGCGACAGAGGCGGTGCTGGTGCGCGGCAGCACCAGGGTACCGAGCGCGCCGAGGTCGATGGTGACCTTGAGCCATCGGCGCTGCGCACCTTGCCGTTGATGAAGTTCATCTTCGGCTACCCGATGAAGCCGGCAACGAAGATTGCACGGGCTTGCGGTAGAGTTCGAGCGGCGAGCCGACCTGAGGGAAATTTCGCCGAGGGCATGAGCACGACGATCTTGTCGGCCATGGTCATGGCTTCGATCTGGTCGTGGGTCACGTAGAGGATCGGCGGTCGAGCCGAGAGGCGCTTGTGATTCAGCTCCATCAGTTCGATACGCATTTCCGAGCGGAGCGCAGCGTCGAGGTTGGACAGCGGCTCGTCGAACAGGAAATCTTGGGCTGGCGCACGATGGCGCGGCCGATGGCAGAACGCTGGCGCTGGCCGCCGGAGAGCTGCCGGGGGGGGCGGTGCTGCAAACGGCTTTCATGTTTGAGCACTTTCGCGGCGGCCCGGTACAGGCGCTTGTCGACTTCTTCCTGCGGCAGTTTTTCGACGGTCGCAACGGGAAGGCGAGAAATACCTGTAGACCGACATATGCGGGTAAAGCGCATAGGACTGGAACACTACGGCGATGCCGCGCTGCACGGCGCGGCAGGTCGTTGACGACCTTTGCCTGCGGATCTCGATATCGCCGGCAGTGACGTCCCCGAGGCCGGCGATCATGCGCAGCAGAGTGGATTTGCCGCAGGCGCCGACGGACCGACAAAAACGACGAACTCACCATCGGTGACTTCGAGGTCGATACCCTTGATGATGCGCGCTATAAAGCTCTTCGAGGCGCTTGAGGCTCAGTTGGTGACATTTTTGCGCGGCCCGGCACGAGTCTGAAGAGCGCCGCCCCAGGGGGCGGCGGCGGTATCAGGACTGAAGCTTTACTTGTACTGCTCGAGTTCCGAAGCGGCTCTCGAGGGCAGCCTGGGGTTCGGCAGCGCCGGTCACGACCGACTGAACCATTTCGATCATCACCGCCGTTCTGCAGACCGATAGGTGCTGAAGAAAGTTGTCGGTGTCTTTGTAGGTACAACCTAGCAATACGTAACTGAACGAAGTACACGAAGTGCTTTTGAAGGCAGAAAGAACAGAGAGATGACTACAAACGGAATCGACAGCACCTACCTGATTCCAGATTGTAGCCCAATGTAAAGACGGTGTTGAAGCGATTGCCAAAGCCATAGAATTGCATCCGGATGTGATGTTGATGGACATCAACATGACGCCTATTAACGGATTTGAAGCCACCAAAGAGATCGTTGAAAAAATGCCTGATATAAAAATCATTGGTGTTTCTGCGAATAATCACCCCAGCTACGCCAATAAAATTCTGGCTTTAGGCGGTTGGGGTTTCGTCACAAAAAGTTCCCCCTTTGATGAATTGATGGGTGCTATCGTAAAGGTTTATGAAGGAGAAAAATATGTTTGTAAGGAAGTAGCGAGGGACTGATCGATGGTCGATGATCGATGATCGATGGTCGATGATCGATGATCGAGAAGTGTTTTCACCTTTGCCGTTTGCCGTTTGCGGATTGCCGTTTGCCGATTGCCGATTCTCATGCCTCACGCCTGACGCTTCACGTTTTCTGCGTACATTTGCCGCCACAAAAAGCATATAAAATTACGCATGGCAATCAGCAAGAACTTTGAGCATCAGGCGGCCGAAGAAAAATGGTATAAACACTGGCTTCAGAAAGGATATTTTCATAGTACTCCCGACGAACGTGAACCTTATACTGTTGTAATACCTCCTCCCAACGTTACGGGCGTATTGCACATGGGGCATTGCCTTAATAACACGATCCAGGATATTCTGGTTCGCCGTGCGCGTATGCAGGGCAAAAATGCATGCTGGGTTCCCGGCACCGACCACGCCTCCATAGCAACAGAAGCAAAAGTGGTGCACATGCTGCGCGAGCGCGGCATTGCCAAATCATCCTTATCACGTGACGAATTTCTCAGCTATGCATGGGAATGGAAAGAAAAATATGGCGGCATCATCCTGCAACAGCTAAGGAAACTGGGTTGCAGCCTCGACTGGGAACGTACCACTTTCACAATGGATCCACACTATTACCAGTCGGTGATCAATGTTTTTATTGACCTCTACAATAAAGGTTTCATCTATCGCGGCAAGCGTATGATTAACTGGGATGTAAAAGCCCAGACGGCGCTGAGTGATGAAGAAGTAATTCGTCGCGAAACCACACAATCGCTTTACCATCTCCGTTATAACATTGAAGGAACGGAAGATTATATCATCATCGCAACCGTAAGACCTGAAACGATTATGGGTGACACTGCCATCTGTGTACACCCTGATGATGAACGTTACAAACACCTCGTAGGTAAAAAAGCACTCGTACCGCTTATCAACCGCGCCATTCCCATCATTGCCGACGAATATGTAACGATGGATTTTGGTACTGGTGCATTGAAAGTTACGCCGGCTCACGATATGAATGACAACCAACTGGGACAAAAACACAACCTGGAAGTCATTGATATCTTTAACGACAACGGCACACTGAACGAAACTGCACAGATTCTCATCGGTGAAGACCGGTTTGATGCGCGCAAGAAGATCATTCCGATGCTGGAAGAAGCGGGCAACCTGGTTAAGACTGAACCTTATACCAGTGAGGTTGGCTATAGCGAACGCACCGACGCTGTAGTAGAACCACGCTTAAGCCTGCAATGGTGGGTAAGCATGAAAAATATTTCCGGACCTGCACTACAGGCTGTGGAATCGGATGAGATTAAATTCTATCCGGCCAAGTTTAAGAACCTGTACCGCCACTGGATGGAAAACATCAAAGACTGGTGTATCAGCCGTCAGCTTTGGTGGGGACATCGTATTCCCGCCTGGTATGATGCCGAAGGAAACTATGTTGTCGCGGCCAACGAAGCCGATGCAGCAAAAATTTACCAGGAGAAGTATGGCAAAACTACATCACTTCGGCAAGACGAAGACTGTCTCGATACCTGGTTCTCATCCTGGTTGTGGCCGTTTGAAGTGTTTAAAGGTTATAGTGAACCTGGCAATGCAGATGTAAAAATATTATTATCCAACAAACACACTTGTAACTGCACCTGAGATCATTTTCTTCTGGGTGGCACGTATGATCATGGCGGGTTTTGAATACCAGGGGCAAAAGCCCTTCAACGAAGTTTACTTCACTGGTATCGTTCGCGACAAGATTGGCCGGAAGATGAGTAAACAATTGGGCAACTCGCCTGATCTTTTAGGATTGGTGGATCAATATGGTGCAGATGCGGTACGCTTCGGTATCCTGATCGCCTCCCCCGCCGGTAACGACCTGATGTGGGATGAAAGCAGCAATGAGCAGGGTCTGCATTTCAATAACAAAATGTGGAATGCACTGAAGTTGGTAAAAATCTGGGAAGGACGCACGCAGGACAACCAGTCAAATGCACCCTGGTTCGCCGTTAACTGGTTTGAGCAGCGACTCCGCCAGGTACGCATACAACTGGATGAACTGTTCCGCGATTTCCGCCTGAGTGAAGCACTCAAAACGCTGTACACACTGATCTGGGACGATTTCTGTAGTTGGTACCTGGAGTGGGTGAAACCCGGTTTCGAGCAGCCAATTGACACAGCTGTTTATGAAAAAACGGTTTCATTCTTTGAAGAGTTGATGCAATTGTTACATCCATTCATGCCTTTCATAACGGAAGAAATCTATCACCAGTTGCGTGAGCAAAAAGGCGATATCACCGTGAGCCAGTACAGCACTACCGAAACACCGGATGAGCAGTTATTGCAAAAAGCAACATTCCTGAAGGAAGTGATTACTGCTGTGCGTGACGCAAGAACACGTGCACAACTGAAACCTAAAGACACAATCCAGCTTTTTATACAAACTGTAAATCAAAAAATGTATGAAGGCACGGAATCTATTTTATCTCGTCAGGTAAATGCAGATGAGTTTGCCTTCGTAAATGAAGCAAAAGACAACTGCATTAACCTGGTGGTTCAGAAAGATAGTTTCTATTTGCAAACCACGGTGGAGCTCGACACAACTTCGCTACGTGAACAACTGGAGAAAGATCGCATTTACTATATCGGCTTCCTTGCAGCCGTTGAGAAAAAACTGAGCAATGAGAAGTTTGTTGCTAATGCCAAACCTGAAGTAGTGGAAATGGAACGTAAGAAAAAGGCCGATGCAGAAGCAAAGCTGAAGGTGATTGAAGAGTCGTTGGCGAAAATCGATGGTCGATGATCGATGGTCGATGTCCGAATATGAAATTATAACGAGGGGCGGATGATATCCGCCCTTTTCTTATTCAATCGGAGTGATTTCACATAACCACATTTTTCACGCAGAGTGCGCCGAGGTCTCGCAGAGTGCGCCGAGATCTTTTCAGCGTTCAGGAAACTGCGACTTTTCAATTGAGTTCGAGGAAACATGACGGATACGAACATTATCTTAGTTTCTTATTTTCAAATTCATTTTCACGTTTGCCGTTTGCCGCTTGCCGTTTGCCGTTCGCCGCTTCACACGTCTCAAAATTCGGTTTTCCTCAGCGTAATTTTCACGCAGAGTGCGCCGAGGTCACGCAGAGTGCGCCGAGATCTTTTCAGCGTTCAGGAAACTGCGACTTTTCAATTGAATTCAAGAAGGTGACGAAGAACAAACATTTTCTTACTTTCTTATTTACAAATACCTTTTCACGTTTGCCGTTTGCCGTTTGCCGCCTGCCGCTTGCCGTTTGCCGCCTGCCGCTTGCCGTTTGCCGGTTCACGCTTTTTTATCTCGGTAAGATCGAAACCGGCATAATGAATTCAAAAACTGTTTCGCCAGTACGTCTTGAAATAAAATCATAGTTCAACAAACGGCTTACCCTGATTCCGAATGTAAGCTCATGCTGGTTCCACCATTTCGTATCGAAAAACACTTCCCCTCCTACGCTATTCTGATAGCTAAGCGGATTTTTGTTTGCATCAAATGCTTTTGCAAAATCAAAAAACGCATTACCCCTTACCCGTTGCAGATACACAATATTTCCAAAGCCAAAATCGGGATAGAACAATGGCAGGTGATAGTTGGTTCGTACTCCGATGATGCGTGCAAAGTAGGCTGCATTATATCCACGTGAAGTAGGGAAACGATTCGCAAAACGAACATCAGCAGTGCCGGTTTCCTGCCAGGCGGCATTAAAAATCAGGTTGTGCGTGCTGGCCAATCCGGGGAAATATAATGAAGCGGTGCCCAAAAACTGCCGGCTGTTAAAGTCGGTAATTGCATGCCGGTACTGTAGCGACAACGAATATGCAAGGCGCGGATAAAAATGTTGTACCGCGCTTTCTACCTGCTCACTCACGCTTACATAATGTTGGAGATAAAAGAAGTCTGTTGTCCCCAATGAATCTTTGTAAAATCCTTTATTAAACTCGCGGTTATAATAAAGATTGCTTCCAACATTAAATGAGCGGTACGTTTGTTTTTTCGCCCAGCTGAGTGGAACACTCAAACCAATTCTCGTATCAATTTGATCCCAGGTACGAATCCGGTTGCCAATTTGCTCCTGCCTGCCAAATGTATACTGGCTGCCAATATTCAAATGCGTAAACCATTTACCATACACCGCGCTCACACCTGCAGCGCTGGTTCTTTCATTTTCGTTGTATAAATAATACAACTGCGTTTCAAGTGTATTCAGGATATTTTGTCCGTAGATGGAGAACGTAAACTCGGGGTCTTCGTAATAAGGTCTCCAACTATGGAAGTTAAAGAGTCCTTTACTTTTTGAGTAAGGTTTAGATGCAAACTGCCTGCTGCCTGTTTTCGCCTTTAATATTTCTTCTACGCTGTTTGCCTGTGCAACCGGGTAACTCACCGCCAACCGATCGACAATCAGTCCCGGAACGGGTTTCCATGTTACAGCAGAAAGATCGGTTTGCTGCAACTGATACCCATCAGCAGTAAAAGCTGTCCAGCTGATCTTGTTGTTCGCAACATTAGCCTGATAATTGCCAAGTTCCCATTTACTCTCCATTTCTTCAGGCTCGCCGCCATTCAACGGCACACGGAAGATATTGTCAATACCCCCATAGCTGGCAGAAAAATAAACGTAGTCACCATTCACGTTGGGATAACCTACCACATTGTAAGATGGGTTGGTGAGGAAATTTAATTCTCCGGTGGTGATTCCAAGTTTTGTAAATGCCATTCTTCCTTCCGCATCCCGAACAGCCAGTACGATATTTTCTTCATCGATAAATTTAGGATCGGTATAAATTAGTACTCCCGGATGGCGGAATCTTTTGGTCACTTCCTGCGTTCCCACATCAATAAGATGTAATTCACTGCTACCGTCTTTGCTGTTTTGCACAGCAACTACTTTATTTCCCGATGGGGAAATATCAGGCGTAAAATACCGCGATTTACTACTAAGTGTAAATTGCTGACGGCTGTTGATATCAAACATGCGGATCACGCTGTAATCTCTCCATCCCCATCGGTGATCTGATTCAAAAGCTGCATAAACTACTTTTCCGTTTCTATAGGAATACTGATCGCTGATGGCAATATCACGCACGCGCAGCCAGTGTTCGCCTGTATTATCACGTAAAACAAATACCGGCCTGCGATTATTCGCTTTCTTTAAATACATCAGGCCATCGTTTTCTACCGCGTACGGAAAGAGATAATGGGTAAGTACTTTTTTATTAAGCGGCAACACTGGATGGGGACCAGCTTCTGCGGTTGTATTTCCTTTCGCCAGGTCGGCATACTGATTCTTATAATAAGACTGCGCCTCGTTGAGAAACTCTTTATACGTTTTTGAGGTATGCCGCTTTATTGCTGCCTGGAAAGGATAGATCAGTCCCTTAAACGCAGCCGCGTCATTGGTTACTTTTTGCCAAAAATCAGCTCCATATTTTTCATAGCCATAATTCACCAGCAAATAGCCTAAGCGATAATGATCCGGAACAAAATCTTTGAAAGAACCATTTCGTAGTTTCATCCACGAATACTTCTTGCCCGCCTTCCACAAAGCGGGATAAGCACTCATAAACCGCGGCAGACGCCCACGCCCCTGGTCACTTAAAATCGTTTCTGCGTGAACGGCATCGCCTTCGTAAAACCAGTCTGGAATGGAGGCATTGGTGGCAAGCGCATAACCTTCCTGGCCAAACAACACACGCATCACACGACTCAACCCAACTTCAAAATTGTTGTATTGCTGTACGTGACGATACTCATGCAATGCCAACTGATCGGCCCATCCCAGGGAACCCTGGCTGAAATTATCCGGGGTGGGCGTCATATAGAACTCCGAACGATATGGCCCCTGCCCTACATAACCATTTGAAATGGTCGTTTCATTTTGAAGAACGATGTTGATCTTTCTGACCTTTGTTCCTAACGACAACGATTTTTTTGCCGCCTGGCTATGCAGGATCGTTGCAACGCGCGTTGCCTGGCTGTCGAGCCCCGCCGGATAGATAATACGTGCCGTGTCGGTGTTAATTTGTCGCCACTTCACACCGGGCGGTGTGGCGCCAAAGCGTTGTGCATTTAGCTGAAGAATTAATAGCAGAAAAGTTATGGTGGCAAGTGTCTTGAGCATATAGAGATACTTTTTCAACTAGTTCGTATTGCGTGAAATCCGGGATACGGCAAACGCGGAATGTGAAACCTTTTCGATAACAGAGCTAACGAAGAAAACTGAACATCCTTCTTTCACGTTTGCCGTTTGCCGCTTGCCGATTTCCCATTGTCCTCATTGATAAATCGCCGTCTCCCCTCTTCTCCCCTTCTTTCACATATCCACGATACATGCCGGAGGTAGAAAACGGCAATGCAATATTGCCATTTTTATCAACAGCTATCACGCCGCCATCTCCTCCAAGTGCCGGCAATCTTTTCATCACCATTTCATCGGCAGCATCTGCGAGGCTCATTTTACCGAATTCCATCATGTCGCTGATTGTTTTTGCGAGCACCAGGCGGATAAAAAATTCACCCCAGCCAGTGCCGCTGATTGCCGCTGTCTGGTTATTGGCGTAAGTCCCAGCACCTATAATTGGCGCATCACCAATGCGGCCAAATTTTTTATTAGCCATTCCACCCGTACTGGTAGCGGCTGCGAGATTGCCCTTTTTATCAAGCGCAACTGCGCCCACTGTTCCAAATTTATCTTCGTGCGATTCGGCTTTGATATGAGTATGTAGAATAGCTATCTCACGTAGCAATTCAAATCTTTCGTCTCTGTCAGTAGTCTCCGCCAGTTCCGCTTCCAGCGACTGTAGTTCCTTTTGCATTTCATCAATCTGCCGTTTGGTGCTATTTCCGTCCTTCTTCTGTTGTTGTTCGATAGAGTCGCGAACCCGCAGTCTTTGCAATCCATTCCAGCGATCTTCGGTAAAGAAATAAGAAGGATCAACGATTTCTAATCCGCCCTGCCGCGCATATAACTCCGCGCCGGCGCCCACCATCAATACATGCGGGCTTTTTTCCATTACCACTCTTGCCGCTGAAATGGGATGGCGAATCACTTTCACGCTGGCAACAGCGCCGGCGGCCAGGTTGCGTCCATCCATGATGGCAGCATCCAGTTCATTGGTGCCTTCACTGGTAAACACGGCGCCTTTGCCGGCATTAAACAGCGGATTGTCTTCCATATATTTCACCGAAGCTTCTACTGCATCCAGTGCAGAACCGCCATTTTTCAAAATCTCCTCCCCTTTCGCCAGCGCTTCCTGCAAAGCGTCGTGATAGGCCTTTTCCCTTTCGGGCGACATTTGAGATCGCTGAATCGTCCCCGCGCCCCCATGAATTACCAGCACATACCGGTTTGAACCGTCATTCTGGGCATCCAGGGATCCCTGTATAAAAAAGAAAAGTGAAAAAAGTACGAACAGCTTCCGCATGTTATATTTTTTGAGCAATTTACCGAAGCATTTTTAAGCTTGGTACTTTATTTGTCATCAATCCGCTAAAGATTAATTTTGCATCTTTAAATCCCTGGGACTGAGGAAACTCAAAAAAATATTGCTGTGGTTCTTTCTTTCGCTGGTAATACTGCTGGTGGCAGTCTGGATATTTATACAAAGCCCCGCAGGCCAGAACTGGCTCGGCCGCAAAATTACTGAACGACTCTCTCGCGATCTCCATGCGCGCATTAAGGTTGACAATATCAACATCGCACTTTTCAACCGCGTATCCTTACAGGGTGTGCTGATCGAAGACCGCGAACAGGACACCATTCTTTATGCCGGTTCGGTAAACATGCGTATTACCGATTGGTTTTTTATCAAAGACAAAGTTGAACTCAAATATATTGGCCTCGATGACGCAGTGATCCGTCTGCAAAGACTCGATTCCACCTGGCGCCACCAGTTTATTATCGACTATTTCGCGAGCCCCGCTTCTTCAGCCAAATCAGGCGGAGGTACCGAACTGAACCTGAAGAAAGTTGTACTCAACAATGTGCGGATTGAAAAAAAGGACGCCTGGCAGGGGCAGGACTTTTTCCTGAGCCTGAGCCATCTTAACCTAGATGCGAATGGTGTCAACTTTAATAAAAAAACAATCGATATCAGTTTGTTGAAAATCGACAGACCAGATGTATTGATCTACGATTATCCACGCAGAAAACCGCGAACGCCCAATGTGATCGTTGAAACCGGCGACGAAGAACAGGTTACAGACACTACCCTGCAATGGAACACCGCCGGCTGGAAACTGGAAGCAAAACAAGTACAGCTCACCGACGGGCGATTCCGCACCGACCGCGCCAACAGTGGCGCCCCTACTGCCTGGTTTGATGGAAAACATATCGACTTCAATGAGATTCAAACCAGTTTTGAAAATGTGAGGTGGATAAACGACAGCATCACAGCGCAGATGTCGTTGCAAACAAAAGAAAGAAGCGGTTTCCAGGTAAAGAACATGAAAGCCCGCGTGAAAGTTACCCCACGTGAAATGGCATTCCATGAAATGGAAATCCGTACCAACAACAGTATTATACGCGATTACTACCGAATGAGCTTTGATGACTTTAGTGATATGAATGACTATATCAATGAAGTAAACATGCAGGCTCATTTCAGCAATTCTGAAATCGACAGCGACGATATTGCTTATTTTGCTCCCAACCTTTCTACCTGGAAAAAGAATATTACGGTGAATGGTGAAGTTCGCGGTACAGTCAGTGAGCTGGTTGCCCGCGGACTTGAAGTGGAGGCAGGAGCTAATAGTTACCTGAATGGAGACATCAGCCTTACCGGGCTTCCTTATATCGACCGCACTTTTATTGATTTTAAGGCAAACGAATTCAGGACAACTTACGCCAGTGCGGTAACGATTGTTCCTTCGCTGGCAAGCGTTACAACACCCGATTTGCGCAAACTGGGTTACCTGCGTTTTACCGGTAGCTTCACTGGTTTTGTGCGCGATTTTGTAACCTTCGGAACCATTCAAACCAATCTGGGTAACGTTACTACCGACCTGAATATGAAACTTCCGGTTGGCAGTTCTCCCGTTTATTCCGGAACGGTCGCCTCTGAATATTTCAGGCTTGGCGAATTTCTGGATGATCCCCAAATAGGTGCTGTGGCGTTGAAAGGTTCAGTAAAAGGAAGCGGCTTCAAACTCAGTAATCGAAACGCCGAAATAGACGGTACTGTAAAATTTGCAGAATACAACGGTTATCGTTACAACAATGTTCGATTAAAAGGGAAACTCGATAAACGACTATTTGAAGGGGAAGCATCCATTCATGATCCGGAGATTTCAATGGCTTTAAATGGTTTACTCGACTTTAACCAGGAAGTGCCTGTATTTGACCTGGAGGCTGATGTCGCCAACGCCAACCTGCAAAAATTAAACCTGACGCGGGATGATATACGCTTTAGCGGACTCGCGCGACTCAACATGAGTGGCGACAATATCGATAATTTCCTTGGGCGCGCGGAAATCGTAAATGCTTCGCTCACGCGCAATAACAATCCGCTACCTTTTGATTCCCTCGTAATATCTTCATCACTCAACGATGGACTAAAGACTATACGTGTTCAATCAAATGAACTGGATGGAAGTGTTACCGGGCAATTTTCCATTCTCGATTTGCCAGATGCGGTTCGATTATTCCTGAACAAATATTATCCGGCTTATATCAAGCCGCCAACATCACTACCAGAAGACGAATCATTCACATTTGATATTTCAACATTTTATGTAGATGATTATATTCAGCTAATTGATAGCAGTCTTTATGGATTTAACAACAGCCGTTTTACTGGAACGCTCGATACACGCAACAGCATCTTAAAACTGGATGCAGAAATCCCGCAGTTTAAATGGGACACTTACAATTTTGATGACGTAAAAATTTCGGCAGAAGGAAATCGCGACAGTCTCTCCTTAGTTGGCGGCGCCAGCAATATCCGTGTTAGCGACAGCCTCAATATCCCACTGGCCCTTTTCCGTATTGACGCAAGTGAAGATGTTTCGCATGTAAAAATATTCACCGGCGCCAACCAAGCCATTAACCAGGCCAATATCAACGGTATAGTTAGAACTTATGAAAATGGTGTGAACATCGAGTTTGAACCATCCACATTTGTTATTAGTGGAAAGTCGTGGACAATAGAAGAAAACGGACAGCTTGAATTCCGTTCCAACATGCCGGCGAGCGGACAACTCGTATTAAAAGAGAGTGATCAGGAAATTCGTATTCGTACACGACCATCAGAAGTTGGTGACTGGAATGACCTGTTGGTTGAATTGAAAAAAGTAAACCTCGGTGATATTGCTCCGTTTGTATTACCTCGCAACCGGCTGGAAGGTTTGTTGTCTGGAAATATCATTGTGGAAGATCCGATGAATAATCCTTATGTAACCGGCGATGATATTATTGCTGAATCATTACAACTGGATAATGATTCCATCGGCACGACACGAATTAAAATGGTGTACGATGGTAAACAAAAATTATTAACTGCAAAGGGACAAAACGACAACCCTGATAACAACCTGGCTTTCGATGCACGCATTTATACCGGAAACCTGGAATTGCAGAAACAAAACATTATAAAACTACAGGCACGCACTTACCCTTTAAGTATCCTGGAGCGCTTCCTGGGTGATTTGTTTTCTGATCTTTCAGGACATGTTACCGGCAATTTTGACTTAACTGGACCATTGAATGAGATAAGTGTAGCCGGAAAAGGAAGATTGACTGATGCTGGTCTTAAAGTAAACTTCACGCAATGTTATTATAAAATACAGGATACAGACCTTGAGTTAAAGTCGAATGAAATCGACCTGAATGGCATCGTTCTTACAGATCCTGTTACCGGCAATCCGGTGTACCTGCGTGGAGGCATCGAACATGAATCGTTTAAGAACATGTTCTTTGATTTGACAGTATCTACACTGAAACCTAATACCGTTGGCGCGGCCAACAACCTTCCTGTACAGTTGTTGAATACGACAATACTTGACAATAAGCAGTTTTTTGGAAACGTAAAAGGAACAGGCTCGTTCTCGTTGATTGGACCACAGTCTGATCTTTATATGAAGATTGATGCCATTGCATCTACAACCGATAGCAGCAGTGTTACCATTCCTTCCTACGAAGGACGAGAAACAGGTATTGCCGATTTTCTCGTTGAAAGAACTTATGGTACAGAGATGATCGACAGCAGTTATCGCGTTGCGGGTAACAACGTAACCTATGATGTGGATGTAACTGCCAACCCGATGGTTACGGTGAAGGTGATTTTAGATGAGTTAACGGGCGATAAAATTGAAGGCAAGGGTTCGGGCACCTTGAATATCCGTTCAGGTACGAATGAAAAGCTCTCGATGCGTGGACGTTTCGATATTGAGCAGGGAAATTATCTTTTTACATTCCAGTCATTTTTCAAAAAACCATTCGAAATCAGGCCTGGTGCTGCAAACTACATCACGTGGAATGGCGATCCAATGACTGCGCAGATTCAGTTTGAAGCGATGTACACTGCCGAGAATGTGAGTTTTGCACCGCTTGCAGACTTGTTGGCATCCAGCAGTGAATTTTCACGCCACCGCGAAAACGTATTGGTGATAGCACGCCTGCGTGGTGAGCTCTTCCGTCCAGACTTTGATTTCAAACTGGAATTTCCGCCTAATGGAAGAGCCAGTACTGATTTTTCAATTTCCACTGCTATTCAGCAAATCGAAAAAAATCCAAATGAAATCAACAGGCAGGTAACGTACCTGATCGTGTTCAATAGCTTCGCACCTCCTGATTATGCTTCGAATACAGGATTGAACACTGCATTAGGTGAATTCACCAACAGTACTATCTCCAGTATTTCCGGTTTATTCTTTAATGAGATCAACCGTAAACTGAACAGCGAGTTGTCGCGCATATTGAATTCAGATAACATCAGCATCAACTTCAGTGGATCCGTATACAACCGTAACCTGTTGAATGCGCCCAACAACAGCGGCATTGGTTTTAACCAAACCAACTTTAACGTAAACGTTCCTATTTCGATGTTTAAAGACCGGTTTGTTGTAACCCTGGGAAGTACTTTGGATGTACCGTTGCAATCTACCATCCAGCAAAACGTACAGTTTCTGCCTGATGTAACAGCAGAATGGATGATTAACCAGAGTGGAACGATCAGGGCGAGCTTTTTCTATCGCCAAAACCTTGACTACCTCACCAGCAGCAGCTCCGGTGCTGCGCGTACCAAACGCACTGGAGCAAGCATCGCTTACCGAAAAGAATTTGAAACGATCAAAGAATTCTTCAAAAAAAAGCCGAAAAAAATAACTTGGGCTAAACTGTATTATAGATAAGTAGGATCCTTCCCTTTAAATGTCGTGCCCCAGCTTCGCTTTTTTGGTTGCCAGGTATTTTGCATTATGTGGGTTGGGATCGCAGATGATCGGAATATTTTCAACTATTTCCAGTCCGTAACCGATAAGACCTACCCGTTTACGTGGGTTATTACTCATCAGCCGGAGTTTGGTAATGTTAAGATGCCGCAGGATCTGGGCACCTACGCCGTAGTCGCGTTGATCCATCTGGAAGCCCAGGTGCAGGTTGGCTTCCACAGTGTCCATCCCTTCTTCCTGCAGGCGGTACGCTTTTAATTTATTCAGCAATCCGATGCCGCGACCTTCCTGGTTCATATATAATATAGCACCGCGACCTTCGGACTGTACCATTTCCATGGCTTTATGCAATTGTTCCCCACAGTCGCAGCGAAGCGAACCCAGTATGTCGCCCGTGAAACAGGATGAGTGAACGCGTACCAGTACGGGTTCATCTTTTTCCCATTCTCCTTTTATTAATGCCAGGTGTTCGTTGGCTGAATTCTTTTCTTTAAACGCCACGAGTTTAAAATCGCCAAATTGAGTGGGCATATCTACCCGCACAATTTCTTCAATCAACGAATCTCTCTTAATGCGGTACTCGATCAGGTCTTTTATGGAGATAATCTTGAAATCAAATTTTTTAGCTACTTCCATTAGTTCGGGCAAACGGGCCATGCTGCCATCGTCGTTCATAATTTCTACCAGCACACCGCCGTAGGGTGCAGGGAAACCTGCCAACCGGGCGAGGTCAACCGCGGCTTCGGTATGTCCGGCACGACGAAGTACGCCTCCTTTTTTCGCACGAAGCGGGAAAATATGTCCGGGGCGACCAAGGTCGGCCGGGTTTACAAAAGGATCGATCAGGGCCTGGATGGTGCGGGCGCGGTCTTGCGCAGAAATGCCCGTGGTACAGCCATGTCCGAGCAGGTCCACAGAAACAGTAAAAGCAGTTTCATGCAGCGCCGTGTTGTTACTTACCATCAGCTCCAGCCCCAGTGCATCGCAATGATCTTCAGGCAGCGGCACACAAATCAACCCACGGCCATGTTTCGACATAAAGTTCACAACCTCAGGCGTTATGGTGGCAGCTGCGCAAATAAAATCACCCTCATTTTCACGGTCTTCATCATCCACCACAATCACCAGTTTCCCATTCCTGATATCCTCAATTGCCTCTTCGATGCTATGCAACATAAAATCAAAATTTAATCAAAGGTATGAACAAATTAACCGTAGCAAAAGTTGCGTGAAATCAAGTAATCAAGGGCGACGCCCGTCTCCCGGCAAGCACATATATATGAACGACTTAAACAAAACAGGGGTAAATCATCAGTCCCTCCCCGTCATCCCCAAAAATGGATAACATTTGTTAATATTTTGGACATATATGTTAAAAGGAAATTCCGTTTCTTTGCACCACAATCACGTAAACTAATCTATATGCTTAAGAGACTTCTGTTTCTGATGGCTATTGTCCTGTCGATCAGTACAATCGCAATCAGCCAGGTTACTACAAGTGGTATCACAGGTACCATTAAAAATCCCGAGAATTCCGGTTTGGCCGGAGCCACGGTAAAAGCCACTCACACTCCTTCCGGAACCGTTTACACTACCGTGGTGAGCAGCAGCGGCGTTTTCAACCTTCCCGGCATGCGCCCCGGTGGCCCTTATGTTATTGAAATTTCATTTGTTGGTTTTCCAACAAGAAAACTTGAAAATGTTTACCTGACTCTGGGTGAACCTTATGTTGTAAATGAAACACTTTCAACAACTGGTACTGAGTTGACAAATGTAGTTGTGTCAGCTACGTCGAGAGGTTCACGTCTTGACCGTAACAAAACGGGTGCTGCTACCAACATCACAGCTCAGCAGTTAAGTTCACTTCCTACATTGAACCGTAGCATTACAGACTTCACACGTTTAACTCCCCAGGCTAATGGTAACTCTTTCGCTGGTCGCGATGGTCGTTACAACAACCTGCAGGTTGACGGTGCGAATTTCAACAATGGATTTGGTCTGAATGATAACCCACTTCCTGGTGGTGGCGGTCTTTCACTGGATGCGATCGAAGAGATCCAGGTGAACATCGCTCCATTCGACGTTCGTCAGAGTGGTTTCTCTGGTGCTGGTATCAATGCTATCACACGTAGCGGTACCAACCGTGTTACAGGTTCTGCTTACTATTATTTCCGCAACCAGGACCTTTCTGGTAACCGCGTAAAAGACCTGAAAGTTCCAAAGAACGAAACATCCAGCAAAACAATGGGTATCCGCGTTGGTGGTCCCATCATCAAAAACAAACTGTTCTTCTTTATCAACGCTGAGAAGATTGAGAACAAAGGTAACAACGCAGGTGCCGTAAACCTGTGGAAAGCTTCTGATAATGGCGTTGCAAACCCCGACCAGAACATTGCCCGTCCTACGCGCACAGACCTGGAAGCGGTTAGAAATCACCTGATCAATCAATGGGGATATGACCCAGGTCGTTACGAAGGCTATGCCCTCAATAATGGTGATGAAACAACTTCTATCCTCGCACGTATCGACTGGAACATCAACGCTAACCACAAGTTGGCTGTTCGTTACAACCAGGTAAAGAGCTCTACTCCTTCACTGGTTAACGGTAACTCGGGTCCTTACCCTCGTTCTACATCTGCTAACCGCGTAAGTGCCCAGTCAATGGCCTTCGAAAGCACGATGTATTTCACAGACAATATCGTACGTTCTGCAACGCTGGAATTGAACAGCCGTCTGGGACGTCGTTGGTCTAATCAATTGCTCGGTACATTCAGCCGTATCCAGGCTACACGTTCATCCAACAGCAGCATCTTCCCGATGATTGACATTGGTGACGGTCTTGGTACTTCTTCTACTTACGTTAACTATATTACTGCAGGTTACGAACTGTTTACTTATGGTAACGACGTGTTGAACGACAACTTCAGCATCGTAAACAACGCTACCATGACTGCTGGTAAGCACACCATGACTGTTGGTGCAAGCTTTGAAATGCAGAAATTTGGTAACCAGTACCTGCGTCTTGGTACTTCTTACTACCGTTATGCATCCGTTGCTGACTTCCTTACAACGGGTACCCCTGGTGAGGTTGCTCCTCTCCAGTATGGTTTGACTTATGCATATCCTGGTGAAGACTCATACGCTCCTATTAAATATGGCCTGCCTTCAGTTTATATTCAGGACGTAATTTCTGTAACTGACCGCTTCACGTTGACGGCGGGTGTTCGTGCAGAGGTTCCCTGGTTTATCAACAAGCTGACTGCTAATACTGCAGTTGAATCGCTTGAGCTGTTGGATCAAAACGGAAATGGTAAATACTACTCTACATCAAGCTGGCCTAAAACGCGCGTGATGCTGTCTCCACGTGTTGGTTTCCGTTGGGATGTGGAAGGTAACAGATCATTCATCCTCCGTGGTGGTACTGGTATCTTCGCCGGACGTGTTCCATTTGTATGGTTGACAAATATGCCATCTAACTCTGGTGTGATTCAAAATACAATCGAGCCAGGTAGCTATGCTGCTTCTGCAGGCTGGATCAACGATATCCGTTTCAACCCTGATCCTTATTACTGGTTGAACAATACTCCTGCCAGCGCGCAGAATGTATTTATCAAGAGCCCCAATGCAGGTGTACCTTCATCTCTGGCACTTGTTGACGAAAACTTCAAAATGCCTCAAATCTGGAGAACAAGCTTTGGTTTCGACAAGAAACTGGGTAACACAGGGCTCGTTGTTTCTGCGGATATGATGTACACTAAAGACCTGCAAGCTGTTTATCAGTTCGGTGCAAACCGCAGAGCAGCTGCACAGAAAATGAACATCGGTGGTAACGACAGAAGAGACTTCTACCCAACTGCGGCTTCTTACACTTACAATTCAGCACTGGGTGGTAACGCAGGTAGCGTGTTGTCGAACACAACAAAAGGTCACTCCTTCAACACTACCGTAGGTATCAGCCTTCCAAGCCGTAAAGGTTTGTTCGGTTCCGTTTTCTACAGCTATACCCTGTCTAACACAACAACTGATAACTCGGGTTCAAACGCCAGCTCTGCATGGGGTGCAACACCGACTATCAACAACCCCAACGACCTGATCCTGGCTTCTGCGACTGACGCCCTGCCTCACCGTATCGTTGGTAACGTTTCTTATCGTTTTGAATATTTCAAAGCGGCTGCTACTACCATCTCATTGTACTACAATGGTGCTAATCAGGGTCGTTACTCATTCACTTACAACGGTGACGTAAACGGTGATGCGATCGCAGGCGACCTGCTCTACATTCCTAATAATGCAAATGAACTGCTGTGGGCTCCCATCACTGGTACTACTGCATTCTCAGTTGATGAGCAAAAAGCTGCTTTCGACAAACTGTTAGCTAACAACAAATACCTCGATAAAAACAGGGGTCGCTATGCTGAAAGAAACGGCGTATTGCTGCCCTGGTACAATCGTATCGATTTCAAAATTCTGCAAGACCTGTTTGTAAACATTGGCAAGCAGAAAAATACGCTCCAACTGAGTGTTGACGTAGTAAACCTGCCCAACCTGATCAACAGAGACTGGGGTATCCAAAAAACGCTGATCTCTGGTGTTAACGCACCTCTGGCTCGCGCCAGCGTAACTTCAGATGGCGTTCCTACCTTCAGAATGAGAACAGTTGACATTGGTGGACAAACTGTACTGCCTACTTCAGTTCTGAGAAATGTAACTTCACTCGGTACTACCTGGAGCATGCAAATTGGTATTCGTTACCTGTTTAACTAATCATGTACTTATCAATCTGTAAAGATTGATCCTGATAAAAGCAAAGAGCCCGCGTCGCGGGCTCTTTGCTTTTATATTATCTTCCAAAACAAGTCTCTCCTACCAGGTATACAATTTCATCTTTTCAAAACGCCAGTCAGGCGTGTTCAATGGTTCACCAACTTTCGTCTGATACCATGGCGACGAATCAAGCGAAGGATTCAAAACTACATGCATTTCCTGGGCGGGCATATAACTTTGCGCAAGCATAAATGAATTTTGCCCCCTGTCGTTGCTGCATACATCCATCACAATCATCGCATGTCCCGGAAATCCTCCTTCTACTATTACATCACCCGGCACCATTGATTCGCTCTGTGGTTTGAGTTTTAATTGTTTTTGTAAAGAATAAGTGCCCGCGTACATAAATACAAACTCAAGCCATTGCAGCAAATTCGCATGATTGGCTTCCAACTGCTGGCCTGTTTCATAAGCTTCCAGCCTGTTGCCCTTCAAACGAAACCGCTGCCCTTTACACCATTTGTCGAAACGAAGAGATTGCAAACTGGTACTTAGGAATGAAATCTCATGGATCCTGCCCTTTGCCAACAGGTATTCAGCCCGCAACCTGATTACGGCGTCAGCGCACTGTTGCAGATCGCGATCACCGGTAGTCATGTCGAGAACAACATAATGCCCCGATTGATCAGCTTTGGGAATGCCGTTATAGAGTCGTACGATATTTTCTTTCTTTAGGGTTCTTTCACGAAGCCATTTTCCAAATGATTCATCAGCAAGGGAACTTCGTTGAAAACCCTCCGGAGGGGGAATGGACTGGATGCTGGTAAATGCATCATTTAAAACCGGCGCAGCCGGCTGGCCACATCCGGATACAAAAAGTAGTATAGCCCAAAAGAGCATAGTTGATGGTTTGAAGTGGTGCATGGTAAGAGTTGACGATTCTCAGATTACGACCAGCTGTAATTCCATAGGGAGAAGATGTTGGGGAAATGTTAAGAAATCGATGGGAGATGGAAGATGAAAGATGGGAGATGAAAAATATAAGTTGGCGCCCCATTTGCAGGATTGATGAACCTAAACGCACCTACACGCTAATAACTTCATCAATATATTTTTAATCAGCAGCGGTTATCGGCAGACGGAATACTAATTCCCAACCTGCACAAAGCCCTGTTCGTTGGCTGCACTTCCCCCTTACTCGGCGACCGAGTTCAAAAATGTAAGCTAATGAAAGACGAAAAGGGGCGAAAATTTATTTTGAAGAGTACGGTCAGGGTGAGCCGCTTCTGCTGCTTCATGGCTTCCTAAACACCGCAGAGAGTTGGAGAGGTTTCATCGAAGAATATTCTAAGAAGTATCGAGTGATTGTATGGGACATGCGAGGACATGGCCGATCAACCAATCCCGATGAGCAAAAGGATTTTAAACACGAACAGTCAGCTATGGATTTGCTCGAGTTGATGAAGGTATTAAAGATTGATAAGGCAAAAGCGATTGGTCATAGTTCAGGAGGTATCACAATTTTATATGCATCGAGTATTGCCCCTGATAAGTTTGAGGCAATTGTTCCGGTAGCTTCCCAAAGTTACTTTTCTGAACCTGTTCGCAAGTGGATCAAAAGTGGTATATGGGAACAATACTTTGATGAGACTGAGCTTGATTCACTCCATGGTAGAAAAAAGAGCGAAGTTTTGAAAAAGCAATTTTATGGCTTTGGAGATTTACAGGGTGATCCGGCACTTACAAATGACAGGCTACTGAAGATAACAGCGAGAACTCTCGTGGTTCACGGCGACAATGATTTCATTCCCGTTTCTCAGGCCCTGGAAATCTATCAAAATATTCAAGGCGACAGAATTTGGATTTCACCAAATACTCGTCGTATGCCACAATACGGTCCTGGCAATGATACGGACTTCGTCAGAAGGACAATGGATTTTTTAGAAGGAAAAGGATGGTAGTCATTATTCATTATTCATTATTCATTATTCATTATTCATTATTTATTATTTATTATTTACCACTGTAGCCAACATCGGGCTTTACGGTCTTAATTCGCCCTTTGATCTTTCGAATATTTTTGTTCTAAATTTTTGAATTGTAAACATAGGAAAAGTATTTGCAGAAGCAGGGCTGCTTCGGCAAGATGAATCTAATTAAGGGATTGTATCTTCCATCCCCCATCCCCCATCCACCATCCACCATCCACCATCCACCATCCACCATCCTCCATCCACCATCCACCATCCCCCATCTTCCATCCTCCATCCCCCATCTATTCTCTATATTTGTCTCTCAACACCCTACTATGAATATTGAATTCAACAGGAATGAAACATCATGAAACAATCGCTGCGCAGGCGGACGCAATTGCTCGAAAAGATCATGGAAGGAGGTGGAAAGAAATCGGTGGAGCGGCAGCGTGAAAAAAATAAACTCACACCACGTGCGCGCATTCAGTACCTCATAGATGGCGATAAACCTTTTGTTGAGCTGGGTGCATTTGCCGGACTTGATATGTATGCCGAACAGGGCGGATGCCCGGCAGGGGGCACAGTTGCAGGTGTGGGTTATGTAAGCGGCCGCCAGTGTATGATTGTAGCCAACGACCAGACTGTAAAAGCCGGAGCCTGGTTTCCCATTACGGGTAAAAAATCTTCGCATGCAGGAGATTGCCATGGAAAACAGGTTACCAATTATTTATCTCGTTGACAGTGCCGGTGTATTTCTTCCGATGCAGGATGAAATCTTCCCGGATAAGGAACATTTCGGACGCGTGTTTCGCAATAATGCACGCATGAGTGCGATGGGAATTACACAAATTGCTGCCGTCATGGGCGCTTGTGTGGCCGGAGGCGCCTATCTTCCTATCATGAGCGATGAAACGCTGATGGTAGAAAATAACGGCTCAATTTTTCTTGCCGGACCTTATCTGGTAAAGGCGGCGATTGGTGAAGATATTGACGCTGAAACGCTGGGGGAGGCGCTGTTACACACACGGAAATCTCCGGTATTGCCGACTATAAATTCAAGACCGAACAGGAATGTCTCGATCATATCAAAAATGTAATGTCGATGCTTGGTCGCCCGGACACCGCAGGATTTGATCGCATCGCAGTAAAAGCTCCTTTTAAAAATCCAGAAGAATTGTACGGCGTTTTTCCTGCCGATGGCAAGCCATACGATATGGTAGATATCATCGATCGAATTGTGGATGCGAATGCTGACAATACAGCCAGTAGCTTTGAACAGTTTAAAGAAGATTATGGCAAAACAATTCTCTGCGGATATGCACGCCTCGATGGATGGGCTGTCGGCATTGTAGCCAACCAACGTAAAATTGTAAAAAGCCGCAAAGGTGAAATGCAAATGGGAGGCGTGATCTACAATGATAGCGCAGACAAAAGCCGCACGCTTTATCCTGAACTGTAATCAAAAGAAAATACCTCTGATCTTTTTACAGGATGTTACCGGGTTTATGGTAGGCAGCCGCAGCGAACATGCAGGTATTATTAAAGACGGCGCCAAACTGGTGAATGCGGTTGCAAATTCTGTGGTACCAAAATTTACGGTCATTGTTGGTAACTCATATGGCGCAGGAAATTATGCCATGTGTGGTAAAGCATACGATCCACGTTTCATCTACGCATGGCCGAGTGCACGTATTGCCGTGATGGGAGGTGAACAGGCTGCAAAAACGCTCCTGCAAATACAGGTGGCAGGTATGAAAGCAAAAGGCAAAGAAGTAAGTGCCGAAGAAGAAGAGCGCCTGTTGTCGGAAATTAAATCACGTTATGATTCACAAACATCCCCCTACTACGCCGCGGCACGTTTATGGGTGGACGATATCATTGACCCGGTTCAAACCAGAATGGTGCTTGCCGAAGGAATAAATGCTGCAAACAACAACCCCGATTTCGCCGATTTCAGAACGGGTGTTTTTCAAACATAAACAGAAGGCGACGAAAAAATTAACATCGGGCGACGAACGTTTATACTAAAAAACTAAAATGTCGATTACCATATATACCGACGGCTCATCGCGTGGGAACCCCGGACGTGGTGGTTATGGCGTGATCCTGATGTCGGGAACCCATCGAAAAGAATTATCAGGTGGATTCAGAATGACGACCAACAATCGCATGGAACTGCTGGCAGTGATCATGGGACTTGAAGCATTGAAAAAAACCTGGAATGGATGTGCTCATTTTTTCCGACAGCAAATACATTGTGGATGCGGTAGAAAAAGGCTGGCTGCGCAAATGGATTGCCACACGCTTTGCTGGTGGCAAAAAAACCAGGACCTGTGGATGCGCTACGATCGTGTGGCCAGGAAACACCATGTACGTTTTAAATGGGTGAAGGGCCATGCCGACAATCCATACAATAATCGCTGCGATGAACTGGCAACTGCAGCCGCAGACGGCACCGACCTTGCTGAAGATACAGGCTATGTAGCGGAAGTAAGATGATAACGTCAACCTTCTTATCTAATTAAAGTTTCAATTGCCCATGCGATCTCTTGTATCCTGGAGCGGCGGAAAAGATTCCTGTTTTGCAACGATGAAAGCACGTGAAGCTGGTTATGAACCGACCGTGTTGCTGAATGTAATGAACGAATCCGGGCAACGGTCCCGCTCGCATGGACTACCTGCTTCCGTTTTAAAACAACAGGCGGATGCAATGCATCTCCCAATAACGTTGATCGAGAGCTCATGGAAGGAGTATGAGATGAATTTCACAAACGCGCTGCTAGATCTTCGCAAGCGATTCAATACAACCTATGCTGTTTTTGGCGACATCGACCTGCAGGCTCACCGCGATTGGGAAGAGAAGGTTACCGCTGCCGCAGGACTACAGGCAGCCCTGCCCTTGTGGCAACAAAACCGAAAAACCTTGCTAATTCAAATGCTTAACGCGGGAATCGAAACGATGATTGTGAGTTGTAATGCGGTAATGGGTCCTTCATTCCTCGGACGTACCATGACTGAAGACATGATTCCCGAACTGGAAAACATGGGTGTGGATGTTTGTGGCGAAAATGGAGAGTTTCATACGCTGGTGGTAAACTGTCCTTTATTCGACAGAAGAATAACCGTTCAACCTGGAGAAATACAGGAACACGAAGGTTACTGGTTTCTTGAAATAACCTAACAAAAAAGGATTATTGATTTCGATAAATCAATAATCCTTTTTTGTTGTGAAAAATATCCACTTATATTAAGCTTCGTACCTGACGAGCAGGGCAGTTTTGCGGTGTACAAGCACATTATACATGAACAAAATTGCAGGTAAAAATACAATGGTGCTAATCAGTGCATTGCGATAGAATGGAATCGCTGCAACGTAACAATTTATCAGGCCGTTAAAATCTTTGCTGTAAAGATTTCCTTCACTTCCCATCCAAACTGCGAAGTTAGATATGAGGAAGAATACCGTTGGTGCGGCAATAACTCCAGCCAGAATTGATCCGTATTTACGTGCCTTGAGCAACCAGCCAATTAATGTTGCAGACAAAAGTATCAGGTATACTTTCCACTGACCATGATACAAACCGGGGTAATCAAATTCGCCTGCTTTATACAGGAGGTGAATTACGCCGTCGCTCACGAGCAGGGCGATCAAAGGCAGCAGGAACGACATGCTCTTCTGACGGATAATCATACCCGAAAAAAGGGCGATTGCGATAACAGGAGAAAATCCTGACCATGACATATCTGCGCCAAACTGGATTTTCATCAGTGTGGTGAGGCCGATCAGTATCAAAACAAAAATCAAAAAACGTCCATTAATTTTCATCGTAATATTATTGGGTGCGGGACAAATTTAACCTAAAACGGCTAAACCTGGGCGCAATTTATCCACCGCGGCATACACTCTCCCCTGCTTCAACGCAATGTGCGCAAAAGTCCCGTGGAGCCTCACTTTTCTGGAACCGCGGCTTTGAATACCACACAATCCGTCACTGCCGTAATCAACACCGGTTCTCCGGGCAATTGAAGTGCTGAAGGGTGACCTGGCTCCAACACAACGCTGGCACTACCCTGCTCCAGTTTGGCGACACCTTCGGTAATGAGGTACATTTCCGCGCCGGGAGACTGGTGTGATACAGATTGTCCTGCATTCAATTGCAGCGATGACAGTTCAAAATCCGGTGCCGGAGTTTTATAAACACGGAAGTCTCCATCCATTTCGCCTTCCAGAATCCTGGGATGTGTTTCCTCGCATCGAACGTGCTTCAGCAACTGCGGCACGTCGATATATTTACTGGTAAGTCCTCCGCGGAGTACATTATCGGAGCTTGCCATAATTTCCATATTCTGCCCTTCCAGATACGCGTGTGGCACGCCTGCATCCTGAAAGATGGCCTGTCCTCTTTCCATATAGACCAGGTTAAAAAGGTATACGGAGAATATACCACGATCCACCCGGCCCGGGCCATTGAATGTAATAGCAGCACGCGCAGCCCAAAAATCGGGATGCATTTTATCCAGTCTTTCCGCCTGGTACAATGGAATTATTTCTTCCAGCAGTGGATGCAGATGGCGGTTTACATCTTCCTGCGGCATTTCCATTACGGTTTTGTACAACCGTTCATAACCACCCTGTTCAAATACTGGAATCAGAAATTGCAGCGGTGCTTTTTCCGACAATATCGATTTCAACGAATCTGCGGGCCTGAAGCCATGCAACAACCAGAATGGGCCCATGGCAACCATGAGTTCTGGTTTATGATTTTCATCTTTATAATTTCTATTGGGAGCATCCAGCGGTACACCTGATGCGTTCTCGGCAGCGAAATCTTTTATTGCATCTTCTTTCTTTGGATGTACCTGAATCGAAAGCATATCCTTTACATCCAGTGCCTTGAAGAGATAAGGAAGCTGTCCAAAGTTTTTATAGGTATTAGCGCCGATTTTAGATGCGGGATCAATTGCCAGGTATTCGCGCAATGAAACCTCTGTGCCATCTGTCCATTGAATACGGCAATCGGCCTGCGGATGTACGCCCAGCCAGTATTCGGCAAAGGGCTTCTCCGGCACAGGTGCCAGATTTAACAATGCGGGTATGAAGCTACGGCCGCCCCAATCGTAATGTTTTACAGTTCCGGTAAGTGATGCAATGGTCGTCATGAAATTTCCTAACTTTAAAATGTGTAAAGATAAGGGGATGAAAACGCATTTGGATACCGGTAAAACCGGCGAGGAGATGGCCGCAAAATGGCTAATTGAGAATGGTTACGAAATCGTTCACCGCAACTGGCGCTATTCGTATTATGAACTGGATATTGTTGCGAAAAAAAACAATCGCCTGCATTTTATCGAGGTGAAATGCCGGCATGTTAATTCTATCGGCAACCCCGAAGACAGTGTTTCAAAGAAAAAATTCAGGAATCTGAAACGCGCCGCTGACGCGTATCTGCAATTCTTTCCCAATCCATGGATCCAATATGATATCCTCGCGATTACACTAAAACCAGGGATGGAAAATGAGTTTTTTCTCTTGCAGGATGTATTTATTTGAACATGTCACCCTTGCCGTTTCCTGTTTTTTCACGCAGAGTGCGCAAAGGTCCCGCAGAGTGCGCAGAAGTCTTTTCAGCGCAATTGAACGTGCAAAAATCTTTCTGCTTCGAAGTTATTCGAACTCATTTCCACATTTCCACTTTTTCACATTTTCACATTTCCACATTTCCTTTCACGTTTGCCGGTTGCCGTTTGCCGGTTGCCGTTTACCGATCCTCTTTCCTCACGCCAGCGGTTTTACCGCGGCCATCATCTTCTCCACAATCTTAAATGTTGCCGGGCAATATTCCACGTTCTGTTTATGTACATGTACATAGTCCTTCATCTTTTTAGGAAGATGTGGGAAACCAGCACAATCATCAGGCCGGATCGCATAGATGCTACACTTATTATCTTTCAGATTAAGAAACTGACAGGGTTGTTTTTTATTCATCCAATCGCCGGTACTTCTTTCTTTGTACAACCATTTTTCTTTAAACTCATCCACTGTCTGCCCAAAATGCGCGGAGATTCTTTTCAGATCCGATTTGTTGAATGTGGGAGTCATCGTTTTGCAGCAATTGGCACAAGCCAGACAGTCCACTTCTGCCCACACCTCCTTTTCTAAGTTTTGTGTAATCTTTTCAAGTCCGCGGGGTGGTGCTTTCTCAATTTTTGTCAGAAAACGACGAAGACGGCGTTTCTCAATCAGGGCCATTTTACGAAACGCACGGAGATTAAAAGGTACCTTTTTGCTCATGGGGCCGAAGATAAAGCATTTAACTATTTAATGTACAGGAGGAAATACTGGAATTGATAGTGGCAATAAAAATTCTACCGCTGCTCCAATTAACCCCCTGGTGAATCGTCAAACTGGCAAACCTTTACTATTTTCGCTCCTCACCAAACCAATAAATATGAGAATCTTCTTGTTTATGATTGCAGCAGCCTCTACTGCCTGGATTTTTAGTTCCTGTAATTCGGCGTCTGGCCCTGCATTGTTTTGTGATACCGTTTGTGTGAACGATACAATCAAATACCGCAATAACGATCACCCGCTTACGCCGTTTGTATACATCAGTGCCGCCAATTGCGGACCTGACTCTATTGGCCGTGGATACGAAGGCGCCAACACCCGCAAGCTTGCTTTCAAAAGCCTGATCGATAACCCCAATGTAAAAATCAATCCCTCTAAAGTTGCTGCATTTGCCGGCGACACCAGCTATGCATTTATTATGCTGAACGATTGTGTTACCGGCCGTGGTTATACAATCAAACTTCCTTTTGCTCCCAATGGCAGCGTAACCGTCCTGGGAAGCGCCATCAATAATCTTGATCCAAAATTCAGCGTGGAAGAAGGACTGGCAGCGCACTCCGATCGGGGTAACATCCTGGTGGAAGATATGACGAACGGGAAAACGGCGATGATGACCTTCGGTCAGATTGTTGAAATCGACTATGATAAAGTTCACAACTTTGTTGACTCTGTAAACATTACGCGCGACCGCATCTGGGCACGCGTGAAACTGGGCAAAGAGTGGAAGGAACTGGAGAAAAAAGTTACTTTCAAATAAAGACATTGTCGCGTACAACAACGTCCCGCAGGAAGCTGAAGAATTGCACCTGCGGGATTTTTGTTTAATTTCGGTGCTGCATTTCATATGTGGGATAGCTATAAAAAAGGATATAAAGCATGGCTCCAGTTGGAGAAATCTCTTTCCGATAATTCGGTGGAAGCCTATCTGCGCGACATTGAGAAACTGAGATCCTGGCTGATCTCAATGGGAATCAGGAAAGAACCCGGCGACATTTCGCTCGACGACCTGCAAAAGTTTGTAAAATGGCTGGTGGAAATTGGTCTCTCCGCAACCAGCCAGGCAAGGATTATCAGTGGCATCAAATCTTTCTACCGTTACTGTCTTATTGAAAGAATAACACAAACTGATCCCAGTACATTGCTGGAAGCACCGAAGCTGAAAAGACAATTACCCGATATTTTAAGTTTTGAAGAAATCGAAGCCATCATCGGTCAAATAGACCTTAGCAAACCCGAAGGAGAACGTAACAAGGCCATTCTCGAAACATTATATAGCTGCGGATTGCGTGTTAGTGAACTCGTCAACCTGCGCATATCGCAACTCTATCTCGATGTAGGTTTCATCCGTGTAATTGGTAAGGGCGATAAGGAACGTTTGGTTCCAATTGGCCAGGCGGCACAAAAACATATCCGCATTTACAAAGATCAGATACGGATACATCAACAACCAAAACCCGGTGCAGAAGACATATTGTTTCTGAACCAACGCGGTGGCCCGTTATCACGTGTAATGATATTTTTGATCATTAAGTCACTGGTAAAAAAGGCAGGTATTCAGAAAACGATTTCACCACATAGTTTTCGCCATTCATTTGCGACACACCTGATAGAAGGTGGCGCTGATCTGCGAGCTGTGCAGGAAATGCTGGGGCATGAAAGCATTACCACTACAGAAATCTATACACACCTCGACCGCGAGTTCCTTCGACATACACTTACACAATATCACCCGGCATTTGGGAAAAAAGCCGGGTGATAATCGTTGAACTCAACATCCTTACTGAACCAAAAAGCGTTCTCGCAAAAGGAAATCCTTTTCTGTTTTTATAGAAAGAATATACACTCCTTTCGCCCATGAATGCTGAACGGGAACGCGAAATTGTTGTGCCCCTGCTTTTAAATCCACTTTCTGCTGAAATAAAATCTGTCCTGATAAATTGTGTACCTCCATTTTTACAATTTTATTTTCTTCAGCATCAAGAGTAACATTCAACTCGCGACCTGGCACTATAGGATTGGGATATAAATTCGCTGTTGTAGCCGGAATATCTACTGCTTCCTGATTTGGATGGTTAACGATTCTAACGCCTCCTAATCCGCAGCGCAATAGATGGCAAGAATAGCCTGTCATATTTGCAACAACCATCACTTCCTGCAATTCCAGCGCTTTTTTCTCCAGTTGAACTTTTGTTATCAGTCCCGGTTCCAATTTAATGGAAACTGTTTGGGACTGATAAGTGAATCCGTTAATGCCAAACTCGTATTCACTGCCTTTATCCAAACCTTCCAGGTTTACAAATCCTTCTTCATTTGAAAAACGGACAACTCCGTTTTCATCACTCCCCTTCTTTTTAATTATCACCAGTGCATCGCGAACACCAGCACTGTCTTCTTTGGAAAAAAGCCGCAATACATGTCGCGCATCTTTTTTGAGTCTTATCAGCACCACAGGGCGAGCAACCCGACAGCTTATTATCCCGGAAATCGTTTCTTTTAGTATATCGATACTTTCAATCTGGTTCGGATCGAAATTCGAAAGATCTGCCTGCTCAACCGGGATGCCGTCGACAACAAACAATGTAGCGTTTTCCGAACCCGCCAGATAGTATTTTGTTCCCTCCAATTTCTGGTTCTGCGCCGCAAGCATGATCGGCATCAGCAATGTTAGTAATAGCATTTTTCTCATAAAACAGATTTAATGGTAATGGTATTGATAAACTATTTATTTCCCACCATAGAGCCGGCGCTCTCTACGAGACGGATGAATTCTGCGCGATACCCTTCTTCATCCTGTCCGCGTGCACCTTTTGCAAGGCGGATCACCTGGTCGAAGTTTGCTTCGCCTTTAAATGCGGAGGAGCGAAGCAGCATTCCCATTTCGGCAACCGCAGCAGCAAAACGGAAATTGTCTGAAGTTTTGCCGAGTGCTATGGGCTGTTGTTTTACAACATGCTCCAGCAACAAGCTTTTATCTCCGTCAGGATTTTTGTAACGGAATTTGATTGTCATCCATTCATTTGTCTCTGAAGAAAAAGCATTGGGGATGGGAGGATTTGCCTGGTATTTCAGCGGATCTACATCACGGAGAAAATCAGACGCTACTCCCGCTGGTATTATTTCATACAATGCCGTTACAGTATGTCCACTGCCGAGTTCACCCGCATCTTTTTTATCGTCGTTGAAATCTTCGCTGGCCAGCATCCTGTTTTCATAACCAATCAATCGATAACCGGCCACCTGTTTGGGGTTGAATTCAATTTGTAGTTTAACATCTTTGGCGATTGTGAAAAGGGTCCCGCCGAACTCATTTACCAGAACTTTTTTTGCTTCTGTAATGCCGTCGATATACGCGTGGTTACCATTGCCCTTGTTGGCAAGCTTCTGCATTTTGTTATCCTTGTAGTTGCCCATACCATAACCCAGTACTGTTAAGAACACGCCTGACTCCCTTTCTTTCTCAATCAATTTTTCCATTGCAGCATCACTACTTTCTCCTACATTAAAATCGCCGTCACTGCAAAGGATCACGCGGTTATTTCCTCCTTTTACGAAAGACTGACGCGCCAGAGAATAAGCTTTTCGTAATCCTTCTCCACCAGCGGTATAGCCACCTGCCTCCAGTTTATCGATGACGTCGGTAATCGTTTTCTTTTCATCGCCTGATGTCGGATTCAACATCACTCCGGCTGCACCCGCATACACCACAATAGAAACTTTATCCTGTGGACGTAATTGCGCCACCAGCATTCTGAGTGAAGATTTTACCAAGGGCAATTTATTATCATCGCTCATTGAACCGGAAACATCAATTAAAAAAACGAGGTTGGAAGCCGGGAGATTTTCAACTGGAATCTTTTTACCCTGCAGGCCTATCAACACCAGTTTGTGTTTAGGGTTCCAGGGAGCATCACTCATTTCAGTATGAATTGAAAATGGATGTTCACCCGTAGGCTGTGCATAATCGTAAGTGAAATAGTTGATCATTTCTTCGATACGAACTGATCCGGCAGGAGGCATTTGACCAAGGCTGAGGAAGCGACGCATATTACTGTAAGAGGCAGCATCAACATCTATGCTAAATGTGGAGAGAGGATGTGCAGAGGGTCGGTTGAACGGGTTTTCAATGATTGCATCATATCCTTCCGTATCGAAATCCAAACCCACAGTATCTTTCATTACCCAACTACGGTTCTGATTGTTGTTTGATGTACCCCGTATAATGGGTGTACCGGGATTATAATACCCATTTGAAACCTGCAGACCGGGTGCGCGCCCCTGGAGCGATCTGTTCATTGCAGATGCCTGAACCTGGGCATTGCCGGTATACGCCTTTTTCTTTTTCAGCACCATATCCCACTACCACCACTTCCTGAAGATCCTGCTGCAATTCATGGAGAACCACATCCAATTTTGTCAACCCTTTTATGGGGATAATTAATTCACTAAATCCGACTGATGTAAACGCAAGTTCACCTTTCAGGGATGGAACACTAATGGAGTAGCTGCCATCCTTACCTGAGGTAGTTACAATAGAAGCACCTACATACCTGATGGAAACACCCGCTAAAGCATTTCCATTTACATCACGTACAAAACCTTTTATGGTATGATCACGATCCGTTTTAAATGCCAGGATCAAAATGACGACCGGAAAAAGGAGAAAGAATAACTTTTTCATGTGTTTGTTTTTTACGGGATGCTGCGATTAAATCGATTACACAAAAGCATGCGATTAAAAATTTTGTTAACGAACGATCGGGGCATAGCGACTTCGTTTTTGGGCCGTAATCCGTTATTTTCGCATAGTGTCTACACAACCGCAATACAATCATGCTGTACTCGCTGATGCTGAGCTCGTATCGCTGTACCGACGAACGGGTGATTTGCAGACATTAGGTGATTTGTATCAGCGGTATATGGATCTTGTTTATGGGGTTTGTCTTACCTATTATAAAGAACCGGAGCGTGCGAAAGACAGTGTGATGCAGATCTTTGAAGAATTGATTACGAAACTGAAAAAAACACGAGGTAGAAAACTTTAAAGGTTGGCTGCACCGACTCGCTAAGAATCACTGTCTTATGCAGTTGCGAACTCCGCGCAACCTGAAAACGGTTGAATTCAGCATGGAAATTGTGCAATCCGATGAAAACCTGCATCTGAATGGCATCATGGAAAAAGAAGAAAACCTGGTGCGGCTTGAATACTGTCTGGGCATTCTGATTCCTGAACAAAAACAAAGCATTGAATTATTTTACCTGAAAGGCCTCTCCTACCAGCAGGTGGCGGAACAAACGGGACTGGAGTGGAATAAAGTACGAAGCCATATTCAGAATGGGAGGAGAAACCTGAAGAACTGTATGGAGGAGAATGTAGAAATGAGGAAATGAGAAAAAAAGGTGGAAATAGGTAAATGTGGCAAATGTGACGATTTATAAATATTGATCGTAATTTTTAATTAGCAAACCAATAAACTTGTCTTCGAGCAACGATAGCATTTATACGGCGGCGGATATTGAAAAATATCATCGCGGGCTGCTCACTCCACAGGAGATGCATGCCATGGAAAAGGCCGCACTGGAAGACCCATTGCTTTCTGAAGCTATGGACGGGTATGCTTTGCTACAAACTCCCGCAACCGATGGCCTAAACGACCTGAAAGCGCGGTTGCAAAATCGTATTCACTCTGAAACATCGTCAGTACCCGTAGTTCCGCTCTTACCTGCTGCTCCTAAATCAAATTTCAGGTGGTGGCGCGCGGCCGCAGCTGTGCTGCTGATTGGTGCTTTGGGCGTCGCTGTATATAAGTTGGGATTTGACAAACACAGTTCACCTGATATTGCGCAAAACCAGCAGGCTGCCCCTGAAAAAAAAGCTGTGCCGGAAAATAAGCCGAACTCGGATACAACATCGTCGGCGATCCCCGTAAGCGATTCGATTACGCCAACCACTGACAACAACGCCAGGGCGGTAGACAAAAGCGAACGTCTGAACATTTCGGAAACTGGCGACAAAGAAACGAACGATGTGACTGAGGAAAAAGTAGCACTGAGTGAAGAACCTGCTGCCCCTGCTACACCCGATCTTGCGATCAACCAGGACTACAGGGCGAAAGAATTGCAAAAAGCACAGGAGGCAAGAAAACGTTCCATCGCCAGCAGCCAGAAACCTTCGGCAAATGAGGGCTATTACTATAATCAACGCGCGAATCAGCCCTCAAAAGATTCTGTTGCGCCATATTTATATGATGTTGCCGCCAACAACACACGCCAGCAAGGCAATACCGCATTCCGGGCGCCCGAATACAGAATTTTCCGCGGGAAGATTGTCGATCAAAACCAGCAGGCGCTTCCATTTGCAAATATTACCAATACGCGCGACCAGGTTGGAACTTATTCAGATGCCAATGGTAATTTTGTATTGATTTCACAGGACAGCGCACTCGACGTGCAGGTGCGTTCCATTGGTTTCTCTGAACGCAATTACAGGCTTGTTCCGCAGGCCCCGGGCAATACAGTAGAACTAATGGAAGATCAGAATATCCAAACCCGTGTTTTTGATACAACTTATCGCGTGGTAAATCTCGCCCGACTGAACCCGATGAAGCACGAAGAAACCGAACCGGTAGACGGCTGGAGGATGTATGATACCTATGTAGCGAATAATCTTAGAATGCCCGAAAATGAGCAACGAAAAGTAGTGGAAGTAACTCCTACGGTTGAGCTAAGCTTCCAGGTTGATAAAATGGGGCAACCCGTGAATATCGTAATCGTTCGCTCGCAGTGTCAAGAATGTAACGAGGAAGCCATCCGCCTCATACGCGAAGGACCACGTTGGAAACCCACCAAAAAAGGACGTCGTACAAACGTCGTACTCAATTTTTAGCAGGATTCATCACTTAAAAGTAGAACGAGTATATAAACTGGTTGCCGGTTTGTATTATCGCTTACCTTTGCGCACACAACAAATTATCTTGTTATGAAAAGATTATTTCTGGCCGCCCTCGTTCTGGGCTCGGCTATGATGGCTGAAGCACAACTGAAAACTCCCGCTCCAAGTCCACTGCAAACAGTAAAACAAGAGTTCGCGCTTTCAACAGTGGAACTGTCTTATTCCCGTCCCAGCCTGCGTGGCCGCAAACTCTACGTGGACCTGGCTCCTGCCGGAAAAGTTTGGCGTACAGGTGCCAACGGGGCTACAACACTCACTTTTGGTGAAGAAGTAACAATTGGCGGTGTTAAAATTGCCCCAGGAAAATATGGCCTGCTTTCAATTCCCGATCGTAAATCATGGGTTTTAATTATCAGCAAACAAACGGATGTAACAAGCCCCGCTGCTTATAAAGCAGAACAAGACGTAGTTCGTATTCCCGTTGCCGTTACAAAAACAAAAAATGCTACTGAAACATTCACAATTCAGTTTGCAAACGTAAAAGCGCAAAGCTGCGAACTACAACTGCTTTGGGATAAATCAATGGTAAGCCTGCCAATTACTGCAGATATTGACAGCAAGATTATGGCAAGCATCGAAAAAGCGATGAAGGCCAACAATCCCCCCTATTTCCAGGCTGCCATGTATTACATGGATAATGGTAAAGACCTGAACCAGGCACTTGAGTGGTTTAACAAAGCTGTAGAAGCACAACCTGATGCATTCTGGGTTCAGCATCAGTGGGCAAACTGCCTCGCCAAACTTGGTAAAACCAACGAAGCAAAAGCAGCAGCCACTCGTTCCAGAGAATTATCTCTCGCTGCCAAAAATGATGATTATGTAAAACTGAATGACGATTTGCTGAAGAAACTCAATAAATAAACTACAGCCTATTTTCAGTTATATAAAAATGGTAATGCTGACGCATTACCATTTTTGTTTTGGGTAGGCAGGTCTAAAAAAAATTGCACCTCGCCCCATATGTCGTCCCTTCGGAGACTACAGATATGCCGTCCTTTCGAAACGCGGAGATATTCGTCGCTAACTAATTACGGTCTTAAACTTATTCTCATTCCGTACATTACCACATTTCCACATTGTCACATTTCCATACTGCTTTCTCACGCTCCTCGCCTCACGATTCTCTGCACGATCCAGCTAAACAACATCACGCCCAACGCACCCACCACATTCAGCCAAAGAAATCCCAACCTGATTATTTCATGTTCGTTCAATATAAACATTGTTACAACCAGCACTTCGGCTAATAATGCACCAATAAAAACTGCAGTGCCCTGTATTTTCTTCATATAAAATGCCACCAGGAAAACACCCAGGATTGTACCATAGAACAGCGAACCCAGGATATTTACCGCTTCAATCAGGCTGTTGCCTATATTAGAAGCAAACATGGCTACGCAAATACAGAAGAGCCCCCAACCAAGGCTGTACCACCTGGAAATACGGTAATCATGTTCATGATCCTCCGGACGTTTACGAATACGCTTGTGAAAGTCAATGACGGTTGATGAGGCCAGTGAATTCAGCGCCGCGGCAATACTACCCCACGACGCGAGGAATATGATTGCAATTAACAAACCGACGATACCGACAGGTAAATAGTCAACCACAAACCGAATGAAAATATAGTTGGTGTCGTTATTGTCGCCACCATTTAATTTTACCAATTCTTTTATAGATACACGAACACTGTCGGCACTCTTTTGCAGAATAGCAAGTTTATCAAGTGCTGCTGCATCGGGTTTATCGCCATAATTGCTGAGCAACTGTTCACGCTCCTGCTGAATGCCATCCATTTTCAATTGAATAGTTGCCAGCGAATCTTTGTATTGCGAATTTTCAAGGCGACTGATTTCTTTCTGATTGAAAAATGCCGGGGCCTTATGAAACTGATAAAATGCCAGCACCAACACGCCCAGCAAAAGAATCAGGAACTGCATGGGGATTTTCACCACGCCATTCATCAACAAACCAATTTTACTCTCTGATTCAGTACGTGCGGTGAGGTATCGCCCTACCTGCGATTGGTCAGTTCCGAAATAAGAAAGTAGAAGAAAAAAGCCACCAATTACACCACTGATGATATTGTACCGATCGCCCCAGTCAAATCCATTTTCGGTAAAACCAGTTGTGATCACATTCATCTTTCCCAACTTCCCTCCTACTTCCAGTGCATCACTAAAACCCATATTGCCCGGAAGGTTGGAAACCATATAATATCCGGCAATAAACAAACCTGTGAAAATAACAATGAGTTGCAACTTCTGTGTATTAGCGACCGCACGCGCGCCACCTGTAACAGTATAAACGATCAGCAAACCTCCCATGAAGAGATTCGTCCAGTAGATATTCCAGTCCAGAATGGTTGACAGGATGATGCTCGGCGCATAAATGCTAATACCCGTGCTGAGTCCTCGTTGAAGTAAAAAAAGAAATGAAGTGAGTGAACGCGTTTTTCCATCAAACCTTGTTTCAAGAAATTCATACGCGGTATAGATTTTCAATCGCCTGAATACCGGAACGAAAGTGATACAGATCACGATTGCCGCAAGTGGCAAACCGAAGTAATATTGAACAAAGCGCATACCATCGGTATACGCCTGTCCGGGAGCTGCGAGAAATGTAACAGCACTAGCCTGGGTACCCATGATGCTCAACATCACCATCCACCAGGGCATACTACGGTTCGAGAGAAAGTAACCATCGAGGTTTCGCGAGGTACGGCTCTTATATACGCCATAACCAATGATGGCGGTGAGTGTAATGATCAATACTATCCAGTCGGGCTGATTCATGAAAAATGGCGTGTAATCCAGTTAAAGAATAGGATCTCAGCGACCAGAAACAGGATGAGAAACCAATACCAGTGGCTCCATCGTTTAAACAATGGAACTTTTTCTTTTTCAGATGGCAACATGGCAATTATCGTTTTTTAAAGCGGTTCCATCCCAGCAAAACAATCACACCGCCTATGATTAACCCTAACAGTATTCCTAAACGCACACGTTTAATCAGGAAACCCAATATCAAACCTAAAATGATCGCAAACATGAATGCGATTTCACCACGACGAATATTTGGATTTGACATTATGTTTTATTTATTCCCGATTAAATTCATAAACAATCGATACGCGCCTGGCACTCCGGCAGGCAATTGTCTGAAGAATACCAGCCCAGTGTAAATAAATTCGCCTTTGCCATATTTCGCACGCACCAGGCTACCTTCATCTGCTTTTTCTCCTGCATCCGCCATGCTGATGAGTGTTTCAAAATGTTGTTTGTCCCAGTTATCGGCATGATAGATGCTTCGCTCCTGGATCCATCCTTCGAAATCGGCTGACGTTATTTTATTGGGCTTGTTGAATACAACATCATCGGGCTTCAATATATTCACCGCCGCATTCTCGTTCGTAACACGGACGCGAGAGATATCGAAATGATACGGCGCAATGCGTGCACGTACCGGACCAATATTGCTGCTGGTATTATACTGCACGATCAGCCTGCCTCCCTCCTGCACGTACTGCATCAGCTTATTGTAATGATCATTCATCCAATCGTTGGTATTGTATGCGCGCACACCGGTAACGATTGCATCAAATTGCGAAAGATGATTCCGCGAAAGTTCTTTATCGCCAAGCAGCACCACTTCATAGCCCATCAGTTCCAACGCCTGTGGTACTTTATCCCCCGCACCGGCGATGTAACCGATCTTTTTATTTTTTACTTCCGCCAGTTCAATCGACAACATCTTCGCCTCTGCCCGCGGGAAATAAATGATATGGGGAATATGATCATATTTTATTTCCCGACGATAGTGACTAAACTTTCTTCCCAGTTGATCCGTCGCTTCAAGCGAAATCAAATCTTTTTAGAGGCGCCTTACTCCTGTCAATACGTTTGAACTCAGCAACTTCTTCATTGCCGGGATGATCTTTAAAGGCGAATGAAGGCCGGGATGATGACCACCTTTTGCTGTACTGATGGGTAATCGTATAATGGATCGAATCCTTCCTGTTGCTTTTGAATTGCACTCTTACATTTCCTGGAGCATCATTTCTAAACAAATAATTATCCTGTGCAAATTTCAACTCCATCGCTGGTAGTATTGCCAGCGGCTGGTATTGTTCGCCCTTAACAGGATCTGTATACTTATACAACACAGGGCGACGAACCTGCAATTTCAAATTATCAAAACTTAATTCATAGGTTACTGTGTAAGCCGGATCAACATCGGGTTGCCCGATTTTCTGTATGTCGTTTACAACAAACGACCCTTCTTCCATTGGTTAGCCAGCCAGTAAGGTTGGGTAAATGGTTGTGAAGCGGGGATTTTTATTTTATACGACCATTCAGCTGGTTTGTTTATTTCAAGTTTACGAGCGAGCTCAGAATTATACTCAGCAACCGAAACTTTTTCAAGTGTCCAGCCTGGCGCCAGTCGGCTGATCAGCGAAAACTGCATTTGCAATGAATCCGCCGGCGCAGCAGCCGGTACCCTTACAAATGCCTCCGCGTATAACCCGCTGCATTGTAAAAGCAGTTCCGTTAGTTCCGAAAGCTTTTGTTTTTTCCAGTATTGATCGGGCAATAAACGAATGCGATTGTAAAGTTGTACCAATGCAGGTACTGATTTTTCAGGATGAATTGGGTCGAAATTCTTTTCGATCGCGTCAACCATTGTGGGAATATCTTTCGCGTTTTCTACTCGCTCCCATCCGGTTTGCACGCCATCCATAAGGTGGTTGACAGGTGCGGTTCCTTTTGTAGTGGTGAACCATTCCAGGCTCTCGCCACGGCTTGCAGGCATACCAAAGCCCTGGCTTTTGTGCTGGCTGCGGCTGCTGGCCGCAATTTCCCCATAGCTTGCTCCCAATGAAGGGTTGTAGCCGCCAACATCAATGCGAAACTGGTCATCTTTGATTGTATTAACCGTTCCGAAATTAAAAGTATTCCACATCACCCTTTTTACCTGCCAGGGTTTTACGTATTTCAATTGTTCAGGAAACCGTTTAGGATCCGCAGCAGCTTCATATGCCTCATTTGCCAGTATGGCTGAAGAAGTATGGTGGCCGTGGCCACCTTCACCTGTGACAGGGAATCGGGTAATTACCACATCGGGTTGAAAACGGCGAATGATCCAAACCACGTCATGTAAAATTTTTTTTCATGGTTCCATTTCTCCAGCGTTTCCTCGGGTGTTTTGGAATAACCAAAATCAAAAGCGCGGGAGAAAAACTGTTCACCGCCATCGAGCCTGCGCGCTGCAAGTAATTCCTGGGTACGAATCAGTCCCAACTCAACACCCTGCTCCTCGCCGATCAGGTTTTGACCGCCATCGCCACGTGTAAGTGATAAATAACCGGTGCGATACAATTCACCGCGCGAGAGATAAGTGATCAGTTTTGTATTCTCATCATCAGGATGTGCGGCCACGTATAATACGGAACCCAGCACATTGAGTTTGCGGATGCCTTCCCGGATTTCACCAGAACTCCAGGCTTTTTTGTATTGCGCCTGCAAATTCGTGGCAGCCGCTAAAAAAAAGAAGAGAAAATAAATACTCAGGTAAAAATGTTTCATCCCCGTACTTTATTCGGCGAATATAAAAGTATGTGCTCAAAACAATCCTACCTTTCCTTTATTTTGACTGTTTTAATTAACTTTCTTAAAATCTTTTAACATAAATGAAAAAAATCTGTGTTGTTTTCCTTGCTTTATCGGGAATAATTGCCTGCAAAACATCCTCCGACAATTCATCGCTCCCCTTCAATGCATTTCAATACGAAGTGGCTAAAAAAAGCGGAAAGTCGTAAAGGAGCTGTGGTTTCTGCACATCCGCTGGCAACAAAAGCCGGTATCCTCATTTTGGAAAAAGGTGGAAATGCTGTTGACGCAGCCATCGCTGTACAGCTGGCATTAGCCGTTGTGTATCCCGGTGCCGGCAATATCGGCGGTGGAGGTTTTATGGTTGCACGTTTGTCGAATGGCGAACTGGTAGCAATTGACTACCGTGAAAAAAAGCACCCGGTGCGGGGCATCGCGATATGTATATTGATAGTGCAGGTAATGCCCGTACCGACTGGAGCCAGGATGGCCATCTTGCTGCTGGTGTACCCGGCACCGTTTCCGGGTTATTTACTTCGGCAAAATATGGCAAACTGAAATTTGAAGAATTGATCGAACCTGCAATTGCACTTGCCGAATACGGATTTGTAATCATGGAAAGCGAAGCAAATTCACTGAATGGCCTGCAGGAAGAATTTAAAAAACATAATAGCGTGATGCCTGTTTTTGTAAAGGACCAACCGTGGAAAGCAGGTGATACACTTATTCAAAAAGACCTGGCGGCAACCTTACGACGCATTCGGGATAAAGGGGAGGCAGGATTTTATGAAGGCGAAACAGCAAAGCTGATTGTTGAAGAAATGCAGCGAGGAAAAGGTATTATCAGTTATGAAGACCTGAAACAATATAAAGCCGCAGAACGTAAACCCCATGTGTTCGAATACAAGTCGTATACAGTGGTTGGAATGCCCATGCCCAGCAGTGGTGGTTTATTGTTACAACAAATGATGAAGATGGTGGAAAAGCATGACATCAAAAGCAAGGGGTTTCATTCGCCCGAAGCCGTACAGTTGATGATAGAAGCAGAACGCCGCGCTTATGCCGATCGCGCACAATATATGGGTGATGCGGATTTTTTTCAATGTGCCGGTAAAACAACTTTCAAGTGACGAATACCTTCAAAAAAGAATGGAAACTTTTCAACCGGGCGTAGCTGGCAACAGTAGAAAAATACAACCGGGAGAAGTACAACAAAAAGAATCGGAAGAAACAACTCACTTAAGTGTGGTAGATGCAGCAGGAAATGCAGTAGCGGTAACTACAACATTAAATGGCGGGTATGGCAGTCGCACGGTTGTTGGCGGCGCCGGATTTTTATTGAATAACGAAATGGATGACTTCAGCATTAAACCCGGCGTACCCAATATGTATGGTGCTGTTGGCGGGGAAGCAAATGCCATTAAACCCGGGAAAAGGATGTTGAGTTCGATGACGCCAACGATTGTTTTACGCGACAACAAACCATTTATCGTAACGGGCACGCCCGGCGGTACAACGATTCCCACTTCGGTATTTCAAACGTTGTTGAATATTCTTGAATTTGATTTGTCGGCAGAAGACGCTGTAAACAAACCAAAATTCCACCATCAGTGGTTGCCTGATACAGTATTTGCAGAAAAAATCATTTCCTGAACCTGCACGACTTTCCCTCGAAAAAATGGGCTATAAATTTATTCTCAGAGGAGGTATCGGACGTACGGAATTGATCCTTATTTCTCCTGATGGTAAAATTGAAGCGATAGCCGACAGGCGTGGTGATGATCACGCAGAAGGACTTTAAACTTTTCAATTTGCGGATAAAACAAGAACCGGATTTTACATGCAGCATATATTTTTATCATCAGTAATTGCACGAATTCGTTATTATAAAAAACTCGCCGATCAGAGTTTTCAACAATTAAATGATGACGATTTTCATTACCGTGTAGCTGATGTCGACAACAGCATTGCTGTTATTATCCAGCATATATCTGGCAATATGTTGAGCCGTTTCACCGATTTTCTCACCAGCGACGGCGAAAAGGAATGGCGCCAGCGTGATTGGGAGTTTATGGAGAATAAACTTTCGCGCAATGAATTAATGGAGCATTGGGAAAAAAGGCTGGTCTTGTTTTTTGGGTGCGTTGGAATCTTTGAATGAACAGGATTTGGAAAAAACGATAACCATCCGCGGCGATCAGCTAACCGTGATGGATGCCATTATACGTCAGCTGGCGCACTATCCCTACCATATTGGTCAGATTGTTTTTATCGCCCGGCAAATCACGGGTGAAAAATGGCAACCGCTCTCTATTCCCCGCGGCGCCTCGCAACAATATAATCAGCAGCCGGGTGGGAAGGACCCGGGGATTCGGTGATGGGGGATCGATGGTCGATGATCGATGGTCGATAATCGATGGTCGATGTCCGATGACCGATGACCGATGATCGATGGTCGATGGTCGATGGTCGATGTCCGATGATCGATGTCCGATGACCGATGAAACAAGTTTTTGCTCGATGAATGCATCGTCCCGGAGGGACGGGATATCTGTAGCAACGAATTTCACCAAAACCGCTGAGTCCCGAAGGGACGACATGTGAGCGAGGGAATCGATGGTCGATGATCGATGGTCGATGATCGATGATCGATGATCGATGGTCGATGCTCGATGTTCGATGTCCGATGTTCGATGTCCGATGTTCGATGTCCGATGACCGATGTCCGATGTCGGATGAAACAAGTTTTTGCTCGATGAATGCATCGTCCCGGAGGGACGGTATATCTGTAGCAACGAATTTCACCAAAACCGCTGAGTCCCGAAGGGACGACATGTGAGCGGGGAATCGATGGTCGATGATCGATGTCCGATGACCGATGTCCGATGACCGATGTCCGATGTCGGATGAAACAAGTTTTTGCTCGATGAATGCATCGTCCCGGAGGGACGGTATATCTGTAGCAACGAATTTCACCAAAACCGCTGAGTCCCGAAGGGACGACATGTGAGCGGGGAATCGATGGTCGATGATCGATGGTCGATGGTCGATGTCCGATGTCCGATGATCGATGTCCGATGTGTTTTTTGGGAGCGAGTACGCGCTCCCAATTGCGGGATCGGCATTCCTGCTATGTCGACATTCATCCACCATCCCCCATCCATCATCCACCATCCAATTTCCCCATCCATCATCCACCATCCAATTTCCCCCATCCAACATCCCCCCATCCAATTTCCCTCATCCCCCATCCAATTCCCCCTCCAATTTGCTATTCTGACTTTTATTGTCTTTTTTTACGCCCACATTCAAAATTTATGCGTTTAGTAGCAGTTCTGCTTGTTCTTCTGTGTAGTTATCTTCAGCTTTTAGCTCAGTCACCCCAATTTGGAATTTTTGGCGGCCCACAGGCCACAACTGTAAAGTATACGATAGATTCCGAAAAGCAATCTACGTCATATAAATACGGGTTTCAACTGGGTGCAAACTGGAAGATTCCTTTCGATAACCAACTTTATTTTATGCCCACCGCTACTTATAGCATGAAGGGCTATAAAGTGGATTTGAACCGCCCCTCATTCCCACCCGATGCTGCGGCGATCAACAACGACCTGCGCATGCATACTTTTGAGCTGGCAGCGCTGTTGCAATACGATCTGGGAAAATCGGCCAACCACTTTTTTATTAAAGCGGGGCCTGCACTGGATTTTCAGTTAAAAGGCAGGGAGAAATTTGAGAAAGCCAACCAGGATATTGTAGACCGTGATGTTGTTTTCAGCTTTGGTGACTATGGACGTTATGCTGCCAGTTTCCTGTTCCAGCTCGGATATGAAACGCCGTCAGGACTCTACTTTTTTGGCCAGTATACACATGGTGTAGGTAGTTTTAATAATGCGGATCATGGCCCACGGCTACTGCACCGCGGCCTCGGAGTTTCGGTTGGCTATTATTTTCCGAAGAAAAAATCCTGATTTTTTTCAGTGAACCGTAGGTAGCTACGTGTTTGCCTGAATTTCAGTACCATACAGCATTTCTGGCACTCAAAATCCGGGATGAAAAGACCGTTCGTGCCAGAATATCTCTTATTTTTTCCACATTCGTTTTGGCCGATTTGCAAAATTCGCCAATTAGAGTATCTTTACGCCCGACCTCAGGATCATGCTGGAATGCTGATGATTCGCATCCAACAATTTACTCCTCGGGCTATGGCTTTTGATTATGCTGTAACCCAATATCCTCCACAAGAACGTTTCGTTTAAGATATCCTGAATACCGAGATCATGTACCTTTTTGTTTACGCCCAAATCCAGAACATGCAAGGGATTTTATTGACGTGTACCCACCGAAAGCAAGTAATTGCCTGCCTTATCGCTATGCTGATGTTTTTTATGACATCGGCTCAAAACGCTATTCAGACAGAGAACGCACTAACCGGCAACTTTCCATCTGAATGGGATATTGTTGAAGCGGGCGATGAAACTATTCAGGGCTACGCGACAGACATCAGTGTCAATAGAGGCAACCGTATCAACTTCAAGATTAAAACAGATGCGAATGCCTATACAATCCAGATATATCGTCTTGGATATTATGATGGCCGAGGTGCGCGCAAATGGGCCGATGCAGTTGTTTCTGCAACACTTCCACAAACACAACCTGATCCCATCGAAGACCCGGTAACCGGTATTGCCGATTATGGCAACTGGGCTGTTTCCGGCTATTGGGATGTACCTGCTGATGCTGTTTCAGGATATTATATTGCATTACTTACACGGAGCAATGGCGGTAAAAGTCATATTCCATTTATCGTTCGCGATGATGCGAGCACTTCCGATCTTTTCTTCCAGGCTTCAGACGCAACCTGGCAGGCTTATAATAACTATGGAGGAAACAGCCTGTACAATGGCGCTACCTCCTACCCCCAGGGCCGCGCTGTAAAAGTGAGTTATAACCGCCCCTTCCGCACCCGCGCCGGTGGCGGCGGCGGTGGTCCTGAAGAAAGACTGGTTGTTTAATTCGGAATATCCCATGATTCGTTTCCTGGAAAGGAACGGATACGATATTTCTTATACTACCAACACAGATATTGCCCGCGATGGCGCTAAGATTCTCCAACATAAAGTATTTCTTTCCGTAGGCCATGATGAATACTGGTCTGCCGAGCAGCGCGCAGCTGTAGAAGCGGCAAGAGATGCTGGCGTACATCTTGCTTTCTTCAGCGGTAACGAAGTTTACTGGAAAACAAGATGGGAAAATAGTGTCGACGGCAACAACACCCCCTTCAGGACCCTTGTATGCTATAAAGAAGGTGATTTGGGGGAAGCTTATTGTGGTGATAAATGCGATCCTACTAATACCTGGACAGGTCTTTGGCGTACTCCGACTGGCGCTGACTACGACGGCGCTAAACCTGAAAAATGCGCTTACTGGTCAAATCAGCTGGGATCTTTATACTACCTCTTTACGTGTACCATCTTCCTACCGTAATCTTCGTTTCTGGAGAAACACTTCTGTTGCCAACCTCGGTATTGAAGGTGTAAAAGTTACTGCAGATGGTATCCTTGGTTATGAAGTAAACTTTGAGCAGGAGGCTTATGCTTCACACAATCCTCCAGGACGCTTTACATTATCACGCACTTCCTTTAATGGGAAAGTGCATAAACTCTCTATTTATCGTCATAGCAGCGGCGCCCTTGTATTTGGTGCCGGTACTGTGCAGTGGGCATGGGGTTTGGATGATGTACACGATCGTGGTAATGCACCAGCCGATCCGGACCTGCAACAGGCCACTGTAAATCTCCTTGCTGATATGGGCGTACAACCAGGCAACCTGATGCCCGGCCTGGTTGCAGCAACTCAAAGCACCGACACACAAAAACCGATTTCTATTATTACTACACCACTGGAAGGTGTAACAGTTCCCGCAAATTTGCCTGTTCTTATCTCTGGCACTGCTACTGATAATGCACAGGTTGCGGCAATTGAAATATCTGTAGACGGTGGATTAACCTGGCGCACAGTAAACAACGGAACGCATAGCTGGCAATTTACATGGACCCCAACTGTCCAGGGAGCAACTGTAATTAAAGTTCGCGCGGTGGACGATTCCGGTAACCTTGAAGACGCGGGAACAGCTCCGGCTGCAAATGCAATCAATGTAATCGTAGGTCCTCCCGTTCCTCCCGTTTGCCCTTGCACTGTATTCCACTCTACCGAAGAGCCTGATGAAACAAACCAACAAGATCCCGGAAGTGCCAACGGAATTGTGCTGGGTATGAAATTCAAGTCAAACACCGAGGGCTTTGTCAATGGATTACGCTTCTACAAAAGCACAAACGACGTAGGAACGCATACAGGTAAACTGTGGGACAACTCAGGTAACCTGTTGGGTGAGCTCACTTTTGCCAACGAAGGAGCTTCTGGCTGGGTTGAAACATCTTTCGATTCGCCCATCTCTATTACTGCCAATACCGTGTATGTTGTGAGCTATCACAGTCCTTCAGGGTATTACGCGAAATCAAATGGGTTCTTTAATTCATCATTAGAAAACGGCCCTCTTACTGCTTTGGCGAGTTCTGATCCTGAAGGTCCGAATGGAGTTTATTCCTATTCTTCAACACACATTTACCCAACAAACACTTTCGAAAGTGATAACTATTGGGTTGATGTTGTTTTCAACACCCTTAGCGGCCCGGATACAAATCCGCCCACTATTACCAGCACAACGCCTCGCAACGAAGCAACCAATTTTATTACCAGCCAAAATTTGGTTATTCGTTTTAGCGAGACAATGGATCCCTCCAGCCTCAACAATACAAATATTCAACTGCGCGATGCGGCGAACAATCTCATCTCAATCGCAATAACGTACGACGCCGGAAAGCGCAGCGCTGTAATTAATCCTTCGGCAGATCTTGCCTTCTCAGCTTTCTATACGCTAAGCATAAAAGGTGGTGTTGGAGGCGTGCATGATATGGCTGGCAATGAATTATTGACAGATACCACTATCACATTCTCCACTCAGGATCCTCTCCCCGGCGACCCCGGTGAAGGACCAGGTGGCCCTATCCTTGTGATTCATAGTGCAACAAATCCATTCAGCCGTTATACTGCAGAGATCCTGCGTGCCGAAGGTTTGAACCACTTTAATGTACTGGATATTTCTGCCGTCAATGAAACCGTGCTGGCCGACTACGATGTTGTGATACTGGGTGAAATTCCAGTGACACCAACGGAAGCTACGATGTTCACTGATTTTGTTAATGCGGGCGGTACATTTATCAGCTTTAAACCAGACAGTGACCTGGAAACATTATTGGGAATTACCAATGCCGGCGGCAGTCTTTCAGACAAATACCTGCTGATTAATACCGGTCACGATATCGGAGCCGGACTGGTAAATGAAACGATTCAATTCCATAGCAGTGCGAACCAGTACACACTGAATGGCGCTACCAGTCTTGCAACGCTTTATTCGGATGCGTCAACAGCAACTACCTATGCGGCTGTTACCATCAATGAAGTGGGAAGTAATGGCGGTAAAGCCGTAGCTTTTGCTTATGATCTTCCCCGTTCCATTGTTTACACACGCCAGGGTAACCCTGCCTGGGCCGGGCAGAAACGTGATGGCACATTCGGACCGGTTCGTTCAAATGACCAGTTCTTCGATGCCGGTGGCGACCATTGGATCGACTTCGATAAAATTGCGATACCACAGGCCGACGAACAACAACGTCTGCTCTCGAATATTATCATTAAAGGAAATCTGCATAAAAAACCGCTTCCGAAATTCTGGTTCCTGCCACAGGGACATAAAGCTGCGGTAGTAATGACGGGTGATGATCATGCCGTAGATGGTACGACCGGAAGGTTTGAAATTTATAAATCACTTGGCCCCAATACGCCGCAGGACGTGAAAGACTGGAAAGCGATTCGTGCGTCATCTTATATTTATACGGATACGCCGATTCCTGTCGGAGACGCTATACAAATGGAAGAAGATGGTTTTGAAATTGCACTCCATCCTACTTCCGATTGCCAGGACTTTACGTATAACTGGTTGAATGACCTTTATACTGCGCAACGTCAGGCTTTTGCTACCGAATTCCCTGGTTTAACAATGCCAGTAACGAATCGTATGCATTGCATGGCATGGAGTGATTGGGCAACCCAGGCAAAAGTGTCAGCGCTGCATGGTATTCGCCTCGATGTAAACTATTATTACTGGCCAGGTAGTTGGGTTCAAAACCGCCCAGGCATGTACACTGGTTCAGGTATGCCGATGCGTTTTGCAGACCTCGACGGTTCCCTGATCGATGTATACCAGGTACCCACACAGTTAACCGACGAATCAGACATCGACTACAACCTGCATATTTCCTCGCTGCTGGATAAAGCTTTGGGACAGGAAGAATACTTTGGTGTTTTCTGTGCAAACATGCATACCGACTCTGCTTCCCACGTAGGTTCTACTGCCATTATCAATGCGGCGCTTGCACGTGGCGTGCCAGTAATTTCAGCTCGTCAGATGCAGCTGTGGCTGGATGGAAGAAATAACTCATCTTTCAGCAATATTTCATGGAATGCAAATCAGCTGGGTTTCACCATCACCAGTATGCTGAATGCTTATAAAATGAAAGCGATGCTGCCTTTGTACAGTGAGGATGGCATTCTCACTACGTTAACCCGTAATGGACAGGCAGCGACTTTCTCAATCGAAACCATTAAAGGAACTCAATACGCATTCTTTGATGCCGAAGATGGCGGATATATTGCCAGCTATGCTGAAGTAGAATTTGCGGATATCAATGGTTCCGTTAACTTGCAAGGCCGTCCGGCTGCTCCTAATACCCAGTGGGAGGTTCCGTTGACTGTTGAATTGTACACGGCAGGTAACACTACAACTCCTGCTTATACATACAACGTAAACACGGATGCCAGCGGAAACTTTACAATCTCCAATATTCCTGTAGGAACTTATTCAGTAACAGTTAAGAATGCACATACGTTGAAACGCGTACTTGCAGATCAGGTATTAGCAGTTGGAGCAAATGCACTCAATTTCGGAACGCTCCTGGAAGGGGATGTTATTGCAAACAACATTGTCAGTTTGAATGATTTGACAGCTTTGCTTGCAACGTTTGGCCGATCTGCAGGGAATCCGGGATTTGATGTAAGGGCTGACCTTAACAATGACGGAATCATCACACTGAATGATTTGACTTTACTACTTGGAAATTTTGCAGCAACTGGAGAGAATCCATAAACAACATCAAAGCTTTTAAAATAGCACTGTTATGAGAGCACTACTGACTATGAACCTACAGCCACACCAGGCTTTAAAGATGATGATGAAGCCTGTTTTATCAGCACTTGTGATCCTTGTATCACTAAGCGTAAACGCACAACTTTGGAATTTCCGCGTGAACCCGGCGCAGACAACTGTCGCCGCCGGTGCATCGTTTGACGTTACCATCCACCTCGAAGCGGTGAATGGTTCTTCGCAAACGACCGGAGCCATCGCCGACGTCAACTTTGATCCGGCGGTTCTGGAAATTACCGCTATCTCCGTTGCTCCCGGCAACCTGTTAAACGTTCCAATTGTTTCGCCAACTACCTCGCTTGCAGATCTTGCAACGATTAATGCAGATGGACATTTCCATTATGGTTCCTTCGCATTTTCTACCATTACCACCAGTTTCGATTTCGTGAATGTAACGTTTATGGTTAAACCAGGAGCTCCCGCCGGTACAACCAATATTGAATTTGCAACTGGAACACTTGGACATGAAACAGAAGTTTCATTTGAAGGCAATAGTATCCTGAATGCTGTCTTTAATGGCGAAGTAACAATTGAAGCAGCCTGCCCTCCTCCTACTGCAACACTTACTGCCAGCGCAACATGTGGCGGTAGCAACTTCAACCTGATTTTAGGTGCAGCAACAGGTACCGGCCCTTTCGATCTTACTATCGATGGAACAGTTTATAATAACATTACTGTTGGAAGCACTATTACATCGATTTCTATTCCCGAGCTCAATATCTATCAACCTGCAGATATTCCCGGCATAATTGATACAGAAGATGGGGACGCAGTAACAGTGGGAAATAAATTTTCCTCCAGCGTCGGCGGATACCTCAAAGGCATCCGTTTTTACAAAGGGAATACTGGTACAGGTACTTATACCGGACTCCTGTATGACTTTAATACCAGCACGCTGCTGGGAAGCGGCACGTTTGTTACATCGCCCGGTGCAGGATGGCAGGAAGTTATATTTGCTACTCCTGTTTACCTTACTGCAGGTCAGGTTTATGTAGCAGCTGTTCACAATACTGATGGTTATTACAGTTTTGAAGATGGAGGATTAAACACGCCCATTACATCTGGTCCCCTTACCGTTCCGGCAGGTAATGGTGGTGGCGACGAAACCAGTAATGGTCTTTACGTCTACTCAACTAATCCAACCTTTCCGGACAATTCATGGAATAACTCAAACTACATGATAGATGTGGTGTTTAGCCCTTCACAATTCACAATAGAACTGCAAAGCGTTGTGGGTGACGACGGTTGTACAGCAACAGGTTCACTGCAGTCGTTGGTAGTAACTTCAGTGCCCTGTGCACTGCCGGTAACTATGTTGAATCTTTCTGCTTCAGCAAGCGGTAGCAACAATATCATTGTTAAATGGGCTACTGCAAGTGAGCAAAACAACAAAGGATTCGAAATTCGTCGTAGCCTGACTGGTACTGGAAACTGGGAAACGATTGGCTTTGTTGCCGGTGTGGGCGAAAGCAATTCAGTAAAAAATTATTCTTATCTCGATCAGAACCTGCCCGCGCGCCGCTATTTCTATCAATTGAATCAAATCGATTTTGATGGTCGCAGCAAGCTTTCAACTGTCGTTTCAGCCAACCTAGGTACGAAGGAAGCTTTCGGTTTAGAGCAAAAACTTCCCGAATCCATTCAAGGGTAATGAAACAAATATCCGCTTTACCATTCCTCATCGTTCACAGGTACAACTCATCGTGTACGACATGAATGGCCGCGTGATTAAAACACTGGTAAATGGAGTGAAAGATGCCGGAACACATTCGATCACGTTCCAGGACAATTCACTGCCAACAGGTATTTACTTCTACAAATTAACTGCGGACGGATACAGCGATGTGAAGAAAATGACAATCCGCTAATTGAATACGATTTTCCGAGAGTAACCAATAGAGAACCGCCTCCTGCTTTTACAGGAGGCGTTCTCGTTTTTTAACAGCACCTAATTAGTCGCATAATTGTCGCGTATTTATCAATTGAATTCTTTTAGATTTTTTAAATTACAATCCTACAATAAACCTGCCCATGATTTACCGTTTCAACCTGATACTCCTCGCCATTTGCCTGGGATGCTCTGGAACCAAAGCACCGGATTATCCCGGCAACCTTTCGTTTGTACAGGTAGCGGAAACGGCTGACCTGCGCGCATCAGGTCGTGGTGCAGAACAATGGCATGACCAGAACGCAATACCCGTTTTTTTCCCATACGATTCTATGTCTTATTCCCCCGATAAATATTACAGGTTTAGCTGGGTGCAACTGGAAAAAGGTGATGGCGAATTTGACTGGGCGGTATTCGATCGTGAAATACAAAACGCTATCGACAACCGGCAAACGTTCAGCTTCGGGATTATGCCTACCTGTCCATCCTGTGTAGATGGAGACATGAGTATCCGCATTGATGGAAAGATTGCGTCGTATCCCGCTTATCTGCATGATCAAATGCAATCGGAATCAACCAAAGACTGGATCAGTACGCAGTCGGAAATGTGGGTTCCCAACTGGAACAGTACCTATTATCTCAACGCATTAAAAAGGCTGAATAAAGCAGTTGCCGAACGGCTGCAGTCGCAGGAATACAAAGACATTAAATACAGCGACGTTATTCGTTATATCGATATACGTGGTTTCGGAAGTTATGGAGAGTGGCACGAAGGTGCCATTCTTGAAAGCATGTCGGAACATCCGAAAGGTACACAGGCGACTGCCACGACGCTGAAAGAAATTGTAGACATACACCTGGATGCATTCAATGCCTACAGGCTTGTTGCATTATTAGGAAGTTTAGATGCAGAACTGCTTCGCAATACCCAGGTTCCCACGGAGATTGGCTATCATATTTTGCAGGCAAAAACCCGGAAAGGTCCCATTGGCATACGCCGTGATAACTGGGGTGCTACCGATACCTATATCAAAACTTATATGGAAAACCACCCGGTGGAATACAAAGGTCTTTCATTCAGGCAAACAATTGCAGAGCGATGGAAAACAGCCCCTATTCTTGGCGAACCCATTCATGATGCAGCAATTGTAAACGGTTGTGCCCTCGGCGATCTTTTAAACCAGGTACAACGATATCACGCAAGCTCAATCGCCAATGGGAACTTTTATAATAACCATGACGCCTGTTTGCAGGAAAGCTACCGGGAAGCCATAAGAGCTGCAGGTTTCAGGCTTTCACTGCTTGGAGGCCATCTGGACCCTGTTGTTGTCGCCGGCAACAAGACTGAATTAAAACTATACTGGATCAACCAGGGCGTGGCACCGCTTTATGAAGACTGGAATGTTCATTACCAGTTGTACGATCTGCGAGGCGATTCACTGGTTTGGGAAACGACATCAAAATTTAGTCCTACTATGTTAATGCCCGCTGACACCGCCACCGAACACTCAGATGAAATAACATTTCCTACCAACCTCGCCGGGCATTATAATATCCGGTTGGTCATAAGCGACCCTGCCGGTTATCGCGCTCCACTGCCCCTGGCAATTCAGGGTCGACTTCCGGATGGTTCCTATACCATCAGATCTATTGAAATATTGCCACCGCAGTAGTTGTATCTTTGCGCCATGGCAGAAGATTTATCAATTGTAAGCGGAAATAAAGAAGAACAATACCAAAATATTATTCCCCAGATTAAAGGGCTGCTGGAAGGTGAAACAGACCTGGTAGCAAACCTGGCCAATGTTGTTGCTGCATTGAAAGAGCAGTTCGGCTGGTTTTGGGTTGGTTTTTACCTGGTGAAAAACAACGAGCTGGTACTCGCTCCTTTCCAGGGCCCCGTGGCCTGTACCCGTATCAGGAAGGGCAGAGGCGTTTGCGGTAGTAGTTGGGAACAACAAAAAACATTGATTGTTCCTGACGTTGAAACATTCCCCGGGCATATCGCCTGCAGCAGCCTTTCAAAATCCGAAATCGTTGTGCCGGTCATTAGAAATGGCGAAGTAATTGGTGTACTTGATGTAGATGCTGATACTACCGACCAGTTTGATGAAACAGACCAACAATACCTGGAACAAATTATAGCATTGATCCCTTTTAATTGATTATGCCAACGCTTTCTATTATTGTTCGGGGGAAAGTACAGGGCGTGTTCTTTCGACAGTCAACGAAAGAAACCGCACTCTCTTTGCAACTAAGTGGAGAAGTATGGAACAATGTCGACGGCACAGTTGGCATTGTTGTTTCCGGCAACAGGGAACAACTGGATGCATTTGTGAAATGGTGCCATCAGGGACCTTCACGCGCACGCGTACAATCGGTGGAAGTTTCAGAAGCCGATGAGCGCAGCTTTTCCGGCTTTGCCGTTGTTCGTTAATCAGCCACGCAGGTTATCGAGCATATCTTTTGTCATCGCGCCCAGATCATAATCTTCTTTCCATCCCCAGTCTTTTTCTTGCAACACTGTCATCAATGCTTTGCGGCCAGCTGTCGGCAATCTGCTGACGATAATCAGGTTCGTATTTGATAGTAAAATCCGGAATATGTTTTTTGATTTCCGCTGCTATTTCTTTGGGAGAAAAGCTCATACCGGAAATATTATACGATGTACGGATTGAAACTTTATCTGCAGGCGCTTCCATCAGTTCTATCGTTGCACAAATTGCATCGGGCATATACATCATGGGCAGATAGGTATCTTCTTTCAGAAAACACTGATACGATCCTTCTTCCAGCGCATCATGAAAAATTTCTACGGCATAGTCGGTGGTTCCTCCACCTGGCGCTGACTTATAAGAGATCAATCCAGGATAACGCAGGCTGCGCACATCAACACCATAGCGTTGGAAATAATAATTGCACCAGAACTCGCCAGCATATTTACTGATACCATAAACCGTTGTGGGTTCGATGATGGTTTGCTGTGGGCAGTTTTGACGCGGTGATGTAGGCCCAAACACAGCAATGGATGAAGGCCAGTACACTTTATGTAATTTTTCTTCACGTGCAATATCCAGTACATTCAACAATCCCTGCATGTTAAGATGCCACGCGAGATTTGGATTTTTTTCACCGGTTGCAGAAAGTATTGCAGCCAGCAGATAGATCTGCGTGATATTCTGACGGATTACCTGAACGTGTAACATTTCCTTGTTCATCACATCGAGGCTTACGTAGGGCCCTGTGCCTTCCAGCAAAGGATTCTGTTCGCGTAAGTCGGACGCTATCACGTTGTTATTGCCATATATTTTGCGTAATGCCAGGGTCAGCTCCACACCAATTTGTCCGCTGGCACCAATTACGAGGATTTTCTCTTTAAGCATGGGGCAAAATTAAGCGGATTTTGTTTTTTGTTGGAAGAAGTTTGATGAAGTCTGAGCTGATTAAATCACTTTTCGACGAAAAATTGCAAGCCGGAACGTGATGAAAATTCCACGTATTTTTGCAGTATGCATCCATTTCTTACCGACCTGTTTAAAGGTCAGCAATACGATCCGAATTCATTTTTCCTGATTGCCGGTCCCTGCGTGGTGGAATCCGAAGAGTTAGTAATGGAAGTAGCTGAAAAGGTTTCTGCTACCTGCCGCGAGCTGGGCATCCCCTATGTTTTTAAAGCATCTTATCGCAAAGCGAATCGCACCAGCGCGGGTTCTTTTACCGGCATCGGCGACGAAACAGCTTTGGCATTGGTAAAAAAGTGGGTGAGAAATATCAGCTTCCCACCACATCAGACATCCATGCGCATGAGGAAGCCGCAATCGCTGCAAAATATATCGACATACTTCAGATTCCTGCATTCCTTTGCCGGCAAACTGATTTGTTGCAGGCGGCTGCAGCCACCGGCAAAATTGTGAATGTGAAAAAAGGACAATTCCTGAGCGGCCCTTCCATGAAGTTTGCTGTGGAAAAAATCAAACAGGCTGGAAACGATAAAATTATTTTAACCGAACGTGGAACCACTTTTTTGGCTACCAGGACCTGGTGGTTGACTATCGCAATATCCCTTGGATGCAGGGACATGGTACACCGGTTGTGATGGATGTAACGCATTCATTACAACAACCTAATCAGACTTCCGGGGTAACAGGCGGCAATCCGCAATTAATTGGCACCATCGCAAAAGCAGCTATCGCCGCGGGTGCCGACGGACTTTTTATCGAAACACACCCCCAACCCCGCTGTCGCCCTCAGCGACGGCGCAAACATGCTGAAGCTGGATTTGCTGCCGGAATTATTGAAAAAACTGGTGAAACTTCGGGCAGCTACTCGTGACGTGTGAGAAACGGCAAACGCGAAAGAACCGTGGCAATATGATGAAGGGGCAATATGCAATCGACAATCCGAAAATGAGGAGGAAATAAGAAAATCTTTAAATGAAATAAAAAGCAAAGCGCGTTCCCAGGGAACGCGCTTTGCTTTTTATGATTTACAGGAGAAAATAACCGGACAAGACATTAAATTAACTATCATCTTCACATTTCCTCATTTTCCTCATTTTCCTCATTTTCACATTTCCTCATTTTCCTCATTTCCACATTTCCTCATTTCCTCATTGTTCTCTATCTCAGATCAACTTCATCCACGCCCGGGAAGTTGTTTTTATTGAAAACAAAAATATTATCGCCAATCGGCTGGTTAGTTTTCATGTTCGTTACAGTGTAAGTATAACGGTTACCTCCATTTTCAAGAACCTTGGTGCTGTAAATTGTTTTTGCTGATTTATCGATCATCAGGTAAACTTTATGAAAAGCTTTGCCTTTGTCGGTAGGAGTCATTTCAATTTCCTGCAACGTTTTGTTACCTACTTTCTTTTCACCGTTTAATACGGAGAAGAAATCTTTGTCGTAAAAATTGGTAAACAATTTTTGTGGTGTAATCATTCCACCTGATTCATCGAGGGTAGATATAGTAACTTCATTAGCGCTATTATCATAGTTCCACACGGTGGTGCCGTCACTGAAAATTTCCTGGCCGGCAAATTTTACTTTATAACTCTTACCCTTCATCCAAACCGTTCCGGTTTTAGTGCCCATGTTTTTGCCAGAGGCATCTTCAACTTTATAAGAAAAGTTGGCTTCAACGGTTTTAAACGTCTTGAATTTGTCGCTCACCGATTTCAGGACAGCAGTAGCCTCAGGGTCGTTTTTTGTAGCATTCGATTGCGCCAGCACGGGCACTGATAACAGGGAAAGGATTAAAAAATTGTAAAAGCGCTTCATTTGTAATCTAGTTTTTCGTTTTATGTTGGTCGTTTTGCCGGCATCAGGCGTGTTAGAATCTATATAACGCAATACCTGCATTTTATCGTTTAGCCTTTCTATTGACTTGCAACTACCCTGCCGGGTTGCAAATGTGAAAAATAATTAACAATCCGTCACTTCGTGACGTATATTTTTGGCAGGCAGGTTTCAGACCTGCCTAGTACTCGCCGCCGAAATAGGCGTAATGGGCAAAGGGTACAGTTTGTCTTCATTTCTATTTTCTTTCTCGTCTGCCGTTTGCCGATTCTCACGCCTCACTATTCTTTCAGTTCCACGTGTCGTCCCTTCGGGACTCGGTCAAAGAGGCGCTCGAATTCTACAGATATTCCGTCCCTTCGGGACGAGCACCCCAAAGATTTAGGATTCATCGGACATCGATCATCGATCATCGGTCATCGGTCATCGGACTCGGTCTAAGAGGCGCTCGAATTCTACAGATATTCCGTCCCTTCGGGACGAGCACCCCAAAGATTTAGGATTTATCGGACATCGGTCATCGATCATCGGTCATCGGTCATCGGCCATCGGACTCGGTCAAAGAGGCGCTCGAATTCTACAGCTATTCCGTCCCTTCGGGACGAGCACCCCAAAGATTTAGGATTCATCGGACATCGATCATCGATCATCGATCATCGGTCATCGGTCATCGGACTCGGTCTAAGAGGCGCTCGAATTCTACAGATATTCCGTCCCTTCGGGACGAGCACCCCAAAGATTTAGGATTCATCGGACATCGATCATCGATCATCGATCATCGGTCATCGGTCATCGGACTCGGTCTAAGAGGCGCTCGAATTCTACAGATATTCCGTCCCTTCGGGACGAGCACCCCAAAGATTTAGGATTTATCGGACATCGGTCATCGATCATCGATCATCGATCATCGATCATCGGTCATCGGTCATCGGACTCGGTCAAAGAGGCGCTCGAATTCTACAGATATTCCGTCCCTTCGGGACGAGCACCCCAAAGATTTAGGATTCATCGGACATCGATGATCGATCATCGATCCTCGATCCTCGATCATCGATCATCGGTCATCGGTCATCGGTCATCGGTCATCGGACTCGGTCAAAGAGGCGCTCGAATTCTACAGATATTCCATCCCTTCGGGACGAGCACCCCAAAGATTTAGGATTCATCGGACATCGATCATCGGTCAAAGAGGCGTTCAAATTCTACAGCTATTCCGTCCCTTCGGGGACGAGCACCCCAAAGATTTAGGATTCATCGGACATCGGTCATCGATCATCGACCATCGATCATCGATCATCGATCATCGGACATCGGTCAAAGAGGCGCTCGAATTCTACAGATATTCCGTCCCTTCGGGACGAGCACCCCAAAGATTTAGGATTTATCGGACATCGGTCATCGATCATCGACCATCGGTCATCGGTCATCGGACTCGGTCAAAGAGGCGCTCGAATTCTACAGATATTCCGTCCCTTCGGGACGAGCACCCCAAAGATTTAGGATTCATCGGACATCGGACATCGGACATCGGTCATCGATCATCGACCATCGATCATCGACCATCGATCACCGATTTTCCCGCGCAGCGCCTCACCCCAGCATCTGTAAATGCTGTTCCAGGTCCATTTCCGTCTTAATTAGCACGTCCCTGGCTTTGCTGCCCTGGCTGGGGCCAACAATACCAGCTGCCTCCAGCTGATCCATCAGGCGGCCGGCGCGGTTATAGCCGAGCTTCATACGACGTTGCAAAAGCGAAGTGGAGCCCACCTGATTTTGTACAATCAGTCGCGCTGCATCTTCAAATAGGCCATCCCTGTTTGAGGAATCAAATTCCTTGCCGTCCATTTCCTTTTCATCCACATATTCGGGCAACATAAACGCCATAGGATATCCGCGCTGTTCGGAAATATAATCTACCACATTCTCAACTTCCGGCGTATCCACAAATGCGCACTGCAGGCGTGTGATTTCGCCATTATGGGAAATAAGCATATCACCTTTACCAATCAACTGCTCCGCCCCACCAGCGTCCAAAATGGTACGTGAGTCAATTTTTGAAGAAACCTTAAAGGCAATACGTGCAGGAAAGTTGGCTTTAATAGTACCGGTAATGATATTTACTGAAGGACGTTGGGTTGCGATGATCAGGTGAATACCAATGGCACGCGCCAGCTGCGCCAGTCGCGCAATAGGCATTTCCACTTCCTTACCAGCTGTCATAATCAAATCTGCAAACTCATCAATTACCAAAACGATAAATGGAAGGAACTGATGACCTTTTTGGGGATTCAGTTTACGCTTGATAAATTTCTCGTTATATTCTTTAATATTACGCGCACCCGCTTCTTTCAAAAGATCGTAGCGGTTATCCATTTCAATACACAATGCATTCAGCGTATGCACTACTTTCTTTGTATCCGTGATAATCGCATCATCTTCTCCGGGCAATTTCGCGAGGAAATGTTTTTCGATATGGCGATAAATACTCAGCTCCACCTTTTTCGGATCAATCAAAACAAACTTCATTTGTGAAGGATGTTTTTTGTACAACAACGAAACAAGGATGGCATTTAATCCAACTGATTTACCCTGACCCGTCGCACCCGCCATCAACAAGTGAGGCATACTCGCCAGATCAACAATGTAATTATCATTATCAATCTTTTTTCCAATTGCTATGGGAAGACTGAAATTGTTGTGTTGAAATTTTTCAGAAGCCAGCAATGTTTTCATACTCACCACGGTCTTCTTCACATTCGGCACTTCAATACCAATGGTACCTTTTCCGGGGATGGGTGCGATAATCCTGATACCCAACGCTGCAAGGCTAAGTGCAATATCATCCTCGAGGTTTTTAATCCGCGAAATACGCACACCTGCTGCGGGAACAATTTCATATAAAGTAACCGTAGGCCCTACTGTCGCACTGATCTTCTGAATTTCGATGGAATAGTTGCGCAATGTTGCAATAATCTGGTTTTTGTTATTCTCCAGTTCTGCAGGATCCTGAACGATTTTTTCACTGCCATGGGTTTCCAGCAAATTCAATCCGGGATATTTGTAATTGCTAAGATCCAGCGTAGGTTCATACGGTGGCAGGTTTTCAACGGCACTTATCTCTGCTTCATCTAATGGCTCATCAGCAACTGTTTTAATTTCCAGTTGTAGCCCATCCGTTGGTGGTGGTGTTGGTGGTGGCACCGGCAACTCAACTTCCAAAGGTTCTGTGGTAGCTGCTGCGCGGTCGTTAATGCTCATATCCTCATGCTGATGATAGAGATCATTTACAATCTCCTGTTCAGCCATCGGCGTTAATACCGTTAATTCTTCCTCATCTTCTACAGGATCTTTTTCGATCACCTGCATATCAAACGGATGTTTTTCTTCTTCTATAATCAGAATCGGTCCGGCTTTTTCCTTTCCTTTCTTCTTAATGTCGTTGACAGCAATATCTTCCACTTCTTCGTCGCCTTCCTCTTCCGGATCAGCCTCATCTTCCGCTTCATCATCTGCTAACACTGGGGTCTCAGTTTTTGCAGGAAGATTAAACGCAGGATTAAATTGCCAGATGATATAACCAAGTCCGATCACCAGCAACAATGCGGCCGTTCCAAAATTGCCGAGTGCACCGGTAAGCCAGTCGCAGATCATGTTACCTACGCCACCGCCAAAGCGGAATTCGAAACTCGCAAATATGAATGAAAGCGAAACTGATAAAACCAGGAGTCCTATCGTTACATATTTCAGATTTTTCCAGATGGAAAAAACTTTGCGGTTAAACAGCAGGTTGATACCTGAAACAAAAAAGAATGTGCAAATCAGCAATGAAGCGATACCAAATCCTTTGTAAATAAAAAAGTGGGAAAATACCGCGCCTAAACGTCCCAGAAGGTTGTTGACCTTTACGCTGGTATCAAAAAGAATACCGGCACCGCGGGCCACTTCCGTCTGGTCATCTTTCCAGGTAAAGAAATAGGATGTAAATGCGATGAGGAGGTAGATGGAAAAAAGCAATGAGACAGCTCCCACGATCTTCCAGGTACGTTCGTCGCGAGCCAGCTTTTGCCAGTCAATCTGTTCTTCGGTTTCGGGCTTAAATCCTTTTGAGGCCCCCTTCGCGGATGTCTTTTTACCGCTGCGGGAACCGATCTTTTTCTGCTTTGTGGCCATACGCGCAAAGATAGTATTTTGAAAAATGGGAACGATGAGCGACCATTGTTTCGCGTGCAACGGCAAAATAATGGCAGATTCCTGCTATTTCTACCCGCAAAGTAGTATGTCGGTCAGGCAAAAACAAGGGATGGAAATTGTACATTTGAACATTCAGTCTTTAAGCCATAACCGAATGAACCGACTGCTGACAGCACTCCTGCTTCTTTTTACAATTTTCCCGGATTTTCAATTACAGGCTCGTCAGGCTGAGGACCTCCCCTTTTATCGAAATCAGCAAAATCCATCTGCAGCTGTCCAGTAATAAATTCAGCAGCCAGATAGCGATGGCCTATATCGCGCCTGATGCAGATGTAAAAAAGGCTTTTTCCGGCACCAACTTTCAGCCCGGCGTCATCCACCCCGGATTTATTCCTATTGATCGGATTCCGCAACAAATCCTGCTCCGGTTCAACCTTAGCAATGACGGTGATAGTGTCAAAAGCGTCTGGTTTTTTCCCGGCCTCTACTACAACAGTATCGAAATGTACCGGGTGAACACTGAAGGTGCACTTGAGAAAATGCCGGATATTTTACCAAAGACCATACGCGAGATTAGCTACCGATTAATAGAGCTACAGGCGGGTGAATCTGCTCAATTGCTGGCTGTGCTAAAACCGGTACATACACACCTCAACCAGATCAGGCCGCGATTAATTGCACCGGAATTCCTCAAGACTTTTGTTATTGAACTCGACAACACCAATATCGAATCAAAGATATTTACCTATGTTTTTTGTGGCCTCCTGCTGATGATGATTCTTTTTTCGATGGCCAATTATTTCCTGGGAAAAAATTTGGAGTTCTTTTACTACTCCGGTTACGCATTCCTTATCGGGATGATGCTTTTTATCAAAGGGATTTATAGTTATCATTCCAGCAAATTTGGTTTTTACCAGGAAGGATACCTCGATTTTATCATGCAGAGTCTTGGTACCATCTGTTATATGCGCTTTATGCAGAAGTACCTGTACACTAAAAAAGATCACCGCTTTCTGCATCGACTTTACAATATCGGGATTGTGTTTGTGGTGCTGGCATTAATAGCCTTTACTTACGTCCATTATTTCACCTGGAATTTCGTGTTGGAAAATTATATCGAGAACATCACCAAAGGCATTCTGCTGGTGATGACATTTATTTTCCTCGTTTATAGTTTCCGCCGCTGGGACGATCACCTGCTGCGTTATCTATTCTGGGGCAACCTGAGTTTGTTTGTCTTTTCACTATTGTCGTTACTATTACTTACCGGAACGATTGTAACGCAAAACATGCCTGCCATTTTCAGAAGTTCTCTTTTTTACTACGAAATGGGCATACTGCTGGAGCTGATCTTCTTCCTGATGGGTTTGAATTTTAAAAACCGCCGAAACCTCATTGCGCAGGCGCGTGAGCGAGAACGCCTGAAAGCCGAAAACCTGATGAACGAATACGAACGCGAAATTGCAGTGTATAAAGGTCAGCAGGAAGAAAGGCAACGCATCTCTGCCGACATGCACGACGAACTTGGTTCTGGGATGACCGCTATCAGGCTGATGAGTGAAATTGCTCGTAATAAAATGAAAGAAAACACACCGGTTGAAATTGAAAAGATATCACGCTCGGCAGATGAAGTGTTGAATAAAATGAATGCCATCATCTGGAGTATGAACAGTGGCAACGACAGTGTTGACAACCTGGTATCTTATATCCGTGCGTATGCCCTTGAATATTTTGAAGGCACGCATATTTCCTGTAAAATATTTACTCCTGAAAATATCAATCAACGTGAATTAACGGGCGATAAACGTCGCAATCTTTTCCTTTGCGTAAAAGAAACACTCAACAATGCGTTGAAGCATTCCAAAGCCAACGAAATCCGCATTTATTTTGTAACAGATGATGTATTAACAATCCGTATTGTCGACAATGGCATCGGAATCGATATGGAAAAACTTCGTGAGTTTGGCAATGGACTAAAGAATATTGCCAAGCGAATGGAGAGTATTGGCGGAACCTACCATGTTGAAAACAATGGCGGCACTGTTACCACCCTGCGTTTGAAGCTTTGAAATCTTTAATAGAAAAATATTTTCAGCTTAACTGGATTTCTTATTAACAGCAACTGCAACGCAAATCCAGCCGGCAATAAAAAATACTCCGCCCACTGGTGTAATCATTCCTAATCCGCCGAGACCAACCTGATCGGTAGCTTTTAATGCTGTAAGCAAATAAAGTGAACCGCTGAAGAGCAGGATACCTAACAGGAATGTGATGGCTGCGCGGCGAAGCCAGGCATGGGAGAATTTCTCAAACAATATGGCTACCAGCATTAACGCTACAACGTGATAAAACTGGTAACGTACACCGGTTTCAAAACTTGCAACAGTTTCTGGCGGTACTATTTTTTTCAAACCATGTGCGCCAAATGCACCAAGTGCCACGGTGAGCGCACCCAGCCAGGCTGCTATTGAGAGAAATCCTTTATGCATGAAATATCTTTTCTATGATTTGTTCTAATGGGAGTTGGTCATCTTCAATTTTCACGCGCGCCTGTTCGTAGTAAATTCTCCTGTCTGAAAATTTTTTTCCGATGAATGCTTTCAGCTGCTCGTCTGAAAGCTCCCTCAACAGCGGACGTTGTTCTTTTTCTTTTAATAAGCGAGTATATAACTCTGGAAGTGATGTGTTGAGCCAAACGGTGGTACCAGAACGGTTCATATACTCCACGTTGTTGAAATAACAGGGAGTACCGCCGCCACAGGCCATTACAAATGAAGGATGGCTTTCGGTGATGATATGCATCACATCTTTTTCACAAAGCCGGAAATACTCTTCACCCTGCTCTGCAAATATTTCATTGATGGATTTACTTTCTGCGTTAACGATCTGCTCATCGAGGTCGAAAAAAGGGATGCCCAGTTTTTCGCTCAATTGTTTTCCCCGGAATGATTTTCCGGAGCCCATAAATCCGATCAAAAATATGCGCATTAATTATTTGAATGCGTTGAAACCTGTTACGTCCATACCGGTTATCAACAAGTGAATATCATGGGTACCTTCATACGTAATTACGCTCTCGAGATTCATCATATGACGCATAACCGGGTATTCGCCCGTAATGCCCATGCCTCCTAACATCTGGCGTGCGTCACGGCAAATATTGGTAGCTACCTCGCAGGCATTTCTTTTTGCCATACTTACCTGTTGTGGTGTAGCTTTTCCAGCATCCATTAAAACACCCAGGCGCCAGTTAAGCAATTGCGCTTTGGTGATTTCAGTTACCATTTCGGCCAGTTTCTTTTGCTGAAGCTGGAAGGCGCCAATTGGTTTTCCAAACTGTACACGCTCCTGTGAATAACGAAGTGCCGTATCATAACAATCCATGGCGGCACCAATAGCTCCCCATGCAATTCCGTATCGTGCTTTTGTAAGACATCCCAATGGTCCTTTCAAACCTTTGATGTTGGGAAAAACATTCTCTTTTGGCACTTTCACGTTATCGAAAACCAGCTCACCGGTTGCGGATGCACGTAAGCTCCATTTTCCGTGTGTGGTAGGTGTTGTAAATCCTTCCATTCCTCTTTCCACAATCACGCCCTGTACGTCGCCATTTTCGTTGCGCGCCCAAACAACCGCTACCTGTGCAAATGGCGCATTGCTGATCCACATTTTAGCACCGTTCAAAATCACATGATCGCCTGCATCACGGATATTTGTCAACATACTGCCGGGATCGCTACCGTGGTTGGGTTCCGTTAATCCAAAACATCCGAGCCATTCACCCGATGCAAGTTTGGGTAAGAAGCGATTTCTTTGTTCTTCACTGCCGTATGCATAGATAGGATACATCACCAGTGATCCCTGCACAGATGCGGTAGAACGTACGCCACTGTCGCCGCGTTCCAGCTCCTGCATCATCAGGCCATAAGAAATATAGTCAAGGCCGCCGCCACCATATTGTGTAGGAACGGTTGGACCAAACACGCCCAGATCGCCCATTTGTTTTACAATGTGCTGCGGGAATTCCGCCTTTTGCGCATAGTCTTCAATAATGGGAGAAATTTCTTTTTCACATATTGACGAACCGACTCGCGAATCATTTTTTGTTCATCGGTCAGGAGTTCATCTAACTGAAAATAATCCGGGCTGGTAAACTGGTCCGTGCGGGCTGCCATTTGTATCAAATTTTAGAATAAGCAAAACGTTGAAAAGTCTGCCAAAGTTAAGGCTTTCACCTTCTTGCGGCGGGCAAATACGACGACATTTCGGCCTGGTAATTTCGCGCCACTTCGGCTGCTTTTTCAGCAAAAAATCAGGGCCGGAAGAGGCGTACTGGATGGCGCGGCTGGCATTTACCAGCAGGCCTGCATCTTTTATCATGGCAATTTGCGAGATATCGCGCAAACTTCCTCCCTGTGCGCCCACGCCGGGCACGAGGTAGAAATGTTCAGGAGTAATTTTCCGGATGTTGGCAAACTGTGCCGCCTGTGTGGCGCCCACTACGAACATCAGGTTGTTGGGACTGCCCCAGCCTGCCGTTTTTTCCATCACTTCTTCATATAAAAAGCGGTCGGTTCCAGCGAGTTTTTGCAATTCAAAATCAGCGGCTCCCGCGTTGGAGGTAAGCCCCAAAACGATCGCCCATTTCCCTTCGGTTTTCAGGAAAGGTTTTACGCTGTCTTCGCCCATATAGGGAGCAACCGTAATTGAGTGGAAGGGCATTTGTTCAAAAAATGCGCGTGCATATTGTTCGGCTGTATTCCCGATATCACCGCGTTTGGCATCGGCAATAGTAAAATGTTCTGAGCCGATATAACGAACCGTAGCATCCATCACCCGCCAGCCATCGAGGCCCATTGCCTCGTAAAAAAGCGGTATTCACTTTATATGCCACCGCGTATTCGCGGGTGGCATCGATGATTTTTTTATTGAATTCCAGCATACCGTCCGCTGTCCGCGGAAAATGCGTCGGCAACTTTTGCGGGTCTGTATCAAGTCCCACACAGAGATAAGATCGTTTGCGGAAAATAAGGTCTACAAGTTCTTCGCGGTTCATGCGGCAAAGAAATGGGAAAA
>JANPZZ010000002.1 GCA_024707305.1 Chitinophagaceae bacterium
CGGCATCTTCACTTATTACCTGCTTAAGTGGACTGAAAGGTGATGCAGACAAAAGAGCAAAAAAGGATAGAAGGATTCTGATGATGGCATTGTAACCGTAAGCAAACTGAATACCTACCTGGTCAATGCAATTGAAAAAGAAACCAGCTTTAAGCAACGCCCCTCCATTGATGGTAACTTTGATGATGAGTTTCCTCTAAGCGTACTGAAACCTGGCAATTTGCTCGCCAATGAAATTGCACGTAAGAAAAAAAAGAAGAAAGTCTCGTGAAAATGAACCTTTAGTTCCAGTTGCAGATTTTCGGGTTCCCAACGACGAAAAACTTCCTGATAGATGACATTGACTGAAATGCGTTGCCACGGTCAGTACGTGTTCATCAATATGACCGGCATTCCTCTTTATTTTCTACGCAGCAAGAAGTACCAATAGCACAACGGTCCTTAATGGGGCAATTAACACCAATATTAAAATCAGCCATGGAGGGCGATCACCGACTCCACGACTTCCGAATCTCTACATCCAAGTGGCCAGATAAAGTAGAAGATTGCGATGGCAAATTCGAAGATTATAAGTTTTATTTCAGGGGAGAACAAAACGGTAAAACAGTATATGCAGAAGTAGATGCAACCGTTGAGACGCGTAAAAAAAAGTACTTTGTTCTTAGTAGTGACAATGTAAACTTCGTCGATTCAGCGCCCAAAATGGCATTTCCTTGATCTTAACAAGGTTTTGATCTGTAAGAAATAGATATCCTACGCAAGATTGTCGGGCAATGTGTAGGTAGCTGCAGCACCTTATAAGTTTTCGTTTCCACAAAGCCTTTCCCTAAAATGAGACGCTATTTTTCTTTTCGCAAATACACTACAAATTTAAAAACCTCCAAATCCTTAATTGCTTCTGTGCTGTAGATACACTCAACGTTATTTCTCTCAAAGGGTATATCTGAATCTATTTCGGTACAAACTGCATTCATATCCTCAATATCTTCATCGGAAGGCGCCACATCGTAATAGGCTCTGATCCGAAACAACTTTATCTCTTCCCATTCAACGGTAATCATCCTGATCCTGGGTGTAATAACACCTAAAGAGTGCTCTTTGTGAGTGAGTAAAACCGAAGTTGTTAATTTTTGTTCAGTCATATCTTTATACAACCTATACAAATATTAAAATGACGCTTTGTTGTTTTAAATCCCTTCCACTCTCTCCAAAAAATGCTACAATCAATTTCTCCACCGCCGCTTTGCCGTCTTTTGAAAATTGTTGAACCACGCGGTTGGCAACAATGGCATTGAGGGCGAGACAGTGATGGCCGAGGAGTTTGCCGAGCCCGAAAATGGCCGAGGTTTCCATTTCAAAAATTGGTAATACGATGGGGGCCGAAGCGGAAATCCGTAAGTCGATTAATCAAATCCGGATTGCGGATACCGAGACGCAGTATTACGCGACCCTGCGGTCCATAAAATCCGGGGCAGGTTACGGTGATTCCATGGTGAAAGCCATCCACAAAATGTTTGAGCAACGAAGAAGAGGCCCCACTGATATAGGGTTGGCTCATGGGCGCAGTGATCTGTGTAGTGGGTAATGAAAGATTGAATCAACTGGTTCTCCTCATCGTTGTGTTCTATGCGATAAAAAATGAAGGAGATTGTCTACAACCAAGTCCGTGTGTAACTTTGGCCACACAAAAAGATCAACGGGAATGTCGGCCTGCAACGAACCGGAAGTTCCGAGCCGGATGATATTCAGCGAGCGGAGTTTGGGTTTAATCTGTCGTGTTTCGAAGTCGATATTGGCAAGGGCGTCCAGTTCGTTGATGACGATATCAATATTATCGGGGCCGATACCGGAAGAGAGCACGGTGATTCGTTTTTTGCCAACGTATCCGGTATGGGTAATAAATTCGCGGTGGCGGCATTTTGCTTCTATACGGTCGAAATGTTTGCTTACTTCTGCTACGCGATCAGGGTCGCCCACGGTGATAACGGTATCTGCGAGTTCTTCGGGCCGCAGGTCGAGGTGATAAACGGCGCCGCGGGTATTGATAATTAGTTCAGATTCTGCGATTCGGGCCATAATAGCTTTGTTTAAAATACCGAAAATACCCTATTTTTGCGTTCGCCGTTTCCGGGATGCAAAAAGGCCGCAATTTGTGGTCATTTTTGGCGCCGGAGCAGCAAAATACCGGGTCCTTTGGCCGAGTGGCTAGGCAAAGCTCTGCAAAAGCTTCTACAGCGGTTCGAATCCGCTAGGGACCTCCTCACCCGCCGTCGCGTTAGCGATGGCGGTTTTTTTTTATTAACGAAAGAAGTAAGTAAGGAAAATTATAAATTCCCCCATCCACCCTCTACCATCCACCATCCACCCTCCACCCTCCACCATCCACCCCCTCCACCCCTCCACCATCCCCCCATCATCCATCCCCCATCCATCCCCCATCCCCCATCATCCATCCACCATCCACCATCCCCCATCCCCCTCATTCTTCTCCCATCTAATCCCTATTTTTGTCTCCCATGCCAATCGACTTTGTAAAATACCAGGGAACAGGAAACGATTTCATTATTGTTGATAATCGCGACGGACGATATAACGCGCTGACGGATGATAATATCCGCCGGCTCTGCGATCGCAGGTTTGTGTGGGCGCCGATGGTTTTATGTTGCTCAACCATAAAGATGGTTTCGACTTTGAAATGCGCTACCACAATGCCGATGGCAAAGAAGGTAGCATGTGCGGCAATGGCGGAAGGTGCATTGTAAAGTTTGCTTACCACCTCGGCATCCATCGCCCCGAATATAAATTTCTGGCGGTTGATGGAGAACATGAAGCGGAAATTGATTTTGAAGGCATCGTTAGCCTGCGCATGAAAGATGTAGACGGCATTACCAAATCACACGGCGATTTTATTCTCAATACAGGATCCCCTCATTACGTAAAACTGGTGAACGATGTAATGGACCTCGACGTGTATCAAAAAGGTCGTGATATCCGCTACAGCAAAGATTACGAAGAGAACGGCATCAACGTCAATTTTGTGGAACAGGTGGGCGATCATGAAATCATTGTACGCACTTATGAGCGCGGTGTTGAAGATGAAACTTATTCCTGCGGCACAGGCGTGACGGCATCCGCCATTGTTTGCTACCACAACGAAAATGGCTTCAACGATGTGCAGGTAAAAACACTGGGAGGCAGCCTCAGCGTTGAGTTCGACCGACTGGATGAAGACCGTTATATAAATATTTGGTTGTCGGGGCCAGCAGAAAAAGTGTATTCGGGATCAGTACAATAATCATCCATTTTCAATTAATAAGATAGTTTCATCCTGATGTAATAAATTGCACAGGTGAAAGCATTGCCCTAACTTCCGGGCGATGCGACACTAACGCTATTTACCACAGTATAAAAACAAGATCCCTGGTTCAGTATTTTAAAAATAATGAGTTTCGTACCGTAGAGGTAGACAAACCGCAGGAAGCGGCCTGGATCAATGTGCTGCCCCTCTCCGCCAGGAAGAATTTTCTGAACTTGCGGATGAGCTCGATATTCCGATTGACTTTTTAACCGACTCACTCGATATTGATGAAAGAAGTCGTTTTGAAAAAGAGGATAACGTACGCTTAATTGTTATCAAAACACCCACGGAGAATAATTCATTCAACGAGAGTGATGCGTATTATATCACGATTCCGATTTGTATTATTCTTACGCATAACCAGATTTTAACGGTCAACTCATTTGAAAATACAGCGATCAAAAAATTCCTGAATAGTTTTCAGAACCGCAATGCGGATAAGAAAAATATGATGGTGCTGAAGATTTTCGAAAAAGTGGTGCAGAATTTCATGGAGCACCTGAAAGAGATCAATCAGCGTCGCAATAATTTTGAACAAAAATTGTATGATTCCAGCAAAAATGAACACCTGCTGGAATTGATGCGTATACAAAAAAGCCTGGTTTATTTTGTAACGGCACTTCGCTCCAATGAACTGCTGTTTATGAAACTGGAACGAACCAATTTTCTCGGGCTGAATGATGAAGAGCGAGAGTTCCTGGATGACTTAATCGTTGATAATTCACAGGCCCTGGAGATGGCGAATATCTATGCAAATATCCTTGCCAGCACCCTTGATGCTTTTGCCAGCATCATCGCCAATAACCAAAACCAGGTGTTGAAACGTCTTTCGGTAATTACCATTGTACTCACCTTCCCGGTATTGATTGCGAGTTTGTTTGGTATGAATGTTCCTAACGGGTTTGAACACTCGCCTTATGCATTTTACCTGGTTGTGTTGCTTTCACTTGCCATCGCCCTGGCAATTGGCTGGTTATTTCTTCGTAAAAAAATATTCTAACCCTACATATGCAAAACGTTACCATCCGCGTATACGGCCTTTTGATTAATGAAAAAAAACAGGTGCTGGTAAGTGATGAATATATCCGCGGATCGTATTATACCAAATTTCCCGGCGGTGGGTTGGAACCGGGGAAGGAACCCGTGATTGCCTGAAACGTGAGTTTATAGAAGAAATGAACCTGCATGTGGAAGTGCTTGATCATTTGTATACGACAGATTTTTTCAACCTTCTGCATTTCGTCCCAACGAACAAATACTTTCTATCTACTATTATGTTCGCGCGCTTGAACCCATTACGGTTCCATTACGCGAAAAAACATTCGATTTTGATGAAGCGCAACTGGCAGTTTACAGGGAAAAAGGAGAAACTGAAACTTTCCGTTTTATCGACTGGGAGCATTTTTCATCGCATGCGGTTACGCTTCCTATCGATAAGATTGTAGCCGACCTGGTAAAGACGAAAGAATAATTTTCTAACCTTATAATTAACCAGGAAACCCCTGCCGGATGGCAGGGGTGAATTTTCACCGACAAGGCTTAAGGAAAAGTTTTTGCCCCGGTAAAACTGATTAATGGTGACTGTGTAGACAACCCGTAGAAATACGGAAGATATCCACATGGGAAAACGACTAAACTTCAGACATCAGAAATAAAGGAGGGAATAGACATTCCCTCCGTGACAGTATCAGCACTGCCTCGAGAAAGATCATGGACGAAAGATCTTTTATGGTGAATAAGGCTGAAAAGAGAGCAGCTACGAGAGCTGCTCTGTCTCTCAAAAGAGGCCTTAACCAAAACTCTCATCATTGGGTTGGAAGCCAAGCGGACCGAGGCGCATGGAAGTGATAAAGCGCTTTTGTTCCTGTACGAATAAATTGATACGGGCTTCCAGTTCTTTTTTACATCCTTCACCAAAGGAGTATTTTTTTCCTTCCATAGTAATACCATCTTTGTCGAACGAAACGATCCGGTGAATGGGGACGATGGTACCACGATTGATCCGGCAAAACAGGTTTTCGGGTAGTTGCCGAATACACTGTTTCATGGTCATCGGTGTGAGGTAAGTACCAACATCGGTAAACACTTTTATGTAATTGGCAAGTGATTCAATGGCGACGATCTCCAGCATTCCGATACGGACATACTTTCGACCTACGCGGATGAACAAAAAGGGTTGAACCCACATAGTCTAAGGCGGTTAAGGTTAATAAAATGGTAAAGCCGGTTCGGCTGAGTATATAGGTGTCACCAACGACAATATTGCCGTCAATAACAAATGATCTACGGGAGAATACCAATGGTCAGTCCATAGTTATTGAAAATAACCAGGGCGCATGATGAGCGGGAACTATTTGCGCGGGATAAAAATTCCGAATACAAGTTAGTACCTGAAATTACTAAAAAATAAAAAACTACATGAATCCCATCTACTAAATGATTAGCCGGATGTTTTAAATGACAAAGCCCGGTTTTATTCACACCGTTCATCAGCGTTGATAAAATGGAGGGACGGTAGAAACCATCCCTCGAAGGGTATTACAAGAAACAGATCACAATTCACACACAAGATTGTTTAGAAAGGGAAAGTGGAAACCTTCCCGGGACAATCACATGAGAAAATTTGCCGTTCGGTCTTTAACCAAATCCCACACAAGATAACCGCACGAACGATTGCTTTTTACAACAATACACGAAGCAGATTGATTACATGATAAAACTGGAAAATGACTTTGTAAGTGCCGAAAAAGAGCTTAAAAAATACATTAATCAAAAGGCCGTATACGCGGATGGTAACGTTTTTTGCATATGTAGGGTTAGAATATTTTTTTACGAAGAAATAACCAGCCAGTGCCAGGGCGATGGCAAGTGAAAACAACACAACCAGGTAAAATGCATAAGGCGAGTGTTCAAACCCGTTAGGAACATTCATACCAAACAAACTCGCAATCAATACCGGGAAGGTGAGTACAATGGTAATTACCGAAAGACGTTTCAACACCTGGTTTTTGGTTACATTGGCGATGATGCTGGCAAAAGCATCAGGGTGCTTCAGCTGCAAAGGATATTTGCATAGATATTCACCATCTCCTGCGGGAAGGCCTTTATGAATTATCAACGATTAAGTCATCCAGGAGCTTCTCGCTCTTCATCATTCAGCCCGAGAAAATTGGTTCGTTCCAGTTTCATAAACAGCAGTTCATTGGAGCGAAGTGCCGTTACAAAATAAACCAGGCTTTTTTGTATACGCATCAATTCCAGCAGGTGTTCATTTTTGCTGGAATCATACAATTTTGTTCAAAATTATTGCGACGCTGATTGATCTCTTTCAGGTGCTCCATGAAATTCTGCACCACTTTTTCGAAAATCTTCAGCACCATCATATTTTTCTTATCCGCATTGCGGTTCTGAAAACTATTCAGGAATTTTTTGATCGCTGTATTTTCAAATGAGTTGACCGTTAAAATCTGGTTATGCGTAAGAATAATACAAATCGGAATCGTGATATAATACGCATCACTCTCGTTGAATGAATTATTCTCCGTGGGTGTTTTGATAACAATTAAGCGTACGTTATCCTCTTTTTCAAAACGACTTCTTTCATCAATATCGAGTGAGTCGGTTAAAAAGTCAATCGGAATATCGAGCTCATCCGCAAGTTCAGAAAATTCTTCCTGGCGGAGAGGGGGCAGCACATTGATCCAGGCCGCTTCCTGCGGTTTGTCTACCTCTACGGTACGAAACTCATTATTTTTAAAATACTGAACCAGGGATCTTGTTTTTATACTGTGGTAAATAGCGTTAGTGTCGCATCGCCCGGAAGTTAGGGCAATGCTTTCACCTGTGCAATTTATTACATCAGGATGAAACTATCTTATTAATTGAAAATGGATGATTATTGTACTGATCCCGAATACACTTTTTCTGCTGGCCCCGACAACCAAATATTTATATAACGGTCTTCATCCAGTCGGTCGAACTCAACGCTGAGGCTGCCTCCCAGTGTTTTTACCTGCACATCGTTGAAGCCATTTTCGTTGTGGTAGCAAACAATGGCGGATGCCGTCACGCCTGTGCCGCAGGAATAAGTTTCATCTTCAACACCGCGCTCATAAGTGCGTACAATGATTTCATGATCGCCCACCTGTTCCACAAAATTGACGTTGATGCCGTTCTCTTCGTAATCTTTGCTGTAGCGGATATCACGACCTTTTTGATACACGTCGAGGTCCATTACATCGTTCACCAGTTTTACGTAATGAGGGGATCCTGTATTGAGAATAAAATCGCCGTGTGATTTGGTAATGCCGTCTACATCTTTCATGCGCAGGCTAACGATGCCTTCAAAATCAATTTCCGCTTCATGTTCTCCATCAACCGCCAGAAATTTATATTCGGGGCGATGGATGCCGAGGTGGTAAGCAAACTTTACAATGCACCTTCCGCCATTGCCGCACATGCTACCTTCTTTGCCATCGGCATTGTGGTAGCGCATTTCAAAGTCGAAACCATCTTTATGGTTGAGCAACATAAAACCATCGGCGCCCACACCAAACCTGCGATCGCAGAGCCGGCGGATATTATCATCCGTCAGCGCGTTATATCGTCCGTCGCGATTATCAACAATAATGAAATCGTTTCCTGTTCCCTGGTATTTTACAAAGTCGATTGGCATGGGAGACAAAAATAGGGATTAGATGGGAGAAGAATGAGGGGGATGGGGGATGGTGGATGGTGGATGGATGATGGGGGATGGGGGATGGATGGGGGATGGATGATGGGGGATGGTGGAGGGTGGAGGGTGGATGGTGGAGGGTGGAGGGTGGATGGTGGATGGTAGAGGGTGGATGGGGGAATTTATAATTTTCCTTACTTACTTCTTTCGTTAATAAAAAAAAACCGCCATCGCTAACGCGACGGCGGGTGAGGAGGTCCCTAGCGGATTCGAACCGCTGTAGAAGCTTTTGCAGAGCTTTGCCTAGCCACTCGGCCAAAGGACCCGGTATTTTGCTGCTCCGGCGCCAAAAATGACCACAAATTGCGGCCTTTTTGCATCCCGGAAACGGCGAACGCAAAAATAGGGTATTTTCGGTATTTTAAACAAAGCTATTATGGCCCGAATCGCAGAATCTGAACTAATTATCAATACCCGCGGCGCCGTTTATCACCTCGACCTGCGGCCCGAAGAACTCGCAGATACCGTTATCACCGTGGGCGACCCTGATCGCGTAGCAGAAGTAAGCAAACATTTCGACCGTATAGAAGTAAAATGCCGCCACCGCGAATTTATTACCCATACCGGATACGTTGGCAAAAAACGAATCACCGTGCTCTCTTCCGGTATCGGCCCCGATAATATTGATATCGTCATCAACGAACTGGACGCCCTTGCCAATATCGACTTCGAAACACGACAGATTAAACCCAAACTCCGCTCGCTGAATATCATCCGGCTCGGAACTTCCGGTTCGTTGCAGGCCGACATTCCCGTTGATGCTTTTGTGGCCAGTACACACGGACTTGGTGTAGACAATCTCCTTCATTTTTATCGCATAGAACACAACGATGAGGAGAACCAGTTGATTCAATCTTTCATTACCCATACACAGATCACTGCGCCCATGAGCCAACCCTATATCAGTGGGGCCTCTTCTTCGTTGCTCAAACATTTTGTGGATGGCTTTCACCATGGAATCACCGTAACCTGCCCCGGATTTTATGGACCGCAGGGTCGCGTACTGCGTCTCGGTATCCGCAATCCGGATTTGATTAATCGACTTACGGATTTCCGCTTCGGCCCCCATCGTATTACCAATTTTGAAATGGAAACCTCGGCCATCTTCGGGCTCGGCAAACTCCTCGGCCATCATTGCCTCGCCCTCAATGCCATTGTTGCCAACCGCGTGGTTCAACAATTTTCAAAAGACGGCAAAGCGGCGGTGGAGAAATTGATTGTAGCATTTTTGGAGAGAGTGGAAGGGATTTAAAACAACAAAGCGTCATTTTAATATTTGTATAGGTTGTATAAAGATATGACTGAACAAAAATTAACAACTTCGGTTTTACTCTCAACCCAAAGAGCACTCTTAGGTGTTATTACACCCAGGATCAGGATGATTACCGTTGAATGGGAAGAGATAAAGTTGTTTCGGATCAGAGCCTATTACGATGTGGCGCCTTCCGATGAAGATATTGAGGATATGAATGCAGTTTGTACCGAAATAGATTCAGATATACCCTTTGAGAGAAATAACGTTGAGTGTATCTACAGCACAGAAGCAATTAAGGATTTGGAGGTTTTTAAATTTGTAGTGTATTTGCGAAAAGAAAAATAGCGTCTCATTTTAGGGAAAGGCTTTGTGGAAACGAAAACTTATAAGGTGCTGCAGCTACCTACACATTGCCCGACAATCTTGCGTAGGATATCTATTTCTTACAGATCAAAACCTTGTTAAGATCAAGGAAATGCCATTTTGGGCGCTGAATCGACGAAGTTTACATTGTCACTACTAAGAACAAAGTACTTTTTTTACGCGTCTCAACGGTTGCATCTACTTCTGCATATACTGTTTTACCGTTTTGTTCTCCCCTGAAATAAAACTTATAATCTTCGAATTTGCCATCGCAATCTTCTACTTTATCTGGCCACTTGGATGTAGAGATTCGAAGTCGTGGAGTCGGTGATCGCCCTCCATGGCTGATTTTAATATTGGTGTTAATTTTAGCCCCATTAAGGACCGTTGTGCTATTGGTACTTCTTGCTGCGTAGAAAATAAGAGGAATGCCGGTCATATTGATGAACACGTACTGACCGTGGCAACGCATTTCAGTCAATGTCATTCCGTCAGGAAGTTTTTCGTCGTTGGGAACCCGAAAATCTGCAACTGGAACTAAAGGTTCATTTTCACGAGACTCTCTTTTTTTTCTTACGTGCAATTTCATTGGCGAGCAAATTGCCAGGTTTCAGTACGCTTAGAGGAAACTCATCATCAAAGTTACCATCAATGGAGGGGCGTTGCTTAAAGTTGGTTTCTTTTTCAATTGCATTGACCAGGTAGGTATTCAGTTCGCTTACGGTTACAATGCCATCATCGAATCCTTCTGCTCCTTTTTGCTCTTTGTCTGCATCACCTTTCAGTCCCTTAAGCAGGTAATAAGTGAAGATGCCGTGCTGCAGCTTTTCAGACTCTATTGATTGCTGACGCTCTGATGATGAAAGTACCACCACTTCACCATCGGGTGCATCTCGTAGTCCCTGCATATAAGCTTTGATGATATCTGTATTGTCGTTTGCAACACCTTTTTTGCCCTTTGATTTGAAAAGTCCCGCGTGACAGGCATCGATATACGATATTTTGAGTTTGGCCGACGAACGGGAAATTTTTGGATTTGATATCATCCATGGATATTGCAGTGCCAGCTTCATTCTCAAATTCTGTATCGTATGATAATAAGTATCCTGCGTTTTCAAAAACTTCATTTTTCCCATGACCGGAAAAATAAAAGATAAACATGTCATCCTCGCGGGTGCGTGACAGCAACTGCATCAACGCACGCAGGATATTAGCACGGGTTGCGTTTTCATTTTTTAACAATATCATATTATCCGCAGCAACCGAACCCGCAGGTGCAGTTTTCAGGTAAGCAGAAAAGGCGTCTGCATCTTTGTGCGCAAATTTCAATTCCGGAATACTTGCGTCGATATAGTTGGATATCCCAACTACCAGGGCAAATATTTTGGGTGAACTACTGCTTTGCGTAAACGCAGAATTCCACACAACGAAGCAGAAAATGCCGATGATTAATTTTCTCATGGTTGAAGTTTATGGTTTAATGATTTTCTGATAGCCGAAACGAAGACTCATGCTAATGAGTCCGTAATAGAGTAATAGTGCAAGTCCATTAATCATATGTCCGGTTAATGTACGCACCAGCCAAATCAGGCCAATCAATAACAGAAAATGTAGTTGCTCAACAAATAGGAAATCCATCACTTTCTGTACTCCCTTTAAAGATATTTTCCAAAGGAGCCTTTTTTTTTTTTATTTATTATAGCGGAAAGCTTTTCGCTCATTTTTTCCTCTATTCTTCTAAGTTTATCATTGACATATTTGGGCAGGATGGGAATCTTCAGGCAGCGATGCACCAGAATCGTGTTTATCAAACCATATCCTGCAAGTAACAGGAAAATCAACCACAAGCTGAGCGTGTGTTGGCCTTTCACTAAACTGTAAACGATATTGAGTAAGATGACAGGGCCATGTAATTCTCCATAACTCGTAGGATGGATGTCTTCGCTATTTGATTTAAAGGAGCCAATAAAGACGAAATTGCGGCCACCTGATTTTTTCCTGTTTTCGAGATTTTCTACAAAGCGGGTTTCATTGACTTCATTGGAAACACTACTGAGATAATAATAGTGTTCATAGTTCCCTTCGGACTCGTGGGATAGTGTATCATTTTGTTTGGTATCTGCGATAGATAATAACCTGTTTTCGTCGGTGAACTTGAAATCGGGAAAAAAATTATTAAATGACAGTCTCGTTTTATCATTGATTCTTTCTCTGAAAAAAATAATTGTAGAAAACAGGAGTGGAACCTTTATTGCCGCTCAATCTTTCGTAAATCCGGAAGGGTAAACTCTTTTTTCTTTCGGAAGTGTAGATGCTATGTGATGAATAAAACCGGTCGGGTGCAAACTGTTTCACATTTGCCCAAACCTGGCCGGGCGCTTTGATGACCGACGCGTTTGAATCATTGGATATAGTTGCCATCAACAATTTGTCGTGATTTGCCAGGGCAGTCACCTGCTCCTGTAATAATGAGTCGCCGGGGAGGGCGATCCGAAACCGATATCAACAATTACCAGATCTACATTTTCAATATGCTGATTTAACAGTTTCATGGTTCTGGCTAATGCATAACGGTTTGTCATTACCGTTGCTGTTGAATCATCAACATCACCATCTTCAAAAGGTACCAGTATTTTATCAAAACTGTTATCAAGCAGGATGAAGTTGCTGCGTACAAACTGGTAGCCATCTTCTTTCTCTGCATACAACTTATAATTAAGGTCACGCTGACTGCTCCAGCCCCAGGGGCTGTTTAAAACGGTCAGCGTTAATAGAACCGAAAACAGGGTGTTTATTGCGATGGCTCCCCAACGTATGAGTTTCGACCGAAAAATGCACGTAGCCGCAAGTATAAGAAGCGGAGTAATACACAGGGTTCCTATTTTAACAATGAGCTCCATACTTACTCCGGTTTAAGTTGAGCTGACAACCACTGACTGAACTGTACGAAATAGGGAGTGCCGAATGTTTGCTGACAAAAGACTGAAGTTTCCAATATCACTTCTTTTGAAGTTTTGCCTGGATTTTCTTCCTGTAAATGCTGCGCAAATGAAATGATTTCCTCTTTTTTGTTCCTCACCGAGAAAAATCAATCGGCAGTTTGCGATGTTTCTTTGTGGATTTTGTTTGTTGGTGATCCGGATGTCAGCTTCACTGATCGCACAGGGTTCAAATATGTTTGGCGAGAAAATTAATTTATTGTCATCGTTTACGATTGCGATTGATTGCGATTTTTTTCTACAGGAAAAGCTGATTATAAACTGATCAACAGGATAATTTTTTTCTTTTAAATATAATTCAATTGCCAGCGTGTCGAACAATACCAACGTGTCTTTAAAGAAACCATTCAGGTCGGAAAGTTTAAACGCTTTCGCTGACTGGGTGAATTTCGACATCGGCGCAATGTAGTTTTGTTCTTTTTCAATTTTTTCTTTTCCTCTTATTGTCCAGTAAATAGGAGAGGAAGAGTGATTCGCAACTTTTAGAATGAGTGTGAGTTCCTGTAAGGCCTTTTTCCTTTTGATCCAGTTTCTGATTTCTTCTTTCTTAGTAAATGATTTGATCTCTGCATTAAGATCTGGTTTTGTATATCCCGCGCTTCGCGGAAGATGAATGATCGTAAACACGGGATTTACAGAGTCGGATTGTACAAATCCTTTTATACTCAACAGCAGCGTGCATGTGAATGCCAGCGCTAATTGTTTAAAAATATTTGAACGATTCACTTGCATGATTTAGATGGTGGATGATAGATAGTTGAGGGGATTAGTACCTTCCAATTCTTGGCTCCCTGTCCTGGTACGTAATTTTATCATTGCTCAATACATAATACTTTTTCTTTCGAGTTTCAAGGGGTGCATCCACTACCACATACACCAGTTTACCGTTTTTCTCTCCTTTGAAATAAAACTTATGATCTTCATAATAGTCGTTACAGGCTTCTGCACTGTGTGGCGGAGGGTTCGAATAAACGCCGATACGGGGAGTTGTAGCACTTTCGCCCGGACTGATTTTGAGCGTAACGTTCAATACGCCGACCTTGGTGTGCGTTGTGGAATTCCTACTATTGGCGGCATAAAGAGTGAGTGGAATATCGGTGTTGTTGATAAATACATATTGCCCGTAACAGCGCTTGCCATCAAATGTTATGTTATTCGGGAGTTTCTCATCTGGGGGTGCGCTGCCTGCTTTTTTTGCAGTTTCTGGTTTTTCACGCGATTCGCTTTTCTTTTTCCCCTCTATTTCCTTTGTAAGAAGTTTTCCTGGTTTTAAAACACTTAATGGGAACTGATCGTCAAAATTGCCTTCAACAGAAGGGCGTTGTTTAAAATTGGTTTCTTTTTCAATAGCGTTTGTGAGGTAGGTATTCAATTCGCCAATCGTTACAATTCCATCGTTATAACCAGAAGTGTTTTTTTGCCCTTTGTCTGCTTCCCCTTTCAATCCTTTAAGAAGATAATAGGTGAAAATGCCATGCTGCAACGTTTCCGATTCTATGGATTGTTGACGGGCTGATGAGGAGAGTAAGACGACCTCTCCCTCGTGGGCATTTTGGATTGCTGTTTTAATTGATTCTTGAATAAGATTATTGTCAATTGCATTTCCCTTTGTGTTCTTTGATTTAAAAAGACCGGCGTGACATGCATCAACATAGGAGATTTTTAGTTTCGCAGTAGAACGTGAAATTTTAGTTATGATTTCGTTCATTGATACAGCCGTTCCTGATTCATTTTCAAATTCTGTATCATAGGTTAAGAAATAACCTTCATTATCGAATATGCCATTTGTTCCATGACCGGAAAAATAAAAGATTAACATATCATCTGCCCTTGTTCTTAAAACCAATTGTGTAAGCGCTTTCATGATATTCGCCCGGGTTGCGTTTTCATTCGTAAGCACTACCATGTTGTCGGCAGAAATAGCACCGGCCGGGCCAGTCTTCAGGTAGGCAGAAAAAGCCTCCGCGTCTTTTTTCGCATATTTTAAGTTTGGAATGTTTTCGTCGGTATAGTTAGATATACCTACCACCAGTGCATATATATTGGGTGTATTTCCTGTTTGCGCATACGCTGCAATCCATGCAACGAAGCAGCAAATAACCATCATCAGTTTTCTCATACTTGAAATTTTAATGGTTGAATGTTTTTTGGTTAGCAAAACGGTTAGTTGTCGACTAAAGCAATGGGATTATATATTTTTCATAGGCCACTAAGGTGAGATAGCCAGTGACTAATAACACAGGGAGAATTATTATTGCGGTTACTGCGAATGCTCTGAGATATCCCCGGGAACCGTCGAATTCATAAGGAAGGTTTCTGTATAGTGCCCTTGCAGCGAGAAGCAGACAAAGTACCTGTATCCCGATGGCTACATAGATCTCAGTGGAACTGGGTGTGGGATAAAGATATTGTCGCATGGCTTCAGGTGAATACTCCTCGGGCTTATCTTTAGTGCGTTATAAACCCCTCGGAAGATGCCGAATGTAAGGGAAGCGACGATCGTATGGGTCAGGGCGGCTGAGAAACATGCCTTGAATGCAGGTTTAAACGGTAGCCCTTCCAAAATGGGAAAGATCTTTTTCCCTAATGTGATCATAAGAACGCTGCTAATAAGTGCCGTGATGGCAGTAGGTACGATTATGGCGATTAATACTAAAAACGTAAAGAGGAGTCCAATAAAGCTACCTCCGCCACCCACATTACCACCACCGTTATTGGATTTTGGGCTGTTAGGTTTCCATGTAGTATTATTATAGTATCTGTCCCGGTCGGCCGCACCCCTCATTCGCTCGTTCCAGTCTCCGCCAGAATACGGTTGATTATAGCGGCCTTCATCATATGCATTTGATAAAACGAGTGAAAGCCCCAGACTGGGGCAGGAGAGGTGGAGTGGCATGATTAGCTGGTTTAGTGGTTTGGTGCTCTCTAAATTTAATTAAAATTTTAATTCACCAAATACCGTTTTGCCCGCAAACCTGGATTCCTAACTTTGAAGTCGGCTTTTTGAAACTGGAAAATCCGGAAAAAATCAGGCATGTGTTACTACAATACCATCAAAATATCGCAGCGCGACCTCGTGAAAATGAAGGGGATAGAACTGCCCCTGCTGGATTATGAACGCCCCGTGCAGTCGGGTTTTGAATTTCGCAGCTGGCCGATCATTCGTCCTACAACCGATCGAAAAAACCTGCGGGTTGACCTGGTTCACTGGGAATTTATTCCTGAATCCGTTCATGATATAGAAGCGCTTCAACAGGCGCGGCAGAAATTCACCTGGCTCAACGCGAAAGCGGAAAACCTTTTAAGAATGACTCAGGAAGACCATCGATGTGGGCGCCCGCTGCACGCGCACGACGTTGCCTGGTTTTATCTTCCGGCTTTTTTGATTTCCGCCATGTTCCGAAAATCGGCGCAAAAGGACAGCCACTGAGCAGCACACATTCGATTCCATATTTTATTACATTGAAAAATCGCCCACCGTTTTTTATATGGCGGGTATCTGGCAGGAGTGGACCAATCACGAGCGTGGTGAAAGTGCAGATACTTTTGCGATTGTTACCACAGCGGCAAACCGGCTGATGGAACAAATACATAATAAGAAAAAACGCATGCCTACCATTCTTCCCGAAGACCTGGCAGCAAGATGGTTGAAAACAGGTATTTCCGAAGAAGAAATTCAAAGCATCGGCTCCTATCAAATTCCGGAGAATGAAATGATCGCATGGCCGGTAGCTAAAGATATGCTGAATCAACACGACCCTTCGGCTGAAGTGCATTATGATGGTGTGCCGGAGATCGATGATCGATGATCGATGATCGATGACCGATGACCGATGTCCGATGTCCGATGTCCGATGGTCGATGATCGATGATCGACAGATTATAGCGGTGAAGAATACCGCTTTCACCTGCGGGAGCGGTTACCCTGCATATAAAAAAGTTATCGACCATCGATCATCGGAAATCGATCATCGATTTTTATCTCGGCAACGTAAACCAAAACGCTGAGCCAATTCCTTTTTCACTTTCAACACCCATTTGTCCGCCGTGTTTGCGAATGATTTGATCGGAGATATATAATCCCAGACCATGACCTTCAACGCCACCGGAATCAACACGCGAGAATTTTTTTGAATATCGCGCCAATTTTATTTGCGTCAATGCCAATGCCTTTGTCAATCACTTTCACTTTCACCTCAGATGGGGTAGTGGTAACGTTTACCACAATCGGTGAATGTTCAGGAGAATATTTGGAAGCATTGCTTAACAGGTTAACCAGTACCTGTTCTATCCTGAATTTATCAGCACGTACATTTATATCGGGCGTACCCGTAACCGTAATGTCATTTGTATGAATGCCTGCCTGCGCTGTTATGATGCTGTCGTCGATAACATGTTTGACGTTTATAACCTCGGGTTTTAGATCGAGAACGCCGGAAGAGATTTTGGAAACATTCAGCAGCTCACTCGTCATTGTGATCAAACGTTTTACCTGATTCCTGCATTTTTCGAGTATCTCCGCCTGCTCTGGTCTTGGCAGATTCTCCGACATTAAATCAAGGGCAAGTTTTAAACTCGTCAGCGGATTACGCAGTTCATGACTGGCAATAGCAATGTATTCTTCTCTTTGTTTATCGTATAATTTTTTCTCGGTAATATCCAACGCAGTTCCCACAATACGTGCTGGTAGCCCGGTATTATCTTTGATCACTTTTCCTTCAATATGTACCCATGTAGTTTGTCCATCTCTTCGTACAATACGCACTTCGTAAAATAATCGACCAGTCACCAGTGCTTCATCGTGCGCATGATTACGTATATGCAGATCTTCCGGATGGATTCGTTTTACTTTATCTGCGTGACTGGTATGTGAATCAAGATCAAAGATGTCAAGATAACGCTGCGATACAATGGTTGTACCTTTTATTAAATCGAAATCAAATGTTCCAAGGTTTGCTCCTTCGGTGGCAAGCCGCGCACGTTCTTCCGCTTCTTCTACTTTCCGACGAGACATCACCTGCTCAGTAACATCTATAGTAACAGCGATTACGCCTTCGATGGCTCCGTTTGCACCGATCAACGGTTCATACACGAAATTTTGATATACGACTTCCAATTTTTTTCCTCTTGGAAGTCGAACAGGTCTTTCCTGGGCAATATACCTTTCACCTGTGTCATATACCTGGTTTAGCAATTCTTCCAGCCCCTGTCCATGTACTTCCGGCAACGCTTCAAACAATGGTCTACCCATCACATCACAATAATTCTTACCCCAGAGATCAACCATTTTTTCATTGACGATTTCAACTATATGGCGAGGGCCTTTTAATACACACATCGCCACAGGAGCCTGCTCAACGAGGTTGCGGAGATTCCTTTCATTTTCGGCCAGTACTTTTCGCAGTCTCACCTTTTCCGTTACATCTTCCATCGTGCCGCTAAAACGATAGGCGATTCCATGCTCATCAAAAAATGGTCGGCCCTTAACGAGTGCTACCATTTCTTTTTTTGTTTGCGGATGAATTATTACAAACTCCAGGTCAAAAAGGTGCCTGTCGTGAATAATCAAGTGTAGCCTCCATGCTATCAATTACACGCTGCCGGTCGAACGCTGCAACGATCTCTAACGCCACACTTAAATCGGTCTCTTCAGTTTCTTCCAGGCCCATCCAGTGTTTAAGTCGATGATTGCTGGCAAATTTCCCGGTTCGGGGGTTATAGTCCCAGGTTCCCAAATCAGCAGCATCCGTAGCAAATGCAAGCATATTCTTGGACTCCTGCAACTGACGCTTATTAATAACGTCGCTGGTGGTTTCAACACAGGTAACAAACACACCATAAGGCTCGTTATTGTCGTTGTTGATTCTGCTATAACTAAATGTCCAGTAAACGTCGTCGATCTTGCCGTTCCTGTACATCGGAATCAACTGATCTTCGTTCCAGGTTGCTTCGCCACCACTTAATACCTGTTTTATAAGAGGATGTATGATATGCCAGATCTCAGGCCAGGCCTGCGCTCCTGGCATACCTAATATATGCGGATGTTTTCCTTCTTTGCCCAAACTGGGCCTGTAGGCATCATTATAAAAACAAAGCAATTCAGGTCCCCAGAAGATAAACATGGGGAATTTTGAATGCAGAATAACGCCCAGTATCGTTTGTAAACTGGTGGGCCAGGTTTCAGGTGAACCCAGTGAAGTCTCTGTCCAGTCTTTTCGGCGTACATAACCTGCCATCTCTCCCGGGCACGACAAAAACAGAGGTTGTTTGTTGATTATTGTGGGTTCCATTACAATCAATGTACGACTAATTAATCAGTATGGATTTCTTTTTCCCTATGTGAGATGCTTTATGCGACAAACTAACAACAACATCAAGCCTCAACTATTTTCTGTAAAGGGCTGACCTGCAACAATCGCTGGCTTAATCCTTATACACAATATTCAACATATGTTGTCGGCAAAGACATGGCTAAAATAAATTGCAGACTCTTTCCTTAACACCCGCTTTTAGCAGTTTTATTGGTTTCATGGCCAATTCTTCTGGTTTCGCCAACTCGAAATTAATACATAATTTATTTGATAATTGTCATCTACAAAATTTTGTAACAGGGGAGTTAAACGAACAGGAATAAGCATCTTTTGTCACAACGCGTAGAAAAGGAACATGTGTAAAATATTCCCCATATTGTGGAATGAATTTCAATGTTGGAACAAAGAATATTTTGACGGACTTGTAACTGTACACGTCATCTCTTTGGTACAACTTTAGTAGTATATTGTTGCGCAAAATAACTATTCTCAACGCGATGCGAATCTCCATGAAATTTTTGTCATCGGGTTAACCACCAACTCCCTAAGCCGTCCATGATTCTCATCGTAGATGATAAAAAGGAAAACTTATTGTCTTTACAGTCACTACTGGCTTCGCAGGGATACCCTGTAGAAACTGCCGCAAGTGGCGAAGAAGCACTTCGCAAAGTTTTACAAACTACTTACGGTCTTGTTATTCTGGATGTACAAATGCCGATAATGGATGGGTTTGAAGTGGCAGAAATGCTGTCAGGCTATAGCAGAACCCGCGATGTTCCCATCATCTTTCTCAGTGCGCTCAATATTGACAAGAAATATATTACAAAAGGATATCGGTCGGGGGGAATTGATTATATCACCAAACCCATTGATCCGGATATTCTGTTATTAAAGGTTGATACGCTTTATAAGTTATACGAACAGAAGCGTGAACTCAACCGTATGCAGGTATTGTTGCAGCAGGAAGTTGAGTTCCGGAAAACAGCACAACAGGAAAGTCATGAATATGCGCAACAACTTCGTGCGATTCTTGAATCAATTCCCCAAATTGCTTTTTCATGCACACGCGATGGCAAAATAGAATATTCAAATACGCACTGGCTAACTTATACCGGAAGTGCGGAATACCCGGAACTTCATCCGGATGAACCTGATTTCGCGAGCATCCTCGATGAAATGATTCATCAAAATGAAGTGTTTGAAAGGGAAGTGCGAATGACAAAACCCGGTGAGAATTCCTACCGCTGTTTTCTGCTTCGTGCAGCCCCGTCGTATAAAGATGGAAAAATAAAATCCTGGACCGCTACTTTCACAGATATTGAAGAGCAGAAACAATCGAGCCGTCGAAAAGACGAGTTCCTGAGTGTGGCCAGCCACGAGTTGAAAACCCCACTCACCAGTATTAAAGGTTATATTCAACTGCTGGAACGTACATTAACAGAAGATTGTCCGGGTAAGTTGTATGTAGAAAGATCGCTGCTTCAAATTCAAAAACTCGACAGCCTCATTGCGGATCTGCTGGATATTTCGCGTATAGAGAGTGGTAGAATGAAATTGCACCGAACCACTTTCCCTTTAGATGCATTAGTGAGAAGAGCCGTAGATTTGATGCAACAGATTTCTCCAGACTATCAGTTTAGAATTGAAGGAAAAACAGATGCTGTACTGCACGGTGATGAGATGCGTCTTGAGCAGGTTTTGCTTAACTTTCTTTCTAATGCGGTGAAATATTCACCCCACCAGAAGGAAGTAGTGGTGTCGATAACCACAACGAATGAAGGGTTGGTAAAGGTTTCTGTAACAGATAAAGGAATCGGAATTAATAAGATCGACCAGCAATCTGTTTTTGACAAATTTTTCAGGTCGGAGGAGTCCATTCGTAATTTCCAGGGCCTGGGCCTTGGTTTATATATTTGTGCGGATTTGTTGCAACGTCATGACGGTAGTTATGGCGTTACCAGTGAACCGGGTAAAGGTTCAACTTTTCATTTTGCCCTGCCAGTTATCGCCACCAATCAAAACTAAAATAATCTTTCTTCCACATGGATCGCTTTAATCGAAATTTACAAGCCGGTTTTGGTATATCGCTGTTAGTGTTGCTGCTGAGTTCGATGTTGTCCTATTACAGTATCAACCGTTTGATTTATAACAGTAGTATGGTCGACCATACGCATCGGGTATTACAGGAGTCGGATGAAATTATAGCAAGGGTTCGCGATGGTGAAACCGGGCAACGTGGATACCTGTTGACCGGTCAGGCGGATTTCCTTAGCCCCTATAACGGTGCATTTGAGAAAGCCATCGAGTCTGTAAACAGCCTTCGTGAACTCACAAAGGATAATGAATCACAACTTGTGACGATTGACAGCCTCGAGCAGATGATCAACAAACGATTCAGTATCCTTGCTATTTCGATCGACTCCAAAAGGGCAGGGGATACCACGGATGTAGACCTTTTGCGATCCGGGCACGCCTATATGCAAAGTGTTCGTTCGCTTGTTGGTAGAATACAAAATCATGAACAGGCCCTGCTGGCTGAACGGACTTCCAACCTAAGGCAGTTTGTTAACGTTACACCTTATGTTATTCTTGCTGCAGCGGTTATTTCTATTTTAATTACAGTGATATTTTTCCGTCGTGTTGTTGCTGAATTCTCTCAAAAAAGAGATCTCGCTAATTCACTTGCTCTGGCTGAGGAAGACATGCTGAACCGGATTAATATAATTGAATCCGTTGCGGGCAAGATTGCAGGAGGTGATTATTCCATTCGCGTTCACGCCAATCAACATGATCAACTGGGCAGCCTTGCCGGTTCGCTGAACCGTATGGCTGGTTCACTGGAAACGGTCTTTACTGATTTACAACGGCGCGAGTGGCAACAATCGGGAGTGGCATCGCTGAGTGAAGCTATCTCAGGTGAAAAAACGGTACAGGAAATAGCAGCTGATGGTATTCAATTCATCTGCGATTATACAGGCAGCCAGGTGGGCGCGATCTACATTGCCGATACACATGAATCATTGTACGTTGCCGGCGACTATGCACTTCCTTTAGAGGTTAAAAAATCGAGGTTGAGGAAAAAAGAAGGTCTTGCTGGCCAGTGCTGGGCAAATAAACAATTGCTGCATGTGGCGCCTATCGATGAAAAATTATTTACACCTGCTATGGGAGGAGTATTGCGCCCCAAACAATTATTGCTTGTACCCATTATGTTCGAGAAAAATGTGATTGGTGTAATAGAAATTGGTACGGTGCAGGAATACACTGAACAACATTCGAAATTCATGATCAGCATTTCGGATATCTTAGGTGTAACCCTGCACACCGCACAAAACCGTAGCAAACTGAAAGAGTTGCTGGAAGAAACACAGGCACAGGCTGAAGAATTACAATCGCAACATCGCGAATTGGAAAACATCAATGCTGAACTGGAAGCGCAAACGGAAAGGTTACAAACATCAGAAGAAGAACTGAAAGTGCAGCAGGAAGAATTGCAGGAAGCAAACCAGGGATTGGAAGAACGTAGCATGTTGCTGGAAGATAAAAACCACCAGATCGTATTGCGCAACCTGGAGATTCAGAAAAAAGCAGAAGAACTTGCACTCAGTACACGATACAAATCTGAGTTTCTTGCCAACATGTCGCATGAACTTCGCACACCATTGAATTCTGTGTTGTTGTTGTCGCGTTTATTGGGCGAGAATCCGGCAGGTAATTTGACACCTGACCAGGTAGAGTATGCACAGGTGATTCAAAGCTCTGGAAATGGTTTGCTGCAATTGATTGATGAAATACTTGATTTGTCGAAAATAGAAGCGGGTAAACTTGAACTCGAATACGAGCGCATACAGGTGAGCGACATTGTTGCCCAAATGCGTCAGTTATTTGGACCAATGGCGGCTGAGAAAAATCTTGCGATTGAATTTAAAATTGATCCTGCAGTTCCACAGAGTATAGAAACAGACAGATTACGTGTGGAGCAGGTTTTGAAAAACCTGTTGTCAAATGCGCTGAAGTTTACCCATTCGGGAAAGATCGTGTTAGAAGTGCAGCAGGCTCAGAAGCAGAATTGTATTGCGTTTGCAGTACAGGATTCGGGTATTGGTATTCCTGAAGATAAACACCAGCTTGTGTTTGAAGCATTCCAACAGGCCGATGGTTCTACCAAACGGAAATTTGGTGGCACGGGTCTTGGTCTGTCAATCAGCCGCGAACTTGCAAGGTTACTTGGCGGTGAGATTGAACTGGAAAGCGAACCCGGCGAAGGCAGCCGCTTTACACTTATTGTACCAATATTCCGCCAGGCGGTAGAGGTTATTTCAGCACCACGTGAAACAATTAACCCGGTACCAGAAGTAGTGAATCCGGTTGCGAACAGGCTGGTGTCGGCACATATACCTCAAGCTTTAGATGATGATCGCGATCAGATTGAACCGGGTGATAAAGTTTTATTTATTGTTGAAGACGACACCAACTTTGCCAAAGCGTTGATTGATTTCTCCCGTGGAAAAGGTTATCGGGTTTTGCACGTGGTAAGAGGTGATGAAGTGTTGGAGCACGCGATTCAATACCAACCTGTCGGCATTCTGCTCGATATACAGTTGCCTGTTAAAGATGGTCTTTCTGTATTGGATGAATTGAAACAGCACATACGTACCCGGCATATTCCTGTTCATATTCTTTCATCGTTTGAAGCACGCAAGGAAAGTATTTCACGTGGCGCAATCGATTTTATCAATAAGCCAGTGGCTTATGAACAAATGAACGCTGTTCTTGAAAAGATCGAACGCATTGTGAATTCCGATAACAAACAGGTTTTAATTGTTGAGGATAATACCAAACATGCCCGTGCGCTTGAATATTTCCTACGATCGTATAATGTGCAATCAAAAGTTTGTACAGATATCCAGGATGGTATTAATTCGCTGAGTGAAGGGCAGGTAAATTGTGTGATACTCGATCTGGGCAGTCCCGCGAAGCAGACCTACCAGATGCTGGATGAAATTAAAAAAGAATGGTTCGTTCGATAATGTTCCGATCATCGTATTCACTGGTCGCAATTTCTCACGCACAGAGGAACAGCGTGTTCGCCAGTACGCTGACACCATCGTTGTAAAAACGGCACATTCTTATCAACGGATATTAAACGAAGTGTCACTGTTTTTACACCTGGTTGATAAACCTTCCGCCGGAAAAGGATTAGGCACGATGGATGAAGTATTGAAAGGGGAGAAAAATCCTGATTGCTGATGATGATGTGCGAAACATTTTTGCATTGTCGAAAGTGCTGGAGAAACACCGTATCCAGGTGATCACGGCAATAGATGGCAAAGAAGTATTGCAGATGATGGAAGCAGGTGTAATGCCCGATCTGATTTTAATGGATATGATGATGCCCGAAATGGACGGCTATGAAACGATCGCGCGGATAAAGAAAGGCTCGCCATGGAAATCGATACCCGTAATTGCAGTGACTGCAAAAGCAATGGCGGGCGACAGGGAAAAATGTATTGAAGTAGGTGCTTCTGATTATATTTCAAAACCTGTAGACACTGATCAGTTGCTTTCGCTGATGCGGATTTGGCTTTATGATTCTAAATGAGGTATGAATGGAATATCAGCTTACTGATGCAGACATTGAACGGTTGCAGGACGATTTCCTGGAACTGTATGGATACGATTTTACCGGGTATGCACGCGCTTCTTTTAAACGACGATTACAACGCCTGTATATCCTGGGGAAATGGAAGGATTTTGCTTTATTCCGATTACGCCTGCGCACCGACCCTTCCTATTTCCAGACAGCTGTGATGGAGATAAGTGTGAATGTGACGGAGATGTTTCGCGATCCGGGATTTTATAAAACACTTCGTGAAGAAGTGTTACCAGTACTAGCCACTTATCCACTGATAAGGATCTGGCATGCTGGTTGTGCAACAGGAGAAGAGGTTTATTCGCTTGCGATCATGCTTGACGAACTGGGTTTATTGCATAAGTCGATATTGTATGCAACAGACATTAATACCCGCGCTTTGGAAAGAGCGAAAAGTGGGATTTTTCCTGATGCACCGTTGCAACAGTATTCGCGGAATTACCTGGCTGCGGGCGGACAACGTGATTTTTCTTCTTATTATAGCGCCAACTATAATTATGTGAAGTTTAGTGAGCACCTCACAAAAAGGATTGTGTTTTCGCCGCATAACCTTGTATCCGATTATTCATTTAATTCATTTCAACTGATACTTTGTAGAAACGTTTTGATCTATTTCGGAAGGGATTTACAGATACAGGTTTTTAATCTCTTTGATAAAAGTCTTGAGCCTTTGGGATTTCTGGCATTGGGTTCGAAAAGAGTCGCTACGTTTTACACCGATTGCACCGCAATACAAACAGCTGGAAAACAAAGAAAAAATCTGGAGAAAAATCCGATGAAACCGTCCATGATTGTCATAGGGGGATCAGCGGGAAGCCTGCAAACACTCTTTACCATCCTGGGAAATTTGCCAGGCCATTTTGATATTCCCATATTGCTGGTAATGCATCGTGGTGCAGGAAAGGAATCGTCACTGGTTGAATTGCTGAATATGAAGACCAACCTTCAGGCTCGGGAAGTGGAGGAGAAGGAGACGGTAACACCGGGAAATTTATACATCTGTCCTGCCGATTATCATGTATTAATGGAACCCGATTATTGTTTTTCGCTTGATGATTCTGAGAAAGTACATTACAGCCGCCCAAGTATTGATGTAAGTTTTATTTCTTTATCAGAAATATATCGAGATAAACTATTGGGAATTGTTTTGTCGGGGGCAAATTCAGATGGTGCTGATGGAATGTTAAGTATCCAGCAAAACGGTGGGCAAACGATTGTACAATCTCCTGAAGAAGCGCAGGTGCCCTTTATGCCTGAGCAGGTAATAAAATTGATTAAACCGGATCGCATTTTAACAGGAGATGAGATAGGTCAGTTTTTATCTGCGTTGTCCTGATTCGGGGAAGTTGCGCGTTCAATTACCTGTTCAAGTTCCCAGATATTAAAAGGTTTTTGTAAAACGAAATCTGCACCCGCTTCGCGACTTAATACATCTACATTAATATTTGCGCTGAAATAGACGACGGGGATAGAGCTTGTCTCGTTGTCTGATTTAATCAAACGTGTAGCAACAATGCCACCTTCGGGTGCGATTTTATTATCCATCAACACAACGTCAGGTTTGGCCTGACGAATTTTTTCCAGCACCTGCGTACAATCCGTTGAAGAAAAAAACCTCGAATCCATTTCGTTCGAGTACAAGCCTGCACATCATCAAAATGTCGCTGTCGTCATCAAAGATGAATACCTTTTTTCCCATTGCCACTGTTTATCCAAATATACTGTGAAAAAGCGAGAGGGAGAATGAGAAAATGTGGAAATGAGAAAATGAGGAAATGTGGAAATGTGAGGGAGAATATGGCAATTTGGCAATATGTAAATGTGCAAATTTGGAAATATGGAATTGGGAAAAATTCAAATAATTATTTTCAACCATCCACCACCCTCCATCCACCATCCACCATCTACCATCCACCATCCTCCATCCTCCATCGATTTCCCCAAATTCCTTTAGGTTGCCAACGACATCCGCGTTATCTTCAGCACATGAAAAAATGGTCCACTAACGCATTGCTTGTAGGGGGTGTGATTATGGTGCTGTTTGCTGTAGGTTTTGTTTTATTTATCTCCATCCGCCAGGGTGGAAGGGTGCGGATAGCGCTCTTCGTGTTGACCACACCCATACGGTGTTGCACCATATACGGATTATTGAACAGGCTGCTTTAAAGATTGAAAGCGCCGCGCGTGGTTATGGTATTACCGGTATCCAGGAATTTGTTGATCGGTTGGATGCTGCTGAAGAAGAAGCTGTGATGGGTACGGCGCAGTTACGAAAATTGACAATTGACAATCCTTTGCAGCAGGAAAACGTACATCAGCTCGCCACACTGATTGAAGAACGCATTGCTTATTCGAATCTGCTTGTTAAAACCAGGGATGAGAAAGGGTTGGTTGATGTTGCTGCGCTTTCAGCCCTCGGACGTGGTATGCATCTCACTGATACCATCCACGCGTTGAGCGAGCAGATGATTCAACTGGAAGAAGACCTGTTATCGGCGCGTAAAGAAAGCAACGATAAAAGTATCGATCATCTCAATTTTTTTTCTGTACGGCATCCTGGGAGTTGTTTTTTTTATTAGTTTGTTTGCAATTCAACAGATCCGAAAACGAATTAATGAGCAAGCCTCCACTGAAAAGAAGTTTGCTGCTTTACTTGATGCCGCGCCCGACGCCACCGTGATTGTAGATAAAGATGGAATTATCCGTGTGATCAATCAACAGGTGGTAAATCTCTTTGGATACGAACGTGATGAAATCATTGGGCAATCGGTGGAAATATTAGTTCCGCAGGCATCCAGAGGTTCGCATGGGGGCCACCGGAATGATTTTTTCAGCAATCCGAAAGTGCGTGTGATGGGGGCAGGCCTTGAATTGCATGCTGTAAAAAAAGATAAGAGCATGTTTCCTGTGGAGATCAGTCTTTCCCCCATTAAAACGGATGAGGGCTGGTTGGTTTCTGCTTCCGTTCGCGATATTACCCGAAGGAAAACGCTGGAAAATACGCTCAAAAAAACCAATGAAGAACTGGAAGCATTTACCTATTCTGTATCCCATGACCTTCGCGCTCCTCTTCGTGGCATTGTTGGTTTTACCAGCATTCTCGAAGAAGAATATGCATCGCAACTGGATGATGAAGCCCGGAGAATTACCGGAATCATTCGTGCCAATACGCATAAAATGGGAAATCTGGTAGATGATCTGCTGGCATTTTCCCGAACCGGTAAACAGGATCTGATAAAAATACCGGTTGATATGGATGCAATGGTGAGAGCCGTAACGCGCGAGGTATTGCAGCAATATCCTTACCTGAATGTGACCGTGTCGCAATTGCCGCTCCCTACAGTGAAAGCAGATAAAAATACCATTCAACAGGTGTGGGTAAACCTGATATCAAACGCAGTGAAATATTCTGCACGTCGCGAATCCATTGAGATTACGATCGGCAGCCAAAAATCAGAAGAGGGTATATTGTTTTTTGTAAAAGATAACGGTGTTGGCTTCGACAATAAATACAAGGCGAAATTGTTCCGCGTGTTTCAGCGTTTACACAGCCCGGATGAATACGAAGGAACAGGCGTAGGTTTGGCATTGGTCGAAAAAATTGTATCACGACATGGCGGGCGTGTATGGGGTGAGGGTGAAGTGAACCAGGGCGCCTGTTTTTATTTTTTGTTACCTGAATAAATCAATTAAAATATATGAACCTTCATTCTGTTGAAATCTTACTCGCAGAAGACAATGCTGCGGATGCAGAACTTGCCATCCGTGCTTTAAAAAAGCATAATATGGCAAACAATCTTGTTCATGTAAAAGATGGGGAAGAAGCCCTGGAGTTTTTAACCGGCACTGGACGCTATGCCTCGCGTAGCAATGGCGCAACGCTGCCCCGTGTGGTACTGTTGGATATTCAGATGCCGAAAGTAAGCGGGATCGAAGTTTTACAACATATCAGGGATACACCGCAAACAAAACACCTGCCCGTTGTGATATTAACATCGTCGAAAGAAAGCCCCGACATACAGAAATGTTATGACCTGGGGGCGAATAGCTATATTGTTAAACCTGTAAATTTTGAGAGCTTTGCAGAAGCCATACGGAATCTGGGATTTTACTGGCTGCTGCTGAATCAGCCTCCTGTTAAATCATGAACCAGGACACAATTAGAATTTTGATGCTGGAAGACAGTGCCACCGATGCAGAATTGGTGCAATACTTCCTGCGAAAGAATTTCAGACCCGCCGAAATCCAGCTTGCCATGACTGAAGCTGAGTTCGAAGAAAAGCTGAAATCCTTCCAGCCACATGTTGTTTTAGCCGACAACTCTCTTCCGCAGTTTGATGCAGCTACAGCATTGGAGAAAGTTCGAAGGCTGTACAACGGCATTGCATTTATTATGGTGACGGGCACGGTGTCGGAGGAATTTGCCGCGGGCATCATCCGCGAAGGAGCGGATGATTATATTTTGAAAGACCGGCTTACGCGTTTGCCGGCAGCGATAGATGCCGCTTTGCATAAACTTCGCCAGGAAGAGGAGAAACGTTATGCAATGGAGCAGTTGATTCAAAGTGAAGAAAAGTTGCGGGTTTTTATCGAAAGGGTTACGGACGGATTTATTTCAATAGACAAAGATCTTCACTTTACCTATCTCAACAAACAGGCGGGAATACTCAACAGGCGACCTGTATCTGAAATGATCGGAAAAAAATTACCGAAGTATTTCCAGATGCAGAGGATTCTGAAACCTATAAAGCATTCCAAACCGCTTTGCGCGAACAGCGCTATATTTCCAATATTGATTACTATGCGCCACTTGATTTGTGGATGGAAAATCATATATATCCCTCGCCTGATGGTCTTTCCGTTTTTACGCGCGATATAAGCGAAAAGAAACGGCTGGAAAAAGAATTGCAGGAACAGGAGAATAAATTGCAGCTGGAAAAGTTAGCGGTATCAATGGCTGCTGAAGAGAAAGTACGCAACCTCATTGGTGCCGAGCTGCATGATAATGTAAACCAATTGCTCGCCAGTGCGAATGTTTATCTATCGGTAATCCGGGATAAACCCGGACGGGTGGAAGAATTAATACACAACTGTATCAGTTCTATTAAACAGGCCATTCACGAAACACGCCGTCTCGCGCATGAGTTGGTAGCGCCCGACCTGAAATCAGAATCGTTGATCATGCAGGTGGAGATGCTTTGCGAAACAATGCTGGAGCCAGCAGGTATTACGGCAGAAATCAAACATGATCAATTTAAAGAATCGCAAGTATCGCAGGATCGATTGCTCGCACTGTATCGAATCTTACAGGAACAATGTTCCAATATTCTGAAATACGCAGAAGCCACACAGGTGTCGATCCGGTTTGAAACCGATCCGAATAAGCGAACGATCATGCATATCAAAGACAATGGAAAAGGGATGGATCCTACAGCACAACGTTCGGGTATTGGCCTGCGCAATATCGCCACCCGCATCGAGGTCTTCGGCGGCACGATGCGGATCGAAACCGGCGCGGGACAAGGGTTTTTGTTGGAAGTGGTGTTGGAGTGAGCGAAGATCGAAGACCGACGATCGATGATCGATGGTGGATGATTGATGATCGAATACCGATGTCCGATGATCGATGACCGATGTACCGGGTTTGTTTTAAAATCCGTCCCGAAGGGACGGGATATGTTCGATGATCGATGGTGGATGATTGATGATCGATGTAGGTTTAGCGTGCAATTAACCCGATCCCGCAAATTGAATGGCCATCTTGCTTCCAATGATTTCTTCGTCCATCGGACATCGGTCATCGGACATCGGTCATCGGACATCGGTCATCGGACATCGGTATTCGGTCATCGGTCATCGGACATCGGACATCGGACATCGGTCATCGGACATCGGTCATCGGACATCGATCATCGATCATCGTTCTTCGCTTTTCTTCCGTACTTTCGTCGCAACCTAAAACCCACCTATTATGAGCCATTTCATTAGCCTGCGAGAAGCCAAAATTCTGATCGGCCGCTACGACAGCGAAAAAGGCCAGATACTCAAAAATGAATATGCAGAGGTAAACGTTTTACCCATCTCCGAAAAGTTTGAACGCGCGGCATTCGATACCCTCCTCGCAAAAGAAGGTTGCGCCGGCCTCCGCTTCTATTTCGGCATGCTGGCCGATTTACGGGTAACCTTAATTGCAGTGGCGATCGACGAAAAAGGAAATGATATTCTCGCCGTACGAACCGGCGAAATTGACCAGGATACTGTTTTAGACGACATCGTTGAAAAAGGACAATCCTGCCCACCGTTTTGTCACCCTTCTGAACTGTTATAAATGTCGGCGTATATTATCAATTGGATGGCAAGAGCCATTTTTATTGCTGCGATCCTTGGCATTATCCGTTTCCGGAAAATCGACAAAGTTTTCTATCCATTTATTTTTCTTGTCTGGCTCGCAGCTCTCACGGAGTTGCTGGGCGAACTGAAATTATACCCGGAAACCGCCAATGTTTATGTGTTCAATATTTACAGTATCGGTGAATACTCGCTGGTATCATGGCTCATGCTACGGTGGCGCGTGATATCGCGCGCAACATTCCGGGTGATTATGGTCGGGTTGTCGCTCGCATGGTTTACAGAGTTCGTCGTATTCGGGCGGATACATATGGGGGCCAATTATTTCAACATCATTTATGCGCTGGTAATTGTAATGCTGAGTGTGCGGTGCCTCGCCTGGCGACTTTCCGTAGAGCGCGGCAACCTGCTCCGGAGCCCTTACGTAATTATCTCCTCCGCATTTATCCTGTACTTCACAGTAGCCGCCATCGTTGCCGCATTCTGGATGTACGGCAACTATGGAAGCACCGATTTTGTGAGAGCGGTTGTTGTTTTTCACTATATTGTTAACCTGGTAGCCAATTTAACTTACGCAATCGCAATTCTATGCATGCCCAGGAAAGATCCCTTTACCTTGCCTTATTAGTTACCGTGTTCGTTTTGCTGGGGCTGGTGGTGTTCTATACCATCACACTCATTCGCCAGCAACGCCGCAACCGCCGCCTCTTCCAGGAAAAAGTGGCTGCGGAAATCCATACGCTGGAAAAAGAACGGCAGCGACTGGCCGAAGATATGCACGACGAACTTGGACCGGTGGTAGCTGGTATAAAATTGAAACTTAATAGCATTGATGCTCTATCCGACATCGACCGGGATACACTGGAGAAAGTGCAGGAGAACATGGGGCAACTGCTCGGTCGCCTCAAAGGCATTAGCAACAATCTGATGCCAGCTGTGCTTTTGAAAAAAGGACTGGTACCCGCCGTACAGGCCCTGGTCGACGAATTCCAGGGTGCAAATGGAATGATGATTCATTTCAAAGCTGGTTCCCTTCCTGAGCTGCCGCGCGAAACCCGTGTGAATCTCTACCGTATCTGCCAGGAATTGCTGGCCAATACATTGAAACATGCTGAAGCAACTGAGTTCCATCTCACCTTAACGAGCGATGATAATCTGGTGAAATTACTGGCTTCCGATAATGGCAAAGGCTTTGAGCAGGAAGCTGCTGTTGCGAAGAGTACCAGCTATGGTATGCACAACCTGCTGAACCGTACCGAGCTCATGGGCGGACAAATGTTTTTAAAAACATCACCCGGCCGGGGCGCACAATATCAGTTTGAAATACCTTTGCAATTCCCGGGGTAAAATAGCAGACTAACTATGAATGGAATATCGCTCAAACCTGTGCGACTGGTGGTGGCCGACGATCATGAATTGTTGCGAGAGGGATTTCATACCATGTTGGCAAAAACAAGCCATATTGAACTGGTAGGTGAAGCTGCCAACGGAAAACAACTCGTGGAAATATGCCGCAGCCTCGACCCCGACGTGGTGATTACCGATATCAAAATGCCCGTGATGGATGGCGTTGCAGCCACGCGACAACTACTGGCAGAAAAACCCACGCTGGGCATCATCGCATTTTCCATGTTTGATGAAGAGAATCTGATTGTGGATATGCTGGAGGCCGGCGCCCAGGGCTACCTGATGAAAAGTTCTTCACGTATCGAAATCCTGGAAGCCATCCGCACGGTACGCGACGGGAAAACTTATTACTGTGCACATACCAGTGCGCGTATGGCATCGATGATCGCCCGTAGCCGCCACGTGCCACCTGGAGGCGCCAGCCGGCCCGAGTTTACCCCCAAGGAACTGGAAGTGATACAAATGATCTGCCAGGAACTTGCCAGCAAGGAAATCGCCGCCGAACTTAAACTCAGTCTTCGCACGGTAGAAGGCATCCGCCAACGTATTCAGGAGAAAATGGGCGTACGCAATGCCGCCGGCATCGTTGTTTACGCCATCCGCGAAGGACTGTTTCGCATATAAAAAGAACAAACCGGGCGCGAGGCCCGGTCGTACTGCAGAATAAGGCAATGGTTAAGGTCTGCAAATAAACAAGGCTAAGTTAGACCCGGCAGCAAGCCGCACAAAGCGTGATTACCGCAAAAGTCACTACGGGTTATACGGATTTCCGCAAACCGATTGTCCGCTCCTCAAAACCACCTGTTTTTCCTCCTCAAATTCCCGTACATTACTACTGCCTAAATCAACCAGCCATGACCAAAATGAACCCTTACCTCAATTTTGATGGTAACTGCAAAGAAGCTTTTGATTTTTATAAATCCGTTTTCGGTGGCGATTTCCTGTTTGTAGGAAGAATGGGCGACGCGCCCGGAATGGAAATCAGCGAAGAGTATAAAGATCGGATCATGCATATCTCACTTCCCATCAGCGAACATTGTACATTGATGGGCTCCGACACAATGCCGGGCTATGGCCAGGTGCTTAATGTCGGTAACAACATCTATATTTCGTTACACCCCGATACCAAAACAGAAGCAGACCGACTCTTTAACGGGCTCTCCGCCGGTGGAAAAGTGGAAATGCCCATGGCCGATCAGTTCTGGGGTTCCTATTTCGGCAGCTTTACTGACAGGTTTGGCGTTAACTGGATGATCAATTGCGAACCGCAGCCCGCAAAATAATTCGATAGACTACTTACTCAATCAATCCCACCATTTGCGCATTCAGGCGCAGTCGGTTTCCTATGCGTTATACTTTTGATTTTTAAATTAAATCAACCAGCCACGATGTCATTAAGATATTTCACCATCCTCGTATCCCTGTTTTGTTTTGCCTGCACATCATCACAAACAGATAAAGAAACCGAAAGACAAAATTCGGCAGGTAGAAAATTCGCTTTCACCGGTAGTAGTTTACGGCGACAGTCTGCCGAACTACAACCTGGAGCAACGGATGCGCGAAAAAGGAGTAAAAGGATTAAGCATTGCGGTGATAAAAGATTACAGCATCGAATGGGCAAAAGGGTATGGTTGGGCTGATTCTGCAGAAGGCAGAAAAGTAACTACTGAAACAAGATTCCAGGCTGCATCCATCAGTAAAAGTCTCAACAGCCTTGCTGTGATGAAACTGATACAGGAAGGTAAACTGGATCCCGAAGTGGACATCAATAACTACTTAACCAGTTGGAAATTTCCTTACGACAGTGTTTCAAAAGGTAAAAAGATTAATACCTGGAATTTGCTAAGTCATACTGCCGGGCTGAACCTGCATGGCTTTCCGGGATATGACGTTACCGACTCCCTGCCAACACTGGTGCAGCTATTAAATGGCGAAAAGCCCGCCAACACGGAAGCCATTCGTTCCGTGTTTGAGCCTGGTAAGGAATTCAGTTACTCGGGTGGGGGCACTACCATTTCGCAATTGATGTTGCAGGATATAACCGGTAAAAGCTATGCCGATTATGTGGAAGAAAATGTGTTGAAGCCGATCGGTATGCGCAATAGTTCCTTCCGCCAGCCACCGGTTGATAAAGCAGATTATGCCACGGGATATTATACCAATGGCAGCCCGGTGAAGGGGAAGTTTCATGTGTACCCTGAGCTGGCGGCTGCGGGTTTGTGGACCACACCTACGGATCTGGCCCAATACATCATTGAATGCCAGTTAACACTCAAGGGAGAATCGCAAAAGGTGTTATCGCAGGAAATGATGCAAAGACGCATGACGCCTTACCTCGACAGCATTTTCGCATTAGGAGTGTTTATTGAAAGCAAGCCCGTTGGTAAATTCTTTATCCATACAGGAGGAAACGAAGCTTTCGTTTGTATTGCTGTTGGCAGCCTGGAAGGCGGCAATGGCGTGGTGATCATGTTAAATGGGGAGGATTTCAGCATTATTACGGAGTTGCTCCATAGCGTGTCGCGGGTCTATGGCTGGACGGATTACTACAAACCTGAGGTTGTTGCTGCTGCCGACCGGCACTAAAGCGTGTGGACGAGAAACTTACCACTGCGCTAAAATATTTCCAGAAAAAATTTTGGTCAAATTATTGACAACCTTATCTTTGCACTCCCAATTACGGAAGGGAGTTTAGCTCAGCTGGTTCAGAGCATCTGCCTTACAAGCAGAGGGTCGGCGGTTCGAACCCGTCAACTCCCACAAAAAATCCTCGGCATTCGCCGGGGATTTTTGTTTTTGGTGGATTACATCCACCATCCGTAGCCCCTTACCTCACAGAAGAGCGGGATTTTATTATTTAATTCTTTGATTGAAATATCGACAAAGCTTAAAATCTGTGTAATCTGTGGCTAAATCCGTGCAAATCTGTGGCTAAATCCGTGCAAATCTGTGGGAAATTTCTTCGAGGTTATGGCAACCTGATAACCGAACAGGTTTCCCACGGATTTTCTCAGATTACAACACAGATGACACGGATTCTATTTTTATTCTTGATTGAAAACTTGACAAAGCCTAAAGTCCTGTGTAATCTGTGGCTAAATCCGTGCAAATCTGTGGGAAATTTCTTCGAGGTTATGGCAACCTGATAACCGAACAGGTTTCCTACGGATTTTCTCAGATTACAACACAGATGACACGGATTCTATTTTTATTCTTGATTGAAAACTCGACAAAGCCTAAAATCCTGTGTAATCTGTGGCTCAATCCGCGCAAATCTGTGTGAAATGTCCTCGAGGTTATGGCAACCTGATAACCGAATAGGTTTCCCGCGGATTTTCTCAGATTACAACACGGATGACACGGATTCTATTTTTATTCTTGATTGAATATCGACAAAGCCTAAAATCCTGTGTAATCTGTGGCTCAATCCGCGCAAATCTGTGTGAAATGTCCTCGAGGTTATGGCAACCTGATAACCGAATAGGTTTCCCACGGATTTTCTCAGATTACAACACAGATGACACGGATTCTATTTTTATTCTTGATTGAAAACTTGACAAAGCTTAAAATCTGTGTAATCTGTGGCTAAATCCGTGCAAATCTGTGTGAAATGTCCTCGAGGTTGTCGCAACCTGATAACCGAATAGGTTTCCCACAGATTTTCTCAGATTACATCACGGATGACACGGATTCTATTTTTATTCTTGATTGAATATCGACAAAGCCTAAAATCCTGTGTAATCTGTGGCTCAATCCGCGCAAATCTGTGTGAAATGTCCTCGAGGTTATGGCAACCTGATAACCGAATAGGTTTCCCACAGATTTTCTCAGATTACATCACGGATGACACGGATTCTATTTTTATTCTTGATTGAAAACTCGACAAAGCTTAAAATCTGTGTAATCTGTGGCTAAATCCATGCAAATCTGTGTGAAATGTCCTCGAGGTTACGCCACCATAATAACCGAAAAATGCCGCTACATCAAAGCCCCCGGCCTTTGTTAATAACGTTATCGATTCCAACAAGCCGCACCCCCCAATCAGGGTACTCCTCTTCTTAATTTCAGGACGAAAACCATTAAACTCAACCACTTCGTGGTATTTTCTGGTGAAGTGGGGTAGGGTATCTTAGCTGATTCCTTAACCATTCATTCATTAAACTGATTGTCATGAAAAGATTCAGCAGCTATTCTGGCCATTGCGCTTACAGCGATTCATTGCCAGAAAGAAGGTCCTAAAGGTGATGAGGGTCCGGCAGGTGCAGCAGGTACAGCCAATGTTCGGTATTCGTCCTGGTTTACACCTTCGCAAAATGGCGGTTGGGTTGATACCGTCATCAACGCCGTGGCCAGTCAGAAGAAGTTTCGAAAGGCTGCTCCCGGCGTAACCCAGGCGGTCCTGAATAATGGCCTCGTTCTTTCTTACATGAAACTAAACCCAGATGGAACATCGGGTAATACGAGCTCCATTCGTCAGTTACCTTATACCAATCCTGGCGCTGGTAATGAATACATACAACTTGCCTATACGGGTAACATCACTTATGCGCATATTTCTACGGCTGTGCCAGGCGTGGCAGTTACCGCCAGTAGTGGTTCGCTTGAGTTCCGTTATGTAATCATTCCCGGTAGCGTGTCCGGCGGCCGCTCGGCAACGGATCAGTTTTTTGAAATCAATGGTGAATACTATACCGGAGCCTCATTGAAAACAATGCCCTACCAACAACTTTGCGCGTTGCTGAATATTCCGGAATAGTTAATTTGATACCATTTAAAGGTCTAAACAACGAACCCCTGATACACTCTGCATCGTGTCGGGGGTTTGCGTTTTTTTGATCCAGTTGTGCCGCTTTCAACTACGTTAATGCTGCCTTGGTGCACCAAAGCACCCGCTTTCAGCTTGCAGATTGTGCAAAAAAAGGTGGTTTCCTTTTTCGGCTAAATAATTTACAATCAATAAAATATCTCTTTTTTCCACCCGTTGAACCCCGTAAAAAACTGCCGGTTTGGCTTTTGGGAAAAAGGAACTTTGTGTACTTTTGACGAAAGCTTTGATGGATGGCAGACAAGAACCAGTTCAGTACAGATTCACAGGAAGAAGTTGATGTATTAACACTCGAAGATGAAGGCTGCAGCCTGATCGTCTGGAATGATGATGTGAATACATTCGACTGGGTGATTGAAACCCTGGTGGAAGTGTGCGGCCATACCCATGAGCAGGCGGAACAATGCTCATTGCTCATCCATTTCAAAGGCAAATGCGCGGTGAAAAAAGGCGAGTATGAGACGCTGAAACCCATGTGCGACGCCATCACCGAGCGCGGTATAGGTGCTACCGTTGAAACCCTCGCCAGCTGAACTTACAGCCCGTTACTGTTTATGCCTCTTTTTGCTTTAGACAGGGAACTTGTGTTCCCACCGGTTCATTTTGCGGATGCCGATGGCCTCCTTGCTATTGGTGGCGATCTCTCGGTTCCGCGTTTGCTACTGGCTTACCGGCAGGGCATCTTTCCCTGGTATGAAGGTGAACATATCCTCTGGTGGTGTCCCGATCCACGTTTTGTTCTCTTCCCCGACGAGCTCCGCATTAGCAAATCAGTGAAAACATTACTCAAACGAAACAATTTCCGGTTTTCTATCAACGAGGCATTCAGCCAGGTGATCAAAAATTGTAAAACCATTAAACGCAACGGACAGGACGGCACCTGGATCACGGATGAAATTGAGATGTCGTTTACAACATTGCATCAAATGGGTTATGCGCACAGTGCGGAAGTATGGAATGGTGATCAGCTCGTGGGCGGCCTCTACGGCATCCGCATGGGTGCTGTATTTTTTGGAGAAAGTATGTTCAGCCTCGAGTCGCAGGCATCACGCTACGCGTTTATAAAATATGTGGAACAGCTTAAAAGCGAAGGCGTGCAGCTTATCGATTGCCAGGTGTATACGGAGTATCTGGAGAGCCTGGGGGCGAGGATGATTGGGAGAGAGGTGTTTTTGGAGAAGTTGAGATCGGTGATCGGTGATCGATGTCCGATGACCGATGTTCGATGACCGATGATTCCTGCGAAATCGAGTTGCCGCTGCAAATGTAAAGATGGTAATCATGCACTTTAAAAGTCCTCCACCATCGATCATCCATCATCCACCATCGATGTCCGATGACCGATGACCGATGTCCGATGATCGAAGATTTCTTCGAAATCGAGTTGCCGCTGCAAATGTAGCGGCGGTATCCATGCACTTTAAAAAGTCATCCACCATCGATCATCGATCATCCATCATCGATGTCCGATGACCGATGACCGATGTCCGATGATCGAAGATTTCTTCGAAATCGAGTTGCCGCTGCAAATGTAGCGGTGGTAATCATGCACTTTAAAAAGTATTCCACCATCGATCATCGATCATCCATCATCCATCATCGATGTTCGATTTATCCATGTTGCCCTGTATTCCAAAAGCTTTTTTTCCATTATAGAAAATACTTCATTTCTCACCGCTGCTGTATCTGCGAGCGAGCGGCCTTCTACGGAGATGGCATCGAGATAAACGATGCGGCTGCGGCCGGGGGTGAGGGTGAAGATGCCGCTGTAATGCATGCGGTCGTAAGTATCGAGAAAAAGAACAGGTTTGATGGGCGTTTGAGTTTCGATAGCCACACGAAAGGCGCCATCATAAAATTCTTTTAGCGGCTGCTGTGTAAGATTAAATGTGCCCTCGGGAAATACCAGCACCGATATTCCTTTTTTTAAAATCGATTTTAAGATGCGGATACCGTTTGCACGGTGTTCTGCACTGCTGCGGTCAACCGTTACTATCGCTTTGCGATAGATAAATCCAAAAACCGGAATGCGCGACATCTCCACTTTCCCCAGCGGACGTACCGGCTGTCGAAATGCTTTTACCAACACTGCAGAATCGATATAGGAAATGTGGTTGGCAACAAAAATATATGGCTGGCTACGATCGTGCGGCGCCTCGTATATTTTTTTATGAAAAATGAATACCAGCGGAAACCAGATATCGGCCCATAAACTACAAAGCCTGTAAATCATATTGCCGCCGCGGATACGACCGAAAAAACTGGCCAGCACCACAAATGGAAATATCAACAGCATGATCACTACAAAGAGTATCATCGCATACAGCGAATAGATAACTGTCAACAGCTTCTTCAGCCACTTCATCAACGCTGGTTTTGGTGTTTGCTGTCATCGCCGGGGCAAGCGCAGCTCCAGTCGGTTTCGAGATCGATAGTCGTCACCACCTTGGTTTTAAAGTCGCATTGGGCAAAGACAATACGTACGCGCTGATCGTCGCGGGTTACACCTTCCAGTGCATAAGTGGGGCAGGGTTTTGCTTTGGTATCGCTTTTTGCATAATTAATTTTTCCATCGCGCATAATCTCTTCCACTTCGGCCTGGCTGATGCGGCGGCATTGCATACGGCATTTGGCATGCTCGGTATATTCCAGGTAAGAGGTACGCCGGTCAAAACCATAATTGCGGTTTACACCTGTAGGGTTTTTATCCGCCGTTGTTTTGGGTTTGGTGGTGGTCGTCGTCTTTTTAGTGGTTGTTTCGTCGTCACCCTGCCATTTTCTTACAAAAAACAACAAAGCGCCCAGCACCACCACGATAATGATCGGAAAAATTGGCTTCTTCAAAATTTGTCTTTTTAGATTGAAAAAGAATGCGGGAAAGATACAAAGAAATCGATGGTCGATGATCGATGATCGATGGTGGAGGACTTTTTAAAGTGCATGATTACCATCGTTACATTGGCAGCTGCAACTCGATTTCGCAGGAAACCTCGGTCATCGATCATCGGACATCGGTCATCGGACATCGAACATCGATCATCGGACATCGGGCATCGATCATCCATCATCGACCATCGACCATCGATTCTCTTTCCTTAGCTTTGCACCTCATGAAATACGCCGAAATCATCATCCCGTTGCACCTGCCCCGGAATTATACCTGGGAAGTGCCGCCGCACATGGAAGCGCAACTGCTGCCGGGATGCCGCGTGGAGGTGAACCTGGGGAAATCGAAGAAATATGCCGGCGTAGTTAAAAACATTACGGAGGAACGTCCCGAATGGATCGATACCAAACCCATCCTTAATATCCTGGATGTGGAACCCGTACTCCATACTGAGCAATTGAAACTCTGGGAGTGGATGGCGTCCTATTACATGTGCAGCGAGGGGGATGTGATGGCCGCTGCGCTGCCCGCGCATTTTAAACTCAGCAGCGAATCCATCATCGTTTTTAATGAAGAATTTGGTGACAATTTCAGCGAACTCGATCATGATGAATACCTGGTGGCAGAAGCGCTGTTGCTGAAAAAAGAACTTCGCCTTAACGAGGTACAACAGATACTGGATTCGGCACACGTATATCCCGTCATCAATAAACTGATCCATAAGAAGGTTTGTTACGTGTGGGAAGCACTCAAACAAACTTATTCGCCGCGTCGCGAAACGTTTGTGGTGCTGGATGAACATTACCGCAATGAAGAAAACCTCGAAAAGCTGCTGAATGAAGATACAAGGCTGCGTCGCGCGGAAAAGCAGATGGAGCTGTTGCTGGCATTTTTACATTTATCGAAAACAGAAGGCGATGTGAGCAAATCATCGCTCCTGAAAAAATCGGGCGCCAGCGATGCACAGTTAAAAGGACTGGCGGATAAAAGAATATTACAACTCGAAAAACGCAGTGTCGATCGTGTACGTTATCTCGCGCCGCAATTACATATCGATTTTGAATTATCGCCTGCGCAACAAAAAGCGCTGGACGAATTGCAAACAAAAATGCAGGAGAAAGCTGTTTGCCTGCTGCATGGCGTAACATCCAGCGGTAAAACGCAGATCTATATCAAACTCATTGCTGAGGAAGTGAAAAAAGGGAAGCAGGTGTTATTCCTCCTGCCTGAAATTGCGCTTACTTCTCAAATCATCCGCCGGTTACAAAAACATTTTGGTGGACATATCGGTATTTATCATTCACGTTTCACACACAACGAGCGGGTGGAGATTTGGAACAAAGTAAAGAGCGGTGAATTAAAAGTAGTACTCGGTGCGCGTTCTGCCTTATTCCTCCCTTTCCAGGATTTATCGCTCGTGATTTGTGATGAGGAACATGACAGTTCCTACAAACAACAGGAGCCTGCGCCGCGCTATAATGGTCGCGATGCTGCTATTTTTTATGCATCCATGTTTGGTGCAAAAACCGTTTTGGGAAGTGCAACGCCATCCTTTGAATCGTATCAAAATGCGGTAACAGGAAAATATGGTCTGGTAGAAATCAACGAACGCTATGGCGAAATTGAATTACCCGCCATTGAAATGGTTGATACGCGAAAGATTGATCGGAAAGACAATAATAAAATCATTTTAACACCATCTTTAATTACCGCGATTAACGATACGATTGCAGCTGGCAAACAAGTCATCCTTTTTCAAAATCGTCGTGGTTATTCGCCTTACCAGATTTGTATGGTCTGCGGATGGATTCCGCAATGTCGTTATTGCGATGTTTCGCTGACCTATCACAAATTGAGCAATCAATTGCATTGTCATTATTGCGGCAGCACCTATCCGCCCGTGCATACCTGCGCAGCTTGTGGCAACCATCAGTTTACGCAGCGCAATTTTGGTACGGAAAAAATTGAAGAGTTGTTGCAGGAAACATTTCCCAATGCCAATGTGGCACGTATGGATGTGGATTCGGTAAGAGGGAAAATGGCGCATGATAATTTGATCCAGCAGTTCGAGCAACAACGTATAGATATTTTGGTAGGAACACAAATGGTGGTAAAGGGGCTCGATTTTGACCATGTGGGACTGGTAGGAATTCTGGATGCGGATGGTTTATTGCATTTCGCCGATTTCCGTGTACATGAACGGGCTTTCCAGTTGATGGAGCAGGTGAGTGGCCGTGCGGGCCGCAAAGGCGGACAGGGCAGGGTGATGATTCAAACTTCACAGCCTGCGCATCCTGTGCTGCAATATGTAAAGCAGCATAGTTATGTAAATCTCTTTAATGAAGAAATCCCGAAGCGAAAGCAGTTTGGATATCCTCCGTTTACACGTACCATACATCTTTCATTCAGGCATCGTTTTAGAGAAATTGCGCACCAGGCTGCGCAACAGTTCGCGAATGGTTTGAAGAATAAATACGGTCCATATATGGTGGGTCCCGCGGAGCCGGCGGTGGGTCGTATCCGCAATTTATATCTCATGGAATTGCTGTTAAAACTTCCACGCGATCAAAAACTGGTGCCACAATGTAAAAAGGATATACAGGACCAGATTGCTATCCTGCATCAGGAAAAAAGATTCCGCAGTGTGGTGATTATCCCTGATGTGGATGTGGTATAACGAATGATCAGATAATATTCACTTCGCGTTCAAGTTCCACACCGAATTTATCTTTTACAGAATCCAGTATCTTTTGACTGAGATCGTAGATTTCTTTGCCGGTCGCATTGCCATAATTCACCAGCACGAGAGCTTGTTGTTGATGACAACCTGCATCACCTTCGCGATAGCCCTTCCAGCCGCATTGTTCTATCAGCCAGCCGGCAGCAAGTTTCATGGTTCCATCAGGATTATTGTACGCCACCAGGTGTGGGAAATCCGATTTTAAAGATTCATATTGCTCAACAGTTACAGATGGATTCTTAAAGAAGGAACCAGCATTTCCGATTTGTTTGGGATCCGGCAATTTTGATTGACGAATGCGGATCACTGCATCGCTGATGGCGCGGATGCTGAGTTCCTGCACATTCATTTTTTCAAGTTCCTGTTGTATGGCGCCATAGCTGGTATGAAAAACAGGCTTTTTATTCAATCGAAAATTCACCTGCACAATGATGTATTCGCCTTTTGCCTGCTTTTTGAAAATACTTTCCCGATAACCGAACTCGCAATCGCGCAACGTAAATAAGTCGAGTCGTTTATCGCGCGTATGCCAGGCCAGCAGGCTGTGGAAACTGTCTTTGAGTTCCACACCATAGGCTCCAATATTTTGCATAGGTGCAGCGCCTACGGAGCCGGGAATCAGCGAAAGGTTTTCAATTCCTGCCCAGTTATTTTCAATGGTATATAGTACAAAGTTGTGCCAGGTTTCACCAGCGCCCACGCGTACAATCACCGATTCAGCGTCCTCCAATTCCAGTTCAATTCCTTTTACGAGGTTATGAAAAACCCATCCATCAATATTTTTTGTCAGTAAAATATTGCTACCGCCACCTAAAATCAGTTGCGGGTCGGCTTTTTGTCCGGGGAAGGCAAATTCCGCAAGGGCGGCCAGTTGTTCTACGCTGGTAAATGCAGCAAAATAACGTGCCCGGGCATCGATGCCAAAGCTGTTATGCGGACGTAAAGAATAATTTTCCAGAAATTGCATTCCACCAAAAATAGTTATTTTACACTTCAAGCCCTGCCTATGTCTACTTCCATTGCATCCATTCTCGGAGGAACCGGCCTCATTGGCCAGGAACTGGTTACACAATTGTGTAATGATGATTATTATGGTACCATCCGCATGTTGGTGCGACGCCCGATGCAATCGCCACATCCCAAAGTAGAAATCAAACTGGTAGATTTTAAAGATGCTGAATCGGTAAAGCTGGCAATGGATGGCAGCGAAGTGGTATTTTGTGCCATTGGCACTACCAAAAAAGAAAGTGAAAGGTAATCGCGAATTATACAAACAAATCGACTTTGATATTCCTGTACTCGCTGCGCGTGCCTGCCAGGAAATTGGCTGCCGAAAATTTGTAATTGTAACCGCTGTTGGCGCAAATAGTAAGAGTGATAATTTCTATCTGAAACTAAAAGGACATGTAGAAGACGCCATCAGCCTGGAGCCTTTTGCTTCTATTCATTTCTTTCAACCTGCGTTATTGCTGGGCGAAAGAAAGGAGAGAAGAATGATGGAAAAATTATCAATTAAACTTTCCAAATTCATTGCTCCGATACTGTTTGGAGGCGCGCGCAAATACCGACCTGTTGAAGCTGCACACGTAGCTGCAAAAATGATAGAGGTAGCGAAGTCGGCAACGATTGGCACTTATCGCTACACTTACGATCAGCTTGTTCCTGCTAAACAACCGAAAGCCGGTTAACTTTCTTCATCAAACTCGCCTTCAAAGTCATCTTCTTTGCCGAGGTTCATCATGCTGCCAATAAGGTCTTTGAATTCGATATTGCTTTCAAAGATTTTCTTACTGATCAATGAGTAGGAAGCAAGACCATGCAATACAAATTCCATCAAGAGTGCAGACTGTAATTCATTGGCCTGTGGAAAATAACGCGCCACCAATGCATGCAATCCATCCACCTGGTAAAGCTGTACCTGTTTTTCTTTGTCTTTTGTGTTAAAAGAAATATTGAGGTGGTTGCCTTTATCAAACCAGGAAGTGATAGCACGATATGGATTGTCTTCTTTTTCCTGCTGTGATGGCTTTCCGGTATTTCTTCTTTTCTTGAGTTGATCGGGGTTGGGGAAATATTGCACAAACTGGCTACGGATGGCTTTATCCACCAGGTTCATTGCAACCTGGTAGGGGCCTTCCTGTTCACCTTCATATACCAGTTCCACTTTACCGGTGATTGATGGAATGATGCCTGCGAGATCTGAGATCCAAACCTGCGTTTTTTTCTCGCGGTTGATGATGGCCCTCCGTTCGGCGGCACTTACTGCATTTTCAAATGCAGAAATCGTAAGCCGTGCACTCACACCACTTTTTTTATCGACGAATTCGGAAGCACGTGCCTCAAAAGCGATTTGTTCTATCAAACGTTTTACCAAATCACTTACCTGCACGCGCGATTTTTGTTCTTCTTCCAGTTCAGCTTCCTGTTCGGTAATTTCCAACGCATGTTCAATATTTCGTGGATAATGCGTAAGAATCTGGCTTTGTATACGGTCTTTTAAAGGCGTTACGATCGAACCACGGTTGGTATAATCTTCCGGGTTTGCTGTAAATACAAAAAGAATGTCGAGCGGCAAACGCACTTTAAAACCACGAATCTGCACATCACCTTCTTCCAAAATATTGAAAAGAGCCACCTGTATACGTGCCTGCAAATCGGGTAATTCATTAATCACAAATATGCAGCGGTTGCTACGTGGAATAATGCCATAATGTATTACGCGGTCATCGGCAAAGCTCAGCTTCAGGTTGGCAGCTTTAATAGGATCCACGTCCCCAATTAAATCGGCCACACTTACATCAGGCGTTGCGAGTTTTTCGCCATAGCGTTCACTACGGTGCAACCATTGAATAGGAGTATTATCTCCTTTTTCTGCAATCAGTTCTTTGGCAAAACGTGTTACCGGGTTTAGCGGATCTTCGTTGATATCACTGCCGCTGATTACGGGAATATATTCATCAAGCAGTTGCGTCATTTGTCGCGCCATGCGGGTTTTCGCCTGTCCACGCAATCCAAGAAAAAGGATATTGTGTTTACTCAGCAAAGCCCTTTCCACATCGGGCACCACCGTATCTTCATAGCCAATGATTCCCTGGAAGGTGGATTCATTTTCACCGAGACGTTGCATCAGGTTTTCCCTGATTTCTTCTTTGATGCTGCGGCTTTTGTAGCCCGATTTTTTTAATTCACCAAGGGTATTTGCTCTTTTCATGCTGTTATCATTTGCTTGCGGTTGGTCAAAAATGGAAAAGCGAATCGTTGTAAGAACTCTACTACTAATAAAGTGTCTTTCTTTTTCCGGATTCAAAATCACGGAAGATGAAAGCGCCTAATTTATCCAGCGATGCAAAGAAGGCTTTGCCCTGGTTGGTTTCTGTAAATTCCTGTACAAAACGTTGCAGGTAAGGGTCGGTGGCAATCATAAATGTGGTGATGGGTATGCGCAGCTTTTTACATTGTGCGGCCAGGTTCATACAACGGTTCACCACTTTGCGGTCGAGACCAAAACTGTTTTTATAATATCGTTTACCAATCTTCAGGCAGGTAGGTTTCCCATCTGTGATCATAAAGATCTGTTTGTTGGGATTCTTACGTCTACGCAAAATATCCATTGCCAGTTCCAAACCGGCAACCGTATTTGTATGATAGGGGCCAACCTGCAGATAGGGAAGGTCTTTCACTTCAATGGGCCAGGCATCGTTGCCGAAAACGACAATATCCAGTGTGTCTTTTGGATAACGTGTTTTGATCAGCTCGCTCAATGCCATTGCTACTTTTTTCGCGGGCGTGATGCGGTCTTCTCCATAAAGAATCATCGAGTGCGAAATATCGATCATGAGTACGGTAGAAGTCTGCGCTTTAAAATCGGTTTCGCGTATACTCAGGTCGTCTTCCTGCATCTGGAAACTATCCACGCCATGTTTGATTTGTGCGGTGCGAATGGATTCTGTAAAATCAATTTGCTCCAGCATGTCGCCAAACTGAAACTGACGTGTATCTGAATTGGGTTCATCACCCTGTCCGGGTTTGAAGCTGTGGTGATCGCCCTGTTTGGTTTTTTTGAGTTTGCCGAAGATTTCTTCCAGGCTTTTTTTACGAATGCCCTGTTCTGTTTTGGGAGTGATCTTTATTTCGCCGCGCTCATTATTTTCCGTGATATAACCTTTTTCGCGGAGATCCTCAATAAAGTCGCCCATTCCATAGTCATCATCGGTGAGGCCATATTGTTTATCCAGTTCGTTTAGCCACGACAATGCCTCGGAAACATCGCCACTGGTATAATTGATCAGCTGCATAAAGAGGTTGAGCAACTGGTCAAATTTACTCTGGCTGTTTTCATCTGCACTAAACCGGGAAAACTGGAATCCACGCATAGACTTCGAAGTTACGATATACCATAACAACAGTCAGGCCGTACTTGTTTGCCGCGGTGCGATCAACATTTAAGGCGAAACTATATTAGCCTTTTTTAAATATAAAGAGGCGCTCTCGGCGCCTCTTTATATTTAAAAAAAAATTTGGAAACAGGGATTAATTACCTCCCGTAGTATCGGGTTTATTTTCAATAGTTCCGCCCGGACCCTCTACTGTGCTGCTGGCTGGAGACTGTGCGCCGTATGCTTTTTCAATTTCTTCCAGTACCATTAACTGGATTTCGTTGAGGAATGCTTCGGTGCCTTCCAATGTTCCACCCCATAGGTTGGGTTTTTCGTTTTTCAGGTAATCGTAATAAGCACGTTGCTCTTCAATATCCTTACGTACACCCAGCCTGATTTTTTCGGCCAGTTCGCGATTGCCGGCTTTATAAGCAGCTTCCAGGTATTGCAGACCGGTTTGGTTGTGTAACGCAAAACGACCTTACATAACCATAAGGCAGGTTTTTCAGGATCGATACCTGCTTCTACTTTACTGAGTAGTTGCAGCGCCTGGTCTTTTTTACCCGCATCAGCAAGGTTACCTACCGCTTCGGCATATACCGAACGGATATTCAACAGGTGACGACGGTTTTCTTCATCAAAATAAACTCCTTTGGTGGATGCACCCCCAAACATGAATTTATTGTTGAGGTTGTTGTACATCGTTTCATAGTTATTATCACGAATAGATGTACCACCCAGCCCTACGTTGTAACGACGGCTCAACTCCTGCATCGTTCTTTCCAGTACCCAATTTTGTTGTGGGTATTTCATTTGAACAGGCACCAGGCGGTAAGCCATTCCATCTTTACGCAGGTACTGCCCGAATCCAAGTTCACCAAACGCGGAAGTGAAATAGATAGGACGCTTCCATTTGTTGGCCGCCAGGATATTCAGAATCACCAGGTCGTTTTTGAAAAGGTTATTACGTGTTATCTCAAAACGCAGTGGGCTGATGATGCTGTCGTCGGCATTTACGGTTCCATTGCTTCGTACCAGTTCAGGATCCACATCCAGGTAAACTTTTTTCACCGGAAAGGTATTCAAAGGCTCACCACGTGTGTTATCCATTTGCGCGGGGTTGTCGCTGCCGATATAGTCCATCACTTTCGCCAGGTTTTCATATACATCCTGGTTGAAGTTGCGAGGTTGGAACAACACATAGTTGCGCTTGTTGGCACGTGTTTTTTCAGGTCCCCAGTTCAGGTCAACGGGTGCTGCATCATTTACTGCATAACGCAATTGATCGATGTACCAGTCGATTCCCAACAGACTATTATTGATAATACGAATGTCTTTACGAATGCCTTCCACTTCCTGTGCATACCAAAGTGGATAGGTGTCATTATCGCCAAAAGTGAAGATGATGGCGTTCTGCTCACAACTTTCGAGATAATCTCTTGCCAGGTCGGGTGCAAGTGTTTTCTTGCTGCGATCATGATCATCCCATTCCTGTTGTGCCATAAGAATTGGAACACCGATACACAAAACAGCGGCGCCAATATTGAGGACACTTGTTTTTGTCCACCACCTGAAATGGCGCGCAACAGGTAGGTACCAGCAGCTGTCAATACTGCAAACATTGCTGTGGCCACCAGTGCGGGGAACATCGTTCCCATTCCTTTTCCATTCAACGAACTGAAGGCAGTAATGGCGAATGTGAGTGCAGCTCCATAGATGAGTGTATTCTGTAAGATTTGTTTATTCAGTTTTTCCTGTGCCAGTTTCACCAGTGCTACAACCGCCAGACCAATCCAGATAGCAAAAGCATAGAAGGATCCTACATAGGCGTAATCACGTTCACGTGGCTGGTTGCCCGGTTGGTTGAGGTATAACACGATGGCAATACCGGTGAAGAAGAATAAAAGGAAACTCACGACCCAGTCTTTCCGGTTGCGGAGGAACTGGTACACGCAACCCAGTATGCCGAGCAGGAAGGGAAGCATGTAGAGTTTGTTATTGGCTTTATTGTTTTGTAAACTTTCTGGCAGCTTTGACTGATCACCGAGGCGGGCTTCATCCATGATGGAAATTCCCGTAATCCAGTTACCATCGCGTACGTTGCCGAGGCCTTGCACATCATTTTGTTTACCCGCGAAATTCCACATGAAATAACGCCAGTACATCAGGTCCATCTGGTAAGTGAAGAACCATTCAAAGTTGTGCCTGTACGAAGGTGCTTCATATTTTCCTGTTCTGCGATCCATTCCCAGTCCCAGCCATTGCGCATAAAAACGCGCGTGGCCCTGGTCATCACTGGCATCCCAGATACGTGGGAAGAGTTGCTGATCGGACGAGGGGTAAGCATATTCTTTCGGTCGGCCAATAGGTTCGTATTTATCACCCACACGTTGATAGCGCATTTCTTTTTCCACGATATCATTGGGCTCTGCTGCGAAATGCGGACCATAGATCAACGGTGCACTACCATATTGCTCACGACTGAGGTAGTAAACCAGGTTCATCGGATTGTCCACATTGTTCATATCAATCACCGGGTTGGCATTTGAACGGATCATTGCCGTGAAATACATGGAATAGCCCAGCATTACAAATGCATATGACCACAAAGCCAGTTTCAATACACGAAGTGCAGTTGGTTTAATGAAGTAGCCGATAACGACTGCGATGATACCAACGAGGATAAACTTACCAAACATGGCACCACCGGAGCTTCCGGGTACCATGAAGAAAGGCAGCAACGAAAGACCGAGGAAAAGGATGAACCAGATCGTGGCATTGCGTTGCGTGAATTTTTCTTTTTTGAAACGGATACCCCAGGCGATTACCGCAGCAAGGGCTATAAAATAGAATGCAAAACCACTGAACAGTGGCGCACCCAAAGAATTTACAAAGAAGAGGTCGAACAAACCCGCAGCCTTCATTGAGTACTGTATGATGGTAACCTGCATCAGGCCCACAATTGCACAACCAATCAGGAATGCGAGAATCGCACCTTTGGTGGTGGGTTGGTAACGGCGGTAGTAATACACCATTACGATTGCGGGAATGGTCAACAGGTTCAACAAGTGTACACCAATAGAAAGGCCCATCATAAAGAACAGGAAGATGATCCAGCGATCGCTGCGGAGACGAGACTCAGGATCAGTACCTGCATGTTCATCTGCATGTTCCCATTTCAGGATGGCCCAGAATACCAGGGCAGTGAAGAAAGATGATAAAGCGTATACTTCACCTTCAACGGCGCTATACCAGAATGAATCGCTGAAGTTGTAAGCCAAAGCACCTACAACACCTGCAGCCATTACGGTGAAGATTTGAGATGAATTCATTTCTTCGCCAACACCTACAAACATTTTGCGGGCGAAGTGTGTGATGGTCCAGAACAGGAACAAGATAGTAACCGCACTGGCCAGGGCACTCATGAAGTTTACAGCATTTGCAGCCGTCATTTCACTGTCGCCAAAAATGATAATAAAGAATCGGCCCAGGAGGGTGAAAACAGGGGCGCCGGGAGGGTGCGGTAATCCAAGTAATTTTGCAGTGGCTACAAACTCACCACAATCCCACAAACTACCGCGTGCTTCACGCGTTAACATGTACGTGGCCAGCGAAACAAGGAATACGGCCCATCCGGTAAGGTTATTGACTTTTTTAAAATTCATACCCGATTAGTTTTGACCCGATTTTAGGGGCAAGCAAAAATAGGGTTTTAGGGTTTACTTTATACGTTTTCAGCAGGCCGTTTTCGAGACGATTGCCGAAAGAAAGAAAGGCTTATTGCAATGGGATGCAACAAGGGTATATATGTGAAAAATATGTTAAGGGAATTGCGCGGTTGTGCAGGCGGTGTAGTTGTCGATGACAATTAATCAAAGTAAACGCGAACGGTCTGGTAAAAAAGCTGGTTTTGCAGGTAACCGCCCGCCTGTCCGGCCTTTTCCGAAAATCCTTTGAGGCCAAAGAGTCCGGCGGCGTTGCCTTTGTTGATGGCAATTTCCAGGTAACCGGCACTGTTGAATAGCGCAAGCTTCTCGCCGGGGTTTACATCGGCATACGATTCGCTGATGCGATCAATTACTTCATCTCTCTTAAATACAATTTTAAAACTGCGGCCTTTTCGTTGTTCTTCAAACTGCTCGCGTGTGATGTTTACAATCACATTTTCAAAATTGTCGATGAAGATGATCTGTCCTTCGATCCAGTTATTATCCAATAAAGGACGAAGGTGATTTTTTTCGATATAAGAAGGATCTGGTGTGCCAATTTTCTGAATCGATTCGCCATTCACCAGTTTGATTATGGTTTCACCCATCACCTTTACACAGTGGATGGTATTCTTGATCGCCTGTTTTTGCAGCGGAATCCCGATCACCAGGTCGGGTTTATCTTCCAGGATCATATGCAGCAGGCCATTGTCGCCACAAAGTATGTACTGGTTGTTGTGAAAAGCAAGCAGGAGTTGTTCCGGTTTTCGCTCAAAAAGATTTGCCAGTACAATATGGTAGGTAAAGTCGGGAAAGTTTTTAAAAGCGCTGCGGCAGATATAAGCTGCATGCGGCGAATTGAAAGGAGGGATGTTGTGCGAAACATCAACCAATTGAAAGGAAGGCTCCACCTGTAAAAGCTGTGCTTTCACTGCCGCCACCAGGTAATCCTGCGGACCTATATCGGAAGTGAGGGTGATGAGAGCCAAGGTGGTTTTTTAGGTTTTTAATTTAGGGTTTACGGGCGTGAGACATGAGGCGTGGTACGTGAGACGGCAAACGGCAAGCGGCAAGCGGCAAACGGCAAACGTAAAGATGAATATCACAAGTGCGTTTTCACATTTTCACATTTCCACATTTCCTCATTTTCCATATTTCCTCATTTTCCATATTTCCTCATTTTCTCATTTCCTCATTCGATCCTTTTGCCGTTTGCCGTTTCACGTTTGCCGGTGCACGATTGTGCACGCTGGGTTCACTTCACCAACTTTCCATCTTTAAAGAAAAACTTATACGCCAGTTTATCTGCCAGTCCCGGGAAAAATTTATTCATGAAAACAGTTCGTACGCCGGTGAAGGTCATAACGAGTGTTCTTTTTCTTTTTACGGATGGCAGTCATAATGCGTGCGGCACATTCTTCTGCTGTCATCATTTTGCTTTCATCCATCGGTGTTTCGCCGTGCGATTCGCCATCTTTGTTGAGTGCTGCATTGCGAATATTGCTGGTGGTGAAACCGGGGCACACCCACATTACGTGCACGCCATCATGGAGCAGTTCGGTTTTAATCGCTTCCAGCCAGCCTTGCAGGGCATATTTGCTGGCCGAATAAGCGCTTCGTCCCGGCAAACCACGATAGCCGGCGATGGATGATACACCTACAATCGTTCCTTTCCGTTCTATGATGGAGCTGAGTGCATGCTTGGTGCAGTATACACTTCCAAAGAAATTGATATTCATTACTTTGTGAAGTACTTCGGTATCTGCATCCTTCAGCAATGCACGCATACTGATGCCGGCATTATTGATCAGTATATCGATGCCGCCAAAGACTTTAAGAGTCGTTTCAATAAAACGGCGGCAGTCGTTTTCGCTGCTCACATCGGCTACCATAGTATGAAGCGGGAAGGAGGGATACTCCGACTGCAGGGCATAAAGTTTATCATGGTTTCTGCCGCAGGTAGCCACTTTGGCGCCAGCTTGCAGCAACTGGTCCACCAGGGCTTTGCCGATGCCATCTGTACCGCCAGTAACCACTACCACTTTGTTTTCAAAATATGCAGACATAGTAAATGCGATTATAATCGCAAACCTACTTTAAAACGGCAATATTTGATTGGTTTTTTGGAATTTAGGTGAAATGATTGAAGGGGAAAATGAGGTGGGAAAATATTAATCCGCTACTTTCATACTTATGAACTTTTTTGGAAATCTGGTTTGGTTAATATTTGGTGGATTGTTTGCCGCTATTGGATATTTTGTCGGTGGCGTCGTGTTATGCGTAACGATTATCGGCGCTCCGTGGGGATTGCAATGTTTTAAGATGGCAGGGCTGGTTCTTATGCCATTTGGGCGAAAAGTAGTGAGCGACTCCAGCAATGCGGGTTGTCTCAGTGTTTTTTGCAATTTAGTTTGGATAATTTGTGGTGGCTGGTACACGGCGCTGGTACATATCGTTATGGGTTTTTTATTAACGATAACGATTATAGGCATACCCTGGGCAAAGCAGCATTTTAAATTGATTGAAATATCGATGATGCCATTTGGGAAGCGGGTGGAGTAGGAGGGGGCGAAGCTGGGTACTTAAATTTGTATTTTTTTCTGGACACATAAATCAGTACGAGTTTATGTAGGATATCACATAAATCAGTACGAGTTTTTGTGAAATTATACATTTTTCAGTACGAGTTTTTTAATTAACTTTTAAATAACTGATAAATAGTTAGTTATAGATATTAATAAAAATAGTAAATTCTTGATGAAAAATCCGGCGGCCACCCACTGGCTTTCCTCCTGATAATTACGCGAATTTTATTCTAGCAAACGAAAGGCGCTGCACATCTGAACAGGCATTTAAATCCTCCATTTCGATAAGATCGAAGCGGGTTGTGGAATGTTATATAATTTATATTCCAACACAATTAATAAAAAGGTGTCAGTAAAATTTTCACACAAAATCATTCAGAAATGCGATACCATTAGAAAAGAGTATGAGGTATCTCGAATGATTTTTTTTGTAAAAAACCAATTTGGGAAATTGAAATTCTCGCGTAACGTGGCTCCAGGTACCAACAAAAAAGGCCGCTGTAAATAGCGACCCTTTTTTGTTGTGATCCCGCTGGGATCGGGTTATGTTTGAGCAGGCTGCGCCGGTGCTGGGTTTCAAGAGATCTGAACAGCAAAGTAACCTGGCAGGTAACCGAATAAAATGGTTGATTTTGCAGGGATTTAAAGAGCTGGTTTTAAGGGCGAAGGTAGGGAAAAGTCGGGGAGGTTTTTGGGCACTTTTGTAACTTCCGGATATGAAAAGAGACGTGGTAAAGATTAAACGGAAGGTAGTACAAGCCGCACCTGTTAAAAGGCGGCAGATCGCTATCGTCGGCAACAAGGTGAAAGCCCAGGAACATGATGAGGAGAAACAGAATAAGGATTTTTGGATGACCCGTTCGGTAGCCGAGCGGCTGGACGCCGTGTTCCGCCTCCGGGCTCAAGTGGTTAGGGGTATTAGGATAAAGCAGCCAAAACCAAGGACAATCCTCTAATTTCGAACTGACCGAAAATAAGGTACGCCTACATGTCTTTTAAATCAAACCTTTTAATATTGTCAATCGCAGTTCCTGAATTTTTTATATGATCAACCATTGATTCAAGTGTCGGCTTTGGGATTAGCAAATCCCTGCTTTTAAAATAAGTGTGATATCCGGTGGTGATTTTAAAACGAATTATAAAAAATGTACCTGGTTTTTCAAGTACCATCGAAATAGTCAAGTTGTTTCTCTACCATTAATGCTTTTCAAAGGTTTATTAAGTTTATGAGTGATATGAATACCACGGCTGGCGTAAATGAGAGGTAGATGTAGATTTTTTTCATTCTGAAAGTCAATACAAGTTAAGTTAGTTTAGGGAGTTGAGTACATAATTAAACGCCTTTTCCAATGTCTTTTCACCAATACCATCATAATTTGCTAATGCAATCATTGAGTTGATTTCTCCATTTTGGATTATCTCTGAAATCTTTCTTGCATATTGTGGTTGTATGCCTGTTTCGGATTTGATTTGCTTTTCGTCTAATGAGAGCCACTTTGCTTTGAAAGAAGCAAATAAATCGTCTTTTGCATTTGGGTCATAATCATATATTTCAATGTCTATCCTGCATTTTCCCAAATACTCATCCATCAGCTTTTTGATTTCGTCTGTGTCTAATCCTCCATTGTGTGTCCCAAGTAAAGGAAAAGCGATAGAAGTAATTCCTTTCTTTTCGTATGATTCCACGAACTTTTGCAAGCCCTGTTCAATCCATTCTATTTTGCTTGGATATTTCCAATGATATTTAGTTGGGAAACTCAAAATCCAGGGGGCATTTTCCTGCTTAGTGTAAAGCCATAATGAACCTGTTTTAATGAGTTTGTTTTTACAATGTTCTTTGTATTCTTCATACATTTTGGGATAGCGAAGTCTATGTACAAATGCAACTCCTTTGCCCATAACGCCAACACAATTTACTGTGTTTACGATGGTTTGGCACTTGGTATTAAAAATGTTTCCTTTTATGTGTTTTACTGCCATTGTTTATTCTGAAATAATTTACAAAGTTAAAATAAAACCTTTCGGTTCTATTTAGCATAAACAAACCAATTTCTACCTGATTCATCTATGAAGTTTAAGCGTATGCTCTGCTTCAGTTTTCCGATTGAAACGTAAGACTTGAAAATAATTTTGTCCTTATCCATTTTGCTTACATCTCCTGAAAGAATCTCTATTTCCTTAATGTCATTTGTTCCATTCAAAACAAAATAACCGTTTCCGCTAAAAGCAGTTGAAATATGCAATTCCGAGTCCTCTTCTTCAACTCTGATTCGTGGATTTTCATTATTGTAATAACTTCCGTCCACTACAATTTTTGAGAAAATCTCTTTATGTTCTTGTCCTAATAAATTTATAAGCAGCGTTCTATCTGAATCAGAAGGACAAACAATTTCAAAATCAGTCAAATCATTAAAAGAAAGTTCATCCTTAACCAAAAATTCCTGTTGAGCATAGTTTCTGTACCTGTTGTAATCTTCCTTTGTTGAATATTGCTGTGGTGTATAAAATAAATCATCAAAGCTGAATTTGTTTATCATTGTTTTAATGTTTCCAAATTTTGTTGAACCAGTCTGCATATTTCCGTTACTTATGCAACACTTTTCTTCGTTTTTGAAAAGAACTTCTTTCAAAGAAAACCGAAAGAAAATTGGTATAGGGCATTTTGGGAAACCCAAGCCTCTTGCTTTTTCATACCAAGAAACCCAACCGTACTGCCTACTTTCATAGCCGTCTGTTGTGTTTTTTCCTAAAAACTCATTGTAAAACTGTGTTGGTGTATGTGGTCTGAAATAAAAACGGGCATAGTCGTGAGCATCGTTTCTTAAATGAACTACGTTTCCTGCGGCATCACCTCTGATAGTGGCTTTATTCCTACTTTGAATTTTTTCTGCTTTTGATTATCTCAACTGCATTGTCTATGTGTGAAAAATGATAAACATATCCTTTCCATTGCGACCATTGCTGTTCGATTTTGTCAATAAAGGTTAGAATGACGGATTTGCTTATTTCATCGGCTACAAAGTTTCCAAGCAGTTCTTCAACTCGTTTATTTTCTTTGAGTGCCGTCCAATTCCAGTATAATTTGAATTGCTGGATAATTTCTTTCGTAAAATCTATGTTTGTGTTTATTGAAATCAAATCCCACTTTAAGTATTCTTTGAATTGAGTCAATACCTGATTGTTCAAAGTCAGACTTCCGGATTCACATATAAATTCCCAATCCCATTTATCTGCAAATCGTTCAATGAAATCAATATCGGCAAAATTGATTTGCGGGTTCCTTGTAATGCTTTGCCAATCCCATTTGTTTTCAAACTTTGCTAATAGTTCTCTTGTTGGTATTAAATTTGAATGCTGCGATAAATATTTCCAATCTAAATCAAACTCTTGTGTAAGTGTGAGTATTTCAATAGCAGGCGAGAAACTTTTATGTCGTGAAACAGCTTTCCAATTCCAGGGTTTTGATTTTGTTTTCTCGATAAACTCGGCATTGAATTCAAGATTGTCACTTTCAGATAAATAAGTCCAATCCCATTTTTTATGGGATAGCTCAATAAGAGCCTCGTTGTTTATAATTATATCATTCCTTTTGGAAAGAGATTCCCAATTCCAAGTTTTGGCTCTCAATTCAAGCAAAAGTTCAATGGTTAAGCTTGCACTGGTGTTTTCTGATAAAACTTCCCAATTCCAACGTTTCTCTTGATAAGTATGAATTAGGTCACTTTCAATTAGAATGTCTTTTCTCTTTGAAATAGAATCGAACTTTATATATAATCGGAATTGATTTAGTAAAGTCGTTAAATAGTCTGCTTCATCATTATCTCTTTTTTTAGAAACCCTCCAAACTCACTTAAATATTCCCAATCCCATTTTTCACTTTTATAGTTATTTATGATTCGCCTGTCGTAATTAATATATTTATTTTTTGACAATACTCTCCAGTCCCAAAAATCATTAAATGTCCTTAAATAATTATTTGTATTGCCGAACCAACCCCTTTCCCAATTATTGGGATTAAACTTTATCTGAATTGCATCGCTTGCAGATAAAACCGTCCAGCTAATTTTTTTCCTGTATTGGTTTAATGTACCAATATCAGTAGGAAAGTACGTATGATTGGAAATATAATTCCAGTCCCATTCAAATACCTCAACCTGAGATGTTGCTTCAACGTAATTGAATAGTGTTTCAAAAGGATAAATTGACGTTAACTCTTTCCAAATATCTTTTCGTTTTTCATTTTCCAAAACAGACAAGCAAGCTACAATTCTCGGAAGTTGATTATCCATTGAAAGTTCATTCTCAATTTCAAAAACATTATTAACAAGATATTTCCAGTCAATGAAATGCGTTAAATCTTCTAAGTTGTCAAGAATAGTTTCTTTGTCAAGTTTTCGGGTCGCAATTTCCCAATTCCATTTTTCTACTAATTCTTCATCTTCAAAATTGTCAAGAATGGTTTCGGCTGAACTATTTTTGGTAATGAAATTCCATTCCCAAGGAAAATGGGGATTCGCAAAAATATAATCCTGTTTTTTCCTTTTGCGTTAGTTCTTTCCAAAACTGAACATGCTTTTCCCGGTCGGTAGTATTATAAAACGCTTCTAAATGTTTGTTCCAAAAATCAACATCAAAACTTGAGTGTAGCAATATTTCATTCCAAAGAAGATTGTTTGAGAAAGAAAGTTTACCAGAAAAAGCATTTTCAATAAAATTGGTGTTGTCAATTAGCTTTTTGTTTGTGGATATCCCTTCCCAATCCCAAGCGAAATGAGGAAATTCTTGTATCAAAGCATAATCGGAAATATGTTGGCTTACATTTCGGCATCCTTTTTCCGTTACAATACGATTGTGATACTTTTCAAAAACATCCTTAGTCCATTCAAAATTTTCGTTGGTGTCAAACCCAATTATGTATGCTTTGCTTTCCCATTGTACCAGGTTCTGTTGTTCAAAAAAATCAATCAGGTTTGATGTCCAAATATATTTTTGATGAGCAATTATGAAGTGATCTGGTAAATGCTTATTTAAGAGTAATTTAAAAGATTCGTCTTTCAAAAACTTGACAGTTATTTCTTCATTGTTGAAGAAACGATTTAAGACAGTGGGCCAATCAACTTTACTTGCAAGTTCTGAAATGTTTTTATAGAGAAAATTAAGATTGATTTCTTCTGAAATAAATTTCCAATTCCAGTTTTTTGAAATTAAGGTTTCAAGTTTATCACGGTATTTGATGAATGTATTCTTGAAAATCTCATTTTTGCTTACCGTTATTTCGTAGAAATCCCAAGCAAAATTGTCAATATGATTCTCAATAAACTCATCAGGCAAATTCTTTGATAAATAATTCCAGTCCCAATCATGGTGGTTGAGTTCAGAATTAGAAAGCAAGGCTGTTACAAGTTCAGTTTCTTTGTATGAAAGTTCTTCAAAGTCCCAACTAAAATTCTCAATTTGGTCTTTGATGAAATTATTGTCAAATCTTTGTGTAAGTGCAGCCCAATTCCAGTAGTCTGTATATCCCTGAATAACGGACTTAATGCTTTCAAGCGGTGCCTTATCTGAAATAATATTCCAAATACCTCTGTCGCCGTTTTCCCGAAACAGTTCAAAAATTTCTTTATCGTCCCAATCAACTTTCGGGTTTTCTGCAAGGTCTTTCCAGTCCCACAAGTCAATATATGTTTTGATGTCTTGTGTGGTAATGGGAGTTTTATTGGCAAGAATGTAATGATACATTCCTTTGCGAATCAAGCTTCTTTTCAATTCTTCATTTTCTGGCAAACTGATTAAGGTTTCAATTTCAGCTTTGATTATACCTGATTTATGAAACGAAAATTGAAAAGAGTTGTCAGACGTGGAAATATCACATTGTAACGCAATGCTTTTGTAGCTGATGTGCGGTTTGTTTTCAATCAGTTCAACAATTTCACTTTTGTAAATGTTGTTTTCAAAAAGCTGAAATTGCAGTTTTTTTGTTTAAGTTCAATATTTTCAAATGTAGGTTTATCACATTTCTTTTCGTGAGATAACTCATTTTCCAAATCAAAAACGTCTTTGAAAGAAAAATCAAAACTCTCGCCAGTTGCAGTTTGATTTTCATATAATGCTGTCGTTGCATAAAAATACTTGTATTTCAGTTTGCTTTGCAGTGCTTCTTGTCCAACTTCAGTAAGCTTGATTGTTTCCTGATTTATCTCAATCAGGCCGTATTCTGTGAGTCCTTTTAGATAGATGTTTAAAATATCTGATTCCGCTAAGTCGTGTAAATTAAAACCTAAGAGACTTCCTAATTCAGAAACATTGATTTGATTTCCTTTTGCATTTATGATTGTACAGAAAATCTCATCAATTTCATTGATGTCAAAAGCCTTTCTGTAACGAATTTGGTATGACGTAGATTTAACCGTCCATTTAAGCGGAAATGATGCATATAGTATCTTAGCGTTATCCATTGCGTTCTACTGCGTTTTTTAATTCTACTGCACTTATAACTAATCCTCTTTCCGACGTTAGAATAGATTCGTACACATTCTTGTAGATGGGTTTTCTGCAAAAGTGTTCGCTGTTTCCTACTATTATCAATAATCGCCTTGCTCTTGACAATGATACATTTAGCCTGTTGGGTGATTCTGCAAAACCTAAACTTTCCTGATTGGGGTAACCAGTATTCCCATACAATTCAAAATTTGGCTGCTGGTTTTGTGATGATGCAATTTTATTACTTCGGACCATTGAAACAATAATGATATTCCGTTCCATTCCTGGAACCTGTCTACAGTACTAAGCCTTATTAGGTTTTGCTTATCATTTTCTTTTTCCTCTCCCCTTGTACAAATCATTGTGACCGTGTGCAAGCATTTTTTCTAAATAACTAATTTGTTTACCATAAAAGCTAATAAGCCCGATTTGTTTTTCCTCTATTCTTTGCAATGAAAGCCATTCATCTAATTCTTTTTTTTCCTTCACAATTTTTAAGTACGGTCAAAATATTATCAATAGCTTCAATTTCCCCGAAGTTTACCCTTGAGGTTCCTTCCTGAATTTCAGGCGTAGTTACGTCTATCCAAATTATATGTGTCTCTGGTGAAATAATGTTTTTGTACTTCAAGCCGTGATACCTTGAATCCCATTTGTCAAATGAATTGTGGTAAATTTCATCGGGTGGCAATCCACAATTCAATCCTCCATCGTTTTTGTAAAATTGGGCGATTGCATCATTGATTGCAGGATGCATTCGGTATTGCGTATCAAAGGTTCCTTTTATACTTTCATCTATTCTTTCAAACAATCGTTCAAACTGTGATGTTTCAAACTCTTTCTGTGAAAGCGTTCGAGCTAATTCTTTTTCCCCTATTGAAACAAGTAAATCTTTGATTTCCTCTCCGTCAATCATTGGCGGAAGTTGCCTGTGGTCGCCAACGATAATGGATTTCTTGCCGTAAAGAACAGGCAAAGCCAGTTCGGGTGGTGTTGCCTTGCTGGCTTCGTCCATAATTATAGTATCAAACCTTATGTTTTGTTCCTTAAAAACTTTTAAATACGAACGAAAAAAAGAAGTCCATTTATTTTCTGAATTTAGTTTCCCAATAGAACTTCCCGTTGCACCAACCAGGTTGGTGTATTCTAAATATTTATCGGCAAATAAGTTTTTTGTTTCATTACTTGGATTTTGCAGATGATTTTCCCATTTCGCTAATGCTGAATCAATAATTTCATCATTTTGAGCTGTAACTCTGTTTGAAATATTATCAATCCAATGGGCAACTGTGTTGCCTTGTGACTCATTACCTTTTTGCCAATCTTCAATAGCGGATAATGAATAAAAATATCCTTCTGATTCTAAGTTTTCGCTATTTCCGAACCGAATTGGTTTAATGATATTGTTTTGCTCGTTTTTCAATCTGTCAATGGCGTTATCAACGGCAAGGTTGGTTTCAGATGTCAAAAGGATTTTTTGCTTTTGCTCTTTTCTGATGTGTTGCCAAATTATTTCAGCTATTGCTGTTGATTTGCCCGTCCCGGGCGGACCTTGTATTAAAGCAAGTTCTTCTGCATAAAGCGATTTGTAAATTGCTTGTTTCTGCGATTCATTTAGTGACTTTGAAAAGAGATTATTTTCAAAATCCTGCCACTCCGTACTTGATTTGTTAAGTAAATACTCAATGTTTTCAATGCCTTTTGCCTTCGACGAATCATACAAAAATTCCTTAGCGTTATTGTTAGGCAACTTTTCCTTTGAATCAAGTTTGATAACGGTGTCTTCTAATCGTTTTATCTTGTCTTTTTCTCCTTTCAAATCGGGAAAGATTGCTTTAATCATTTCCGAACTAATATTTCTTTTTACTTCTTCAAGTTTATCCTCCTCCACTACGAAATACAGTTCAGGATAATCAACTTTTAGCAATTTGCCTAAATAGAATTTTCCTATATTTAATTTTTCCTCCGGGTTCCCAAAAAAGAAGTCCTCTCTCAAAAGTTTTGAGAGTTTTTCCTCTTCCTGTTCAACTTTCAGCTCAAAATTTTCTTCGCAAAGATATTTTTCCTGAAACGTATCGTTTATGACATAGCTAAAATCCTTTGTTTTGAGAAAATCAACTAAGTGATTCTTTAATCTGGAAATTGTCTCTAATCTTTTCCCTTTCCCTGTTTTATAAAATTGTCTGAATATCAATTTCTCGCCATTAGCAATTAGCTTCGTAAACAGACCTGGATATTCTTTTTTCAGGCTTGTTTGCAATTCGTGCAAGCCTGTTACAAATTTTATTTTGAATTTGTATTTATGCTTTTCACTTCTGTCGTAAATATCAAAGTATGAATATGACTTGATGAAATCTAACTTTTCGGTTAATTCTTCTTCTGTTTCAAAATCAAAAGAAACTGTTCTGTGAGTTTGACTTATTTGAAATTTCTCTCCGTGTACTTCTGAAAATAACTTGTTCCAAAAAACATCTTCGTTTCTTTCCAGTTCATCGATGCCCTTGTCAAGTCGTTTTATATCGTAAGAATAATCAGTTGTGTATGAAAACTCAAATTTGTTATCAGGAAAGTAGGTCTCTAAGGAACGCTTTAAACGGAACGCTTCAAAATTAAAATTCGAATCGTGCTTGTCGTAAAAGTTGTTGTCATAGTTGAAACACAAACAGTTTTCCTGTGCTTTGGGAAGTGTGATTCCTTTTTTTTCCAATGCTTCAACTTGTTGTCTTAAGTTTTCAGTATTTTGAAATTTAAAAATCAAACAATTTCCACGGGTGGTTAAGCCAAAATGTTTTCGAAATAGTTCGTAAATGTTTTGATGTAATTCGCCAGTTACAGTTAATCTGGAGCCGCTTTGAGAGATTTCAATGTTTCTGTAAAACGTGGAAATAAGAAATGAAACAGTCGGCTTTAATGGAAATACAGCTCCTACCTTTCTATCAAATTTAACTCCTTTTAATTTGTTTGATTTTTTCCATTCATCTATTGTTAACAATATCAGTCCTGAATTTCTATAATTATGATTTGTCGGTAGTTCACCAATTACCTTTTGTAAATCTTCTTTTATGGCAATATCATTTCCTGTAATTGCACCTTCAACAACCGGGTTTTCATTGAAGTCAATGTAGCAAAATTCCGCAAGTTCTTTCAGTTTTAAAATTTCATCGGTTGTAATTTTTTCAGTATTTTCAATTCCTGTCGAAACGTAGCCGTCATTGAAATCAAAGTCTTTCACTTTGAAGATTCTTTCAATTTCTTTTTTAAATACTCGTTTGAAAATTTCCTGGTCAATTGACAGATTCAATTTCAGCCCGCCAAACTTAATTTCTTTTGAAGTATCAATGCCAATAGGCTTAGATTTATGATCTAAAATTCTGGATTGTGCCGTTATATATTTCCTCCAAATATCCTTTTGGTTCATATTTTATTATTGGGTAGCTTTGGGAGAAAGTATTTTGTTTTGCATTTTTGACAATAAGCAATTGAAAAATCGGGATATTTCCATTTCCCTTGATGATAATTCAATTTCGATTCACGCTCGAAAGGAGTATATGACCGAAGTAGAATATTTCAAATACTATTTCAGTCTTTGAGAGAAAAACATCACCATTTACCACATTTCCTCCATCTGTTTTAACGTATTTTTGAAAACACCCAGGAATACATCTTCTGATTGCATCAAGCATATTCAGGAATGGCTTGTACTCATAGCAGACAACTTCTGTATCATAAGGATAATACATAGGTTCGGGTTTGGTGGTTATGAATAGGTAGTAATCTGACTAACGCATTTGTTTACTTTTTCATTATTATAATCTCACAATTCTTACAATTCCTCCTTTCCTGGTAATACTCTGCTGGGTTGAAGCGGCCATCACGAGGTTCAAAAATATCAAGCCCACGGCCTAACTGGATTCTCCAACCCGTATCGGAAATTATATGTCTGTCATGCAAATCCTGGTATTCGTAGGTAAGTGTGATACCCATGTCAGCGACTGAAGAAACCAGTTCCTGAAAATTCAATTCACTTTCAGGCATATACTCTTTCGTATTCCAGGTAATAACATGTAATTGAGCTTCTTCTTCTGGCAATTTATTTTGGGCCAGCATAATGCAGAATTCCATCAGGTTTTTGAACTGATAGGGCAAGCGGATATAAGGGTCGGTTAATGTAATCGTTTTGGCTCCTTTCAAGTAGTCGCCAAATAACCGGCGGTATGATATTCCGGTTTGATTGTCCCGGATCACTATATGTTTGGGTTCCAGTTTGGCAACTTCCGCCGAGGGTTCAACTTTGGGTGATTCGTGTTGTTCTGCATCTTCCTGTTGGTTCAACAGATCTGTTTGAAGATTCACTTTTTCAAGTGTTTCCACCTCCTCAGTCTTTCCGGAAGAAACGATGGTGTATTTAAATTCAGCAGGATGATCCCGGAATGTTTCGTCAATAATGTATAGCTGATCCTTTACTCTCTTTCTTCCTTCGATAGAGAAATCAAGAATTTCTTTTGCCTGCTCTAAGGTCAGCTCTTTATGGGGGTACAGTAATTTCATGAAGCCGGAAAAACTTTTCCTGATTGCAATTTTATCCCTTGCAGTTAATGAGCCATCTAATTCAAAATACTGATCCATCAGGCCAGTGTAATCAGCCTTTCTTAATTGGCGCAGTATCTCGGCCAGGTAGTCAACGATAAAACCGTAACCCTCAGAGAAAACTGCTTCTTTCAAAATCTTGACTTCCCAGCCGGGTGAATAGAAATGCATCCTATCGAGAAAAGCTCCTTTGATATATCCGGCAGGAATTGATTCGAAAAGATGGGAGTGTTTTAGCATAAAGGGCACAGTATGCTTGGTATTACCTACGAAAGCCATAGAAGCCGTTGCCTGATAGGTCTCCTTACCCCGGTTGAAAGATTGGTTGGCCATATAGTTCTGCATGATCTTTACCAAATCGCCATCAGTCTTTTTCCCGCCAACTTCCTGCTCAAATTCATCAAGAGCCACAACATCCCAATAACCGACCAAACCTATTTTATCGCCATTATTATTTACAAAGAGTCGGGCTTTACTGACATCACCACCGGAAACGAGTACTCCATGCGGTGATAGTTCAGAAAATATATGAGACTTACCTGTTCCTTTCGGACCAAGTTCTACGAAATTGTAATTGTTTTCGACGTGTGTAAGTAATCTTGATATTTGAATGAGCTTTCCCCTGCGTGTAAAAGATTCAGGGTTAAGACCGATGGTATAGAGCAAAACATCCAGCCATTCTTCAACTGTAAAGTTTTTCCTGGCTTCTATGAATTCTTCAAGCGAAACATGGGAAATCTGAATGGGCTTCAGTTCTTCAATTTCCCAACGTACTTCCACATCAGCGGCATGAGTATATCCCATATTGATAATACTCCAAACACCACCGCCACTAAGCAGCTTCTGATTTTCTTTTACAATCTTGTCTGAGATGGGAACTTTCTTTATTCCAAGATTTGCAAACTCCGCTTCATATTGGTTGGCTCGGTCATTTAACTGCACATTGATCTTGTCAATAATCTTAAAATGACCCTTCTCCCTGATCCTTGATTTGATAACTTCAGCATCACTCCGGTGAACATAGTTATCGGAAATAATCTGCTTTACCTTTTCCACTCCGCTTTGAATAATTTCTTCATCGTTCACTGCGCAATACTGACCTAAAAGATACTCCAGCACATAGGTTGGCACTACGGCATTTCCTTTTACAAGTGAAGTAAGATCCTTTCGAACTACTTTTCCCTCGTAATATTTTAGAATCTTTTCCTGTAATTCCATCTTAAAAATCAGTTTGTATCAAGGTATTGTTTACAACGGGTTTTTCTATCAGAGCATTCAGACTGTCTTCAACGTCAAATATTTTTAAAGTCAAGTTCGATTGCGCCAAATCAGGTTTGGTTAACGTAACCGTACATACAAATAACCGTTCAGAAGCCATTTCCGATGCCGAATCCATTACCACTTCATAAAGTGTGGAAACCAGATCATAGCTTTTGTAAATTCCCAACTTTACCGTTCTTGCTTTCTCATAACGGTTAACATTATTCTCCTGTAGAATCTCAACCTTCAATATATTGCTGACAATTTTCGGTTCAGATGTCAACAACTTAATACCGACCTTCCGGGTAATATCCTCACGGCGTCTTGCGCTTTCTATGACTGGCACTATCAATTCCTGTAAACTAGCGCCTCCATGCACATATTGCTTGCCTGATCCTTGTCGCTTATACCTGTTTGTGGAAGCTGGGAATACCACCCACTTATCATCTTCAAATTTGGTGGTTGATTTTAAAGGTATGCAATATCCCAAGGCTGGCTTTACAGGTTTATCATAAATGGCAAAGCGGTTGTGCTGGATAACCGGATCGCCTCCTGGGGCATCTTCCTTATCAGCTTCTGATATAGCACGGTCATTATAAATAAACCCATGATCGGCAGTTATTAGCACCCGGGCAACATTGTAGGTGCTGTGAATTCGTTTAACAAGCTTTTTAATATCATTGATCGCAGCTTCAACGTCTTTAAATGTTCTGTATTCAGACTTTGGGCTATCTCCTGTAGCATCAATATGATTGTGATATATGTAAACCACAGGAGCCTTAAATAATTCCCTGTTTTGCTCCTGGTTATTTTGCTGCACCTCGTCATAAGTCACAACAACTGCATTCTTATTGACAGTTTGCAGAATAGTCTGCCTGTTCGATGAAGCCCTGGCCAATATCGAATCAATCCTGATTTCATCGTTATTGAACTCTCTTTTCTTTCCAGGCAAAAGATTACTCATTCCCACACTTGTTTTGGAAGGAACTGAAGCCAGCATATATTTTATTTCCGCTTCGCTTTTGGTATCATTATGCATTTCATGCAATAACTCTATACCTACTTCGTATCGTAAAGCATCAGAAATAAATACAACACACTTCTGATCGGGGAATGAGGCAACTTCGCTTTTATAAAAATCATATTGCTTGGGCATCGACAATTTGGAATAGTCAAATTGCCTTGTCTGCAAACACGAAAGCCACTCACGGTTCAGCTTTTCCAACCATTCTTCATATTCATTGTTTAATTCGGCTCTGAGTTCATCAAGAGAAACACTGGCAGGTATTTCCGTTTGGTCAATATAACCTATCCTTGTAATGGCCTTCCGGTAAGCGGTATCTATTTTATAAAATTCCTCCTTGTATTTTGCTACATATTCTTCCGGAGTGTTCAGCCTGTAAGTAGTGATCGAATCAATCAATTTAAAACAGTTAGCTGCATACAGACAAGCATTGAGTAAATTTCTGATCTCCGGATTATCTTCATGATGCAGGCTCATTTTCTCAAGGCCTTTTAGACCTTTAGCAGGTTCTTCCTGGATTTCTTTCATCCTTTCAGCCAGAATCAGCCATTTGAGTCCATCTGGCATCCAGGAATAGTCGGCATCAGGGCCATAGAATTGGAGTATTGTCTCTTCCCTTATGTCCTGACCGTGATAAAGAACTGTTTCAATAAAATCATCACCTAGTTTCGCATGAATTCTTGCCTGTTCAAAAAAAACGCCCAGCTTATTGAGGGATGTGTTGTGTTTTATTTTTAATCCTCCATACGGATCATGCCTGGCAAGTGGCAGGTTTTGAACAATTATATTGTATTTAAGCTTTTTCAATAACTGGCTTAATAGTTCAGGACTTAGGTCAGTCACAGATTCATCAAACAGGTCGGAAAGCCGGTGCTGAACGATGGCTTCTAATTTATTTTCTTTTAGTTTCCGAATAACCCTATTGAATTCAGAACCGTTTGCTGGTTTCGATAAAATAAAAAAGTCTCGTCAGTAAAACATCCCAGGGTTGAGGTTCATTGAATTTTAAGATAGCGCTTACTAATCCTCTCTGCAATGTTTCGGGTGTGAAGTTGCGAGTGGTGAGGATTGGCTTTATCACTTCCTGCACCTGGTTACTTTTAAGTTCCCGCATATATTCCGCAATGAGTGATTGCATATTTACAGGAAGCTGGTACTGCTCCATAAAATCGCCCACATCACCCAAACGAAGTTCTTTATTGGCTACCAACACATCGAGCAATGGAAATCTTTTGAAAGTTTCATGTGTGGAAGGTGCAGCCATTGGGAAATAGAGAAAAACTTTATCAGTAGCCCATTCAGTTTTAAGCTTGACTTTTAGATTGAATGGCTCGTTTGTGTATTTAGCTATCCGTATGTCATTAAGTTGAAGGCTGTCAATCTCTGCTTCCAACTCTTTTTCTTCATCAAAGAGGAATAACACCCGCAATTGCGGATGTTTTTTAAACTGATCTTTTATTCTTTGGCTTAAGTCCATAATTTCTTAATACTGGTAATATCTATTTTATCTCTGCCACGACTCCTTCAAACAAGGAATAATTCTTTGTAACCCCATCATCCAAATCAAAACTTATCTGCTTATCGGCCATGTCCTTCAGTAGCAGATCATATTCCTCACATTCCATCAATTGTTTGCGGTACGTATCCAGTTTTTTCAACTCTGCTCTGCTGAGAATGGCTGCTTTCTTTTCCATATCTGTAACTGTATTTTGCAACCAACTGATATGTGGTATCAGGTATTTGCTTCGGATCTTGGCCAGCGTAAAGCCATTCATCCTGTGCATATACACCAATACCTGGAAAGCCCCTTCTTGCTGGCGAAAAGCCAGTAGATGGGCTTCTTGCTATAGGTCTTAACATGGTATTTCCAGAAATCCTTTACAAGGTACTCTTCAAGGTTTTTATCTAACTGCTGTTGAAGGAAATTGATATTAGCGGTCAAGCCATCATCACCCCAAATAATAGACAGAAACTCTTTTACACGATGCAGCATATCATCAGTGAAATTTCCATTAGTACCCATCAATGGAATTATAGCATCATCGTCTATCTGAAAAGTATAATGTCTTTCTTCTCCCGTTTTTACAAAATAAGGAACTTGTTCCTCTTCTGCTGGATTAGGATGTGCAATGTGAAGCCCAGGTTTGTCCAAACGGTAGCGGCCCATATAGCAACCTACTATATAACTAATAAGCTGCTGCATGACAACATCAGCATGAACGGGAACCAGTTGTCCTTCGTAGGGCTTTTGGATCAGCTTCAACATTTCGTAATCCAGTTCATCCTGCAAAATTGTAATATCTTTTAATGGTATCTCAGGGTTTAATTCATTTTGCAAACCATAGATTTCAATAAAATTACGATTGAGTTCTTCTTCGTTGGCGTGGAGTTGAAAGAAGTTATTGCTTACATATGTCAACCAGTGAGTGTATCCTTGTTCTAAGTTTCCCTTATTGATTGCGACTATCGGGTTGGCTTTAAAATTCCACGAGGTTTCTCGACTATCCCAATCGGACTTGGAAATATGTTTACTTTGAAGAACGATCTGTTCAACAGTTTCTTTGTTTTCTATAACCAATGGTAAGTTTTCTATGTCGCTAATATTATAATTAATTGTTGGATTTAATGCTCGAAGTAATCTACTCGCTATTATAGTCGATAGAAATCCCAATATGTATAATTCATTCTTTACAAATAGTCCTGTACCCCCTGCTTCAAAAATATATCCTTCATCCGACGACCTTGCGCTAAAATCAACGTAAGAAACTAATCCACTAGTAATACATGGCTTAAAATAATATTCTTCATTTCGTACAACAGAGCCAGGAAAATCTTTCAACTGTTTACCGTGGTCTTTCCAAAAAATTAATGTTTCATTATTTCCATACCATTTCCTAAAATTTCCCCCCTTGTTCAGCGGCACCCAATATCCTTTCTCATTGTTCGTCTTAATACTTGTATTGTCAAAATTTACTTCGCTCCAATTACGTAAAAAGAGATCGTTGTTCCCTGTTGAAAGACCTTTTTTACCACTACCATAATTTTTTATCTTATCTAAAGAAAACAGAGCTCTTTCGCTATGTGTTAACCAATATGCTATTGGGGAGTCAGGTATAATCTGAAAATCAGATTGATAAACAACATATCTATTTTTATTATTCCAAAATTCATTTAGCTTTTCTCTGTCTACCTTCACATTCGTCAAATCATGATAGACTCCTTGCTTTTGATAACTATCACTGTTATTAAAACATACAACCGCTGCAGGGAATGAATGATTATCAAAAAGATTCCATCCTACATCTATCAACCCAATGATTGATTTATGATAAACTATTTGATGCCTTAACTTCTTAAAGCTTGACAGAAACATCCATGACTGCATCGTCACTTCCGCAACAAATCCATTTGAACGAACTAAATTGATTGACGCCTCAACGAAAACTGCAAACAAATCTGCTTTGGCATTAGGATAAATTCTTTCTACATATTTTTTTAAGGAAGCATTAAAGTTTTTAGACTGCATGTATGGAGGATTCGCAGCAATTACTTCGTATTTCTGTGTCAACACTCCCAACACTTGCAAATAAGGCGTCAGCTTATTTAATAACTCCTGCTGCAAAAGATCAAGGTCTTTTCGCTGCTTCCAATGCCTAAGTTCTTTCATTATAAAAGCCCGAGCCTCATCGCTCAAATCAAACTGCATAATAGAACCAAGGTTCTGTGCCTGCAGCATCAGGTGTAAAACATCTTGCAGAGGCTTTGCATAATCAGCACCTTCAACGCCTAAGAAACTTTGTATATCTTCTTTGGTAAAATGTACCGGTGCAGGCATGTCATAAATATGCGGCAGTATCTTTCCATGTAGTACTGATCGACTATATTGGGCGGCTTTCAATATCAGAGCAAACTGCGCCAACTGAACTGCTCTCAAATCAAGATCTAATCCAAATAGATTTTTCTCTATTATACACTGTACTGCTTCTTCGGGACTGTAATACTCTGCCAGGTACATCGGATATAATGTATCGAAAGCTTCTACTAAAATGTGGCCGCTTCCAACAGCAGGATCGAGGAAAGTTAGTTGGTCAATGGTGGATGGTGAATTGTGGATGGCTGCTGCTGGCTGGTCATTGTTTGCCGCCTCAACCAGGTATTTCAGTCTTTTTTTTTTAAATCGCTATCCGGATGTGCATCCAACCAGGTTCGGCCAATAGTGTTTTGAACCAAATATTTTACGATCCAATTCGTTGTGAAAATTTGTGTGGCTGCGGGTATATCTTTGGCTTCGGCTTTTTTTGTTTTTCTTAAAGCCAGCAAATACTTCATCTTTCTTTTCTGAAATATAAAACTGATAAAGCCAGCCGATCAGCTCCACCTGTCTGTAATCATCGTCGCTGATGGCTTCTGTTGTGTTTAGGTAGTTTAAAAAACCATTTTCTGTAAGTATATCATCGGGCAATAATAATTCGGTGTAGTCATCTATTGCGCCAAAGATGGCATTCAGCAAAGGATGCTGATGGCAGTATCCAATTAGTAAGATGGCAAATGCTTCTTTTCTTTTTCATAATCGGTAAGCAATAGCTGAAGACGTTGCTTTTTCTTTAGTAGAAGCTGTATTGTCCACGCCTTGCCCTTTCTAGTACGGCCGGAGTCAATTAGTTTCATCCGATAAATAATCAAGCTGACTTGTTTCATACCACCGTTCTTACTCAAAATCTTTATGGCAATTAACCGGTTAAACCAGGTATATGCCGCTTTTTCCACTACTTCGTCAAAACTGGTTCTGGTCGATGGCGGCCTTTAACTTGTTCCATTGACAGGCACGCTTGTATCATCCTTCTTGCTTTTCCAGGAAAGTGTATAACCACCCGAAACCGCTTCTAAGAGGCTGTGTTTTTGCCGTTCTTATCAAATCCCCAGTAAATAAGTCTGCGCTCTACGCCTTCTCTTAGTAATGTTCTTGCTTGTTGGGCAAAAGATTTTAGCTGATGTATTCATAGTAAGGTGGTGGTGGTTCTGTGTGGCGATATATTTATTCTTTTTTATAATAATGGTTTTGTTATCTGCCAGCATTTTCAACATGATCGACTCGAGTTCGATCAAGGAATTCATTCAACTCTGCTTCATTAGTAATTGATGCTTTTACGGATATAATACCTCTTCCGGCTCAGCTACTTTCACCCCAGTCTTACCTTTCTGCTTTGCTTTAACAAGCTTCGGCCTCTTTTGTGATTCTTGTTTTAGGATACCCGGTGTGCTGCGATTATGCGCAATTTGCGGCAACAGACCATAGCGCAGTTCACTAAATCGTTTTTTTGATTTTGTTGCAATTGGGTTTCCGATCTGGTAAAGCTGCGCGCAACATTCACTTTCAATTGCGCCTGCTCTTTAGCTCAATCGATCAAACAGCAAGTTATACCGATCAACTCCTTTTTAAATGAAAAACACCTGTTTATCGCTTCCGTAGTTCATCCACCAGTTTTTTCATGGCGGAATTTCGTTTTTGTGGGCCATCGTTTTTCAGCTACTAATTGGTCCAATTTGTATCGATAGATTTTCTGAAAGTGAGAAATTGATTGATTTATCAAACAAACTTGATTTGCATACCCGGAAAGCATACGGTCAGCCTGAATGTTATAGCTTTGCCTGATCGTGCGTTAGCTTTAGCCAATCTTCGGTCACCAATGCCGAACAGTTGCGGCCTGCTTGATCTTGGTAAATCCGAAGTTATTCAAGATTGGTTTGTGCAGATGAACGCCAAATCCATGCCGGCGGCACGATATCCAGGTTTTTTTGTTGAAATACCATAAGCATATTATGTTTTAAACTGTGCCTAAGATTTCAGTAAATAGCTTATTGCTGTTTGGCGGGGCAATAGTCCTGCTAAATATTTCTAATGCTGCCAGGTGTTGTCAATATCTTCTCCAGAAATTTTCGGCACTAACGATGCAACGACTTTTTTCCCTGCTGTTGATCGCCTTTTCCACAAAATCAACTGATGGAAAACGAGGTTCGCCATTCAGGTATCAAATTTCTTTTCTTTTTTTGAAGGATACGAGAATATGGATCTTCACCGAGTATAAGCTTCAACCAAATGGACGTTTATCAAACTTACCACCAATTTCTTCCACGGATGCTTATTGCCATTGCTGCTGATAAAATTATTGATAATAGTTTCAAGACTACAGTTCAGGTAGGATTTTGAGATTCCTCGCGGTTGTCCTAATTCCTGTTCTGTATAAAGGCGATGGGTTTTTGCAACGGATAAACGACTGTAAACTGCCAATGATAAAGTTTCAATGCATCAGCATAACGGTTCTTTGGGTTGTGCCATTTATTTCGGCTGGTTCTAAAATTCGCTGCTGGCTGATACATCTTGTTTTGCCGAATTGGTTGATGATCGTTGCGTGATGCTAAACTCTTCAAATTGCTTTTGCGAAGAAAAATTTTCATTGGTCTTCCTTCGTTCGCTCTGCTTAGCCGCAGCTCCACTGCTTTGGAGGTATGCTTTGGTTTTACAATACCATTCAAAATCTTTTCGTAAATTAATGATCATGATTGAACCATTCGTTGGCTCCTATGATTAATTCATCAGCGGGGGCTAAAAGGTTTGTTGCTTCGAGGGGTTGGTCATCCAGTACATGCAATGTGATCTTTATATCCCCATTTCGAAAAACTTCTTTATCATCCAGCCAATACCGGATCTGAAATAATTTTTTCAATGCTGAACTTGGGCTCAATCTTCATTTATCTTCTAAAAGAAGGTTGTGTCCAGTTCTGCAAATTTTTGTTCGAGTTCACATGCTGGCTTCGGATGAGTGTTGGTAACATCTATTTCATCCTCGTTGTAAAAGAAGAATCTTCCATCTCATCGTCCCGAACCATACTTTCATCTTTTCAATCGGGAGACAACATCCTTGATCTTTTTCACTGTCAGTCAAGCTTGTTTCATCCAGCTTTTGTCATCATCAGAATAGTCAGATTTTTCCACTGTTGGAGGAGTGTCTTGATGTGCCAAGAGTAAGATTTAGAAAATCATAAAGATTTTTAACCACCCTTGTGAAGCAATTTATTCTTCTTAATCCAATCCAATGAAAGGGTCTGTCCAATGCCCCTGGTGCCAATATTTTGCATGTTTTGCCAGCACTTGGTTCAGGAATGCGTCAAATGGAACAAAACGCCCACTTCATTTTCCGCATATTCTTTTGCAGTGGCATGGGTAAGTCCACATTCCGAACGGGCATTGTCCTACCTGTGGATCATTAAAACGTAATTGTTGAATGCATCCAATACATCGCCGATCAATTTAAAATTGATAAGGAACGAAGGAAGCAGTTAAAGTCTTCTTCATTGT
>JANPZZ010000021.1 GCA_024707305.1 Chitinophagaceae bacterium
GCAACTCAATAAAAAAATAAGGAGATTGTTGTGCTTTTTTTGAGGTTGCTTCCCAAATGATTTTTTCTCCGGGTATCTGTGTCAGAATTTCCTGAACCAGACCTTCCCCTACCTCACCTGATCCGCGATAGATACCTACGTTACCCGCCTCACGTGCTTCTGCAATTACATAGGTTGCGCCTGCTCCCAGTTCCGCACGCATCAGTTCAATCCATTTATAAGGAGGGATGATATGCGCCGCATCCTTACTACCAACTTCGCTTAATACCGTGCCATGTTTTGTCAGTTTTTCGATATAACCACATTTCTCAGCATGGGAATCGTGATGCTACCATCACTCACTTCCATGTATTCGATACCGAAATCTTTACAGACACTGATATAATCGTCAAATTGATTTCTAATAAGGAAAGCTTCAAAAAGTGTACCGCCAAAATAAATGGGTAAATTATAAGAACGATAGACTTCCAGTTTTTCGCGAAGGTTCGGCGTTACATAAGAGGTGCCGAAGCCCAGTTTAATTATATCCACGTGCGGATAAGACACACTCAGGAAATTTTTCGCTTCTTCTACACTCAAACCCTTGTCCATTACCATCGTTATACCTGACACGGGGGCGCTTGTTACGCTCCGGCATCTGCGAGAGGTTAAAATTCATGCTGTCGGTTGTTTTGCTACTGATAAAATGTAGTTCCGGTTTTTAAAAAACCGGCGCAAAAATAGGAAAGAATCGGTTTTGTGCCCCTGATTTCCATCAGGGCCATCACACCCTGCTCTATTTCCCCTTTCTTTTTCATACGCGCCAGCAGGTCAATCACAGATTGGTCGCGCAGGCTGACAGGATACAGTTCAATAAATTTCTTCAACATCTTTGGAGCCATTTCCACCGCTGTTTCTAATTGCAGTAACCCTTCTTTCTTCCTCGAGTCGGCCAGCAATATCGCAGCTTTGTAGAAATGAAAACACGGGTTTGTTCTGTGTCATATGTAGCGCATGTTGCACCTGCTCCATGGCTTCATCCAGGAAACCTCCCTGAAACAGGCAGCGGATCAACGCTTCCCATCCTTTCACGTTCTTGGGGCGCATGCTTACGACATTCAACAGACTTTGTACGGCATCACGCGTCATGCCCATCTGCATTTTGCATTCTCCCATCAGCAGGTTGTATTCAGGTTGTGTGCGATGAATACGCAATGCCTGCTCAAGTTGTTTTACGCAACTCTCCCACTGTCCTTCATTAAAATAAGTGCAGGCAATTTTATAAAATAGCTTGCTGTCTTCCTGATTCAGATGCGATGCCTTGCGATAATAAAAACGTGCCTGCGCGAAATTGCGTAAGCGATCATAACAATGACCGATTGCTTCGTAAATCACCACTTCAGGTTTCGCAAGCTCCGTAACTTTTTCCAGTGCTTCGATGGCTTCTTTATATTTCCGTAAACGGATATACGCATCACCCATGTTGCGGTATGCATAATCAAACTTTTCTTCAATCGTGATTGCATACTGATACGCATCAATTGCTTTCTCATACAACTTCAATCCCTGGAAAGCAGCGGCAAGGTTAAACCATGCTAATTCGCTGTAAGGATATTCATCAATGATTTGCTGGTGCAAACGAATACTTTCTTCATTACGACCTGTAAAATCGGTCCAGAAACAAATTTTGTATAAAGCCTCTTCGTTGTTTTGGATCCTGTTCAAGAATCATTTTCAAACAATCAAACACTTTATCAAACTCTTCATAATCATCGTACACATCGCTCAATTCAAACAATAGCTCAAGTCGCTCTTCACCCTCAAACTGATCGAGTGCGTCCTGTAATTGTTGTGCTGCTTTCTCCTGTTGATCTAACGCGAGATAAGCATCTGTTCTTAAAATATAGAGATTGATATCCCCGCTGTCAAACAATGCAGCCTGGTCGAGCACTTCGAGTGCATCATGGTATAAACGACAACCCAGTAAAACTTCTGCTTTACGGATCATCAATGCGGCTGAATAGGGATATTGTTCTATTGCGCGATTCGCGGCTTCGAGTGCTTTTTGTAATTCTTCACGGTCTTCAAAATACAGGATGATCTTTTCGAACGCATCTTCTTCCAGGAAACTGTTGCCCTGTCCCCGGCGTAGACGCTCGTATTGTTTCAGCAACTCCTGTATATTTTCCCGGTCTTCCTGGTAAGGGTATTCTTTCATGTTCCGGATTTTTTAAAAGTGATAAAAGGAAAGAGCTGAGGCAAGATCTGACCACAAGGTATACGGTCATGTAATTATTATCAACAAGTTAGCGGAAAAAAATCCCCACACTCGCCTCTCAACTTATCCCCATCTGTGCAAAAGGAAGGAAAAAAATTGACGAAAAATGTAACAATTTTGCCAACGTGGCGTTAAATAGTTACTAATTTTCTGGACGAACGGTTTACTTCTTATTATTTTTAATTGTTAATTTTGCGATTGGTGAAAACCAGGACTATCATATCAGCACTTATGGGCAAAAAGGCAGCGGCGTTGGCATTATTGCTAACTTTCTCTGTTGCATACTCTTATGGCACCATGGGAGAGCTGGGTCGCAGGGTTAACCGTGGCGACCGTCCTCTATTAACAGCAAAGAATACTGTAAAGGCGAAGACTTTTTCCCTCAAATCCGGATATAACTTCCGTGGATCGCAGGTGATTCGCCCTGTTCAGGAAGACAAAACAATCCTGCTCAATACTACATTCACTTACCGCCTCGGTGGCACTACCTATTCTGCGCCCGTCCATCGTAAAGTAGCAGTAAATATTACTGACCAGAATAAGCTTTCGAGCGCCACGTTGAAGATTAACTTCTAAGATCGATGGTTGATGGTGGATGGTAGAAAGTATTACTTTCTTTTTCAAAATTATTTATTGGCCGCCGCGGAGGCTTTCTTCATAGGTCATTACGCGGAAACCTGATTTAGGCAGGTCGAATTTGGCTGCAGGCACCAGGCTGAAGTTGATATTGCTTACCGTATATGTCACTTTGCGTGAACCAGTAGTTGCTTCATACTGCATGGCCAGCCCCGGTAGATCCCTGTTGAGGTATTGAAAGTCTTTATTAACCGGCAATAAGTCGCGGGTAAAATAGACCGTAAAACGTGTCCCGTCCTTCATCACTCCCACCGCCTTTTGACAATTGTAGCCGGCGATGGTTTTATATTCTTCTTCGTAGGTAAATTTTACATTTTCGTAACGCTGGTTGGATGCTTTCCAGTTTTCAGGCGTCAGGTTGATCATGTACTTCTTATCGCCATATTCTTTCAGGATTGTCACTTTGCCGCTTTTTCCATCCACGATCGTAGACTGGCTGCCCAGCGTGCTGATCATTTCAGAGCGGCTGGAATTCCCTTTCAGATACACCATATTCACTGCCCCGTCCAGCATATCCGCTGCCTGTGGATTGGCATTATTGCCCGCAATCTCAATGTCGTAGGTAATCGTCGCTTCCGTCAGTCGCTTTTGCGCCCAGGAGCTATTTACACCCATAAGCATCAAAAGCAGAACCAGCAGGTATGAAAGTTGTTTTTTCATAATCTAATGACGCAGTAAGATAAGGAAAGAGTTGCGTTGGCACAATGTGAAAATATGAAAGAGGAAATATGGAAATGTGTAAATGTGGAAATGTGAAAATTTTGAAAACCCGCTTTTTTACGTCGATTAAAATAAGTTGCACTGCAACCCCATTTTCACATTTCCACATTTACACATTGCCACATTTACACATTGTTTTATTGTTTTTTCCCCCGCTGTTGCATTTCTTTCATCTTCTTTTGTTGCTCCTGCATCGCATCTAAACGCTCCTGCCATTTACTCTTGGTTTTTGGCTTTTTGCGGTTTTCAGCGATCTGCGCCAGGATCTTGTTGTGATCAATAATGTAGTTCTGGATCACAAACTGCAGGATTAATGTGATGATGTTTGATACCGTATAATACCAGGTAAGGGCCGATGGTAGATTGTTGAAGATAAACAACAGGAAAATCGGAAATATATACGGCATGTACTTCAGGATCGGATTGCTCTGATCCGGAGACATGTTCATGCTATAAATTGAAATCGCGAGTGAAGTTACCACTGCTGTGATTGTGAACAGGCTTAAGTGATCACCCAATAATGGAATATGTACACCGAATTTGATCACATCATCAAATGCAGAAAGATCTTTTGACCAAAGGAATTCTGCACCGCGCAGATCCACATTAGAACTAAAGAAACTAAAGAGGGCAAAGAAGATAGGAATCTGCAATAATGCAGGTATACATCCTCCCAACGGGTTTACACCAGCTTCCCTGAACAACTTCATTTGTTCCATGCTCATCGCCTGTTGGTCGCCGCCATGTTTTTCTTTCAGCGCAGCAATCTCAGGACGTAATGCTTTCATTTTTGCACTACTCAGATAGCTCTTGTAACTCAAAGGAGAAATCAACAAACGGATGAAGAGTGTCAGAAATGCAATAACCCATCCGTAGTTGCTTACAAAACCTTTGATAAAATCCCATACAGGATACACTACAAAACGGTTCAAAGGACGTACAAACGCGTAGGGTCCCTGACCCAGGTTGATCAGTTTATCAAGACGTAAATCATATTTGCGAAGCAGATGATAATCAGCCGGACCATAGAAGATATGGAGGTTGGCGGCGTCGCCATCCAATTTCAGTTTTAAGGTTGTGGTAGCTTCTACAACCGTTTTCTTTTTCATCCGGAGGAATGTTCCATTCCATTTTACCAGCACCAAATTCTTTATCCGCAATGAGGTAGCTGTTGAAAAAGCGTTGGCGTACGCCAACCCACTTTACAGGTGCATCAAGATTTACGGAAGAACGACGACCAATAGTATGGTAGTCAAATTCACCATCCTCTACATATCCAACCTGTGTGTTTTGTTTTTCGAAATCAATGGCTGTTTCCTGTTGTGATGCGTGATAACCCCAGATCAGGTTTAACTCGCGATCCGTAACCAGCCTGTCTGCACCATTCAGTTTGATTTGCATATCCACCATGTAGTCATCGGGCTTCACGGTAAAGCTGTGCACGATGCTATTGGTCTTGATGCTGTCGCCAACAGCTACTGCGAAACTGTAGGTCTTATTACCGTTTGCATCGACACTTGAGTCAACCTGGTTAAACAATAGTTCAGATGTTTCAACTGTATTGCCGGTTCCTGTATTTACGCGGTAAGCGATTTTGTCAAATTCAGAATTTGCCAGTTTCACAAATCCACTGTCGTGATCTTTATAATTCAGCAATTCAATCCAGCTGGGCTGTCCACCTTTGGTACTAAAACCGATACGGAACACATTGTTTTGTACGATTACTTCCTGCGCATTGCCTTTGTCGGCAAGTGGGAAACCACCAATATTGGTTTGAACAGGCGTGCTATCGTTAGCAGCGGGCGATGCTGTTTCACGACGCAATGTATCCTTGGGCAGTGCCGCCTGGGCAATACTGTCTGTACGTCGTTTTTCCAGCTCGTAAGCCAGTTGCTGTTGACGGTTAAAATAAAAATATCCGAAAAATAAAAGTGCGAGAGCTACAAAACCTATGACGGTATTACGATCAAACTTCATCAGTGTGAAAATTTAAAGACGGCAAAGATAACGGAATGGTGGTTAGTTTATGGTTTACGTTCGGGTAAGGCGGGCTTTTATCGAATCCGCCTTAAATTCAGCACGTAAAGCCTGTAAATCAACAGGATACATACGCTGACTGGCGGGCAAAAAGCCATTCCTGCTACACCTCCTGTACATGTGACACTTTCAATTCCGCTTTTTTATCGGCATAAACCTTGGCGGCATTAATAAAGTGAACAAATATGGGCTGGGGTGATTCAACGGTACTTTTCAATTCAGGGTGATATTGCACACCAATGAAGAAAGGGTGGTTGGGCAGTTCTACTATTTCTACCAGACCTGTTGCAGGGTTTTTACCGCTGGCAACCATGCCTGCTTTTTCAAACTGGTCGAGGTATTTGTTGTTAAACTCCCAACGATGGCGATGGCGTTCGCTCACCTGATCCTGACCATAAATGGTATGTGCCAGTGTACCTGGTTTCACATCGCAGGGATAAGCACCCAGTCGCATGGTACCACCTTTCGCAGTAATTGACTTTTGTTCTTCCATCAGGTCAATTACCGGATCTGGTGTTTTGGGATCCATTTCAGTGCTGTGTGCATCTTTCAATCCGAGTACGTTTCGTGCAAACTCAATCACGGCCATTTGCATACCCAGGCAGATACCAAAGAATGGCAAACCTTTTTCGCGTGCATATTTAACTGCAATAATTTTTCCTTCCACTCCCCGCTGGCCAAATCCTGGTGCTACGAGCAATCCGTCCAGACCGCCGAGTTTTTCAGCCACATTGGTATCGGTAATATATTCGCTGTGCACATTTTGAATTTGTACCTGGCATTCGTTGATAGCACCTGCATGTACAAACGCTTCAAGAATTGATTTGTACGCGTCCTGCAATTCGAGGTATTTACCAATAAGACCAATGGTAACTTTGCTCTTGGGATATTTCAGTTTGTCGAGAAATTCTTTCCAGCGCCCCAGTTCAGGTTCTTTGTAGTTCGTGATGTTCATCTTTTTCAAACAAATCAAATCCAGTTTCTCACGCATCATCGTCAGTGGCACTTCATAAATCGTTGGCGCATCTGCTGCTTCAATTACCGCTTCGGGTTTAACATTACAGAATAATGCGATTTTGCGACGCAGTTCCGGTGTTAATGAACGTTCTGTACGGCAAACAATAATATCGGGGTGAACACCTTCCTGGCTCAGCATACGTACGCTGTGCTGTGTAGGTTTTGTTTTTAATTCTTTCGCAGCTTTCAGGTAAGGAATCAGTGTAAGATGAACTACTACTGCATCTTCTTCTGGCAGCTCCCATTGCAACTGACGCACCGCTTCCACAAAAGGCAAACTTTCGATGTCGCCAACAGTACCACCGATTTCAGTGATAACGATATCATATTTATTATCCTGGCCAAGTACCAGCATACGACGTTTGATTTCGTCGGTAATATGTGGTACCACCTGAACGGTTTTACCGAGGTAAGCCCCTTCCCTTTCTTTATTAATAACAGTCTGGTAAATGCGACCGGTAGTCACGTTATTGGCCTGTGAAGTAAACAGGTTCAGAAAACGCTCATAGTGACCGAGATCAAGATCGGTTTCGGCACCATCTTCTGTTACATAACATTCGCCGTGTTCATAAGGATTGAGAGTGCCGGGGTCAACGTTGATATAAGGATCAAACTTTTTGAATGGTTACACGTAGTCCGCGAGCCTGTAAAAGTTTGGCTAACGAAGCTGCGATAATTCCTTTCCCTAACGAAGAAGTAACCCCGCCGGTTACAAAAATATATTTTGCCATAATGGTCGTTTAATTCAAATCAAATAGAAACCCCGGTAAATGTAATCTTGCGTTGAAACAATGTTCCATTCACCAAACCGATTCTAACAAACTAACTAAAATGTTGCTATGAAATTTGCCCATCCTGCTACCTTAGGCAGCATTATCGACCATCGGACACTACAGGGTGTAATTATTTCCGGGAGGTCATGCAAAGCTACACTAAAAAAATCAGGTGCAAAAATCAGGGAATAACTTGTGGAAAAAAGGAGGGGAAGGGGGGGGCGATGATCGATGGTCGATGGTGGATGTTAAATGGTGGATGGTGGATGGAGGATGGTCGTACCCCCCTTCGGGGGGTTGGGGGCTTGGGATGGTCGACGAATTCTCTAACTGCAGGTATATATCTCTCATTTAGGAGGAAATAGTTGCGATTGCAGCATACTTCGACCATCCACCATCCACCATCCACCATCCACCATCGATCATCGATCATCGACCATCCACCATCCACCATCAATTATTCCTTCGCTATCTTTTTATAACTCGCCACTACCCCTCTGATCAGCGAAGAGCTGAATCCGCGGTGTTCCATTTCGTTAAGGCCGGCAATAGTGCAGCCTTTGGGGGTGGTAACTTTATCGATTTCCTGTTCGGGGTGTGTACCTTTCTGAAGAAGTAATTCTGCAGCACCTTTGATGGTCTGTGCTGCTATCAGCGATGCAGTATTGGCATCAAATCCAATTTCGATTCCGCCCTGGATATTGGCGCGAATATAACGCATGGCATACGCGGTGCCGCATGCCGCAAGAATGGTTGCCGCTTCCATCAGCTTTTCTTCAATGTTCACCACTTTGCCCAACTGGCTGAACATTTTTTCAACATATGTCTTGCTGGTTGCATCTGCGTTTTTACTACAGATACAGGTCATACTCTCGCGGATAGCAATGGCCGTATTCGGCATCGCACGGAAATAATGCAATTGCTTTTGCGTCATCTCTTCCATATCGCCGATGGTAACGCCGGTTACAACGGAAACCAGGATCTTTTTCGAATTCAATCCGGGTTTAATCAACTTCATCAACTCGGCAACCTGGAAAGGTTTTACTGCCAGTATAATTACATCCGACGACTTTACCGCCGCCAGGTTATTATCGCTCACTTTCACACCGCGCTCTGCAAGTGCTTTCAGTGTGCTGGTATTTCTTTTGTAATGGTGATGTCGGCCGCTTTGGAAAAGCCGCTAACCAGTAACCCCTCAGCGATCGCAGTACCAAGGTTTCCCCCACCAATGATTGCAATAGTTTTTTTCATTTTTTCAATTGTTCCACAATTCTACGCCAGTTGTTTTTCGATGGCTTCATTGTAGTGCTCCTTCCATTGGTTTATATTACCCCAGAAGTCGCCATTGATCACGATTTCTGAGGAAGTAACCACACCAATTTTGCTGAAAGCAGCACTTCCCATGTAAGCTTCAAACTCCTCCACTTTATCGAGCGCTACGGAAACCACTACCCTGCTTTGTCCCTCACCAAACAGGAAAGCATCTTTACGGATACCACCTTGTGTTGATACGGAGAAACCGAGTTCACCAGTGAAACCACTTTCGCAAAGCGCCACAAACAGTCCACCCTCGGCAATATCATGCGCAGAGCGGATCAGCTGCGACTGAATCAATCCCGCAACTTTACGTTGTAATTGAAACTCTTCCTCCAGATCAAAATGTGGAACAGGTGAATGTTTTACACCAACCACATTATAGAGATATTCAGAAGAATTGAAATCATCGGTGATGTTTCCAACAACATAAATAACATCTCCTTCATTTTTGAAATTGAGCGTCATCTGGTTGTTTACATCTTCCAGCAAACCTACCATACCGATGGTTGGCGTTGGATAAACGGGACCATCGGGGTTTTGGTTGTAAAAACTTACGTTACCACCAGTAACAGGTGTATCAAATTTGCGGCAGGCTTCACCCATACCTTTGATTGCCTGTACAAACTGGAAGTAAACTTCCGGATCATAAGGATTACCGAAGTTGAGGCAGTTGGTTACACCTAAAGGCTCACCGCCACTGCAAACAATATTACGGGCCGCTTCGCTTACTGCAATCATTGCGCCTTTGTAAGGGTCGGCATATACATAACGGCTGTTGCAGTCTGTTGTAACTGCCAGTGCTTTTTTGGTGCCTTTTACAACAACAATGGGTGCATCGGTAGGATTGTTGGTACTTGCGTTTACCGTACCTACCATACTATCGTATTGATGATATATCCATCTTTTGCTGGCGATGGTTGGAAGTTTCACCAACTGGGCTGCAATCGACTTCAGGTCTTTGGGCTCTGCCACAGTTGCGGGATCAAATGCATTGATCTTTGCCATGTATGCAGGCTCTTTGTATGCGCGTTCGTATTGAGGAGCACCTCCGCCTAATACCAGCTCTTCTGCAGGTAACTCAGCTTCGAGTTCTCCATGCATATAAAAACGAAGGATTCCATCGTCGGTTACTTCACCGATCACTGCACAGGGCAGATCCCATTTTTCAAAAACTTTCTGTACTTCCGCTTCACGTCCTTTTTCTGCAACCAACAGCATACGTTCCTGGCTTTCGCTGAGCAGCAGTTCCCAGGTTTTCATATTCGCCTGGCGTGTTGGCACTTTATCAAGATCGATGCGCATGCCCACTTTTCCTTTTGCACTCATTTCGGCAGTTGAGCAGATGATACCTGCGGCACCCATATCCTGCATGCCCACTACTGCGCCGGTTTGAATTACTTCAAGGCAGGCTTCCAGCAATTTCTTTTCCTGGAAAGGATCACCAACCTGAACGGCCGGGAGTTCCTGCACACTTTCAGCAGTGATATCAGCTGATGCGAAGGATGCACCGCCGATGCCGTCTTTACCGGTAGCACTTCCTACAAACATTACAGGATTGCCTTTACCTTCAGCCGTTGCTGAAACGGTTTCACCAGCTTTAACGATGCCGACACTCATTGCATTAACGAGCGGGTTGGTATGATAACAATTATCAAAATAAACTTCGCCACCTACTGTGGGTACACCAAAGCAGTTGCCATAGTGGCCAATACCATGTACAACACCAGCCAGCAAATGTTTGGTTTTATCTTCTTCCAGTTTTCCGAAACGCAGCGAGTTAAGAGATGCGATCGGACGGGCACCCATCGTAAAAATATCACGGTGAATACCACCTACCCCGGTTGCTGCACCCTGGAAGGGTTCAATTGCGGAAGGGTGGTTATGCGATTCAATTTTGAAAACCACACCCAGGCCACCGCCGATGTCCATCAACCCCGCATTTTCCTCACCGGCCTTTACTAACATTCGTCCACCTTCGCGAGGCAGGGTTTTCAACCACTTAATTGAGTTTTTATAACTACAATGTTCACTCCACATACCACTGAAGGCACAGAGCTCATTGAAATTGGGAGTGCGCCCCAACTTTTGTTTAATTAACTCAAATTCCTCTTCCGTTAGCCGAAGCTGTTGCGCAGTTTTTACAGTTATTTCCATGGAAAAAATAAAAAGGGGTCATGAAGATTCGCAAAGCTAAGGAATTGACCGCGATCACCGCATTTTGCAGGTACCAATATGCAAAAAAATGACGGTGGGAAGCAATATACCCCGGTATTGCCTATTTTGCGCGTCAAACGGATTGGTTTGAATTTTCTCCTCTTTATTACTTACCTGCTTTTTTTCTCGTGGCTTGTAACACGTGTGCGCTTTTTCCGCGAATCGGGCATCAGCAAGCCGATACTCGTAATCCTGTTTCTCCTGAAAGTGATGGCGGGTATTTTTTATGGATGGATGGGCGTTTATTATGCCGGCACTGCCCAGATGGTAGATACCTGGCATTATCATGCACAGGCAAGTATTGAATATGAAATCCTGTGGACCAATCCCGGCGAATACTTCAGTAACCTCTTTGTCAGCAATTACCCACAAGGTTATAGCGGTTTTTTTGATTCTTCGGATTCTTACTGGAACGATCTGAAATCAAACATTTTTATCAAGTTCATTTCAATTTTACACATATTTAGTTTCGAGAACTATTATATCAACCTAATATTCTACTCGTTCCTGAGCTTTTTCGGACCAGTCGCTTTTTTCAGGGTGATAAAAGATCATTATCCCGGAAAAAACAACCTCCTCATCATTGGCATATTCCTGGCACCTTCGTTCCTTTACTGGTGCAGCGGTTTACACAAAGAAGGATTTCTGTTTCTGGCCATCAGCCTGATTTTATATCATACTTACCGGCAATTACAAATCGGAAGAATCAAACTCATTCATCTGCTGGGTGTGCTGCTTGGATTCCTGATGCTGTTCCTGCTTCGCAACTTCCTTATTATCGTAATGATTCCCGCGCTCAGTGCATGGCTGCTGGCGGCGAAGTTTCCCAAACGCGCGTTTTACATTTTCGCGACGGTTTATAGTGCTTTTGTACTGCTCTTTTTTACACTTCGTTATGTAAATGAAAAACTGGACCTGCCCGCAATCGTGGTGAATAAACAGCAGGCATTTTTAAAAATGCAGGGTAATACATCCATTGCCATAACTGAGCTGGAGCCAACTGCCCTCAGCTTTCTTATCAATACGCCGCAGGCGATTGCGTTGAGCACGCTACGCCCCTTCCCTTCCGATACGCACCATCTTCCTTCGCTCTTTGCAGCGATAGAAACGCTGTTGTTGTTAACGATAATCATCGCCTCCATATTTTTCCGGCAAAAACGTCCGCGTTTTCCGGATCCTGTACTCCTGTTCATCCTGTTTTTTGCGCTGTCGCTCCTACTGGTCATCGGCTTCAGCGTAAACAATCTCGGAGCAATTGTACGCTACCGGAGTATTGTTATCCCGTTTTTACTGGCACCCGCTATCGCGGTGATTAACTGGGGCCAGATTTTTGGTTTATTTTCAAACAGTAAAAAATTGCAGAACTGAGTTGTATGGTTAACTACGCCGACATTATTGAAAAAGCATGGAAGGGTTATGATCCTTCAAGGGAAATTGCAAAAGTGGAAGACATCAGCCCACAGGTTTCTACCAACCACGTTTATCGCGTTACGTTTGTGGATGAAGATATTGTAATTGCGAAGCTATCTTCGTTTGGGCAATATGAACACTTTAAAGAAGATCATCGCATTATTCACGCAGCGGCTAATAACCTCTTATATCCTTTTGAAAATGTGTTGGCCAAAAGTCTGCTGAAAAATAACCGCGTATATACATATCGATACAAAAAAGGGAAAACTGACGCATGGGTGGTGTTTTATAATCCAAGCCGCGTGATGCAGCTTTTACCTCGTCGACTCGATGAAGTGACCATCCGCAACCTGGGAAAGCAGATCGGCAAATTTCACAAAGCGTGCAGCCGCATTCGAAATGTGTTGCCTAAAAGCAGCAAAACACTGCGAACAGATATCAATACTTTGCTGGAGATGCTGCAAACCCAGGAGAAAAAGTTTGGCACGCGTGCACAAGTGGATATGCTCCGTCATCACTGCGAGCAATTTTTGAAAAACCGGAATAAATGCAACGCAGGAAGTTTCGAAACCATTCCGGTTTTTATCGACTGGAACATTGGTAATTTCTCTGTGGTAAATAAATATGAATTATACAGTCGCTGGGATTACGACTGGTTCCGCATGAGCAGTCGTATGCTCGACTTTTACTTCTTTAGTCGTGTTGTTAGTGATGCAGGCGATAAAACCGTTTTCAGTTATCTGATCAACCCGATGATGGAAGACCGGTTTTTACTTTTTCTCACGGAATATCACAAAGTAAATCCGCTTACCGCAAATGAGATCCGTTTCCTGCGGGAGGTTTATCGTTTCTTTATTTTGAATTATGTTATTAAAAACGGCAACTACTTTTTTGCAGAACCTTATGCCAGCAAACTAAAAGCTGAAGCCTATGAATTGTATCTGCCTTCAGTGGATCGCGACTTTGACCCGGAAAAAATAATTGCTCACCTGAAGATCAAAGAAAAATGAAAGACTTCAAATCACTCTTATCCAATTACAAAGTCATCTTTTTTGATTCCTATGGCGTAATACGCAATTACAATGGTTTGATACCGGGTATCAGGCAAACATTCGAATGGTTGCAAAATGAATCAAAGCCCTATTATATCATCACCAATGATGCGAGCCGCAGCCCTGATCTGTTGGCAGAAAAATTACATGCCAACGGATTAGACCTGATCAAACCCAGCCAGATCATCAGTTCGGGAATGTTGGCGAAAGAGTTTCTGGATTTGAAAGTGAAAACCGGTGTGGTTGCATATATGGGTACTCCCGATTCTGCACATTATATAGAACATCCCGGTCTCGAGATTATTCCAATACAGGAAGTGAACGAGAAAAACAGCGACCAGATCACGGCCCTGGTTCTCCTCGACGATGAAGGCTTTGAATGGCTGGACGGAATTAATAAAGCAGTGAACCTGCTGCGCTGGCGGAGTATCCCTGCAATTGTTGCCAATCCTGACGGCGCCTATCCCATTTCCAAACAGGAAGTAGGGATTGCGATCGGCGGCATATCATGGATGATTGAAAAAATTACTGGTAAGAAGTTTATCCGCTTTGGCAAACCCGATTCGCAAATCTTCATGTTTGCGTGGGAAATGGTAAAAGCGCAATTTCCCGATATCACTAAAAAAGACATCCTGATGGTGGGCGACACGCTACATACGGATATACTGGGTGGAAATAAATTTGGCTTAGACACTGCGCTGGTGCTCACCGGCAACATCCTCCCCGAAGACGCCGAAACCCGTATCATCGGTTCCGGCATCGCTCCTACATATATATGTACATCGGCAGTGATCGATAACCAGTTGAGTATTTATGAGGGATAGCTGAAGACTGATGGGGGATGGGGGATGGTGGATGGTGGATGAGGGATGGTGGATGAGGGATGGGGGATGGTGGATGGGGGATGGGGGATGGTGGATGGTGGATGGTGGATGGGGGGGAAGTTTGGTGAATTTGGCTGGCTATGTTATCTACAGCAGCAGTATACTACACTCTAAACAGACATCGGACATCGGACATCGGTTATCGGTCATCGATCTTCGAATTACATTTTTAATTAATATTATCTTTTCACTCCGTTTTCCCCATTTTTTCAACCAACCACCAATAAAAACTTAAGTTTTAAAGAATCCGAACGAGCGTTTTGGCGATTATTCGTTAAAATTGCGAATTAATTCTATTCACAATCTAAAACAAGCCCGTTCGTATGTCAGTATCGAAACTTGAGTATGTTTGGCTGGATGGATACAAACCCACCCAAAGCCTCCGCAGCAAAACAAAGATCGTTAAGGATTTTAGTGGAAAACTGGAAGATTGCCCCTTATGGAGTTTTGATGGTTCATCGACAGAGCAGGCCCCCGGTGGTTCATCGGATTGCCTGTTGAAGGCTGTTTATATTATTCCCGACCCATTGCGTAAGAATGCTTACCTGGTAATGTGCGAAGTACTGAACGCAGATGGTACGCCTCACGTAAGTAATGGTCGCGCGACCATTGACGACGACGACAATGATTTCTGGTTTGGATTTGAGCAGGAGTATTTCCTGTGGGATCCTGCAACCGACAAACCACTCGGTTTCCCATCAGGTGGTTACCCTGCACCACAGGGTCCTTACTATTGCTCAGTAGGTGCTAAAAATGCTTATGGCCGTCAGATTGTTGAAGAACACCTGGATGCCTGCCTCGAAGCGGGTTTAAATGTAGAAGGTATCAACTCAGAAGTGGCAGCGGGTCAGTGGGAGTTCCAGATTTTTGCAAAAGGTGCCAAAGAAGCGGGTGATCAGATCTGGCTGGGTCGCTACCTGCTGGAACGCATCGGCGAAAGCTATGGTGTAGCAGTAAACTGGCATTGCAAACCCCTGGGTACACTCGACTGGAACGGTAGCGGTATGCATGCCAACTTCTCAAATGGTTTATTACGCACAGCCGGAAGCAAAGAAATCTTTGACAAAGTTTGTGAAGCTTTCCGCCCTGTAGTGAAAGAACACATTGAAGTATATGGTGCCGATAACCACCTGCGTCTGACTGGTAAACACGAAACTGCCAGCATTCACGATTTCAGCTATGGTGTATCTGACCGCGGTGCTTCCATCCGCATCCCTGTTGGCGTTCCCAGCAATGGCTGGAAAGGCTACCTGGAAGATCGTCGCCCCAACTCAGCGGCTGATCCCTATAAAGTAGCTGCAAGAATTATAAAAACAGTGAAAGCTGTAAAACCATAACAGTTGCCGAAACCAGCATAGATCCCTTCCCGTAAAGGAGGGGATTTTGCTTTTATTTGATGATAGAGGGCGGATGGTGGATGGTGGATGATGGATGGTGGATGGTGGATGATGGATGGTGGATGGGGGATGATGGATGATGGATGATCGATGATCGATGGTGGAAGTATATTTAATGTGCAGGTATGCCGTTCTGGTAATTGGAAAGGGTGTTCCGCATCGCCAAACTACATCGACCATCTCCCATCTATCATCGATCATCGATTACCCCCTCCCCCATCGATCTCACCCATATTTCGCTCCTTTTAAATAGCTTTGAATCATCTCTTATAACTCTCAAACCATTTTTATGTCGTTACGCTTTAATGCGCTGAATAAACTAACTGAAAAAGAAGCCATCCCCTTTGAAAGTACAGGCCGTATAACGGCGGTGTTTGGCGAATATGTTTTCGATCTGAAAAAAGCGCGTCAGTTTTTGAGTGATGAAGCTTATAAAAGCCTGGTGGCTTCTATAAAAGCTGGTCAAAAAATTCAACGCAATGTTGCCAACCAAATTGCTACGGGCATGCGCGCATGGGCCGAAAGCATGGGCGTAACCCACTTCACACACTGGTTTCAGCCTTTAACCGGAACCACCGCTGAAAAACATGATTCCTTCTTTACCTTAAAAGGCGATGGTACTCCAATAGAAGAATTTGAAGGCGATGCACTCATCCAACAGGAACCTGATGCATCATCATTCCCGAGCGGTGGTATCCGTGCTACATTCGAAGCACGTGGTTATACTGCATGGGATCCTTCTTCTCCCCCCTTCATTGTTCATATCGGACCGGGAAAAACATTGTGTATTCCAACGGCGTTCATTTCTTATACCGGAGAATCGCTGGATTATAAAGCACCGCTTTTAAAATCAATCGACGCACTGAATAAAGCCGCGGTTGATGTTTGTAATTATTTTGATAAGAATGTTTCGAAAGTCATCGCCACACTCGGTTGGGAACAGGAATATTTTGTGATTGATGAAGCAATGTTCAATGCACGTCCTGATTTGGTAATGTGTGGACGCACTGTATTTGGTCACAACTCTGCTAAAAACCAACAACTCGAAGATCATTATTTCGGCGCTATACCAGAGCGTGTGTATGCATTCATGCGCGACTTTGAAGAAGAATGCTATCGCCTGGGTATTCCGTTGCGTACACGACATAATGAAGTGGCTCCGCAACAATTTGAATGCGCACCGATTTATGAAGAAATGAATCTTGCAGTAGACCACAACTCACTATTGATGGATATTATGTCGCGCGTCTCCGTGCGTCATAAGCTACGTGTGTTGATGCATGAAAAACCATTCGCCGGCATTAACGGTAGTGGTAAACACAACAACTGGAGCATGGCAACGGACACAGGCGTAAACCTGTTGGCTCCGGGTAAAACGCCAAAGACAAACCTGATGTTTCTGACATTTTTTGTGAATACCATTAAGGCTGTTCACGATTATGCCGAAATCTTGCGTGCTTCTATTGCCAGCGCGCAAAACGATCATCGCCTCGGCGCTAATGAAGCTCCTCCGGCTATCATCTCTGTTTTCATTGGACAATACCTGAGCAAAGTATTGGGTGATGTAAAAGAACGTGTGAGTGAAAAATTCGACGAGCAGGATGAAAGCATGTTAAAGATTGATATTTACAAAAGTATTCCTGAACTGCTTTTGGATAATACCGATCGCAACCGCACATCGCCGTTTGCGTTTACGGGAAATAAATTCGAGTTCCGTGCTGTTGGTTCATCCGCCAACTGCGCCAACCCGATGACGGTACTCAATACAATCGTTGCGCAAACACTTCGTCAGTTTAAAGAAGATGTTGACCGACTAATTGACCGTGGTGAGAAAAAAGAGATCGCCATTATGCATGTAATACGTGAATACATTGTGGCGAGTGAAAAGATTTTGTTTGAAGGTGATGGCTATAGTGAATCATGGGAGAAGGAAGCAGAACGCCGGGGCCTTCCTAACTTAAAAACAACACCTGCTGCATTGGATGCGATGATTGCCGACAAAGCAAAAATCCTTTTCGAAAGTAATGGCATTTATTCGCATACAGAACTGGAAGCGCGTCATGAAATTGAACTGGAGAAGTATATCAAGAAAGTGCAGATCGAAAGTCGCATCATGGGAGAACTGGCCACCAGTCATATCCTTCCCCCATCCATTCGTTACCAGAATTTGCTCGCTAAAAATATCAATGGACTTAAAGCTGTAGGGTTAAGCGAAGATGCATACAGTAACCAATTGCAAATTCTTGATAAAATTTCAGAACACATCAACAAGGCAAGCGACCTGGTGGAAAAGATGATTGAAGCACGCAAAGCCTGCAATGCTATTTCCGACACCCGCAAGCGCGCCATCGCTTACCAGGAAAAAGTAAAAGACACATTCTTCGACCAGATCCGCTACCACGTCGACAAACTCGAACTGTTGGTAGATGACAAAGAATGGTATCTGCCGAAGTACAGGGAGATGTTGTTTTTGAGATGATTGATGGGGGATGGGGGATGGAGGATGGGGGATGGAGGATGGGGATGGAGGATGGGGGATGGTTGATGGTGGATGGGGGGTGGTGGATGAGGGATTAGAGAGTTTTTTTTAAATTTGAAATCACCATGGCATCTCCTGATAATAAAAGTAAGAATAAACTTCGTCGATATGTTAGAAGAGCAGTCTGGTTATCCATGCTGCTCTTTTTGCTGATAAATATCATTGCATACCTGCATGCATGGAGGTTTACCCACTCCACAGATAGTAAAGATGCAAAACCTAAACTCGAAGAAACTGGATGGGGCAAAAAATAAAATATGCGCTGACAGGTATACCTAATCCACGACCGGAAAATAAAACGACGCCTTCCCTACCCTACCAGAAAGTACAGATCGACGATCATCAATGGGAGCCGTAGCAGCAATGCGTGCTGTTGCGAAATACAATATTAGCCCAACATCATTAATTCTGGAGTGTCCATTTGGAACGTTAACTGAAACTACAAAAGCCAGATTCATACAAATGGGCTTTCCTTCTTTCCCTATGTCTTCGTTGCTGGTATTCTGGGGAGGCATGCAGCAGAAATTTAACGGCTTTAAACATAATCCGATTAAATACGCCGACAATATTTATGTTCCGACATTATTACTATATGGGCAAAAGGACCTAAAAGTTTCAGAAAAAGAAACAGAGTCCATCTTTGCAAACCTCAAAGGGCTAAAATCGAAAACGTATTGCCCTGAAGCAGGCCATGAAAACTACCTGCTGCGTTATGAAAAAGAATGGAAGGCTGCTGTTACGGAATTTTTAGATTCAAGACGGTAGCTGGGAGAAGAGCGACATGCTCCACCTCTCCCATCCCCCATCCATCATCCCTCATCCACCATCAACCATCAACCATCTCCCATCCCCCATCCCCCATCCATCATCCCTCATCCACCATCAACCATCAACCATCCACCATCTCCCATCCCCCATCCTCCATCCTCCATCTCCCATCCACCATCCCCCATCCCCCATCTCCCATCCACCATCCACCATCGACTCTCACATCTCCTTCACCTTCATCTTCCGCCACTTCACTTTAATGCCGCCGCCATCATGGATCTGGAGGGCGATAAAGCCAGTGCCTTTACCAATTTTTTCGTCAGTGAGCGTTATCATTTGTTTGCCATTCAGCCAGGTAGTCACGTTGTCGCCAACGACACGAATACGCATTTTGTTCCATTTGCCGGGTTTGATCGCTTTTTGCGCTTCTTCATCTGGTTTAATCAGCCAGCCGCGGCCATACGATTCATAAATGCCTCCGGTATGCATTCCTGGAGGCGCTACTTCCACCTGCCAGCCGCTGATCTTTACTCCTTCGATTGATGAACGAAAGAATACGCCACTGTTGCCATTGGCTTCCTGCTTGAACTCAAGCGTCAGCTCAAAATCTTTATACTCTTTTGTGGTAGATAAATATCCGTACTCTTTGTCAGGACCACTCTCACAAACCAACAGCCCATTTTCTACATACCATTTTTCAGTACCATGGATTTTCCAGCCGGATAAGTCACGTCCATTGAAAATAGACTGGGCCTTTTGTCCCATAACAGTTGTTGTAAAGATTACAGCAACAAGAATCGCTACGATTTTTTTCATTTTTTCTCAGATTAAATATTCAATTATCAAATTTTTATCAGGGCATATTTGCTTTCATCACACGCAATACATTTTTACCCAGTATCTTTTTAACCGAACGCCGGCTAAATCCGCGGCGCATGAGTTCTTCTGTAATTTTTGGATAAGTGCTCACGTCTTCCAGTCCTATGGGAACAGAAGTGACACCGTCATAGTCAGCACCCAGCCCTACATAATCGTCACCCACAAGTTTTACGATGTATTCAATATGATCCACCACTTCTTTTACACCGGGGCGAACTGCGTCAAGCTCTTTATCGCGATAGTCGCTCCATATTTTCAGCATACGTGTGCTGTCGCCGCCAACAACTTTCAATATTGAATCCTGTATCTGTTTGCGGCCTTCTCCCTGCAGACTTGTTATTCGCTGGTCATATGCCGCACTAATAAATCCAGCATAAAAATTAATACAGATCACCCCTTTATTGGCCGCCACCGCTCGTATCTGATCATCTGTTACATTGCGGAATACGGGACAAATATTATACACAGAACTGTGCGAGAGGATAACAGGTTTTGAGGACACTGCCAAAGCATCATAAAATGTTTTTTCGCCCACGTGTGAAAGATCTACCATAATACCCAGCTCATTCAGGCGACGCACTACATTTTTACCAAATTCATTTAAACCTTTATTCATTGTTTTGGTACCGGCATCCACGGCGTATTCGTCCATCGCACTGCTGGCCCAACTAGTGCTATTATTCCATGTGAGCGTGAGATAACACATGCCGCGTTTTGCAAGTGCTTCCAGTTTTGCCATATCATCTTCAATCATATGTCCGCCTTCCACGCCTATCAACATCACCAGTTTTTTCAGGCGCATACCGCGTTTAATCTCTTTCATGTTGCGCGCAAGCGCCAATTGCTCGTGGTTGCGTAAAACAAGAATAGAAAGTGAATCTATTTCCTGGTTTGCATCGGCATAATACCCTTCTTTATTCCTTGCCTTATCGCCTGTGAAAACCGACATAAACTGGATATTCATTCCACCAGCTCGCCAGCGATAAAGATCACTGTGACCTACATTCAGGGGTTGTGCCAAATCTTTTCCTTCGAGTACCAGCTCAGACAAAGCATCATTGTGTGTATCCACCAACGTTGCTTTACGATGAAATCGTTGAAGGTTCTGGCTATTACTATTAGCGGCAAGTAATAAGAATACTCCGGTGAGAAAGAAGGAAAATCTCTTCATGATGTTACGTGTGTGACTTGAAAGGTAAAAAGATTTCCTTGTTTATGTGCTTTATCATCGATCCTAAAAAGTAATAAGGTGCAGGATCTCCTGCACCTTATTACTTTTTATTCGATAGACTTAAGAATTCTGTATTACTTCATCTTGAAATCGTCAAGGAACTTGGTATTGAAGTCACCACTGCGGAAGCGTTCATCCTGCATCAGCTGCAGATGGAATGGAATGGTTGTTTTCACACCTTCAATTACGTATTCGCTCAATGCGCGGTACATAGTATCGATTGCTTCATTACGTGTACGTGCAACAGTAATGAGTTTTCCGATCATGGAATCGTAATAAGGAGGAATCACATAACCTGCATAAACGTGACTGTCTACGCGTACGCCATGACCACCAGGTTGGTGAAGTGTGGTAATTCTTCCGGGAGATGGGCGGAAATCGTTGTAAGGATCTTCTGCATTAATACGGCATTCGATTGAATGCATTTGTGGAATATAGTTCTTCGCCGGAAATTCGTTCGCCCATTGCGATCTTGATTTGTTCTTTGATCAGGTCGAAGTTGATTACTTCTTCGGTTACGCAATGTTCTACCTGGATCCGCGTGTTCATTTCCATGAAGTAGAAATTGCGATGTTTATCAACGAGGAATTCGATGGTACCAACGCTTTCATAGTTGATGGCTGCTGCTGCTTTTTTAGCAGCGTCGCCCATACGCTGGCGCAGTTCATCCGTCATAAATGGAGAAGGTGATTCTTCAACCAGTTTCTGGTGACGGCGTTGAATGGAACAATCCCTTTCGCTCAGGTGGCAAACATTACCGTACTGGTCGCCGGCAACCTGGATCTCGATATGGCGGGGTTCTTCCACGAATTTCTCCATGTAAATACCATCATTCTTAAACGAAGCTGCTGCTTCTGTTTTAGCAGTGGTATAAGCTTTCTCCATTTCACTTTCTTCCCAAACAATGCGCATGCCCTTACCACCGCCACCAGCAGTAGCTTTGATGATAACAGGGTAACCCATGTCTTTGGCGAGGCTCTTCGCTTCTTCCACACTTTGCAACAGCCCTTCTCCACCGGGAACAACCGGAACGCCAGCTTTGATCATCGTATCTTTTGCGGTGATCTTGTCGCCCATGGCATTGATCATATCGGCTGTGGGCCCGATAAATTTAATTCCATGGTCGTTGCAGATGCTGGCGAAACGTGCATTTTCAGCCAGGAATCCATACCCTGGGTGGATGGCATCGGCATTGGTGATTTCCACCGCCGCCATGATATGCGGAATATTAAGGTAAGAGTCGCTACTTTGAGGCTTGCCTATACAGACTGCTTCGTCTGCAAATTTCACATGCAGGCTGTCGCGGTCGGCGGTGCTGTAAACAGCAACCGTTTTAATGCCCATTTCGCGGCAGGTACGAATAACGCGCAGGGCGATCTCACCACGATTGGCAATTAATATCTTTTTAATCACAGAGTTTCTATTGAAAATGTGAGTTAATCGAGTCAATAAATCCGTGAACGATCCGTGGGTGAAGTTGAACAAAGTTCACTACAACACAATCACAGGGATACGTGTCACAAATTTTCATTAAGGTTCTACGAGAAACAGGGGTTGGTCGTATTCAACGGGCGATGCGTCGTCAACCAGCACTTTCACGATGCGGCCACTTATTTCGCTTTCAATTTCATTGAACAGTTTCATGGCTTCGATGATGCAAACCACTTTACCTGGAGCCACCTCATCACCTACTTCTACAAAGCTGGGTTTATCGGGAGATGCTTTGCGGTAGAAAGTTCCGATCATTGGGCTCTTAATGGTGAGCAGGTTTGATGCGGGGGCTTCTGCAGCTTTTTTATCCTGTGCAGGAGCAGCAGCGGCCGCGGGCGCAGCGGGTGCCGCAGGGGCAGCCTGGTAAACGGGCGCGGCAGCAGGTGCAGCAATTACCTGTGTAACCTGGTCTTCTTTCTGGCGAATTGTAATGCGGAAATCTTTCTGCTCAACGGTGAGTTCTCCTATATTGGATTTGTTGATCATTTTGATCAATTCCTGGATCTGCTTAAAGTCCATGTGTTTCAATTTAACAGGTATTTTGTTGGTAAGTATTATCCGGGGATCGGCGAAAGCTAAGTTAGGGAAATAGCATTCAGACCATCCATTTTTTTTAGAAATGTGGGCATTTTCGGCCCAATTCAGACCAAAATAGCCCAAAATCGCATGATTTTGGGCTATTTTTTCGATAAAATCGGATTATTCTTTTACGCGCTCTACGTATTCACCCGTCTTGGTGTTTACGCGGATCAGCTCTCCCTCATTTACGAAAAGAGGTACGCTTACAGTAGCACCCGTTTCCACCGTCGCGGGTTTTAACGTGCGGGTAGCAGTATCACCACGGAGACCGGGCTCGGTATAAGTTACCTGCAACACGATTTTGTCGGGAAGCTCCACGCTCATCGGCTGCTCGGTTTCCGTATTAAACAACATGCCTACTTCCTGTCCATCTTTCAAAAACTGGGGAGCATCCACCATTGACTCCTGGAGGGCAATTTGTTCGAAAGTTTCAGAATCCATGAAGTTGTAACCGGTATCATCCTTATATAGAAACTGATAAGCACGTTTTTCTACCCTTACAGGATAGATGGTATCACCTGAGTTCCAGGTTTTTTCGATAGAACGGTTATTGTCCACGCCCTTCAATTTGGCCCACACTTTTGCGGCCGCACGCGCGGTTTTGTTTTCACCAAATTCTACTACCGAATAAAGGCTTCCATCAAGTTTAAGGATCATGCCACGGCTGATGTCGGCTGTATTTGCCATAATTAGACTTTTTGAGGCGGCAAAGATAGGGGAAGATGGGCAAAAGAGAATCTAAAGACAGCGGAGGGAAAATGTGGCAATGTGATAATGTGGCACTTTGGCTATTTGAAAACGAGGAAATGTGGAACTGTGCATTTGAAATCTACCTGAAGTGTATTTTCAGATTTTCACATTTAAAGATTGTCTTATTGCCACTTTTCTCTCCTGTCGCACGCTGCCTGAAATTCCTTTTCTTTGCTTTATGAAAACATTCCTCTCCTCCCTTCTATTGTTTTTGTCGGTTTCGCTGTTTGCCCAGGTTCCAGACAATCCGTTGCCTCCGTACAAACAATTCCCTACGGCGCCGCCCGTTAAATTGTTGCTGGCCGATAGTACTACAGTATATACTCGCGACGATTTGCCCAAAAAGAAGGCTGTACTATTTATGCTTTTCAGCCCCGAATGCGATCACTGCCGCCACCAGACGGATTCGATCCTGGCCAATATCAACAAATTCAAAAACATCCAGATCGTAATGGCGACGGTATTGCCCTTTGAGCGGCTGAAACGTTTTTACAATGAATACCAGTTGGAAAAATACCCCAATATTGTAGCCGGACGCGATTTTCAGTTCCTGCTGCCACCCTTTTTCAAACCCACAGCCTGCCTGTACTCGGACTGTACGACCGGAATAAAAAGCTGATCGAGGTATCGGAAGGCACGATGCCGGTGGAGCAGATATTATCAAAATTTAAAAAATAGGCCGTAAACAGGCTGTTTGCGGCTGGTTTAGCAAACGGTTTCCGCTACCTTTGCCCCGCAAATTAATTCCTCATACATAAATTTTTCTTTCATGAAAGTTACTGTTGTAGGTGCAGGCGCAGTAGGCGCAACTTGTGCTGACAATATTGCCCGTAAAGAACTGGCTGAAGAAGTTGTTCTGCTCGACATCAAAGAAGGCGTAGCTGAAGGCAAAGCCCAGGACATGATGCAGACAGCGACGCTGCTTGGCTTCGATACACGAATTACAGGCTCTACAAACGATTACAGCAAAACGGCAAACAGCGATGTAGTGGTAATCACTTCAGGCCTGCCGCGCAAACCAGGAATGACTCGTGAAGAACTGATTGGTGTGAATGCCGGAATCGTAAAAAGCGTAACTGAAAACATTCTGAAATATTCTCCCAACGCAATCATCATCGTTATCAGTAATCCAATGGATACGATGACTTATCTGGCGTTGAAATCAACCGGTTTACCCAAAAACCGCATTATCGGTATGGGTGGTACACTGGATAGCTCACGTTTCAAATATCAACTGAGCCAACATCTCGGCTGCAGCCCTTCTGATTTAAACGCTGTGGTGGTTGGTGGACATGGTGACACAACCATGATCCCTTTGATCCGCCTGGCTACCTGGAATTCAGTTCCTGTAACTAAATTCTTATCTGAAGAACAGCAAAAACAAATTGTTGCCGACACCATGGTGGGCGGTGCAACATTGACCAAGCTGATCGGAACATCTGCATGGTATGCTCCTGGCGCAGCGGGTGCAGCACTGGTTGAAAGCATTGTGCGTGATGAGAAAAAATTATTCACCTGCTGCGTAAGCCTGGAAGGCGAATACGGACAGGATGATATTTGTCTCGGTGTACCTGTTACCATTGGCCGCAATGGTTGGGAAAAAATCATCGACTTCGGATTGAATGCAACAGAGCAGGCAGAGTTCAACAAGAGCGCCGCAGCTGTTCGCAGCATGAATGAAGTGTTGAAGACATTATAATGAGATCAACATATCTAACAAAACGCCTCCGAATTCGGGGGCGTTTTTGTTTTTAATAATGTATGTTTATTGTACGGCGCATTCACACGGCGCGTCCCTACGGCTACACCGTATCCGCCGATGTATTTATCAGTTTCAAAAAAACAAAATCCAAAAAAGGAACAGACGCTTTAGACATCTGGATAGAGGGCGAAAAATATACAATGTCGTTGCAAACAACGATTAAACGCTTGCAGCAGTTTGTAAAACACTAACCCGCTCCGGGACCTCTCTTCGGATGCAATTGACATATCGTCCCTTCGGGACTCAACGCTCCTATGCTTTGTTTGCTACAGATATACCGTCCCTTCGGGACGGTTTTGTTTTAAATCGGCAAGGACTGCCGGATTTGTGAGAGAGATTGGCCGGAGCAAATGAAAGCATTTCATCCATCAAAAATCAGCGTCCCGAAGGGACGCAATAGCTGTGGAAACCAGAAATACACCCATTGATTATACTCCAATCAGCGTCCCGAAGGGACGCGATATCTGTAGAAACCTGAAACACCCCAATGATCAAGTTCCGAAGGAACGATATGTGGAACCCCTCAAAAATGAGTCATAACCCTCTCAAACAATCTTCTCATTAATCGCCTTACTCACCGCTTCAATCTGCGACCTTACATGCAGCTTGTCATAAATGCGTTTGATATGCGTGCGCACGGTGTCGAGGCTGATGTTGAGTTCGGCAGCAATCATTTTAAAGCTGTTGCCTTTCGATAACCATTGCAATATTTCCCTTTTCGCGGTTGGTGAGCTGGTAGTCGTTGGAGGGTGCCGGCACTTTTTGCTGCATGTTGGTGATGATCATGCGGGCAATGGCGGGGCTCATGGGCGCTCCTCCCTGCAGCACTTCCTGGATGGCGTGTATCAATTTATCCGAAATATATTTTTTCAGGAGATAACCATTGGCACCGGCATACAGGGCTTCGTAAACATGGTTGTTGTCGTCGAAGACAGTAATCATGATGATCTGTACCTGGCGGTTAAATGACCGGATCTTTCGCACCGCTTCAATGCCGTTTACTTCCGGCATATCAATATCCATTAGTATCACATCAGGTGCATCCTGCTTTACCTGCTGTTCTACATTTTTACAATCACCATAACTTGCTGCAACGGAATATTCTCCTGTGAGGGTTAATAAACTGGATAGGCTTTCCCGGAGATTGGAGTTGTCTTCGTAAATACTGATTCGTATCTGCATGGCAGTGAAAAAATAAGGTTTTGTTTGCAACTTAGCGATAAATGGGCGGACTCAGATACCCCAATCATGTGATTGGTATCTTCACGTGTATTGAAGTGCCCGTTCCTTTGATCGATTCGCAACGCAAGTCGGCATCCATTTGGGCAGCTCTGTTCTTCATATTACGAATTCCATTTCCGCCGTGGGCTTTTGCGATATCGAAGCCGGTGCCATTATCCAGAATTGTCAATTCCAGGGAATTGTCCAGCACGCGAAACAGGATATTGACTTCCGAAGCTTTACTGTACTTCGCCGCATTGGTCACCGCCTCTTTAAAAAGCATATAGAGCTCCTTCCTCGATTCAATATTCAACTGTACCCCCGCCAGGCGTTCATCTTCGGTAAAGTAGTAGTTGATGCCTGCTGGTTCCAGTATTTCCGCCGCAAATTCTTTCATACGCACAATGGTTTTATCAAAGCTGTCGTTTGAAGGGTTGATGGCCCACACGATATCACTCATACTGTCCATCATTTTCGCAGAATGGTCTTTGATTTTGCGAAGCTGATCAGATAGTTGCGTATTTCCGTTCGACTGCTCCAGCGCCATCTTGCTGATGATATTGATATCTCGTGAGGGTAGATCCAATTTCATCATGCAGGTTCGCGGGCGATTTTGAGACGCAGGCGTTCTTCAATTTT
>JANPZZ010000005.1 GCA_024707305.1 Chitinophagaceae bacterium
GATGTGCTTCGTTCAGTTGCGCATTACCTGTAGTTAAGCGGACATTGCAGCAGGATCGACGGCTTCCTTGTAATCTTCTGCCGGTAGGTAGGCATATCTGTAATATAAGCTTCGGGGTGACCGGGGATGCGGAAGAAATTGCAAAACTTACAATTGGCGATGCACATTGGTGGTGTTGACATTGCGGTCGATTTGCCGGAAGTAACACGGCCGTGAGGCACCTGCTGCTTGCGTAAACCATCGGCCACCAGCATTAATTCAGTCAGCGGTGCATGGTGGTACAATTCAACACCTTCTTCAACACTCCAGAAACCCAAACGATGCGGCCTTATCCAGTAACTCCCGGAAATAATAGCCATGATATTTTAATAAAACGATCTTCTGCCCATCATCAGCGCTGGCCAGAATCGAAAATCCATTTGCAAAAATAAGGCGGATGAAAACATTTACGACCCGATAAAGCAGTCCGCAGACCAGAAATCGTAAATTTCAGGTAGCTGCTGCAACAAAACCCTTATGCTTTCTGTCTTTTTAAGGATTGCAGCCATTAGCTAACCTTATGCCATCGAAAAAACGAATAATTCTGCTTTTTGTTCTCCTGCCCCTGTTTTCTCCTGTTTGGAGCCGGGAAGAATTTATAGAACCACCCAGCCGCGTATTAACCACCATTCCTTTTGAGCAATTAACCGGCGGCGTAATTATTCTCAAGGCAAAATTTGATAGCTTTTCAGATACACTCAATTTTATTCTCGATAGCGGAAGCAGTGGCATTTCCGTTGATTCTACACTCGTCGCCGACTGGGGCCTGGTGCCCGAACCTTCCGATCGGTCCATTCGAGGCATTGCAGGTATTCGTAAAGTGAGCTTTTTAAATAACCGGCAATTGCATTTTCCCAACCTTACGGTAGATAGTCTCGATTTTCATGTAAACGATTATGACATTCTCACCAGCGTTTATGGAATTAATATTGACGGAATTATCGGTTATTCCTTTCTCAGTCGCTATATCGTAAAAATCAATTACGATAGTTTGAAGATTGACATCTGTACCAATGGGACGATTCGTTATCCGAAAGGCGGTTACCTGATTAAACCAACGATGGGAACCCTTCCGGTGCATCATGCAAGACTGCGGGATGCCGGGAGCCATAATCCACGTTTTTTGCATGATATCGGCGCGGGACTCTGTTTGATGTTATCCAGTGATTTTGTAGAAGACAGCAATGTAATTCAACGAAAAAAGGGTTTTGCTGACAAAAGAAGGCGAAGGCCTGGGTGGTTCCATCGACATGAAGGTGACGGTGGTAAAAGAGTTGAAGGTAGGGCCTTATAAATTCAAGAACGTGCCCACATATATTTTCGACGACGATTACAATATTACATCGTATCCTTACATGGCGGGTATTATCGGAAACGACATCTTCCGTCGCTTCAATACAATCATCAATTATGCGAAGCGGGATATATACATTGTGCCCAATACACATTTCCGCGATCCATTTGATTATTCCTATGCGGGCGTGGAATTGTATTATCAACAGGGAAAAATTCTTCTTGGTGATGTGGCGGAAGGCTCACCTGCAGAACTCGCCGGATTGAAAGAAGGCGATGAGGTAATAGCCATCAACAACATTTTCACCAAAAACTTTGACCAACTCAAACAAGCACTCCAGTCTTCCGTGGGAAAGTTAAGAATCATCATCCTCCGGGAAGGTGAATTGAAACAGTTTGAGTTTAAGGTAAAGTCGATAATACAGAAGAAGAAGATTTCGTTTCGATGACCGATGATCGATGTCCGATGATCGAAGGTGTATGCGAACGCGAGATACCCTGTCTGCGGGCCGGAGCGGTAAATCAACACCTTAAACCTTCATCGGTCATCGGTCATCGATCTTCGGTTTCCCCTACCTTTGCTGTTTATTTTGCTATGATACAATTCGAACGTTTCACTCTTCCCAATGGCTTGAGAGTCATTGTACACGAAGATCATTCCACTCCCATGGCGGTTGTTAATGTGATGTACGACGTGGGTGCAAGGGATGAAGATCCTGCCCGTACTGGTTTTGCGCATCTGTTTGAGCACCTGATGTTTGGTGGCTCCATCAATATCCCGAGTTATGATGAGCCGTTGCAAATGGCTGGTGGTGAAAACAATGCCTATACCACAAACGATCTCACCAATTATTATATACAAATACCTGCTGAAAACATCGAAACAGCTTTCTGGCTGGAGAGTGATCGCATGCTTTCGCTTGCTTTTAGCGAGAAAAGCCTCGATGTGCAGCGCAAAGTGGTGTCGGAAGAATTTAAAGAACACTATCTCACCAAACCTTATGGTGATGTGTGGCATAAAATGCGTGAGCTCGCTTACAAACGTCATCCCTATCGCTGGATGACGATCGGGAAGAATTATCCCATATTGAAGAAGCACAATTGCAGGATGTAAAATCATTCTTCTTCAAACATTATCGTCCGGTGAATGCCGTGTTGGTAGTGGCAGGCCAGGTTACACTCGAACAGGTAAAAATGCTGGCTGCAAAATGGTTCGGTGATATTCCTGCGGGTGAACCATATAAAAGAAACCTTCCACAGGAGCCTGAGCAAACGGAAGCACGCAGACTGGAAATAACCGCCCCTGTACCATTGGATGCGTTTTACAAAACATGGCATATGTCGGGGCGACTCGACCGCCGCTACTATGTCGCCGACCTGATGACGGATATTCTTGGCGGTGGTGGATCTTCACGTTTGCACCAGGCACTGGTAAAAGAACAGAAACTGTTTAGCAATATCGAATGTTATCATTTCGGCAGCACGGATGCTGGTTTGATTTCTATTGACGGCAAGCTGGTGAAAGGCGTGACGCCTGAACAGGCAGAAGCTGCTGTAGAAGCGGAACTGGAAAAAATGCGCAGCAGCTGGGTTTCTGCTGAAGAGTTGCAAAAAGTGAAGAACAAAACAGAAAGCATGATTGCCTTCGAAGATATGAGTGTTATGAACCGGGCAAACAGCCTTGCTTTTTTACGAGCTTCTTGGCGATGCAGCATGGATCAATTTTGAGCTGGAAAAATATGCGTCGGTAACAGCTGAAGATATTTTACAGGAATGCAAGCTGGTTTTCCGCAACGAAAACAGCAACACTATTTATTACCGCGCGCAGCAATAAGGAAATTAATATGAGTCTTAATACACCTGTTCTCAATAGAAAAAATGCGCCTCAAATTGTGGACGCAGTGAATTATAACCTGCAATTGAAACCCTATGAAAAATGGGTTTTGAAAAACGGTGTGGAAGTATATTGCGTGAATGCCGGCGCAGAAGATGTGATGAGCCTCGAATGGGTTTTCTTCGCAGGAAATTCCTGGGAAAAACAAAACCTCATTGCTGCCAGCACCAATTTTTTACTGAAAAATGGAACCAGCAAACGTTCCGCTTTTCAGATTAATGAACATTTCGATTATTACGGTTCTTATCTGAATAGAAGCTGCTACAACGAAACTTCTTCCATTTCTCTGCATACTCTTACACGTTATGCCGGCGAATTACTTCCCGTGGTACGTGAGCTAATCACCGATTCGCAGATGCTGCAGGAAGAGCTGGACATCTATCGCCAGAATATGAAACAGCGGTTGAAAGTAAATCTGCAAAAAAGCGATTTTGTTGCCAGCCGCCTGATTGATGTTTACCTGTTTGGAGAAGAACATGCTTATGGTAAATATTCACGTAACGAAGATTTTGATGCACTCCAGCGTGAGCAATTACTGGATTTCTATAAAGAATATTACCAAAATGGTCAGTTTATCATTTTTGCTGCAGGAAAATTGCCATCTAACCTTGAGCAAATGCTGAACGAACAGTTTGGTGATTTGCCAATGTCGAAAAAGACATTGATTCCGCAGGTGGCGAAACCAGCAACAGAGAAACACTTTCGTGTAACCAACGATCCCAATGGTGTTCAGGGATCCATTCGTATGGCAAGACCATTCCCCAATCGCCATCATCCCGATTTTACTAAAACACAGGTGCTGAATGCTGTTTTTGGTGGGTTCTTTGGATCAAGGCTGATGTTGAATATCCGCGAGGATAAAGGATATACTTATGGCATTCACAGTTACCTGATCAATCATGTGCAAACATCCGCCTGGATGATCGCCACTGAAGCGGGCCGCGACGTTTCGGAAGCCACAATTGAAGAAGTGAAAAAGGAAATGAAATTGCTGCGTGAAGAAAAGGTTGATGATGAAGAATTGCTGTTAGTAAAAATTATATGATTGGCGGGCTTCTCGGGGAACTGGATGGTCCTTTCCAGATTATCGGTCGCTGGAAGAATATTGTTTTGCACAATCTGCCAGAGAACTATTTTGACCAGTCGGTTCAAATTATCAAATCAGTAACTGCGGAAGAGTTGCAGGAGCTGGCGCAGAAATATCTGAACCCTGAAGCGTTTTACGAGCTGGTAGTAGTGTAAGTGAAGATGGGGATTACTTTCAACTAAGTATGGAAATATTTCCTCCTGTAAATGTGCAGGACTGGATATTTCCGAATGATTTCATATTGCCATCGTTTTTGTTACTTTTATAACATGAGATTAATAATAAGGTTGCTGGTTATAGCGGCTATTGCCTATATCCTCTCACAGGTAATGCCGGGTATCCAAATACGCAGTTATGGCTCGGCCATCTGGTTTGCGATAGTGTTGGGGATTCTCAATGTGCTTCTGCGTCCTTTACTTATCATACTTACCCTTCCGCTTACCATTTTTACACTGGGTCTTTTCCTGCTCGTCATCAACACGCTGATGGTGATGCTGGCTGGCGAATGGATTAGTGGCTTCAAAATTGATAATTTCGGATGGGGTTTTCTTTTCAGTCTCCTCTTAACGATTATTACATCAACGCTGTTTCGCGAAGAAGACAGGCAGCGGAAAGAACGAAGGGGATAGTTTCATTAATACAATCTCGTTGAGCCATTTAACGAAGACAGACGGAAAAGCCAGTTCCCTCGTTCTGTTATTCAATAAAGCAGGATGCTATATTTTATTTAAATTCAAATAAGGGTTATTGATCCGTTTGCTTCCCATACTTGTTTTCTTTCTTGTGTCGTTTACAACAATGGCGCAAACCGACAGTATACGGAGCCGTGAGTATTATAAATCATATCAACGCCATGTAACCGGCCGGCTTTATTTATCGAAGAAATACACAGATTTTTTGTTGCGCGCACCTGGCCAGTTTAATGATATGCGTTATCGGCCCAACAATGCATTCAATGCAGGTGTAGGCGCCACTTATGGTGCATTTACGTTGAATCTCGGTTTTAATTTCGGGTTTCTCGATCGTAACCGGGACGAACGGGGAAAACTAAATTCCTCGACCTGCAAACGCATTTTTATCCGCGCAACTGGGTGATTGATTTTTATGGTCAGTTTTATCGTGGTTATTTTATGTCGCCGCGCGGTCGCGCTATGGCGGATCCCGATAAGTTTTATCTCCGACCCGATTTAAAGGTGAGTGTTGTTGGCGCTTCTGTTTTTCGGTTGTTTAATGGCGATCAGTTTTCGTACAGGGCATCTTACCTGCAAAATGAATGGCAGAAAAAATCTGCAGGATCCTTTTTGCTCGGAATGGAATTTTACACCGGCCGTGTGCGCGGCGATAGTGCATTACTTCCATCCAATGCGGATGAAAACATGCGACAGGAAGGAATCACGCAGCTGCGGTTTACAGAATTTGGACCAGGAGCCGGATACACTTACACAGGCGTAATACAACAACATTTTTTTATTACCGGCAGTGCCACGGTAAATGCAGATGTTAGTTTTGTAAAAGAAACAAGGGATGATGAGATACTGAAAAAAACCAGCATCAGCCCCAATGTTACCGCGCGTGCCGTTGCCGGCTACAACAACGATCGATGGGGACTGGCGCTGTCATGGGTAAATAACCGCATCAGCCTGCGTGGCCGTCAGGGTGGCGACACGTACCTGATCAGCACAGGTAATATTCGTCTTACCTATGTAAAACGATTCAGACCCGGAAAGAAATTTGAAGACAGGATGAAGTCGTTAAAAATCGCGACGCCCTGAACACTTAAGGAATCAGATCGGTTACTGCGTCGAGGTCTCTTTTCAACTTCTTACCCGGAATAATGCGGTGTGCGATGGTAATTTTAAAATCACCTGTTTTAATGCGATAGTCCTGGTTGGATGATTGTCCGCGTGCGTTGGCACTGTGGTGCAGCCACGACATGGTAAGCGCCCATCGTTCACTATTGTATCCTGCTACTGCACGCAATGTTGCGTTTGGACTAAAACTTACCCGATTGGTGCTGTTATCTGCCGTTTCTTCTTTTACAAAACTAATATCCCCATTAATGGTTGCGCTGCCGGTGGCAAAAAGGTGTTCATTCCAAACGAATGTGTAAGCATAACCTGCACCCGGTCCGAACTCAATCATACGCATGCGTTTAATTTCGGCCTGTGGGTAGTAGCTGGCCACTTCTGAAGGAACCAGAGCACTGTCGCCTTTTACGCGTCCCATATAAACTTCTACACCGGCGAGAAATGATCCGGCAGATTTTTTCTGCCACTCGTTTTGTAAATAGGCGGCCCTGTAAGAAAACTCTTCACCATTAAACAACCTGTACACGGAGGCGCCCACGATATTGGCTTTCATATCAGGCCGCAGGTAATAAATGTCATCGGCCGCGCCGCCGGTGCCTACATCTTTCAGGTAATAACCGCGGTAAAACTGACCATATAAATCAGTTACCCAGTCGCGCGTATAGATATGTGTTTGAAAATCGAACGAACGGGTTTTGCCTTTTTCGTCGCGGTTAGGATTTAAGAAGCCGAAACCGGTTCCCAACGTAAGCGAAAGAGATTTATAACTCGCGTTTACACCCATGGTGGTAAGACTATTTGGGCGATAGCGCAGGGTTTGCGTGCCCTCGGGTCCTTCAAGGGCAACGGATGTATATTTTTTAGATAGATAAACGCGTCCGGTCAGGTAGCCGTCAAAGGTTTCATAATATTCCGACCCTTTCTGCGAAAAAGCCGCGACAGAAATGAATAAAAGGAAGGGTATGTAGAAAGCTTTTTTAATCAGATGCATAGTCTAAAGTAATTAAAATCTGTGAGGCAACTGCAAACGTGAAACGGCAAACGGCAAGCGGCAAATGTGTAAATATTTAAATTAGGAAATGTGGAAATGAGGAAATGTGAAAATGCGTTTTGAACCGGGTAGAATTTCATACCACTTTTTGCGTATTCAATTCCCAACATCGCAGCATTCCCAAATTGATGCCCATTTTCACATTTGCATATTTCCATATTTACACATTTCCCCATTTTCACATTTCCCCATTTCTTCATTTTCCCGTTTGCCTTTTGCCGTTCTTGGTAGATCAAAACGAATCCATGAAATTCGCAGTATGGCCTTCGACAGAAAAAATTTTACCAACGACCAGCTTGTACAATTTTACCGGGAACTGCTGTACCCCCGGATGATTGAAGAGAAGATGTTGATTTTGCTGCGGCAGGGTCGTATTTCAAAATGGTTTAGTGGAATTGGCCAGGAAGCCATTGCCGTGGGTGCTACATTGGCCATGCAGCCCGACGAATGGATCATGCCGCTGCACCGCAACCTCGGCGTATTTACAACCCGCAAAATGCCGCTTTCCCGCCTCTTTATGCAGTGGCAGGGATTACCTGGGGGTATAGTAAAGGCCGCGAGCGCAGTTTTCATTTTGGTGCGAAAGAACATTTTGTGTGTGGTATGATCTCTCACCTGGGCCCGCAACTGGCGCTGGCCGATGGGGTGGCGCTTGCCTATAAACTACGCAATGAGCAGAAATGCGCACTGGCATTTACCGGCGAAGGCGGAACGAGTGAAGGTGATTTTCATGAAGCATTAAATGTGGCGGCGGTGTGGGACCTGCCTGTTATTTTTTTGATAGAAAATAATGGTTATGGACTCAGCACTCCTACCAACGAACAATACCGTTGCATCAGCCTCGTAGATCGCGCAAAGGGTTATGGTATGGAAGGAGTACAGATAGATGGCAATGATATACTTGCTGTTTACGACACCATCGCCGGCGTACGCGATTATTGCATCAAACACCAGAAGCCCTACCTGATTGAATGTATGACCTTCCGCATGCGCGGGCATGAAGAAGCCAGCGGCGTAAAATATGTTCCACCCCATTTATTTGAACTCTGGGAGAAAAAAAGATCCAGTTCGCAATTATGAACAGATGCTGATACAATGGGGAGTGTTGACAGAAGACGATATGCAAAACATCCGCGAAGAATTGAAACAACTGATTGAAGCGGAATTGCAGATCGGTTTTAATGCAGCTCCGGTTCAGGTGAATACAGAAAATGAGTTGGCCGATATCTACGTGCCAACCGGAAAAGACACCGAGTGGGAATTGCAACAGGGCGAATGGAAACCTGTTTTGAAAAATCCGGCAAACGAAGAAGGTGAAGATGCGGGTGAAGAAAAACGTTTTATCGATGCCGTACAGGATGGCCTGCGCCAGTCGATGGAAAAACACAGCAACCTCGTCATCATGGGACAGGACATTGCTGAATATGGGGGTGCGTTTAAGATCACTGAAGGATTTGTAAATCAGTTTGGAAAAGCACGCGTGCGCAATACGCCTATTTGCGAAAGCGCTATTGTGGGTGCTGCGCTGGGCTTATGCCTGGAAGGATATAAGTCGGTGATGGAAATGCAATTCGCCGATTTTGTAACCGTAGGATTCAACCAGATTGTAAACAACCTGGCGAAGATTCACTACCGTTGGGGACAAGCTGCCGATGTGGTAATCCGCATGCCTTCGGGTGCCGGTGTTGGCGCCGGCCCTTTTCATAGCCAGAGCAATGAAGCCTGGTTTGTGCACACACCCGGTTTAAAAGTGGTGTATCCCAGCAATCCATACGATGCAAAAGGATTGCTGATTGCAGCCATCAACGATCCCAACCCGGTGATGTACTTTGAGCATAAAGCATTGTATCGCGGTGTTTCCGGATATGTGCCATCAGGCTATTATGAAGTGGCCATTGGCAAAGCAAGTCATGTTCAGGCGGGCGACGATATCAGCATAATCACTTACGGTAGTGGCGTGCATTGGGCCACCGATTATGCAAAAGCACATCCTGAACTATCGATCGATATTCTCGATCTCCGTACATTGCTTCCACTCGATTATGATGCAGTATATGCTGCTGTAAAACGCACCGGGCGTGTATTGATATTACATGAAGACACATTAACCGGCGGCATTGGCGGTGAAATCGCCGCATGGATTGCCGAAAATTGTTTCCATCTGTTAGATGCGCCGGTACAACGCTGTGCATCACTTGATACACCGATACCATTTAATATCGAGCTGGAGAAAAATTTCCTGGCGAAAAGCAGACTTCATGAAGTGGTAACGAAGCTGATGGAATATTAAGCCAAAGCGATTATAACGTCGACTATAAAATATTCAAACCACCACCATGCGCAAAATCACCATCCTTGCGATTATTTCCGTTTTTGTAATAGCATGTAACAACCAGCAAAAACAAAACCCGACAACTCCTGCTGCATCTATCGACAGCAGTTACCAGGGTGGAGGATTTGCGGATACCAATCGCCTTGAGAAAATCAGGCAGGCGTTTCCGCTGATCGAAAGAATGTACAGGGAACATGCGCAGAAGAACAATATTCCCGGTCTTGCATTTGGATTGGTGGTGGATGGCAAGCTGGTGTATGCCGGCAACTATGGCTACACAGATATTGCGAAGAAAACAGTGGTTACTTCTTCTTCGTTGTTTCGCATTGCAAGTATGACCAAAAGTTTCACGGCCATGGCAATTCTGCGCTTGCGCGATGAAGGCAAATTGCAACTCGACGATGCAGTAGAAAAATATATTTCGGCGATGAAAGGTCAACCCTATCCAACGGCCGATGCGCCGCTTGTAACCGTCCGTCATTTGCTTACACATGGTGCAGGTTTTCCGGAAGACAATCCCTGGGGCGATCGCCAACTGGCAGATACCGACAAAGAGTTGGAAGCGTTTTTAAAAGAAGGCATCAATTTCTCTAATGCGCCGGGCGTAGCTTATGAATACAGCAACCTCGGATATGCTTTGCTGGGAAAAATTATTACAAAAGTTTCAGGTCAGCCTTATCAACAATACATCCGCGAAAATATTTGGAAACCGCTCGGGATGAACACCAGCAGTTGGGAATACAGTGATGTTGCCACCGACAAGCTGGCACATGGATATCGTTGGATCAATGGCGACTGGCGTGAGGAAGAACTTTTACATGATACACCCGATGGAAGCTGGGGTGCCATGGGAAGCATGATTACATCTATTGAGGAATTCAGTCGTTATATGGCTTTACACCTGAACGCCTGGCCCGCATCATCTGCCCTGGAATCCGGACCTGTTCGCCGCAGCTCTGTTCGCGAAATGCATCATCCATGGCGTTTTAATGGATTCAATCCCCGTTACAGATATCCCGACGGCCGCACTTGCGCAGTTACTTCTGCGTATGGCTACGGATTGGGTTGGTTGATGGATTGTGAAGGACGCGTGATGGTTTCACACAGCGGAGGGCTCCCCGGATTTGGAAGCCAGTGGCGCATCCTGCCGGATTATGGCATTGGTATTGTCGCCTTCGGTAACAGAACCTATTCTCCCATGACAAATATCAACCTGCAGGTGTTGGATACGGTGATCCGCCTGGCACAACTGGAACCCAGACAGGTGCCGGTTTCAAATATTCTTGCACAAAAGCAACAGGAATTAATGACCATATTGCCAAACTGGGAGAATGCAGAAGCAAGCGGTTTGTTTGCTGAAAACTTTTTTGCTGATTATCCAATCGACAGTTTACGTAAACAATCACAAATATTGTTTGATCGCATTGGTCCCATTCAAAAAAGTAAACGCAATGACGGCCCATAACCGCCTTCGTGGCGAATTCACAGTTGACGGGCAAAACGGAAGCCTGAATATTTACTTTACACTTTCTCCTGAAAAAGCAGCACGCATTCAGGAATATGATCTGTCGTTGATTGTTACTGGAAGGCCAAAATAGTCAGGATGACCCTTTTTCGCCGGCAAACCAATGTTCTTTGTCTTTAAATAAAACATTGAATGTGGTAAACGAACCGTAAATACGTGTAATGTATTGTTGCAGGTTTACTTTGTCTTCATCGCTCAGCAATTTATGTGCATTGATTTGTTGTTCCAGTACACGAAGCCGGTCGCGTGCCATTACAATTTTGTGAAAGAAAATATCAATGGGAACTTCTTTCGCTTTCAACGATGCATCTGCTGGTTGCAGCAACATTGTGCCACCTTTCCAACGGTCGCCAAGCGGAACCACTTCTGTAAGGCCGCCCCAAAGACGCAGGATTTTTCAACAACGATATTTCAGCTTCGCTTTGTGTTTCCACTTCGGCACTCACATTTTCGGGAATAATATCATCCAGTTGCGGATCGGTTTTATCTATTTCTTTTATACCATGATGTATAAATGAAATAATATAGGTAGCGTATTTGATTCCCACGATTACGCCCGGACCAAACTGCGTATGTTGCAGGCGCGTACCGATGCCCAAAGTTGTTGTATCCATTACCATAAATTTATAAGCGAAAGATAGGGCGTTTTTTTATTTGTCGTTGAATGATTCACGACAAACGAACTTCAATTGCTGATATTAAACCGGAGTGGTTAATAAGGTTCTTCGTCAATAAAATCTTCAGGCCTGAATTCCTGCGGAGGTAAGCCGTTTTTGAATCTTTCGTAAGCAGCTTTAATATAATACTGAAAATCGTAGTCGGATAATGCGGATGCAATGAAATACGATGGACGATAGATAAACATAAACGAGTCTAACACCGGTTCTGTGAGGCCTGTAAGCCGACGCACAACGGCTTTGTTGAAGCGGTGGTCAACAAATTTTTCCTGTTCCTGGTTGATGAGTCGTCTTTGAAACGACAACATACTTTTGTTTTTGCGGAAACGAAATACATCAATGATCTGGTTGAGATCGAAGCCCACTGCAGCGCCATATTGCGTTTGCGGTCGTACCACACTCAATCCTGGTTTTTTATAATTGAAAACTTTGGCGTAATCCTCCCGGTTTTGCAAACTATCCTGTTTATAATCGCGGGGCCTGATTTTCACTTCTTTCAACGTTGTAATGTTGATATGAAGGGATATGTCGAAATTCAGCGGGTTTTGCATTTTTGCGATGGGAAACTTCTGCGTAGGTTTATTGAGATAACTGAACCAGATGGAGTCGCTCGGTTGCAATTCCAGTTCATATTGTCCATTGGCATTCGTGAAAGTGCCCTTGCCTGAGCTGCTCATTACTGAAACGAGCTCGATTACATATAAGCGACTACTATCGTACACAGTACCGCGTACCGTCACTTTTTGCTGTGCGTGCAGCGATCCGCCTGAAGCAAGCAGCAAAAGGGAGAGCAATAAGCAGTTATAAATGTAAAAACGACTCAAATCAGGCCAGGTTGAAACGGCAAGTAACGAAAGAAATTGTAAAATAAAAGGTAAATGTTGCGTGCGTGAATCGGCAAACGGCAAATGGAAATGTGAAAATGAGGAAATGGGAAAATGAGGAAATGAAGAAATGAGAAAATGAGAAAATGTGGAGATGAGGAAATGAGGAAATGTGTGGTAAAGTATGAATGCCTCGAGGCGGTCACCGTTTTTTAAACCAAAACTGTGAATTACCCCTGCTTAATCGTGTGAAATACTGGCGTATTGTAATGACTACCTGCAACCAAAATCATTTTCACATTTTCTCATCTCCACATTTCCTCATTTCCACATTGCCACATTGCCACATTACTGCATTGCCTCCAGCGCTGCATACACCAACACCTTAAACTTATTATGTATTTCTCCATGCGAATGTGGAAACTGGTTGATGAATAGCTGCGCGATGATTTTCTTTTCGGGATCTACCCAGAAGGAAGAACTAAAGAATCCGCCCCATTCAAAACTACCGGGGCTGGGAGGCGTTTTGGGAACACTTTTTTCGGTGTAAATACCGACACCGAGCCCCATGAATTTATCATCCCAGTAAGCAGGATGAAATTGTGGGCTGCGCATCATAGTGACTGTTGTCGGGCTCAATATCCGTTTGCCATTGTATTCACCATTGTTGAGCAGCATTTGCATAAAGATGCCATAGTCGAGTGCGGTGCAATTCAGACCGCCTCCTCCAGAGAAGAAAGTGCCTTCAGTAGCAGGGTATTCAACATCAACCGTTCCATTCATTGTAAAATAGCGATCTTTCATAAAAACGCTTTCTTTCTCCTCATTTTCCGAGGCAACTTTTACAAGGCGATTGTATTTTGATTTCGGTAAAAAGAAATAAGTATCCTTCATTCCCAGCGGTTCAAAAATGCGTGTGCGCAAGAATTCATCCAGCGATTGTCCGCTTACTACTTCAATCAGGTACCCGAGCAGGTCAATGTTTAATCCATAGGTCCACTTTTCACCCGGTTGATGCATGAGTGGAAGTTTTCCGAGCGTTTTCATTTGATCGGCAAGCAACAGGTTTCCTACACCGAGCCCACCCATTATTCCATTTTTATAATAAATAGCATTAGACTCGTTGCTTCCTATTTGCGCATAACCAATACCGGAAGTATGTGTGAGGAGCTGACGAATGGTGATAGCGCTTTTTGCTGGAACAGTGGTATAAGTGGTGTCGGCAGCATTGAACTTATCAAGTACTTCCATTTTTTTGAATGCTGGAATATAATTTCCAATAGGATCATCGAGTCCGAATTTTCCTTCTTCATATAACATTAATACGCCCACAGCAGTTACTGCTTTGGTTTGCGAAGCAATGCGGAAAATATCATCTTTCTGCAAAGGCTTTTTTGTATCAAGATTTGAATAACCGAACGCTTTGTGGTAAACAATTTTGCCTTCGCGTGCAATGAGAATGCTGGCTCCGGGCATCCATTTTTTATCGACATATTCCTGCATGAGTTTATCAATCCGTTGCAGGCGTTCTGCCGAAAAGCCAGCTGAAGCGGGAGCCGCTTCTTTTAAAACCGATTGTGCAAAAAGATTTAAACAAAGAAGTGTAATGGCTAAAGCCAGCAAGCATTTGCGCATGATGAAGAGGTTTGGTAAAGAAAATTACACCAAAAGGATCAAAAAAGCGCAACGCAAATACTGATCGATGCTTTTTTATATATTGATAACAGAACCGATTACCAAACGATCGGTCAGATCAGGGAGTCAATCACCACAGGGAAATGTTGGTGCTCAAGTTGATGAATACGTTGTGCAAGTGTATCAGCCGTATCGCCAGGCAACACGGGACAGGTGGTCTGGAAAATAGTATCGCCATGATCGTAATGCTCATCCACATAATGAATAGTGATACCGCTTTTTGTTTCGCCGGCTGCAACAACAGCTTCATGAACATGTTTACCATACATGCCTTTGCCACCATAGTTGGGAAGCAGCGCAGGGTGAATGTTGACAATGCGACCGCGGAATGCCTGGATAATGCTGTTGGGAATCTTCCATAAAAAGCCTGCAAGCACAATTAAAGAAGGATTGTATTGCTGTAATTGTGGAACATATCCGTCGCCCCTGAAAAATGGTTCCTTTTCGATCATCAACACGGGAATATTTGCTTTCTCTGCAATGTTGATGACTCCCGCCCCCGGTTTATTACAAACAATCAGCGCGATTTGCGCTTTTTGATTTTGCTGAAAATGTTCAATAATACGCGCGGCATTTGAACCGGCACCGGAAGCGAAGATGATGAGTTGTTTCACGCGGCGAATTTAGCGAGAAAGCGTGAATCGTGATGTGTGAGTAGGGACGCGCTGCAGCGCGTCCCTACGTAATGCAGCGCGTCCCTACGTGATGCAGCGCGTCCCTACGTGATGCAGCGCGTCCCTACGTGATGCAGCGCGTCCCTACGTGATGCAGCGCGTCCTACGTGATGCAGCGCGTCCCTACTGCAGCGCGTCCCTACGTAATGCAGCGCATCCCTACGTAATGCAGCGCATCCCTACGTGATGCAGCGCATCCCTACGTAATGCAGCGCGTCCCTACGTGATGCAGCGCGTCCCTACGTGATGCAGCGCGTCCCTACGTGATGCAGCGCGTCCCTACAACAAACGGCAAAAAAAATGTGACAATATGTAAATGTGCCAATGGGCAATTCAAATTAGGGAGGCGATAAATGAATCAATGCTTACGTGAATATCTGTATTCCCACATTTTCTCATTTCCATATTTCCACATCGTCCTTTGCCGATTTCTTTTTACTTTCAAATCCTCAACCATCTCGCTATGTTTTCCAAACTAACTTTGCTGCTTTTTCTTCTTATGTCCGTGGGTACAAACCTGTTTGGCCAGGTATGCGCCACTGTTCCTGAACCAGCCGCTACCGAAGAGCAGAAACTGAAATTGCAGAAAGCTTTTTCCAACTACCAGCAAAACAATGATAACGCCGACAACATCATCTGGTATGGACGCCACCTGGGGTACAATGGAGAATACGCGCAGGCGATTGATATTTTTGACCAGGGCATCGAAAAGTTCCCGCGTGATGCGCGCATGTATCGCCACCGCGGGCATCGCTATTTAACGGTACGATGTTTTGATAAAGCCATCGCCGATTTTGAGAAAGCAGCCAAATTGGTGCGCAATAAACCGGATGAGATTGAACCCGATGGAATGCCGAATGCAAAGAATATTCCTACCAGCACACTACAAACCAATATATATTATCACCTGGGCCTCGCTTATTTTTTTAAAAATAATATACCTAAAGCCGAAGCTGCATTTCGTGCCTGCCTCGAATTATCAAAAAACGACGATATGAAAATTGCTACAGCCAACTGGCTGAATTTGATTTTACAGGCGCAGGGAAAAAAGGAAGAAGCAAAGCAGTTATGGCAAAGCCTGCCACAGGAACCTAACCTTATCGAGAATTTCGACTACTGGCTATTGTTGCGATTGTATTATGTAGATAAACCCACAACAAAAGAACAAATGCAGTCTTACCTCGACGAACTGAACACGCAGCGGAGGACTATTCTGAGTGCAGCCACCACAGCTTTTGGCATCGGTTATTATTGTAAGCTGAACAACCTGAATGAGCAGGCCGAAGAACTTTTTGAAAAAGTTTTATCGTCGGGACAATGGGCAAGTTTCGGATTCATTGCCGCAGAAACAACAAAAAGGAAGATAAAGCCCTGGGTTTAACGAATGATCTTCATGCGTCGGCCCATTTTTTTGAGATAACTGATGAAAAAGCGGAACTGGCCGAAGAAGACGGAAACCACCAAAACTGAGATGGGCCAGATCAACGTAACCAGGATTACGTAAACCAGTACCCATAAGAATCCGCGTTCAATAGGCAAATAACCCATGATCGCTTTGCCGGCCAGCCCGGTAAGGCTACCACCGATTGCGAACGTGCAGAGTATAAGAAGCAATTGAAGTCCACTTACCTTCCATTTATTTTTGAGCCGGCTGAACATTGTATCAGTCTGATGTTTAATTAGTTATATTCAAATATAAGTCCCGGAACCCTGGTGTGTTTATCTGCTGGGCCGGGTGAACCGGCCAGAAAACGGGTGATTCTCCAACACCGGATCAGCTGGTTGGTTCAACGCCGTAAACCTGTCAATTTTTCCGGGATGTCCGCAAAAGTCTGCAAAAAACAGTTCTCTTCCAGACCGATTTTCACAAATCCACGATACCCACACAGAGTTGACGTATTTATGACAAACAATTTTCGACATCCCTAAAAAATGCATATAAATCCGCTGAAATGCAGGCTGGTAGCGGGTTAAAAATTTTTGGAAACGTTGGCATTTTGTTAACTCCGTGGCTTATTTTTGCAGCCGGTTAGAGCTATTTATCCACATTTTCACAGATTAATCGCTGCTATGATTCCTTGTAAACCAAAGGCCCTGAAACTGACACTTTTTACGCTGTTATTTGTTGTATTTACCGCGTTTCAGGTTTCGGCTCAGGATGGAAAGGCACTTTTCACGGCCAATTGCGCCAGTTGTCATAATGTATTTAAAGATGGTACAGGGCCTAAACTCGGTGGTGTAATCGAGGATGAGTTCTATGCCGACAAGCAAAAGATGTATGACTGGGTACACAATCCCGGCGCACACCTGAGCGAGCCACGTTATGCAGCGTTGAAAGCGAAGTTCGGATCGGTGATGACTCCTTTCCCGCAATTGAAAAACGAGGATATCGACGCAATCTTCAAACATGTAGAAGAAACTTTCGCAAAAGGTCCTGGTGGTGGTACAACCCCAACGCCAACTGGTGAAGCAGCAACTGACAACTCCAGCCAAAACGCTGTAATCTTTGGCGTTATTTCCCTGATTCTTGCAATTGTTGCACTGATCCTTTTGCAGGTAAACAGTAACCTGAAAAAAATGTCGGACGATGCAGAAGGTATTCAGCGCCCTGAGCCTGTTGCTTTCTATCGTAATAAAGTATATATCGCCATGGTTGCGATCCTCTTCTTTATTGTAGGGGGTTACTTCACTGCAAAAGGAATGATTGGTATGCAGCGTCAGACCAACTACGAACCCGAGCAACCCATTTTCTACTCACATAAAGTTCACGCAGGTATTAACCAGATTAACTGTTTGTATTGCCATGGTAATGCATGGGAAAGCAAACATGCGGCTGTGCCTTCAGTGAATGTGTGTATGAATTGTCACAAAACCATTAACGAATACACAGGTCCGCAACTTTACGACCGCAAGGGTAAAGAGGTAAACGGAACTGCTGAAATCGCGAAGCTTTACAAATACGCTGGTTTTGATCCTTCAAAACCCAACGACTGGAAAGCTGAAAATGCAACCGCAATTCCCTGGGTTAAAATTCACAATCTTCCTGATCACGTTTACTTCAACCATTCACAACACGTTCGTGCAGGTAATGTACAGTGCCAGACATGTCACGGTAACATTGACCAGATGGACGAAGTGTTCCAGTTCTCTGAGTTGAGCATGGGATGGTGCGTGAATTGCCACCGTGAAACAGCGGTTAACTTCAATTACGACAGCACTAAAGGCAATCAGTTCTACAGCATATACGAGAAATTCCACAATGACATCCGCGATGGCAAAATGGATAGCGTTCGTGTAGAGCATATCGGTGGACTGGAGTGCCAGAAATGCCATTATTAATAACGTCGGCAGTGAGTAGTTGCTGCGGCAACTGCTGATTGTATCACTGGATTCTAAAATTTCAAAAAAGCAGTTGAAAGCTGTGAAGCGATAAAACGCAAACAGCAAACCGGATACGAGATCGGTCATTCAGCTGATAACTCTGATAAATATGAGCCAAAACATGTACTGGCAGGGATTCGGACAGATCAATGATCCGGAAAATTTTCAGAAGAAGGTAGAGGATGAGTTTCGTGAAGAGTTGCCTTTTGAAGGCTTCGACAGCGGCAGCCTGGCTGATGCCAAAGCTCCCCGTCGTGACTTTCTGAAATACCTCGGGTTTAGTACGGCTGCTGCCGCCCTGGCTGCTGGTTGTAAAGTTCCTGAGCGTAAAGTAATCCCATATGCCAACAAACCCGAGAACCTGATTCCCGGCGAGGCAAAATATTATGCCACTACCTATGTACAGGACGGCGATGTTTTGCCAATTGTTGCTAAAGTACGTGACGGTCGTCCCATCAAAATTGAAGGGAATATCGAATCTTCTTATACAAAAGGCGGAACCAGCGCCCGGGCGCAGGCCTCCGTTCTCGACCTCTACGATATGCACCGCCTCACCAACCCTAAACACAAAAAGGGTGACAAGTTTGAGGAGGTTCCTACTTATGAACAACTGGACAAAGAAATAACTGCTGCACTCGCAGGTTTGAATGGTGCAAAAGTGGTAGTGCTTACCGGCAGTATTGTTTCTCCCAGTACACAACAACTGATCAACGAATTCCTGGCAAAAAAATGCAGGAAGCGAGCATGTCGTAATTGATCCGGTTTCTTATAGCGGTATGTTGCAGGCGAATGAAGCTTCTGGCTTCGGTCGCAAACTGCCTTCTTACCAGTTTGATGCTGCTAAAGTAATTGTGAGCCTTGATGCCGATTTCCTGGGCAACTGGATGAACCCGGTTGAAAATGGAGTTGGTTATGGTAAAGGCCGCAAGATTGATGAGAAGAACCCGCAGATGAGCAAACACTACCAGTTTGAAGGTCATCTGAGCACTACTGGTGCGAATGCAGACGAACGCTTTACACATCGCCCATCTGAAACAGGTGCGGTTGCACTGGCTTTACTCGCTGCAATCAACGGCTCTGTATCTGCACCTTCCATTGCGGATGCAAAACTGAAAGCAGGTATCGAAAAAGCGGCTGCTGATCTGAAAACGCACAACGGTGCCGGCCTGGTTGTTTCAGGCAGCAACGATGTAAATGTACAGATTGTTGTAAACGCCATCAACGCTGCTATCGGCGCTTATGGTTCTACTATCAACTGGGGTGTTACTTCTAACTATCGCCAGGGAGTTGACAAACGCGTAAGCGACCTGCTTTCTCAAATGGAAGCTGGTCAGGTTGGTGCATTGCTGATTGCTGATGCAAACCCTGTATATACTTATTTCGATGGTGAGCGCTTTGGAAAAGCACTGGCTAAAGTAAAACTTACGGTTTCATTCAGCGAACGTCTGGATGAAACAACTGCACTCTGCCAGTATTCAGTGCCTACCCACCACTTCCTCGAAAGCTGGGGTGATGCTGAACCAAAATCAGGACTGGTGAGCTTTATGCAGCCCACTATTCATCCTTTGTTTAAAACACGCCAGTGGCAGACATCACTGCTGAAATGGAGTGGCAACGATACTACTTACGAAACGTACCTGCGCAACTACTGGTCAGGTAAAATCGGAAGTGTTGAATTATTTGAAGAAAGCCTGAGCCGCGGTATTTGGGAAACTCCAGGTACTGTAAGCGCTGGTGCCTACTCTGGTGGGGCCCTTGCAAATGCGGCAAACGCTATCAGTGCTGCGCCGAAAGTATCAGGTGCAGAAATCGTGTTGTACCAAAAAGTTTCTATCGGTGCAGGCGCGGGCGCTTCTAACCCATGGTTGCAGGAACTTCCTGATCCCATCTCTAAAGCATGCTGGGGCAACTATGCGCTCATCAGCATGAAGATGGCGAAAGAATTGCTGGGCCTTGACCTGGTTAACGGAAGTGAAAAATCTAAAAACAATTACGAATACTATCCCCAAAAGCCGGTAATCAAAATTGCTATCGGTGAAAAATCTGTGGAACTGCCCGTACTGGTAATTCCGGGGATGAATGAAAATACAATCGCTGTTGCGGTAGGTTATGGTCGTGCCGACAGCCTGGGCAAAACAGCTGCAGGAATCGGTGCGAATGTTTATCCTTTTGCAAAACTGAATGGCGAAACGGTTTCATACAGCAATGCTGTTGAAATCACCGACATGAAGCGTAAAGAGAAGATCGCGCAAATGCAGATCCACAACTCTTACGAAGGACGTTTGGATGTGGTGCGCGAAACAACGCTCGCTACCTTCAAACAACGCCCCACTGAAATTCTGGATGCTCGTAATCACCTCAAAGAAGCTTATGGCGGAAAAGAAGGTGACTTCCGTAAAGAAGGTACGTTGTATGGCGTACATGCCAACCCAGGTTTGAAATGGGGTATGAACATCGACATGAATGCCTGCTATGGTTGCGGCGCCTGCGTGGTGGCCTGTCATGCAGAAAACAACGTGCCGGTGGTGGGTAAAAACGAAGTACTGCGTTACCACGATATGCACTGGCTGCGTATTGACCGCTACTTTGTAAGTGATAAAGAAAATCCGGATGACCTGAAAGGCGTGGTATTCCAGCCGATGATGTGCCAGCATTGCGATAACGCTCCTTGCGAAAACGTATGCCCGGTAGCAGCAACCAACCACAGCAGTGAAGGTATCAACCAGATGGCTTATAACCGTTGCATCGGTACCCGCTATTGCGCCAACAACTGTCCTTATAAAGTTCGTCGCTTTAACTGGGCGGATTATACAGGAGCTGACAGCTTCAAAAACAACCAGGATCAGCAAACGGTAGGTAAGCTGAACGATGTGGTGTTTCAGATGAATGATGAGCTGACACGCATGGTATTGAATCCTGATGTTACGGTTCGCTCACGTGGTGTAATGGAAAAATGTAGCTTCTGCGTACAACGTACACAGGCTGCTAAACTGCAGGCGAAGAAAGAAAACCGTCCGCTGCTGGATGGCGAAGCAAAAACTGCCTGTCAGCAGGCTTGCGCTGGCGATGCAATCATTTTCGGTAATGTGAACGATCCCAATACACAGATCTCTAAAGTACGTGAGGAGAATCCTCAACGCAGCTTCCTGGTACTGGAGCAACTGCACGTGTTGCCCAACGTAACCTACCTGGCGAAAGTGCGCAATACCGATGAGATCATTCCCGGAAAAGGACATCATGCAAAACCGGCAACGGAACATGCAGGTGCTGAAGAAGGAGCGCATCATTAATAGCGAGAAGAAGAACTAAACAGGATAATTAACTATTAGGAAATTTATCATATGGCATTACTCAGATACGAATCACAGGCCAGACCGCCGCTGGTAGATGGTAGTAAGGATTATCACCAGGTAACAGAAGACATCTGCCGTCCGGTGGAGACCAAACCTTCCAAACTCTGGTGGGTAGGGTTTCTTATTTCCGTGGTTCTGCTCATCTTCGGTATTATCTCCGTGGCTGTGGAAGTGATCTACGGTACCGGCCAGTGGAACCTGAATAAGACCATTGGTTGGGGATGGGATATCACCAACTTCGTATGGTGGGTAGGTATTGGTCACGCGGGAACGCTGATCTCTGCGATCCTCCTCCTTTTCCGCCAGGGCTGGCGTACCGGTGTAAACCGCGCTGCGGAAGCGATGACCATCTTCGCGGTAATGTGCGCGGGCCAGTTTCCGATTTGGCACATGGGTCGTGTATGGGATGCCTTCTTCGTACTTCCTTACCCCAACACCCGCGGTCCTTTGTGGGTTAACTTTAACTCGCCGCTGTTGTGGGACGTATTTGCGATCTCAACTTACTTCACCGTTTCATTGCTTTTCTGGTATTCAGGTTTATTACCTGACCTCGCTACCCTGCGTGACCGTGCAAAAGTGAAATGGCGTAAATTTTTCTATGGTGTGGCTGCATTCGGCTGGACAGGTTCTACCAAACACTGGCAGCGCCATGAAGCACTTTCACTGGTATTGGCCGGTTTGAGTACACCACTCGTACTTTCTGTACACACCATCGTATCATTTGACTTTGCCACCTCCGTAATTCCGGGATGGCACACTACCATCTTCCCTCCTTACTTCGTTGCGGGTGCCATCTTCTCTGGTTTTGCGATGGTGCAAACGCTGTTGTTGGTAACACGTAAAGTGTTGGCGCTGGAAGATTATATCACGATCGAGCACATCGAAGTAATGAATAAGGTAATCGTACTTACAGGTTCAATCGTAGGTATCGCTTATCTCACCGAACTTTTCATGGCCTGGTATTCTGCTGTGCCTGCTGAAAACTTCGCATTCTTCGAAAACCGTTTGAATCTGAATTCACCTTACGGATGGAGCTACTGGCTGATGATGGGTTGTAACGTATTGTCGCCACAAATTTTCTGGTTCCGTAAAATGAGAAGGAATATTCTGTTGACATTCTTCATGAGTATCCTGGTGAATATCGGTATGTGGTTCGAACGTTTTGTGATCATCGTTACTTCTATTTATCGTGACTACCTGCCAAGCTCATGGAGTACTTACTACTCTCCTTCAATCTGGGAGATTGGGTTCTACATGGGTACATTCGGTTTGTTCTTTACCTGTTATTTCCTTTTTGCAAAATTCTTCCCGGTTATTGCCATCGCTGAGATCAAGCATATCCTGAAGAAAAATGGAGAAAGCTATAAAAACAACATGACCGAAGTAGAGCAGGAAGAAATTAATAAGTTCGGGCATGATCACAGCCATGATCATGGTGCGTAAGAAAAGTTTTACGTTAAACGGTTAACGTTATACGTAACAACATTTAGAAATAAGAGAACAAAAAACGTATAACGTACAACGCAAAACGTATAACGTAGAACGTATAACATTTTTGAACTGGTTTTTTTATGAGTGTAAAAAAATTTGTTGTAGGCAACTTCGATGACGAAGCGGTACTGTTTCCGGCGGTGAAAAAAGTTCGTCGTGCGGGCTATCGTATCCACGATGTATTTACGCCGTTTCCAATCCATGGCCTTGATAAGGAAATGGGTTTGCGTGATACCAGCTTGCATACTGCGGGGTTCATCTTCGGTATCACTGGTACTACCACGGCTGTTTCGTTTATTACGTGGGCGCTTACAACCGACTGGCCCATCAACTTTGGTGGTAAGCCTTTCTTCTCACTGCCTGCATGGATACCTATTACGTTTGAGTTAACGGTTTTGTTCGCAGCGGTGGGCATGGTGCTTACTTTCTGCTGGCTATGTCAGTTGGCTCCATTTGTAAAGAAAGATCACTTCAATCCACGCAGTACAGATGATACGTTTGTAATGGCGCTGGAATGCACTGATAAAACAAACGACGAAGAATTGATCGCTTTCCTCAACAGCGTTGGCGCGAAAGACGTATCAGTTCAGTATCGTGAAACAGGATGGTGGCTGGGTCGCTACGACCAGGACACTGTGAAATATGGTAAAAAAGTAGAAGCGGCTTCTTAATCGCATATATAATAAAGAAGAATGAAGAAATTATTCATACTCGCAGCAGTTGGCACATCACTCAGCATTTTTGTTGGTTGTGGTGGTAAAGGCAGTCCCGGTCGCGCTTATATGCCCGACATGGCGTATAGCAATGCATACGAAACTTATACGGATGCCCAGTCACGCCTGAAAAACTCAGGTGCTGAAATGACGCCTCAATACAATGCAATGCCTGTACCGGGCACCATTGCTCAGGGCGAAATGGCCTCGTATCGTATCGAAAACAGTGAAGAAGGGTACGCACAATCTGCAAGCGTGAAGAACCCGCTGACAACGTCTGCGGTGGATCAAAAAGAAGCAGAACGTCTTTACCTGGTGAATTGCGGTATCTGCCACGGAGCAAAACTCGATGGTAATGGTCCGTTGTATAAAGATGGCAATGGCCCTTACACAGCAGCTCCCAAAAACCTGATGGGTGATGATATGAAGAAGCTGGCTGATGGTACCATGTTCCACGTAATGACTTATGGTAAAGGAGCGATGGGAAGTTATGCTTCGCAACTGTCAACCAAACAACGCTGGGAAATCGTAACATACATTCGCGCTAAGCAAGGAAATGGCGGTGCTGCTAACAACAACGCTGCACCTGATTCAACTGCGGCAGCAACTGCTCAGCCGAAATAAAAATTTTTGAAGAATTAAAAGAAAGCTGATGTCACTAAAGCTCAATTTCACGGCTCCTAAAAGATATAATACCATCTCGTTGGCATTAATGGCCTTCGGCGTGCTGTCGATCATTGGTCTCTATATTTCGACACATGGAGGTGCTGCAGATGCTAAACAGGAAGCACTCAACGATGCTCGTTTCTGGGCAAGCCTGCTGCAAAACAGCGTGTACTTCCTCCTCGTGGTTAATGCGAGCATGTTCTTTATCTGCGCTACCACACTGGCCTGGGGCGGTTGGCAAATGGCTTTCCGTCGTGTGCCTGAAGCCATCTCTGCAGTAGTACCTGTAATCGGCGTGATCTGCGTGGCCATCCTGCTCGCTATCTGCTTTGGCAGCAATCATACTATTTACCACTGGACAGATACACATCACGTAGCAGAAGATCCTGTACTCGATTTCAAAAAAGGATTTTTGAATAAAGGTTTCTTTGCTGTTACAACTGTACTCACTGTTGTATTGTGGTCTGTACTGGGTTGGAAAATGCGCAAACTGTCTCAGTCACTCGACAACAGCCCGCTGCCTGACCTGGAAAGCAAACGCAAATATCTCTGGAAGAATACAGTTTGGGCTGCACTTTATATCGTTGTGTTTTCGCTGACAGTAATGTCATCTATTCCCTGGCTTTGGCTGATGAGTATTGATGCACACTGGTACAGCACCATGTATAGCTGGTACACATTTGCAAGTTCATTTGTTGCCGGTATGGCTTTGATCGCACTGTTTGTTGTATATCTGAAAAATGCTGGTTACCTCGAGTTCACCAACTTTGAGCACCTGCACGATATCGGCAAATTCATGTTTGCGTTCTCTATCTTCTGGACTTACCTGTGGTTCTCACAGTTCATGCTGATCTGGTACGCTAACATTCCTGAAGAAACCGTTTACTTCAAGCCACGTGCTGAGGGTTTGTACAGCGGCATTTTCTGGCTGATGTTTATCATCAACTTCCTGGCGCCGTTGCTGATTTTGATGACGAGAGATTCGAAGAGAAGATATTCAACGATGACATTCATGGCATTGCTGATTTTGTTTGGCCACTGGCTGGATTTCTACCAAATGGTGTTCCCTGCTGTATCGCCCAACGAAGTGCCTATGATTTTATATGACTTTGGTGTAGCGCTGGGATTTGTAGGTGTGATCATGTTTGTTACCGGTAAAGCGTTGTCGAAAGCGCCATTACTGGCCACCAACCACCCTTTGACAAAAGAGAGTGTGATCCACCATGCCTGATCCTGTGTAGTGAAACGTTACTGGCCAATGTTATTGAGAATAAACAAAAGCTGGTAACAACAAACAAAAAACTAGAACATCGAACTTAGAACTCAACTATATGCAAACTTTTTTCATCATTGCGATTTTGGCCCTGGGGTTTATAGTTACCTTTCAAATTGCGAAGGCCAGCGAATATGTGGCCATTTTGAGAGGGGAGGAAAGATCCCGCAAGCAGTCGAATAAGATCAACGGCTTTTTGATGCTGGTCTTTTTGATCGTAGGTCTCGTGGGTGTGGTGTATTGCAATGAGCAGTTGAAAGATAAAATCCTGCACGAAGCGTATTCAAACCATGGTAAAGACATCGATACGATGCTTTATGCCACCATCGCGATCACTGGTTTTGTATTTTTCCTGACGCAGATTGGCCTGTTTTGGTTTGCATACAAATACCAGGAGTCTGACAATCGTAAAGCGTATTATTTCCCACATAATAATAAACTGGAATTGATCTGGACCGTAATTCCAGCGATCGTTCTTACTATCATGGTGGGCTTCGGTATCTTCTACTGGTTCCGTATTACCGGTGATGCTCCTAAAGATGCTATGGTTGTAGAAGTAGTAGGTAGCCAGTTTAAATGGGAATACCGCTATCCAGGTGAAGATGGAATCCTGGGTAAAAAATATTACAAAGAAATCGACGATACAAAAAGCAATCCGCTTGGACAGCTTTGGGACGATCCCGCAAACCATGACGATATCTATGGAAGTGGCGAACTGCACCTCGTAGTTAACCGTCCCGTTAAACTGGTGATCGGCGCGAAAGATGTTATTCACGACGTGGGTCTGCCACACTTCCGTATGAAGATGGATGCGGTGCCAGGCACACCAACTACCATGTGGTTTACACCAACCAAAACAACCAAACAGGTTCGTGAAGAAACAGGTGATCCCGAATTTGTATTCGAGATCTCCTGCGACCAGATGTGCGGACGTGGTCACTATAGCATGCGCGGAACCATTGTAGTGGAAACACAGGAAGAATATGATGCGTGGATGGCTGGCCAGAAACCACAATACCTGGTTGCCAATCCACAACCTGAAGCAACACCCGCAACACAGGTAGCTGATTCAACAAAAGGAACGGTGAAGACATTGTCGCCCGCAACAACCGGCGACGCCAAAGGAACCCATTAATGAGTTGAGTGGCGTAGACCACTCGTAAATATATAAGTATTATGAGCGAAGCATTGCACATACATCCGGAATCAACTGTTGTTGGGCATCATGACGATCATAACGGTCATGGACACCACCACCAGTCCTTTGTATCGAAGTACGTTTTCAGTATGGATCACAAAACGATCGGTAAGCAGTTCCTGATTACCGGTATCGTTTGGGCCGTGATCGGCGGCTTGTTTTCCGTACTCTTCCGTTTGCAACTCGGTTTTCCCGGACAGGAGTTTCCTATCCTGGAAACATTCTTTGGTGAACGCGCCGCCGGCGGTCTCATCAAGCCTGAGTTCTACTATTCGCTGGTAACGATGCACGGTACCGTACTCGTGTTCTTCGTATTAACAGCGGGTCTGAGTGGTACATTCGCCAACTTCCTGATTCCTCTTCAGATTGGCGCACGTGATATGGCTTCGCCATTCCTCAACATGCTTTCTTACTGGTTCTTCTTCCTCGCCAGCGTAATCATGTTGTCGTCTCTGTTTGTACAAACCGGTCCTGCAAGTGGTGGTTGGACAATGTATCCTCCACTGTCTGCACTTGGTCAGGCGGGCGACGGTTCAAAAATCGGTACCGACCTGTGGTTGATCAGTATGGCTTTGTTTATTGTGAGCTCACTGCTTGGTGGTCTTAACTATATTTCTACAATCCTGAACATGCGTACCAAAGGTATGAGCATGACGCGTTTGCCGCTTCCTATCTGGGCGCTGTTCTTTACCGCAGTGCTGGGTGTACTTTCTTTCCCTGTACTATTATCAGGAGCTATCCTGTTGCTGTTCGACCGCAACCTGGGTACCAGCTTCTTCCTGAGTGATATCGTTATTAATGGTGAAGTACTGCCAAATGAAGGGGGTAGTGCCATCCTTTACCAACACTTATTCTGGTTCCTGGGTCACCCCGAAGTATATATCATCCTGCTGCCGGCTATGGGTATGGTATCAGAGATTATGTCGGTTAACAGCCGCAAACCTATCTTCGGTTATATGGCGATGCTTGGTTCTATGTTCGCCATCGCGATCCTGGCCTTCCTGGTATGGGCGCACCACATGTTTGTTACCGGTTTGAACCCATTCCTTGGTTCGGTGTTCGTACTGTTGACACTATTGATTGCGGTACCATCAGCGATCAAAGTATTTAACTGGCTTACTACATTATGGCGTGGTAATATCCGCTTCACAGTGGGTATGTTGTTCGCCATCGGTTTTGTGAGCCTGTTTATCTCCGGTGGTTTAACAGGTATCTTCCTGGGTAACTCAACCATCGATATTCACCTGCACGATACCATGTTCGTTGTGGCTCACTTCCACATTGTAATGGGTGTGGCATCTATGTTCGGTATGTTCGCAGGCATCTACCACTGGTTCCCCAAAATGTATGGCCGTTACATGAATGCAACGTTGGGTTATATCCACTTCTGGGTAACAATCATCGGTGCTTATCTCATCTTCTGGCCAATGCACTACCAGGGTCTGGCAGGTATCCCTCGCCGTTATCTTGATAAATCAGGCTGGCATTCATTCAACCAGTTTGGTGATCTTGATAAGATGATTACGGTGGTTACCATTGTGGTATTCGCAGTACAACTGATGTTTATTTTCAACTTCTTCTATTCTATTTTCAAAGGCCGCAAAGTTACCAGCAGCAACCCCTGGGGTGCTACAACACTGGAATGGACTACACCCATCAATCCTGGTCACGGCAACTGGCCTGGTGAAATTCCTGAAGTTCATCGCTGGCCCTATGATTATGGAAAAGACGGAAGAGAATATATTCCTCAAACAGAACCCGTGGGTTCTAATGAGTCGAAACACTAGTAGTTGAAAATTTCAGGTTCGTTGTTTGAAAAAATGATGCACCCGAAATCTAACCACGAAAGCTGATGATGAAGAGAATTAAAGATTATTTGCAGTTAATAAAGCTTTCGTTAAGTATAATGGTGGTGTTTAGCAGTGTAATCAGTTACATGCTGGCACCGAAAGTGGTGGAAGCGGATTGGGTGATGATTGGTTTGCTCTTTGTAGCGGGGATGTTGGTGACGGGCAGTGCAAATGCCATCAACCAGGTTGTTGAGAAAGACACCGATGCGCAAATGAAGCGCACGGCGAAACGCCCCATTGCATCGGGTCGTATGTCGACATCGGAAGGTTGGACTTTTGCCATCATTGCCGGTGTGGTGGGAGTAGGATTGTTGGGATATTATTTCAACTGGTTGTCGGCAGGTATTGCCGCCTTCAGCCTGTTTTTATACGCATTTATTTACACACCCCTGAAAAAGGTGAGTAGTATGGCGGTGTTGATGGGAGCGGTGCCGGGAGCTTTGCCCTGTTTAATTGGATGGGCTGCAGGCGATGATCGGTTATCACTCGGAGGATGGGTGCTCTTTGGAATTCAGTTTTTATGGCAGTTCCCACATTTCTGGGCCATTGCATGGATTGCACACAACGATTATTCGCGTGTGGGATTCAAACTATTGCCAGCAGATAAAGGACCTACAAAGTTTACGGCATTACAAACAGTGATTTATTCCATGTTGCTGTTGCCGATAACACTGGTCCCCTATTTCACGGGAATGTGCCATTATAACGACCTGGCAGGAAAAATCAGCCTCGGACTGGTGGTACTGGCCAACCTCTTTATGATTGGCCGCAGCGTTCGCCTCTATCAAACAATGGATGTGAAAGCTGCAAGAAAAGTGATGTTTGGAAGTTATTTGTATCTGCCAGTGGTGTTGTTGGCGTTTTTGTTGAGTAAAAGCTGAGAGGAGTGAGAGTCGGCAAACGGCAAACGTGAAACTGTGTGAGAAAGGAAAGAGCACCAAACTTTAACCGGTCATCGATCATCGATCATCGAAAAAAATTAAGTAATGGAGATATCTGCTACCGTGGAGAATCAAAGAAAGAAAATACATCCCCATAAATACACCCTTTGGGTGGCTATCGGGAGTATCCTGATGATGTTTGCCGGATTAACCAGTGCTTTCATTGTAAAAAGCAACCTGGTTGGCTGGCGTGATGTGAAGATGCCGCAGATCTTCTGGTTTTCAACTGTGGCGATTATTTTGAGCAGCGTTACCATGCACATGGCACTGCGCTCATTTCGCAACAGGGAGCGGTTGAAATACCGCCAGTTCATTGCAATAACGGTAGCATTGGGTATCGCGTTTGTGGTGATGCAGTTGGCCGGTTTTAGCGAACTCTGGAACCAACAACACGTAACGCTGAAAGGTGTAACCGGCGCAGGACAATTCCTGTATGTGATTTTTGGCCTGCATGGCCTCCACGTACTGGGAGGAATCATTGCACTGATTGTAATGTTCATCCGTGCGTTCTTTGGGAAAAGCAAAAATTACAGTTCAGTACCGGTAGAAGTTGCCGCTACTTACTGGCATTTTGTAGACCTGCTTTGGATTTATTTATTAGTATTCTTTATCGTTATCGGATAATGATAAACGGGTGAGTTTGGATTGTGTGCGAAATATTATTAGCAGAAAGGCAACCTGATGGCAACATCACTGCCGATTGAAACTTAGTATAGAATTTTAATTAGAATTATGTCGACACCAGCAACAGTGCATCAAACGAAATGGTGGAGCGGTGGTAAGAGCCCCTTCAACCTGGAGTACGGAAAATTGATGATGTGGTACTTCCTGATGAGTGATGCTTTCACATTCGGGGCCTTCCTGATTTCGTACGGTACCATTCGTTTTAGCCAGAACTTCTGGCCCGATCCTAACGTGGTATTCAGCGCATTCCCCGGTGCAGGTCATACGCAACTGCCACTGGCTTTCGTGAGTGTAATGACCTTTATCCTCATCATCAGCTCCGTTACAATGGTAATGGCTGTACATGCAGGTCATAAAGGCGATAAAAAAGGGGTTATCAAATGGCTGGTATGGACAATCATCGGTGGTCTCGCGTTCCTGGGTTGCCAGGCATGGGAGTGGCATCACATGATCACAGGTGCCTACCCAACCCTGATTGATGGCAAAATCGAACTGATCGGTCAAACAATGGCTGCTAACCCCTGGGGTGAAGTTGCTACTGCGGCTGATGTAACAAAAGCATTAAGCAATTCTTCTGTTGAAACACTGGCAGCACTGGCACATCAAACCGGCGCTACTGAATCACATTCCCAACTGTTGGGCATGAGCGCAGAAGAACTGATCGCAAAAATCAATACAGCTGAACTACACGTACGTGAAAAAGGACCCGTAGCCTTCGGCGGATACTTCTTTGGTATTACCGGTTTCCATGGCTTTCACGTATTCTCAGGTGTGATTATCAACATCGTAATGTTGATCATGACACAGAAAAACGTATTCCAAAATCGCGGCCACTACCTGATGATTGAAAAAGCAGGTTTGTACTGGCACTTTGTGGATCTGGTTTGGGTATTCGTGTTCCTGTGTTTCTACCTCATCTAATCAGCTGCGCAAGTCAGCCGATGGAGCGAATTTAAATTGTGATTAACTTAAAAATTTGAGATAATGGATCATCAATCTGCATCATCAGAAGTTACGTTCGAACATCATATTTCTGATGCGGAGTTTAAGCAAAGAGTAAAGAAAACGACCATTCTCCTTTCGGTAATTACCGTAATTGAGTTGGGTATCGGTTTGCTGCTGTATGCATGGCCCGGTGCCAGCTACCTGGTGGTTTTGATGTTTAAAGGTGCTGTTTGTATTCTTACGCTTGCAAAAGCTTACTATATCGTATCTGTGTTTATGCACCTCGGCGATGAAATCCGCAATATGATCATGACGATTGTGGTTCCACTGCTGCTTTTCATCTGGTTTATTGCCGCGTTCATCATCGATGGTAATTCTTATAAAAACCTGCGGAACACCTACGATCTGCATTTTAAAGAAACAACCACTCCGGTTCATGGACATCACGGATCTCCTCACCAGGAAGAACCGGCCGCTACGCCAGAACCTGGCAAACAGTAAAGTAATTTCCTGGTAAAATATTCCCACCGGCCGGTTTGAATTAAACATTCAAGACGGCCGGTGGTTTTATTTTCGGACATTTGCATTTTAAACAAACTGATGTGAACAAGACCGCCCTCTATGCCATCATTATCGCCGCACTGATTCCACTCATCAGCTATTTTTTTGTGAAATCGAAAAGCGAGCAGAACTTTCACATGCCCAGGCATTATCTGCCCGATTCTACTGTGGTGACGGTGAAAAGCGGTAAACAATACACCGACACCGTTTGGAAAACACTTCCTGATATCGAACTCACCAACCAACTCGGGCAAAAGATTACATGGAATGAGTTGAAAGGCAAAGTGGTGGTAACCGATTTTTTCTTCACACACTGCCCTACCATTTGTCCTGCACTCACGCTCAACATGCGTCGTTTGCAACAATCCATTACCAACTCACAACGGGTTGGAGATAAAACACCCGACTTCGTCCATTATCTGTCTATCAGCATCGACCCTGAACGTGATTCGGTACAACGTTTAAAATTCTGGGCCGATAAATACCAGGTAAATCCTGAACAATGGTGGTTGCTTACTGGCGACAAATCGAGGATCTATGATTTTGTGATCAATGATTTGAAACTTGGCCTGGTTGATGGCGATGGAGTAGATAGCAACTTCATCCATACCGATCGTTTTGTTTTGATCGATACATTCCGACAGGTGAGAGGTTATTATCGTGGTTTGGATACTGTCGACCTCGCGCGGTTGTCATCCGACATTGTGTTGCTCAGCAAAGAAAAAAGATCCCAACAATCGCAGCTTTTTCGCTGGCAAACTACAGATCATGGCCGTTGCATTTTTGTCGGCAATCATCGGAGTTGGATTACTTATTTATCTTCTTAAAAAAGAAAAACAAATGATATCGCCCGCCTGGAAGAAAAATGATAAACGAGCAAAACGTCTCATTATCGTTTTTTCAATCATTGTGTTTGCTGCTGTGGTTTTATTAAATCGTGTAAAACTGGATGTTGATCTGGGCTTTGATGTGCATTTATTTGCACAGGCAAATGCAGTGATCAATACACTTGTTTCAATTGTATTGATACTGGCGCTTTTTGCGGTAAAGCAAAAGAAGTATAAACTCCATCGCGGGCTCATGCTCACAGCGCTTACATTGTCTGTATTATTCCTGGTCAGTTATATCTGCCATCATTTATTTGCCGGGGATACAATCTTTGGTGATATCGATGGCGACAGGCAATTAAGCGAACTCGAGAAATCGCAGGTTGGCAGTGCGCGAACTATTTATATAATTGTACTGGCCACACACATTCCGCTGGCGGGTCTCATACTTCCTTTTATTCTTTTTACAGCCTATCGCGCATTGATTGGCGAATTTGAAAATCATAAAAAGCTAGCGCGCATCACCTGGCCGGTTTGGTTTTATGTGGCTGTTACCGGGGTGCTGGTTTACTGGATGATTAGTCCTTATTATTGATACGTGAGGCGTGAGAATCGGCAAGCGGCAAACGGCAAACGGCAAAAGAAATGTGAAAATGAATTCTGAGCAAGTCCGTGCAATCCGTGTATAAAAAATCCGTGTAAATCTGTGGGAACGTTTCTCGGCAAAAGCTTTCCCACAGATTTACACGGATTTTATGTACAGATTTACACTGATTTTATACGCGGATTTACACAGCCTGTTTGAAAGTAGCTGTTTTTCGAATAATACGATTAACTTAGAATGATCACGATTTCGTATGCGAAAAAAAACATCAACACCGAAGTTAAAAACCGTATTACCGAGCGGGCAAAAAGAATCGAATTTTTTTGAGCAGGTGTATGAAGTCGCGCGGCAGATCCCCAAAGGAAGGGTAACAAGCTACGGTGCTATTGCAGCAAGTCTGGGTGCAAAATCATCTGCACGCATGGTGGGATGGGCCATGAATGGCGCACACCATGTAAAACCAAAAGTACCCGCACATCGGGTTGTAAATCGTGTGGGATTATTGAGCGGCAAATTTCACTTCGGTTCTCCCGATGCCATGCAGAAACTACTCGAAAAAGAAGGAATCAAAGTCAAAGACGATAAAGTGGTTGACTTTAAAAAGCTGTTCTGGAACCCGATGGAATAAAAACATTCCCAGCGGAGAGAAAAAATGTGCAAATATGGAAATGTGACAATGTGGAAATGTGAGAAAGCAAATGTGAGAAAGCACATGTGAAAACGAAATGTGGAAATAGAAAAATGGGGAAATAGCGGACAGAACGATTTTGAAATTTATTTAGTTTTTATCATCATCAATCGAAAACCCGCGCCGTTACCTGATTTTCACATTTCCACATTTGCATATTTTCTTTTTGTCCTTTATCTTCAACATTGTATCAAAAGACATCAACCCAATGAAAAGGCAATTACTTTCGTTCATTTTGGCGCTCTGTACCGTATCCGTATTCAGCCAGAATGCGGAAATGACAAAACAGGAAACCATCAACTATATCGACAGGATGCTGGGAAAAACAGTAGGTCTGGAGTATAATGATGGTAGTGTAGTCGATAGGATTTCATTCTCGGCCGCATCATCCGGTCGCCTGCGTTTTTCCTATACCGCGTCTGGTGAAAACACATATGCGTATAACGCATTTGATTCTCCATCCTGGGGTTCGTTCAATCAATGTCGTGACCGCAGTTATGAATTTGACCCACTGTATGTAAAAAGTATTTCATTAAAATCATATGGGCACCGTTCAGTTCGCTACTGCACTATTTCATTTGTAAAAAAGGAACTGGTACGCGAGAAAATCAGCGGCGGTCCCTCCTGCAGAGAAGGGTTGGTAAATGAAGTGCTGCTGTTTTTTGTGATGGTGGAACAGAAAGATTTTGAGAAGTTGAAAAAAGCACTCGAACACCTGGTAGCACTTTACAAAGCGGAAGATGACCCGTTTGGTGAGTAGGAGCAGGGGTAGGAGAGGAAATGAGGAAATGAGAAAATGAGGAAATGTGGTAATGTGAGAATGTGGAAATGTGAAAATAGCCGACAGAATGACTAATAAATTCATTTCGTTCTTACCATCCGTTATAGACAGCCCGCCGCGCCACCACATTTTCCCATTTTCTCATTTCCACATTTCGTTTTCCCATTTCCATATCTACATATTGTCACATTTTTTATCCCCCGGAACATTCTCATGACCGTAAGGGCAGTGTTTGCATCCATTGCCACAACAGTACCCACGATCGAGCAGGAACTTTTCGGTGAGCACCACCAGCCCTTCTTCATTCACATAATAATCGATGCCTTCAATCAATTGCGGCATTGTTCAAGATTTTTTTTTAATTCCTGATCTTTCTCCAGCCCGGGTAACTGCGCGGGCAATTGAAAACGCAGGTAATGCACCCTGTTGCTGCCGGCGATATCAAGCGATTCGTAATGCGTTTTAATGCGGAGCTCTTCAGGAACTGCTGATAGTTGATAAACATTGTCGTAATCCGCTTCCACTTTACAACCATAAAGTTCAATTACGGTCCTGGTAAAATGATAGAGATCCGGACTATCGGTTTTTAAATTGATATAACCACCGGGTTTCATCACTTGTTGGTATACACGCAAAAATTTTGGATGCGTCAAACGTTTTTTTGCGCGGCTCATACGCAACTGCGGGTCAGGGAAAGTGATCCAGATTTCTTCTACTTCTCCGGGATTAAAATAGCCTGCAAGCTGATCGATTTGTGTACGCAGAAAAGCAACATTGCTCAAACCTTCCTGCAACGATTTTTTGCACCCACCCAAATGCGGTTCCCTTTCAAATCGATACCAATAAAATTGCGATTGGTATACATTCTTGCGAGGCCCACCGCATATTCACCTTTACCACAGGCAAGCTCCAGCGTAATCGGATTTTCATTTTTAAAAAATGTCGACCATGTACCCGGCATATTCTCCGGGTACTGCAACACATTGGTAAACGTTTTCAGTTCCGCAAAGCGGACGAGTTTTTTCTGACCCATGAAAAGGGTTTCCTTTTTTTTGTTTTTATGAAGAGATCTGGCCTGCTTAGAAATTTATGAGGAGACCCACACCCACCAGCGATTTCAACTGCAGCGCAGCGCCTTCTCCGGTTTTACCAAAGAGGCGCACGTCGTCGTCATAAATCATATCCACGCTCCATGTCATCGACAATATTTTGCTGAGCTTCACATTCACCACGTTTGTCATATAGAGGTCGACATTCTGCGGGTTGTTTTTATAATTGGAAAACAGATCGAGGCGACCTTTGTAGGTTACGATCTTGTTGAATTCTTTCAGGTAGTTCACAGAAGCAAACGCACCTACTTCAGTGTTGACATGTTTACCAGGTTCAACGCCATACAGTCCCGCTGCAGAAAGTGTGTCATCTTTTACAATCGTCCAACGCACCGTTCCGGGTGAGATGAAGATGGAAAGATCCTTATTGGGTTTAAAGTCGATACCGGGGCTGAACAATACATATGCGGGCGAAAGAAATGCAGAAGAGAAAGTCTTCACGTTATCAGGATAAGTATATCCTTTAAACAATTGAGAACGGAAGTTGAAAAGACCTGCAAGGTTTACCTTTTCACCCAGCGCATAACCATATTTTGAAAGGATGTCGATGCGATCATCGTTTTTACGGCTGCCGAGGCTGCTGGTGCGCACATAACCGAGGTTGAAGTCGAGCGTATTATCCCAACTGTGTTTCTCTTTTTTATAAAAAGCAAAAAGGCTCAGGACAGAGTTCACTGACAGCGAGAAATCATCACCACCCGCGGCCCAGTTGCTGAGTGAGCCTTGCGAAAGGTTGATACCGTATAGACCACCTTTTTCGCCAAACGAGTGAGTCCGCTTCCTCCTTTTTTATGGTGCGGCTGGCGTCATCACGCAGTTTTTTTTACCGTTTCGTCCTGTGAAAAGGCGGTAAAACTGAAGGTTGTAAGTGCAGCGAGTAAAATGCAGTGTATTTTCATGCGGTAGATTTTCCGCAAAAATAGGCAAGAACTAAAGAATCGGCGGGGCAAAAAAAGCCTTTGCAAGGCATTGAAATACTAGGCAAAGGCAAACAATCACATGAGAAAAAGCAGCTGTAGGGGGAGGAGTCGAACCTCCACGAGGCAGTTAGCCATAATGCAAATTCCAGTGGTCAACCCTGGTCGGCCGGCCGAAGCCAGCCGGCTCTACATTACGTTTATCCTGTTATCCCCACCCCCGAGACGAGAGGGCATGTCTGCCAAAAATTTCATCACCCCACAGTATGAATAAGAACTCTTTTTAAACACCGGCGGCTCTTTGTCTCACCTCCGTTGTTCGTTTGACAAGACAAATATCTAACAGTTCACCCAAATATTCAAAATTATTCAACAAAATTTTGGTAAATATAGAAATTGTTCAAATATTTGCCATCATTGATAAATAAAATCAAAAATCCATGGAGAAAACGGCACCCAAATTGAATCTCGACAAACTGGACCTCGAGATCATCCACAACATGATGGAGAATGCGGAGATATCCTACGCCGACCTGGGTAAGAAATTATTTGTTTCGGGTGGTACCATTCACGTGCGGATTAAGAAACTCCAGGAGGCGGGCGTAGTGAAAGGTACAAAACTAAGTGTGGACCTCAAGCACCTGGGCTATGATGTGATTGCGTTTATTGGTATTTATCTCCGAGAAAGCTCGCTGTACGATAATGTGGCGCGCGAACTGCAAAAGATACCCGAGATCGTGCGGGTTAATTATACAACAGGCAACTACAGTATGTTTATTGAAGTGGTGTGTAAGGATATTTCGCAATTGCGGCATGTGTTGCATGATCAACTGCAGAAGATCAAAGGGATTGAGAGAACGGAAACGTTGATTTCACTGGAAGAAAGCCTCAATCGGAATGTAAAAGTCGTTTAGTGCAGCATAATGTGACAATATGTAAGTGTGGCAATGTGGAAATGAGGAAATGTGAAAATGAGAAGATGAGGAAATGAGAAAATGAGAAAATGAGGTGATGCGAAAACCGGGAAATGTGGAAATGTGCAAATGTGTAGATGTGTATGCACTCCTTATTGAATTGAAAGAAATCTGCGCGTTCATTAACTATGATAAGACCTCCGCGCGCTCCGCGGAACCTCGGCGAACTCTGCGTGAAATCTTCTCGCATAAATCGTAAGTAGAAAGGCGTAAGATATTTTTTCATTTTCACATAGTCATATTGCCATATTATCGCATTGTCACATTATCTTCCCTCTCGTGAGTATCCAAAAGAGCTTTGAGTCTGCTGCCTGGCGGCGATTGCGTAAAAACCGTCTTGCGATGGGAGGGCTTCTCATCATTGTACTGGCATTGTTGTTGGCGATAACAGCCTATTTAGTTGCACCAGATGGATCGCCATATGCCAACCGCCAGATCGTTGAAATTGGCGGACGCAAACCTGGTACATCCTTTGAATTTTTGCTGCTCAAAAAAGAACGACAACCCGCAAAACGCAATTTCTTCGGTCGCTTATTATTCGGCCAGGAAGATGCCTATCATTATATCCCCATCACAGCATACCAGAAAGGAACAGATTCCATTACTGCGGAAGAATACCGCGATGAAGGACTTACAGAAACAAAAACCTATGCACTCTCGCAATTAGCTTCCGATCCGGTAAAACGACAAACCTTCTGGCTCGGCACCGATAAATTCGGCCGCGACATCAGCAGTCGCATAATGTTGGGCACAAGAGTGAGTTTGAGTGTGGGATTGATCACAGTACTTATTTCACTCACGATAGGATTGGTGTTAGGTTCTATTGCCGGTTATTTTCGTGGCCGTGCCGACAACATCATCATGTGGTTAATCAATGTGATTTGGAGTATTCCCACTTTGTTATTGGTATTTGCAATCACCCTTGCATTGGGCCGTGGATTTTGGCAGGTGTTTATTGCGGTGGGTTTTACAATGTGGGTAAACGTAGCGCGCCTCGTGCGCGGGCAGATACTTGCGGTTCGCGAACTGGAATACGTGGAAGCTGCAAAAGCCCTGGGCTTTTCGCATGCGCGCACCATTGTAAGGCATATCTGGCCCAATATTATGGGACCTGTGATTGTAATTGCGGCATCTAACTTTGCATCGGCAATTGTAATTGAAGCGGGCCTGAGCTTTTTAGGAATAGGGGTACAACCACCGCAGCCCAGCTGGGGATTGATGATCAAAGAGAACTATACTTACATCATCACACAAAATCCGATACTGGCATTAGCGCCGGGCATGGCGATTATGTTGCTGGTATTAGCATTTAATTTATTGGGAAATGGCCTGCGCGATGCGCTGAATGTGCGATAATTATTTCGCAGAGAAGCGATAACTACCACTCCAGGTATTGCTGGCTTTCGTAAGCGACGTCACTTTTACTTCCACCAAACACAAAGTATTTGCAGGAACGCTGGTGATGTTGATGTTGCTGACAGCATTGGTTGTATTGTTGCTGTAAGTAAAGAAAGCGGGTGCGCCGGAGCCATCATCCTTGCGTGCTTTCACTTCCAGCGTAACTCCATTTTTAGGCATGGCCGATGTGATGGTAACTTTCACCGAGTAAGGTCCGGGTGCTGCGGGCACCACGGCATTATTGGCCGGATCGGTGGTCACCACCAGGTTTGCTTCATCGGGTGGTGGGGGCGGGTTTCCGCCGGATCCTCCGCTTCCTTTGCTACAGGAAACAAATAAGGTAACAGCCAGGATCGGCAACCAGCGAAGGCTCGCAATACGCATGGGAATGTGTTTTGTGTACACAATATAGGAAAAAATATGGGGGAAATGTGCTAATGAGAAAATGTGCAAATGGGCAAATGAGAAAATGTGAAAATGATTGCGCTTCCCGATGCCGCAGCATCAGGCCCCTCTGTTTATCCGTCCCGGAGGGACGCGATGTGGGCGCCGTGTGCCACTGAGGAATTCAAATGTTGAAAATCTACACGTTGGCGTTGCCGACATCCTCCTATTATAGTTTGAGTTTTATTGGCGCTCTCTCCCTTTCGTCAGCGATTGAGTTGAAGATCTTCTCGTGTTACGGGTTCCCGTAGCAAATGTTCTCTGATTAGCGATATTTTGAATTTCAGAACTCGTCAGGTGGTATAGTTGACGACTAATCCCATTAGCTATATACTTACGAATAGGTAGAAAGAATCTTCCGGTTAGAGTTGAAATATGCACATTGTGCCTGGTCTCGGACCGTTTGTTATAACTAACAATACTGATTTTAATGACTAAACACATCTTGCCAATCCTTCTCCTCTTTGCACTTTTCACTTCGTGTGATAGCAAAAAGACTTACAAATATGTTGAAGTAGTAAGCGAACAAGGTATATCTGGCAGTGTCACGACGAAAGAAAAATATCCCACAACTATTAAGGCTTCTTCGGATTCAGCTGCTTATCTCAATGCCTATAAAACTTTTTGCATTTCTTTGAAGGTTACTGCCGATATGAAGCATACATACGGATCGGTTTTCGCGACACCAACGGGTTTTAAGCTTTTTGATGACAAAGACGTTGATATTACAAATTCCATTTTGTTTGTAGATAAGAATAAAAAAGAGAAAGAAATCGAAGACAGAATTTTTTCCCGAGCGAATTCATTTCAGGAATCAGTCGACAGAAGAGAAAAGGAGAGGATTGAATCGTTTATACAAACAGCCACGATTGACAGCACTAAAATCAAAGACCTTGAACGATATTTTCGGAAAAGTCAGGATGAATTTTCAAACAATAACAAAATATGGTACAAACCAAAAAGTGCTCCGCAGTATACCAACCGAAATGGAATTTATTTCTATTTTCAAACTGAAGGAGGCAAACCGAGTAATCTTAGGTTCCGGTTGCAATACTACGCAGATGATTGGTTATTCTTTCAGATGGTTCAATTTTCCATTGATGGGAAAGCGTATGACTATATTCCTTTAAAGACAGAAACGGATTCCGGCTACGGCGGTTACATTTGGGAGTGGTTTGATGAATCGATAAGTGGATCTGACAAAGAACTTATTAACGCATTGGCAAATGCAAAGTCTGTGAAAATGAAGCTGATTGGTCGCCAGTATTATGATATAAAAACAATTTCTCAGGAGCAAATCAAAGGATTTAAGCGGACTCTTGAATTGTATCAGGCCATGGGAGGATACTTGTAATGCGGCCCATTCAATAGATACGTTTAACGTCTCACCCCACCCTCCCCTTCCACTCATACCTCCTAACAAACCCCAAAAAGCCAGAGATCACTGTATATAACATATGCAGCGGTTGAAACAAGAAAAATCCAATGAAGCTGAAGGGTAAACCAAAGAACCGGAACACCCGATTTACAAAAGGCCACTCGATAATGGTTTTTGAGATCCATAGGACAAGAGCAGCGAGAAGGTAATTGTAATTAAATATACCGGCAAACAGGAGGAGGGGGAAACTGAGGTTGAGCAGGTAAACGGATAACATCACCATCCAGATCTTTCCTTCTTTATAATATTTCGCTTTGCTGGCCCAGCGGATGCGTTGCTGGAAGAACTCACGCCAGGTATTTACAGCCGCGGTTGACACAATCGCATCTTTGCTGCAGAGGTAGGCAACGCTTTGCGGAAGGTGTTGGTTGATCTTTTGTAGCAAAAACAAATCATCACCCGATGCGGTATGATCTACGCCGGAGTAGCCACCCACTTCATGGAAGATGGCTTTGCTATAAGCCTGGTTGGCGCCATTGCTCATGGCATGTAAACGTTCATTGACCGATACACCGGTTACGCCCTGCAATACTGCAAAATCCATTTGCTGAAACCGTTGGACAAGCGATGTACCCGCATCTATCACAACCGGCGCGGCGATATAGGACGCGTTTGTGTTTTGTTGAAAGGCAATAATGTTGCTGAGCCAGTTTTTATCCATATAACAATCACCATCCGTTGTAACAATCCATTCGCCACGCGCGATTTTTATTCCTGCTTCAATTGCTTTTTTCTTATGCGAATGAGTGACGCTGCTGTCTAAGTCAATAATGTCAACATCCGCAAATGCTTCTGCCAGGGCGCGTGTATTGTCGGTGCTGTTATCATTTATCAAAATAATCTGTACCAGATGCCGCGGATAGCTTTGCTGCTGCAGGCATTGCAATAGGCGTGTGATATTCGCTGCCTCATTTCTTACCGGAATCAATACAGAAACCGTCTTGTCGAAAACGATATCAGCAGGAATTGAAAAACGCGGAATGCGCTGCCAGCCGCGATAGTAATACAGCATTAATGCGGCATATACCAAAAAGATGAAAGCAATGAGTAGCAGCAGGAGCATAGACAAAACTAAATAACCCTTTTTATTTGATCAGTATTAGTTTAAATAACATTCTTTCTTAAACATTCAACTTAATCTATCAGCGCAGCCGCAATTTCTTTTCCATATTTCTCGTGCAGTACCTGGTGTCCTGATGCAATTTCGGTGATGGTTACAAATTCTTCCAGCCCTTTTTTAAATGCAATTCCCTTATTGGGCAGGATGATGCGGTCGAATTTTCCGTAAATGAGTCGCACGGGTGTTCGTAGCTTTTGAATCAATTGCCTGCACTGGCTTTTGTTGGGTTTGAACTTACGCAAACCCACCCACCGGTAATACAGCATTTCTCGCGCGTGATGATCGCCAATATAATAATTTACAAACTTAAAAATGCTGGTGTTCACTAATCTGAGACGACTACCCAGTTTCAACAAAGCAAAGAGCCATCCGGGGTGCTTCATCGTCCATCTAAACAGATTGCGTCCCAACCAGGTTTGCGTGCTGAGCCAGTACCAGAAATTTACCTTTAATCCATCTGGCGCAAGGAGTACAAGTTTGTCAACTGGAATAGGTTGTCGCTGATAAAAGTCAAGTGCAATACGTCCACCCAGACTAAAGCCGATCACGCCGATGTTTTTAACAACATCCAACCCTTCGGCTTTCAACACGGCGGATACGATTTCACCGAGATCTTCCGGTGGCCAGTCTAAGCCTTCTTTCCATTCCGTATCTCCATGCCATGGCAGATCGGGTGCGATGAAGCAGTAGTCGGCGAGTTCCGGTATTTTTTCAAGAAATGAAAAATGCCGACCACTTTCACCATAGCCGTGCAGGCAGAGCACTACTTGTGAACCACTGCCATAAACATGGTAACAGACAACAGATTGTCGAAATGATAGCAACATTTTTAGAAAGAGAATAGTTGCAAAGTAATGATTTACAATGAATCATTCTTACCTCGCGAGCGTTGGGCGAAATATTTATGAAGCACTTAAATTTCTTTCATCAAAAACAGACATTTTTTGCCAAAAAGCTATGGCTTCTTTCGGGCGAAAAAGGAAATTATTATTCGGACTCGTTGCCATCCTTTTATTATTCCTTTTAATAGAAATCATCGCTCGAGGTGTGTTTTATTTTAGGTTTAATAAACTAAATACTTCGTTAGGTATCCAGGGAAATTCACTTCAAATGAACGACTCCCATTTGGTTTTCAGAAACCGGCCGTTGTATGTGGACTATCATTTCAAATATCAGAATAATGAAGAGGGTTTCAAATCGACACCGGGAGAAACAGAAATGCCTGTGAAAGGGGAGAATGAAGTCTGGGTTTTTTTGTTTGGCGCTTCTGCAATGGAAGGTATGGGTTCTAATAAAGATGGTGAATGGTTAGATATTACTGGTCAATAGGCATATCCGCATACTTTCACGACTCGGCTGCAGCATTGGTTTGCAACGGCGAAATTATTGCAGCGGCGCAGGAAGAACGTTTTTCGAGAATTAAAAACGATCCGAACTTTCCAATTGAAGCGATCAGATATTGTTTGCGGGAGGCTAATATAACGATGGCAGAAGTTGAAGAAGTTGTCTTTTTTGAAAAGCCGTTCACAAAGTTCGACAGGATATTGCAAACTATCTATGAAACCACGCCACGGAGTTATGTTTCGTTTTTAAAGGCTATGCCTGGGTGGTTGAAAGAAAAGCTTCTCCTTAAAAAGACGATAAAGAAGAATCTGAAATCGGTGGGCGACTACGATGAAAAAACGTTAAAGATTCTTTTTTCCGAACACCATCTCTCGCATGCAGCCAGCGCATATTTCCCGTCTGGGTTTTCAGAGTCGGCCATATTAACTGTAGATGGTGTCGGCGAGTGGGCTACCTGTACAATCGCAAAAGGATCAGGCAATGCAATTAAGATGCTTAGGCAAATGAATTTTCCACATTCAATTGGATTATTTTATTCAGCGGTAACTGCTTATTGCGGATTCAAGGTCAATTCCGACGAATATAAACTGATGGGACTGGCAGCATATGGAAATAAATCGGACGACGACTTTAGTCGAATCTTAGATTTACTCAAATCAGAGGTAATTACTATACATACAGATGGCTCAGTAACTTTAAACCAACGCTATTTTTCTTACAGACTTGGTAATCGCATGTTTGATAAGAAACGCTGGAGTAAGTTGTTGGGTATTGAACCTCGCAAGCCCGGATCTGAAATAACACAACACATTTGCAATTTAGGGCTGGCGGCACAACAAATAATAGAGGATGTAGTGATGAAGCTGGCGAAAGAAGCGGTGGCGCTTACCGGATCAAAAAACTTATGTCTGGCCGGCGGTGTTGCACTTAATTGCCTGGCGAATGGAAAAATTGCTTCAAGTGGAATTGTTGAACGATTGTTTATTCAGCCAGCATCTGGTGATGCTGGTGGCGCGCTGGGGGCGGCGCTGGCTTATTATCACATCGGCAAGAATAAACAACTTCGTAACGCTGATGCCGCAGGCGACAATATGAAAGGGAGTTTGCTGGGCCCTTCATATGGAAACGACCAGATTTGGGCTGCAGCCCGACGATATTCGTTTTCGTCAACAGAACACACCGACCATGAATTATTTGAAGAGGTGACATTGGGACTACAACAGGGCAAAGTTATCGGTTGGCACCAGGGACGAATGGAATATGGGCCGAGAGCCCTTGGTAATAGAAGTATTTTAGCAGATCCACGTGTACCGGGTATGCAACGAACTATTAATCTAAAAGTAAAATTCAGGGAAGGCTTTAGGCCTTTTGCGCCTATTATCCTAAAAGAAGCGCTTCATAGTTATTTTGAAAAGGCTTACGAAACACCGTATATGTTGATGGCGTTTCCTATCAAAGAGGAATTCAGAAACCAATACCCTGGAAATTTTTCACAATGGTCCATGACTGAAAAATTAAATTTTGAAAGAAGTATAGTACCGTCCGTTACGCATATCGATTATACGTCGCGTTTACAGTCGGTTGATGATACAGTTAATCCCAAATTATATCGACTTTTAAAGTGTTTTTTTGAAGCTACCGATTGTCCGATGCTTATTAATACCAGCTTTAACAGGAACAATGAGCCTATCATAAATACTCCAACGGAGGCGCTTGAATGTTTACAACAAACCGACATTGACTGGCTCGTGATAAATAATATCATTTTTAAAAAAGATAATTCATAATGAAAGAGTTCTTAAAAGAGTTTTGGGAATTTGTACGAACACAAAAAAAATGGTGGTTGTTGCCTACCGTAATCATTCTTGCTTTACTGGCTCTAATAATCGTCTTTGCGGGACCCACTATTTCCAGTTTTGTTTACACTTTATTCTAACGGTTTGAAAATTAAAAGCCCATATTTTAGTGTTCTCGCCCTCGTTAATGGATTGGTGATTGCTTATTTAATATCAAATAAGTTTATTCTGCTACCAATTGCAGTGGCTTTCGCGAGTACTTGTATAATTATTCCCCAATGCGCCCATTTTCTCGCCCGAGTTTTGGATTCGATGATACATTACCTTGGTGCCATTACCAATTTCATCTTACTCTCAATTGTGTATATTCTTGTTGTTGTACCCCTGGCAACCGCCTATAAAATCAGCCGTAAGCCGATCAGGGAATCGGAAGGGTCCAGTTTTAATAAAGAGGAAAAAGAATATACCTCTCAAAGCTTTTATAAACAATGGTAAGGATGAAGTGTTGACGTTCAATGACTTGATTGTCATAAAAATTTCCCCCTAATTTTTTTTCCGGCTGATACAAAAACCTAAAATATTTCCTTACATTTGATTAGTTGCACAAACAACTATATGTCAAACAACCATTTTAAAAAAGGCGAGCTCTACAGCTTTATTACCGGTAAGGCGTCTATTGCCATTGCAAGAAGACTGCAAAAGCGTTTCAATACATCCGGACTCAATATCACGATTGAGCAATGGAGTGTATTGTATCATTTATGGAAACAGGATGGCCTGAGTCAACAGCAATTGTGTAATGCTACTTTTCGCGATAAGCCGAGCATTACACGCCTCGTTGATAATCTCGAAAAACTCAACCTGGTGAAACGTGTTCCTTCTGAACACGATCGACGCATCAACCTTATTTTCCTGACAAAAAACGCGCAGAAGCTCGAAGAAGAAACGATGCAAATCGCGGATGATACTTTGAATGAAGCATTACGCAGTGTTCCTCCCGATCGCATTGAAGTGTGCAAAGAAGTTTTACAGATCGTTTACGACAACCTCAAATAGCAACAATCACATTTTCGAAAAAACATTTTACGAAATAAATACAATTCCACATCCCTAAACTTTGCGATATGAAAAATACGGAAACACAAAAAGTATTGAAAGGTGGCGAATGGCTCATTCGCGAAAGCGCACCCGCAGATTCATTCACTCCCGAAGATTTTGCTGAAGAGCAGTTAATGATTCGCGACATGTGCGAACAGTTCCTGGATGCAGAAATTTATCCCATCCTCGACAAAATTGACAGCCTTGAAGAAGGTTTGATGAAATCGCTTGTAACAAAAGCGGGTGAGCAGGGCTTGCTTTCTGTTTCGTTTCCGGAAGAATATGGCGGTCTCGGCAAAGATTTCGTGACGTCAACAATCGTAAATGAATACATGGGTGCGGGTCACTCGTTTTCTGTAGCTGTTGCCGCACATACCGGAATTGGTACGCTGCCGATCCTGTATTTCGGTACACCGGAGCAGAAGCAAAAATATATTCCCAAACTCATCACTGGAGAGTGGGCAGGTGCTTATGGTTTAACAGAACCCAACAGCGGTAGTGATGCATTAGGTGCGAAAACCACCGCCAAACTGAGTGATGATGGAAAACATTATATACTGAATGGTCAGAAATGCTGGATCACCAACGGTGGTTTCGCGCATGTATACACTGTATTTGCGAAAGTGGATGGCGATAAGTTTACCGGTTTCATTGTAGAAAGAGGAACGGAAGGTTTTACACAGGGGCCAGAAGAACAAAAGATGGGTATCAAAGGTTCTTCAACCGTTCAATTGTATTTCCAGGATGCGAAAGTACCTGTTGAAAACGTGTTGGGTGAAATTGGAAAAGGTCACCGCATTGCGTTTAATATCCTCAACATCGGTCGCCTGAAACTTTGCGCAGCAACCACTGGTGGTGCACGTCGCGCATTGACTGATTCTGTTCGTTATGCAGCAACGCGTGAGCAGTTTAAACAACCGATCTCCAACTTTGGTGCAGTGAAACATAAGCTGGCTGAAATGGCGATTCGCATTTTTGTTTCGGAATCTGCTTTGTATCGCACCGCTGCATGGATTGATGAGAAAGAAAAAGAATTGCTGGCAGCAGGCAAACATTTCAACGACTCATTGTTGGGTGCTGCCGAAGAATTCGCGATTGAATGTGCGATGTTGAAAGTGTACGGAAGTGAAACGCTGGATTATGTCGTGGATGAAGGAGTGCAGATTCACGGCGGTAATGGCTTTAGTGCTGAATACAACATCTCAAGAGCTTACCGCGATAGCCGTATCAACCGGATTTATGAAGGAACAAACGAAATCAACCGACTGTTGACGCTCGATATGACGCTGAAACGCGCGATGGCTGGTCGCCTGGATCTGATGGGACCTGCAATGGCGGTTTCAAAAGAGCTGATGAGCATCCCCGACTTTGGTGCACAGGACGACGCTCCATTTGCGGCAGAACTAAAACTGGTGGCAAACCTGAAGAAAGCGCTCCTCATGGCTGCTGGCTCAGCGGTTCAAAAGCTGATGATGAAGATAGAAAGCGAGCAGGAAGTGTTGATGAATCTTGCAGATATGGCCATTGAAACTTTCAACGCTGAAAGCGTATTGCTGCGTGTAATGAAGATGACTGAAGCGAAAGGCGATCCTGCTACTGCACTTTACCAGGACATCATGCGTACTTATCTCTACGATGCAGCTGATCGTGTAAACAAAGCAGGTAAAGATGCAATCAATGCATTTGCATCAGGCGATGAACAAAGAATGATTCTGATGGGATTGAAACGTTTTACAAAAGCGGAACCGTTTAATGCGAAAGATGCCCGTCGCCGTATAGCCGACAAAATGATTGCTGAAGGGAAGTATTGCTTCTAATTCCAGCTGTCATTATCGAAATTGAAAGCGACTGCGCCGAAAGGGCCGGTCGCTTTTTCTTTGTCTTTTTCATCGGCATAGATCTCTTTCAGTTCTTCGCGGGCAATGCGCAACTCTTCCAGTTGTTGTACGCGTTTGCGTTCAAAGATGAGGCCCACAGCCACACCTACAGCTACCACGAGGCTGACGATAAAATGGAAAAAGTCTGCATCGCTGCGGTATTCAGGACTGATGAAGTAACGAACGACATAGATATAAGAGAAACCGATTGTCGCAAACAACATGAGTGATGCCAGCAAGGCTTTACCCAGTGCTTTCTGGAACATGATGGTAAGCTTTACCTGTTGTGCGAAAAAGTATAAGCCAAAAACCAGTGCGATCAATAAACCTGGAGCTGTGCTCAATCGGATGGCCTGGTCGGTAAACCCATTGAATGAAACTACCACAACTTCATATACCAAAACAGCCATCGCAATCAGCACCATCTTACGCCGATTTGCCAGGCACCTTGCGAAGTACGATAGGAAAACAATCGTTAGTGGTGCTACAAGGGTATTGTGCAAAACATCCTGTACAGCACGCAAACGGTTGTAGTTGCCAACAATATCAAGAAGTAACAAATTGCAGATAAAGAGTATTCCAAAAAAGAATAATAACGCCGGGAAACTCCGGTAGAGTGCAAGCTTAAAGTATAATAAAAGCGAGATGGGTAACAATACAGCGATCGTTGATGCCCAGCCCATAGTTTCATACAGGGTCATGTGATCTTTTTTTTTCTTCAGGATAAGGTGTATTCGGGCTTCAGCTTACGACGATGATCTCTGCACAGCGCGAATAATCATGCTAATTTAACGCGCATTTATTCTTGATAGTGCTAAAATTTAAGGGTTTATGCTAAAATTCAGTAAAACCTTGTGCTTATTACGTAATAATACTAAACCATTACATAAGTGGTTTTTGGTGGCATCGTACAAATTCTTACGATACGGAAGTAAAAAAAGCGGGGATCAACTTTGCGGGAACTACTCAACCGGGTAAGGGTCACCTCTGTGGCACGTTTGGCAACGTACCAGATTGAGGTATACGGGAGGTACGGTGGTATCGTAGTAAAAATACTTTTGATTAAGGTCAATTGTCAGGTTCATCATTTTCCGGGCTTCGGCCTTCATTTCATTCCTGTCGGAAGCATAGTCGAGGCTATCCTGGATAGTGGGATGCGGCGCATGGCAGAAACTGCAGCCAATGCCCAACGCTTTGTTGTACGACTCCATGATGCTGTCCATTTTTTCAACAGAAATATCTTTCGGCAGGATCTTCAGATTTTTGAATTCACCCTGTGGCGCGCGCGTTGCCGCAACAGCTATTGCCACAAGCACCAAAAGCACCGCAAAAAAACTAAAGGACTTGTTCATGTTGGTCAGTTATGAAAGCCAAGTTATTCGTTTTTTGTGTTGATAGAAACGATTTTGCTGACCGGCAACATCTGCATGACGAGCAGCAGGATGTTGCCTGTATCTATCAATCTAAACTACTATACGATAAACCAGACCAGCCTTCCATTTACAGGTTTAATTACCTGCGAGGGATATTTATCCGGATTCGGTTCTCCTTCCAGCACTTGTTGCAACGCAGCTTTTTTATCAGTGCCGGCTACCAGGAAAAAGATATTTGAAGATTTATTTACCACATCGCGTGTAAGTGTGATGCGATACATGTTTTGCTCGGTGAGAAAAAATGAATCTACCCATTTATTTGTTTCATGTACGATGGAATAACCCGGAAAGAGTGAAAGCGTATGACCATCGCCACCCATACCTAACAATACAAGGTCGAATGTATGGGTTGGGTTATCGCCAAAATAATCCCGGAGTATTTCTTCATATTGAATTGATGATTCATCGGCGGGCATATCCGTTCTCATCACATGTATCTGGCTGTGCGCAACCGGCAATTTGTCGAGCAATGTATCAAACGACATCTTCGCGTTGTTGCGTTCATCGGTAAAAGGAACAAATCTTTCATCGCCCCAAAAAAAATGAACGGCCTGCCAGTTTACTTTTTGTTTATAGTCATCAGACGCAAGCAGTTCATAGAGTTTTTTTGGCGTACTTCCTCCCGACAAAACAAACGTAAACCGATCCTGCTTTTGTAATGTATCAGCAATCAGTGTTACGATTTCGTCTGCAACTGCTTTGGCGAGTTGGTCAGTATTTTCAAATCTCTTTTGTTCCATGCGTTTATTTCTTTGTATCGCTTTTGGCGTGGCGTGGTGCCGTTGCCCAGAAATTTCCATCTCGTGCAATTAATGCTTCTGCATCTTCAGGTCCCCAGCTATCGGGTGAATAATTCGGGAAATCGACTGGTGGTCTTTTTCTCCCATGCTTCCAGGTGTGGTGATATCACTTCCCATGCAGCTTCCACCTGGTCGGCACGCATGAAGAGGGTCTGGTTACCTTCAATTACATCTTCCAGCAGTGTTTCGTATGCTTCTGGTTCCTGTTCTTCAAACGTGTCAGCATAACTAAACACCATATCCACGGGGTTCAATACCATTTCCGTACCGGGACGTTTTGCCTGGAAACGGATACGTATGTCCATATGAGGCTGAATGCTGAAAGTAAGTTTATTTGGTCTCCAGGTATCTGCCGCTGCCGCCGGAAATGCGTAATGTGGCGCTTCTTTAAACTGGATGGTAATTGAAGTTGATTTCTCGTGCAGTCGTTTGCCGGTGCGGATATAAAACGGCACGTTTTTCCAGCGCCAGTTGTCGATGAAGAATTTCGCTGCAACAAATGTTTCAACGTGTGAGTGTGGATCCACATTTTTTTCATCGCGGTAGCCCGGCAATTCTTTTTCCTTTCATCCATCCGCTATTGTACTGTCCACGTACCGCGTGCTCGTGCACTTCTTCGGTACGTATTTTTCGAATAGCAGTGAGCACATCCACTTTCTTATTTCTGATTTCATTGGATTCGAAAGAAGTGGGAGGCTCCATCGCGATCATACACAAGAGCTGCAGCACGTGGTTCTGCACCATATCGCGGAGCGCGCCGGCCTGTTCGTAATAACCACCGCGGTCTTCCACCCCTACCGTTTCTGCCGCAGTAATCTGAATATGATCGATATAGTGATTGTTCCAGATCGGTTCAAACATTGCATTTGCAAAACGGAATGCGAGGATGTTCTGTACCGTTTCTTTTCCGAGGTAATGATCGATACGGAAGATCTGTTCTTCTTTAAACATACCGCTAAGCAGCTGGTTCAGCTCGCGTGCGCTTTGCAGATCGTGTCCGAAAGGTTTTTCAAAAACGATCCTTGTGCGCTGCGGTCTTCGCAAATTTTATGCTGGTGTAGTTTAGTAGCAATGCCGGGCGCCAGTTGTGGTGCAACAGATAAATAGAAGATGACGTTGGGAACAACACCCCATTCTGCACCTTTTTGTTCGATCCATTCAAATATGCCGCGGTAAGAGTTATCGTCTTTCAGGTCGCGCGACTGGTAATGTACGTTCTGCGCAAATTCAGTCCATTTCACATCCAATTGATCCTTTCTTCTCGAAAAATCGCGCACGCCTGTGAGCAGGTTGTTGCGATAGTCTTCGTCGGAAATGGGCGTACGTCCAATGCCCACTACAGTATATTTTTCGGGGAGAAATCGATCGAGATAAAGATTATACAATGCAGGAATCAGTTTCCTGTTTGTAAGGTCACCGCTTCCGCCAAATATGAAAACGATGGTAGGATGAAGTGTCATCTTTTGAAAATAAATTATAGTTTTTTCCAGTTGCAGTTATCTGCCAACCGGGGTTTTCTTATGATTCCCATTCAGTATGGAAGCTGCCTTCTTTATCAATACGCTGATAAGTGTGGGCGCCAAAAAAGTCGCGTTGTGCCTGGATCAGGTTGGTGCTCATTCGCTCGCTGGTATACGCATCGAGATAGGTGAGTGCGCTCATCATCGCTGCGCCCGGAATGCGTGCGCCTGCCATGAGCTGTACGATTTTGCGCAAACCTGCCTGTTTCTTTTTAACAATGGATGCGATTTTTTTATCAACCAGAATATTGTGGGGTTCTTTTTTGGTAAATGCGGTTGTAAACAGTTCAAGCATGCTGCTGCGGATGATACATCCCCCGCGCCAGATGGTAACCACATCTTTTAATGGAATCTCCATTCCGTGTTGTACCGATGCTTTGCGCAACATCGCCAGTCCCTGTGCATAGCAAAGCAATGTTGCAAGATACAATGCATCATGCGCCTGGGCGATGAGTTTGTTACGGTCGCCGCTTACAGGTTTTGCTTTTGTTTTATAGATAGAAGCTGCCAGCACGCGCTCTTCTTTCAGTGCAGAAAAAGATCGCGCATGGCAACGGCCATGTCGATGGTTGGTAAAGTGATGGGAAGGTCCATGGCTTCCTGCGAAGTCCATTTACCAGTGCCTTTTGAGCCTGCCTTATCGAGAATGCGATCGATCAGTCGGTCGTCTGATTCCGTATCTGCCTGTTTGAATATGTCGGCAGTAATTTCTATGAGAAAGGATTGCAGTTCGCCTTCGTTCCAGTTTTTGAATGTCTCGTGCAGTTCGTCGTTGCTCAGTTGCAGACCATTTTTCAGGAAATCGTAGGTTTCGCTAATGAGTTGCATGATGGCATATTCGATACCGTTGTGCACCATTTTCACGTAATGTCCTGCCGCATGTTGGCCCATATAAGCCACGCAGGGGGCGCCATTCACTTTTGCGGAGATGCTTTCAAGGACGGGTTTGAGTGCCAGCCATGCCTGGCGGTCGCCACCGGGCATAATGCTGGGGCCGGTGCGCGCACCTTTTTCGCCGCCGCTAACGCCCATTCCCATGAAGTGGAAACGGCGATTTTCCACGCCGCGAATGCGGCGCATGGTATCTTTAAAGTAAGAATTCCCTCCATCTATCAGGATATCGCCTTCTTCCAGCAGGGGGCTGATTTCTTCAATTACAGCATCAACCGGACGGCCTGCAGGCACTAAAACGATTATTTTTCGGGGTTTTTCGAGCCCCGCCACCAAATCTGACAGATTTTGCACCGCTTTTACCGTTGTTCCGGGCGTGGCAGCTTCTTCCAGCTGACGACCTTTGTCGGGGGTCTTTATCAAAACCCAGCGCCGCATAGCCATGGTCGGCAATATTGAGCAATAAGTTCCGGCCCATGGTGCCGAGACCTATCATTCCGAAAGTATAGAGTTGGTTCATAGTATTGTTTATTTCGATGATCGATGGTCGATCATCGATCATCGACGTAGGTTTAAAGTGGGGGGTATTCCGTTCCTGCAATCTGTAGGGGCAACCCGAATGCACAGTGTCCTTCCCCCATCGACCATCGATTCCGCCGCAAATTACCACCCCTCACCCGATAATCAACCAATAATGCTTAATTTTACAGGCAATTCTTTTTACTATGAGTGACGTTTTAGCCCCTCCGGCCCTTACTTCTAAAGATTTCGCTACCGACCAGGAAGTACGCTGGTGCCCGGGCTGTGGTGATTATTCCATTTTAGCCCAGGTGCAGAAGGTAATGCCGGGTTTGGGCATTCCGCGTGAGAATATTGTGATCATTTCAGGTATTGGCTGCAGCAGCCGCTTCCCTTATTATATGAACACCTACGGTATGCATTCCATCCATGGAAGGGCAACCGCAATTGCTTCCGGCTTAAAAGCCACCCGCCCCGAACTAAGCGTATGGATTGTGACAGGCGATGGGGATTCATTGAGTATTGGTGGTAACCATACCATTCACCTGCTGCGCCGCAACTTCAACGTGAACGTGTTGCTGTTTAACAACCAGATTTATGGTTTAACGAAAGGACAGTATTCACCTACATCGGAAGAGAATAAGGTTACGAAGTCGACACCCGCGGGAAGTATTGACCATCCATTCAACCCGCTGGCGCTGGCCATGGGTGCGGATGCAAGTTTTGTGGCGCGTACCATGGATCGCGATCCCAAACACCTGCAGGCAATGCTGATCCGTGCAAATCAACATATCGGTTCTTCTTTCCTCGAGATCTATCAGAATTGCAACATCTTTAATGATGGTGCTTTTGAAATTTTTACGGAAAAAGGAAGCAAACCGCAGGAAACGATTTTCCTGGAGCAGGGACAGCCACTGGTGTTTGGTGCCGCCGGCGACAAGGGTATTCGCCTCGATGGGTTTAATCCTGTGGTGGTAGACCTGAACAATGGATTCAGTAAAGATGATCTCTGGGTCCACGACGAAAAAGATATTTATAAAGCACAAATACTCACCCGCATATTTGATGATCCCCGCAAAGAGGGCCACTTACCCCGACCTTTTGGTGTGTTCTATCAGCATGAGCGTCCCTGCTATGAAGACATCATGGCGATGCAATTGCAGGATGCGGCCGCACGCAAAGCGCCAGATCTGGATGCACTATTGAAGGGTAAGGAAGTATGGACTATTGAGTAATAGCAAGGTGGATATTGGTGATTGATGAATTGTTTATCGACTGTTGATGAATAAAATCGCAGTCTTCACTTCAACCGGGAACCTATGCAAATCCACATACACCCACAGAACCCGCAGCAGCGCAACATTCGTACAGTTGTTGATACGTTGGGAAAAGGCGGCGTTATTATTTATCCCACAGATACGATCTATGGTTTGGGTTGCGACATCCTGCAGCACAGCGCGATTGAAAGAATATGTCGTTTAAAGCAGGTGGATCCACGCAAGGCACAGCTTTCTTTTATCTGTTCGGATCTGAGTCACCTTTCGGATTATGCGAAACAGATAACCACCAGTACTTACAGAATATTGAAGGAGCATTTGCCTGGGCCGTTTACTTTCATTTTGCCAGCGAGTAAGATGGTTCCAAAGATTCTTCAAAGTAAAAAAGGATACAATTGGTTTGCGTATTCCTGATAATAAAATTGCGCTCGCTATTCTACAGGAGTTAGGTCGCCCGATTTTGAGCGCCTCTCTGCCGGGGCAGCAGGTTGAAGATTATACCGATCCCGAAGTGATGTATGAAAATTTTATGAATGATGTGGACATTGTTGTAAATGGCGGCATCGGCGGCACAGTCCCCTCTACCGTCGTCGACCTCACCGGCCCCGAGCCAGTTGTAACCAGGGAAGGGCTGGGAGAATTTAATTACTAGGTTCTTTTGCCTGGAGTTTAGAATAATGTGACAATATGAAAATGAGGAAATGAGGAAATGTGGAAATGAGAAAATGTGTAAATGTGGCAATTAAGAATTTGGTTAGTGTTTAAACTCAAACGCATTTCCTTATTTTCTCATTTTCATATTTCCACATTTGTTCAAACGCATTTTCACATTTACTCATTTCCATATTTCCACATTTTCTTGTCGTTCTTCTTCATCCTATAGACTCTCTCTCTACCACAAGCATAAATAAAGCAGCCGCAGCTGCTTTATTTATTTTCACGTTTGCGGTTTGCCGCTTCACGATTTTCATGAACTTAAATCACTTTTTTCTGGCATTGTACTTCGAGCGAAACTTGTCGTGACGGCCCTGCTTGCGCATTTTCGCCAGCTTTTGTCTTTCCCGGGGCGTTATTTTACCATCGCGCATTGCTTTGCGTTTTTCGGCCATGTATTCACGATCTTTTTTGCTCATTTTCGACCTGTCGCCGCGTTTGAATTTTCCGTCTTTGAATTTTCCATCTTTGACTTCTTTTTTAAATTCTCCCCGTTTGAAACGCTCGCCGCGTGCAGTTTGTGCATCAGCGTTGAAAGCGAAAAGTGTTGCAATCAGGCCTAAGAAAAGTATCTTCTTCATAATTTTTGTTTTAAAAGGGTGCTGTAATGTTGTTTGGGAGTAAGAACTCAAACGGAAGGCAACGTTTAATTCATTAACATTAATTAACCCAGGAGGTTTTTTGTTGGCGAACGGGCGGCGGATGGAGGGTATACGTCGGTAAATAGCAGTTTGTTCACCGTCCGCTATTTTGCAGCCGGATTAACTTTGCAGCGTAAAACAAAGAATAATGTTGTACATCCTCATCATATTACTGTTGATTTTGTTAGTTATTGCGGTAGCATTTTTCCGACATTCCCAGTTTGGAAAAAAAACCTGCAGGTGAAATATTAAAACGTTTTCAGCAGTCACCGCAATACAAAAACGGAAGGTTTCAAAATATCAATCATACGCCCACATTCACCGAGGGACACAGCTTTGGTAAGGTTTTGTATAAATATTTATTTGTAAAATATCCGCGTACCCGGCCTGAAGCAATTTTGCCTTCTGTTAAAACAGATCTTCATTCGCTTTCGCGTGATGAGAATGTATTAATCTGGTTCGGACATTCCAGTTATTTTATACAGGTAGATGGTTTACGGTTTTTAGTGGATCCCGTATTCAGTGGGAATGCTTCGCCGTTGCGAGGAAGCAATCGTTCATTCAAAGGCTCCGATATTTATGAACCGGCAGATATTCCTGATATTGATTACCTGTTGATCACACACGATCATTACGATCATCTCGATTACCGCACGGTTACTGCTTTGCGGTCAAAGGTAAGAAAGGTTATCACGGGTTTGGGTGTTGGCGGTCATTTGCAACGGTGGGGATATGATGCTGCCATGGTTACAGAACTCGACTGGTATGATCATGTTGTTTTACGCAACAACATCACCCTTCATGCAACGCCGGCAAGACATTTTTCAGGGCGCGGTTTTATCAGGAACAATACGCTTTGGTTATCGTTTGTGTTGCAGTCGCATAGTATGCGCCTTTATATCGGTGGCGACAGTGGCTATGATGAGCATTTTAAAATGATTGGTGAAAAGTTCGGTCCTTTTGATCTTGCGTTATTAGATAATGGCCAGTACAACCCTGCGTGGAGGGCTATTCATATGTTTCCGGAAGATGTGTTGAAAGCAGCGTCTGACCTGCAGGCGGATCGTGTGCTGGCAGGACATTCGGGTAAGTTTATGATGAGTACCCATCCGTGGGACGAGCCGCTAAAACGCATTACGGAATTAAATCAGCAGGCGGGATTGAAACTGCTTACACCGCGAATTGGCCAGCCGGTTTATCTTTCCCGTGCTGACCAGGCGTTTGATCAATGGTGGTTACCTGCAAATGAATCATAAAAAAATCCGCGCCATTTGTGTATTGATCTGTGAAAATCCGTGGGAAATTCTTTCGGGGAAACTCTTTCGAAGAGAAGCTTTCCCACAGATTTGCCCGGATTGGTACACGGAATTTGAAAGCGCTGCGGCGTCCCCCCCTACAACTAAAATTTATTTTCACGTTTGCCGTTTGCCGCTTGCCGTTTGCCGAAAGCCGCTTCACGCCTCACGCTTCACGCTTTCCTCCTCAATCATCGAATAAATATTGAAACTCTTCCGATGATGAACACACAGACCATGCACCGCTATGCCTTTGCGGTGGTCGGCGGTGCCGTAGCCCTTGTTGCGGTTCCAGTGATACATGGGAAAAGAATCGTGCAATTGCGTCATGTATTCATCGCGAGCAGTTTTGGCGAGGATGCTTGCAGCCGCGATGCTGGCCATTTTGCCATCGCCCTGTACAATACAATGATGTGGAATGCTGGGATGAGCCGCGAAACGGTTGCCATCTATTAATAAGCGGGTAGGTTGTATCTGTAATTGTTCGATGGCGAGGTGCATCGCTTTAAAACTCGCACGCAGGATGTTGATCTGATCAATCTCTTCATTACTCACTGAGGCCACAGCCCAGGCGAGCGCTTCCTGAAGTATGATCGGTCGTAGCTGCAAACGCTGCGCTTCCGACAGTTTTTTGCTGTCGTTAAGCAGCGGATGTGAGAAGGTTTTTGGCAAAATCACTGCTGCCGCAAATACAGGACCTGCATAGCAACCCCGTCCGGCTTCATCACAACCGGCTTCTACACCATCTTCCATTAAATAACTCGCGAGCATGGCTGCAAATTGGTTCATACTATTTGTTGAACAAAATTATTTTATCGACAGTTTACCGGGTAACTTTGCAGCGCTATGATTACGCAGCCTATTCGCTCTACGAAGCCAGTAGCAATCTGGCTCCTGATTGGTGTATTCATGATAATGGTGCAGGTGCTGCTCGGCGGCATCACCCGACTTACGGGTTCCGGGCTCTCTATCACTGAATGGGCACCGATAATGGGCACACTCCCACCTATGAATGAAACCGAATGGAATCAGGCATTTGATCAATACAAACAGATTGCACAATTTAAATATGTGAACTCCCATTTTGAGTTGGCGGATTTTAAATTCATCTTCTTCTGGGAATGGTTTCACCGGCTTTGGGCCCGCCTGATTGGCGTGGTATTTCTCGTACCCTTTATCATTTTCATCGTACAAAAGCGATTTAACCGCCATATGATTCAGCCGCTCGTCATCCTCTTCCTGCTGGGATTATTGCAGGGACTCGTGGGATGGATCATGGTACAAAGTGGTTTGGACGATTCGGAGTTGTTGTATGTAAGCCATTATAAACTCGCAATACATTTTATCCTGGCACTTGGACTTTTGGTGTACACACTTTGGTTTGCGTTGAAACTACTCGTTCCAACGCATCGGCTTAGCCCTCTGCCTGCGCTACGCAAAGGACTATACTGGTTGATTGGTTTATTAACATTGCAACTGATCTACGGTGCATTTATGGCGGGCCTGAAAGCCGCCACTGCAGCACCCACCTGGCCGGATATCAATGGTCACTTTGTTCCGGAGAACCTGTCGCAGTTTGGTGGACGAACCTATTCGGGTGTCTCCGCACTGTTTGATCATCCGCTGCTCGTGCATTTTATTCACCGCAACCTCGCATATGTGATTGCTGTGCTGGTGTTGATCTGGAGCTACCGTGCATGGAGACAAAATGGATCTGCATTTTTCAAAACCTGGCGCAGCTGGCCACTTATACTGGTAATTGTACAGGTGGTACTCGGCATATTCACTGTGTTGTATGCAGCATCACCCTCTTCACTATTATGGTTGGGCGTGTCGCACCAGGCGGGTGCTATGTTGTTATTGATGTCGTTGATTGTATGTCTTTATGCCACGTTGCAACCTAAAGATAATGCAGCTGCCGCCCGCAGATAAAAGCTTGATATACCAGATTTATATTATTATTTTTAAACCTATCTGCAACGCCAGACTAATATAGGTAGGTATGCATCATTCTTTTTTCTTTTTCAGATCTACTGCATTGCTTTTATTGTTGTTTTTTTCAACAATGGTTACAGCTCAGGTCAGCAATCCCTGGGCAGAGCGTGATGCGCGAATGAAACTGGCTGAGGAAAGAAACCGGGCATATGAGCGTGCGCAGCGCGAGGCGAGGGAGGATTGGGAAAAAATTTGAACGCGAACAACGCGCACGAAGAGAAAAGGAACGACAGGCAAATGTTGCTGCGGCTGTAAGAAATGAAGAGGTAAATGCACGCACGCGAATAATAAATGGGAAATCGGTTTATTTAGCAACTGTTCCCGCCCGACTGGCATCTACCGATATTGAAATTGTGCAGCAGGACAGCCTGTTTGGGCTGCTGCAAAAAAGGAAAGCTCATACAACCGATGATCTATGAACGCATCATAGGTGGTGTACCCGGAGCGCCGGTAGTTGTGGTGAAAAATGGGAAATATGGATTACTAAATACAGCGGGAAACGTAATAACGCAAGCCAGCTACGATAGTATAACCGGCGTTTTTGTTCAGGATCTGTGTATCGTGAAACAATATGGTTTATATGGGTACGTTAGCAAAAACGGTGTAGAAGCGATAAAACCCCGGTTCACTACTGCAGAAAATTTTTACGGCGAGTATGCAAAGGTGAGCATGGAGAGGAAATTTGGTTTAATCAGCAAATCAGGTAATCTTGTTTTAAAACCTGAGTACGAAGATGTAAAACTGTTGAATGAAACGGAAGCGGCGTTTATGCGAAATGGGAAATGGGGTGTGGTAAGTTTATTAAATGTTGAACGTATAGCTCCGGAGTATGAAGAAATAAGGAGTTTTGGAAGATTAATACTTGCGAAGCGGGGAAGCGTTCAATACTTATACAATTCGGACGGGAAATTGCTCGATGAAAATGGATTTGACCAATACAAACAGGATCGCAATGCAGCGTATATAATGCCGGGCAGAAACAAAAAATGGGGCATCGCCGATTATAGTGGAGTACTGAGTTTTAAACCGGAATATGATAGTATTATCGCTATTGAGCTGGGCAATAAATCGCTGGCAATACTGGAACGCAATAGCAAACTGGGATTAGGCGATACGTATACTGGTCAAATTTTAATTCCTGTAGAATATGATCAGATCAATAAATTAAAAAGTGATAATAATCTATTCTGGCTTCAACTTATTAATGGTAAAGACGCTGCCTTTTTTCATGTGCTGTATGAAACAATTACTCCTGACGACGTTAGTCGCCAGAAAGGCTACGGCCGTGTAAAAAAAGATGGGAAATGGGGATTGGCAGCAGGCGGCTATTTCGACCTGTTGAATCCGGAGTTTGATTCTATAGCGCCGGTGAAAATGGATCAAAGAAGTAGCTTTTATACGGTTACAACTGCCTATAGTAAACAGGGAAAATGGGGCGCCTTTCAGAAATTACAGGGAACCGGAACAAATGTAGACTATCAACCCGAATATAAAATTGCCGCGGAATACGATGAAATTATTGCAGACGAATATGTACTGGCAAAAAAAGGCGATAAATGGGGTGCACTGGCCTGGGGTGGAAAAATCATAATACCCTTTGAATATGAAAAACTATGGATGCAACAAACAGAAAATAAAAAGAATAATTTCACCTATGATATTTATGGCAGGTTGGGACGGCATACCTACCTGTTTAGTGTAAATAAAAAAGGTGAATGGGAACCAAAAAAAGAAGTAATCCTGACTAATTATAAATGTCTTCGTAGTATTACTTATTCATCACAACAGTAATCGATCTACATCAGATAAAACTTGATAAGCCTAATGAAAGCCTGGATTCGCGGATTTTACTATTCTTTTCCCATTCAGTTGCTATTCCTGCATTTCAGGAAATACCAGGCATTACTTATTTTCTGGCTCGTCCTCTTTAGTACCGTTCATGGCAGCTTTATGAAAGGCTTTGGGGCCGATTCCCTGTTTCTTGCACCGGAATACCTGGGAAATGTGAACGCCGTGAGTGCAGCACTGGTAGGGGTTGCGGTAGGCATGTTTATCATGAGTTGGAATATCAGCACATTTATCCTCTTTAGTAAACATTTCCGTTTTCTTGCCGCCACTACTAACCCCTTTCTGAAATATTGTATCAACAACGCCGTGATTCCGCTGGCGTTTTTGATTTTTTATTTCTGGAATGCGTATGATTTTACTACAACAAAAGAATTGATCAGCAAAACAGAAGTATTGTTTTTGGCAGGAGGTTTCCTGAGTGGTCTATCCCTGTTGCTCGCTATTTCATTTATTTATTTCTTCCGTGCCGATAAAAATATCTTCCGCAGGATGATTCCCATGCTGGAGAATACGGCTGAGTATGTAACACAGTTAAAACCTAAAAGCGAATATTATCATAACGAGAGTTTGATACATGTGGAATGGTATCTCAACTCACCCTTTCGCCGCAGGGCCGCGCGAGATGTAAGACATTACACTCCCAATTTCGTGGATTCGTTGTTTAAACGACATCACTTTGCGTCGATCCTCAGCGTGTTTTTTGCATTTATATTCCTGGTAGGCATTGGTTTTTTTCTTGAATCTCCATTCTTCCAGATACCTGCCGCAGCCAGCATTACCATCCTTTTCAGCATCCTGATTGGTGTAGCCGGCGCATTCTCTTATTTCCTGCAAAGCTGGAGTGTTCCTTATTTGCTGCTGTTGTTTTTATTGTTGAATTTTTTGTACCAGATGGACTGGATCGATCCACGTAACAAAGGTTATGGGCTTAATTATACCAATAAAACGGAACGCCCCGAATACAGTCGCGATGGATTGATGGCACTTTGTACGCCTGAAAAAGTGGAAGCCGACCGGCAGAATATGATGCGCATCCTGGATAACTGGAAAGCAAAACAAAAAAGACAAAAACCACTGCTTGTTGTTCTCAACACCAGTGGCGGTGGACACCGGAGTGCTACATTTACCATGAGTGTTTTGCAGGAGCTCGACAGCCTCACCAATGGACGCATCATGGATAATGTATTCCTGATCAATGGTGCATCGGGTGGGATGATTGGTGCTACTTATTTCAGGGAACTGTATCGACAAAGGGCTGCAGGCGCAGTGATCAACCTGCGTGATCCAAAGTATGTGGATGATATCGCGAGTGATTTGCTCAACCCATTGTTCTCAAGTTTTGTAGCCCGCGACCTGCTGGCGCCGGCACAAAAGTTTTCTATCAATGGCTTTAAATATGTAAAAGACCGCGGGTATGCATTTGAAGAAAAATTAAACCGCAATACGCGCGGCTTTTTAGATAAACAAATACGCGATTACAAAGAAGATGAAAAAGCGGCACGCATTCCGCTGATGTTTTATAATTCAGTGGTAACCCGCGATAGCCGCAAACTCGTCATCAGTACACAACCGGTGAGTTTTATGATGCGGGGTTGGCAGGATAGTACACGTATTCCTTCCATGGATCCGGATGTAATAGACTTTGGTGCTTTTTTTGAAAAACAAAATCCTGAAGGGTTGCGATTGCTCAGCGCGCTGCGTATGAATGCAACATTCCCAATCGTGCTGCCCAATGTATGGTTGCCCAGCGACCCGGTTATTGATGTAATGGATGCAGGGTTACGTGATAACTATGGACAGGAAACCAGCCTGCGTTTTCTTAATTCATTCGACGATTGGATAAAAGAAAATACCAGCGGGGTGTTACTGATTCAAATCCGTGATCGCAGCCCCGGCGCCTGGGAGTTTCCTTATCTTTCGGATGATATTACCGACCATGCAACAAAACCATTCCTGCTATTGCAGCACAACTGGTTTAAAATGATGGAATATTTTCAGAATGATATGTTGAGTTATTATACTGAAACATCGCAGAGCAACGTGTACAAAGTTTTGTTTCAATACGCATCTGAAAAGGAAGAAAATAAAGCTGCACTCAATTTTCATTTAAGTAAACGCGAAAAATTGCACATTATATCAAGTGTCAATTCATCGGCGAACCGCCAGAGTTTTGAAATGATTAAACGTTTGCTGGTTGAAAACAAGCAATAGTTCCTGCATTTTGATTTGCAAAGAAGAAACGATGTTCCCCTAATTTTGCCGGATGTCACGCCGAATTTTATATGTAGTCAACCCTGTTTCCGGAGCGCGTACCCGGAAAAACCTGAAGCTGTTGATAGCCGATGAAACCCGCAAAGCGGGATTGGAATACGCGATTGAAGATTCGGTGGCTAGTGCTGATTATTCTCTCCTTGAAAAGAAAATAAAGGAAGAAGGTTTCACCGATGTTGTAATTGCTGGTGGCGATGGTACGGTGAGCCAGGTGGTGGCAGGATTGATGCACCTGCCCGTGCAATTTGGAATCATACCCTGTGGTTCCGGCAATGGGCTTGCGCTGGCTGCCGGTATTTCAAAGACAAGCGAAAAAGCATTGCATACAGTTTTTACAGGCATTGCAAAACTAACCGATGGTTTTCGTATCAATAATCATTTCGCCTGCATGTTGTCGGGGTTGGGCTTTGATGCAAAAGTTGCGCATGAGTTTGCAAAAAATGGATCACGTGGGTTAAAGACTTACGCGAAAGAAGTGGTGAAGAATTATCTGAAAACGAAATTCTATCAGTTCAGGATTCATTTACAGGGAACCGAGATACATACCGACGCATTTTTCATTAGCATTGCGAACAGCAATCAGTTTGGCAACCAGGTTACCATTGCGCCGCGAGCAAGTCTTTGCGATGGCATGCTGGATATCGTGATTGTAAATCGCCAGAATAAACTAAAGTTATTATATCAAACTTTAAAACAGGTGATGGGTGGCAACCGTGTACAGGAAGATGATGCAATTGACTCACGCAAGCCGGTGATTTACTTTCAAACCAGCGAACTTATAATTGAAAATCTTTCATACGCTCCGTTGCATATTGATGGCGATCCCGCAGAAACTGCCGACCGCATTGAAGTGCGGGTTGAAAAGCAATGTTTCAAATTGATTTATCCCAAAGAATAATGTAATATTTCTGCTTACCAGCGAAGTAATGCACTGGCCCAGGTAAAACCGCTTCCGAAGGCAGCAAGACATACCAGATCTCCCTCTTTTATCTTTCCTTTTTCCCATGCTTCACAGAGCGCAATCGGAACTGATGCGGCCGTGGTATTTCCGTAGTGCTGAATATTGTTGTACACCTGATCGTCGCGCAGTTTCAGCGATTGTTGTACAAACTGTGCAATGCGCAGGTTTGCCTGGTGTGGAATCAGCATGTTGATGTCGCTGGCAGCAAGTCCGTTTGCCTGCAATGCTTCATTGATTACTTCCGGAAACTTAACGATGGCTTTTTTGAAAACAGCGGGCCCATCCATGTAAGGGAATACCTGCGCGTTGTCAATCATTTTATGGCTAAAAAACATTTCGCCTATTTCGGCCTCATCAAAATTTGCGAGTTTCTGATTGGGCGACCAGTAATTAGCGTGTGTACCGGGGTTATACATCGCCAGCAGTTCAGCACTTTCGCCATCGCTGTGTAAATGCGTACTTAAGATGCCCTGCTTATCATTTGCTGAAGGTTGCAGCACCACAGCGCCGGCCCCATCGCCAAAGATGACGGATACATTGCGGCCGCGGGTGCTAAAGTCGAGACCGAAGGAATGTTTCTCGGCACCAACCACCAGTATGTTTTTATACATGCCCGTGCGAATGAACTGATCTGCCACGCTGATGGCATATACAAAACCGCTACACTGGTTTCTGATATCCAATGCGCCAATTTCTTTCATCTTCATGGCCCGTTGTAAAAGCACGCCGCAGCCGGGAAAATAATAATCGGGCGAAAGGGTGGCAAAAACGATGAAATCGATGTCTTGTGGGGTAATACCGGCTCTTTGAATTGCAATTTCGGCGGCTTTAATAGCCATGGTGGTGGTAGTTTCCTGGTCGCGGTGGGCATAGCGACGTTCACGAATGCCGGTACGTTCCTGTATCCATTCATCTGAAGTATCCATATATTTCGTCAGATCCTGGTTCGTCACCACATTTTCCGGTACGTACATACCAATACCGGCAATTCGCGCTTGAGGCATAACAATCGATTTAGCTGGCAATTTAAGCAATACACTGAAATTGAAACTATTTCACTTTCAACTGTTGCAAATCGTTAATTGTAGCATGATATTTTCATGATATGATCAATAGAGACTCTGGATCGAAAGCTGCCACCCTGTAATTTTGATCCGGAAACCGAAACTGCGAAGAAAAATAGTTCATGGAAGAGCAACAAGCACCATCTGACCCACGCCGCCCGCGGTATAAAAAAGTCCTCAAAGTACTGCGGAAGGTTTTCGTGTGGCTGATATTACTCATAATTGCGATTTTTTTACTCATTTTAACCCCTCCGGTTCAAAACTTCATTACGGGTAAAGCCACACGTTTCCTGGAAAATAAACTGGGTACCAAAGTAGAGATCGACCGCCTGTTCATTACACTCAACGGTCGTGTGGCCCTGGACGGAATTTACCTCGAAGACCAGAAAGGTGACACCCTGCTTTTTGCCAAAAATGTTCGCGTTAGCACCAATCTATACGAAATCATTTTCGATGGCGATATCAACCTCCGTACTGTAGAGCTGGATGGACTGGTTGCAAATGTGGTGCGACCTTCCGCTGACGCTGCTTTCAACTATCAATACATCATTGATGCTTTTGATAGCGGTCCGTCTGAAAACACCGAATCATCTTCCGGCGGTTCCTCCGGTTTCCGGATTGGTGAGGTAAAGATCAACGATGTAATCCTGCGCTATGCCGATGCGCTGAATGGCGATGAATACCGCGCCGCCTGGCAAAATTTTGCTACCGATCTCAGCAAAATGGATATTGATAATGACAATTACGCCATTGGTGGTACACTTCTCCGCGGACTACGTGCGCGTATTGACCGCAGAACACCGGTGGCACCAAAAGTTGTTCAGGCTCTAACGGATTCTGTAGTGGCGGTAGACACCATTAAAAACGTACCGATGTTACTCGCCCTGCAACAATTAAGGCTTGAAGATGCAGATATCGTGTATGATGACAGCGCCACGATGACGCTTATGCAGGTGACTGCAAATTCATTGTTGTTAGATAAACTGGAAGTGGCCCCCGACGAAATGCGTTACCAGGCCGCTTCGCTCGTGATCGATAAAACACGGTTTCGTTTCGATAATAACACGGAACCAAAGCAAAAGCAGGGAATTGATTATGCACACCTGGATGCGAATATTGCCAAACTGGACCTGCAACAATTTGTGATGAAAGGCGACAGCCTCGGTGGCTCGCTTCAGTCGCTTGCGCTTACAGAGCAATCGGGATTGGATATCAGAAAACTTTCAACAGACTTTGTGTACGGCCCGAAAGAAGCATCGTTGAAAGATCTTGATTTGCGTACCGCCAATTCAAACATCTCACGTAGCCTGCAAATTCGTTATGATTCCATTGGACAGCTTTCGGAAAATATTGATGCTGTTTACGCCAACATCGATTTAAAGGGATACACGTGTTCAGAATAGTGATATTCTCTTCTTTGCACCTGACTTACGCTCGCAACCTTTGTTTGCCAACGCATCCGCATACTGGGTAATGGATGCGCAATTGAGCGGAACGATGAAAGAATTACAGATATCTGATCTGCAAATGACGGGTCCCGACAATTTGCGTGCATCACTCGCAGGATCGCTGCGAGGTGTTACTGAGCCGGATAATCTTTATGCTGATTTATCAATCCGTGAAATATATGTAACCAAAAACGCCATACATTCTTTTGTACCTGCCAGTCAAATGCCGGAAAACATACAAATTCCCGCGTGGATGCGTACAACCGGTTCTTTGATAGGTAACGCAAAAGAAGCGCGTGTTTCCCTGCGCATCGATACAGACCAGGGCATGTTGGATATGAATGGTGATGTGCGTAATGCGAACACACCGGAATCGATGCAATATGCGATGCAGGTTGATTCCCGTGCGCTGAATCTTGGTTATATTCTCGCAGACACCAGTATGTATGGTCCATTAACTGCATCATTTAAAGCAAACGGAAAAGGAACGGATATTAAGACGATGTACGCGAACCTGGATGGAAACCTGGAATCGATGCGGTTGAATGGTTATACTTATTCCAACATGCCCATTACGGCCAGCATGCAAAACCAGGTGGCTGAAATTAATACAGGTCTACAGGATCCAAACCTACATTTTGCATTGACAGGAAAAATGGATTTGAGGAATGAGTATCCTTCTCTTGTAATTGATGCAAAAATCGATAGTGCTAAACTGCAGGCGACCAACTGGACGTCGGATCCCTGGATTATCCGTACCGATATACATGCCGATTTTGTTAATGTGGATCCCGACAATTTGGATGGACAACTTTTGTTGACACAACTACTGGCAGTAAAGGAAGAAGATCGATTGCAATTGGATACAGTGAGAATGGTTGCGGGCACAACAGACAGCAGCAGGTTTTTACGACTTGAGAGTGAAATTGCAAATGTAGATATGAAGGGCAGGTATAAGCTTACGCAAATGGCTGCAGTCATTCAACAATTAGTGGAGCCGCATTATGCAATGGGCGGAACTGCCGCAAAGCCTGACCCCTACGATTTTACATTGAACGCTACCATCAACGACCGGCCATTGCTGCGTTCGCTGGTGCCCGGACTTGAAACTGCGCGTGGTGTGGAACTGACATCGCATTTTTCGGATCAGGAAGGTGTGGACCTGCAGTTGAAAGCCGACCAGTTAAAACTGCAGGGCAATGAAATAACAGGACTGGTGATGTCGGCGGAAACAACAGACAGTGCCCTGCTTGCCAATGTGCGTCTTTCTGCGTTAAGAGCAGGGTCGATGGAATTGGATAGTACCATAGTAACAGCGGAGCTGGCCAATAATACAATTGATTTTGATGCGGTGTTGAAAGACCGTACATCGAAAGACAGATACCGGTTGGGAGGTTTGCTGCGACAGGATGCGGGAGATATGGTGTTGCAACTGGATCCTGAACAATTGTTGTTGAACTATGAACCCTGGCAGATGTCGGATAGCAACCGCATCCGCATTGGCGATGATGGAATTTGGGCGCGCAATTTTGAATTGCGAAATGGACAACAGTTACTCAGTCTTAACAGCAAAGGTCAAACAGGAAGTTCACCGCTACATGTAAGTTTAAAAGATTTTCAGGTTGCAACATTAACAGCCATCGCGTTATCAGATTCCACAATGATTGATGGCACGATGACGGGTGAGATTGATCTTGAAAACCTAAACACCAATCCTGCGTTCACTGGTGAAATATTGTTAAATGACCTGAGTTTTAAACGAGATACAATAGGAAATCTTTCGGCACGATTTACAAATGCAGGAAGAACGAATGCTATTCGTGCAGAAGTGGAGTTGAGTGGCCGTGGAAATGATGTGAGTGTAGAAGGGATGTACAACGCAGCAAACGCAACGCTTGATCTTGCTGTAGACCTGAAAAAACTCCCGATGCAAACGGTGGAAGCATTTTCGGGTGGCGCTGTCCGCTATACCAGCGGCTATCTTGATGGTCCGTTTAAGATTACCGGGCCCGTTTCGGCGCCGGTGGTGAAAGGTGAATTGCGTTTTAATAATACGCGGATGAATGTGGCGATGCTCAACAGTTTTTTCAGTGTTGATAAAGAAAAACTCGAATTTACCGGCGATGCGTTGCGCTTTAATCAATTCCAGGTAAAAGATTCTTCGGGTAATGAGCTCACGCTCGACGGGCAGATAAAAACGAAGAATTATACGAATTACAATTTTGACCTCGACCTGCGAGCGCGCAATTTCCAGGCACTGAACAGTACAAAAAAGGATAACAAACTCTTCTGGGGACGATTGTTCTTCAACACTAATCTCAAATTGAAAGGTACAGAAGCAAAACCTGTACTGGATGGGCGACTGGCCATCAACGACAAAACCATGATGACAATCGTATTACCGCAATCTGAGCCAGGCGTGGTAGAACGGGAAGGGGTAATTGAGTTTGTGGACATGGATGCGCCTGTGAATGATTCACTCTTTTTAGCTGCATACGATTCCATGAACGTGACAGGCATCACCGGTATGGATATTTCGCTCAATGTAACGATAGATAAAGGTGCAGACTTTACTCTCATCATTGATGAAGGTAATGGCGACTTTTTGAATGTGCAGGGCGAAGCGCAATTGAGTGCAGGTGTGGATCCCAGCGGAAAAATAACCATGGTGGGAACCTATGAGCTGGAGCAGGGCGCCTATGAACTTTCTTTCAATATGCTGCGCAAAAAATTTGATATACAGAAAGGAAGTAAGATTGTGTGGGAAGGGGAGCCAACATCTGCCAACGTTGACATCACTGCAAAATATACAGCCACTACAGCACCGCTTGATCTGGTAAAAGGCCAGCTTGATGAAAACACATCGCGCGAAGAGAGAAACATGTACCTGCAACGTCTTCCGTTTGATGTAAACCTGAGGATGCAGGGCGAGCTGATGCGGCCGCAGATTACATTCGATATAGTATTGCCAACAAACAGAAATTACGGTGTAGCAAGCGAGATCGTTACCAATGTAAGAACCAAACTGGAACAGTTGCGCCAGTCGCCAGGCGATATGAACAAACAGGTTTTCTCATTGCTGTTGTTGAACCGTTTTGTTGCAGAGAATCCATTTAGCTCTGCCGGAGCGCCTTCGGCTTCTACTATGGTGCGGCAAAGTGTAAGCAAATTGCTGACAGAACAACTGAACCGGTTGGCAGAGGGCTTGATCAATGGCGTTGATATTAACCTGGGTATAGAAGCCAGCGATGATTATACAACCGGCACACGCCAGGATCGGACGGACCTGAATGTTGGTTTATCAAAACGATTGATGAATGACCGCCTGACGGTAACTGTTGGTAGCAATTTTAATCTGGATGGACCGCAGGATAATACCGCACAAGCGAATAATATCGCCGGCAACGTGGCGATTGATTATGCATTAAGCAGCGATGGTCGCTACAAAGTGCGGGCTTATCGCAAAAATGATTACCAGGGGGTGATAGATGGTTTTGTAGTAGAAACAGGTGTGAGTTTTATCATCACGCTCGACTTTAACGAGTTTAACCAGATATTCAGGAAACGCAGACGACCTGCAGCGGATTCAACACGCAGGGAACAAAGAACAGAAACTGCTCCTGCGAAGGAGAAAGAAAACAATCAATCTACACCGGCGCCAGAAAAGCCGCAATCGGAATTGAGAAACAGAGAAGAAGATTGAAATCGTATTGAACATGACTGAGAAAAAAAATAATAAGAAGTTTGATTTTGTGCGCAGCACTGAAACAACACACGTGCTGTTTCAGTGCTGTGTGATCATTTTTTCAATATTCATATTTACGGCCTGTAACAACATCAAAAAACTGCCGGCTGGCGAAGCATTGTACACTGGAGCCAAACTGAAACTGGATAGTATTGATGTAAAACGCAAAGAAAGAAAAAGCGTTAAAAGAAGAACTCAACAGTTTGATTCGCCCAAAACCCAATAAAAAATTTCTGGGAATGCGGTTAAAGCTGAGTGCATATAATCTTGCCGGTAATCCGAAAAAAAAGAAAGCTCTATCGGGGGCTGGTTAAAATACAAGTTTGGTGAACCACCGGTTTTGATGAGCGATGTGAATCTGCAACGCAATATCCAGGTTTTGCAAAACCGAATGGAGAATGATGGTTTTTTTAAAGTGTTGGTGACGGGTGACTCGCAAATAGTGCGGAGAAAAGGTTCAGCAACCTATGTGGTGCAGGCTGGCCCGAGATATACCGTCGCTAATATTTATTTCGATAGTGCACAGTCTGATTTGCACCACGCGATTCGGGATGTAGCATCGGCCACGCTGTTGAAACCGGGCGTTCCATTCAGTCTTGAAACGATCAAGGAAGAACGCAATCGTATTGATGATAGTTTGAAGCAACGCGGGTTCTATTATTTTGATCCTGATTTTCTCATTGTGCAGGTGGATAGTACAATTGGCGATTTAAAAGTAAATCTCTATGTGAAAGTGAAACCGCCAACACCGGTTGAGGCGCGCGAGATTTACCATATCCGCAATGTTTACATTTTCCCCGGATTTCGGTTGAATGCACCAGATACATCAAAAGCCGGCATGACGCAGTATAAAGGATATTATTTGCGTGACCCACGCAATCAATATAAACCGCGACTTTTTGAACATGCCATGCACTTTGGACCGGGTGATATTTATAACCGTACAGATCATAATACAACACTCAGCCGGTTGGTGAATCTCGGACTTTTCAGGTTTGTGAAAAACAGGCTGGAGCCGGTGCCTGACGCCGATAGTGCGTTACTGGATGTTTATTATTTTCTTACACCATCGCCACGGCAGGCTTTGCGTGCTGAGATAAATGCGAGTACAAAATCAAATAACCTCACGGGTTCATCACTTACGGTTGGCTGGCGCAAGCGGAATACATTTCGCGGGGGTGAGTTGTTGTCGATTGATGGAACCGGTGGTTTTGAATGGCAATACAGTGGAAGGTTGAAAGGATACAACACGTATCGATATGGATTGGAAGCCAACCTTTCGTTTCCGCGTTTCCTTGTGCCTTTTATCCGCGTAAATAACAAAGGCGGCTATATGCCTAAGACGAATGTGTTGTTGGGTTTTGATGTGCTGGTAAAACAAAAGCTCTATCGGATGAATTCATTCAGGGCGGGTTTTGGTTATGTTTGGAAAACAAGTTTGTTGAATGAGCAGCAGCTCAACCCGGTTGCGATCAACTATGTGCAACCTGCTTATATTTCGCAACAATACCAGGATAGTATTAATGTAAATCCGTCGTTGAGTAAAGCGGTGGAACGTCAGTTTATTCTGGGTTCTGTATATAATTATAATTACAGCCAGATAACAGACAACATTTTCAAAACCGGTATTTATTTCAATGGCAATGTCGACATCTCCGGTAATATTGCGGGTTTGTTAACCGGTGCTAATATTAAAGATGGCAGACCAAAGAAGATTTTCGACGCTTATTTTTCACAATACCTGAGACTGGAAACGGATTTCAGGTATTATCTCAAACTTGGAAAAACAAGTGTGCTGGCCAATCGTATTATTATTGGTGCAGGTTTGCCTTATGGAAATTCGCGTGAGTTGCCGTTTGTAAAACAGTTTTTTGCTGGTGGTAATAACAGCGTTCGTGCTTTCCGAAGCAGGGCGCTTGGTCCCGGCTCTTTTGCACAACCGGATGCGACTGATTTCCTTCCTGATCAATCTGGTGATTTAAAGTTGGAATTGAATAGTGAGTGGCGAATGAAATTATTCAGCGTGGTGCATGGTGCCATTTTTGTGGATGCAGGTAATATATGGTTATATAATAATGATCCGCTGCGGCCGGGTGCACAGTTCAGTGATAAGTTTCTGAATGAACTCGCGGTAGGCACGGGTGTCGGAATTCGCTTTGATATATCGTTTCTTGTGTTGCGTGGAGATTTAGCATTTCCGATTCGCAAGCCCTGGCTTCCTGATGGCCAACGATGGGTGATGGATGAAATTAAATTCAATAGCCGCGAATGGAGACGGGAGAATCTGGTATTTAACATTGGAATCGGTTACCCATTCTAGTTCCTTCCAGATGAACTGTAACTGTAATTACAAACTCTGGGTTATCTGTGTATCAATCCGTGTAAATCTGTGGGACATTTTTTCCGATTATCAGGTTGATAGAAGCCGTGAGATGTTTCACACAGATTCACACGGATGAACCCACAGATTTACGCAGATATATGAACGAGGTTTGTTTCACCCACCCACATTCCCACATTGTCACATTTACATATTTACACATTTCCACATTTTTCTCCCCTATCGTAGTTTCCACTACCCCCGATAAGTATTTGTTCGTAATCTGCTAAAAAACAGATATTTATTTCTTGCACAGGCAGGTTCCGCGTACTATTTTGGTCCCTGTAACCGTTTAACAAACGATTATCCTATAAACCACTATTTCTGGGTGAAAGCGCAGAAATAACATTTTAAAATCCGTACCGTGAAACGCCTTGTACCACTCTCCGTATATGGCCTGGCCTATGCATGGCTTAGCCTGTCCTGGGTGCCTGTTGATAAAACAGGGACACCGGCTCTTCACAACAAAGAAATCTCTGTTGAAACTTCGATCGATGAGAATGCGGCTTTTATTGAATCCGTAACTGTTGCCTATAATAGTATGCAGTTGCAGGCAAAAGGATTGTCGATTGAAGCATTTACCTATGCAATGCAGGGGTATGAACAATTGAAATCAACCGGTAAAGTATCAAACGAATACCTGACGATTTGCGATTTCAGCCAGTCGGCACGCAAAAAACGCATGTATATAATAGATGTGGAGAATGAGGAACTGGTGATACAAACACATGTTGCGCATGGCCGCAATTCAGGAGGCGAATATGCACGTAAATTCTCGAACCAACCTGAGTCACATCAGAGCAGCCTGGGATTTTATGTAACAAAGAATACCTATTTCGGTGAGCATGGACTTTCACTGCGTGTAGAAGGTGTAGAGAAAGGGATTAATGATAAAGCATATCGCCGCGCGATTGTAATACACGGGGCTACATATATAGGAGAAGGACATATGGGCCGTAGTTATGGTTGCCCTGCTGTACCCCAGCATGAAAGTAAAAAGATTATTCAAACGATAAAGAATGGAAGTTGCATGTTTATCTACCATCCGGATAAACGTTACCTCACAACCTCAAAAATATTGAACGACTGATTGGACACAACAACAAGGATGGATGAATCAAAACAGCCCGACTCGTAGCAGTTGGGCTTGTTTTTTTTATACACCTCCTGACCGTTTTTTGTAACAATCGGAGATCGTTATGCTGTGCAGGCTACTGTGGATGGAAAATTCTCCATTCAAACAAAAGCCAATGCTATACTGCTGGTAACTGCTACAGGTTTTCAACCTGCAGAAGTTGCTGCCGGCAACAATGTTAGTGTAACGCTCGAAATCGGTACACAGGGCGATCTCCAACACCAGCGAAGTAAAGAAAATCTATGAAGGACTCGATAATGTGTTTATCGGTGGTTATGCTACTATTGGTGGTAACTATGCGGTTGTAAGTCAGCCTGCTTTCGTTTTCAGAAGCACCGATTATCTCCGCGATGATCAGGGTCGTGTAGTCATCAACAGACAAACAGGTTTTCCTCTTACAGACCCAAATCCAAGGCAATTTAAAAGAAGCCAGCCGAAATGGATTCTGGGTATCAACCCAAGTGTAAACTGGAATGGTTTCCAACTTACGGCTGTAGGTGAATACAAAGGTGGTCACCAGGCATTTCATGGTGCTGGTCCCGACATGACATGGACAGGTATCTTGGCCGCTACTGCGCGCAATGGTCGTGAACCATTCGTATATCCTAATTCAGTGTATGATGATGGTACAGGAAAATATGTTCCTAATACCAACATAGCTATTACGGATGTGAATACATTCGATGTTACAACATACCGTGCTACGGGTTCAAACTTCCTTACAAGCGCGGCATCATGGCGTATCCGTGAAGTGTCGCTCAGCTATGAGCTGCCTTCAAACTGGCTGCGAGGACAGCCTACTGTGAAAGGAGCCGTGATTACATTGAACGCACGTAACCTGGCACTCTTCCTGCCAAAAACGAATGAGTTTGCGGATCCTGATTTCAATTTCTCAACAGGAAATACGAGCGGTGTTAACAACTTGCAGATCAACCCGCCAACCCGCATCTACGGTGCAAATGTTTCAATTACATTCTAGTGGTTCAACCATTTAATAATATGAATATGAAAAAATTAATGCTTGGGCTTTCAATTGCATGTTTGCTTTTTGCAACATCATGCAAAAAAGTGCTTGATATCAACGATAACCCGAATGCCCCTACTGAGGCATCCATTACGCCCAACCTGATTCTGCCGGCAGTGCTGCACAATACCGCCACACAGGTTGCGACGGGATACGAATTTACAGCCCGATGGATGGGATACTGGGCTCGCTCCGGCTCCTTTGGTCCGGTAGTAGAAGAAGAAACCTACAATATTACCGCAACATTTAACTGGGGCGTAGCGCAATGGAGAACATGGTACGGCATTTTGTACGATGTGCACATTGTGGAACAAAAAGCTATTGCATCCGGTGAAGATTTCTACCGCGGCATCGCCAAAATTTTGAAAGCAATAGGTTTTATGTATCTGGTAGACAGCTACAACAACGTTCCTTATTCAAAAGCGTTTGACCTGGCGTCCAATGTGTTGCCGGGCTACGATAATGGCAGAGATATTTATGCCGATCTGTTAAACCAACTGGATGAGGCCGTTACGTTAATTGAAAATACCGTTGTTGGAAACAACTACGGTATTAGCGAAGCGGATGTAATGTTTGGTGGCAACAAATTGCGCTGGCAGCAGTTGGCAAATACGCAGAAGCTGAAGATGATTATTCGTCAGTCTGAACTTGACGGCTTTAGCCCCCCTGCAGAAATTGCAGAGATCACTGCAAATGGAAAAGGTTTTATACCTGCCGGTATGAGCGCAAATGTGCAACCTGGTTATATGAAGGATAACAATAAGCAGAATCCTTACTGGAACTCCCATAAACTGACATTTACCGATGACGAAACGGATCCATATAACCGCGCGAATAACTATTTATTGAACCTTTATCGCAATAACGACGATATCCGTTATATGTACGTGTTTGAGCCAGCGGTTTCGCCCATCGGCGGTAATATCTATTATGGATACGACTACGGTACAACCGCTACAAATAACCCGCTTGCAGCTAATTCATCGGCGGTAGCGGGCATTGGACTTGCGAAGTCACCCACACAGCCACAATGGTTATTTACATCAGTAGAAAGTATGTTTCTACAGGCGGAAGCCATTCAGCGTGGCTGGTTGTCGGGCGACCCCCAGAGCGCTTACCAGAATGCGGTTCGTGAATCGTTTGTTTGGTTAAATGTTGGTGGCAACGAAGCACAAGCAATTCTCGAAGCAAATTTGTATCTCACATCCAGACATGCTATCGCCAACTGGATGTTTGCGCAAAACGATTTGCAGCGTCTTGAATTGATCGTTACGCAACGTTATCTGGCGCTGGTTGGTATCAACAACTTTGAAGCCTGGGCCGATTACCGTCGACTGTGTGTGCCAAATGTACCATTGTCGATTGCACCAAACAAGGCAGCAAATATTCCTGTGCGTTTGCGTTATCCGCAAGATGAATACAATTTCAATTCAGCCAACGTTGCTGCGCAAGGCAATCCAAACCCTCTTACATCAAGGGTGTTTTGGGATAATTAAGGCAATTAACAAATTAAACTTCTTAGTATGACAAAAAGAATACTGGCACTGACTGCTGGGGTTGCCCTGCTATTCAGCTTGCCTAAAAGACAAAGACATAGAAGATCGCTACTCAATTGCGTCGTATGCCGTTACCATTCCTAAAGGACAACAGGAAGTAACGATGACAATGCGACTTGCTCCCAACGACATCCTTGATGGATATTACGGATTGGGATTCAGCATCGACACCGTGTACACAAAAGGATATGTGATTCGTGAGTGGTTTAGAGATGTAATGGTTGAGCTGATTGTATTGAATGAATACGATGGCGTATACCGTGCAACAGGTGTAATTGGTGGACACCCAACTGTTGGCGGTCCATTCGATCGCGAGATTGAACTGGAAACCTTTGGTGAAAATTCAGTTCTTTTCTATCAGCCAAATGTGAATGGTCTTTTCACCGGTGTACCCGTGCTTGCGACTATCAACGACGATAACACCGTAACCGTGGAAGGGTTTCCAGGTTATCCTGAAATACTTGTTCCTGCTGGCGGCGTAAACACATATGACCCGGCTACGCGCACATTCAACCTGCGTTTTAACTGGCCAGGTAGCCCTACCCGCGAAGCAACAAACACTTTCGTGTTTGTGAGACGTAGATAGTAGCATGATGAGCGGTAATTGAATGGAGGCGTGGAAGAACAAATTGAGTACACAGCGTTCTAAATTTATTGAGCATCATATTGCATATCTGCGATGTTGATTCTCAAAGAATAGGAGAACTTTTGTACACCAATTGTTCTTTCGCGCCTCTTTTTATCATGGTAATACATGTTATATGGCATAATCAAAAACTCAAAATCCCTTACATTTAGGCCTAAACTCAATCAGGCATGAGAAATATTGCCATACTGGTTGCAGAAACAGCCGTGGTTGAAGCAGTAGCAGATCCGCGATATATGTTTTTGGCCGTGAATGAATTTCTTCGCAATAAGGGTGCACAGCCAGCTTTTGATGTACAGTTAGTGGGTCTGGATAAAGAAGTAAAACTGGCTGATGGACTTTTTCTCCATTCATGTTGATGCTACGCCCGACACCGCCCGCAAACCTGACCTCATCATTATTCCTGCATTAAGCGGGAATCTGGAGGAAGCAGTGAAGCAAAATGAAGCGTTTGTTCCCTGGATTGTATTTCATCATAAAATGGGTGCTGAAGTTGCAAGCCTTTGCCTCGGCGCATTTTTACTGGCATCAACCGGTTTGCTCGATGGCAAAAGTTGCTCAACACACTGGATGTTTGCCAACCAGTTTCGTTCCCGGTTTCCTCAAATTAATCTCGTAGACTATAAAATCATCACCGATCAATCAGGCATCTACACAAGCGGTGGTGCCAACTCTTACTGGAACCTGTTGCTGCATCTTGTGGAAAAGTACACAAACCGCGACCTGGCAATTATGGCCGCAAAATTCTTTGTGCTCGACATCGACAAAAAAAGCCAGTCGCCTTTTACCATCTTCCGTGGACAAAAACTACATGAAGATGAAGCGATCAAACAGGCGCAGGATTTCATTGAATCAAACTACACAGAACGAATCGGCATTGATGAACTCTGTAACATGGTTGGCGTAGGCCGACGTACGTTTGAGCGCCGCTTTAGAAAAAGCTACCAACAACTCTGTAGTGGAATATATACAACGTGTAAAAATAGAAGCGGCAAAAAGGGAACTGGAAAATGGCCGTAAAACTGTGAATGAAGTGATGTATGAAGTTGGTTATTCCGACAACAAAGCCTTTCGCGATGTATTCAGAAAAGTAACTTCTGTGTCGCCGGTTGAGTACCGTAACATGTATGCTTCCGCTTAGCGGACAAACGCTTTTTATCCGCGAAGAAGCTAACTTTTTGCGTGGACATAGTTGTCTAATAATGTACACTTTTTTACACATTCTGCTTTGTTGTTTTACACCATGGCAACAAAGCGTACAAAGCTTGATCGTGGGCAGATACTTGCTGCTGTGGTGGAGGCATCAGGTCTGAAGAAAGAAAGACGTGGCTTTGAAAGCCGGCTACAGCCGTTCTGCCTATTATAAACACGTTGAAAATCCCAACCTCGATTATCATATCGTGATGGCTTATGGCAAAGCCATGAATCACGATTTTACAGAAGAATTCCCCGAGATGCCCCGGTATGAACTGGAAGAACCGGAAACAATTTATCTACGCAATCCCAAAACCGTAGAAGAGGCGTTGCAGCAACGCGATTACTGGCGTAACAAATATTTTGAGATACTGGAGAAATACACGGCGGTGATTGAGGAGAAGTTGTTGAAGAGGGAGGATCGTTGATCGATGGTCGATGATCGATCAACGATGGTCTATGGCCGGGGAGAATTTGCCTATAAAAAAACTGTGTTCTGATTTGCGTTTATTAACGCGTTTCAGAACACAGTTTTTATATTTTAACCCGAAGGTTTATTTTTTATAACGCTTCAGCGTTCATCTTCTTGGTGAGTTTTGAACGTTCCTGCTCATCAAGAATCACTTTACGCATGCGGATGAAGTTAGGAGTAACTTCAATGCACTCGTCGTGCTGAATGTATTCCATACACTCTTCCAGTGTCATCAGCGTTTTAGGCGCAATGCGTGTGGCATCGTCGCTACCGCTGGCACGGTGGTTGGTGAGTTTTTTTGCTTCAGTTGCGTTTACCACCAGGTCGCCGGGTTTAATGTTTTCGGCAATGATTTGTCCGGTGTAAACTTCTTCACCTGGATCCACGAAGAAGGTACCACGATCCTGCAATTTATCAATTGAGTAACCGGTAGTTTTCTCGGTATTTTTTGAAATCAACACACCGTTGTTACGTCCGGGGATCGGTCCTTTCCAGGGTTTGTATTCGCTAAAGCGGTGCGCCATAACGGCTTCGCCGGTTGTTGCAGTCAACATCTGCGTACGCAAACCAATCAAACCACGTGAAGGAATTTCAAACTCCAGGTGTTGCATATCACCCTTTGTTTCCATCACCAGCATCTCACCTTTACGACGCGATACAAGGTCGATTACTTTTGAAGCAAATTCCTGTGGCACATCTACTACCAGCACTTCATAAGGCTCGCAGCGTTTGCCATCAATTTCTTTTGTAATTACCTGCGGCTGACCTACAGTTAGTTCATATCCCTCACGGCGCATGGTTTCAATGAGGATACCCAGGTGAAGGATACCGCGACCATAAACCACAAAGCTATCACCCTCTTCACTGTCGGCTACTTTCAGCGCCAGGTTCTTTTCTGTTTCTTTCATCAGGCGGTCACGCAGGTGACGGCTTGTTACAAACTTTCCATCTTTACCAAAGAAAGGAGAGTTGTTTACAGAAAACAACATATTCATTGTTGGCTCATCCACGCTGATGATTGGTAATGCTTCAGGATTTTCAGCATCAGCAATGGTATCACCAATGTTGAAATCTTCAATTCCTACAACTGCGCAAAGGTCACCAGCAACTACTTCAGTTACTTTTTTTCTTACCCATTCCTTCGAAAACATAAAGTTCACGCACTTTCGTTTTACGAACGGTGCCATCAGCCTGCATCAAAGCAACCTGTTGGTTTTCGCGGATCACACCACGGCTTACTTTACCAATGGCAATTCGACCGAGGAATGAAGAATAGTCGAGGGAAGTGATCTGCAATTGCAGCGGACCTTCCGCTACTTTGGGTGGTGGTACATGTTTCAGGATACCATCCAATAGCGGGTTAATATTATCAATCTGCGTCAATGAATCATTGAACCAGCCATTTTTACCACTACCATAGAAAGTAGGGAAGTCAAGCTGCTCTTCAGAAGCATCGAGGTTGAAGAAAAGTTCAAAAACTGCATCATGCACTTCATCAGGGCGGCAGTTGGGTTTATCCACCTTGTTGATAACAACAATTGGTTTCAGGTTCAACTGAAGCGCCTTTTGCAACACAAAACGGGTTTGTGGCATGGGTCCTTCAAAAGCATCCACCAAAAGAATTACACCGTCGGCCATTTTCAACACACGTTCTACTTCACCACCAAAGTCGGCGTGACCGGGAGTATCAATTACGTTGATTTTTACATCCTGGTAAGTAACGGCAGCGTTCTTACTGAAGATGGTAATGCCACGTTCCCTTTCCAGGTCGTTGCTGTCCATAATAAGCTCACCTGTGTCCTGGTTGTCGCGGAAAACCTTGGTGGCGTGGAGAATTTTGTCCACCAGGGTAGTCTTACCGTGGTCAACGTGCGCGATAATGGCGATATTTCTAATTTGCATAATGTACTTGGGTATTTCTCTAAAGCAGCTGTAAATCAATGAGTAAGGGTATAAGCTAAAACTTTCTATCCGATCTTATCTGCCGCGATGCGGGCATTACTCTGCTTTTTGAGGCGGCAAAGGTACGTCAATTCGGCGGGGGTAGCAAGGGATTATCGAGAATTAATATGCCCTTAACGCATAGTAAACCCGGATTTGAATTAGTTTTAGGCAAACGCCACTTATGAGGATTCTTAAATGGCTCGCAATCATCATTCTGTTGCTGAGCATTACTTACCTGCTGGGTCCCCGGCCGAAGAAGCCCAAATTTGATACCAGCTTTCCCGCCGCACCTGCCGGATCGGCTGAACTGGTTGCATATATACATCAACAGGAATCTTTACATAAGCTAAAACCAGATAATGAAGCACGTATCATCTGGGCCGATGATTCAACAAAAAGCCGCACTCCATACGCCCTTGTCTATCTCCACGGATTCAGTGCCAGCCAGGAAGAAGGCGACCCGGTACATACCCGCTTCGCCAAAACTTTTGGATGTAATCTTTACCTGCCACGCCTGGCCGAACACGGCATCGACACCACGGAGCCACTGGCCGCTTTAACGGCGGATAAGTTGTGGGAATCGGCTAAACAGGCTTTGGCCGTAGCGGAACAACTGGGAGATAAAGTAATTGTGATGGGAACTTCTACCGGCGGAACGCTTGCTTTGCAACTTGCCGCCACTTATCCTGAGAAAGTGCACAGCCTCCTTCTGCTCTCACCCAATATCGCCATCAATGATCCCAATGCATGGTTGCTCAATAATCCATGGGGTTTACAAATTGCGCACCTGGTAAAAGGAAAGTACAATGTTGCGAGCGACACCACCGCCATTTATAAACAATACTGGAATCATCGATATCGCATGGAAGCAGCAGTAGAACTGGAAGAGCTTTTGGAGAATACGATGCGGGCGAGTCTATTTGAAAAAATAACACAACCTGTTTTACTGCTTTACTATTACAAAGATGAAGACAACCAGGATGAGGTAGTGAAAGTGTCGGCTATGCAAAGGATGTTCCGGCAACTGGCCACTCCGGAGAATAGGAAACGCGAAAAAGCTTTACCCACCACCGGCAATCACGTAATAGGTTCGTATATCAAATCGAAAGATCTGGATGTGGTGATAGCAGCCTGTGAACGATTTGCCCGGGAAATACTTGCGCTGCCGGCACGGACAGTAAACGACGAACGTGAGATGTGAGGCAGTGAGGATCGGCAAACGGCAAACGTGAATGTTGCGTTGTTGTAAGGACTCAGGCGCTTCTCTTTGTTTTTATGAATTGAAATGGCAATGTTGAAAGTTTATGTCTAACTTTAAAAGAAGGAATTTCGACAGATGAATTTTTGTTTTAAAGCTTATTAAACCTGGAAAACCATGACCAATTCGAAATGGTCGCATAAGAATATTCTGAAGAAGATTGGTATTACAGTGGGAGGAACGTTTTTTCCGTTCTCGTTGTGGGGTAAGAATGAAACCGGCGAACCTCTCATCCTTCCCGATAATCCGTTACACAAGAAACTGGATAAACCTGTTAGCGCTGTTGTGATTGGCGCGGGTGCTCGTGGCAATGTTTATGGCGATTACGCAGTAGAATACCCTGATCAGCTGGATATTGTCGGTGTAGCCGAACCGGTTACGATCCGCAATGAACGTTTTTCAAAAAAACATAATATCCCCGAAGAGCATCGCTTTACCGACTGGCGCGAAATCTTTAAACGGCCGCGTTTCGCCGATGCGGTAATCATTGCCACATCTGACCATCTCCATTATGAACCCTGTATGCAGGCGCTACGTTTGGGTTATGATATTTTACTGGAAAAACCCATTGCACCTACTGAACAGGAATGTCGTGATATTCTCCAATTCACCAAAGAAACAGGCCGCATTGTGGCCGTTTGCCATGTGTTGCGATATGCACCGTATTTTGTAAAACTGCGCGAACTGATTAGAAGTGGTGCTATCGGCGAAATCATCAGCGTGCAACACATGGAGCCGATAGAGCATACGCATATGGCTCATTCCTATGTGCGTGGCAACTGGCATAGCAGTGAAAAAACAACGCCGATATTACTTGCAAAATCCTGCCACGATCTTGACATCATTAAATGGTTGATCGGAAAACAATCGAAACAAATACAAGCTTTTGGTGGACTGCGTTGGTTCAGGAAGGAAAATGCACCCAAAGGAAGTAAGGCGAGATGCACCGATGGTTGTGCAGTGGAAAGTTCCTGTCCTTATTCGGCACTGAAGCTTTATCATCGTAAACGCGAGCGGCTGTATGTATTCGATTTGCCGGAGCAAAAGAAACACCAGGGCGATGCGATTCTTGAATACCTTGCCACTACAGATTATGGTCGATGTGTCTACCGCATGGAAAACGACCAGGCGGATCATTATACCAGCAATATTTTATTTGAAAATGATGTAACGGCCAGCTTTAGCATGGATGCGTTTACCCCGTTCGGTGGACGCCGCACCCGGTTGATGGGCAGCATGGGTTTTATTGAAGGTGATATGGCTAAACTGGTGGTACATGATTTTCGCACCGATAAAGTGAAGAAATACGAAACCACGGTAGAAGAAGTAGAGAACTACAAAAACGAAGGCCATGGCGGTGGAGACTGGCGGCTGGTTGCCGACTGGGTACAGGCTGTGGCACAAAAAGACGACAGCCTGTTGTCGTCAACAATAGAGGCTTCTATAGAAAGTCATATCATGTGTTTTAAAGCCGAAGAAAGCAGGCGCGAATTGAAAGTTGTTCCCGTTTCTATGTAAAACGATTACAAGGTTTCCAGTTTTTTAGCAAGCGTTGGCGCTTCGGGTGCGTTCATGGCCGTCAGTTTTTCCTGAACCTCTTTTGCCTTCTTTTTATCTTTTTGGGCAATGTACACAAGGCCTTTGTAGTATATCGCGTACGACATCTCTCTCAACTGTAATGATCTGTCGATTGCTGCATGTGCCTGGTCATATTTTTGCAGCCCATAATAAGCGTAACCCAATTCAGCATGATAAGCGGCTTCTTTTTCATTCAGTTTAAGGGCTGCCTGTAAAGAAGAGATCGCTTTTTCAAATTGTTTTTGATCGTTGTAGCACCAGGCCAGTCCATAGTGGTTATTAGGGTGGTCGGGATTTAATTCCACCGCCTTGCTATAATTTACAAATGCTTTGTCCGACTCATCCTTTAATAAACGATAAACATCGCCAAGGCCTTTATAGGCGCCGCTGTTTTCAGCCTCAATTTCAATCGATCTCGTATATGCGACAATTGCCTCGTCGGCATTTCCAGTTTCAAAAAGAATATAGCCTTTTTCATTCCACGCTTCTACACTGGTGCTGTCGGCGACAATACTTTGGTTAATGCTGTTGAGTGCTGCGTCAAAATCACCAATCTCCACTTCGCAATATGCTTTGCGGTACCAGCTGCGAGCGCTTACGTATTCGGGTTCTTCGTATTTAATATGCAACTGGTAATACTTCAATGCTGTGTTGTAATCCTTTTCCCATTCGAAGTAGCAGGTTGCCATTTGACGGTATGCCAGGGAATATTCCTCCTCCAGCGCAATGCATCGCTCATAAGCAGCAATGGCTTCTTTGCGACGGTCGGTGCGTTGATAGGCATAGCCATATTCAAATAAAAGTCCCGCTGATTCGCCGAGAATAGCCTTCGCTTTTGGCAAAACTTTCAGGGCTTCTTCATACTCACCAATCTCGTTGTACACCCAGGCCAGCGCATACCACGCGTTTCCATTTTGCGCATTGAGTGCAGTAGCCTTTTTGTAGTGGCCGATAGCGTCCTCAAAACGGCCGTCACGCGAGGCTGCATTTCCCTGTTCATAATATTCTTTATCGGTGGGCTGGGCCAATGCTGGCATAGAAAAACTAACGGCGAGGAGAATTAAAAAGAAACGCATGGAGGTTAATTATGGAACTAAAATACAATTGCGTACACGCCATGCAATACCCTCTCTTGGGTAGGAAAGTGTACAAAAAACACCGTTTCGCGCGGTTATTCACTCATAAATCCGGCCATTTGCTAAATAATCCGGAAAACGCTCAGGCATTTCTCCTAATTTACTGTTGAAATTGAAATACCGCCGGGTAAATAGCTATTGCGGTTTTCAAGAAAAATTATTCACCATTTTACTGAATTATGATCCGGGCAATTTTAGTTGACGACGAGAAGAATGCACTTGAAATGATGGAGTGGCTGCTGAAAACCTACTGTCCGCAGGTTGAAATTGTAGCGATGTGCAATTCCGGAGAAATGGGGCTCGAAGCCATCCAGCGCCACCAGCCAGATGTCGTTTTCCTCGATATTGAAATGCCAAAGATGAACGGGTTTGATATGCTGGAGAAATTTGACAGGCTGAACTTTGAAGTTGTTTTCTGTACCGCCTACGATCAATTTGCGATCAGGGCTTTTAAATACAGCGCGCTCAATTACCTGTTAAAGCCTGTAGATCCGGAAGATTTGAAATCGACCATACAACGTATTGAGGAGAAAAAGCAAATCCCCACACGTCAGCAGTTTGAGATGCTGATGCAGCAGATAAGACAACCTTCCAAAGCAACACCGCAACGCATTGCGCTTACGGCTGCCGATGGACTTGTATTTGTGCCCACCGCCGACATTATTTATTGCGAAGCAGAAAGTAATTACACCAATGTGATACTAACCGCCGGACGAAAAATCCTGATCTCGAAAGTGTTGAAAGAAATTGATGAAGCACTAAGTGGTCCCGACTTTTACCGCGTGCACAGTTCATTCCTGATTAACATCAGTCATATTAAAAAATTTGTGCGCGGCGATGGAGGATATATCATCATGGACAATGATGCCACGGTGAGTATTTCGCGCAACCGCAAGCAGGAGTTTATGGAGCTGTTTTCGAAGTTTTAATAACCATGTTATGGCTATCTTTGCGGAAAATCAGTGAAAATGAAAAAGCGGCTGGTTCTTCTCTTTTCTGCTCTGGTAATTGGGTTCTCTCTTTCTGCCCAATGTTCTATCTGTACAAAAACGGCTCAGCAGCTGGGTGAAAAACCGGCCAAAGCCCTGAATACAGGTATCATCTACATGGCGGCGGCACCGTTGGCAATTATCGGTTTCCTGGGTTATCGCTGGTATAAAAGTAATCGTGACGAGGCTGTATAATCAGAATTGGCTGGCGATTCTAAACAGGTTAAACTGACCCGTGGCCAGTTCTTCCCTTATTTTTTCACTAATAACTGCGGGTTGCACATCTTTCATCCGCAAACGCTGGATAATCTGCATTACACGATTGGTGAGCAGCCACACTTTCCGATCATTGTTTAATTCTTCGTGGGCTGCATCTTTTCGTATCGCGTCTTTCAGTTCCTGAATCCCTTCTTTTTTGTCGGCAATGGTTTTAATAACCGGAATGGTTCGTTCCTGTTGGCTAAATGCCGGCGCCATCATCAGGCGAAGGTTGTTTACAAATCGATCTGCATCGGGCCGGTCGCTTTTGTTGACCACAAAAATGTCGGCAATCTCCATCACACCGGCTTTCATTGTTTGTATTTCATCTCCGGCTTCAGGAACCAAAACCAGCACTGTTGTGTCGGCGAGGCCGGCAATTTCTACTTCACTTTGCCCGATTCCAATTGTTTCAACCAGGATGTAATCAAAACCTGCAGCCTGCATTACAGCGGTAATTTCAATTATCATTTGGTTTAAGCCGCCGAGACTTCCGCGGCTGGCCAGCGAGCGAATGTATACATTGGGATGGTTGTACCATTGATTCATGCGGATACGGTCGCCCAAAACGGCACCCAGGTTAAAAGGCGAAGAAGGGTCCACGCATAATACCCCCACTTTTTTTCCATCGGCCACCCATTCACCGATCAAAGCATCAACCAGTGTACTCTTTCCAGCGCCGGGAGGGCCGGTAATGCCCACCAGTCGCGCCGAGCCCGCAGGCAACTGACTCAAAAACGGAAGCCAGCCATCCTGCTCGTTTTCCACGAGACTAATAGCCCGCGCGAGCGATTTATGATTGTCTTTTCCTAAGTTGTTTAAGAGGGCCTGCCACATAATTTTGAATCCGGTAGGTACAAATGTAACTTTTGGTAAGCGGTTTGCCGTTTACCCTTTATGGTTTTTTATCAGCCGTATTGTGAATTCACATGCATTTCAACGACATGCTGAAAAAAACAGCAAACCTCATTCTGCAAAATCTAAATCAGATACCTTTACCATATGACCAACTTCATCCCTATTTTTCCATTGGGTATCGTGGTTTATCCGGGCGAGCAATTGAATCTTCACATTTTTGAACCCCGATATAAGCAACTGGTAAAGGAGTGCTTTGAAAAACAAAAAGCGTTTGGCGTTCCCACCGTAATAGAAAACCGTTTGCAGGAAATGGGTTCGCTGGTGACTGTTCAGGAAATTGTAAAGGAATATGAGGGCGGCGAGATGGACATTGTCACACGTGGTAGTACCGTGTTTCGCGTGCTGGAAGTGATCAAAGACATTCCTGACAAATTGTATAGCGGTGCTATTGTGAGTTATCCCGATAATAGGGAAGAGGGCAATGCGGAAAAAATGCGCGCAGTGCTTGCAGGTATTCGTGAACTGCATCGGTTATTGAACCTGGCAAAAGATTTTAAAAAACCGGAAGAAGAACTGAAAACTTATGACGTTGCGCATCATGTGGGTTTGTCGCTGGAAGAAGAATATGAATTACTTGGGCTAATGGATGAACGCCAGCGACAGGAATATCTTAAACGACATCTTGCGAAAGTACTTCCTGTGGCCGAAGGAATCGAAGAAATGAAAGAAAAATTAAAACTAAACGGACACTTTAAAAACCTGGAAGGGTTTGATATCTAGCATGCGTTTAGAAGAAACATAACCAAAAAGCAACTGCAAATAAAACATGTCTGTAACACTTTGTTTTGATTTTGGAAATACGCGCCGGAAGATGGCTGTGTTTAACGACGGAGAACTGGATCGTGTGGAAGTGGTGGCTGATGACAGCGATTCAATCCGGTCTATTCTGGACAAATACAAACCGCGCAAAAGCATTCTTAGCTCTGTCGTCGATCATAATCCCGAGCTGGAATCCCTACTGGAAGATAATACGCGTTTCCATAAATTAAATCACGAAACAAAGTTGTCGTTTAGTACACCTGTGGGAAAGCCGGAAACCATTGGTGCCGACAGGCTGGCGTTGATTTCAGGGGCGGTACACCAGTTTCCCAAACAGCATAATCTGGTAATTGCGCTGGGCAGTGCCGTTACCTATAACTTCTGTAATAAATTTCATGAGTTTCTGGGTGGCGGCATTTCTCCGGGCCTGGAGATGCGTCTGAAGTCCCTTAACTATTATACCGCCAAGTTGCCGCTGGTAAAGGCGAGTAGCAATGCGCCGTTGATTGGTTACGACACGGCCACCAACATCCTGAGCGGGGTGGTTTTAGGGATGGCCTACGAAATCGATGGATTTATCGACGAATACGCCCGAAAATTCGACAACTTTAACGTGCTGTTAACCGGGGGTGATATAGTGTTTTTGGCTTCACACCTGAAAAACAGGATATTTGCAGACCCTGATTTAATATTTAAAGGTCTTTATGCCATTAGTGAAGTCAATAACCCCTAAGATTATCAACATGTTAGGAGGTAAGTGGTTTGCGATAAGTTTGATTCTGACTGCTTATAGTTTACCCGCATCTGCGCAGGATAACTCACCTTACAGCCGTTTCGGCTTAGGCGATCTTGTGCCCAATACGAATATCAACACCCGCGCAATGGGTGGAATATCCGCCGGATATACCGATTTCAAATCGATCAATTATAACAACCCGGCGAGCTTTGGATCTTTTTCTGGCCATCAGGGAAAACACAACCAAAAAGCTTCAATCTGGTCGCGCGATTTTTGATGCCGGTCTCAACCTCGAGAGCCGCACCCTCCGCGAACCAAATAATATAGAAAAATTCACCGCAAGCAATCTCCTGTTTTCGCATATTCAGGTGGGTTTGCCGCTGCAACGCAACTGGGGATTGGTGTTCGGTCTCCGTCCCGTAAGCCGCATCAGCTATAAGATGGCACGTTTCAGCCGTTTGACGGATCCTAACTCGGGCCTGCCAATCGACAGTGCACTTACAACGAATGAAGGCGATGGCGGAACTTACCTCGTGAGCCTTGGTACCGGTTATAAGTTTGAACTGAACGATAAAAACGAAATCAGCCTCGGCATCAATGGCGGTTATTTGTTTGGCAAAAAAGATATCTCTAACAGGATCTCTCTCATCAACGACTCGTTGACATACAATTCAGGGAACTTCCAAACGCTTACAACCTACGGAAATATTCACCTCGAAGGTGGACTGCAATACACATCGTATTTCGTGAAAAAGAATGATGAGATCATGAGCCTCACGCTGGGTGCATTCGGTAGTATGAAAGAAGACCTGCGTGCACGCCAGGATGTGATCCGCGAAACTTATATGTGGGATGAGTCTGTAGGATACTCACGTCTCGACAGTGTAACTGAAACGCGCGATGTGAAAGGAACCGTTGTATATCCATCACAGTTTACTGCAGGATTTGTATTACGCCGTGAAGCATTTAAGAAAGTGTCATGGTTAATTGGCGTTGATATCGTGAAACAAAACTGGAATGAGTTTGTGTTTTTCGGAGAAAAAGATCCATCCATCCAAAGCAGGACTGAAGTTCGCGTAGGTGGTCAGATTCGCCCGATTGCCAGAGCAAATTACTTCAGCAATGTGGCTTATCGTTTTGGCTTTTTCATGGGCAACGATTACCTGAAAGTTCAACAACAAAAGCTGCCGATATTTGGAGCAACTATGGGATTTGAATTACCCATCCGTCGTTTCACCCGCCAGGCAGGCAACCAGGAAACAGCTATTAACGTGGCACTTGAATATGTGCGCCGCGGTAATAACGACAACCTGTTGAAGGAAAACCTTTTCCGCGTATCATTCGGATTTTCGCTCAGCGATGCGTGGTTCATGAAGCGTAAGTTTGATTAATATCGACAGATATTTTCAAACCCGTTTACATAATTACATCATGATCGTGGTTCGTTCCTTTTTTCTCTCGTGATTTTTTTCTCCAGCTTGCTGGTGATGACCGGTTGCGAAAACACGCAGGAAGAAATTGATGTGTGGACGAAAGAAAGCCGCAATTATGAAACAGCGCGCGGCGTGGAAAGTTATTTGAGTGAGCAGGGAAAACTAAAAGCCAAACTCACAGCGCCACTCATGTTGCGCAGCATTCGCGACACACAATACCTCGAATTTCCTGAATCACTGCACGTTGATTTTTACAACGACAGCACCCAGATAGAAACCTGGCTCGATAGCAAATACGGAAAGTATTACGAAGTGTTTGCAAAAGTGTACCTGCGCGATAGCGTGGTTATCATCACCCTGAACCAGGACACATTGCGTTGCCACGATCTTTGGTGGGACCAGAACAAAGGCATCTTCTACACAGATAGTGTTGCTACTTATCATTCACCCGGCAATAATGTATATGGAGGCCGAGGGATGGAAGCAACGCAGGATTTAAAAACCGTTACTTTCAAACAACCATTGGCTACAATGGAAGTAAAAGAAACCGCCACCACACCGTAGCGGCGGAATACAATTTTCTTTTTAAAAAGACTAGTCTACAAACAAATCGTTGAACAGGTTGCCGCCGGGAACAACAGCGTAATGGTCGAGATCGGTAATGCCTTCGTTTGCAAACACTTCTTCATCAATAAAAGTATTACCTGTACACGCCGATGATGGTTTACTAAAAATATGCCAGGCCGCATCTGCGAGTATTTCAGGTTTGCGGCTCATGCGAGCGAGTGCTTCGCCTCCCAGCAGGTTGCGTACTGCAGCGGTATCAATTGTAGTACGTGGCCACAGTGCATTACTCGCAATGCGGTATTGCTTCAATTCTTCTGCCCACCCCAATGCCATCATCGACATATTGTATTTGCTGAGCGTATAGGCAATATGTCCACCCAACCATTTTGGCTTTAATGATATTGGCGGCGACAATGTGAGTATGTGTGGATTCTCAGCTTTTTTTTAGATGCGGTATACATGCTTTTGTAACGAAGAAAGTTCCCCGCACATTGATATCATGCATCAGGTCGAAACGTTTGGGCTCGGTGATTTCTGTTGTTGTTAAAGAAATCGCCGATGCATTGTTTACGAGAATATCGATGCCTCCAAACTTCTCCACTGCCAGTTGTACAGTTTGAGCCACCTGGTCTTCAAACCGGATATCGCAACGAAGCGCGAGTGCCTGCCCGCCCGCTTCTTCCATTTCTTTTGCAGCAGAAAAGATTGTACCGCCGAGTTTTGAATTCTCCTCAGTAGATTTTGCAGCGATGACAATATTGGCTCCTTCTTTCGCCAGCTTTAAGCCAATGGCTTTACCAATTCCACGACTGGCTCCGGTAATGAGTACCGTTTTATTTTTAAAACTCATAAAATGCTTTGAATTGAAGATATGATTTTTATAGAAAGCAAAATCCGAAAATCATACAGGCAGTCGCAACAAAAAAAACCTGTAAGATCATGCGACCTTACAGGTTTTATATTTAGAGAATTACTTCTGTTGTGATTATTCTTTTTCTTCTTTCTCTTCTTTCTCGCCAGCCACTTTTTCAGGTCGCATTTGGGGGAACAGGAGTACATCCTGGATAGAAACATGTCCGGTAAGAAGCATACAGAGTCGATCGATACCAATACCGATACCAGCTGTTGGCGGCATACCATATTCCAGTGCGCGCAGGAAATCGTGATCGATAAACATGGCTTCATCGTCGCCACGCTCCATCAACTTTACCTGATCTTCAAAGCGCTCGCGCTGGTCGATTGGGTCATTCAGTTCGGTGTAAGCGTTTGCTATTTCTTTACCATTGATCATGAGTTCAAATCGTTCCACCAGTCCGGGCTTATCACGATGCTTTTTGGTAAGCGGACTCATTTCTACCGGGTAGTCGGTAATAAATGTTGGCTGGATATAATGATGCTCACATTTTTCGCCGAAGATGAGATCAATCAACTTGCCTTTACCCATAGAAGGTTCTACGGGCAGATTCAATTGTTTACAAACCGAACGCAATTGCTCTTCGTTCATGCGGCTTACATCAAAACCGGTATGTTCTTCAATTGCTTCAAAAATAGTTACCCTGCGGTAAGGAGCTTTGAATGAAATGGTGTTGTTTCCAACAACAACTTCAGTGTTGCCATTTACATCAATGGCAGCTTTTTCAAGCAATGCCTCTGTGGTATCCATCATCCACTGGTAATCTTTATACGCCACGTAGAATTCGAGAATGGTAAACTCGGGATTGTGTGTACGATCCATTCCTTCGTTGCGGAAGTTGCGGCTGAATTCGTATACCCAGTCAAACCCGCCTACAATCAGGCGTTTGAGGTAAAGTTCGTTCGCAATACGCAAGTAGAACGGAACATCCAGCGCATTGTGGTGTGTAATAAATGGACGGGCAGCCGCGCCACCAGGAATGCTTTGCAAAACAGGAGTATCTACTTCCAGCGCTCCTGCATTATTGAGGAATTCACGGATGGAGTTGATCATTTTTGAGCGTTTCACAAAGGTCTCTTTCACGCCGGGATTCACAATCAGGTCGGCATAGCGCTGACGATAGCGGAATTCGGGATCTGTTACTTCGTCGAAAGTCTGGTCACCTGCAGTTTTGACCACGGGCAACGGACGGAGTGATTTGCCAAGTAATGTAAGTTCTGTAACGTGCACAGACGTTTCGCCGGTTTTAGTTTTAAATACAAAACCTTTGATACCGATAAAATCCCCGAGGTCAATCAGCTTTTTCCAAACAATATCATAGAGGCTTTTATCTTCACCGGGGCAGATATCGTCGCGGCGGATATATACCTGAATCTTTCCTTTTCCATCCTGGATCACAGCAAAGTTTGCCTTCCCCATATCGCGGATGCTCATCAGGCGGCCGGCGAGGCAAACATTGGTCCACTGATCTTTATTCTCCTCGGTAAATTGTTCCCTGATTTCTGTAGAATAATGGGTAACCGGGAATAATGCAGCCGGATAAGGCTCAATTCCCATCATTATCAACTCAGCCAGCTTTTCACGCCGCAATTGCTCCTGCTCAGAAAGATGTACAGTACTCATTAAAATTATGTGTTAAAAAAGTGGGGCAAAGGTAAGTAAAGATGATCGATGTCCGGTGACCGATGATCGATGATCGATGGTCGATGATCGATGATCGATGACCGATGACCGATGGTGGATGGTCGAAGTAAGTTTAATGCGGAGGTATACCGGTTCTGCACTGGGCAGGGGCAACTCTCATTTACAGCATACCTCGATCATCCACCATCGATCATCGACCATCGATTTCTGTTATTCTTTCCCCAATTCTCCCCAATCCCTTGCAAAACCCGGCGATGTACGCTAATTTCAGTGTTTTAAAATCAATTACGCGTATGAAAACTACACTAATAGCCTTATTGTTAACTGTTTGCATGATTCCTGTGGCGGCCGATGCGCAGATAAATGTGGGAAAATTGCTCAATAAGAAATCGGGTGATGATGTTACCGAAGCCGAAGCCGGCCAGGGCATCAAAGAAGCCCTTACACAAGGTGTGACCAATGCGGTCCTCAATCTCAACAAAACAGATGGTTTCTTCGGAAGTAGTTTATATAAAGTGCTGCTCCCTCCTGATGCACAAAAAATCGAAACAACATTGCGCAAAGCAGGTATGGGCGATCAGGTAGATAAAGCAATCCTCAGCATCAACCGTGGCGCGGAAGAAGCGGTGGCTTTTGCAAAGCCCATTTTTGTGGACGCAATTAAAGAACTCACCATTCAGGATGCGCTGAAACTGGTTTCAGGTGGCAAGGATGCCGCGACTCAATATTTCAAACAAAAGACAACGGCCAAACTGGTGGAGGCTTTCACGCCTTCCGTTCAGTCAAGTCTTGATAATGTAGGCGCAACAAAACATTATGGCGATATTGTTACTACCTACAACAAGTTTCCTACAACATTCAAAAAAGTAGATCCTGATCTTACTTCTTTTGTTGTCGGCAAAGCAGTCGAAGCATTGTTTGATCAGGTAGCAAAAGAAGAAGCAAACATCCGCGCGAATCCCCTCGCCCGCGGATCAGATATTTTGAAGAAGGTGTTTGGGAAGTAAGAGAAGAAGAGATGGTGGTGGTGGATGGTGGATTTGGTTAGAAAACTTTTTTTACCTTCAACTAACAAATTAACATCGGCATCTAAATTACCACCATCCCCCATCCAACAACCAACATCTCTTCCCCATGCTCTTCTCCAACCCATCCATTCCCATTGAACAATTGCCGAAGGCGGCGGAGCTGGAATTGAAACCGGTGGATCCGCGGTATTTGCGGGTGTTGTTGATTTACCGGGTATTAACGTGGATAGGATTACTGGCTGCAGGAATCGTAGCTGTTTATTTCTTTCCGAAGTGGAGGCAAAACTGGATCATTATCACCGGGGTATAGCATGGTTGTTGTTCGCGATATCCAGCTTTTTTCTTACAATTCTTTCCTTTCGATATAAGGCTTATGCCCTGCGTGAGCACGATGTGATTTATCGCAGCGGCTGGCTGGTGCAATCGGTGCGCGTTTGTCCATTCAATCGCATACAACACTGCAGTGTAGATTCAGGTGTGATTGACCGACGTTATGGACTTTCTTCCCTTTCTGTTTACACCGCCGGCGGCGCGGAGGCTGATATGAAATTGGCCGGACTTCCAAAGGATGTTGCCGACGACATGCGCGATTTTATTCTTTCCAAAACAAATAAAGAACATAGTGCCTGAACAATGGCAAATATTGCGCAGGCAACCCGGCTCGGCGTTATTTATCGTTTTGTATAAAACGATCATCCAGTTGCTACGTATGTTGTGGCCGTTGTTATTACTATGGTTCATGCGTAAACCGGGAAATGAAGCGAAGATCGATCCCTGGGAAATTGGCGTTGGCGCCATCTCGATCGGCGTGTTCCTGCTTTCAATTCTGACATTTTACACGTTCCGTTTTTGTATACAGGGCGAAGATCTTGTTGTAAAAAAAGGCGTGCTCGTGCGCCGCCAAATCATCATGCCACTACATCGGATTCAGGCGGTACATGTGGAAGAAAACTGGTTACACCAGTTGCTGGATCTTGCGCAAATTTCACTTGATTCTCCCGGAACCGAAGAAACAGAAGTTCGTATCACGCTGCGCAAACGCGATGCAGAATCGTTTCGGCAGTACATTGTGGGGCATGCACGCGTGAAGCAGGCGAGTGAAGCATCTGAATCAAATATAAAACCCAAAGAAGAAATTCTTTTCCAGCTTTCCACACCTGATTTGTTTAAACTGGGATTATCGGCCAACCATCTCGAGGCATTTTTTATCATGCTCGCTTTTGGTTTTTCAACACTTGATAACCTGGAAAGGGCAATCAATGTTGAATTTAGCGGTGTGATGCGATGGCTCAGTGATAATGCAGCAAGTAGCACCGCTGCAGCATTATTGTTTGTTGCAATTGCGATATTGATGTTGTCGATGGTTATTTCGATTATCAGGATCGTATTACAGTATGGTCGTTTTGTATTCAGTGAAGTGGATAAGGGTTACCGCATCCAGAGCGGGTTGATCAACTTAAAAGAGAAACTGATTCCGTTTAGAAAAGTACAGTATATATCGTGGAAGGCAAACTGGCTTCGTTCAAAACTGCCAATCTTCATGTTGCATTTTCATGTGATCGGCGATGAGAACATGCGGAGGAAATGGACGATTAAAATACCGATTACACAACCGGAGTTTGTTGATAAACTGCTCACCTATTATCATCCCCAACTGGATGCGGCTGCTGGTTACCTGCGTGTGCATCCCAAATACATCGTGCGGCGTGTGTTGCTGGCAGGGTTGCTGCCTGCGGCCTTATTTTTTACGATTGGATATTTAAACTTTGGATGGATGGCATTATGGCTGTTGTTGTTGCCGATATATACGCTGATCGCAGCGTGGTTGTTTCAGCGTAAGTTTCGGCTTTATACTGATGCTGATGCGTTGCAGGTGCATCGTGGTGTTTTTGGGAAAGAGTATATTGTATTGCGTTGGGAGAATATTCAGTCTGTTGCGATACGCCAGGGAATTTACCAGCGCCGGCATGGCCTGGCTACTTTACGTTTATATACCGCTGATAAATTTATCTCTATTCCTTTCATTCTCGTCGCCGATGCGGAGCAACTTCGCGATTATGCAATTGCGAAAATTGAATCGGGAAAATGACGGAATTTTCTGGTGAAAACAACGCGGATGCGTTTTGCGCTGTTCATAGTTTTGTTTCTATGGAGCTCAATGATATTTCTCAAACAGTAATCGGTGCGGCAATTGAAATTCATAAACAGCTGGGTCCAGGTTTGTTGGAGTCTGTGTATGTTGCTACACTTACGTATGACCTGCAACTGTTGGGATTAAAAGCTGAAATGCAGGTGCCTTTGCCGGTTGTATATAAAGAGGTGCTAATGGAAGTGGGGTTTCGGGTTGATATTTTGGTGAATGATAAAGTGATTGTGGAAGTGAAGTCGGTTGAGGCGCTTGCGCCGGTACATTATTCGCAATTACTTACTTATCTGCGATTAGCGGATAAAAGGTTGGGGTTATTGATAAATTTTAATAGCGATGTTTTGAAGAATGGAATTCATCGGGTGGTAAATAAGTTCTGACGTATTGGATTCCCTTTATTTTTTTCACGCAGCGTTTGCCGAGGGCTTACTAGAGTTGTCAAAGCTAGAGGGTGTCGTTATAGTTGAGGAGTGAGTGCAGGGTTTCCTTACTGGTCTTTTCACGCAGAGTTCGCCGAGGACCCGCGGAGTTCGCGGAGATTTTCATTAGCGTTATTGAACCGGAGAAATGTCGCTTGCAGAGAAATTCATCTCTTTTCTTAATATTTTTCATCATCTCAAAATATACCTGCAACAATATTTGCATAAAGGAAATCAGTTCGCTTTCACAACTCTGATAAGACCTCCGCGCACTCCGCGGGTCCTCAGCGCACTCTGCGTGAAAAAAAGCCAGTAGGGCAATTTACATTGTTCCTTTCAAAAAATATACTACAAAGGGTTCGTGGAGATTTTCATTAGCGTTATTGAACCGGAGAAATGTCGCTTGCAGAGAAATTCATCTCTTTTCTTAATATTTTTTCATCATCTCAAAATATACCTGCAACAATATTTGCATAAAGGAAATCAGTTCGCTTTCACAACTCTGATAAGACCTCCGCGCACTCCGCGGGTCCTCAGCGCACTCTGCGTGAAAAAAAGCCAGTAGGGCAATTTACATTGTTCCTTTCAAAAAATATACTACAAAGGGTTCGTGGAGATTTTCATTAGCGTTATTGAACCGGAGAAATGTCGATTGCAGAGGAATTCATCTCTTTCTTAATATTTTTTCATTATGTCAAAATATACCTGCAACAATATTTGCATAAAGGAAATCAGTTCACTTTCACAACTCTGATAAGACCTCCGCGCACTCCGCGGGTCCTCGGCGAACGCTGCGTGAAAAAAAAGTAGGGTAATTTACATTGTTCCTTTCAAAAAAGAAACTACACAAACGAAAGCAACACCTGCCACGCATCTGCAACTTTTCCTTCATCTAAAAGTCGGGCAGCATGCAAATGCACCTCCCTTTCCATTTCCTCGGGATTGAGACTATAATATTGAACAATCTGCCGCAGGTGCGCATCATCATAAGAAGGATTTACTTCTGGAAGTGCATGCACATTAGCCAGCTGCCCCAGGTGATTGCCAGTTAATACGCTGCTGTTGCGGATTGAAGCCGGCAGCATATCCATCCCAATCCCCAATTGTGTATTGGGCTTCTCAACGCGGAACAAATTCCCGGGACTTACTTTACAATACCAGTCAGCACCCAAACGCGCCACATGTTGAATCTTCAGCTGGTCAGGCCGCCCTTTGTCATCAAGCAGCGAATCGTCGATATGCATGCGCAGTACTTCACAAATCACCAGATTTCCTGCGCCACCGTCCGTACCAAGAGGTTTCACCTCCAACACCCGGCATTCCAGCTTAGCCTTACTTTCCTTCACCATCGGCGGCTTTACGAGCGTAGCCGGCTCCTGCGTAAATCCTGCTTTGATAAACTCATTTACATCTTTAGGATACTCACAACTGGCAAGAGAAGTTTGCTGCACCATGTCGTACGTGACAATATTAATCACCACTTCCGGCACTTCCAGCACATTCTCCAATGTGTGTTTATTGGTATTATTCCGCACCCTTCGCGAGGGAGAGAAAATAACAATCGGGGGATTGGAAGAAAACAGATTAAAAAAACTAAACGGACTTAGGTTTACATTCCCTTCCTTATCAATCGTAGAAGCAAAACATACCGGCCGCGGCGCCACCAGGTGCTGCAGAAAATATTGCCGGTCGGGAACGGATAGAAGACTACAGTCGATTGTCATAGTCGTTATTATTTAGGGATCATGTGGCAATTCGGCAAACGTTAAACGGCAAACGTTAAACGGAAAACGTGAAAGAAAATGTGTAATAAGAAAATGCAGGAAACTAAAACAACAGAATTATCAATCATCTTTCGATTTTCACATTCACTTGCACATTTTCCCTCAACTCTAAAGCATTTTCTTTCTCCCCAATATGCTCCAATCCGTTTCTTCTTTCACAATCTTATTCTCCAAACGGCCGAGGGCATCAATTTCCATTACAACATCATCACCATGTTGCAGCCACTGTTCCTGGTAATCGGGATTATTCAGTTTGCCAGTACCGTTTAATTCCAGAAAGCAACCCGTGCCAACAGTACCACTGCCAATCACATCGCCGGGATAGATATCAACCCCATAAGAAACACGTTCAATGATTTCTGCAAAGGTCCAGTCCATATCTTTCAGGTTGCCTTCGCTTACCTGAACACCATTTACAAAGCAGGTCATGCGAAGGTTCCAGTTTTTACCAACATGATTTTCTTTTGCAGGCACTTCAAATTGTGCCAGCTCATCGAGGGTAACCAGCCAGGGACCGAGAACAGTGCTGAAGTCTTTGCCTTTTGCAGGTCCAAGGTTCAGCAACATTTCTTCCATTTGCAGTCTGCGTGCACTCAGGTCGTTCATGATCATTAATCCACCAATATATTCATCAGCTTCTTCAGCGCGGATGTTGCGTCCGTGTTTTGAAACCACAATCGCCGCTTCCAGTTCGAAGTCGAGTTTCTCAAAATGATCAGGCATGCATTGTACAGGACCAGGCCCATTGATTGCATGATGATTTGTAAAATAAAAAATCGGATATTGATCAAATTCAGGGATCATTTCCACCTTGCGGTTGCGGCGTGCGGCAGCCACATGCTGACGAAACGCATAACCATCGCGGCAGCTGCTGGGATATGGCACGGGCGCCAGCAATTGCAGCTCCTCAACAGGAATACCGCGGCTGCTGCTGCGCGAACCCTCACGCAACATCAGTTCGCCTGCCTGCGCTATCGGAAAAGAATCTTCCCAATAGTTCAAAAACATATTCATGTTATTCGGCAAGTCCGGATGCAATACTTCCATTCCGTACACCAAACCATTGACCAGTACCCCTAAATTTTCATGGGAATCTTTGATATAACTTACCAGTTTCATAATTCTGCATTAATGAGCCGCTAAGATAGGCAGCTTGTTTGTAACTTAACCTCATGAGAAAAGAATATAAACTCATCCTGCTTGCCTTCCTGATGCTGTCGACGGTGGCCAACGCCCAGCAGAAATGGATCCGGATCAACCAGTTGGGATACCTGCCCGATGGTGTTAAAGTAGCAGTGTGGTGTAGCAAATCGAACGACAGCCTGCGCAACTGGCAATTGATAGATGCATCTACAAAACGCATCGTCACTTCGGGTAAACCGGGCAGGGCGTTCGGGAAATATGGACCTTTTCAACAAACCTATCGTATCAATTTTTCTTCATTTAATAAACCCGGCACTTATTATCTGCAGGCTGGCGGCGCTAAATCTCCCGTTTTTTCTATTAATAAAAGTGTGTATGATGGCACGGCAGACTTTGCGCTGCGTTATATGCGCCAGCAACGTACGGGATTCAATCCCTTTCTGCGGGATAGTTGCCATACACAGGATGGATATGTTCTTTACGGCAACAAAGCGGGTATAGCCGATAGTACCTATATCGATGTGGTAGGCGGCTGGCATGATGCAAGCGATTACCTGCAATATGTGTCCACATCGGCCAATGCTACGTATCACCTTTTAATGGCTTACCGCGACTTTCCCGGATCGTTTAAAGATGCGCACCGTGCGAATGGACTGGAAGGAGCAAATGGCCGCGCCGATGTACTGGATGAAGCAAAATGGGGACTCGACTGGTTAAGCAAAATGCATCCGCGCGCCGACTGGATGTTTAACCAGATTGGTGATGACCGTGATCACACACAAATGCGTATACCAACGATGGATTCTCAATATGGAAGAGGATTTCAACGACCTGTATATTTTATAGATGGTGAACCGCAGCAGCGCGGGAAGTTTATGAATGCAACTACCGGCACTTCTTCCACCGCTGGAAAATTTGCCAGCGCGTTTGCATTGGGATCGATGTTGTTTGAGTCGGATAAAAACTACAATGAAATGTTGCAGCAAAAAGCAGCATCCGCACTGGCTTATGCATACCGCAAACAGGGAGTAACGCAAACGGTTTCAGTAAAGTCGCCTTATATCTACGCAGAAGAAAACTGGGTTGATGACATGGAGTTGGCGCACGCAGCGCTGAATAATATGCGCCGTTATTATTCGGGCAATGATGATGAAACGATGTTGCCGGCAGCAATTTCATTTGCACGCAGGGAAAAAATAACGCCCTGGCTGGGTGGGGATACTGCCCACCATTATCAATGGTATCCTTTTATTAATGTGGGCCACTATGAACTTGCTTCGCAATTGAAAGGAGAGGAACAGAAAGAAATACTGAACTATTATAAAGAAGGAATTGAAAAAGTTTGGAAGAAAGCTTCCGCAAATGCGTTTTATCGTGGTATTCCATTTATCTGGTGCAGCAATAACCTTACAACGGCTTTTGCCATACAATGCAAATGGTACCGGAAACTAAGCGGCGACACACAATTTACAGAACTGGAACAGGCCAACCTCGACTGGTTGATGGGTTGCAATCCCTGGGGTACAAGTATGGTGTATGGATTACCCGCAAGTGGCGATACACCGGAAGATCCACATTCTGCATTTACACATTTGAAAAACTATCCGATAGATGGTGGTTTGGTGGATGGACCCGTTTACACAGCTATCTACAAAAGCCTGATTGGTATTCAGCTGAATGATCCAGACGAATATGCCGAATTTCAAAGTGACCTTGCTGTGTATCATGATGACTATGGCGACTATTCAACCAATGAACCTACAATGGATGGAACAGCTTCGCTGATTTACCTCCTCGCAGCGATGCAGGATGAAGCTGAGGAAAAGAAAAAGGACGAAACGAAATTTAAACAGTACCAGGGCGCCTATATCCGGGGAGATGAACAAACAAAAAAACTCGCCATCGTTTTTACCGGCGATCAATATGGAGATGGCGCAGATTTCATTCAACAAACATTAAAAAGTGAAAATGTAAAAGCGTCATTTTTCCTGACGGGAAATTATTATCGAAACAAAACATTTCTATCGGCAATAAAAAAGCTGAAAGCCGATGGACATTATTTAGGCGCGCATAGTGATCAACATTTGCTTTATTGCGACTGGAATGATCGCAATAAACTGCTGGTTACACGTAGTCAGTTTGAAAAAGATCTTAACAACAACTATAAAGCGATGCAAAATCTGGGCATCAATAAAGAGCAGGCCCTGTATTTTTTGCCGCCTTATGAATGGTATAACGATAGCATTGCTGCCTGGACGCGTGGTATGGGGCTGCAGTTGTTGAATTATACATCCGGCACCCTTAGCCATGCGGATTATACCGTGCCTCAGGATAAAAATTACCGCAGCAGCCAGCAGATTTGGGATTCCATATTCGAAAATGAAAAAAAGGAAAAATGGGGGTTAAATGGATTTGTGTTGTTAATGCATATAGGCACCGACGCCGCACGAACCGATAAATTTTACCGGCTGCTCCCCGATCTGATTCAGGAATTGAGGGAAAAAGGCTATGACTTTTTACGGGTCGATGATTTGTTTAAAACACATGTTAAATCATAAATATTTGAGTGATTTCGCCTGACGCAAGTCATTTCATTTATTCAATCACTTTGTATCTTTGCGCCATGCAGTTTGAAAAGATCCACAACAAAGGCCAGGCTCGCCTATTTAAGAGCGATTACCTGGAGATGCTGACTAAAACCCATCCGCTTGTCATTTGGGGTATGTATCTGCCTGTGATTATTTACATGCTGTACTACAGCAATACCACACTTGAGTACTCGCTGAGCCGCGTGCTAATCCTGTTTTTTGTGGGCATGTTTGCCTGGACTTTTTTTGAATACCTGGCGCACCGCTTCCTGTTTCACTGGGTAGCAGAATCAAACCGCGCTAAAAAGTTTGTGTACACGTTGCACGGCAATCACCATCATTATCCCCGTGATAAACAACGCCTGTTTATGCCACCCGTGCCCAGCATTATCATCGCATCGGCATTGTTTGGTATTCAATACCTGCTGATGGGTAAGAATACATTTATGTTTTTCCCCGGCTTTATACTGGGTTACCTGATGTATGGCTCCATGCACTATGCAATCCACGCCTGGAATCCTCCCTTTAAATGGATGAAACCACTTTGGAGAAATCACCACCTGCATCATTACAAAGATGAACACAATGGATTTGGTGTAAGCTCCACTTTGTGGGATCATGTATTCGGTACCATGTTCGATTTGAAAAAGGAAAAAAAGACAAAGAGAAAGTGAAAGAACTGATGTTTGGTTCTTCTAAAAAATCGGCATCGGGTAATTCAAAAATCTGAATCAAAATCCTGAATTCTTTCCTTTAGGCGGCTTTTGCGCCGTTCTTTCTATTATCATATCCAGGATGATTTCTCCTGCGTCTACCTGTGGAAATTCGCGGAGACGTTTCTTTAGTTTTTCTTCGTCAACGTCTACACGATAAAGAATGGAGACGAGCCGGTTAAAATCATTTGTTACCAGTTCATTAATCCTGCGTACAAGATGAACGCGCTCATCGTCAGCAGGCTTGAGTTCCAGTTCGAGGAGCTGTGAGAGCGTAGCCGGAAAGGGCTGCTTTTCACTATCGGAAGACCAGCTTTCGTCGTCGGCAAACATAGTCTCATTTTTTATTTATTCTGCGACAAACTGATTGATAATCGTTTCGGTTTTTTCACAGGCTTCCTGCAGGTTGTCGTTCACTATACTATGGTTAAAATGATGTTTGAAGGAGATTTCGTAGGAAGCTTTATTTACGCGTGCCTGTAATGATTCGGGAGTTTCAGTACCACGCGATTCCAGTCTTTTCTTAAGTTCCTCTACAGAAGGAGGCTCAATAAAAATGCTGAGTGATGTTTTGGGGTATTGTTGTTGCACGTGAATTGCACCTTTTACATCAATATCAAGAAGAGGGAGTTGATCATTATCCCAGATGCGTTGCAATTCAGCTTTAAGTGTACCATAATACTTGCCTTCGTACACCATTTCCCATTCAGCAAATGCATTCTCACGAATCTTTTCCTGAAAATCAGTAAGCGTCAGAAAATAATAATCTACACCATTTTTTTCGTATGAACGCGGGCTGCGTGTAGCGGCTGAGATTGAAAAAGCGAGTTCCGGATGCTTATTTAAAAGATAACGGGTAATAGAAGTTTTACCCGCGCCTGAGGGTGCGGTAATAATAATGATCTTGTCCTGAAAACGAGGCATGCGGGTTTGTTTTTAGGTGAGATGGCAGGTGTTCGGGGACAGCTGCAAAACTAACGCATGTATCCTTCATATTAAAGAACAATATGTGCAGTGATCAATTAGATGGATCCCTGGCAGCGATTATTTTACCAACGGTAAATTAAATACGGCGAATATCTGCACCCAATGCCTGCAGGCGCTGATCAATATACTGATAGCCGCGGTCGATTTGTTCTATATTTTGAATCACACTCTTGCCTTCGGCACTGAGAGCTGCAATCAGCAATGAAACACCGGCGCGTATATCGGGGCTGCTCATTGTGATGCCACGCAGCTGTTGCTCACGCTCAAGCCCGATCACCACTGCACGGTGCGGATCACACAAAATAATTTGCGCACCCATATCAATCAGTTTATCAACAAAGAAAAGGCGGCTCTCAAACATTTTCTGATGAATGAGTACACTTCCTTTTGCCTGTATGGCTGTAACCAGTACGATGCTGAGCAAATCCGGTGTAAAGCCCGGCCAGGGATGGTCATAAATGGTGAGTACGCCACCGTCAAGATAGCGTTGCACTTCATATATCTCTTGTGCCGGAATATGTATGTTGTCGTTTGAGATATCAAGTTGTATGCCCAGTTGCCTGAACTTATCGGGAATAACGCCAAGATGGTCAACGCCGGCACCCTGAATGGTAATATCGCTTTGCGTCATAGCGGCGAGGCCGATAAAAGAGCCTACTTCAATCATGTCGGGAAGCATGCGATGTTCGGTGCCACCGAGATATTTCACACCTTCAATGCGTAAAAGATTGCTTCCGATACCGGAGATCTTTGCGCCCATACGATTGAGCATGCGGCAGAGTTGTTGCAAATAAGGTTCGCAGGCAGCGTGATAGATCTCTGTAATGCCGTCGGCCATTACCGCAGCCATTACAATATTTGCTGTACCAGTTACAGAAGGTTCATCAAGTAGCAGGCTTGCGCCATGCAGGTTGGGGGCTTTCAGGTGAAAGAATCCATCCTCAGACTGATAGTGAAAAGATGCACCCAGTTTTTCAAAACCGATAATATGTGTATCGAGCCTGCGGCGGCCAATTTTATCGCCACCAGGTTTCGGGATAAACGCTTTTCGATAACGCGATAGCATGGGACCGGCAAGCATTACGGAACCACGGAGTCGGCCACTTTTTCTTCGGTAATCTTCGCTGTGGAGATAATCGATATCAACATCGTCGGCCTGGAAAATGCAGGTATCGCGCTGTGGGCGCTGCACTTTCACTTTCATTTCCTGGAGTAATTCAATCAGGAGGTTTACATCCAGAATATCAGGGATGTTGGTAACAACAACAGGTTCGGGCGTGAGTAATACAGCACTGATGATTTGCAACGCTTCATTTTTGGCACCCTGGGGAATGATGGTTCCCGAAAGCGCCTTGCCGCCACGCACTTCGAAACTGTTCATACCTCAATATCTCTTTTTCTTGAAGTTGCCACCACCGCCGCCGCGGTTTTCGTTTCGGCGACCGCCACCGCCATTGTTGCGATGTTGGAATTTGCCGCGTTGTTTGCCATAACCACCACGGTCGCGATCGCGATTGTCCTGCTGGCGGAATGCTTTTACGAAAGGAGTATTAGTGAAAGTAAGCTGACCGTTGGTGATGCCTGTGAGTTCGCTTTGAATGGCATCATCATGTACGGTTTCTTTATGCCAGTTATTATAAGCCAGCTTCATGTAGTAAGCAATGGCGTTGGCAAAACCAGCTTTTTTATCGGGGTCTTCTTCTTTGAGTGCTTTATTGATGACTACTTCCAGGTTTTTACCCAAATGGGAATAGCGCGGGTAGCGTTTGGGGTAAGGAAGTGGTTTGGGTTTTTCACTAAGCGATTCACGGGTGGGAATTGGGTAGGGAGATTCCACATCCAGCTTAAAATCGGAAATGAGGAAAAGATGATCCCACAATTTGTGGCGAAAATCTTCCACATTTTTCAAATGTGGGTTTAAAAACCCCATTAATTCAATTACCGCGTAGGCATTGCGCTGTCTTCTTTCCTTGTCTTCGATAGTTAAAAGATGCTCGATCATGCGTTGCACATGACGGCCGTATTCGCGCATCGTGAGATGGTTTCGCGTAGTGTTATATTGCATAAATAGAATGAGAAAGGACAAATGTAGTAAATAACTGAATAGAGTGTTATCTGCCGGGTTCTTCACCTCTCAAAGTTTTGCCGGGAAAGTTTTGATGTTAAATGGTGATTAGTAGGGAATTGTGTGCAGTATTCAACGGTTTTGGAAGGCTGGCAGGCCGTTCACATACGGGCATAAAGAAAGGGGCCCCGAACCAAGGCCCCTTTTACAAGCCACCATCCTCTTCCACCTAAGAGGTCATTTAATTAATATTTGAGCGACGCTAACACTTTGCGTCTTTTTATCGGTCAGCCTCAACCAGTACACACCATTCGACAAATTGCCAACCTGAACAGGCGCTTCACCCGAAGCCACAATATCTTTCTGCATCACTACCTGTCCCTGCGTGTTAAAGATCTGAACATTGAACTTTCCTTCTACACCAGTATCAAATTTGATACCAACAATACCTGATGATGGATTTGGATAGACAGAAAATTTCGTGGTTGCGGAACTTTGCAATGATAGCTGCTTAATATTACTATAGCGAACATACCCATTGCTGTAAACCTGCTTGATACGGAAGTAATAAACACCCTGTTCACCATTTGGAACATCATATAACAGTCTGTAAGGCTCAGTGCTATTAGTATTCTTTTCAACAGCGGCGATAGTTGTAAAGTTTCTGCTATTTCTACTTACTTCAGCTTCATAATGATAGTTGGCAAATGGATCATCATAACCGGTCCATTTCAACTCAGCGCGGGTATCCATAACTTTTGAAACATTGAACGATTTAACGTTCAACGGCAACGCTGCCGGAGGACAGGTACAATATTCAAAGCGGAAATTAACAAAGGCGGATGTACCAATACGGAAGTTGAAATCACCTCCGGTTATGCTGGGGCTAACCAATGCGGAGATATTATAGTTATAAGTCACACTGTCCAGGCCATAAAACTGCGCTATGGTAGTAGAGTCACTGATTGTACGGCAAACTGTAACCGCATTCATCACAGTATCTTTTGAGATTGCGACAAAATCGGGCCCACTACCTACCACGCCGTTTGTCGCCTGCAGGTTGTAGGTCCCATAGGCGTACATAAAACTGTTAGTGAGCGGTGTAGACAAACCGGGGCCGGTGATATTATCATTTCGGTTGTAATAGACGTCGGCGGTTTGCGCAGATGCGGAGTTATTTTCTATATCCATTGTATCCACCACGGCAGTAATAGAAATACAGAGGCGCACGCAGGTTAACATAGCCATTGACGGATCGAACTGCGGGAATTTTACCTGCCGATTTGTGACGCCGGCTGGAGTAGCAATGGTAGTATCAAAAGCGGTAGTGCCACCAGGGTGTCCATCGGGACACTGCGCCACTGATTTCATATTGAAAATCAGTGTGATACAAACGGGTAACAAATATTTCAGGGCGGTGTATATAGGTTTCATAGGCCACCGGATTGGGGGTAAACGGATTATTGGATTACTCTTAGAAAACTATATAAAGGTAGCCCCGCGCAGATGCCTATACAATTGTATTTACGCGTGTTTTTCTGTGCCGTATTCTCTGTAGGCTGATTCGTAAAACCACTGGAAAGATTACTGGTTACACATCGAAATTTTGAATATTATTATTGATAAACTTCCGGTTGATTTAAGTGTTTCTACGCAATAAAGTTGGGTAACATTCCCTGCGAATGTTCCTTCACAGCTATTGTTCATGCACTACCTTTGCCTCACATGGAAATTTTAATTGATGCACGAGGGGCATCGGATATACCATTGCCACAGGAAAGTAACCTCTATTCCGTTTATCTGCGCTGGGCTTTACAACACCCTGATGTAAACTTTAAATGGATGCTGCAGCCCGGCGAAATACCACCTGAATTTGCGAACATAAATTCGCTTCATATACCTCGTTTGCCCGATACTTTTGCGGCGTTACAACAATGGTATAAAAAGGAATTACCCCGCATTTGGGACGTACGTATACCGGATCTTTTTGTGCCAGTGCATGGGCTTGTTGCCACGCATCTCAACGTGCCTCAAATGACCTGGATGATTCAATCACCCGGTCGCCATTTTTTAGAAAAAAGATTTATTTCACGCTGGCAGTACAGGCGGAAATTACCCGCAATGCTGAAGAAAGCAAAAGGCGGCTGGATTACAGATAACGGCTGGATGTGGATGGAGCAACCATCTTCTGAACTCGATCTCAGTTGCTGGCAAATGGTTACACCTGTTGCTGTTAGCGACATCTTTTCAAAAGCAAATGAATCGGCATTGTATGATATCGATTACCAAACAGGAGGTAAGCCGTTTTTTGCCAGCTTTGTTTCAGGCGTGTATCCTACGGATACCATGCAGCTGATGAAATCATTTTCATTTTTTAAAAAACGGCAACAAACTGATTGGAAATTATTATTGATTGGCGATAAAGGTGCCGACTATGCAGAGTTGAAACGCGCGATAGAAAGTTATAAATACAAAGATGACGTGGTGCTGTTGGAAGCAACAAAGCGCGACAAGCTGATCGCACTGGATCTTGCTTATGCCCTGGTGCAGGCGAAAGGCCAGCAATTACCTTCATCGTTGTTGCTGATGGCGCTCGAGCAATCCGCTGCTATTATTCTGGCGGAGAAAACACCCACGGCCGACTGGATGGGTGATGCGCCCATAATTGCAAAAGGAACGGAGCCCGCTGATGTCGCCGAAAGCATGATGCTTTTGTACAAAGATGAAGAACTGGCAAAAGAGCGTAGAACAGGTTCGCGCCAGCTTTTTAATCAGCTTACATTGGAGAATCAGGCAGAAAAAGCTTTTGCAAATATTACCACAACCCTGCAGGTGTAAAAGTCCCGACAGGTTTATCTCGTTGAAACCATTTATTTTTGCGCTTTAATTCATACACATGGCAGAATCAAGTATCATCATAGACGTAAGAACGGATGAAAAGCATATACCAGAAGGCATTGGCTGGAGGGCAACAAGCACCGGTAAAGACGAAGTGCAGGACGCCCGCGCCATGATGCTGTCCTTTTGGGATGGAGCAGAAAAAACCGCGCTGCGTATCGACCTTTGGACAAAAGAGATGAAAGTAGATGAAATGGCCGATTTCTTTTATCAAACCATGATGACGATGGCCGATACTTATGGCCGCGCCACGCAGCAACAGGATATGGTAGAGGATATGAAAACATTTGCCAAAGGGTTTATCGAGAAATTCCGCGAAAAGCAACAAAAAGCTTAAGCGAAAGCGTCGTTGAAATAATCAAATTCTCCACAACTCAATTACAAATTATGTCTCTCGAAACACAAATAATGTCGGAACTGAAAGCAGCCATGCTTGCGAAAGATGAAGCTGCATTGCGTAGTCTTCGTGCAATTAAAGCGGCCATTCTCCTGGCAAAAACGGCAGAAGGTGGATCTGGTGAACTGAAACCTGAAGAGGAGCAAAAGATTTTGCAGAAGCTGGTAAAACAACGTCGCGACTCACTCGAGATCTTCACGCAACAAAACCGCGCGGATCTTGCAGCGAAAGAGCAGGAAGAGTTAAATGTGATTGAGAAATTCCTTCCCAAACAATTGACACCCGAGGAACTGCGTGCGGAGCTGCAGCAAATTGTTGCTCAAACTGGCGCAAGCGCTCCTACTGACCTGGGTAAAGTAATGGGCGTTGCGAGCAAGCAACTGGCCGGCAAAGCCGACGGAAAAGCAATTGCTGCAATGGTAAAGGAGTTGTTAAATCCCTGATCCCATACACCAGCGAAAGATTTGCTGCGTTATCGCAATACACCAACCCCTTAAGCCATGTTGCTCGACATCCTCCTATTGCTCTTCCTGGTATTCGCATTTATTAAAGGCTACCAACGTGGGTTGATTGTAGGCGTGTTTTCGTTCGTGGCTATTCTGGTGGCACTGGCTGCAGCCATCAAGTTATCGGCACTGGTGGCCGACTACCTTGGCGAGAATGTAAAAATCTCTGCGCAATGGTTGCCGGTGATTTCCTTTATTATCGTTTTTCTTGCTGCCGTATTACTTGTACGTCTGGGTGCGAATATTTTGCAACGTACCATTGAATTGGGCATGTTGGGCTGGGTTAACAAACTCGGCGGGATGATTTTTTATGCAGCATTGGTACTGGTGGTTTATAGTGTACTATTATTTTATGCAACGCAGCTGGAACTCATCACGCCTGAAACACAGGAGAAATCGCTCACTTATGCCTTTGTAGAGCCTTGGGCGCCCCGCGTGGTGGGCAGCTTTGGCAGCGTAATTCCATTTTTCAGCGACATGTTTACTGATCTCAAAGAATTCTTTGGCGGCGTGGCCGAAAACCTTTCTACACCAGCCCCGGCGCAGCTATAGTACTTATTTGATGGGGATCCAAATCTACAAACTGCCGCAGTAAGTGGCTTACATGCATCATTAATTCTCCCTCTTTTATCCTCCACAATTTTTTGTAAATTGTCATGGTCCTTGTATAACAATACTGGCCGGCCTTTTGTCTTTTACAAAATGGCGGTCAGCCTGTTATCTTTATATCAAATGCTGTCGTAATAATGGGTGAAAAACATAATTTGCGGCAAAACGACTATTTTAGCAAAAATTAATAGCAGAGCGGAAGATGACCTACGAGATAAAACAGGATAACAAGTTCAAATTCATTGAAGAAGGAGAGGGCGAACCTCTCGTGCTGTTGCATGGACTGTTTGGAGCTCTCAGCAATTTTCAACCACTGATTGACTATTTCAGGCATCATAATAAGGTGGTTGTTCCCATGTTGCCGTTGCTTGAGATGGATTTGCTGCATACCTCTGTGGGTGGGCTGGCCAAATTTGTCAATAAGTTTATTGAAACAAGAGGTTATCAGAATGTACACCTGCTGGGCAACTCGCTGGGCGGCCACGTAGGTTTGGTGTACCTTTTGAAGAATCAACCTACGGTTATAAAATCGATTACCCTTACGGGAAGTTCAGGTCTTTTTGAAAATGGAATGGGCGATTCATATCCCAAACGTGGCGATTATGAATACATCCGTAAAAAAACCGAACTGACATTTTATGATCCGAAAATGGCTACCAAGGAACTGGTGGATGAGGTCTTTTCAATAACCAACAACAGGTTGAAAGTTATCAAGATCATTGCGCTTGCAAAAAGTGCTATCCGGAATAATCTCGGTGAAGAATTGAATCAAATCAAACAACCGACATTATTAATCTGGGGGAAAAACGATAGCATTACACCTCCGTTTGTGGCGGAAGAATTTCATAAACTGATACCGCAAAGCGAACTCCATTTCATCGACAAATGTGGACATGCGCCGATGATGGAAGTTCCAGATGAATTCAATGCCATCCTTCACAAATTTTTGAAAAAACTGAGCGAGCCTGCAACAGTTGCCTGATCGCTGAAGTCTTAGACCTGTATCAAAGGAACCGAAATATTAAATGTTAACGGGAGAACTGCCATCTCAAACCCTGCCCAGTTTGCGCCCGGAAGATAAAATCTACCAGGCCTTGCAAATGATGAACGACAACCAGGTTACACACCTGCCCGTTGCTGATGGGGAAGACTATGTGGGTTTGGTAAGTGAAGATGATTTGATGCAGGCAGAAAACGAAAACGATTCCCTCGCAGATCTCACGCAAGCCTTTGGAAATGTTTCTGTAAAAAACAGCGACCACTTTTTGAAAGCGCTGCAAAAAGCGGCAGAAAACGGGTTAAGTGTGGTACCTATTATTGATGAAGAAAATAAACTCGTTGGCTCACTTGCATATAACGATTTACTCAAACATGCATCCGATTTCCTAAGCCTCCAGGCTCCCGGCGCGCTTATTGTATTAGAGATGGATAACAACCAGTATTCATTTAACGAAATAAGCAAACTGGTGGAAACAAACGACGCCCAGATTACACAGCTCAATACATCCAGTGACCCGGAAACCGGCTTGATGCAGGTTACCATCCGCGTCAATAAACCTGAAGTTTCCGATATTGTAGCTACCTTCCAACGCTATGAGTATAACGTGAAGTATTATTTTGGGGAAGAGATTTATACAAATGAATTGAGAAGCAACTACGAAAACCTGATGAATTACCTGAAAATTTAACCAGGCGAATCACATGGAACTTGCCGACAGGGGATGCAGAGAGTACACAAATATGGTTTATGGCTACTGATAGCGTTTGCCTGCTGCCAACGATTGTGCGGCCAGGAAGGCACACCTGCCAACGATAATTCCTCCCTTACTGATTATTCAAAACCTATACAACCGGCACCTGATGACCGGCTTTTTGTTGTTCGCAACATCGTTGTTGAAGGCAATAAAAGAACGAAAGAAAGTATCATCCTTCGCGAATTATTTTTCAAAAGCGGTGATGCCATGTTGCTGCAAGACCTCGTGCGCAGGTTCGAAGGCTCCCGGCAACAATTGATGAACACCGCACTCTTTCACGAAGTTGTAGTAGCATTAAAAAGCTTCAGCGGCTACGATGTGGATGTAATCATCATTGTAAAAGAACGATGGTATATATGGCCCGTTCCTTATTTCAAACCGGTAGACCGCAACCTGAACCAGTGGCTGGTAGAACAAAACGCAAGCCTCAAACGTGTGAACTATGGCCTCAAGATGATTCACAACAATACAACGGGACACAATGATAAACTGCGCATCTGGCTGATATATGGTTATACACGGCAACTTACCATGAGTTACGACAGACCATATATCGATAAAAAAATGCGATGGGGTTTGAACATGTTTGTTACCGCGGGTAAAAACAGGGAGATTAATTACAATACCATTGATGATAAACAGGCTTTCTTAAAGCAGGATGATCGTTACCTGCGAAAGTTTATGGGCGCCACCACCGAGTTGTATTACCGACCAAAGATCCGCACCAAACACCGATTCGGATTTGGCTATAGCCGGGAAGATATTGCTGATACGGTTGTTGCGTTGAACCCACATTATTTTACCGACCAACGCAAACGCGTGGAGTACCCGGAGTTTTATTACGGCATGACGTATTATAACCTCGACTATATTCCTTATCCCACACGTGGACATGCGGCAGAAATAATGCTTACCAAAAAAGGATTCAGCAAGGCCATGAACCTCTGGCAGCTTTCTGTGAAAGCATCGGGCAACTGGCCAATGGGACGCAAATCATTTGTAAGCCTGAATGGATTTGGAACGGTGAAACTACCTTTCTCCCAACCTTTTTACAACCGCAAATTGCTCGGCTATTCAGATGTTTTCATGCAGGGATATGAATACTATGTGATTGACGGAATGGCAGGTGGATATATCAAAGCAGCACTCGGCCGCAAAATATTCGACTTCAATGTGGGAATCCCGGGCACACGCAAACTGGCGCCGCGCCGCATTCCCTTTAATATTTATACACGACTATACGGCAACGCGGGTTATATTTATAATAAATACCCGGGCGAAAATTTCCTGTCAAACCGCATGTTGTATTCTGCAGGTATTGGACTCGACATTGTAACGATTTATGACTTTACATTCAAGTTTGAGTGGTCGTTCAACCAACTTGGGCAAAATGGAATTTTCCTGCACAGGAAGTCGATTTTTTAATGATCGCTCAGGGATATAGGTTTTAGGTTCTACATTTGACGTTTGAAAACCTGTTGGATCCATCCGTTGAAAACTCCATCATCAGTTTTTTTCACGAATCATCGCTGAACATTCAGGAAAAACGTATAACGTAAATGAAAACTGCTATCTACGGCCGTGTTATGGAAGAGGGACATCTGGAAGACCTGCAGGTCTTCTTTGATGAGCTCGCGCGTTTGGGCATTGAACCAGTTATTTATAAAGATTATTTCGAACAGATCAGACATAAGATCCGCCTGCCTGAGAACTCCACATTATTTGAAAAATCAGCTGATCTCATTTGGGATGTTGAATTCATTATCAGCCTGGGGGGCGATGGTACATTGCTCGACACCATTACACTCGCGCGTGATAAGGATATTCATATCATGGGTATCAACTTTGGTCGTCTCGGATTCCTGGCGAGTATTGGCAAACATCAGATTAAAGAAGCGCTGCAGTCTATTGCAAAGCGGAGTTATGTTGTCGACAAAAGAACATTGATCCACCTCGAAGCCGACTTTCCCTTATTTGGCGACGTTCCATATGGATTAAATGAATTCGCCATCCATAAGCGGGATACCGCTTCTATGATAAAGATTCACACGTATATCAATGGTGAATTTTTGAATACTTACTGGGCAGATGGTTTGATTGTTGCTACACCCACAGGGTCAACAGGATATTCAATGAGTTGCGGGGGCCCATTATGTTTCCGGAAGCAGGAAGTTTTGTGATTACGCCCGTGGCACCCCACCACCTGAATGTGCGGCCCATTGTTGTTCCCGACGACAACGTTATTTCGTTTGAAGTAGAAAGTCGTTCCGATGATATCATTTGTGCACTGGATTCACGACGTGAGATTGTGGGTAAGAATGTATCGCTGGCAGTGCGAAAGGAAAATTTTGGCGTAAGCCTGCTGCGATTGAGTGAGAATAATTTTCTACAGACTCTTCATTCCAAACTTACATGGGGTGTTGATAAGCGAAATTAACGTAGGCGATAAAAGAAAATCGGTATTTTTCCGTTGTATTTGTTTGGACTTTAGATTTTCCCCGGTTATGATGAATAAGATTTATGCCCTGGCGGCTACGCTGGCCTTCTGCCTTATTGGAAATCAAGCTCTTAAGGCTCAGGATGCCATCGTACAGGAGGGTGAGTTTGGAATAGGACTTGGAGCGGGTCACTACTTTGGTGATCTCAATACCACCGCCCAGTTGAACCGTCCCAAGATGGCGGCAACGGTGTTTTCGGAAAAACTTTAATAACTATGTATCTGGTCGTATCGGCGCCAGTTATGCCCGCCTGGGATATTCTGATGTTTACAACGATCACAACGAGTATATGCGTCGCCGCAACCTGAGCTTCAACAGCAATGTGTGGGAGCTAAGCCTTCAGGGCGATTTCAACTTTTTCCGTTTTATGCCGGGTGAGCCTGGTTACAATTTTACTCCATACGTGACGCTGGGTGCGGGCATTTTCAGTTATGATCCGTTTGCATATCTCGCAAGCGAGAAAGTGCATTTAAGGCAGTTGAATACCGAAGGGCAGGGCAGCAGCCTTTATCCCGATCGTAAGCAATACAGCAGCATGGGCATTAGTTTTCCCTTTGGTGTAGGTATTAAATATTCATTGAACGAACGCTTTAATATAGGTTTTGAAATCCTGCATCGCTTTACCAATACCGATTACCTCGATGATGTAAGTAAAACCTATGTAGATCCTTCCGTTTTCCCCAACAATCCTGATGGATCTCCTTCACCCGCCATGCTGCTCCACGACCGCAGTTATGAAGTAGGTGAACCCATTGGTTTGCCTGGCCGCCAGCGTGGCAACAGCAAGCAAAAAGACCAGTTCGTAACCGCAATGATCCACCTTACTTTCAATTTGCAATCTTATCGTTGTCCGACGGCGAACTAAATCGATGATCGATGTCCGATGACCGATGATCGATGGATGTTATAACTATAGAGATGTCGATCCCGTAAACGGAAGTGGTAACTCGCATTCGCAGCAATTATCGATGATCGATGTCCGATGACCGATGATCGATGGATGTTATAACTATATAGATGTCGATCCCGCAAACGGAAGTGGTAACTCGCAGTCGCAGCAATTATCGATGATCGATGTCCGATGACCGATGATCGATGGATGTTATAACTATATAGATGTCGATCCCGTAAACGGAAGTGGTAACTCGCATTCGCAGCAATTATCGATGATCGGTCATCGGACATCGATCATCGGTCCCCGAACATCAGCCATCGATTCTCGCACTTCTTTCATTACCTTTGCTGCCCTGTAAAACACTGCAGGATAAAGAGCTTATGTCTTCATTGCTCCAAAACATTGATAAAGAACGTTTGCCGCGGCATATTGCGATCATCATGGATGGCAATGGCCGATGGGCGAAAGAGCAGGGTCAGGACCGCCTGTATGGCCATTATCATGGGGTGGAGAGCGTACGCGATATCGTAGAAGGCTGTGCGGAACTCAATATTGGGTATCTGACCCTCTATGCATTTTCAACTGAAAACTGGGACCGGCCCGAGTATGAGGTGGTTGGTTTGATGGAATTGCTGGTGAGCACCATTCGCAAAGAGGTGGAAAGCCTGCATAAGAACAATATCAAACTGCATGTGATTGGCGATTTGAATATGTTGCCCGAATACGCCCGCCAGGAGTTGAAAGAAGCACTTGATATCACCAAAGACAACACCGGGCTAAACCTGGTGATGGCTTTAAGCTACAGCGGACGCTGGGAACTGCTGAATGCCGTGAAAAGCATAGCCAACGAGGTAAAAGCCAATAGGTTGGCGGTGGAAGAGATTGACCAGACTGTACTGCAGCGCTACCTCGCAACCAGTGATTTTCCGGATCCCGAACTGATGATTCGCACGAGCGGGGAATACCGGATCAGCAATTTCCTGCTTTATCAACTGGCGTATGCAGAATTGTACTTCACACAGGTGCGTTGGCCCGATTTCCGCAAAGAGAACCTGTACGAAGCAATTTTAGACTATCAGAACCGTGAGCGTCGATTTGGCAAAACCAGCGACCAGCTTGCCTAATAAACGAATTACATAAGCAAACCCTGCTTTACAACCGAAGGTTGGAAAGCAGGGTTTTAACAAAGGATTTCGATATTTACAGTTAATTTGCCGCCGCGACTTTTGTGTCGGTTAAACCAATGTAAGAGAATAAAAAACTAATTGTGAGCCGCTTTGGCGGTTTATGACTGACTAGAACAAATAACCTCATGCAACGATTTATATTCCGGGCTGCTCTTGTGACCCTGCTGATGACAGTGATGCTGAACGCGCAAGCGCAGGATCCGGATACAACCCGGCCAACTTCCATTGACCCTGAACTGCTGGCATGGGAAAATTCCACAACCCCACGCGAATACACCATAGGCCAGGTTCAGATTGCTGGCATCAAACACCTTGATACCGCCATCGTACTTTCTATCTCAGGATTACAACCAGGCCAGAAATTTGTTTACCCCGGTACCGACATCTTTTCAAGAGCCATCAGCAACATGTGGCGCCAGAAGCTGTTTGCAAACGTGCAGATCTATGCAACAGCCCTGAAAGATAATGTGATCGATCTTGAGATTTATGTTGAAGAACGTGCACGACTGGCCAGCTATGAATTTTTTGGTATTAAAAAGTCTGATAAAGATGAACTGGCCGGAAAAATTGGTTTGACAAAAGGCGTTATCATCACTGAACACCTTCGCAGGAATGCAAAAGAAGTTACTGCTAAATTTTACCGCGAAAAAGGTTTCCAGAATACATCGGTTAACATCATTGAAAGAGCCGATCCCGCTATGCCGAACTCAAACCGCATGAGCATTTATGTGGACAAAGGCAGGAAAGTAAAAATAGATGAGATCAACTTCGCCGGCAACGAAACAGTGAATGCACTGAAGTTGAAAAAACAAATGAAGGGTACAAAGGAAATGAGCAAACTCACGCTCTTCCCAACTAAATACCAAAGCCCATACGGAAATACACGCAACCTTAGCTTCAAAGAATATGTGAATGACTGGGGATTCCTGTCGCTGACAAAAACAAAACAGGTACTGGATCCTTATGTTCGTTTCAAATTATTCAGCTCAGCTAAATTCAATGCAACTAAATACGACGAAGATAAACAGAAGCTGCTTCAGTATTACAACTCGCTTGGCTATCGAGATGCAACAATTGTGGAAGATACAATTGTAATGGACACTGCCAACGCGCGTCTCTATGTAGACGTAAAAGTGAACGAAGGCCGCAAATACTATTTCGGAAATATTACCTGGAAAGGAAACGCGAAATATTCTGACTCGTTGTTGAACGTAGTGTTGGGAATTGAAAAAGGTGATGTATATAATATCGATATCTTAAATAAACGCCTTGGTAAAGAAATGTCGCAGGATGGTGGTGACATCACCGGCTTCTACCAGGACGATGGATATCTTTTCTTCAGAGTAGAACCGGTAGAAACTGCCGTGTATAATGATACCATCGATCACGAGATCCGTATTACAGAAGGTGCGCAGGCGCGTATCAAAAAAGTAACGGTGTCAGGAAACGAGCGTACTAAAGACCACGTAATCTTAAGGGAATTGAGAACTGTTCCTGGCGACCTCTTTAACCGTTCGCAACTGATCCGTTCAATTCGCGAGCTGGGCAACCTGCAATACTTCAACCAGGAAACCATTAACCCTGGTGTGGTTCCCAACCCTGAAGACGGAACCGTGGATATTAACTGGACGGTAGAAGAACGTTCATCCGACCAGTTGGAACTTTCAGCCGGTTGGGGTGGTGGTATCGGTTTGACCGGTACACTGGGTGTTACTTTCAACAACTTCTCCATTAAAAATATCTGGAAGAAACAAGCCTGGGATCCATTGCCAACAGGTGATGGCCAAAAGCTGAGCCTGCGTCTGCAGTCGAATGGTCGCGCATTCCGTTCTTATAACTTCTCATTTACCGAACCCTGGCTGGGAGGTAAAAAACGTAACTCGTTTACGGTTGCTTACAACAACAGTAAGTATTCAAATGCTTACGATTACATGACGGGTCGTTGGGACAATGCGCGTTCGGACACAAACTACCTGAAAGTAAATGGTATTTCAGTTTCGTTGGGTAAACAATTGAAATGGCCTGATGACTACTTCAGCCTGGTGTATGCAGTAAACTTTACGCAATACAAGCGTCGTAACTATGGTATCTTCCAGGGTGTGAGTGATGATGGTGTTTCCAACAACTTCAGCATTAAGCTTGCGTTGCAGCGTTCATCTGTATTCGACCCCATCTTCCCACGTAGTGGTAGTAATATGGTGGCAAGTGTACAGTTTACGCCTCCGTATACTTTGTTTAATCCCGATCTGGTTAATTCAGATGATCCGTATAAAAATCCGGAATATCATAAATGGCGTTTCAATGCTGAATGGTATGTTCCAATTGGTCGCCCAATGGGTGCCGAGAAGAACCGTCAGTTTGTATTGAAACTGGCCGCGAAATATGGCTTTATGGGTCGCTACAACCGCAAACTGGATTACTCTCCTTTTGAGCGCTTCCAGGTGGGTGATGCGGGTCTTACCAACAACTTTGGTCTGTTGGGTTACGATATCGTAGCGCATCGTGGTTATCCGGTATATCAAACATCTGATCCTACTATTAACCCCGATCAGCAACAGGCAAGCCGCTTCTTTACTATTTTCAATAAATACCAGTTGGAGCTCCGCTATCCATTGGTTACGAACCCGGGAAGTACGATCTATGGCCTGGCTTTCTTTGAAGCTGCCAATGGATGGTACGACTTTAAAAACTACAACCCCTTCCGTTTGCGCCGAAGCGCAGGTGTGGGTATGCGTTTCTTCCTGCCGATGTTTGGTCTGCTTGGCTTCGACTATGGTATTGGTATCGACCGTATCCAGCCTGGGCAGGGTCTGAAAAAATGCAAGCCGCTTTACGTTCATGCTCGGATTTGAACCGGAATAAGCATAGTATCTTTAAACCTGAAAATTCAGAAATATGAAAAAGATTGTTTGGCTGGCTATTATCGGAATACTGTTTTCTGCCTCCATAAATGCGCAGAAATATGCAATTATCGATACCCGCTTCATCCTCGACAGGATGCCTGAATACAAAACAGCCCAGAAACAGCTTGATGATATTGCTGCAGGATGGCAGAAAGAGATCGACGAAAAACAAGCTGCACTCGATAAAATGTACCGCGATTTTGACGCCGAGGAAGTGATGCTGAGTGAAGAACTGAAGCGCAAACGCCAGGACCAACTTTTCCTGAAAGAAAAAGAAGTCCGCGATTTACAACGCCAACGCTTTGGTTTTGAAGGTGATCTGTTTAAGAAAAGACAGGAACTGATTAAACCCGTGCAGGACCGCGTGTACAACGCCGTTCAGAAGATTTCAACCCAGCGCGGATACGATTTTGTACTCGATAAAAGTGAAGGAATTACCATTATATTTGCCGACCCTAAACTCGACAAAAGCGAGGATATCCTGAAGGAGCTGGGGGTACGCTGATAAAAAAGAACGCTGTTAAAACAATCTTAACACGCAACTAAACAATCGCCAAACGACTCTTATAAACTAAAATTGACAGCCTGGAAAAAGGCACCAAAAGAAAAACACTCATGAAAAAATTGAAAGTATTAGCATTAGCGGTTTGCCTTATAGTAGCAGCGAACCAGGCGAACGCACAAGCTACCAAAATCGCTTACCTGAATATTGAAGAAGTGATTGGTCTTATTCCTGCAACTGCAAAAATCGATTCACTGGTTGAAAGATTTGTAGTGGATACAATCGACGTTGAATACAAAGTGTTACTGGAAAACTATCAGTTTAAGGATAGTGCTTACCGCGACAGCGTGCGTACTCCTAAATCAGTACGTGATGAAATCGCTAAAGAATTGCCAAGCTATATCTACCAGATTACAAACTGGAACCAGATCCGCGACCAGGCGATTCAAAACAAACAGCAGGAACTGCTGGCCCCTATCTACCGCCAGGTAATGGATGCCGTGAAAGTAGTTTCAAAAGAAAAAGGCTATACACACGTACTGGCTCGTGAAGCCCTTATCGTAATGCCAGATGCTGATAACATTACCGACGCAGTGATCAAGAAACTCGAACTTACCCGTCCCACCCGGCCAGCTACCGGTGCAAGACCCTAACGAATAAAAAAAGCCCTCCACCAACCGCGGGGGGCTTTTTTGTTTTATGGCTTCACGCGATTTTCGCGTTTCGCGCATGGACGCGCTGCAGCGCGTCCCTACAAAGGAATATTATTTCGCGGTTTCACGTTTACCGATACGCACGCCGCATGATAGGACGCGCTGCAGCGCGTCCCTACAAAAAATTCCCCCATTTCCCATTTCCCCATTGCCACATTGCCACATTAATTTCTACCCTCTCCACGGTATTTCCCGCATATAGTCATTGTTGTATTTTGTCTGCAAACAGACAGGCATGAAACCGACCATTCCATCTATTCTACTTTTCGTTTTTTCGTTGATTATTTCTATTAATGCATCTGCACAGCTGATTACGGAAGCCAATCGTTGCTACTCCGACAAAAATTATGGTTGCGCTGTTCCGAAGTACATCGAAGTGTTGAAAACCAAAGTGTACCAGGAAAAGGATCTGGCTACGATCCAGTATCGCGTGGGCTATGGGTACGCAAAAATGGATATGGATAAAGAAGCAATTCCGTATTTAAAGGCTGCTTTGAAGACAAAACCTGATTTTGGCGCAGCCACATGGGAACTGGCCTCTGCGTACTTCAATGTTGACAGCTTTTCACGTTCAGAAGAATACTATGGAAAAAGCATCCCGTTTTATAAAGATGACACTTCATCACTTAAACGCATTTATTACTGGAAAGGTTATGCTCTATACCGCGACCGCCTTTATTCCGATGCAATAAAAGATTTTTTACAGGCTTATCAAATCGACAGCACAACAGACTATATAATCACCGCGCTGGGCGATGTATCCTACGAGCTGAAGAATTATATCGATGCCAAAAAGTATTACGCAAAATCTATTGCCAGTGCAGAGAAAGGGAAAATGAATAATGATGCACTTGGCACCCGATATTTTTGGTATGGCCAGGCACTTTTCAACCTGAAAGAATACACAGAATCGAAGCAGGCATTTGATAAAGCCCGTGGGTTTGGATATGAACAACGTCGTATCGACTGGGCACTCGGTGGTTCCACCTTCAATATGAAACTGTACAGGAATCGATCGACTACTACTCAAAAGCAATCCGGGATTATGGAGGGGACTCTTCTTCATTGAAATCACTTCATTACTGGAGAGGTCGCGGTTACGAAGAACTAAAAGACTATTCTAAAGCGCAGGCAGATTATGCAACCAGTATTCGTTTTGGTCCCAACTATCAACCCCCTTATCTGAGGAATGCTGACTTACTGCGAAATTTAAAAAAATACAATGAAGCGATTGCTGCGTACGACAACACGATAAAAAAATTCTGGAGCGCCGCATATGCCGACCTGGCTAAAATGCATTACGGCCGCGGCAGGTGTTACCTCGCATTAAAAGATACGGTGCGGGCAAAATCAGATTTCCTCTTTGCAACGGAATATGAATACAGCCATACAGGCGCCAATATGGAACTCGGACGTATTGCCTATGCGAAAAAGAATTATTCAAATGCACGTATTCACTTTGCCTACCTTAATAAAACATTAGATCTGGACTCCGCAACTTATTCAGATGTTTATTTTCTGAAAGGAATGGCCAACAGGGAGGGTGGATCAACGTCGTATTATACCACTGCGAAAACAGCATTTCAGGAAAGCCTGAATTTTAATCCACGACATGCAGCAGCACGTCGCTACCTGGCTGATGTTTATTTTATTGAAAGCAGGTTTGATCTTGCAGAAACTGAAATCACAAAGTGCATTGATCTTTATTCAAAAAATAAAGACAGTCTGATAAACATGTATCGCTATCGAATGCAGGCACGTAATCAGCAGAAGAAATACAAAGAAGCGCTGGAAGACTATGATGAGTTGAATAAGTTGAAACCGCTGACAGAACCAGGCGATGTAAAACATATGGGACAACTGGCATACGAGATTCAAAACTTCGAAAAAGGCGGTTGGCATTTTTACTAAACTGGCTTCGATGTATAAAGAAACGCAGAAGGACGACCTGCTTTTCGCTTACTACGCGCGTGGATTGAGCAACTATCAATTAAAGAAAAAAGCAAATGCTGTTGCCGACCTGGAAAAAGCATTGGAATATGGTCCCAACAGCAACGATGTAAAAACCTGGCTTGAAAAAGCCAAAGCCCTTCCTGATGTAAGCTTCGCGCGAATCGGTACATTTGTAACATGCCAGCAAAGCAACCCATCGGCGTGTTTGATTCAGGATATGGCGGATTGACCGTGCTCCGATCAATCGTCAACAAATTGCCACAGTACGATTATCTCTACCTGGGAGATAATGCCCGTGCGCCTTATGGCAACCGGTCTTTTGATACGGTTTACCAGTACACACTGCAATGTGTAAAGTGGTTTTTTGACCAGGGCTGCCACCTGGTGATACTTGCCTGCAATACAGCGTCGGCAAAAGCATTACGTACCATTCAACAGCAGGACCTGCCCACACTGGCGCCACACAAGCGTGTGCTGGGTGTAATCAGGCCCACCACCGAAATCATCGGCCACTACTCTGAAACGCGTAATGTGGGCGTATTGGCCACCAATGGTACTGTTGTTTCACAGTCATACCCCGTTGAGATCAGCAAATTCTTTCCCGACCTGAAAGTGTTCCAGGAAGCATGTCCCATGTGGGTACCCCTGGTTGAAAATAACGAACACGAAGGTCATGGTGCTGATTTTTTTATCAAGAAAAATTTGCATGAGTTGCTCAATAAAGGCCCTATGATTGACGTGGTGCTGCTGGCCTGCACGCACTATCCGCTTTTGTACGATAAAATCAGGGATCACCTGCCAATAGCGGTGAAATTGTTATCACAGGGCGAAATCGTGGCAACCAGCCTGGCCGATTACCTGGGTCGTCACCCGGAAATTGCAGCGCAATGCAGCGAAGGCGGTGAGCGGCAATTTTATACAACCGACTCTACCACCGAATTCGATAGCCAGGCTACCCGCTTTTTTGGGGAACCTGTGCGCTCACTATCGGTCAATTTAGGCTAAAAAATTGGTTCAAAATCAACGTGTTAGACGACTGTCTTAAAAATACTTTTCACTTACATTCCTTTTATCCACCAGAGGCCTTACCTTTGCCGTCCTTTCACAAACTGGTGGGTGTGGTGACCTGCTGGTAAAAGAAACCAGGTCCGTTCTCCCGGATCACATTTCAATTCGTCAACAATTTGTTGACGGTAAACGTGAAAAAGTAAAAAGATTATGAAACGTACATTCCAACCGCATCGTCGTCGTCGTAAAACCGTTCACGGATTTCGCAAGCGTATGGCTACAGCTAATGGCCGTAAAGTGCTGGCAAGCCGCCGCGCTAAAGGACGTAAGAAACTCACTATTTCTGACGAGCGTAAATTAAAATAAGACGCTGATTCGTTAACCGGCGGGTGGGATGATGAAAGATAAGCCTCGCTTATCGCATCCATACCATTCACCAGTTAAACGGATTCTATTCAATATTTTTGAGCTCTGGCCGAAACGCCAGAGCTTTTTTTTTCGCATATGACTGTATATACACTTGGAAAAACGGAAAGGCTGAAAAAGTCGTAAGCAAATTCAATTGCTGTTTACGCAGGGAAAAAGCTTTTCCCTGCCGCCATTTCGTGTCTACTATCATTTCGAGTCGGGCGACTCGAAACTGGCTGCGGTTGACAGGCTGAGTATTGACAGGAAGTTGGGGGTTGGGGTGGTTTTTGCGGTTGGCGTTTCAACGCGCAATTTCAAGCGCTCAACAGATCGTAATCGCATGAAGCGCCTCATCAGGGAAAGCTGGCGGTTACAGAAAAATGAATTGCAGGAAAAACTCAGACAGGAAGGGAAACTGTTGAGTGTGTTTTTTATTTATACAGGAAAAGAACTCGCCGATTTCGAATCCATAATAAAAGCAACAGCGGCTGTTATTCAAAAATTGTTGCGTATGCAGGAGAAGCAATCATGAGAATGATTCTTCGCATACTCGCGCTTCCTTTTATCTTTTTGATAAAAATTTACCAGTGGGTCATTTCTCCGTGGATGGGTCCTAAGTGCCGTTATACACCCACCTGCTCACACTACGCCATTGAAGCATTTCAAAAGCATGGTGTATTCAAAGGTTTTTGGCTTTCATTAAAACGTATCAGCACCTGCCATCCCTGGGGAGGAAGTGGATACGATCCGGTGCCACCTGTTAAAACAAATGAGAAAAAGCACTCCCATTAAAGCGCTGGCGGATCCACTTCACGGTAGGCTTTAATCAGGCGCTCTTCGCCTTCTTTGCCTTTACCTGAAATGCCGTGCTCCATTCCCATAATACCTTTGTATCCCTTTTGCTGAATGTGTTTGAATACATTCAGGTAATGAATTTCACCCGTAGTAGGTTCATTTCTTCCGGGATTATCACCAATCTGGAAATAAGCAATCTCCTCCCAGCATTTGTTGATGTTGTTGATGATATCACCTTCGTTGCGCTGCATGTGATAGATATCGTACAATATTTTGCAGGATGGACTATTCACGGCCTTGCAAATCATATAAGTCTGCTGCGAATGGCGAAGGAAAAGATCCGGGTTATCACTCAGCGGCTCCAGTACCATTACCAGCCCTGTTGTTTCAAGTATTGACGAAGCACGACGCAGCGCGTTGATTACATTGGCTGTTTGCACATCGTGTGAAAGACTGCGCTCGTAGTTGCCGGGAACAACAGTGGCCCATTTGGCACCGCAACGCTTTGCTACTTCCAGTGCTTCGCGGCAATCTTTTTCCATTTTATCTATCCATTCCTGTTTGCCGGTAGTAAGCGAAGTTTTCCAGTGCCAGCTATCAGAGGTAATTACGAATACACCCATGCGCATACCCAGTTTGGCCAGCAGGTCGCCGATTTTCTTTTGCTGTTCGGGCGTGCGGCTCATCATGCCATTGTCTTCAATTGATCGAAATCCGCGATCGTATGCATAGCGTATCTGGTCGAGGAAATCATTTCCCGCAAGGTTGCGGAACATGCCATCGTGAAAGGCATAATCCATCCTAAACGGCTGATCGGCGGCGGCAGTTGCCTGGTCACTGCAGGCCAGAGCGGGAATACTTCCAATAGCGGCACCGGCTACCAGGCCGGTACGAAGAAATTTTCTACGGTGCATGCAATCCTGAATTTGTTCCAAATTAGGGAATTATAAAATAACAGCGATCTTCTATTATAACCCTGTTTCCACTTCAAATTGAACTTTTGAAAGTGGAAAAACAAGTTTTCGAAAGGATATTCTATCAAATTAGGCTGTAACTTTCAACCCGCATGAGGCAATTTTTAGTAGAAAAATAAACAAGCTGCGTTGAATAAGTTTTTAATTCCGATCACCTTTTCATTGTCTGTCTCCGTGGCAAACGCACAGGATACAGCCACCGCTTTTGAACAGCAGATTCCCGGTTCAGATGTAAAATTTAAGATGGTGCCCATTCCCGCTGGTAGTTTTAAATGGGGCGCCCGTGCGGGCGATAATTCCGCCGAAGCGGATGAGAAACCCGCAAAAACAGTAAAGCTCGATGCTTTCTGGATGAGTGCATACGAAGTTACCTACGACGAATTCAACCTCTTTTTCGTAGACACGGAGATAAGCCAGAATATTCCTACAGATGGATTAACAAGACCAAGTTCACCTTATATCGACATGACCCTGGGCATGGGCAAAGCCGGCGGTTTTCCGGCAAACAGCATGCAGCAATACGGCGCACTCATGTATTGTCGCTGGCTTTACCAGAAAACCGGCATTTTCTATCGCCTGCCAACAGAAGCCGAATGGGAATATGCAGCACGTGCCGGAAGTGAAACCATTTATCCATTTGGAAATGATGCAAAAAGCCTGGGCGATTATGCCTGGCATGCTGCCAATAGCGGAGATAAATACCAGAAAGTAGGACAAAAGAAACCGAATGCCTGGGGATTGTATGATATGCTCGGTAATGTGGCAGAATGGGTTTTGGATCAATACCAGGAAGACTTTCTACAGTCGATTTCTGAAAATACAGCAAACCCGATACGTCAACCCGAAACGCGGCATCCACGCACGGTAAAGGGTGGTTCATTCCGTGATCCTGCCACTGCATTGCGACCATCAGACCGGGTGAAATCGGATTTGGTATGGAATCGCCGTGATCCACAAATCCCCAAAAGTCGCTGGTGGAATGCCGATGCGCCTTTCATTGGCTTCAGGCTGGTGCGCCCCGCGGTGCAACCGGGTGCTGATGAAATCAAATTATTCTTCGAAACCCATCTCGGATTTTAAAGCCATATAAAATGTCAACTCCAAACAAGCCAAACACAAACGCTGAATCGCAGTCGCAAAGCCGCCGCGATTTCGTTAAACAAAGTTCTCTACTGGCCGGCGGCCTCATGGCAGCACCATTATTCGGCGGTGCCAACTTTTTCTCCGGTTCAGCTGGTACCATTCGCGTAGCGCTCATTGGCTGCGGTGGCCGCGGTACAGGCGCCATCATGCAGGCGCTGCTCACAAAGTATGATGTGAAACTGGTAGCGATGGCGGATGCTTTTCGCGACAGGATTGATAGCTGTTATAAAACGATCACCTCAAAAGATTTGTCTGACGCTGGTGTAAGCGGCAATCTTCTTTCGAAAATTGATGTACCGGAAGAAAATAAATTCATTGGCTTCGACGGATACCAGAAAGCTATCCCGCTTGCCGATGTCGTGATTCTTACAACACCTCCCGGTTTCAGGCCCATGCATTTTGAAGAAGCAGTTCGCCAGGGCAAACATGTATTTATGGAAAAACCTGTGGCAACAGATCCTGCAGGTATTCAAAAGGTGTTGGCGGCAGCAACTATAGCACGCCAGAAGAAACTGAATGTGGTGGTAGGACTTCAACGCCACTACCAGAACTCATATCGTGAACTTTTTAAACGCAAAGACCTGATTGGTGACATCGTTTCATCGCAGGTATGGTGGAACAGCGATGGCGTGTGGGTAAACAAACGCAAATACGGACAAACCGAGATGGAATACCAGATGCGTAACTGGTATTATTTCAACTGGCTTTGTGGTGATCATATTACTGAACAACACATTCACAATATTGATGTGGTAAACTGGTTCAAAGGCGCCTATCCAGTAAAAGCACAGGGCATGGGTGGACGTGAAGTGCGCAAAGGCAAAGACCACGGTGAAATTTTTGATCATCACTATGTGGAGTTCACGTACGCTGATGGTACGGTAATGAATAGCCAGTGCCGTCATATTCCCGGTACCATGAGTCGCGTGGATGAAATGCTGGTGGGAACAAAAGGTGTGATTCGTTGTGATGCAGGTTCTATTACCGATCACAAAGGAAAATCACTTTATCAGTTTGATCGTAAAACAGAAAATAATCCTTATCAAACGGAACACGACGAATTGTTTGAAGCGATCAGCAAAGGGAAATATGTCTTCGACGACACCGAGAATGGAGCAAAGAGTACTATGACTTCTATCCTCGGCCGTATGGCCACATATAGCGGCCAGGTAATTGAATGGGACAAAGCACTTGCATCCAATTTCAGCCTCATGCCTGAGAAACTTGATTTCAATGCACTGCCTCCTGTTCTTCCAAACGATGATGGGTACTACCCCGTTGCAATACCCGGCAAAACCAAATTTTATTAAAAGAAAAAATCAAAAGGCGAATGACTTTTAATATCAATAAAGTTTGCCAACAGTAAACATAAAAAAGAAAAGCGCTCGAAGAGCGCTTTTCTTTTATTGAGGCTTTTATTTTGATGCTTTTTCAAAGTGTTCGGCAACTTTCTTCCAGTTGATCACACTCCAAATTGCTTTCAGGTAATCGGGGCGTTTGTTCTGGTATTTCAGGTAGTAAGCATGTTCCCACACATCGATACCGAGGATGGGAGTGCCTTTTACTTCTGCAACATCCATTAGCGGATTGTCCTGGTTAGCAGTAGAAGTAACTTCCAGTTTACCATCTTTCACAATCAGCCATGCCCAGCCTGAGCCGAAGCGTGTAGCGCCTGCAGCGTTTACTTTTTCTTTCAGGGCATCGAGTGAACCGAATGTGCTGTTGATTGCTTCAGCGAGTTTACCTTCTGGCTGTCCACCATTTGCAGAAAGCAGTTCCCAGAAGAAGCTATGGTTCCAGTGGCCGCCACCATTGTTGCGAACGGCAGGAGAAATTGCGCCTGCACCTGCAACGAGTTCTTCAATGGTTTTATTTTCATGCTCGGTGCCGGCAATAGCTTTATTCAGATTGTCAACATAAGCCTGGTGGTGCTTACCATGGTGTATCTGCATTGTTTCTTTGTCGATATGTGGCTCGAGCGCATCATATGCATAAGGCAGCGCGGGTAATGAAAATGCCATAACTATTTGGTTTTTGAAATGATGAGATCAGGTTTTGTAATTAGAACAACAAAATTAAACCCATTCAGTTTAAAATCGGGTATTTGTTTTTGATTTTTCTCCTCATGTGAAATCGTTACGATTCAGCGTTTGTTCCTGAAGAAATCTTTCATCAGTTGTGCGCATTCATCTTTTAATACACCGTGTACCAGTTCTGTTTTGGGGTGAAAGGGCCAGTTGGGTCCTGTGGTTTTTTTATAACCATTTTTTTTCGTCGCTTGCACCAAATACGATGCGGCCGATTTTGCTCCAGTACAGTCCGCCGGCACACATGAGGCAGGGTTCAACGGTTACATACAATGTGGCTTCGGGGAGATATTTGCTACCTAACATGTTGAAAGCCGAAGTAAGGGCAATAATTTCCGCATGTGCGGTGGGGTCTTTTGAGTTTCTCCACCATATTATACCCGCGGGCAATCGTTTTTCCATCCATAACTACCACTGCACCCACGGGCACTTCGCCTTCATCAAAGGCCTTTCGCGCTTCTTTCAGCGCCATCATCATATAGTATTCGTCGGTAATGATAACAATTTTAAGAGATGAAATAACTGAATTGCGAAGTTACCATTTGCCGGGTTCCTTTCGGGAATTTAAAATAAGGTATTGTGGTAGATTATAAAAAACCTGTATTTGGCATTCAATATGCTATTTCCATACGGGCCCGGGCCGCAGTCCCGGCTTAAATCTTACCACTTAAAACTAAAACCATGAAATCTACGCTCAAGATCCTCATGCTGTCAATGTTGCTGATGTCGGGGACGCTTTATTCCCATGCGGCATTCGATGGTAAAGGCAAAGCTGTAAAAGCGAAAGCTGCAAACATGACCGATGCCCAGAAACAGGCTCGATTGGAAGAAATTAAAGCGCGTGCAGAAGAAATGAGAGATATGGATAAAAGCACGCTCAGCCGCGCCGAGCGCAAAGAATTGCGCAAGGAAGCACGTGACCTGCGTCGCGAAGCACGTACCATGAGTGGTGGTGTGTACCTGTCAATCGGTGCTATCATCATCATCATTCTGCTGCTGATCCTCATTCTGTAATACAGGCGAAAGAGTTAACAAGCCGGTTGTTGTAAGTGGGTTTAAACACTTACCACACCCGGCTTTTGCTTGCTCTTTACTATGCGGGGGGAAAACTTATATTCGCTTATGGCACTGATACCCACAACTCAGCAGCTCTCGGCCTTAAGCGAGTTTTTCCATTCTGGCCAAACACTTCCATATGCATTCCGACGCCAGCAATTAATCAATCTCCGCAACGCTATAATCAAATACGAAGACCGCTTTTACGAAGCATTCTATTCCGATTTGCGAAAAATCGAAAGAGGAATCCTGGGTTACCGAACTCGGTTTTGTAATTGCAGAGATCAATGAGACGCTACGTGAACTGAAAAGATGGATGGAGCCCGAGCGCGTTTCCACCAACCTGCTCAACTTTCCATCGAGCAGCCGAATTGTGCGCGAACCACTGGGTGTTGTATTCATCATCGGTCCCTGGAACTATCCTTTTCAACTGGTGATTGCACCATTAATCAGTGCCATCGCAGCAGGCAACTGTGCAGTGGTGAAAGCAGGTGAGGCTGCTGTTGCTACCGACAACCTGCTACGGGAATTGATTACGGAAACTTTTGCGGACAACTATATTGCTTACGCGCAGGGCGAAGGCGCCGAAGTGGTGCCTGCACTTTTAAAACAATTTCAGTTTGATCATATATTCTTTACTGGTGGCATCGCTGCGGGTAAAGCAGTGTATCAATTAGCTGCTGAAAAACTGGTGCCGGTTACATTGGAGCTTGGTGGTAAATCACCAGCGATCGTAGAAGCGGATGCAGACATTGCAGTGGCAGCGCGACGAATCGCTTCCACCAAATTTTCCAACTCGGGACAAATGTGCGTGGCAGTGGACTACATCCTTGTTCACGAATCGCGTAAAGAAGAGCTGATTTCAGCATTGAAGAAGTGCATACGTACATTTTATGGCGAAAATCCTGCAGATTCATACAACTATGGCCGCATGATCAATGCACGGCAATTCGACCGTGTTGTTTCTTATCTCACGCAGGGTACTATTGTAGCCGGCGGTGGCTGCGATCGTAATACATTGTATATCGAACCAACCATTCTCACTGATGTCGCGTGGGACAACCCCGTTATGCAGGAAGAAATATTTGGTCCGCTGTTGCCAATCATTGGATTTACAGATGAGCAGGGATGGAAGCCGCTGGTTGCGCGAAATCCCAATCCGCTGGCTGCTTATATTTTTACGAAATCCAAAGCGAAGCAGAAGCAATGGATGGAAGAGTTGCGGTTTGGTGGGGGTTGTGTCAACAATGCCAGCTGGCATCTTACCAATCCGGAATTACCATTCGGTGGCCGTGGCTTCAGTGGCACGGGTCGCTATCACGGTAAGTTTGGATTTGACACTTTCAGTCACCCCAAATCCGTGATGAAAACGCCCACCTGGTTTGATCCCAAAATCAAGTACCCGCCGATGAAGGGGAAGTTGGGGTTGTTTAAAAGATTTATAAGATAGAGGGGAGATGGTGGATGGGAGATGGTGGATGGGGGGAATCGATGATCGATGGCCGGGAATCGATGGTGGATGATCGATGATCGATGATCGATGGCCGGGAATCGATGGTGGATGATCGATGACCGGGAATTGATGGTAGATGATCGATGACGGATGATCGATGTATAATGAGTGATTTTGTAAATCGTCCCGAAGGGACGGAATATCTGTAGCAACGGAACATCCTCCAACATTTGAGCCCCGAAGGGACGATATGTGGGCGGAGAATCGATGGTCGGGAATCGATGGTGGATGATCGATGATCGATGGCCGGGAATCGATGGTGGATGATCGATGATCGATGTATCATGAACGATTTTGCAAACCGTCCCGAAGGGACGGGATATCTGTAGCACCCGAAACGTTTTTAATTATTGAGTCCCGAAGGGACGATATGTGGGCGGAGAATCGATGTCCGATGATCGATGTCCGATGTCCGGGAATCGATGACCGATGTTCGATGTTCGATGATCGATGTATCATGAACGATTTTGCGAACCGTCCCGAAGGGACGGGATATCTGTAGCACCCGAAACGTTTTTAATTATTGAGTCCCGAAGGGACGATATGTGGGCGGAGAATCGATGGTCGATGGGGAAATCGATGTCCGGGAATCGATGGTGGATGATCGATGATCGATGATCGATGTATCATGAACGATTTTGCAAACCGTCCCGGAGGGACGGGATATCTGTAGCACCCGAAACGTTTTTAATTATTGAGTCCCGAAGGGACGATATGTGGGCGGAGAATCGATGGTCGATGGGGAAATCGATGTCCGGGAATCGATGGTGGATGATCGATGATCGATGATCGATGTATCATGAACGATTTTGCAAACCGTCCCGGAGGGACGGGATATCTGTAGCACCCGAAACGTTTTTAATTATTGAGTCCCGAAGGGACGATATGTGGGCGGAGAATCGATGGTCGATGGGGAAATCGATGTCCGATGTCCGGGAATCGATGGTGGATGATCGATGATCGATGATCGATGTATCATGAACGATTTTGCAAACCGTCCCGGAGGGACGGGATATCTGTAGCACCCGGAACCTTTTTAATTATTGAGTCCCGAAGGGACGATATGTGGGCGGGGAATCGATGGCCGGGAATCGATGGTGGATGATCGATGATCGATGGTCGATGGTCGATGATCGATGATCGATGATCGATGTATCATGAACGATTTTCGATGAACGACACCGAATGATCGGTGAACGGATAAACCAATACTTACATCAATTGTTATTGATTTTTATTTTTAAGACCATTCTAATAAACATAACATGAAATTCTCCCAGCAACTCAAACGCGTATTTGCACCCACTGTAATGTGGCTCAACAAGGTAACTGGCACAAGGGCCGGTTCAAAACTGAATGGGAACAGCATTGCACCACCGGTGTCTATATACGATTATGAGGTGCAACTAAACAATGGAGAAAAGGTGAAACTGGAGAATTTCAAAGGCAAAAAAATGCTGCTCGTAAATACCGCAAGCGATTGTATTTATACCCGCCAGTACGAAATGCTGCAAACACTCTGGGAACAAAATAAAGACCGCCTGGTGGTGATCGGTTTCCCGGCAAATGATTTCGGTGCACAGGAGCAGGGCAACGATGCAGAGATCGCGCAATTCTGCAGCAAAAACTATGGCGTTACATTTCCACTTTCACACAAGTCCACTGTTATCCACGACGAAGAACAACATCCCGTGTACCAATGGTTGACACAAAAGGACAAGAACGGATGGAATGAACAACCGCCCACCTGGAACTTCGCCAAATACCTCGTTGACGAATACGGCCGCCTCGCCGCTTACTTTGAACCGGCGGTGCCACCCATTTCGGATAGTATTACTTCGAGGTTGTAGGAAATAAACCGTCCTCTCAATTCTCCACTGCATTTTGATCTTTCGCCAGATTAAAGGTCAATTTCCTGATTAGCGAAAAAACATTCTTCTTCGCTATTGAGCCCCTGTTTTATGATATGTTGTTGATAAACAAGGTATTATTAAGCAAAAAACTATTCGCTTTCATTCAGTTTCGTTTATTTTGATTGTTTCGTTTATTTCGTTTAACTTAGTGTTCAACTCAAAAACTTACAATCATGAAAATGTTAGAGCAAATAAGAAAGCCGACCAAGCTTGATCAAAAGATTGCAAGCGAATCTTACGGCGCTTTAGCTTCAGTGATAGAACAACTAAATTCGGAGCAGCCTGAAATTGAGATAGAGGAAACCAGTGAAAAAATCAAGGTACCTCTGAGTGCATTGAAATTACTGGGAGAAATTTTGAAAGCGATGGGGCAGGGTAAATTAATTTCTATTGTACCTATCGCTGCTGAAGTAACAACACAGGCAGCTGCTGAAATGCTTGGTTGTTCACGACCTCATTTGGTAAAATTGCTTGAAGAAGGGAAAATTGCATTTACCAAAGTTGGCAAACACAGACGAATAAAATTTGAGGACATTATGATGTATAAAAAGCAGATGAAAGAACATCAGAAACAAAACATCATTGATATAATGAACGCTGACGAAGAAACTGGATTGTATGATTCATAGTGTTCGATTTACTGCGGTACTGGATACCAATGTAGTTTATCCTCTAATTATAAGGGATTTACTATTCTGGTTTGCCTACCACGATTTATATACTCCAAAATGGAGCGAACACATATTTGACGAATGGAAAAAAGTGATGATCGAGAAAGGCGTTTCGGAAGAAGAAGCCACTAGAAGAATTCAAAAAGCGAATTCCGCGCCAGACCAGCCGATATTCTATCCTGTCATGAACGAAGAATATGCAATCCAAATATCCAGAGAGTGGAACGTTCCTGCTTATGGAGTTGGTTATGTTGTAAAATTAGCGGTCAGAAAAGGATATCTGGAAAAATTCAACGTTGAAAATGTTGGCGGACAAATTCACAATGAACTTTGGGTTCCAGCAGAAGAACTTGAAGAGTTTAATTCAAATATTGTCGGGCTAATTGAAGTGACAAAAGAGTTTCGTGGTTAATAACACCGACCCCATATCGGTCGCATACCTCCTGTAGCTTAATTTACTCTCCAAAATTTTCTTTGAATGATTCAGGGAATAATCCTAATAATTCTATTCATCATATTCAGCCTAACAATACTGCTTTCGCTGTTTTTCTTCGGCGCCGCAATCATCAGACCTTCGAAGACAATGTTAAAAATAGGATTGGCTGTTAGTGTTATTCCTCTTTCTCTTTATGGAATAAATTATTGGTATTATCATATTCATGTTCCGCGTCTAAACAAAAAGACAGAGCAAAGTTATTTAGGAAGTTATAGAATGCTTTTAAACGAGAATGATACAACTGGAAATATCAGAGTACAGCTTACACTGAATGATGATAACACTTTTTTTCTGGACTCAAATGATGTAATCAATTTTGCTGGAAAAGGTAAATGGAGGGCTGGCGCAACAGACGCTGGTGATTTTGAATTCACAGATGACGACGATTCTCTAAAATTTTTGGTTTCACCTTACTCCGAAAACAAACTGATGATCAACGAAAATTTTATCGATAGAAAATCATTGTTTTTTATCAAAGAATAGAAATTTCAATACGCATCCCAATTGACTTCTTTCAAAAATATTTCTCGCTTGCTTTTATGAAAAAAATGATCATCCTCCTATCCACATTTTTAGCTACGTTGATTTGCTATGCAGATGAACCTCCCTGTTGGTGCGCTTTCGAAGAAAAATCTGCCAATGGAAAATATGTGGCTGTTGTAAATCGCCCCAAAGCAGATAGTTTGATTGATCCCTGGAAGTCTGTTTGGACACTTACTGTTTATGAATACGTGGGAAAAAGAAAAAAACTTCTCTGGAAAGTAAAGTATGACTACAGCGGGTACCCTGACGGAATTTTGAGTAACGATGGACAAACTTTTATTTATGTGGAGTACTGGTACTATAGCAACGCCAATATGGTGGCAATTTACAGGAATGGAAAAAGGATCAATGCACCGAATTTAAAAGGCGAAGATTTTAAAATACCCCCGCACAAATTACAACAAACGGTTTCGCATCAACGCTGGCTTAAAATAGAAGGCCCCGCATATAATTTTGTCAGGACGAGTAATGATAAGCTACTATTGAGAATTCAGACAATTGACGACAAAATTCATTTCTTCGACATCACAAACGGGAAACGAGTCACGGATACATAGATACCCCTCACCCCCCAATAATTCCCATCTTCTTCATCAGAAATGAAGCACTCAATTTGCTGCATATGCCCGGCTTAAGGCGATAATCGAATACCAATTCATCATTGATGATATTCGATTCAAAACAATAATTGCGGATATAACCCGGGTATTGATGTTCCAGTTCGGAAACCGTGAGATCATGGGTTGCAATAATGCCGGTTGCTTTTGCCGACACCATTTTATGGATCAGCCCGATGGTGCCATTGTGCTTATCGTGGCTGTTCGTGCCGCGCAATATTTCATCCAGCAGAATAAAAGTTTTCTCACCCGCTTCCAGGTTGTGAATAATGGATTGCAACCTTTTAATTCTGCATAGAAAAATGATTCACTGTCCTGCAGTGAATCCGTAATGCGCATGCTTACGCGAATGGCAAAGGGATAGAAAGTCAATCGTTTTGCACAAACCACGGAACCCGCACGCGCCAGCACCAGGTTGATGCCAATCGTGCGCAGGAAAGTGCTTTTCCCCGACATATTGGAACCCGTGAGAATAATAAATTTATCGTTGCGGAAAGAAATGGAATTCGGAATTCTCTTTTTTGCGCAGCAATTAACGGGTGACCTAGCGAATCCGCTTCCCATTCTTCCACATCTGTTAGAACCGGCATGCAGAAATCTTCATTGTTAAACGCCAGGTTGGCAAAACAATTCAGCGCTTCCATTTCGCCCAGCGCATTCTGCCAGTCACTTACTCTTTCTTTATTTTCTTTTTTTCCATAAATCAAGACGATATAGAATATGCACGTGAAAAAGGAATAAACCATTCAGCAGAATACTCACCACGAGGTTTACAATCGTTTCCAGGTAATTAAACAGCGACGAAAGCTTACTGATGCTGCGAGATGCAAGTACATCGCCAACGCGCAGCCTTTGTTGTAGTTGTTGCAGGTACGGCGATTGAAAATTCATCTGTTCCATTTGGCGGAACTGACCGGCGAATTGTTGCAATACCGAAGTCACGGAAGTTGACAGCGACAACTGACTTGCAATTTTTCTACCAAAAGAAAAAGCAACAAAGAGATTCAATGCAAAACCAAAATAGAAAAGATTAAGCGCCTGTTCTTTTTCTGTAATCACGTAATATGCAAGACAACTCAGCGATGCCAGCGGAAATAGAAGCATCAGTTTGTAGTGAACCGGCGAATTGAATGTATCATCCGATTTCAACCACTGGTTCAGTTGCTGCATTTCTTTTTCCTTCGTATCAAGCAATGCACCATGTGCCTGTAGATGCTGGCGGTAATCTAACTGATCTTTCAATTCGCGAATAGCATCCTGTCTTGCAGCGATGGCTGCGGCATCGGGATTCAAAAGATCGGTTGCGAGTGCTTTTTTCCAAAGCCCGTACTGCAACGGTTGAGATACGGATACAATGCACCATCACCGAAGAGATCGAGGTCGTATGAATAAGGGTGATGCGGATCGATAAATTCTTTTCCGCTGGCAAAATGGCTGCTGTTTCCTTCAAGAAAAATGATTTCATCTGCGTTCAGTTTCGCAAGTGCTTTATAAAAGCGCACATCCTGTTGCAGCCGGTCGTAGAAACGGATGAGGTACAAGAACATGCCCACACAGGCGAGTGCTGCGAGAATGAAAATGGTATTGCCTGTCACCAGCGACCGCCATGCAAGTACAATGATGCCTACAAAAGCCAGCAGGCGGAATAAGCTCATCCATTGCAGGCGCGTGTTCAGATCACGGGTGCGTTGTTCGGCAGCCTGTTGCCGCGATTGATATATTTCTTTCGGAGTTGCCATGAAAGCGAAAGTTATTTGTTTTATCCGATATGAACCTTATCAGAATAGATAGGCGGAAGAGAGCGATTGTAATAAATGCAAAATGTGATAATAGGGCGATGTGCCAATGTGACAATTAAGAATTTTCGCAGATTCGCATTAAAGCAGCTTTGGAGCTATTTTCACATTTCCTCATTTTCACATTGATCCTTTCACGTTTGCCGTTTGCCGTTTGCCGTTTCACGATTTCCGCATGTCGTCCCTTCGGGACTTGATCAAAAGGGGGAATTCGTTTTCTACAGATATTCCGTCCCTTCGGGACGTGAAACACAAGTGAGCGGGACCGATGGAAAAGAAATTGAATGCGGTTGCGTTGCTGATGTGAGGATTAAGCATTTTCGCAGATTCGCATTAAAGCAGCATCGGAGCTATTTTCACATTTCCTCATTTTCACATTGATCCTTTCGCGTTTGCCGTTTGCCGTTTGCCGAACCTCACGATTCCTAAACCGGGCATTTCTGGTGATAATCCACTAACTCAATCGGCGCATGCGCAAACTCAAATCCACTATAGGTTTTAATCACATTATCGAGCACTTCATTGATCTCTTCTTCGGCGGTAAGTGTTACCAGTTTCTGGCGAAACTCTTTGATATTGGGCAGACCTTTCAGGTAATTGGTATAATGGCGGCGCATTTCGTTGATGCCAACCACCGGATTTTTCCATTCAACGGAAAGCTTCAGGTGTTTGCGGCAAACTGCCACACGATCTTCCACAGATGGAGGAGCGAGACGTTCGCCCGTGGCTACAAAATGTTTGATCTCCCGAAAGATCCAGGGATAGCCAATTGCTGCACGACCAATCATGATGCCATCCACACCATAGCGGTTCTTATATGCAAGTGCTTTTTCCGGCGAATCAATATCACCGTTTCCAAAAATGGGAATATGGATGCGTGGGTTTTCTTTCACTTTTGCAATCAGGGTCCAGTCGGCTTCACCTTTGTACATCTGCATGCGGGTGCGTCCATGTATCGCGAGTGCTTTAATGCCTACATCCTGCAGTCGCTCGGCCACTTCTTCTATATTCTTTGTATTGTCATCCCAGCCCAGGCGCGTTTTTACGGTAACAGGCAGGTTGGTAGATTTTACCACCGCAGCAGTAAGGCGCACCATGAGGTCGATGTCTTTTAAAACACCAGCACCTGCACCACGCAGTGCAACTTTTTTTACAGGACATCCAAAGTTGATGTCAAGCAGGTCGGGATTCGTAACGTCTACAATCTTTGCGGCCAGCGAAAGGCTTTCTTCATCACCTCCAAAAATCTGTATACCAATTGGACGCTCATAATCGAAGATATCGAGCTTCTTCCGGCTCTTGATTGCATCGCGGATCAACCCTTCTGAAGAGATGAACTCGGTGTACATCAGGTCGGCGCCATTGTCTTTGCACACCGCACGAAAAGGCGGGTCGCTTACGTCCTCCATGGGCGCCAGCAGCAGCGGAAAGTCGGGCAGCGATATGTTTCCTATTTTAACCATACTATGTAATCGACGGGTAGCCAAATCTTTAAAAAAGAAATGCCGCTCATCTGCGTTGTGACGCCTATTTTTGAACCTGCAAATTTACACCATTATTAAGAAATCTATGTACGATCAGGATTCGAAGGGTATTTCCTATATGGCAGGCTTTTTTATGCTGCTCGCTTTTACAATTGCCGGACTGGTGATGGCTACTGCCATCAGCGATGCTTTGTGGACGCAGGCAACGGGTAGAAGCCTGCAAACTTTGACCGAAACAGGACTTGATCCGGCACATAAAAACGTGTACCGACTGGTGCAGGTGATCACCGCCGTGGTAGGTTACCTGCTGCCTGCACTGGTGACTGCTTATCTACTGAATCGTAAGCCGCTGCGACTGCTGGGAGTAACACAGGGTTTTAGTTTTAGCCAGGCCTCACTTTCCATAATCATACTTGCTTCGGCTTTGTTTGTGGCAACAGGTTTCTCCTACATCACTACCATTTTCCCTTATCCCGAAAGCTGGATTGAGCAGTTCGATCTGATGGAGAAACAGTACAGCGACCAGATGTCGGCTACATTGAGCCTGGAAGAACCAACCGACCTTATACTTGCGATTATTGTAATGGCTGTATTTCCCGCCATTGGCGAAGAAGTGTTTTTCAGAGGGGGATTGCAGAATTTTCTTTCGCGTGGCACGGGACGCCCCTGGCTGGCTATTGTCGTTACCAGCATCCTGTTTTCACTGGCGCATTTCTCATTTTATGGTTTCCTTTCACGTGTGGTGTTGGGGATTACACTCGGTGCGTTGTTTCATTATTCCGGTCGTTTATGGGTCAGCATTTTTGCGCATTTTCTCAACAATGCATTGCTAATCGTTTTATTGTATGTGTACATGCACCAGGGCAAAACAGTTTCGGAGATGATGTTGGAGAGCAAAGGAAATCTGCTTGGATTGGTTGCCATTCCGGTGTTGATTGTGTTGCTGGCTGCATTTAAAAAAGTTTCAACGCCAAAGGGCGCGAATCCATAAAAACCAGTTATGGCATTTAATGTTAAAGTCTTTCAAACCCGGGCGCTTTCTGCAGTTGTTTTTGCAGCGGTAATGCTGGCGGGATTGCTGTGGAATCAATGGAGTTTCCTGCTATTGTTTTCCATTATACATTTTGGTTGCTGGTGGGAATATTTTAACCTGCTTGAGAAGATCCATAATACCAGCATCAACTCTTTCATTCGGCAGGGGTTTATGCTAACGGGATTCGGCATCATGCTACTTTTTTGTGCGCCGCAATACCATATTGCGGGGTATGCCCTGAAAACAAACCTGGCGATACCTGTATCGGCGGCTGGTTTTGTGATGCTGGTGATGGGCATTTTTAGTAAAGAACCCGTTCACCTGAAAGCGATGGGCGCAAGCGCACTGGGCTGGCTTTATATTTCCCTCAGCTGGGGATTGATGATCTTTCTTTATCATCATGTGGTGACGGTAAACCTGGGTGATTCTCAATATGAATTCAGCGGCAAATTTTTACCACTGGTGATTGTCGCCAGCATCTGGATTAATGATACGATGGCTTATATCGTTGGATCATTTATAGGTAAAACACCACTCTCGCCGGTATCTCCAAAAAAAACCTGGGAAGGAACTGTGGGCGGTGTGATACTAAGTGTGGTGTTGGTTGGCGTTCTTACATCACTGTTGGTTCATAACAATGTACAATGGTTGCTGGTGGCATTTATCGGCGCTATTGCGCTTGTTGCATCTATAACAGGAACCCTGGGCGATTTGCTGGAATCGAAACTGAAGCGTATGGCCAATGTAAAAGACAGCGGCAATATTATGCCGGGTCATGGGGGCTTCCTCGACCGGTTTGACTCCATGTTGCTGGCGACAACAGCGGTGACGATCTTCCTGCTGCTTTTGTATTAATGAAAAATCCCCGATCTGATTATCTCTGTTTGAAGAACAATAATTTATAAAGTGACAGGCGGTTTTGTTCCCCGCAAAATCCTTTTAACGAACCACCTGAAACTGTAAACCTCCGTATCTTTGCCATTCAATTTTCAAACCATGACAATACACAAGGAAGGATATCCTACGATCGCCTGGACCGCCATTGCATTCGGCGTTATCAATCTCCTCTCGTTTTACCTGTTGAGTTTTGACTGGCCGGTGTTGAGTGCGCTCATCTTCATTGTGACGCTCGGTTTGTTGTTATTTATCATTTCCTTTTTCCGAATTCCCAATCGCCAGATGACTTATGACGAGCATTCCATTGTGGCGCCCTGCGATGGGAAAGTGGTGGCTATTGAAGAAGTGAATGCCGATGAATATTTTAATGATCGCCGTATACAGGTTTCTATTTTCATGAGCCCTTTGAATGTGCACGTAAATCGCCACCCCGTAACCGGTGAGGCGGTTTACAGTCAGTATCACAAAGGGAAATACCTCGTAGCCTGGCATCCCAAATCATCTACAGAAAACGAACGTCATACCGTTGTTTATCGTAAAAACGGCAAAGAAGTGCTTACCAAACAAATTGCCGGCGCGTTGGCCAAACGAATTGTGAATTACGTTTCTCCCGGCCAGCAGGTAAAACAGAACGATGAAATGGGTTTTATCAAATTCGGTTCCCGTGTTGACCTGCTTCTTCCGCTTGATGCCAAAATCAAAGTAAAGATTGGTGACCTGCCTCGTGGCGGTGTTACTGTGGTGGCTGAGTGGTAAGAAAGTTTATATCAACTGGTTTCTTAAAATATCTCTTCCAGCTGTTTCAATTCAAATACTTCGAATGTTGAAGGGATTGTCGATTTGATTTTTTTGTAATTGACAAATACCTGGTCCATTCCTGCATTTTGTGCGCCAAGAATATCCACTTCCGGTGTATCGCCAATCATAATACTGTTGTCGGGAAAACCGCCGGTTTTGCGGAAGGCAAAATCAAATATTTCTTTGTTTGGTTTCAGGCTGTTGGAGCCTTCTGAAGTGATGACGTGTTCAAAATAGTGCGTGAGTCCGGAATACCTGAGTTTGTTATGCTGCACTTCTTCAAAACCATTTGTAATGAGATGTAGTTGGTATTTTTTTCGCGCAGGTAATCCAGGATTTCCATTGTGTGTGGAAATACGATTTTGCGTGTGGGTAATAGTTCGAGGAATTGCACATTCATCGCCTGCGCCAGCGCTTCATCTGCGATTTTGAAGTCGAGTAAACTCAGGCGCATTCTTTTTACACGCAGCTCATCCTGTTTGATATAACCTTTGCGGTACCGCTCCCATAATTTATCATTGTGAACGAGATAATTCTGGTAAAACTGTTCAAAATCGTTTACGCCACGTTCTTCCAGTTTCAGTGTCACAAACAATTCTTCCAGCGTATTGCGGGCATTGGCTTCAAAATCCCACAAGGTATGATCGAGGTCAAAAAAGATATGCGTGTAGTTTCGTTTCATTGCTTCAAAGTTACGAATGTGTGAAAGGATGAACATTATATTCAGCAAAAATGTTCGTACTTCGTTCTATAAAATCAAACGGTATGACGATTCTGATTACAGGTGCTTCCCGCGGAATAGGAAAAGCCATTGCTGCGAAATTTGCTTCACAGGGTTATGATCTTTTGTTGAGCTCGCGCAGCGAAGTTGCTTTATACAAAGCGATGGAAGAAATGCAAACCCGTTTTCCGGAGGTTTCAGTAGCCGCAAAAGCGTTTGATCTTTCTGTTCCGGGCGAAGCGCAAAAGTTGGGCGCCTGGGTGTTGGGTACGAATAAGATTCCAGATGTGGTAATCAACAATGCCGGCATATTTAAACCCGGATCAGTGCATAATGAGGAGGACGGTTTCCTGGAAGCGCAGTTGCAGGTAAATCTTTTAAGTGCTTATCATCTTACCCGTGCCATTCTTCCCGCAATGATGGAAAGAAAAAGCGGGCATATATTCAATATGTCGTCTATAGCCGGTGTAAAAGCCTATGCCAATGGCGGCGCCTATAGCATCAGCAAATATGCATTGAATGGTTTTAGCAGCAATCTGCGTCAAGAGATGAAACCATTTGGAATAAAAGTAACCACCGTAATGCCCGGGGCTGTCCACACCGAATCCTGGGCGGATTTCGATAACCGCGACAATCGCATCATGCAGGCCAACGATGTAGCAGAACTGGTTTACAGCGCATCGCAGCTTTCATTGGCCGCTTGTGTGGAAGAAATCATAGTGCGACCGCAATTAGGCGACCTGTGAGAATTGTGAAACGGCAAACGGCAAAGGATCAATGTGAAAATGAGGAAATGAGGAAATGAGGAAATGTGAAAATGAGAAAATATGCTGAAGATTCTTAAAATCTCACATAAAATCGAATTTTCAATTGCCACACTTACACGTTTGCCGTTTGCCGTTTCACGATTTCCACATGTCGTCCCTTCGGGACTCGATTAAAAGAGGGAATTCGCTTTCTACAGATATTCCGTCCCTTCGGGACGTAAAGCCCAAGTGAGCGGGACCGATGGAAAAAAAATTGAATGTGGTTGCGTTGCTGATGTGAGGATTAAGAATTTTCGCAGATTCACATTATAGCAGCATCCGCGGCTATTTTCACATTTTCTCATTTCCTCATTTTCACATTGATCCTTTCGCGTTTGCCGCACGCCCGAGGATGCGCTGCGGCGCGTCTCTACAACAATGCTCTTCCCTCTCATCATTTTTTTTTGTTTTTCTTAAACGCTGGCTTCTTATTTTTAGTGGATTGATCAAAACCACGTGAAGAATAAACCAATTATACTTACGCTGACGGCTCTACTGGCCTTCTTTTCACTTTCTGCACAGGTGGTGTTTAAGACATTGGTGACCAGCGAACCGGTGTTGCTCGGGCATTCATGCCGCGTGCAGTTCATCATGGAGGAAGTGACGCCGGATGATGAATTTTTTGCGCCCGATTTCGCGGCGTTTAAGATTACAATGGGACCAGATGTAAGTGCTGCGACAGATGGAAATACCGGTGGTTTCCGCAAGCTGCGCAATATTTCTTATGTGCTTACGCCGCAGAAAAAAGGGAATCTGGAAATTCCTTCTGCAATGGCCATCATCAATGGAAAAACTTATTATACCATTCCGGCTTTTATAAAAGTTATTAGTCCTGAAGAAGCAAGAGAGCAGGATAAAAAACAAACGCGACCTGGTGGTTTTAATTCAAGTTCCTATCTCGCACCGGGAGAAGATCCGGCTGCAAAAATAAATCGGGGGTTGTTCCTGAAAGCAACGGTTGACCGGCAGAGTTGTTATGTAGGACAACCGGTGACTGCCACATTTAAACTCTATTCCCGCCTTTATTCCAAATCAGATATTGTAAAGAATCCCGGTTTTTACGGGTTTACAGTATTGGATGTGATTGGTTTAAAAAATAAAAAGGTAGCAACAGAAGAGATCGATGGATTGCTGTATGATGTGCACACGGTACGCACCGTACAGCTTTACCCGCTCAATGAAGGTGAATATGAAGTTGACCCGATGGAAGTGCGGAGTAAGGTCGATTTTTCCCTGAAAGCGGTTGATACAGATCCGGAGCAAACAATTAACGAAGGCGTTTATAAAGACGATTCCGATTCGCCACCACCGGGATGGATTCGATTTGAACACGAAATGAAATCGGAGCCTTTGATGATTTCAGTGAAGCCATTGCCTGCAAAAGGAAAGCCCGACAACTGGACAGGTGCGGTGGGTCGATTCACGGTCAACTGGAAAATTGTGGAGGCATCACCAGCGGCCAACGAAGAAGCGCACCTGGAGCTGGTGGTACAGGGGAAGGGAAACTTCTCGCAACTGACCCCACCGGTTATCAAATGGCCGGCGGGTATTGAAGGGTTTGAACCAAGGGTGGTGGACGAGTGGGATATCACCAAAAAGCCATTGCAGGGATTTAGAAAATTCATTTATCCGTTTGTTGCATCACGAAAAGGACTTTTTACGATCCCGGCTTTTTCATTTTCTTATTTTAATACCGACTCCAACAAATACAACAGTTACCCGGTAGCAGCACTGGCGTTTGATATCTCGCGCGACAAGAACCGCGAGACAATCGAAAGCAATCCGGTGAAAAAACAAAACACCGGGAGTCATAATCCTGCAGGGTTATACATTGCAATAATTGTTACGCTTGTGATTGCTGGAGTTTTTATTATGTGGCGAAGGGAGAGTCGCCGCGAACGGATGAAACCGTCACCACCGCCGCCGCCGGTACAACGTATTCCCATAGAAGATTTTCTTCGACCGGCAGCTATATTGACTGAAGGCGAAAGCCAGCAATTTTATGCCGCACTCAACCAGGGAATCTGGCAATATCTCGGCGACCGCCTGCATGTATCGGGTACGCAAATGAACAAAACAACCCTGCGACATCTTTTATCAGAAAGAATCTCACAAGCGCAGCTTGATGAATTGCTCACCATTATCGAAACTTGTGAAGCAGGAATTTACACGGTTGTTGATGCTGGAAACGACAAAGAGGCTATGCTGCATTCTGCAATGTCGATAATGCAAGGAATTGAACAGCGATTATAGTTAATCTGGAATGTGGTAAGATGGTAGCGTTGCTGATGTGAGGATTAAGAATTTTCACAGATTCGCATTAAAGCAGCTTCGGAGCTATTTTCACATTTCCTCATTTCCTTTCACGTTTGCCGCTTGCCGATTACAGTTTGCCGTTTCACGATTTCCACATGTCGTCCCTACGGGACTTGATCAAAAAGGGGGAATTCGTTTTCTACAGATATTCCGTCCCTTCGGGACGAAGGCAATATTCTCGCCGAATTAAGGCCACGTTTAAAGCAAATATGGCAACTATGTTTTCTCGCACTTCGTCCCGAAGGGACGGGTTGGGGTTAGTAAGAAGAAAGTAAGCATTTTCCGTTCCGACAGAACGGGTTGTGATGCAGGCGCCCGAAGGCATCTTCGCGTGTTGTGCAAACACTTTACAACACGTCCTTTCGGGACGAAAATGAAAAAGAACCCGCCTGCATAAAACCCTCAATTGCGATGAAAAACGATCTACCGCAGCATAAATAAAGCAGCCACAGGCTGCTTTATTTATTTTCACGCAGAGCGCCTTTAGACGAGGTCCCGCGGAGTCCGCGGAGATTTTGATTAGAGTTATTGAACCGTAGAGATGTTTATAATGCCACACCTGTACCGTCCCGAAGGGACGGGTTGTGGTTAGAAAAGTAGCGCATCTAAAATATGCGTCCCGACAGGACACGTTGTGAAGTGTTTGCATCGGATAAAAAAGAGCCAACGGGTGAACTCTTGGATTTAAGCAAGTATGGGCAACTATATTTTCTCGCATTTCGTCCCGAAGGGACGCAATGTCTGTAGCAAAGGAATCTCCCCATTATACCCGCGTCCCGACAGGACGCATATGGAACCCCGCCTTTAACGAATGTAAAAAGATTGCCGGATGCATGAGGATTTTGACTAGAGTTGTGCAAGAGATTAAGTCTCTTTATGATGCAGCATGTTGCAAATTTCTCCCGCCCTATTGAACAGTTCTTTTGCGCACATATATCGTCCCTTCGGGACTCAAAATAACGTGGGCATCAATGTTGCTACAGATATTCCGTCCCTTCGGGACGTGAAGCAAAAGTGTTCGGGACCGATGGAAAAGAAATTGAATGTGGTAGCGTTGCAAATGTGGGAATAATGAATTTTCACAGATTCGCATTAAAGCAGCATCCGCGGCTATTTTCACATTTCCTCATTTTCTCATTTCCACATTGTTCCTTTCACGTTTGCCGCTTGCCGCTTGCCGTTTGCCGTTTCACGATTCCCACATGTCGTCCCTTCGGGACTTGATCAAAATAGGGAATTCGTTTTCTACAGATATTCCGTCCCTTCGGGACGTGAAGCAAAAGTGTTTGGGACCGATGGAAAAGAAATTGAATGTGGTAGCGTTGCAAATGTGGGAATAATGAATTTTCACAGATTCGCATTAAAGCAGCATCCGCGGCTATTTTCACATTTCCTCATTTCCTCATTTTCACATTGTTCCTTTCACGTTTGCCGTTTGCCGATCTCACGCCTCACGCACGAGAGGACGCGCTGCAGCGCGTCCCTACAACAATGATATATTATTTCACGTTTGCCGTTTGCCGAAAATCACTGCTCGCTGTACTTGTATCCTACGCCCCGCACCGAATGAAAAAATCTCGGATTGCGGCTATCTTCTTCGAAGTATTTGCGGAAGTTGAGAATAAAGTTGTCGATAGTGCGGGTGGTGGGGTAAACATTATAACCCCATACAGCCTGTAATATTTTCTCGCGGGGAACGACTTCGTTTTTGTTTTCAATCAAAAGCTTGAGCAGCATGGTTTCTTTCTTGCTCAGTTGGATTTTACCATACGAGCGCGTGCTGGCTTCCTGTGCTTTGAAGTCGATAATGTTTTCACCAAATGTGTAGCTATTGCCAACCGTTGAGCGCTCCTGTAGTTTTTTATTTTTGTTGATGAGTTTGTTTACCCTGAGCAGTAATTCTTCGAGGTTGAAAGGTTTGGTGAGATAATCATCAGCGCCTTTTTTCAAACCAAGCACACGGTCGGCACTTGAGTTTTTTTGCGCTTAGGATAAGAATAGGAACATCATTGTTGCTAAGGCGAATGGTTTCTGCTACGCTGATACCATCCATTTCAGGCAGCATCACATCGAGGATGATCAGGTCGAAATATTCGTCTTTAACTGCGTCCAAAGCTGCCACACCGTCGAAGGCGGAAGTAACTTCATAGCCTTCCAGTTCAAGGTTTAGCTTCAGCGCTTCATGGAGGTTTTCTTCGTCCTCCACCAGCAAGATTGATATTTTCGTTTCCTCGCTCATATTCCCGGGTTACACCAGGTATAATTTACTGGTGAAAACTAACTGCAAAAATACTTCCGTGCGGATGATTGTTTGTCACCGAAATGTCGGCATTGTGATCACGGGCAATTTTGCTGCAAAGATACAACCCCAGACCCGTGCCCTGCGATTTTCGTGTATTCTCATTGCCAATGCGATAAAACTTATCGAAAATGCGGATTTTCTCCTCATCGGGTACACCGGGGCCTTCATCGCATAATTCAAGTTTTACAAGGCCATCCTGGCGATATAAACGGGCAATAATAGGTTTATCACGTGGCGAATACTTAATAGCATTTTCAACGAGATTGTTCACCAGTATCTGCAATAACAAAGGATCGCCTTTTACATCCACTTCCGGTTCCACGTCCAGGATAAACTGCCTGTCGGGAAAACGTTTGATAAAATCCTGTAACACATCTTCCAGCAAATCAGAGAGCTCAATCTCTTCATTTGTAAAATGATAACCGCCACCTTCCAGTTGGGATGATACAAGTATGTTATTGGTCAGCGTATTGAGTCGTGTGGTTTCTTCTAATGTGAGGCGGATCAGCTTTTTCTGTTTTTCGGGATCGAGGTTGTGTTTTTGAAGTGTTTCGAGGTTGATGCGTGCAACAGCAATCGGCGTTTTTAATTCGTGCGTAACCGCCATCATAAAATTCTGTTGTTGCTGTTGCAGGCGAAACTGGCGACGGACAGATCGGTATAAAATGGCTGCGCCAACAAAAATAAGCGCCAGGAAAACGACCGCTTCTCCAGCAAACTTTGTCTGGTTGCGGCGGTAATCTTTTTCTATCGTTTCATAACGTGTGGAATATAATTCCGGGGAAATGCTGCTGTCAACTTCCGACTGTAGCTGCAACTCTTTATAACCCCGCATTTCCTCATTTTGTTGCTCGAGCGAGATAAACCACCATACATAGGCGGCTACCACATAAGTGAGCAGCAACCAGAAAGTAATGGTTGCGCGCCGTAGCTTTTTGCGGGTTGTGTCTTCGGCCATTTAAAAGCCATTATTTTTTCTCTACGCGAACGCCAACATCCAAAACATGTTCCAGGGGATCGTCGCGCATAATCTGTTGCAATGTGAAAGTATATTTTCCCGGAGTCAGGCTTCGGGTTTCGCCAAGCAAACCTACCGGAATGCGATGTTCATATATATCGTTCATACCATCACCCAGCCAGCGTTCATTCGATGCCAGCTTCAGTTCCTGGCGGAGCACCAGCGCCGAATCCTGGCCGGGTTCTTTTATACCGAGATTAATAAAGAGATTGTTGAACTTATATTTCTCGGTATGTCTCAAAACCACAAATATCTTATAGGTCTGTGCGCTGTCGTTGAGCTCCAGTTCAAATTCTGGTATAAAATCCGACGACCATGCATGGCCAGGGATGGCGGTGGTTTTTTCAAACAAATCAATATGGCCACATGCCTGAAAAAGTATTGTCAGAAGCAATAAAGGAAATAAGCGGCTTTTTTTCATGCTGTAAAGCTATAGGGATATTTTGAGATATCGTAGTCGCAACCAGATATCTGTATTACAATACATTCAATACCTGCTCTTTTGCTTTCTCCAGTTCATCTTTCATCTCTACCACACATTTCTGGATGGTTGAATCATATGCTTTTGACCCTGTAGTATTGATTTCGCGACCTATTTCCTGCAACACAAAAGAAAGTTTCTTACCCTTTGAAGCGTCGTTGTCGTTGATGAGGCTCTTAAAATATGCGCAATGGTTCTTGAGGCGCACCTGCTCCTCACTGATATCAATTTTCTCGATATAATAAATCAGTTCCTGTTCCAGGCGATTGCCGTCATAGTTTTCTTTCCCTACTTTTTCTTCCAGCAAACGGGTAATGCCATCGCGGATCTTTTGCTGGCGCAGGGGTTCCAGTTTGATTACCTCATCCTGCAATCTTTCAATATTGTTGATGCGTAACAGCAGATCATCTTCCAGCGACTTCCCTTCATTCAGGCGATGGGTGGTGAGAGCATGCGTCGCTTTCCTGATTACCGACTGCAGTTCCGCCCATTCCTGGTCGGTCAATGTTTCACTGCTGGGTGTAATTACTTCCGGCAGTTTAACCAGGGTGCTGAGTATATGCGATGTGTCTAATCCTAATTCAGAAGAGAGTTGCGCGAGCGGACCGAAATAAGCGCGGGCTAATTCTACATTGATGGTTACTGGCTTTGCATTGCCGGTATCTTTCAAACTAATCATACAATCGACACTTCCCCGAACCAACTCTTCAGAAAGTAATCGACGAATATCAAACTCAAATGGTTTCAGGATAGCGGGCATTTTCAATTGCAATTCAAATTGCTTTCCGTTCAGCGATTTAATGTCAATTAAAAAAGTTTTGTCTCCTACGCTTTGTTCTGCACGTCCAAAGCCTGTCATTGATTTCAGCATGGATGAATATTTTGGATTCACGTAAAGGTATAGAAATAAAAATCCCCTCGAGAAATCGAAGGGATCATTATAATGGATGGGTTAGTAAGTACAGGGAAACGAATTTCCCAACACAATATTAAATATAATTTTTCCTATCCAAAAAATATTTCCGATAAATTTTATTCACATTTTTACCGGGCCTGTGGATAAGGGCGGTCCAAAATGCGGTTTAAAAAATTGAATTCAATGCATGTTTAAACGTTAACGCAGTTGATGATTTTATTTTTCACTAAAAAAATAAACATGCTAAAACGCTTGCTGCGCGCGGTTTTCATCAGTGTAATTTTATAAACAATCATTGAATAAATATCAATGAAAAGAAAATGATTGATGAATAACATCGATAAAAAACCAATGAAAAACGATTGAAATTCAGCGTCCGTTTCCACATTAAAATTCCTTCTGGTTACCTTTGTCAAAATCCTCCAACATGCGCTTTAATCAACCCATTCCGCTAAATGAGATAGCAACCATCATTGGTGCCCGCTTAATTGGAAACACGCAGGCGTCTGCAACCGGCATCAATGAGATACATAAAGTAGAAGTGGGTGACCTGGTTTTTGTGGATCATCCAAAGTATTATGACAAGTGTATTAACAGTGCCGCAAGTTTTATTATTATCAATAAAGAAACTGATTTTCCCGAAGGGAAAGCATTACTCATAACCGACGATCCATTTGAAGCATATCAAACGCTGGTAAAACATTTCCGGCCTTTTAATCCATCAACAAAACCTATTGCCGACACTGCAGAAATTGGCAGCGATACGGTAATCATGCCGAATGTGGTGATCGGGAATCACGTTAAGATCGGCAGTCGCTGCATCATCCATCCCAATGTTACCATTCTCGATTATTGCGTGTTGGGTGATGATGTGGTAATACAGGCAGGAACCGTAATTGGCAGCGATGCATTTTATTATAACAAAAAAACAAATCGTGATGTGCATTATAAAAAAATGCTGAGTTGCGGCAGGGTAGTGATTGAAGATGCGGTGGAAATTGGTGCCGGCTGCACCATCGACCGTGGTGTAACCCACGACACAGTGATCGGCAAAGGTTCACGCCTCGATAATATGATTCACATTGGACATGATACAGTGATTGGTAAAAATTGTTTGCTGGCAGCCCAGGTTGGAATTGCCGGTGCTACCACACTTGAAGACAATGTTATTCTCTGGGGACAGGTGGGCGTAAGCAAAACGCTTACGATTGGAAAAGATGCAGTGGTAATGGCGCAAAGCGGCGTAGGCACAACGCTGCCCGGCGGCAAAGCCTATTTCGGTTCACCCGCCATTGATGCCGGTGAAAAGAAAAAAGAACTCGTATGGATTAAGCGAATTCCGTTGTTGTGGGAGAAAGTAGTGAATCGATGATCGATGATCGATGGTGGATGGTGGATGAATGTTTAGAATGCAGGTTTACCGTTCCCGCATTATGGAAAGACATCTAAAGCACGCCGCATTCATCGGTCATCGACCATCGATCATCGGACATCGACCATCGATCCTCGATCATCTACCATCGATCCCGGGTACATAATCAAACGGCAACTGATCCGCCAGGTTTTTCCAGCTCCAGTAGCCCTGGTTTATCCAGTCTTTTGCATCGTGGAAATATCCATTCTCCTGGATAAAGATGGAATAAGTAAGGTCGATATAAGATATCTGCACGGGTACATCAAGCGGCAATTCGAAAAGTTCGAGATATTCTTTTTCAGGTTTTTGTCGCTGGTAGGTTACACTTATTTTTTGCGGGAACCATAACTCTACTTCGCCGGTGCTGTCTACAATACCGAAGTAGCGGCTGTCGTAGGGATTGGCCAGCCTGCTGAATTTGCTGCTGTCGGTTGCGTTCCTGATATCAATTGTAAATCCATCTTTCGCAAGCGTGGTGTCATAATAACTGCGCATAAAATGCAGTTTGGAACCGTAATAAGCTTTCTTCCTGTTTTCCGCCCATTTGTTTCTGTCGCCACGATGTCCTTCCAGTTCGGTATAAAAACAATAACCACGATAACTGTTGATTTTATTATCGTAGTAATACATGAATGAATCGAGTTGGAAGCGGATCTGATATCCGAGCGCTTCGTTTCGTAATTGTAATGGCTCGCTGGCCATTACACGAAGTTTGTTGGTGCGTTTGATCAGGAAGAAGCGAAGCACTTCCGGGTTCAGCAGTTTTGTTTCCTTTGCAAATGGGGTGGTTCCCACAAAGTGATCCAGAAAAAATTGTCCATACTGTTCCCATCCATCCATTACTTCATTGCTGGAACGGATGATCACTTCTTCCAGGCTTTTATCCTCCTGTATCATTAATACATCGCCCAGTTCGCTATCGGCAGCAGTTACGCGAACCTGTTTTGTTTGATACCCGGTAAAACTGATGGCGAGTTCATAACCACCCGATTTTAACGGCAGCGAAAAATGGCCTTCACTATTTGTGACAGTTCCCTGCGTGGTGTTTTGCGCGTATACGCTTGCACCTACCAGCGGCTGCTGACTGGCCGAATCGATGATGCGACCGGTAACCGTGTATTGAGCCGTGGCCACGAGTGAAAAACAAAGTGCCAGGAAAAGAAAACTGAGGGGTCTTATCATGGAAGGGACGATTTATTATTTTATTTGTCGCTTTTCAATTCGGTATTTGCCAGGTATTTTGCGCAAGCCTGTTGAATACTTACTTCCAGCGGTTTGAATTGAAAACCCGGAATTACTTCCAGCAGTTTGGAATTATCAAATATCGTGCGGCTGTGCGCCACGAGGGCGGTTTCTTTGGTGAGTAGCGGCTTTTCACCTGTAAACCATGATTTTACCGCTTCCATTCTCCAGGCCAATCCAAGCATCCACGATTTGCTTTCGCGGCTTGCTCTTTTCTTCCCGAAGTTGTCGGCCATACAATGTAATAATTTTTTGAAGGGCCAGTTGTCGCCATTTACAACAAACCGCTTTTTCTGTAATCTCTGTTTCCATGATCAATACAGCGGCACGTGCAACATCTTCCACATCTACAAATCCGTTTAATCCGGGACTATACCATTTAAATTCATTGTACACATTTCTGAAAATAGCAGAGCTTCCTGAAAACCAGTTACCATAACCAAGTATGGTACTGGGGTTAAGAATCACTGCATTCATTCCTTCAGCCATGCCGCGCCATACTTCCAGTTCGGCTTTGTATTTACTTCGGGCATAGTGTGTATTGTTTGGATTCTCTTCCCATTTCTTATCCTCATTCACGGTTTGTCCATCGCTGGTGCGACCCAATGCAGCAACGGAACTGATATGTACAAAACGGGAAATTCCTGTTTCAATTGCCATGTTCACCACATTTGCCGTTCCCTCCACATTTACCTGGTACATTTCGGCGCGATGTTTTTTATCGAATGATACAACGGCTGCTGAATGAATGACTGCATCCATTCCCTGCATCGCTTCTTCGAGTGATACAACGTCGAGGACATCGCCTTCCACCCATTCGGTTTTTTGCCATACGGCAGCATCAATAAAATCGGGATTGCGGTTGTTGAGGTTTCGCTTGAGTGCACGAACATGGTATCCGCGATTCACCAATTCTTTGATGATATAGGCACCCAGAAAACCTGTGCCGCCCGTAACTAATACTTTCTTCAAATTCCTTGTATTTTATGTGCAAATCATTTTCCGTTTTCATAACGGAAATATCCATCGCCGCTTTTTCTTCCCAACTTACCTTCTTTTACTTTTTCTTCCTGTATATAGGACGGCTTCAGTCGCTCGGGTTGGCCCAGTTGATCATAAACACTGCAGCTTACTGCATAGTTCACATCGTTGCCAATAAGGTCCATCAATTCAAACGGCCCCATTTTAAATCCGCGTGCTGTGAGCAGGCGATCCATTTGTGCAAAATCAGAAAGCCCTTCTTCCGCCAGTCGTAATGATTCAATATAATAAGGTCGGGCAACGCGGTTTACAATAAAACCGGGCGCGTCTTTACACAATACAGGTGTTTTGCCGAGTTGACGTGTCAGCTCCATGATGGTTGCAATTACCTCTTCGCTGGTATTTTCTCCTTTTACAATTTCAACCAGTTTCATTACGGGCGCGGGGTTGAAAAAAATGCATACCCAATACGCGTGCGGGATTTTTTATTTGCGCAGCCAGTTGTGAAATAGAGAGGGAAGACGTGTTGCTGGCAAAAATGCAATCGGGTTGATTGATGGCATCCAGTTGATTGAATAAACCGATTTTTGCAGCCGGTTTTTCAACAATAGCTTCTATAAAAAGATCAGCGATGCAGGAGGAAATATCGCTTGTAAATCGGAGGTTGTTGATGGCAGCATCCTGCTGGTCGCCAGTCATTTTTCCCTTATCAACCATTCGCTGCCATTGTTGTGTAATGTTGCGGCGGACCTGGTTGATGATTTCGGCATTTAAATCGAACAACAATGTTTGAAATCCAGCCTGTGCGCATACCTGCGCAATCCCGCTGCCCATGGTTCCGGCGCCACATACGCCAATGCTCCTGATGGTGGCTTTGTTCATGAAAACAAAGATATTACTTCGTTTGTGTAGTAGTGTTGGTCATTTGCTAAAGGGCTGTGCTTTCAATTTCCGATAACATATTAACTAATTCTTATTATCTTACTGGAAATAACCGAACATGGAACCCATCAGCACCCCACCACCCGTAGTTCCAACGGCGCCGCCACGCGGTGTTTTTGGAACAAATATTCCTTCTTCTGTAACATCGGTTTTAGCATTTTTATTATTCTTTCTTCCGTTTGCGGAATTGAGATGTACTACTGGTAAATCAACTGGTGGGGATCTTTTTTCGCAAAGCAGTGGCACCGTGTTTTCAAACAGTGGCATGGGCCTGGCTTTGGGATTAGAATGGAAAGACTTCGCTCGGTCCCTTTGGGAATGGTACAAATACCAACGGTAACCAAAAAGACAAGCCGAACTATTATGCACTCATCGCCTGGATTCTTGCACTCGCAACAGCGGGTATGTGTATCAGTAAGTGGAAATGGGGTTCGCAATTATCGATGGCTTCTGCGGCCTTGTCGTTGGCAGCAATGGTTGGTTTATTTATCGATTTAAAGAAAAAGGTAAAAGACATTCCCACCACCGATGTCGGATCGGGAGGGATGGGTGCGAATGCATTTAGCGATGTGAAAATGGAAATGGTATTTACCGCCTGGTACTATGCCGCCGCCCTTCTCCTCGTAGCAACGATCTGGCTTATCTGGAAATATAACAATGAAAAAAGGTAACGCGCTAAAGAGAGGAAGCGAGAAGTTTTTCTTACGGATTTATATAAACCTGAAAAACGGGAAGGTTTGCCTACAGATTTAATCAAACCTGAAAAGCGAGAAGTTTTCCCATAGATTTACGCAGATTTAGACACTGATTACACTGATTTTTGAAACGCAAGTCATTTTCACGCTGAGTGCGCCGAGGTCCCGCTGAGTGCGCGGAGGTCTTATCAGCGTTATTGAACGCGCAAGTGTTCTTCAGTAAAAAAATAAATCAGGAGCATTTTCTCATTTCCTCATTTTCTCATTTCCCCATTTCTTTCGCGTTTGCCGTTTGCCGGCTCACGCTTCACGCCTCACACCGAGCTCGTGAACTGTCTTAAAAACCGCACATCATTCTCACTGAATAATCGCAGGTCTTTTACGTCATATTTTAATAATGCCGGGCGTTCGATACCCATTCCAAAGGCGAAGCCGGTGTATTTGTTGGGGTCGATATTACAGTTCTGTAAAACGTTGGGGTGTACCATTCCGCAACCGAGGATTTCAACCCATCCTGTTTTTTTACAAATATTACAACCTTCACCGCCGCAGATAAAGCAACTCACATCCATTTCGGCACTTGGTTCGGTAAAGGGAAGTAAGAAGGGCGGAAACGCACTTTCACATCTTTACCATACATTTCTTTTACGAAGAAATACAGGGTTTGTTTCAGGTCGGCAAAAGATACATTCTCGTCGATATACAAACCTTCAACCTGGTGAAAGAAGCAATGGCTTCTTGCGCTCACCGTTTCGTTTCGGTATACGCGACCGGGCATCAGCATACGGATGGGAAGTTTTCCTTTTTCCATTTCGCGGATCTGCACACTGCTGGTATGCGTACGCAGCACCCAATCGGGGTTCTGCTGTATATAAAATGTATCCTGCATGTCGCGCGCAGGGTGATGCGCCGGCAGGTTGAGTGCGCCGAAGTTGTGCCAGTCATCTTCAATTTCTGGTCCTTCAGCTACTGCAAAACCGAGTCGTTGAAAGATGGACACAATGCGGTTACGCATCATCGTAATGGGGTGGCGGCTTCCCAGGGGAACGGGATCGCCCGGAAGGCTGAGATCCAAACCGGAGGCAGCTTGCGACTGCGAGCCTGCACCGTTCAATTTCAACGCTTCATATTTTTCTTCGGCAAAAACTTTGAATTCATTCAGCAGCTGGCCAAAACTTTTCTTCTGGTCAACAGGCACATTTTTCATTTCGCCCATCACTGCCTTTACAATGCCCTTGGTACCGAGGAAGCGGATACGAAATTCTTCTACCTGTTTTTCATCCGTAGCACTGAAAGCAGCGATCTCCTGCTTATAGTCTTCTATCTGTTTCAACAACTGTTCCATACCCCGCGAAGATAAGAATTTGGCCGCTAGTTCCTTTTGAGGCTACCAAACCTTTCGGGCTTTCAGGGTCTTACAGGTTTATTTCTTCCCTATCTTGCAGTCATGAGTGACCACCTCAATATCGCCGATTTTCTGAGCCCGATTAACCGTTATGAATTATCAGATGACGAGGGCTATAAAGACCGCCAGCTGGGAAAAATTATCGATGTATATGAAGAGAGTTTTCCCGACCTCGACGAAGCACAAATTGTGATTGTGGGCTGCGGTGAGCAGCGGGGTAGCGGTATGGTGGGTAAAGAAAGCGACGCACCAGCAGCTGTCCGCCGTCATTTTTACCAACTCTATTACTGGCATAATGATATTCGCCTGGCCGATGTGGGCAATATCCGTGCGGGTGCATCTTTTTACCGATACATATGCCGCCCTGCGAATGGTGGTGAATGAATTGATCAATGCCGGGAAACTGGTGTTGATTATCGGTGGCTCGCACGACCTTACACTCGGACAATACCAGGCATACGCCGAAAACAAACGACTGATTGAGGCTTCCTGTGTGGACGCACTCATTGATCTGAATATTGATTCCCCTTTCCGCCATGAGAATTTCCTGATGGAAATGCTCACCGGCGACCCTAATTATATCCGTCATTATAACCATATCGGTTTCCAGAGTTATTATGTACATCCACGTATGCTGGAAACGATGGATAAAGCTTCGCTTTGATTGTTTTCGTGTAGGACACGTAAAAGAAAGCATCGACGAAATGGAGCCGGTGCTGCGCAGCAGCAATATGTTGTCGTTTGATATATCGGCACTGGCCAATGCCTTTGCTCCGGCTAATCGTCTTTCGCCAAATGGATTACATGGCGATGAAGCCTGCCAGATCATGCGTTTTGCGGGAATGAGCCCGATGATCAGCAGCATTGGTATTTTCGGCTACCTGCCGCAATACGACCAGAATGATCTTACAGCGAAACAAATCAGCCAGATGATGTGGTATATTCTTGATGGCCGCAGCCGCGGTCGCCGCGAAGCATCGCTGGATGAAAAAGATTCTTTCAACGAATTTCATATCGCATTTGCTGAAGGTGGAAACCATTTTTTTTACAAAGCAAAAAAACCGGCCGCTGGTGGATGCAATTGCCCGATAAAGAAATTTATCCGCCTGTAGCTACAAGGATTATCTCCTCGCCAGCAGCAATGAAATACCAGAACGATGGTTGCGCGCACAGGAGCGTGGTTGAGCAGGACATATCAATTTCATTAATCCATTAAACACATACAAAAAGATGATTAAAACAGGTATTGCTTCCTATGGCATGAGCGGCAAATTATTTCATGCTCCTTTTATCGCAAATCACCCTGGATTTGAACTTACAGCTATTGTTGAACGCAACCGCGATGAATCGCGCCGCCGTTATCCGGAAAGCAAACTGGTTCGTTCTTTTGATGAATTGCTGGCCGACGACAGCCTGCAACTGATTATTGTAAATACGCCCTCACATACGCACTACGAATACACAAAAGCTGCGTTGCTTGCGGGCAAACATGTAATTGTAGAAAAACCTTTTACCGTTAAGTTGGCCGAAGCAATTGAGCTGGATGAACTGGCTAAATCAAAAGGTCTCGAACTTTTTGTTTATCAAAACCGCCGTTATGATGGCGACTTCCGCGCTATTAAAGAAGTGCTGGAAAGCGGTAAGCTCGGTGATATTGTTGAAGCTGAATTCCGTTTCGATCGTTTTCGCATTCATTACAGCGGCAAACCGCATAAAGAAGGTGCGATGCCCGGTGCTGGCATTGTTCACGATCTGGGTGCGCACCTCGGCGATCAGGCACTACAGATGTTTGGTATGCCAGATGCTGTTTTTGCCGACATACGCATCCTGAGAAAAGAAGGAGTGGAAGCGAATGATTATTTCGAAATCCTTCTATTTTACCCCGATAAACGTGTGCGTTTAAAAAGTACAGTAATGGCGCGCGAATCGTTATATGCATTTGTTGTGCACGGCAACAATGGAAGTTTCCTGCAGGAACGTTCAGATAAACAGGAAGAAGAACTGTTGAAAGAAACTGAACCTTCACTCGAAAGCTGGTGCCCAGGGCCACAAAAACCCGATGGCATTTTGCATTATATGGAAAATGGCCAGTCGGTGCGCAACGAAACCACATCAAAACCCGGCAACTATATGGGTTACTTTGATGATGTGTACAAAGCGTTGACACAGGGTGCGCCCAATCCCGTGCCTGCATCGGATGCAATTAAAACAATGACGATTATTGAAAAGGCCTTTGAAAGTGCAGCTGCCGGTAAAATTGTAAGAATCTAATTAAGATCAATAAAGCAATCAATTTGAAAACATCTGTATCTGCGCTCCTGCTGATCCTGCTAATGTCGTCCTGTATCGTTACCCGTAAGCCCGCGGACACTTTTACAGAACCTGATGCATTATCAGTGCTGCTTGAAAATCCTGCATTGCTGTCAGCACATGTAGGCGTGAGTATTTATGATGTGGAGCGCGACAGTTTGTTGGTGAATTACCAGGGCGATAAATATTTCGTACCGGCAAGTAATACAAAGATTGTCACCTGCTATACCTCCATGCAATGGCTGGGCGATAGTTCACTCACTTTTCTTGTTGCTGAGAACGACACTGCTGTATTTGTACAGCCTGCAGGCGATCCCAGTTTCTTACATCGCGATTTTGCAAGGCAGCCAGTAATGGATTGGTTGAAGGCGCAAACAAAACCTGTTTATTTCTCTGATCAAAACTGGAAATCCAAACATTGGGGATCGGGTTGGGCATGGAGTGATTACGATGAAGCCTATATGCCTGAACGCAGCGCAATGCCGGTTTATGGAAATACAATTCGCTGGGAGCAGGCGTGGGCAGTCAATCCACTCGATGAAGAAATGGCGGCCGTGGTGGCTTCAGATCCCCCAACGGAGTGGCCTGTAAATTTTTCTATTGAGAATGAAAATGGAAAGTTCAAAGTAAACAGAGCGCTTTCTGAAAATCTTTTTACCATTATCGAAGGAAAAGAAGACAATCCCAAAGTAGATGTTCCTTTTGTTACATATGGAATCAAATCTGCATTAGAGATTCTTAGTTACAACCTCGAAAAGCCACTGCATTATTGGGACGATAATTTGCCTGCTAAATTATCGTGGAAGCCGATGTATTCACAACCAATAGATTCAATTCTTAAACCGATGATGAATCGCAGCGATAATTTTTTTGCAGAACAATTGCTGTTGATGGTTTCACATAAAATGTCGGGGAAACTGAATGAACGCATCGCGATCGACAGCATGTTCAAAACCTCGCTCGCCGATCTGCAAGGCACAGCACGCTGGGCCGACGGATCAGGATTGAGTCGTTACAATCTTTTTACACCGCGCGATTTTGTAACCATTCTGAAAAAAATGAGGAATGAAGTGGGCATGGAAAGAATCAAAGCGGTTTTTCCTGCAGGTGGACGCGGTACACTTTCCAGTTATTATGTTGCCGACGAGCCTTATCTCTATGCAAAAACAGGTACACTCGCAGGTGTGGTTGCATTGAGCGGCTATCTTACCGGCGACGATGGCAAACAATATATTTTTTCTGTGCTGGTAAATAATCACCGCGCAAACGCTGTTGATGTGCGAAGGGCGGTAGAGAAATATCTTATTCGTTTTAAAGAAGGAAAACGCCGATAATTATCTCCTGAACATTCCTTCCAGCTCATCCTGTTTAAATTCAAGGTAAGTAGGACGTCCATCCGGCGTTGCATTCGGCTGCTGGCAACTGAACAGATCCTGTAACAGGTTTTTCATTTCTCTTTCTGTAAGACGTACTCCTGTTTTAATCGCCTGCTGGCGAGCAACCGAACGAATCAGTTTTTCTCTCGGCGTAAATTTGATATCTGTACTATAATGTTTGTATTGTTCCAGCAGAAAATCAAAAAGGTGTTTATCGTTGTCGTTGTCGATATCAGCCGGCGTGCCCTGGATGACAAAACTGTTTTTACCAAAAGGCTCCACCAGGTAACCCAACAACTTCAAATCCGGGAGTAGCTCGGTTAGCAAAACAGCATCTGAAGGTGTGAGTTCAATATTTACCGGAAAAAGGCTGGGCTGACTGGTAATGGGTTGCCCCTGCGAAGCGGCAGTAAGTCGTTCGTACAATACGCGCTCGTGCGCCTGTTGTTGATGCACCAACAAAAATCCTTTTTGAGACGGAGTAACTATGTAGGTGTTGAGCAGTTGAAACAGTTCCGCATCGTCTTCCGTTTTTCCCCATAAACCTGATTCGTTCTGTGCTGTGGAACTACCTGACGATGCAGGTGTTTCAACATTTTCCGTTTTATAAAAATCGTTCCAGTCGGGAAAGCTTTGCCTTCCCGGTTCAATCAGGTGCGCCTGGTGTTTCTGGCTAAAGCCGCGAAACAAAAGCGAAGCTGCTGCAGCGGATTGTTTCTCCTGTGTAAAGGGCTGTTGAATTGAAGACAGTTGTTGGATACCTGCATCCAGTTCAAAATCGAGGGTAGGTGTTACGCTGAACTGCGCAAGTGCATGTTTAATGGCGGCATGCACAAATGCATACACGATCTTTTCATCTTCAAACTTAATTTCCTGTTTTGTCGGGTGAACGTTCACATCCACCTGTGCAGGATCAAGATCGATAAACAACACAAACATGGGGTAACTATCGCCGGGAATCAATTCCTGGTAAGCATTCATTACCGCGTGTTGCAGGTAGGGGCTTCTGATAAAGCGGTTGTTGACGAAGAAATACTGGTCGCCTCTCGTTTTTTTCGCGGTTTCTGGTTTTCCCACAAAACCACTGATATCAAGATAATCGGTGTGTTCCTTAACGGTTACCAGTTTTGCATTGTAATTGTTTCCGAGCAGTTGAACAATGCGTTGTTTCAGGCTGCCTGGTTCAAGATGAAAAAGTTGTTCACCATTTGCGGTAAACGTGAAACGGATTGCCGGAAACGCCAGCGCCACGCGGGTAAACTCATCCACGATATGGCGCATTTCAGATGCGTTGGTCTTCAAAAAATTGCGGCGTGCGGGAACGTTGAAGAATAGATTCTTCATGGCGATGCTGGTTCCTGTGGGAGTGGCTACAGGTTCAAGTTTCGTCACCACGCTGTTTTCAACTTCCAGGCAAACTCCGGCTTCATCTTCTGCGCGTTTGGTTTTGAGCTCTACCTGTGCTACGGCAGCAATGGATGCAAGCGCCTCACCACGGAAGCCCATAGTACGTATATGAAAAAGATCATCTATCTGTCGAATCTTGGAAGTAGCATGTCTTTCAAAACACATGCGTGCATCGGATTCACTCATGCCAGAACCATTGTCGATCACCTGCACAAGCGATTTTCCTGCGTCCTGGATGATGAGCCGGATATCATTGGCTCCTGCATCCACGGCATTTTCAAGTAATTCCTTTACAGCACTTGCCGGGCGCTGAATCACTTCGCCAGCAGCAATCTGGTTTGCAATATTATCCGGTAATAAAACTATTTTGTCTGACACTTCTGAATTTCTCCGGCGTCAAAAATAACACTTTGATTTTTAAGGAACTCTTGATTCGCGGTCGCATCAAATGATTTAATTTTAGCGTTGATTTCAGAAACGGTGCAGAATTGCAAAAGCGACGGTTTTACAATTGTCAGCCTGCTGAGGCTCAAACTTTTAGTATTTGTATGAAAAAAATCAAACAGGCCCTCCTTCTTCTTCTTCTTTTTTCCCGTAATCGGATATTCCCAATTTCAAAGCCAGCTTTCGGAGCAGGAATGGGTAGATAGCGTGTTTAAAAGTCTTACCCGCGATCAACGTATTGCGCAATTAATGGTAATACGGGCGCATTCAAACCTGGGCCCCGACCATGTTGCAAAAGTGACGGAAGACATCCGCAAATACAATGTAGGCGCCCTTTGCTTTTTTCAAGGTGGCCCTTACCGGCAGGCACAACTTACAAATGCTTACCAGGCCATGGCCCAAACACCCATCATGGTTACAATCGATGGTGAATGGGGTCTGGGAATGCGACTGGATAGTGTTACCCGTTTCCCTTATCAACTTACGCTGGGTGCATTGGCCAATGAATCGCTGATCTATAAAATGGGTATTGCAGTAGGTAATCAGTGCAAACGCCTGGGCGTGCATGTAAACTATGCACCTGTGGTGGATGTGAACAATAATCCTGCAAACCCGGTGATAGGTTTCCGCTCGTTTGGTGAGGATAAATTCAAGGTGGCCAGATATGGTGCTGCCTATACACGTGGTATGCAGGATGCCGGCATCATGGCTTGCGCAAAACATTTTCCCGGGCATGGTGATGTAGATGTGGATTCACATTACGATTTGCCAGTAGTGAACAAAACCATTGCACAACTCGATTCGCTGGAGTTATATCCTTTCTATGCGCAGGTAGAAGCCAATGTAGGAAGTTTTATGATCGCACACCTCGCAATTCCAACTATTGACAATCGTGCCAACCGTGCTACGTCGATTTCAAAAAATGCAGTAACAGGTTTGCTCCGCGATAAACTGAAATACGATGGACTCACATTTACCGACGCACTGGAGATGAAAGGTGTTGCAAAATATTTTCCGGGAGGAACTATTTCAGTTGAGGCATTGATTGCTGGCAACGACATGCTTTGTTTACCCGAATCCGTTCCTGAATCAATAGAAGAAATTAAGAAAGCGATCAAAAAGAAAAAACTCACCTGGAAAGATATTGATGAGAAGGTGAAAAAAAGTGTTGCATGCAAAGTATCAGTTAGGCCTGGCGAATATGAAGCCGATTGAAATGGAAAACCTGCTGGAAGACCTGAATGCGCAAACCAATGAAATCAGGTACCAGGTGGCTTCTCATACTATCACCCTTCTTCGCGAGGAAAAACCCACCATCCCGCTGCCAACCGGGAAAAAGACAGCTTATATCGGTATAGGTGTAAATGGCCTGAACGATTTTGGTAAACGTGTTTTTGAGCGATTCGATTCAGACAATTATTTTCTTTCGTATAAAGAAAGTGAAGCCGAATCACAAGCGATACTGAAAGCACTGGCTGAGAAAAAATACGATCAGGTTATAATCAGTATTCATGACTACAGCAATCGTCCGGCGAATAATTATGGCATTAGTACGGTAGCAAAAAACCTGGTGCTGGCGGCACAGCAATATAAGCCGGTAACGATGTTGTTTGGAAATGTGATGGCTGCCGGGCAGTTCTGTGAGGCAGTAAACCTGTTAGCCTGTTATCAGGATGATGACATCACGCAACATACAGCCGCCGACGTGTTGGAGGGAAAAATTGTTCCGCAAGGTCAACTGCCTGTTTCAGTTTGCGATTTCAAATACGGGCACGGAGTACAGTATGCCTTCCTGGACCCGGCAAGGGTAGCAGGGGAGGATAAAATGTATGGCATCGATTCAATTGCGCTCGATGCGATTGCAAAAAAAGCATTTCCCGGATGTGTGGTGGTAGCTGCTAAAGATGGTGAGATCATTTATAGCAAAGCATTCGGAACGCTGGAGTATGATAAGCCAGAACCTTTAACGCTTGATCATGTTTTTGATCTCGCCTCGGTAACAAAAATTTCGGCAACTACAATTTCCATCATGAAATTGTATGAAGAAGGAAAGATAAAACTGGATGGAAAGCTCGGCGATTATCTGCCAGTAATGCGTGGTACTAATAAAGCGAATTTGCGCATTGATGATATCCTGCTTCACCAGGCAGGCCTCGTTCCTTTTATTTCTTTTTATAAAGAAACGATTGATGAAAAAACCGGCATTCCCAATCCCGCCATTTATTCCAACAAACCAAAGAAAGGTTTTTCAGTTCGCGTTGCAGAAAATCTCTATCGTCGCGATGACTGGAGTGATACCTTGATGAAACGTATTATCCAGAGTCCTGTAGGACCAAAGGATAAATATGTTTATAGCGACAATGATTTTATTCTTCTTGGAAAAATTGTGGAGCAATTGAGCGGACTCACCTTAGATGAATATACTTATCGCAATTTTTATCAGCCGATGGGACTGGCGTCAATGGGTTTTACACCACGTAAGCGTGCAAAGGCTGAATTGATTGTACCGACCGAAGAAGAGCAACATTTCCGCAGGCAATTGTTGCGTGGCGATGTACATGATGAAGGAGCCTCATTGTTTGGTGGTGTAGCCGGACATGCCGGTTTGTTTTCGAATGCATATGATCTTGTAGCACTTTACCAAATGTTGCTCAACGGCGGAGAGTTGAATGGTACACGTTATTTCCAACCTGAGACCATTGAGCTGTTTACGTCTTACCAAAGTAATATCAGCCGCCGCGGACTTGGGTTTGATAAACCCGAAAAAGACAATGCCACACGTCCTGACCCCTATCCTGCGTTGAGCGTGTCGCCAAAAACATTTGGCCATACTGGCTTTACCGGCACCTGCGTTTGGGCCGATCCCGAATCTAACCTTGTTTATGTATTTCTCAGCAATCGCGTTTATCCCACGCGCAACAATCCCAAACTATCTCAAATGAATATTCGCACCAATATCCAGGATTGGATATACAGGGCACTTAAATAATCTAATTTTTTATAAAGGCACTCTTAGAGTGCCTTTATAAAAAATGTCTAAACGAATGTGGCTGCTTTATTCTGTTGAGCTCTTGGATTCTTAATTTGTTGAAGTTTGTCCGAATCGCGGCCAACTTATCGTAGCAATAATAATAAAGGCACTCGTCGAGTGCCTTTATTATTATTGGGGTTTCGGCCCCGGAGGTTTTTGTTGTCCGCGTGATCCGCCGCCTTGTTGGGGTGGACGTTGCCCGCCTCCTGGTTGCTGTGGAGGTCTGGGTCCACGGCTTTGTTGTTGTGGTCCCCGTTGGCCACCTTGTTGTGGTGGACGTTGGCCACCACCCTGTTGCTGTGGACGTGGTCCGCCGCCGCCGCCCTGTTGCGAACCGCGAGGGCCGCTTTGTTGCAGGCGTTGTTGACCTCCCTGTTGAGGAGGGCGGTTGCCAGGTCCCTGGCGCTGTCCTGCTTTTTGCTGGTGTTGCTGATGACGACGTTTTTTGTCGGCTTTCTCCAGGCTGCGCAGGCTGATCTGGCCTACAACATCTACAAATTCCGGTTCTACTTCTTTCGGTTTGTTGCTGGTCACTTCCACAGCTTCCAGTTCTTCGGGAATGATACCCTGTCTGTTGAGTGATTTAATTTTCAAAACACGTTCAATCGTCAGCGGGTATTGTTTGGTGCTGTCGGGCAGCGTATACCACATCAGGTTTTTGAAAATATCTTTTTTGATCAGGTATGCATTTCCTTTAGCTACCTGGATTTGATCGCAATTATCAGGGAAATGCTGGAGTGCATCCAGGTAAGTATCCAGTTCGTAGTTGAGACAGCACTTCAGGCGTCCGCACTGGCCACTCAGTTTCGACTGGTTGATAGAGAGGTTCTGGTATCTGGCGGCAGCCGTGTTTACCGATTTAAAATCGGTCAGCCATGTGCTACAGCAAAGTTCACGTCCGCAGCTACCCACGCCGCCTACTTTACCAGCTTCCTGGCGTGCACCAATCTGCCGCATTTCCACTTTTACTTTAAATTCAGAAGCATACACTTTAATCAGCTCGCGGAAGTCGACACGTCCATCGGCGATATAAAAGAAAGTAGCCTTACGACCATCTGCCTGCATTTCAACCTGGCTGATTTTCATATCCAGCTTTAGTTGTTTGGCGATGGCGCGACTGCGAATAACGGCTTCTGGTTCACGTGCTTTGTTTTGGCGCATCAGATCGAGGTCTCGTTCTGTAGCCACACGAAGCACTTTTTTCATTTCGGGGTTCTCTTCACGCACATTGCGTTTCTTCATTTGTAAGCGCACGATCTCTCCGGTCAGCGACACTTCTCCTACATCAAAACCACTTACTCCTTCCACCGCAATCATTTCCCCTTTTTCAAAATGCTGAAGCGTGGGATTGCGGAAAAAATCTTTACGTGATCCTTTATTGAAACTGACTTCGATCACCTTGCAGGCACTTTCGAAATCAGCGATAGGCAGATTATGAAGCCAGTCGTAAGTATTCATGCGGTTGCAACCGCCGGTACTACAACCACCGTTGCTCTTACATCCCCCGGGCTTACTGCCATTGGCAGTGCCACAACTGGTACAACCCATTTGATTATAAATTAAATAAATGATAATGTGGTTCAAATAACCACGCGAGATGAGAAAGATAACAACAATATCGCAGGATTTCGAGCTTTTTCTGAATCCCGGCTTCTATATAAAGGAGTGAAAATACAGTTGTTACTTCCCGGACCGGCTTGCTGATTTCTCACATCTCTGTTGTCACTACCGGCATCTGTCACGTTGGTCATTAACCTCAATCAGCCAAAAATACAATTTTGTCCTGAATGATATGGTACACTTTGATGGTGAGCGCATGGAAGAGCATTTTGGCGTTGGCATTCCGCTCTACATAATAGGCGGCTTTATCCAGCTCTTCAATGATGGCCTGTTGCTGGCCCAAATCCGCTATTTTATTGAGTCGCAGCGCAAAATCACGGTCCTGATCGGGAATGGGAGCATTTTCGCCAAGTACCCGCAGCCGCACCGATTGCGCCAGCAGGTGGTTGAAATAACGAAGAAACTGCTTTTGCTTTTCCCGACCCAGGCCACTGGCTTTTTCCACCCATTTTACCTGCGCTACGGGGCCATTCTTCAAAATCGCATTCAGCCATTCACGCAACAGGTTATGCCAGTCTTCATCGGCATGCTGCACCTGTTGCAGCGCTTCGCGAAAGTTGCCTTCACTTACCGCTGCTATCTGTCGCGCTGCATTTTCTTCCGTTCCCTGTGCGACAAGTGCCTGCGTTACATCCGCATCTTCCAGCAACGGCACTTTCACCAGCTGGCAACGGCTTAAGATTGTTTGTAATATCAGCGACTCATTTTCGGCTACGAGAATAAATAGAGTATTCGCTGGCGGCTCTTCAATCAGCTTTAGCAGTTTGTTGCCCTCATGCCCCAGGTATTCGGGCATCCACATGATGAGAATTTTATATTCACTCTCAAAACTCTTGAGATTCAGCTTGCGGATGATTTCATTACACTCGTTCGCAGTGATATTGCCCTGCTTGTTGTCGGCGCCAATATATTGCAACCAGTCGTACACATTACCATATGGCTGTTTTTGTATAAACTCCCGCCATTCGGTAATATAGTCGGTGCTGACGGGCGGAGATCCAGTTTTTTTGGTAACAACAGGATAGGAAAAATGAATATCCGGGTGAACGAGTTTGGCTGCCTTCTGGCAGGAAGGGCATACGCCACAGGAGTCTGTTAAACGTGCGGGCGTTGTTGCTGGTTCATCACCAAAAAGTGAAGGGCCTGCGGCTTCTGCCGATCGTCCATTTACTTTTTCGCAAACCACAAATTGCGCAAATGCCAGTGCGAGCGGCAGGGCACCACTTCCTTCTTTTCCGAGAAAAATAAGCGCATGCGCCAGCCTGTTATCCTGTAATAATTCAGGTAGCTCCGTTTTTAAATGATCCTGCCCAATTATATCTTTAAAATGCATCTCGCCGTCCGTGTAAACCTAGTTCAGGTGTTTGGTAATCTCGTCGCTCAGCGGTTCTGTGCGCGGTGAGAATACCGCTTCCAGTTCGCCTTTCTCATTGATTAAAAATTTGGTAAAGTTCCAGGTTACCGGATCTTCAATTCCTTTTTCAGCAGCCTGCGCTACCAGCCATTTAAAAATGGGAGCAATATCTTCACCTTTACTGAAACTTTTTCAGCCATGAGAAAACTCACGCCATAATTTTTTTTACAGAATTCTGCAATTTCCTCGTTGCTGCCTGGTTCCTGTCCCGCAAAATTGTTGGCAGGAAAACCCACAATCACGAGTTTGTCTTTATGTGTTTTGTAAAGCTCTTCGAGACCAGTGTATTGAGGAGTCAATCCACATTTCGAAGCAGTGTTTACAACCATAATTTTTTTGCCTTTAAAATCAGCAAAATTGATGGTACCGCCTTCCAGTCCCGGTACTTTAAAATCGTATATCGATCCGCCTGTAAGCATGGTTGATAGTATAAGGGTGATTAATAGTGTTTTCATTTTTTTGAGGTTTAATGTTTGCGGGGAAAAATGAATTTACGAATGTACGGCATTTTCAGGGGACGTGAGGCGGCAAACGGCAAACGTGAAAGGGAATAAGGAAATGAGGAAATGGGGAAATGAGAAAATGAGGAAATGAGAAAATGAGGAAATGAGAAAATGAGAAAATGTGAAAATGAGAGAATGCTCCTGATTGATTTTATAACTGAAGGACACTTGCGCGTTCAATTACTCTGATAAGACCTCCGCGCACTCCGCGGTACCTCGGCGCGCTCTGCGTGAAAAAAAAACGTGAGGCGTGAGACAGGCAAACGGCAAACGTGAAAGAAATGTGGAAATGAGAAAATGTGAAAATGAGAAAATGCTCCTGATTGATTTTATAACTGAAGGACACTTGCGCGTTCAATTACTCTGATAAGACCTCCGCGCACTCCGCGGTACCTCGGCGCGCTCTGCGTGAAAAACGTGAGGCGGGAGATCGGCAAACGGCAAACGGCAAACGTGAAAGAAATGTGGAAATGAGAAAATGTGAAAATGAGAAAATGCTCCTGATTGATTTTATAACTGAAGGACTCTTGCGCGTTCAATTACTCTGATAAGACCTCCGCGCACTCCGCGGTACCTCGGCGCGCTCTGCGTGAAAAACGTGAGGCGTGAGGCGGCAAACGGCAAACGGCAAACGTGAAAGAAATGTGGAAATGAGAAAATGTGAAAATGAGAAAATGCTCCTGATTGATTTTATAACTGAAGGACACTTGCGCGTTCAATAACTCTGATAAGACCTCCGCACTCCGCGGTACCTCGGCGCGCTCTGCGTGAAAAACGTGAGGCGTGAGGCGGCAAACGTGAAAGAAATGTGGAAATGAGAAAATGTGAAAATGAGAAAATGCTCCTGATTGATTTTATAACTGAAGGACTCTTGCGCGTTCAATTACTCTGATAAGACCTCCGCGCACTCCGCGGTACCTCGGCGCGCTCTGCGTGAAAAACGTGAGGCGGGAGATCGGCAAACGGCAAACGTGAAAGGAAATGAGAAAATGTGGGAATGTGAGTTCATTCAGGTGCAAGCAAAATGTGCTAATATGATAATGTGACAGTGTGACAATATGAAATTATACACGGCTTTCCTTTCACCTCTCACCATTTTTACTCATGCCGCACGATTTTCTCGCAGAATACGCGGAGTTCTTATCAGCGTAAATGAACGCGCAAGAATTTTTTTTGCTTCGAAGGTATTCGAATTCATTCCCCCATTTTCTCATTTCCTCATTTTCTCATTTCCTCATTTTCTCATTTCCCCATTTCCTCATTTCCTCCTACGTTTTCTCCCGGATTATTGAAATTCAAATGCGCCAAGGTCCGGTGTTGCGGCATTGCGCGGATTGCCATCTAAATCCGTAGTGATTGCTGTTGCCGTACCGGCCTGACGCGCGGGGAGCTTTCTTTCAAACGAAAATTGTAACTGCGCCTGTTGATATCAATGTTTTCAAACGCTGGCGATTGATTATTGATGATGCCCGAAGCAGTAACATTCGCCGGCGCCGTTGTTACCTTCCACAGGTTATGGTCAAAAATTACCGAGAAGTTGTTATTGATCGGCGATTTATAAGTGACTACCTCATTCTCAACAAGACCACCTTCGGCCCAGATAATATTATTTACAAATTGTGCCGATAAGGCACCGGCCACGCCGGCATATACATCGCTGATGCTGAGTACAGGATCTTTATGATCAATGTAGGTACTGGAATAAGTAGCGAGCGTTGAATGTGTTACATTATAATTGCCGCCACCTTCAATCACCATATTGCGACCACAATTACTAATTAAACAATTGCGCGCTGTAATTGAAGTGGAAACAGCCCATATGCCCACATCGTAAATATTATCCAATATGCAGGCATCGAGTGTGAGCTTGGGGTTCGGACCGGCTTGCATGCCTTCTACAATGATTCCCTGATAAGCATTGCGAATCACAGCATAGTTCATGACATTGTTACTGCTTGTAACCCTGAAGAAAATACCAGGCCATGAAGCAGGGTAATTTCTATAGGGGAGATCAAGCCTGTCGCCCAGAAAATAAACACGGTCGATGCTGTCAACAGCACCGTTTACCTCCAGCGTTCCATCTACAAAAATGGGCGCATTGGCATGCATATATAACCGGCAACCTTGTTGTAATGTGAGCGTACTGTTTTCCGCAACATAGAGATAATCGAGTATCACATAAGGTTTATCATTCACCCATGTTTCAGATCCTACTACTTCATGTCCGCGGAGAAAATGTGCATTTTGTCCCCAGGCTTCCAGTTGTACCCATTTTTCATTGCCATTATAAGTAATGCGGATACTATCGCGTACAATAAATGGAAGGTCGGCAGTAGAAGGATCAATTTTTACCTGTGCAAAAACATAAATGCTGTCGTTGGCAGCAATCTCAATATTGCTGGCCGATGGCGTTGCGACACCATCAATATTGAGTGTATAATTAGAATTGTTCAACCCCGCCAGCTCCACCAGTGAGACGCGCAGCTTCTGATTATTTTCATTGATGATTTTAAAACTCTGCGTAACCGATCCCACACTCGCAAAAACAGTATCGTACTTCAACGTATCGACCGTTATACGAATGCGGGCTTCAGGACTTGTAATAAATGAGTCTTTTGCGACAGGATACCAGCGCTGTAATCAATAGGGAAAATATCAGTAAGGCTTTCATGGTCCTCAAAAGTAATCATAAAACACATCGGGCGTTAGTGCCTAAGACAAGTTTTAGTATCTCCGCTGCCAATTAGTAAACACATCAGCAACAGCAGGATGCACTTCGTTTTTCAATATTTTTACAAATTCTTCATCCGTCAATTCCTCCTGGTGTTTCTTCAACGCATCCCACAGTTTTTTCAATACCGTTTTTCCACCGGCATTATATATGTCTTTTGCTGCTGCATGCAATTTGCATTGGTACCAGCCATAATTTTCAGGACCCATTCCAAGGGTTTCATACAATCGTTCAAAATCTTCCAGGCTGGTAAATTGAAACTTCGAACTACCGCCGCTTATTACCATATTGGGAAAGGTTTCTAAGGCAGGTAAAAGTGCAGGTTGCTTTTCCGCAACAAAAGTGTGCAACATAATGTTTACAAAAAAGTTCGCCCATCCATTTCCGGTGCATTTTCAGTCCGGCCTGCGCGGTATACGAATGACCCATTTCGTGCAGCGCAAGCAGGTCAAAGAATGGCATCATACTGTAAGTGCCATCTGCATTGCGATACGCTTTGTTTACATCGGCAACCGTTGCTGGCGGCAGTTGATCGATGAGCGGCAGAAAGCTGCGCCAGAAATCATTATCCTCAGCAGCAATGGCAAGACGTACATGATCAATATTGTGGGGGAACCCATATACTTCTTTTAACGCAGGTGCTGCAATTGCGCTCCAGTGTCGCGGTGCAAGAATGTATAGCGTCGTCTGCGGCGTAAAATGAATTTCTTCCTGAAAATATTTCCCCGCATCTTCCATGAATAAAGCTATTTGTTTTGCCCTGTCCTCATGGCCGGCACTGTAATAATAGGTTTGTGAGAAACCCTTTAACGATTCAAGCGCAACGGAATCTTTTTGGCGCGGCCTGATTTTTTTGTGCTGGTAGAAGTCGCACTGAAAGCAACATTACAACTAAGCTATAAAGCTTTATCGTGCGTATTGTCTGGATGAATTGCATAGCCATTAATTTTCAAACGAAATTAGCGGCACAGCCCGCCCGGGACATAGTAAAAAATAGACAATCTAATAGTGCAGGTCGCGCTGCATGCGGATGGGGAGTAGACTGAAGCTGCCGTTCGATCACTGAAGGATTTACGCCGGCAAATGATTTGAAATCGCGGATCATGTGCATTTGATCAAAATAACCAGCTTCGTAGGCAATTTTTGTCCAGCTTAATTGTGGATTGGCTTCATGTAAACGATATGCTTTTGAAAATTTGAGGATACGCGCATACATTTTAGGATTCATGCCGATTCGTTCCCGGCACTTGCGTTCAAATTGTTTCAGGCTTAAACAGGAAAGTGAAGCTACCTGCTCAATTGGGATGTTTCCATCTTTTTGCAACATGACCTGTAGCGCCGAATCGAGTGGTAATGTGGGCTGAAGATCCGTAACCTGTTTGAGCAGAAATTTCTCAACCACGCTTATTCCATCATCCAGATTGGATAAGTTGCACAGTTGCTCATTTACTTCTTTCATGGCGCTGCCAAAGAAATCGTTTGCATCATATCCTCCATCCAACAATTCAAACATGGGTACCCGCATTATACGAAACAATCCACCGGGCATAAAATCGACGCGTATGGCACGCAGCCTGCGCGTCACCCTGATATTTACCCGCGATACCTGCGGGCCTACAAGTATGGCACCAGGTTGCTGGTCAAATTCCTCGCCTTCATTTCGTCGCATAGATACCGGGTCCTGGCAATAAAACATCAACGATTGAAACGGAGTGGGAGGATAGGGGTTAACAACATCGAGCATGCCTTCTGGCAGTTCAACGTGGATTGTAGATAAGTTTAAAACATATTCACGTAATCCAGGATGTGGTATGTAAATGTTTACCTGCAAAAACTTTGAATGAAGGAACTGTATCAACTTGCATCGACACAGATATTTCGTTTGTCATTTATGGATGATCAGCTCATCTAATTTACAACAATCTGCATCAATCCTGATTTTTGTTTCACGCATCATTCAACGAATCAATTCCCTCAGCTTTGAGTTTCTCAAGATGGTCTTTCATCATCTTCACCTGTTCTACGGGATGCCCCTGCCACATCGTTACTTCGCCCACAACGCGGAAGGGTTCAGTTGATCGATAAGATTGTGTAGGGTTTCCGGGAAATTTTTTATCGGTAAGATCTGGATCATCTTCAATTGCACCCGTGGGTTCCACTAAATAAATCCGTTCTTTTCCCTCTCCTGTCGCAAGCTCTGCGCCCCAGATAGCTGCATCAAGTGTTCCTGTAAGAAAAATGTATTTCGCATTTTTCTGTTTGCCATAATTAGAATTGTAGCCCGCTTCAATAAGATCGCCTAATTGCAGGCCTGCCTTTGTTCCATGAAAATAAGTGCGCACAAATGCGGTTGCGCCGGTTTTGTTGGGCTCCATTTTATAAGGGTTTGTGGTTGGTTGATGTAGCTATTCAATAATTCCGAGCGTTCTTAATACTGTTTTGGTAATTTCTTTTCTGCAACTTCCAAAGTTATCACGATTCATTTTTCTATCCTGTATAAGAC
>JANPZZ010000008.1 GCA_024707305.1 Chitinophagaceae bacterium
TAAAATTTGAAGCTACAGACAAGACCGCTGCACTGCCTGTACCTGTTATCTATTTTCAAAATGATGCAGCAAAGAAATATCTGAGTGATGTTACAGCACCTTTGCCAATTCGTATCAATATAAAATTTGCTGAGAAAACAAGAACCGGACACAATGTTGTAGGTTTTATTGACAATGGCGCAACCAACACAGTAATACTGGGCGCCCATTTCGATCATCTTGGATATGGTGAAGATGGAAATTCAATGTTGCGAACGGGAGAAAAGTTAATTCATAATGGCGCCGACGACAACGCAAGTGGTACTGCAGCATTACTTGAATTAGCAAGAATTCTCAAAACATCAAAAGCAAAAAATAACAACTACCTGTTCATTGCTTTCTCGGGTGAAGAATTAGGGCTTTATGGTTCGAAATATTACACAGAACATCCCACCATCGATCTATCGCGTGCTAACTATATGATTAATATGGATATGGTGGGTAGATTGAGCGATAGCACAAAAACAGTAGCGGTGGGTGGATTTGGAACTTCACCTACCTGGAGCAAAGTCATTATTCCGCAGGATAAAAAACGAGCTTTTCAAATTAAGACAGACAGCACCGGTACAGGTCCGAGTGATCATACATCATTTTATAGAAAAGATATTCCTGTGTTGTTCTTCTTTACCGGTCAGCACAAAGACTATCACCGCCCCACTGATGATGCGCCACTAATCAATTATGAAGGAGAAGTACACATCATTAATTATATCTCGGAAATTATTACGACCTTAAATAAAGAATCACAGAAACTCAGCTTCCTTAAAACCCGGGAAGAACAGGCTCGCGCCACTTCGTTTAAAGTAACAATGGGTGTAATGCCTGATTACACTTTTAGCGGAACAGGTATGCGCATTGACGGAGCAACTGAAGGTCGCCCGGGTGCAAAAGCTGGTTTAAAAGCCGGAGATATTATTTTGAAAATCGGTGAACTTACGGTTACATCTGTTCAGGACTATATGCAGGCCTTGAATAAATTTGAAAAAGGCCAGAAAAACAACCATACGGTTTAAGAGAGGTAACGAAGAGATAGAAGCTGAATTGACATTTTAATTCGAAAGAATACGTGCATATTAAATATGTCGGACCGTAGTTTTAAATTATCGCTTAACAATCATGACCTGGCAGAAGCGTTTTTTGAAGAAACGCGTTTGCTGGGAATCATGGCGCCTATAAAAGATTACCAGTTTTGCTGGCAATTGAATAATCTTTTGCGAATGGATTTCCGTATCAATCATGATATAGAAATCCGCTTGCAAAAGAAGAAGCGTGATTACTTCTTCTCAGTATTCGATTATAAAGAACCAACGGGTTCTCTTTCCCATTACCTGTACAACAATCAGTTTGAAGGAGAATATCTATTGCCAGAATTCAAACACCTGGATTTTCTCTGGCTTATGCGCGATGATTGGGTAAACGATGCTGAATTACAACAGCGCATGAATACCATTCGTTCTATCAACGGTGTGCAACTGGTGGTAGAATTATTACCAGAGAAAGTAAAAAATAAGGAACACTTGGTTTTTTTAACCCGTATCAATACACTTTAGCCAACATCAAAGTATCAAGTTTTGTATTCCTGGTTTTAGGATTCAAAAATCTGAATTTGATTGCGTTTACATTGTAATCAACGTGGCTTAATACCGGATCAATAGTATAGCCTTTCTCCCGAAGTTTTTTTGCTATTGGCGATGTAACCAGATAAGTGATGCTTGTGTCACCACGCGGAACTTTTGCCGTATCTGTAATCGCGTGATTATATCCGAGATAATAATCGAAAGTATGGGCGTTAGTATAAAGTAACCGAAGATTCTCCTTTGGAATCTGCATATCTTTTTCCTTCATCAACTTCACCAATTCATTTCCTCCCTGGTATTTATAAATATTCGGGAAAAAACTATAGTTAGCCATGAAGTTGAAAACAATACTCAAACCGGCAGTGATATAAACAAACTTAAGTGCGCGATCAGTTTGTTTTTTCAATAACAAATAAACAAGCGCACCCATCAAAACAATTCCGCCCACCCAGGCAAAAAAAGTGTTGGTGGCTGGAAGAAGTAAAAGTTTAGCACCAGCGCAGCTATCAATACTAATAATGCCAAAGCAAAGTGCAGATAGTAGAAAAAATTGGCTCCCTTTTTCTTCGCCATAAATTCCCTGATAAAAGGCGCCGTAAACAAAGTAACGAGTGGCAAAAACCAGAAAATATAGTGCGGCATTTTAAAGTTGGACCAACTGATGGTAAATAGCAAAAATCCAAAAGCGAGGGCCGCAAAAAGCGAAAGGTTGTTTCCATTCCTTTTTAACAAATAAACGATACAACCAGGTACCTAATCCCACATAGGCAAGAATACTCCACGGAAAATAGGCCCAAAGGAAAGTATGGTACAAAAAAGAAATACTCACTATTTCTACCACCTTTTTTAAAACTATCACCATCAAACCTTTCAAAGTTCTGGTCCCATAAAATAAATTTCACACCAGAAATATCAGACATACCACGAATCACTTTCTCCGGATGTAAATCGAACTGATGATAATAAGCGAATAATACCGGAGAAATAAAAAGCAAAAGAGCGGGTATAAAACACCAGGTTTTTACAGCTATTAAAACATCCCATTTCTTTTGTAACAACAAATAAAAAAATGCAGCTACGAATATGATAACAGGACCAATCCATCCTTTTGTACTAAAAGCAATCGCTGCACCCAGTGCCGCAAGTATCAGGTTTAACCAGGTTCGTTTATCTATATAAACAATTAAATGCCATAACCCGAAAATGATTCCAGCCGTTAATGGCGTTTCCATTCTTGCATCATTAATTGAAAACACGAAACCTTGCGCTGTTGCCAGCATAATTGCGGCAAGCCTGGCTGTATGTTTATCACTTAAATGAAGCGTTAGCCTGTATGTACTGAAAATAGAAAGTAAAGCAAACAGAAGTGCGGGTAAACGATGTGCAAATGTATTGACACCAAAAATCTTGAAGCTTAAAGCTGATGACCAGAATAACAAATGGGGTTTATCGAGATAATCTTCCTGCCGATCGATGAGCAGCTGGTAATCGTTTAGCTGCAGCATATTTAAAGCAATATTCGCATGGTGGGCTGCATCTTTATCCATCAGTGGAAACGCAAAACATCCGAGATATACAATCAGACATAAAAAACCGATGATCCAGGTAGCCTGATCTTTTTCTCCTAAGCGAATGGCCTGCAGCCTGTTGATACTCATAAGCAGCTTTTTGAAAGAATTTATAAACCAGCTTTCGCACTTATTTCAAGCATGCGATCAATTGGTTTCTTTGCAGCCAGGCGCAATTCTTCATCCATATTGATCTCTGGCAATTCATACTGCATACACAGGTAAAGTTTTTTCGAGTGTATTTAACTTCATGTGTGGGCAATCGTTACAGGCGCAATTATTTTCTGGCGGCGCAGGAATAAATGTTTTATGCGGCGAAGCTTTCATCATCTGATGCAGGATGCCGGCTTCCGTTGCCACAATATATTCCTGTGCATCATCTGTTTGGGTAAACTTCAGCAACCCGGTAGTAGAACCTATAAAGTCGCTTATTTTCAGTAGCGGTTCCTCGCATTCGGGGTGTGAAATCAATTTCGCTTTCGGATGACGTGCTTTCAGTCCAATGATTTTTTCAAGGCTGAAAATCTCATGAACCATGCAGGCCCCATCCCACAAAAGCATATCCCTGCCCGTAACTTTATTTAGATAAGCGCCCAGGTTTTTATCGGGTGCAAAAATGATTTTTTGATCTTTTGGAAAACTATCCACGATCACACGCGCATTGCTACTCGTAACAATCACATCACTCAACGCTTTAATTCCTGCGCTGCAGTTGATATAACTCACCACCACGTGATCAGGATGTGCTTCTTTAAATTTTTTGAATAAAGGTGGCGGGCAGCTATCGCTCAACGAACAACCAGCTCGCAGATCCGGGATCACTACTTTTTTTGTGGGATTCAAAATCTTCGCAGTTTCCGCCATGAAGTGTACACCTGCAAAAACGATCATATCGGCAGTTGTTTTCTCGGCCTGTTGTGCCAGGCCAAGACTGTCGCCGATATAATCCGCCACATCCTGGATATCGGCTTCCTGGTAGTAGTGCGCCAGTAGCACAGCATTTTTTTCCTTTTTCAGCCTGTCGATTGCTGCAAAAAGATCCAGTGTCGGGTCGATTTCAACATCGAGGAAACCTCTTTTTTCAACGTTGGCTGCGGCGGCGAGTGTGTCGGTGTTCATGTCGATCGTTTTATTCGGGACAGCAATATTCCGTTTGCTTTTTCAATTTTTCAAATCAAAAATTTTTTCGGACAACTTCTTCTCTTATAGTATTAATAATATAATATTTTATAAAAAAACCTATTATTATTATGGGTGTGAATTCGTGGAAAACCTGTCTTTCAATTTTATTGATTTTTCAATATCCACATTTTTAACACTGCAATTCACATATAGTTTTCGCTACTGGCGCAGGTTTCAGCACGATTTCCACATTGTTGTGCATTTCGATATCGGTATAAAAACAACAATTGTTGAAACATGTTTACTGTGGATATCGTAGGCATAATTAGTGATTTAGTCCCCGACCGTTTCCGATTTTACCCAAAGTGGGAAAATAGTTCCCAACAATCCAGTTTCATATTAACGTTCCACACGGGGTTATTCACATGTTTTAATGCTTATCAACAGCTCTTTGGGGGTAAATAGTGCGGCGAAATGACGTGAGCGACATGAGAATTGCAGGATTGAATAATAAAATGTTTATATACTATCGGTTTTTCTCATGATCCACGCCTCACGTAGGGACGCCCCGCAGGGCGTCCCTACATCACGTCCCTACAGTCCATGTCAATTTGTGATTCTCTCACAGCTCACGATTTTCTCTCCTAACTTTACCGCAAACAATATTTGCCATGCGTAATTTAAGAATTCCACTGGTAGCCATTGCTATATTTTTCACTTCCCTGCTGCGTGCGGAGGAAGGTATGTGGCTGCCCATGTTGCTCGAAAAGCTGAATGAAAAGGATATGAAGGCGAAAGGGATGAAAATCAGCGCCCGTGATATCTATAATATTAATGGTAGCAGCCTCAAAGACGCCATCGTGAGTTTTGGCGGCTTTTGTACCGGCGAGGTAATTTCAAATAAGGGATTGATACTCACCAACCACCACTGTGGCTTTGATGCAATTCAAAATCATTCTACACTTAATAATAATTATATACGTGATGGTTTCTGGGCAATGAATAACGCTGAAGAGTTGCCCAACCCCAGCTTATATGTAACATTTATTGTACGGATTGATGATGTAACCAGCCAGGTGTTGGCCGGAATTACAAAGGGAATGAAAGAATCCGAGCGCCAGTCGGTGGTAGATAAGAATATTAAAGAGTTGAATGGTAGAGCAAAAAAAGAGAGCTGGCAGGCCAGTTTTATCCGCCCATTTTTTGAAGGCAACCAGTATTTTTTATTTGTAACGGAAACGTATAATGATATCCGCCTGGTAGGTGCACCCCCTCTTCTATCGGAAACTATGGAAAAGATACCGATAACTGGGTTTGGCCCCGTCATACTGGCGATTTCTCCATGTTCCGCATATATGCGGGAAAAGATAACAAACCGGCTCCCTACTCTCCCGACAATGTGCCTTATGTGCCCAAGCGTTCGCTGGCCATTAATATGAGTGGAACAAAGCCCAACGACTTCACGATGGTTTTTGGCTTCCCCGGCCGCACCATGGAATATCTGCACTCGGCAGCCGTAGAACAAACGGTATCTGTAAACGATCCGGCGAAAATTTCGATTCGTGATAAAGCGCTGGCGGTTATTGATGGATTTATGCGCCGTGATGAAGAAATCAAAATTCAATACGCCGCGAAATATGCAAATATTAGTAATGCCTGGAAAAAATGGCAGGGTGAAGTACTTGGATTGAAACGTACGGATGGCGTTGGAAAAAAGAAAAAACAGGAAGCACTGTTTCAACAACGCGTAGATGCTAACCCACAATGGAAAGCTGAATACGGAGCACTGATTGATGACCTGCAGGCTGCCTACGATGAATTGAAACCTTATGGACTTGCAAGGGATTACTACCTGGAAATTACCAGTAAGATAGAAGTATTCAGGGTGATCAATCTTTTGCGGCAGCTTCAAAATGCAAGAGGAAAAAATAATTACCAGCAGGTGTTGCAAAGAGCAAAAGCACAACTGGAAGAATTATATGGTGAATACAATAGTCTTGTTGACCAGAAATTATTTGAAGCGCTGATGCCAATGTATATTGAAGACCAGCCTTCGGAGTTTGTGTCGTCTACAGCAACAAAGCAATCCGACTATGCAGCCTGGGCAGCAGAACTGTTTTCACAAAGTGAACTGGATAACGGAGAAAAAGTTTTAGCAGCGCTTAATACGGGAGGCGATGAATTGTTGAATAAACTTGACTCGGATCCCATTTATAAAACCTATGCAGGTATGGGCGAACTGTACAATGCGCAGGTAATGCCAAAACTGAATGCAATACAGGATCGCATCAACGATTTGCAGCGTACTTATATGAAGGCGCAGATGGAAGTATTTAAAGAAAAAACATTTTATCCTGATGCAAACAGTACGCTTCGTGTTACCTATGGTAATATCAAAGGCTACACGGCACGCGATGCAGTTCAATATGATCCATACACTTACCTCGACGGCGTAATAGAAAAATATATTCCCGGCGATTATGAATTTGACCTGCCGCAGAAATTGCGTGACCTCCATGAAAAGAAAGACTATGGTATATATGGTAAAAACGGAAAGTTGCCCGTGTGTTTTATTGCCACCAATCACACCACGGGAGGTAACTCTGGAAGCCCGGTGCTGGATGGATGGGGAAATCTCATTGGCCTGAACTTCGATCGTGTGTGGGAAGGAACCATGAGTGATATTAACTATGATCCCAGCATTTGTCGCAACATCATGGTTGACATTCGATATGTATTATTTATCGTAGATAAATATGCGGGTGCCGGCCACCTGGTGAAAGAGATGAAACTGGTATATCCGAAGTAAAACGGAACAGTCATTTTAGAAAAAGCAGGGACTGAAGGGACGAAAATCAGTGCATTTTCACCCCGGCGGCCCCTGCTTTATTTTAATGTGCTTAATTTCCAGATATTAACCGGTTAAAATTGAAACCCTTACGACCAAAATTTGCGGTTTCCAACCCGAGTTTTCCACAATTTTTTCATATCCATAATTCCCCTATTTTTGCCATCCGTTTTTTTTAACCCTACATAATATATTATGTCAGTAATTCAGCAGATCCAGGAGAAATATGCCAAAGTAATGGCGGTAATTATTGCCCTGGCCCTGGTAATATTCGTGGTAATGCTTGCCTTTGAGAATGGAGGTAGCCTGTTTAATGATCGCGGTCCTCAACCCGTAGGTAAAGTGAATGGAGAAGAAGTAGGCTACAATGAGTTCAAAGAAGCAGTGGATGCCACTGAAGAACAGTTCAAACAACAGTACCAAACAGATGTATCAAACCCTGCAATGACGCAGAAGGCAGTAAGCCAGGCATGGTCGCAGGTAGTAGTGATGAAACTGTTGAATGAAGAGATTAAAAAAGTAGGTCTTGAAGTTTCTCAGGCTGAACTGGGCGACTACCTCTATGGAGCAAATCCTCCCCAGATGTTGGCACAGGCATTTACAGATCCTAATACAGGATTGTATGATGCACAACTGGCACAGGAAAATATCCGCCAGATGTTGGCTTCTTCTGATGTGGAACAACGCAACAGGGTTGTAGCTTCTTTGGAAGGACTAGAAAACGAGCGCCTGTATCAAAAGTATATTTCACTGTTAGTAAACAGCTACAATGTTCCAAAGTGGCTGGTTGAAAAACAAAAAGCTGACGACGCGAAAATTGCATCGATCTCGGTTGTGAAAGAATTTTATTCAAACGTTCCTGTTGACAGTGCATCCAATGTAACTGATAAAGAAATCGCGGACTACATTGCAAAACATAAAGACGAATTCAAACAGGAAGCCAGCAGAACAATCAGCTATGTTGCTTTCAGCGCATTGCCAACAGCTGATGATACTGCAGCAACACTGCGTTCAATTGTTGAACTGAAACCTGAGTTTGACAGCACGCTGGATGCGGCAAGCGTTTTGAACCGCAACGGTAGCGCAATTCCTTATACAGAAATTTATTTCCCAAAAAGCCAGTTGAATTCTGCAAACCTGGCAATGGGTGTTGGATTTAAAGATTCAATTCTCCTGCTGCCAAAAAATGGAGTATACGGTCCTTACCTGGATGGTGATGCTTACGTGATGGCGAAACTGCTCGATAGCAAAGTATTGCCCGATTCAGTAAAATGCCGCCACGTCCTGATTAGCAATAATCCGCAGCAAGGTGGATTTGAAGATGGTGAAGCAAAACGAAAAATCGACAGCGTTGAGGCAGCTATCCGCGGTGGAGCTTCATTTGCTGCAATGGTACAACAATACAATCCTGAATCGGACGGTAGCCGTGTAACAAATGGTGAAATGACTTTCGCCAGCACACAGATTCAAAGTGAAAATTTTGCGCCTGAATTTGGACAGTTCATCCTGTTTGATGGCAAACCCGGCGATCGTAAAGTAGTAAAAACTAGTTTTGGTTATCACTACATTGAAATCCTGAGCTTCATTAAACCAGAAACACATTATCAAATCGCATATATGGCTAAGAAAATCGAAGCCAGCGGCGAAACAGATAACAACGCAAGTAACCAGGCAAGCGTATTTGCTGCAGCTGTTAAAGACATGAAGTCATTTGACGCTGAAGTAGAAAAATTGAGACCAGAAGGAATCAATAAACTCACAGCTTCTCTGCCAGTAAATGGTGCGCAGCTGGTGGGTGTAGGATTCTCCAGACCTTTTGTACGTAAAGTATATGAAGCAGATCGTGGTGATATTGTGGGTCCTGAGCGTGTAGGTGAAAGCTATGTAGTGGCGATTGTTGCCGACGTATTGAACGAGGGAACGATGTCGCCCGCTACAGCTCGTCCACGCGTAGAGCCGTTGCTGATCAACCACAAAAAAGCACAGAGCATTGCCCGCAAAATTGGAACCATTACAACGCTGGAAGCTGCTGCGACTGCCTTGGGTGGTCGTAATATCGAGAGCTTCGACAGCCTCCGTTTAACAGGCGTTCGTCCTGCAGGACTTACACGCGAATCACGTGTAATTGGTGCAGCGTTTAACCCTGCTTATAACGGTAAAGTGGTGCCTGAAGTAATTGAAGGTGCTGAAGGTGTGTATGTGGTTCGTGTAGACAGCCAGAGCGTAACATCAAACACAGAAGGCAGCATTGATGAAATGCGTAAAACACAGATTCAATACGGAAGAAATACATTCGCTTCACCTCAGGTGGCACTGCGTAAAGCAGCTACCATTAAAGATGACACTGCGAAGCATTTCTAAAATGGAGCGATTCCATTGTCAATCATAACCAACTGCAAATCAGGCCGGGTCTCCACCACAGAGACCCGGTTTTTTTTAATCAACCTTTGCCGCAGTGACGTTGTTATCTTTGTATAGCTGAACATACAGACATGAGCGATACAATTGTTAATAAAATAGCCGAAAGCGGCCTTATTACCCTGGATCCGGCGGATTTTCTTCCGCGCGAGCCAATACAGGTTTTTGACCTGAAAGATTATTTGTTTATGGGCATGATCCTGAAAGAAAAAGACTTTCGGGAAAAGCTGAAGACAATGGATTGGGAACCCTGGCGCGGCAGCATTGTAGGACTCACCTGCACTGCCGATGCAATCATCCCCGTATGGGCATATATGCTCGTTACTACTTATCTGCAGGGAATAGCCACGGAAGTATTAATGGGCGATGAAGCAAGTGCCCGCAGGCAGCTGTTGCAACGCGCGCTGTGGCAATGGGACATAACACCCTACCATGACAAGCGCGTAGTAATTAAAGGCTGTGGAGATGATGCGATTGAGGAATTTGTTTATACCGATATTACACGCAAATTATTGCCGGTGGTAAAATCAGTGATGTATGGCGAACCCTGTAGTACGGTTCCGGTTTATAAGAAAAAATAAGAAACCGTATTTAAAACCATCCGCGTTTTTTAAACATCACGATCATCCACATGGGAATGATCAACATGATGCCTACGGCAACCCAGAATCCATATTGATTGTGCACATAAGGAATGGATTCGAAGTTCATTCCAAATATTCCACCAATTACGGTTGCTGGGGCCAGTAAACAGGTTACAATCGCCATTACTTTCATCACTTCATTCATCTTCAGGTTTACGTTGTTGATATAAAGATCCTGCATGCTGGTCATCATATCGCGATAGTTATCGGTGAGGTCGATGGCCTGAACGATGTGGTCGTAAATGTCTTTGTAATACTTAGTATTTCGATCATCAAGCAATTCACTATCGCTGCGAAGAATACCACTGATCAGATCCCGAACGGGAACGGTATTTCTTTTGAGTACAATGATTTCTTTGCGTAGTTGGTTGATGTTGGCCAGAGATCGCTTGTTGCTGTTGCGGATAACTTCCTCTTCGAGCGTTTCAATACGATCACCCAGTTTTTCCATTACTAAGTAATAATTATCCACAATCAGATCGAGCATCGTATAGCAGAGATAATCTGCATTACGCTGCCGAAGTTTGCTCGAAGGCATTTTTAACCGATCGCGAAGGGGATTAAATACATCGCGACTCGCATCTTCCTGAAAAGAGATCACAAAATTTTTTCCCAGTACAATACTGATCTGTTCCTGCTCTACCGTTTCTTTTTCCTTGTTGTAATAAAGCATATTGAGTAAACAAAAAAGAACACCTTCCACCTCGTCCATTTTCGGGCGTTGATTCATGCTCAGAATATCTTCAATCAAAAGCGGGTGAATTTCGAAATGGTTGCACACTTTTTCCACGTCAGCTTTGCGCAAACCATCAATGTTGATCCAGGATGTACCGCTTTTGTCTTTATATGCATAGCTATCTTCCACACAACCCAGGCTTTTCTCATGGATTGTGTCAGCTTCATAGTTGTAAGCATACACCACCACATCGCGCGCTTCCTCACGTTGCGGAATCACGGTTGGATTCACCGATAAAATTTCTTTGGTGCGATGGGTACCAAAAAGATTGGGCAGGTATAAATAACGCAGATATTTTTCAGGATTCAGGCGAACGCTCATACTTAAAGTTAGAGAATTTTCGCATCCCGATCAGAAAGGCATTCGTTCTGTTTATTCATCGTACAGGTCGCCCTGTGAAGAGAGTATTTCCCGGTATTTATTAAACAGTTTTGTTTTGGAGATAAAACCCACGAAATTTTTATCGTTGTCCAATACAGGGAGGTACCAGCTCTGGCTGATGTCAAAACTCGTCATTACAGAATGCATATCCTGGTCTAAACGAAGAATAGCCGGTGGTTTTTTAACGATTGTTCTGAGTGGAACGGTATCAAAACGCTCGGGCTGGAAAAGTAGTTGTTTGATATCATTCAATTCAATGATGCCCGCGAATTTTCCTTTACTGTCGGTAACTGCAAAAATGTTGCGATCGCTTTTTTTTCACGATCTCCACCAGGTCGCGCAGCTTTCTCTCCAATGGAATAGTGTCATATTTATCCTGCAACATCTCTTCAAGTCGAATGGCGGTAAGGATGTTTTTTTCTTTCTGATGGGTAAAAATTTCACCTTCTATTGCCAGTCGTTTTGTTTCCATGCTATAGGGCTCATAACTTTTTACAATAAAAAAAGAAATAGAGCTTACCAGCATCAGCGGGATAAACAACTCGTAGCCATTGGTGATTTCGGCAATAAGGAAGATGGCCGACAGAGGGCAATACATTACGCCGCTGAGCACACCGGCCATTCCTACCAGGCTGAAGTTTCCATCCGGAATTTGAAACCATCCTGTATTGTTCAACAATTTTGAAAAACCAAAACCCAGGAAGGCGCCGGTAAAGAGTGAAGGCGCAAAATTGCCACCATTACCACCGCTGCCGATGGTAATGGCTGCAGCAATGGGTTTGAGTAAAACAATGAGGCCGGCAAAAACCACCAGCGACCATCGCTCATCCATCAAAGAAAACAGGGTACTGTTGTCGTTGATAATTTTTTCAGTTCCGTTTGCTACGATTTTAATGCTATCGTAACCTTCACCAAACAGCGGGAACAACACAAAATACAAAGCCATCAACATTAAACCACCTGCCACGGCTTTCATAAAAGGATTGATACTCCAGCGATGTATTCGTCCTTCAACACGTTTAAAAATGCGTGCATAATAGAGTGAAATGAATCCACACAGTGCGCCTAGCAAAACGTAAAACAAAACATTGTGGTAGTCAAAATTTTCTTTCAAAACAAAATTGAAGAGAGACGATTCCTTCAAAATAATTTTAGAACAAAGTGCACCTACTACGGAAGAAATAATGAGCGGGATAAAATAACTCACAACCACGGCTTCTGTGAGCAGCACTTCAATGGCGAAGATGACACCTGCGATGGGCGCATTAAAAACAGCAGCAATACCGGCGGCTGATCCGCAGGCAATTAGCAGCGATCGCTCGCGGTAACTGAGTTCGCTAATGCGCGCGGTATTGCTTCCTATGGCAGCACCTGTGGAAACAATGGGCGCTTCCAAACCTGCGGAGCCACCCAGACCCACGGTGAGTGAACTTGTAATTACGTGCTGATAGGTATGTCGTAACGGAATAAATGAAGAACGCCGCGCAATGGATTTTAAAACCATTGCAATTCCTTTTTCAATATATCCGTTGAAAAAATAACGAATCACGAGTGCGGTGGCCAGTAAACCAAGAACCGGAAAAGCGAGATAGGCGAATCGGCTCACCTGCATTTCGGTAATGGAAACCTGGAGAAAATGTACCAGAGATTTTAATAATACTGCAGCAAGCCCCGAAAACAAACCGGTGAGGGTTGCGATAATCATGATATACTGCACACGAGTAATCTTCGTGCGTAGATATAACATGATGTATTGATATAGCTGTTTTACGGGTCGCATGAAAGAGCAATCAAATCTTCTAATTAAAAATTATCACCTGCCACCGAGCATATCTTTTGCCCTTTCCAGATCTTCCGGCGTATCAATGGCTACCGATTTAAAATCCACGCGCGCCATACGGATGGGAACGCCATTGTATAAATAACGAAGTTGCTCCAGCTTCTCCCATCTTTCAATTGGGGCCTGCGGCCATTTTGTAAACTGCAGCAATGTTTGTTTTCGAAAACCGTATACACCAATGTGTAAATAATATTCTGGGAGGCTGTTGTTGTTAGCAGCATGAGGAATTACGCTGCGACTAAAATACAGCGCGTCATCATTTTTATTCACCACCACTTTTACACAGCTGTTGGCATTAATTTCAGGCCAGGTGCTGATGGGTCGCATTAAAGAACCTACCTGTACGGTAGGGTCATCAAACAGCCGAACGAGTTTTTCAAGCGGTTCTTTTTGAATAAACGGCTCATCACCCTGCACGTTAATCACTACATCCACATCCATATCCTCCACTGCTTCTGCAATACGATCGCTGCCACTTTCATGTTCGCGTTTACTCATCACTGCTTCGCCACCATGTTTTGTTATCTCTTCAAAAATTACGGGGCTGTCAGTAACAACAATCACGCGATTAAATAAACCCGTAGCCAGTGCGGCATCGTAAGTATGACGAATAACGGGTTTATCGCCCAGCGGCTGCATCAGCTTGGCATGAAAGCGTGTGGCTGCGTAGCGCGCGGGAATGACGGCGATTATATTTTGTATAGTAGCTGCTGGCACGTGGTAAATTTTCAGTACACAAAATAAAGGAATACTCAGCACTTGCGACTGAAAAGAAAACGGGTCGGATTCAAGAAGCTATAAGATACTTATTCGAGTGGCTGAAATGGCTTTTTCATCAATGCCATAAAATCTTCGTCTTTTTCTTTGGGATAATAGCGATCGAGGCCATAGCGGATTTCTTTTGGATCGAGATGGGAATAAGTGCCCAGCAGTCGGTCCCAAATAGAAAACACAGCGCCATAGTTGCTATCGGTATAAGGCTGTTTCCAATGGTGATGCACTTTGTGCATATTGGGAGAAATAAGAATATAACTCAATACATGATCCAGCTTTTTTGGGCAGGCTGATATTGGCATGTGTAAATGCCGTAGCGAATACCACCAGCGTTTGATAAATCATTACACCATACATTGGCGCACCTGAAACAAAAATCAGCAGCAGGAAAAAGATGCCGCGTAAAAGACTATCACCAGGATGATGACGAAGCCCTGTTGTAACATCCACTTTTGTATCGCTGTGATGAATCAGGTGAAAACGCCACAATAGCGGGCTTTTATGCATTACAAAATGAACCAGCCAGCTGCTGAAGTCGAGCGCGAGTACGGAGATAAGGATGGTTATCCCTACCGATGCTCCGGTCCAGTACACCATTCCAAATTGTTGTTGACGACACCAATCGGAAAGCATTACAATGAATATAGCCAGGAATGTGTGAATAATGAGGTGGATTACGGTAAAGCCAAAGTTGACCATAGCATGGTTCAGCTTTTTCTTTTTGTATTTCAGTGGGAACAGCGGAATTGCGCCTTCAATAATCCAGAAGAAAAAGAAGTCCACCCACCAGAATCGCCATACGCTCAACCGGTCGCGATTCGAGTGTGTTGAAATATGAAATGAGTTCGTTCCACATGGCGGGACCAATCGTTTTAAAATTCAAAGCCTTTTGTCGAAATCTGTGAGTATGCTACAAGTTAAGCATTTTCGCTATTAAAGTTTTGCAGTAAGTCCAGCGCGCGTTCTGCATGTGGCTCGGCCACCATTAGCTGTATACCGCCGTTGGCGGAGGAAAGAATTGGGTCGATTGAAATGGTATGTTCATTAAGCAGGTGACAATTGATATTGTTATCAATCAGCATTCCCAACGCAATGTGTGCGTCGACATAATTATGGTAAACATTGAGAAGAAGGAATTGCATGCCGGATCATCATTTTTATAAATAAAAAAGAGCAATAAGCAGGCCCTGTTTTAAAAACCCGTTATTGCTCTTCAAATTTGTTCACTTCAGTCGGAACCCGCTTGTGCTTACTGATTCAGCATCAGCGGCATTACCAGCATCAGGAGCTCTTCGTTTTCCTCCTGGTCTGTTGGCTTAATGAGGCCGGCTTTTGTAGGCGTGCTCAGCTCCATGTTAACTTCTTCGCCATCGGCAGCGCTCAGCATTTCAATCAGGAACTTTGCGTTGAAGGCAATCACCAGGTCTTCACCGTTGTACTGGCATTTCATGCGCTCGGTGCCTTCAAAGCTGAAGTCAACATCCTGTGCAGCCAGTTGCAATTCGCTACCGCTGATGTTGAGAGCTACCTGGTTGGTACTCTTGTTACTGAAAATGCTTACACGGCGAAGGGCGCTTTGGAAGTCGGCCTTGTTTACCGTGAGGCGGTAAGGGTTGTCGGCAGGAATAACCACGCGGTAATCCGGGAAGCGGGCGTCGATAAGACGGCAGCTCATTTGCGTGGTACCATGTTTTACAAATAAATGGTTGCTATTATAACTGAGGGTTAGTTCATCTTCGTTCGCCGGAATCGCAGCCTTCAACAGTGTGAGCGGTTTGCGGGGCACGATAAAATTCTCGGCTTTTGTGGCGCTCACGTCGGTGCGCTTATAACGTACCAGGCGGTGGGCGTCGGTTGCTACAAATTGAATTCCCTTTTTATCCAGCTCAAAAAATACACCGGTCATTGCAGGGCGCAAATCGTCGTTGCTGGTAGCAAAAAGGGTTTTGTTGATAGCAGTTACCAGCGCAGAAGCAGTGATGGTAAAAGAGGTGGTATCATCTGCTGTTGGTTCTTTGGGAAAGTTGTCGGGATTTTCGCCCATTACTTTATACTTACCATTGTCGCTGGTAATTTCTACGCCAAAGTTTTTGTCGATATTAAAAGTGAGCGGCTGATCGGGAATATTCTTCAACGAATCCATCAGGATGCGGGCGGGAATACAAACCCGGCCATTGTCGCGCGCCTCAATATCCAGTTGAATGCGCATTACCGTTTCCAGGTCGGTGGCCACTACGGTCAGCTTGTTTTTTTCAACTTCAAACAGGAAATCTTCCAGGATCGGCAGTACAGTATTGGAGCTGATTACGCCGGAAATATGCTGTAATTGTTTAAGTAAGGAAGAAGAAGATACAATAAACTTCATCGCACTTTTTGTTTGTGGCGAAACTAAACAATTTCAGGTGAAACAGAGAAAAAATAGTGAGGCGTGAGAGTAGGCAAGCGGCAAACGGCAAACGTGAACCAGTGAGACGTGAGGGTAGATCCAAATATTTTTTCACGCGGCTTGTATTGTTCCATTTCAAATTACCCGTTTGCCGTCTGCCGCTTGCCGAAAGCCCCCTCACAATTTTCACATTATCACATTGCCATATTTTCATATTAGCACATTCTGCCCGAACCCAGACCTCTCCATTTCCTCATTTTCCCATTTCCTCATTTCCACATTTTTCTCAGCGTATCTTTGCCCAATGGCTTTTCCCTCAAAAAATCTCACTCCGGGCCAGGCGCTGCAGAAGTTAAAGCACTACTGTGCCTACCAGGAAAGATGCCATAGCGAGGTGCGGGAAAAACTGTTTTCCCTGGGCGTTTGGAAAAAGGATCAGGATGCGATTATTGCAACACTGATAGAAGAAAATTACCTCAATGAAGAACGCTTTGCCATCGCGTTTGCCGGCGGAAAATTCAGAATGAAACAATGGGGCCGCAACCGGATAAAATATGAGCTGAAACAAAAGCAGGTGAGCGACTACAGCATCCGCAAAGCCCTCAAACAAATAGAAGAAGACGATTACGAAAAAACACTGGAGAAACTCGCCCGCGAAAAATACCTCTTGTTGAAAGGTGAACAGTATCTTGTAAGGCGAAAGAAAACGCAGGATTACCTGATGCAAAAAGGATATGAACCGGAAAAAATTACCGCCGTTATTGCCCGCATCGCAAAATCGAAAGAATAAACATGTCATCAATTACCATCAGTCTTATACAAACCCGCCTGGCCTGGGAAGATAAAGAAGCCAACCTCCGGCATTTTTCTGAAAAGCTAAATGCGCTTTCGGGAAAAACCCAGCTCGCAATTCTTCCGGAAATGTTCAGCACAGGTTTTAGCATGCAACCGGAGAAACTGGCGGAAACAATGGACGGTCCCACGGTTACATGGATGAAGCAACAGGCAAAACAACATCGTATGATACTTACCGGCAGCGTGATTATAGAAGACGGTACCGATGATGATGGAAAACCAGCTTACTTCAACCGGTTATTATGGGTTTTGCCCAATGGGCAAACGGGTTACTACGATAAAAAACACCGCTTTGCTTTTGCCGGCGAAGACCAGCATTACCAACGCGGCCATCGTCGTTTTATAGCTTCTGTAAATGGCTGGCGTATTAACCTGCTCATTTGTTACGACCTGCGTTTTCCGGTGTGGGCGCGACAAGCACCACAGGAGCCGGGAGCTGGTTGGGAATATGATCTGCTCCTATATGTGGCCAACTGGCCGCAGCGGCGCAATCATGCCTGGAAGACATTGCTTCAGGCGCGCGCAATTGAAAACCAGTGTTATGTTGCTGGTGTAAACCGTATCGGTGATGATGGAAATGGTATATCCCATAGCGGCGATAGCATGGTAGTGGACCCGCTGGGACAAATTATTGCAAATGCAGGTGATGCTGACGACAACATCACAGTTACTTTGCAAAAAGAAGATCTTGTGGATGTACGCACGAAATTTCCATTCTGGAAAGATGCAGATTCGTTTCTAATATTGCCCGATGAAGATCAGGGATGAGAAAGGCCTTTGAATTTGCGAATTAAATCGAGCGCTTTTTCCAGTTTATAGTCTTTGCCTAAACGAATGTCGTCGCGCGAGGGACCAGCATAAATTTCTGGTTGAACACCGCGGCCATCGTGCGGTAAGTCTTTATTTATCACCAAACGGAATAAAGGCAACCTAAACCTTACTTTGGTATTGGGCAATGTAACATCAGGAATAAGCCAGGCAGAATTTCCATAAGCACCGCCTCCGGTTTCTTCACCAATGATCGTCACGTTTTCCTGTTCGCGTACGGTGCCCGCAAACAATGTTGTGGCGCTGAAGGAATTTCCTCCTGTCAGCACATATGTTTTGCCCTCGTAATGATTTTTTTGCGTGGCTTAAACGGATGTCGCTCATAATACCTGAAATGATAATTTCCCGCTTTATTTTTTTGGTAAAAAATGTAATGAATAAGCGATTGAAAAAATCGTTTTGAATATAGCGGCTGTATTTTTTTCTCTTCGCTGGGGCATATAATGAGTCGGCCACCTTAAATGGCTTGTCAGCAATAAAGCGTGTTAGCAATGTACTATTGGTAACGCTGCCACCACCATTGCTTCTCACATCGATGATCAGGTGTTCAATATCATTCCGATGTAGTGCGCGGAATGATCGCCGGAAGAAACGTTTCAATCCATATCCTCTCCCGAAAGAATTTAGGTCCATCATGGCAACTTTTTCGGTGCTGTCAATTTTCAGGAGACGAACCGCATTGCGGCGAATGTTCTTTCGTTCTCGTCGGCTGGGTTGTGGTGGCCGTGGTGGCGGCGGTCCCTGCCTGCGCGTAGTATCGCGAACGGGTACAAAAGGCCTGATCAGTGTTTTAGCTATCTGGTTATTGCTATCGATATAACTTATTTCATAGCGATCAGAATAACCGTAGATAGAACTGTACAGTGAACCAAAATAGCCGCGGTTGCTCAGCGTTTGGTGTTTATGTGTATTGTTGAAACCGTCAGTTGAAAGAAACTGGCTCAGCGAATCCACAATTTCTTTTATAGGTACATTATTAATAGCAAGTATCGGCGTACCTCTTGTTAAAACAGAGTCGCGCAGGTTGATGTTGGCAGAAACAACAGCGCTATCATCCCATATTTTAAGGCTCAAAGGAAACAGGCGCCGAATGCGTACGGTGTCTGAAAACCTTGCATAGCGCTTGCTACTGCGCACGGTAGTGTGGCCGCAGTTGATCTTTGCTGTTACATAATTGAGAACACGTCGAAACTCCGGCTCCGTCATACTATCGGTGAGTTGCGCTGCGCCCCAGGCGAAATAGTAATCCATACTATCGCGCGATGTGTACCAGTACAGTCCCGGATGTGCTTCTTCGAGCGTTTCCCGGTACACCGAAAAATCTTTCTGCAATTTTTCGGCACTGAATTTTTTATAAGGCGAATAGGAATGTCGGCCACTGCCGCATGATGACAGGATAATAAGCAGTGATACAATAAAGAATAGCCGCATCGTCACCATGTACTACCGGATTATTTTTTCAGGTGGTTCCATCCCTGTGCTGTAATCGCGTGTTTGCTTCCGCCTTTTGTTATGATATGTTGTCCCGCCTCTGCTTCCGTCATATATCCCACCACGCTGATGTCTTCGCGCAGCACAATTTTATCATAATCTTCCTGTGCTATTGTAAACAACAATTCATAATCTTCGCCGCCACTTAATGCGCAGGCTGTGGGGTCGATCTCGAATTTAAAAGCGGCGTTGCGCATTTCTTCTGCAATCGGCAATTTTTCTTCATACAACACACAACCCAGCTGGCTGTTTTTACAAAGATGTAAAATGTCGGAGCTAAGTCCATCGCTGATATCCATCATGGATGTGGGCGTAATTTCTGCATCCGCCAAAAACTCGATGATTTCTTTGCGGGCCTCAGGTTTTAGCAGTCGGCCGATTACATATGTTTCATTTTCCAAATCGGGCTGAACGCCGGGACTTTCCATGAAAATTCTTTTCTCACGTTCCAGGAACAGCAAGCCCACATAAGCCCCACCCAGATCGCCACTCACGCAAATAAGGTCGCCTTTTTTGGCGCCATCGCGTTTTACAAATTTATCCGGCGCAACTTCTCCCATGGCAGTAACGGAAATGATAAATCCTTTTTGGGAAGTTGATGTATCGCCGCCAATTAAATCGACACCATAGTTGCGGCAGGCGGCGTACACGCCTTCATAAAACTCATCCAGCGCTTCCAGGCTAAAGCGATTGCTGAAAGCAATGCTGAGCACAATCTGCGTGGGTGTGGCATTCATTGCGTAGATATCGCTCAGGTTCACCACAACGGATTTATATCCCAGGTGTTTAAGAGGTGTATAAGCCAGGTCGAAATGTACACCTTCCACCAGCAGATCGGTAGTGATTACGGTTTGTTTACCAAAATGATCAATCACCGCTGCATCATCCCCCACGCCCAACAGCGAAGAGGCATTTTGCAGCTCAATGTTTTTTGTAAGATGGTCAATCAGACCAAACTCACCCAGGTCGCTTATTTCGGTTCTTTGTTCCATAATATGAATGTATGCCTGATTAGAGTTCTTTACGTTGGTTGATAATGTCGAGCATTTCATCGTGAATACGCCCATTGGTGGCCAGAATTCGGTGCTGGTAGGGTGAATAACGATTACCGTCGAAATCCGTAACGCGTCCTCCCGCTTCTTCTACAATTAAAAAACCCGCGGCGCTATCCCAGGTTTCCAGTTTGTGTTCATAAAAACCATCAAACCGGCCGCAGGCCACCCAGCAAAGATCGATGGCTGCTGATCCCAAACGGCGAACAGGGACGCCTTTGCGGATAAAACGATCAAAAACTTCAAGCGGACCATTCGGCATGTTTATATAAGTGTACGGAAAACCCGTAACCAGGCAGGCGTGAATGGCTTCTTCTTTATGGCTTACAGAAATCGGATTGCCATTCAGCGTGGCGCCTTTTCCTTTTTCGGCGAGGAAAAATTCATTCATATGTGGGTTATAAACCGCACCCATGATGATTTCACCCTTATATTCTACGGCAATCGACACACAATTGATGGGAATGCCATGAGCGAAATTGATAGTGCCATCAATCGGGTCAATAATCCATTTATATTCCGATTGCTGGCTGAGCTCACCCGCTTCTTCGCTTAAAATGAAATGATCAGGATAGTTTTTGCGGATAACAGCCATGATGGCTTTTTCCGATGCATGATCCGCTTCGGTAACGAGGTTGTTGACCCCTGCTTTATTGCTGATCTTAAACTGTCCATTAAAATATTTCAGGATTTCTTCAGCCCCGGCGCGGGCCGCTTCCTGTAAAGTAGAAATAAGCATACGCAAAGATACGGCAAAGCATTATGCGTAAACGGAAGGCCTTAATCACTAGCATTTTGCATTCCACGTAAAAACGTCTTACTTAGCGGGTATATCATTAACCATTTGTTGTTATCCGTCGTCATAGTAAATTTTAATGTAAAGCATTTCCTCGAGCAATGCCTGGCATCGGTGCGTGCCGCTTCGCGGGGTATGGATGTGGAGGTGATTGTGGTGGATAATGCATCGGACGATAACAGCATCAACTACCTTCAACCGCTATTTCCGGAAGTCATCTTTATCAATAATACCGTGAATGCTGGTTTTGCGAAAGCCTGTAACCAGGGTTGGAAACGCAGCAGGGGGCGTTTTGTATTATTCTTAAACCCCGATACCATTGTTCCGGAAGATTGTTTCAGCCGCTGCATCGCTTTTATGGATGCAACGCCGGATGCGGGCGCTTTGGGTGTGAAAATGCTGGATGGCAGCGGTCGTTTTTTAAAAGAATCAAAACGCGCCTTCCCATCGCCGATGACTTCTTTGTATAAACTTTCGGGGCTGGCGAGGTTGTTTCCCCGCTCTAAAGTTTTCGCCCGCTATCACCTCGGCCATCTCGATGAGAATAGCAATCACGCAGTGGAAGTGCTGGCTGGTGCGTTTATGCTGGTGCGGCGGGAGCTGCTGGATGCAACAGGCGCATTCGACGAGCAGTTTTTTATGTATGGTGAAGATGTGGACCTGAGTTATCGCCTGCAACAACAACCCTGCGCAGCAACTGGCACTAATTACAGGAATTATTATTTTTCCGAAACACCCATTATACATTTTAAAGGCGAAAGCACGCGTAAGGCAAGCATGAATTATGTGCGCATGTTTTATTCGGCCATGAGCCTTTTTGTAAAAAAAACATTATGGCGCCAGCCGCGCGGGCACATTCAATTTTTTTATACATCTCGCTATCTGGGCACGCGCTACATTTTCTGCAGTAAGCAGGTTTATCCGTGTGCTGGTCTTCCGTTAATAGATGCAATTCTCATCCTACTTTCTTTTTGGATGATGAAAGAGGTTTGGGCGGAATATGTGAAGCCCGAAGTGAGGTATGAAAGCAGGTTGTTGTGGATTGCTTTTCCTGCATTTACCGTGGTGTATTTGATTACGGCCTATTATGCAGGATTGTACGACCGCTGGTACCGGCGGGTTGAATTAATACAAAGTACGCTTGTGGCGACGCTTGTGGTGCTGGCCACCTATTCATTGCTGCCAGAGCATTATCGTTTTTCAAGAGGCATCATTCTTTTTGGCGCATTGATGGCGTTTCTGCTGATCGGTTTATTGCGCCGTGTATTGATTGCCGCGGGTGTGGTTTCAAAATACAAACCGCACGATCAGGCTGCGAGTACCATTGCAGTTGCTACGAAAGAAGAGTATGCTTCCATCAAAGAACTCATGGCGGTTGCCAATATGCAAGAGAAGCTACTGGGCCGTGTTGCTGTTGACGCCAATACGGAGAATACCATCGGCCGCTGGCCGGTGCTTACTTCGCTGAAAAGGACGATTCCTTTTTCTGAATTGGTGTTGGTAGCGGGTTATCTTTCTTACAGCGAACTCATCAACAAACTGAATCAATTGCCGCGTGGTATTCGTATTAAATGGCATGGCAATGGAACCAGAAGTATTGTTGGCAGCGACTCAAAAAGACAGCAGCGGAGAATCACTCTCGCACGAAAATGGCTTCCGACTTTCAAATCCACATTATAGAAGATTGAAGCGACTGGCAGATGTAATTATTGCAATCGTCGGTATTGTATTATGGCCGGTGTGGTTGTTTTTGATAAAAAAACCAGTTGCATTTCTGCGGAATGCGTTCCAGGTTTTGCTGGCGCAAAAATCGTGGATGGGTTATGCACAGGAGGAACCCCATTTGCCTGTAACACGCAAAGGCGTTTTGGGGAGTAATGGATTGCCTTCCAACGAAAACAGTAATCTGCCGGCTGAAAGTCTGCATATGCTGGATTACTGGTATGCGCGGGATTATTCGGTGCAGGCGGAGTTGCGAACGATAATCTACTCCTGGAGAAAATTAGGGAGTTGAGAAATCCCGTTGTGATGATTTTACATTTTTCAGGCTCGTGTAAACTTCACCTATATTCGCAACTCAACGCAGGAGAAAAACGTAACTTTAAGTGATTTCGAAAAGAATATATGGCGCGAATTATTGACATTAAACTACCTAAGGCGATTGCTTCAGCGCTGCGCATCCCACCCAATGATGCACGGCGTCAACAAATTAAGGTGTTGAAGAAGCTGTTGAAAAAGGCCCGGTTCACTGAATTCGGACAGCGCTATCATTTTGATAAAGCATTATTGCAAAAAAATCCGGTACCGGGATTTCAGCAACAGGTACCCATTCACGATTACAACAAGATTTACGAAGAATGGTGGAAGAAAACCCTGGATGGTACACCCGATGTAACCTGGCCGGGAAAGATTAAATATTATGCATTAAGTTCGGGTACTTCAGAAGCTGCGAGCAAATACATTCCCGTAACCAGCGATCTTTTGCGTAGCAACCAGGTGAATTATATCCGCCAGCTCATCAGTGTATTTGGTTATGAAGAAGCCAACAAGAAATCGCTTACCCGCGGTTTTCTGATGTTGGGCGGTGCCACCGATTTGCAAAAAAGGAAGCGCCGGCTGGTATGCTGGTGACCTGAGTGGTATTCTTGCGAAAAAAGACCGTTCTGGTTTCAGACATTTTATAAACCCGGTGGAAGAATAGCAGCGATTAAAGACTGGAACCAGAAGTTGAATGAGATTGTGGAGCATGCCCGCGACTGGGATATTGGTTATATCGTGGGTGTGCCTGCGTGGTGCCAGATGTGTATGGAGATGATCATTGAACATTACAAGGTTAAAAACATTCATGAGATATGGCCCAACTTCGGTGTGTTTGTACACGGAGGAGTTGCTTTTGAGCCTTATAAAAAAGGATTTGAAAAACTGCTGGGGCGTCCCATCATTTATATTGAGAACTATTTATCAAGTGAAGGTTTTATTGGTTTTAAAACACGGGAGCATGCAAAGGGTATGCAACTGGTGTTGAACAATAATATCTTTTTTTGAATTTGTTCCCTTCGATGAAAAAAACTTTGATGCAGATGGCCGTCTCGTTGAGAAGCCGGATGTACGAATGATACATGAAGTGGAACCAGGAAAAGAATATGCACTGCTGATGAGCACCAATGCCGGCGCCTGGCGCTATTTGATTGGTGATACCATCAAGTTTGTGGATATGGAAAAACATGAAGTGGTTATTACAGGCCGCACCAAACATTTCTTAAGCCTGGTAGGCGAACACCTGAGTGTGGAGAATATGAACCGCGCCATTCAACTGGCAAGTGAAGAGCTCAACATAAGTATACCAGAGTACACGGTTGTAGGTTATCCTTATGAAGGATTTTTTGCGCATAAATGGTATGTGGCAACGGATGACGAGGTGGATGCAGATGTGTTGCGTAAAAATATTGATCAGCAACTGCGTGCGTTGAACGATGATTATGCAACAGAAAGAGACAGTGCATTAAAAGAAGTGTTCCTGGAAGTTTTGCCTGAAAGCCGCTTTATGAAGTTTATGGAACTAAAAGGAAAACTGGGCAGCCAGCATAAATTCCCCGGGTGATGAAAGGGAAAATGCTGGATGACTGGAATAAATATTTGGAAACGGGATCGCTGTAAAAGGAGTTCCCGCAAGTTCACCATTACATTATGCTGGAAGCTTTACTCAAGGGGTTAACACTGGGATTGTTGCTGAGTATTGCCGTGGGGCCGGTAATATTTTCCATCATCAAACAAAGCATCAACAATGGGCCCAGGGGCGGATTCGCCTTTGTGGCCGGCGTGTCTGCAAGCGATATAGCACTGGTACTGATCAGTAATGTATTTACAGAACTGTTTCGCAGCATCAGCTCTATGCGACTTGAGATTGGTGTTGCCGGTAGCATCTTCCTGATTGTAATGGGAATCTATTTTCTTTTCTTTAAAAAAATACCGGTGAATGAGCAGGGTCAGCACCTGATGGTGCAGATTAAGGGAATGGAATATGCGCGCATTGCACTTTCCGGATTTCTGATGAATATCCTCAACCCTGCAATCTTTCTTTTTGGATTACCACGTCCACCACATTTATTGCTTACCCGGTAAGTTATCGTATCGTCATCTTCTCCACCTGTCTGGTGGTGGTACTTGCTGCCGATGTGGCCAAAGTGTTGCTGGCCGGCAAAATCCGCAACCGCCTTACACCGCATAACATCCAAATTCTGAATCGGGTAAACGGCATTATCCTCATTGGCTTTGGTATCGCCCCTCATCTGGGGGTTGAAAGCATACCTGGGATAAATTCCTTAGGCTCATATAACGATTAGCTTTTTATTAAGAAATAATATGAAAGGGAAAGCTAACCTTTGACGGCCACCGCCAATTGTAAAAGCCTTCTGCAAACTCACAAACATGAGAGCCTTTTTTATTGCCGCACTACTGCTGTTTGTCGCTCCCTCACAGGCTCAACATGCGTTTCTTTTTGTGAAGAAAGGAATCAAGAAAAAACGCACCTATATGGAAGGCGACCAGATATTGTTACGTTTATCTGGCGATACAATCGTTGGCGGTTTGATCACACATTTACGCGACGATACCATTTTTTTATTAGGCAAACCCATACCCGTTGCGCGCGTAAAATCTGTGATTATCCGGAAGAAGAAAGACAAAACATTTTACATACCACCCAATCAACTGCTGCTGATTACTGGAGGTGTGGCATTAACAACTGCAGGACTCACGCTGAGCAACCAGGCAAGTTTTGAAAAGGCAATCACTGCCGGAGCAGTGATTGGATATGCACCGCTACTGGTACAATACATTGCCAGTAAAATCAGGCTAAGCCGTAAGGAATATAAAATGGGAAAAAAATACAGGCTTCATCTGATCGATTTTCATTTACCGCGACGACGCGCGTTTTAAGAAGATATAATCAACCGGTAACGATTTCCCCGATCGATACTTACTTTTTTATCCACTGAAAGAGTTTATATATTGCAGCCTTATCATGAAGGAGCGCCTGCGTAAAATATGGAAGTGGACGAAGCGAATATTCCTGATTCTTTTCATTGCACAATTTGTTTATATCGTGTTGTTGAAATGGATCAACCCTCCTATCACCATCACGCAACTGGTGAGTTGGGTTACGGGTCATGGGTTAAAGCGCGATTATGTGGACGCATCAGAAATGTCGCCCAATGCGCGGTTGGCAGTAATTGCATCGGAAGACCAGCTTTTTGCAGATCATAATGGTTTCGACTGGAAGAGTATCCAGAAAGCGATGGACTACAACGAGAAAAAGCCAGGTCGTATGCGTGGAGGCAGCACCATTAGTCAGCAGGTTGCCAAGAATGTTTTTCTATGGCAGGGCCGCAGTTTTATCCGCAAAGGCCTGGAAGCTTATTTCACATTCATGATTGAATTGATCTGGGGAAAAAGAGCGCATTCTGGAAATGTACCTGAATGTAATTGAAATGGGTGATGGAATTTTTGGACTGGAGCGCGCGGCAAATATTTATTTTAATAAAAAAGCAAAAGACTTAACGCAAAACGAAGCTGCGCTGATCGCAGCCTGTTTGCCCAATCCGAAGCGATATAAAGTTAAACCTCCATCGCGCTACATGACGAATCGCGCGCAGAAGATCATGCAACAAATGCGCTTTCTCGCACCGGACGAAGAGATAAAGAAATTGGTAAACAGGAAATAACTGTTAGCGCAGCAACGCATATTCCACTGCATTTTTTGCCTGTGCAAACCGATGCTCCGGCTCTCCCTTGATTTCCACCCATGGCACCGATTGATTAACCATGAGATCTTTATAAATATGAAAGAGTTTGCGGCGTGTTTCCAGATCCGGATATTCGCGCAGCTCATCTTTTACCCAGGGAAGATCGGTATTACAAAGCAGGTAAAGATCGTATTGCCTTTCCACGATTTGTTGTAAGATATACGAATGACATTTACCAAAAACAAATTCGCACCACACTTTCATTACATACATGTCGGTATCAATAAAGAGTGGTAAATGTCCACCCGCCTCTAACAGTTCCTGCGATTGTGTTTCGAGCGCTGTGGTTTGTTCATCTTCCAGTGCCATTTGTCCTTTTGCTACGGTAAGCAGATCATCGTATTCGTAGTTGGTGCCATTGGTCAGCAGAAACTCGCGTGCAAACTCGGGCACCCAGCGCGTATCGAAATGTGCGGCCAGTTGTGCGGCCAGTGTGCTTTTACCTGTGCTTTCAGGACCAATTATTACAATCTTTTTTATCACCCGCGAAAGATAGCAATTTTGTTTAAGCGACATGTGCTTTCTTCTTCCAGGTAGCTAAGCCCCAGAAGGCAAAGACCAGCAGGATAAGGTAATAACCTGCGGTAAGTTCCAGACCTTTTACATAATAAAGTGGAATGCTCGCGGTATTGGTAGCGATCCACCAGTACCAGCTCTCTACTTTTTTGCGTGTCATTAGCCACATACCGGTAAATGCAGTGGCGGTGGCAAATGCATCAGCCGCGGGGATCGCTCCCTCCCAAAAGAGGTTTTTTAAACTGATGATGGCGACAAAAACAACAACGTAGATAACTGCGAAAAAGAGGATTTGCGTGATCCACATTTTTTTATCGGAGAAAGTAATGTGTAACACTTTTTCTTGTCGATCATTTTTCAACGCCCACATATACCAACCATAAAGGCTCATGACGGTATAATAAAAATTAACTGCTGATTCGCCGGGTAAATGATATTTAAAACTCAGGTAAGTATAAAAAGCGGTATTGATCAGCCCCACGGGATAGGTAAGCACACTTTCGCGCCGCGAGAGCCAAACGCTTGCGAGACCGGAAACAATAGCAGTGACTTCTAAAAAACTATCCATGGAGAAGAAATGTGAAAATGTGACAATGTGAAAATATGGAAATGTGGAAATATGTAAATGTGGAAATATGGTAAGGTGGAAATGTGAAAATATGTAAATGAGTAAATGTGGAAATCAAAACAGGTATGTTTCAATAAAGGAGTTCTAATATTTCCTCATTTTCCCATTTACATATTTTCACATTGTCACACTGGTTTCCTGTATCGCCGCAGCCCACGCAGGTAAATATCTCCTTTTTTCGTTTTGAACCTTGTTGGAATCTGTTGCCAACCACCCGGGCCGGATTTCCAGACCATGAAATGCAGGTGCGGGAATGCTGCATAACCTGTTTTACCGCTAAGACCGATGACCTGATCCTGGGCTACAGTGTCGCCAACGGCAACGAGGGCTCCCCTCTTTTTGCAGGTGCCAGTAGCCCGCACGCGATCCGTCTTCATGTTCTATAACGATGTTATTTCCGAATTCGCGGTATTTGCGGTTGAGGCCGCCGCGGTCCCCATCTTCTTTTACACGCACAACAACGCCGCCCCGCGCTGCAGTGATTTTAGTTCCGCATTTCATTTTAAAATCGAGTGCGGCACGCTCACGATGCGAAAAACTACTGAAATACCCCTGCACCATCCGGTATCGTTTGCCCGATTCGTAGGGAAGCGAATACACATAACTGGTATCATCCACCAAACGACCTTTGCGCAGCAATCGGGTTTGCTCACGCAACGGATTGCTACTGGTATAACAACCGGAAACCGCAGAAAGAAGAATTAATATGAAGGGGAGATAATTGTTCATTTAACTTTTAGAAAAATGTGATAAATTGAAAATATGACAATATGTAAATGTGGAAATGTGAAAATCAAATTGCAATTTTCAGAATTGTAAAATGATTTCATTTGCACGATTTTTTTGATTACTTCCACATTTCCACATTTTCACATTTCCACATTTCCACATTGTCACATTCTGTTCAAATTACAGCCTGTTCGAAATGTTCTCTAGTGCAGCATTGTGTTGATATGCCAGATTGCGCCGAATAAACCCTCCCATCAATCGTGCAAATGGCCAGGGAAGATTGCCTTCATGCACCCAGGTGATCTCACATTTTCCATTTGTGGTTGGTTTTAGGGTCCACTCATCTTTGCCCGTGCTGGCCCATGGTTTTTGATAATGAATCAACCAGGAGATCGAATGCTCATTTACCGCAGTTATTTCCATTTTTCCGGTGCCAGTTCTTTTTCCTTTCCAGCTCAACGCGTGTCCCACCTGTCCTGCACGGCCGGTTATATCTATTTGAATTGTTTCATCGCGTGAGAGCCAGGGATTCCACTCAGCATAATTTTTAAAATCGGAAACAAAAGCTACGAGTTGTTGTGTACTACAACTTACTTCACGGGTTCTGCTGAGTTTGAAACTGCCGGGAACGAGTACGGTTAGCAGGAGAAACAACAATAAAAGACCGCCGAAAATATAGATGATAATCATTGTAGAATTTTTTAAAGTCTTCCATGCCGAAGATAGCGAATACCTTTATGCTGTAAGTTGAATGATTAGTCTTTATCCGCCTCCGCGAAGCGGTGGGCTTCATTCGCTACAATTCGCCAGAAACTGTTTTGAAACTTGCGTGAGAAGATTTTGAAGTGCCCGACTTTCTTTGCGTGATAATCTTTTGGCCTGTGTTTAATCATGCGTGTACGTGTACCTCGGTAAAGCGCCATCAGGTCGGTAACGGTTTTATCGGTTGCAATGGGATCGTCTTTAAAATAATGTACGATATAGGGAACGCGCAACGCATGAAATGCATCTGCAGGAATAGAGCGTCCGAGATGATCACCAAAATAAAACTCACTCCGGCACCAGCGACTCCATTGATTGATTACATTTTTCGGAAGATCTTCCATTATACGCAGCTTCTTTAGCGGTGCATAGCCGACGATAGGTGTCACTACAGGATTGATGATATACCACAATACAAAAGCAGAAAGCGAAAAGCGTTTTTTCATTTTCCACCAGGTACCGGTGGAACTGCCAATACCAATTACGGCTTTGAGATGATGATTGTTATCGGCAAACCCAATCAATTGCGCGCCAATGCTGTGACCAATCATGATACAGGGCAACTGCGGATAATCTTCCTGCGCAAAGCTGATGGCGGCTTTCATATCCAACTGGCCCCAGTCAAGCAACGTTGCATCCATTCCGCGAAGCGACCCATTGCGACTGCCACCTATCCCACGATAATCGTAACTGAGAACATAGAAGCCTTCGCTGGCCAGGAACTGGCAGAAGTGCGTATAAAATTCTTTCTTAATGGCCGTACCACCCTGGAAAATGATAAAACCAGAAGGCTGGCCTTCCGGTTTAAATAATGTAGCATTCAGTTTATATCCATCGCTGCAGATTAATTCCATGCGCGTGCCATTGCTCTCCATGGGCGAAAATTACAATGCTTTATTTTCATTTTCACAGGTGTAAGAAAGAAAGAGTATGTTTTGCATCAATATTTTATAAAAATACCACAAAGGGGTGATGCTATAACAGAAATACTGAAACCGTAACTTTACCCGGTTCGGGTTTGTTACAAACGATTGCTTAATAAAACGCTACTCCATTGAAAAGAATAACTGTTTTGGGTGCCGGCATGGTGGGCAGCGCCATTGCTAAAGATTTATCCACTGCATTTGAAGTGACTTCGGTTGACGTCAACCCCCAAAACCTCCAGGCCATTTCCCTTACGCATCCTTCAATAAAAACCGTTACTGCCAATTTGCAGCAATACGATTTATATCCGCAACTGCTGGCTGATGCAGACTGGGTAGTGCTGGCCGTTCCGGGCTTTATGGGTTACAAAGCTTTGGAATCGGTGATTGCTGCTGGAAAGAGCGGCGTGGATATTTCGTTTTTTCCTGAAAATGCATTGCAACTGGATGAGGCCGCAAAAAAAGCAAACGTGACCATCATCACCGATTGCGGCGTGGCGCCGGGAATGAGCAACTTTATTGTAGGTCGATACAATGAAGAAATGAAGATTGAACGATTCCTGTGTTATGTGGGCGGTTTACCAAAAGAACGAAAGCCTCCATTTCAATACAAGGCGCCCTTCTCACCGATTGATGTGCTTGAAGAATATACGCGCCCTGCGCGACTAAAAGAAGCGGGACGGATCGTTACCAAACCTGCATTAAGCGACCGCGAAATATTAAGTTTTGACAAAGTGGGTGAACTGGAAGCGTTTAACACCGATGGTTTGCGATCGCTTATTTACACGCTGCCTCATATTCCCGAAATGTTGGAGAAAACGCTGCGTTATCCCGGACATATTGAACTGATCATTGCCTTGCAACAAGCAGGATTTTTTAATACAGAACCCGTAAATGCAGCCGGCCAGTTGGTTAAGCCTATGGATGTGACTACAACATTGTTACTTGACAAATGGAAGCTCGAACCCAACGAACCGGAGTTCACCGTGATGCGGGTGGTGGTGGAAGGAGAAGGTAAGAAGGTTGAATATAGTCTCTACGACGAATATGATGTTGTTAGCAGCATCAGCTCCATGGCACGCACAACAGGTTATACCTGTGCGGCCGCCATGCATTTACTAAATAATGGAATGTTTACGCAGAAGGGAGTCTTTCCACCAGAACTCGTGGGTAGCAATGAAAAGAATTTCGATTTTGTGATCAGTTATTTGAAAGAAAGAAATGTGAATTGGACAAAACGGATTTCAATGATGGATGTGAAATAAAACAAAACGCCGATGAGATTTTTCACCGGCGTTTTTGATATGGTTTGCCTGCAAAAGGCCCTTAGTTTATTATTCAGCTTCGGCAACTACTTCTTTCACTTCAGGAATCATACGTTTCATCATTCCTTCAATGCCGGCCTTCAGTGTAATCATGCTGCTGGGGCAACCACTGCAGGCGCCTTGCATACTCAGGTTAACGGTTCCTTCAGAATAACTCTTGAACTGAATAGCGCCGCCATCCATTTCTACTGCGGGGCGAACGTAGTTATCGAGCAGTTCTTTAATGCGTTTTACCACGTCATCGTCATCAGCTGCTACTTCGTTGCTGCTGGCGGGGCGAACGGCAGCCAGTTCTTCCTCGTTTACAACAGGCTTGCCTTCTTCCAGGTAATCTTTCAGAAACTGACGGATACTTGGAATTACATCCTGCCAGTCTGTTTCGGTGGTTTTTGTAAGCGTTACAAAGTTGCTGGCAACAAAAACCGCTTTTATAAAGGGGAAACCAAACAGTTCGGTAGCCAGCGGCGAAGGTTTCGCGCTTTCAGCATCGGGGAAGTCAACACTTTTACCGGGATAGAGTAGTTTGTTGGCAACAAACTTCATTGTTTCCGGATTGGGTGTCATCTCCGTATAAATGCTGATCATGGGGTTTCCAGTCTTAATCATAGTTCAAAATTTAAAGGCGTGTTCGAAAAGCGCCGCTGCAAAATTAACAAGAAAAAGATGGCTAATGTTCAGCGTCTTTATTATTCCCTGAAACGGCCGGTTTTTTTCAGGAAACGGATGAAGATGTAAAGCAATAAAAGTACTCCCAGAACTATGCCAATCAATAGGTTACGACGATCGGTATCCCCCCCCGTGAGTTGCGGGTAATTAAGCAACAGGAGCAGGCTGATGCCTACCAGCCAGATAAACTGCGTGGTATGTTCTTTTAATATCCAGCGTTTCCAGTTAAATTCCATACTGCTGAGCGTGCCCCCCAGGCCCGAGAAACGCGGCCACCAACGGTTTACATCTTTACAATAATCGTCGTATCCAGCGCCAAATTTGCCCCGCAGAAAATTTTCTTCAGCTAATACGATTGCCTGGTAAATGAAAAGAAAGATGGGAATTACGATGGCCACATATACCAGTGAATTGGCAAGAATGCCCACCCCCCAGCAACATCAGGATGTTGCCAACATAAAGTGGGTTACGCACATGCCTGAATATTCCTTCTGTCACCAAACCTTCCGCATAAGGCTTTCCACCTTTTCCACCCCGAACAATATAAGCGAGACCAATGGTAGCACCGCGGATGAGTTGACCAGCTACCGTTGTTACTAAACCAATGACGATGGGCCAGAGATAATAATTTTCGCCGCCGGTTTCCGGTCCAATTATCGGCCATGATGGAATAAACAACGCCGCATAAAACAGAATGAAAATCCAGTTGCGGTATTTAAAGAAGAAGTTACCAATGGCGATCATGAAAAACGGTTTGGTTTGATTGCGCATTGTTGCAACACAAGGTTTCACGCAGCGCTTGGTTGAGATTTATTGATAGGTGAAACTGGAATCTATCCCCGGGATTATTTTACAGCAATCAGTCCTGCGAAATTGTACCACTTCAGAAAAAACTTCGCAGTGAGAAAATCCCTCATTGCGCAGCATTGTAATGTTTTCACTGAGTTTATAAGGTACTAAAACATTCTCCAGCGCTTCACGCTTTTGGGAAATCTCCAGTTCACTATAATGGTTGCGGCGCTTGTAGTTGTAGTAATATTCAATGAAGTCGCGATTAAAACGACTTTCTTCTGCAAGAATTTTTTCTATAAGAATTAATATACCGCCGGGGCGAAGCCCTTTGTAGATATCCCTTATCACACGGGATCTGTTCATAGGACGCACAAATTGCAATGTCAAACAAAGTACAACCACCGACGCGTTGTCGATAACGACACCCTGGTTCAGGTCTGCAGTTCGCAGTTCGTATGGTCTGTTGAAACCAACTTCAATTAGTTTGGTTTTACATTTATCCAACATCTCGCGCGATTCGTCGATGCCAACGAAACGAATGCCAGGTTTTACCATGGTGTCCATACCGATCATTGTAGTTCCGGTTGAACAACCGAGATCGTAAACATCAGAACCTTCTACGGCGTGGTCGGCAGCAATTTCTGCCATCATTCTTTGCATCTCGCCGTAATAAGGAACAGAGCGGTTAACCATGTCGTCAAAGACATTGGCCACACTTGCTCCAAACTTAAAATCACTTGCCTTTTCTATCTCTCCTTTAAAAACCTCATCTTTGCCCATCGCTTATCAAGGGTATTTAGTGAATCGTAAGTTACTCTATTTTAATAGATTATCAAATAAACTTTGCTTCAAAAGTTAAACTGGAGAGCAAAACCTAAGAAGATAAACACATGAGAAAAATATATCATCTGGCAACCTGTACCACCTGTCAGGCCATTTTCCGCGATACGGGAATTGCAAAGAAGGGTTTTGAAATGCAGGATATCAAAACAGAATACATAACACCAGCGCAGATCGATGAAATGAAAAAACTTTCAGGCAGTTATGAATCGCTTTTCAGCCGCCGCGCTATCAGGTATCGCGAATTGGGATTAAAAGAAAAATCCCTTTGCGAAACAGATTACCGCAATTTGATTCTCGATGAATATACATTCCTGAAACGGCCGGTTGTAATTATCGACAACCAGATCTTTATTGGCAGTGAAAAGAAAACCATTGAAGCTTTAAAGCAGGCACTGGCGCGTATGTAAAAGCTTTCTAATGCTCAGCAACATGTAGCTTTTTGCGAAGAAACCGCCATGCAATCAGCACGCTCGCCAACATTAAAATTCCTCCCAGGAAAAAATGAATGCCGGGGAAATACATGGGTGCACGTGTGCTGGTAAAATAATCGAACAGTCCATTCATTAATGGCGGACCGATAATTGTAGCCAGGCTCATGAGGCTTGTAAGTGCGCCCTGCAGTTCGCCCTGTTCGTTGGGCGGCACCAGTCCGGCGATAATACTTTGCAAAGAAGGCCCGGCAATACCACCAAGGCAATAAGGAATCAGGAATACAAACATCATCCAGGTTTCGCTGGCGAAAGCCATTAACACCAACCCCGCGGCATAAAGCGTGAGACCCAGATAGGCGCTGCGTTCATTACCCAGACGCGGGTTTACCACACGGGTTAGGCCGCCCTGAACCAGGCCGACCAACAATCCAACAACAGCTAGACTGATCCCCACCATTTTTGAGTTCCATTCAAAACGGTGCATGGTAAAGAAACTCCACGTAGCCTGTACCGCCTGTGCGCCGAGATAAACTAAGAAGAAAGACATGGCGAGGCCGCGGATGACGGGGTGTTTGAATATGAAAAGAAGTGAACCCACAGGATTGGCTTTTGCCCACTGAAAGGGGCGCCTTTTTTTCCTTTGGCAGCGATTCGGGTAAAATGAAGTAACCGTACAGACAGTTGAGCAGGCATAATCCCGCTGCAGCAAAAAATGGCGCGCGTGTACCCCAACCCGAAAGCAAACCGCCCAGCGCCGGCCCGATGATAAATCCTATACCAAATGCAGCCCCAATGAGCCCGAAGTTTTTAGCACGCGTTTCAGGGGTACTCACGTCGGCGATATAAGCGGCCGCAGTCGTAAAACTCGCACCCGTTATTCCCGCGATAACGCGACCAACAAAAAGCCATCCATAAGAGGGAGCAAGAGCCAGGAATACATAATCGATACCAAAGCCCAACAGTGAAAGCAGCAAAACCGGTCTTCGTCCGTAACGATCGCTGAGATTACCAATTACCGGTGCAAACACAAACTGCACAATGGCATAAACCGTGAGCAGCAAAGCGCCATAAGTGCTGGCTTCACTGATAGAAATGCCTTTTAATTCTACCAGGAGAGTGGGCATTACCGGTATAATAAGACCCCACCCCATTACATCAATTAACAGGGTAATGAAGATAAAACCGATGGCAGCTTTACGATCAATCATAAACGGTTCGTTGTACTTATCACGCAAAATTGCCGGAAATTTTATGACCAGTTGTTAGTTTTTTAGAAACAGGCATGTTTTTGGAAATATATATTAACATTTCAGGGCAATTTTGCAGATTGCTATGTTCTATATTTGCGGTTTGACTGCCGCACATACCTTGCAGTTAAGGCTTTATAAATTATAATTTGTTCAACTCAAAACCAGGTGCAATGAATATTAAACAAGTCATTCTTCCCGCTTTTACCGCGGTACTGCTTACCTCATGTGTAAGTTCAAAAAAATATAAACAGGCGCAGGCTGACTATGCCACCCTGCAATCGCAAAACACCAGCCTCCAGGGTAATCTGAATGATTGTACAACAGAAAAGAATGCGCTGGCTACAGCAAAATCAAACCTGGAAAGCGAAATCGCTGGCCTCAACAAACAAATTGATTTGCTGAAACAAAACAATACACAGGCGCTGAAGCAACTGGAAGACCTGAGTGTAATCAGCTCTGCTCAGGCAGAAAGCATCAAACGTTCGATGGAAAATATTGGTGCAAAGGATAATTATATTCAAACATTGCAACAACAAATGGCGCGCAAAGATTCTCTCAACATGGCACTGGTGATGAACCTGAAAGGTGCTATTGGAAATCTTGACGACCAGGATATCAATATCAAAGTAGATAAAGGTGTGGTGTATATCGACATCAGCGATAAGCTGCTTTTCAAATCTGCGAAGTTTGAAGTAACTCCCCAGGCAAAAAGAAGTATTGGGTAAAGTAGCGGCCGTTCTGAAAAATCAACCTGACATCGAGTTTATGGTTGAAGGCCATACCGATAATGTTCCTTACCGTGGATCAGGCAATGTGGTAGACAACTGGGATCTGAGTGTGAAGCGCGCAACTTCAGTTGTTCGTATTCTGCAAGATCAATACGGATTGGATCCCGCTAAAATGGCTGCTGCCGGCCGTGGCGAATACAAACCCGTTGCAGAGAACTCAACTGCAGACGGTAAAGCACAGAACCGCCGTACAAGAATCGTTATCCTGCCACAGCTGGACCAGTTCTTCAAACTGCTGGAACCTAAACAATAAATTATTCAGCGATAGTTTACCCGAATGGGTAATAAAAACGCCACTGTTACAAAGCAGTGGCGTTTTTTATCATGAAAAAATTTGTCAGATTGTTTCCGGAGTAAGTTCTTCAAATACCCCTGTTTGTTTATTCTTTCTCACATTATGGGCGTGGAAAAAGCGACCATTCATAGCTACGTAAACACCGTGCGGCAATGTTTGCGCAAATGCAAGCGCGCTTCCCAGGTTGAAGAGTCCATCGGAGCTACCAAACTTGATAGGGATCATGGCGCCGGTTAATACGACGGTTTTGTTCTTTACTTTTTCCGATAAAATGCGGGCAGTTTCCGACATGGTATCGGTACCGTGTGTGATAATAATTTTGTCTTCATCGGCCTGTATACATTGATGCGCAATCAGCTCGCGGTCTTCTTCTGTCATTTCAAGACTGTCGATCATCATGAGTGTGCGGATTTCCACCTTCAGCCGGCAGCGACCCATTTCAAGCAGGTCGTGCATATGAGTATCTTTAAAATACAATTCACCATTCAGCTCATTGTATTCCTTATCGAAAGTACCGCCTGTAATAAAAATCCGGATTGACATAACAACTCAATTTCACGCAAATGTAAGGGACGACAGAGTTTTAACTTCGAAAATAAAAGTATAGCACAACCCGCTTGTACAGGTTACGGGATGTAATGAGTGTATAACATACTGATGCCTCACGATATTTCATTACTTTAGAAATCTGATTCAAATTAAAAAAGTTGAACATGGAAAAGGACATCACCAAAAAATATACAAACGGGGAAGTAACGATTGTGTGGAAACCTGGTGCATGCATTCATAGTGCGCTTTGCTGGAAAGGTGCAACCGGCCTGCCGGAAGTATTTAACCCAAAAATCAGACCCTGGATTAACCCCGAAGGGGCTCCAACCGAGCGGATGGTGGAGCAGGTGAAGAAATGTCCCAGCGGAGCGCTGAGTTTTTATTATAATAAAGAAGAAAAAGATGGAAATACGGAAGTGGTGACAGATACAACAGTAGAAGTGAGTCCCAATGGTCCATTACTGGTTTACGGCAACATCACGATTAAAGACGGCACCGGTGCAGAAACAAAGCGCCATAAGGTTACTGCATTGTGTCGCTGTGGGCACTCACAAAACAAACCTTATTGCGACGGTGCGCATGTGAGGAATGGATTTAAAGGATAACAACGAGGAGCATTTTTAAAATTCAATCAACTAAAATTTATAAGGATGAAATTTTTCAGTTTAAAAAAGAACTGGTTACCCGTTGCGGTTGCAAGCCTGTTGGTAACTGCGTGTAATAATGAAACGGAGTTGAACGATGCAGAGGCGCTCAATGCGATGACTGCAGATAGCCTTGCACATCATATTGCGATACTGGCGTCTGATGATTTTCAGGGAAGAAAACCATTTACCGAAGGTGAAACAAAAACGATTCAATACCTGGAAGCGCAATTCAGGGCCGCAGGGCTGGAGCCCGGAAACGGCGACAGCTATCTACAGGAAGTGCCGATGGTAAGTATTACAACAGAAGCGGCACCCGCCATGCTGGTAAATACCAAAGCAGGACAGTTTTCATTAAAAGGTTTTGATGAATATGTGATCTGGACCGATAAAACAGACAGCGAAGTGATGCTGGACCAGAGCGAAGTTGTGTTTGCCGGATATGGCGTGGTAGCACCCGAATACAACTGGAATGATTATGAAGGTCTCGACGTAAAAGGAAAAGTGGTAATGGTGTTGGTAAATGATCCCGGTTTTGCTGGCGGTGACAGTACTTTGTTTAAAGGAAAAACAATGACTTATTATGGTCGTTGGACGTATAAGTTTGAAGAAGCGGCTCGCCAGGGTGCAAGAGGTTGCCTGATTGTACATGAAACGGCTGGCGCCAGTTATCCATTTACCGTTGTGCAAAACAACTGGAATGGAACGCGTCTGCGTCTCGACAATCGGGGTAAGGAAGAATCGCTGTGTGATGTGATTGGATGGGTTTCAACGCCCGCCGCGGAGAAATTATTAAAAGCAGCCGGAAAAGATAAATCGCTGCTTGCTGCTGCCGACAACAGAGGATTCAAAGGGGAGGCGCTCGGTATTCGCCTTAGCACGTCGATTCAGGTAAAAACAAATTATAGTAAGTCGCATAACGTGGTTGCAAAAATAACCGGTAGCAAAAAGCCCGATGAATATGTGATTTACACTGCGCACTGGGATCACCTTGGAATAGCAAAGCCTGACGAAAAAGGGGATAGCATTTATAATGGCGCCCTTGACAATGCAAGTGCAACGGCTGGTTTGTTTGAAATTGCACGTGCATTTAAAAAGCTGAACAAAGCACCTGAACGTTCAATACTCTTGCTCGCAGTAACTGCTGAAGAGCAGGGATTATGGGGTTCTGCCTGGTACGCGCAAAACCCGATTTACCCAATAAAGAACACAGTTGCAAATATCAATATGGATGTGCTTAACTGGTATGGTGCTACGCGCGACATCATTGTGGTGGGACAGGGACAAAGTGAGTTGGAAGATATATTAGCGGATGCTGCAAAAGAAGATAATCGAGTGGTAGCATTTGAACCACATCCTGAAGCTGGTTTCTATTACCGTTCAGATCATTTCAATTTTGCAAAAGTGGGCGTGCCTGCGTTGTATACTGAAAGCGGAATTGACGTGATTGGAAAAGATGCTGATTATGGAAAAACGAAGAATGCGGAATACACCAGTGCGCTCTACCATCGCCCTGCGGATGAATACAATCCCGAAAGTTGGGATCTGAGTGGCGCGGTTGCAGACCTTAAATTATTCTTCAAAGTGGGCCTTCGTGTTGCCAATGCAGAGAAGAAGCCTGAATGGAAGGCGGGTTCTGAGTTTAAGAAATAATGTGCGTTTTGTACCGAGAGTATCGCGCGGAGATTTTGATTAGAGTTGTGCGAACGATTAAGTCTCTTTATGATGCAGCATGTTGCAAATTTCTTCCGCCATATTGAACAGTTCTTTTGCGCACATATATCGTCCCTTCGGGACTCAAAATAACGTGGGCATTACTGTTGCTACAGATATTCCGTCCCTTCGGGACGAAGGCAATATTCTCGCCGAATTAAGGCCACGTTTAAAGCAAATATGGCAACTATGCTTTTCCTCCCATTCCGTCCCGAAGGGACGGGTTGTGGTTAGAAAAGTAGCGCATCTAAAATATGCGTCCCGACAGGACGCGTTGTGAAGTGTTTGCACAGGATGCAAAAAGCCAACGGGTGTACTCTTGGATTTAAGCAAGTATGGGCAACTATATTTTCTCGCATTTCGTCCCGAAAGGACGCAATGTCTGTAGCAAAAGAATCTCCCCATTTTACCCGCGTCCCGACAGGACGCATATGGAACCCCGCCTTTAACAAATGTAAAAAGATTGCCAGATCCAACAGATATTCCGTCCCTTCGGGACTCAAAATAAAAAGAGTAACACCGATGCTACAGATATATCGTCCCTTCGGGACGAAGGCAATATTCTCGCTGAATTATTCCACGTTTAAATCAAATATGGCAACTATGCTTTTCCTCACATTCCGTCCCGAAGGGACGGGTTGTGGTTAGAAAAGTAGCGCATCTAAAATATGCGTCCCGTCAGGACGCGTTGTGAAGTGTTTGCACAGGATGCAAAAAGCCAACGGGTGTACTCTTGGATTTAAGCAAGTATGGGCAACTATATTTTCTCGCATTTCGTCCCGAAGGGATGGGTAGTGATGCAGGCGCCCGAAGGCATCTTCGCGTGTTGTGCAAACACGTTACAACACGTCCTCTCGTGTCGAAAATAAAACGAACCAATCTACCGCAGCATTAATAAAGCAGCCACAGGCTGCTTTATTAATTTTCACGCAAAGCGCGCCGAGGTCCCGCGGAGCCCGCGGAGATTTTGTTTAGAGTTATTGAACCGTAGAGATGTTTATAATGCCACACCTGTACCGTCCCTTCGGGACGGGTTGTGGTTAGAAAGTATCGCAATAAAAATATGCGTCCCGACAAGACGCGTTGTGAAGTGTTTGCACAGGATGCAAAAAGCCACGGGTATGCTCTTCGATTAAAACAAACCGATCTACCGCAGCAACTCCGAACTTTTGTAAAAATCAGACACACGCATTTTTTTGTTTTCCCGCCTGCACTTTTCAACCTACGAATTCATTCGTTTTTAACCAGTTTTGGTGAAAATCTGGACTTTGTATGAGAAAGCTATGGGTTGTATTGGTTGTGTTGGCAAACACATGTGCATTGAACCTGCATGCGCAGGATCGCGGCACTATTGAAGTGATTATTCACAATAGCTCACTACAGGTGCTGCCCAGCGCTACAGTTGAACTGCTGAAAGCAACAGATTCATCATTGGTAAAAGCATCGGTGGCAGATGCAAAAGGACTGGCTGTATTTGAAAATATCATTTTCGGCAATTACCTGCTGCGTGTTACCGAAACAAATCACCAGGCGTACTACACAGCAGTTTTTGATTTTAATAAAACACCCTATCGTTTGCCCGATATACAAATGACCGCGCAAAGCCGCGAAATGACGGGCATAACGGTTACGGCACGCAAACCATTTATTCAAAAACTCAGCGATCGCATTGTAGTAAATGTGGAAAGCAGCATACTTAGCACTGGTTCTTCAGCATTTGAAGTCCTGGAAAGATCACCGGGGGTAAACATCGACCCCAACGATATCATCAGCCTGCGGGGCCGCTCAGGTGTGAATGTGATGATTGATGGAAAAATTACGGCAATGTCGGGCCAGGACCTGGTGAATTACCTGCGCAGCCTGCCTTCATCCGCTATAGACCGCATTGAAATTATTACCAACCCCTCTTCAAAATATGATGCTGCCGGTAACTCTGGCATTATTGATATCCGCTTGAAAAAGATCAACGCTTTGGAACAAACGGCACGTTCACTGCGGGTTATGGACAGGGTGTATATCCCAAAGCCAACACCGGCACCAGCTTCAATTACCGAAATAAAACCGTGAACATTTTCGGAAGCTACAACTACGCCTATCGGATCAACCTGAATCATCTTTTCCTGGATAGAAACTTTTATACCGACGCCAAAGTTTTTAATGGGAAAGATGTAAAAGACAATTACTCCAAACTATTCCTCCATTCACATACAGCCCGATTTGGTACCGACTATTATGCGGGGAAAAATACAGTGATCGGTTTTATTGTAAATGGCAACTTCAATCGTTTCAGACGGACGAATAAAAATGAGTCAATCGTCATCAATCCAATGGACCAACCGGTAAACACATTTGAAACCGATGCCAGCAATAAAGACCGCGGTAGCAACTGGGTGGCCAACATCAACCTGAAACATACATTTGATACTACCGGACGCGAACTGACAGCCGATGTGGATTACGCGCAATACGATAATAAGTCAATGTCGCGAACGGCAACATCCTATTACCAGATGAATGGCCAGCCGCTGCAACCTGATTATATTCTTGACGGTAACCAACGCGGAAACCTGGAATTGATGACGGCCAAAGCTGATTACAGTCAGCGCTTTCTCCAAACCGGAAAAATGGAAGCCGGTTTCAAACTCAGTTTTGTGACGGCGGATAATGATGCAAAGTTTTGGGATATGAGTAGCGGCACACCGGTTAATGATGTTAACAAAACCAATCATTTTTATTACCAGGAGAACAATAACGCGGCATACCTGAACTTTCAAAAGCGTTGGGGAAAATGGGATTTGCAAACAGGGTTGCGCGCAGAACAGACGAATATAGACACCAGGCAGGCATTTGGTGATGTGAAATGGGACTCGAGTTACCTGCAATTTTTTCCCAGTGCATTTCTAAATTATCAACTGGCGGAAGAAAAAACACTCGGATTTTCTGTCAGTCGTCGCATCGACCGTCCCGGATATAACCAGTTGAACCCATTCCTGTTTTTGATAGACGTAACAACTTATGCAACAGGTCGCCCTGGTTTGTTGCCGCAGTTGACATGGAGTTATGAACTGAGTTATACGGTGAAAGGAATCAATATCAATTTTGGTTATAGTCACACAAAAAACAACCAGAATATTGCCATCGCCAGGTTTGCTGATGTTTTTCCCGACATTCCATCTGATGACAATGTTACGGTGCAGATTCCCATTAACCTGAAATCGTCAGATTATTATGGCGTATCGATTGCTGCGCCGGTTCGCATTACCCAATGGTGGAATATGCTAAACAACGGCAATTTTTATTATGAAAAATACAATGGGCAACTCGGAATTACGCAACTGAACCGCGGCCGTCCGGTAGCGGAGATTCAAACGAATAATACATTTACGTTTAAGAAAGGCTGGTCTGCTGAACTAACCGCCAATTTGAACACGGGCAACCAGTATGGCTTTATGATATTTGATCCGCAATGGGCGCTGGGCGTGGGTGCGCAAAAGAATATTCTGAAAAATAAAGGAACGTTGCGATTCAGCTTTACCGATATCTTCTGGACGAATTTGCCCAAAGCGGTTATCACCTATGATAACTACGTGGAAAAATGGAATGCCAAACGCGAAACAAGGGTCGCCACTCTCAGCTTCAGCTATCGCTTTGGCGGTAAGAATGTGTTGCAGGCGCGCAGAAGAGCACTTGGGTCGGATGAAGAAAGACGACGGGCCAACTAACCAGGACCGGGATAACCGGAATTGCTAACCCGCTAATCCCGGTCCCGGTTAATGATTTCGAGACGCAAACCCATCAACTAACGCAGGCATTTCGATCAGGGGTTTTAAATCCGCCAGCTCTTCTTTTTTTAGAAGGCATGGGGTGAAAATCATAACTCCGCACTTTCATTACACAGTCGTATTCGCCAAGCAGGTTATCGAGTAGAATTAATGAATGATAAGCGACGTCGAGATAGTTATCATCGTTGATCCCTTTTGCGTAAATGATCACGTCCAGCGTATCCTTATCAATAATCGGAAAGAACTTCATATCCTTTACAGATAATTCCAGTTTCCCAACTTTGATTGATAATGATTCGGCAGCACTTGCCGGCACACGTTGCCTAAACGCAATAAAGCGCCAGCCGGGTAACGCCGGCGCTTTATTAACTATATCCTGTACTACATAAAACAGTTCTTCGTTTCCGTCTGCTGTAATGGTGATGTTGCGAATGCCGTCTTTAGCCGGTGCTCCTTCAATCGCCAGTCCCGGTGCAATTTTTTGTAACTGCTGGTGGATCTCACCAAAATAGGCTTCGGGATTACTTTCGTATTGACTCAGCCTTTTTTCGTTCAGTTGAAACCAGGTCCAAAACTGAACCACGGGATCCTGGTTGTTGAAAACAACATTAGCACCGCTGGATCCGGCAACTGATATCGCAAATAGGCAGCATATGAGGAGAAAACGCATCAGCAAATTTCGGGGGAATTTTGCTAACGAATAATTAAACCTCGCTTACCCTGCCCTGAAGCGGATTTGACCACCACCGTTCTGCTGCATCTGCTCAATCATTTTGAGGCGCTCTGCACCAAATTCCTGGGGAGTAACTTTTTTCCTTTTGTAGGTTCTTTGATAGCGTTTTTGTTGGGTTTTTCTTTTACTTCCACAGCACGATATACCATTTTACCATCATTCATTTCCATTTCAAGTATCAATCCGGGAAGCTGGCCCTGGAAATCGGGTCCGGCGGGTACAGGAATCGAAAGCGTAAACCAGGCAACCACTTCAGAAGTGTCGTCAACTTCCCGACGTTCCATCTTTCCGTTTTCCATCATCATGGTGGTGCGTTTGGCAATACGCTCTGTCGTTGCTTTGCGGCACTGGTAGCCAAGGATGGTTTTCGTTTCTTCAGATAGCCTCCAGTTATTGCGACGAATACTATCTGTAACGATAAATTTTTTGTCACCAAATTCGCGGCCTTCTACTTTTCTCGACTTTTCGAAATCGATAAAAACAATATCATCACCACCACCACCTACCGTGCGGAACACCATTCCACCATTGCTCACCGGTTCCTCCTGGATATCTTCAGGCAATTGTTGCCAGACCATTTGATTATTGGCAAAATTCAGTTCAAACTTATCCTTGCGTATGTGTTGAATCGGTTCAGCGCCATTGTTGATATTGATCGACATCTGCGTGTTTCGCTCATAGGTTACTTTTCCTTCTTTCTGCTGGGCAAGGGAAGCCATCGCTATCAGCAGCGATAAGCCCGCGGTTAGGTCTTCTTCATAATAAGTTTTATTTAACTTCAAAACTAAGTCGGGCAATTTCGAATAGAGGTTAACACACCTTTGAATTAGGTTAATAAAGGTTAATGGGGATTTCAACGGCACGATTATGTGGTTACATTTGTCAACATTATTATGACAAGACTTCGCTGGCTGGCAATATTAATGGGTGCGGTGATCCTGATCATCGGTGGTTTTCAGGTGTACTGGTTGCGGGATAACTATTTGCGCGCCAGTCGTGAGCTGGAAACAAGAACCGCTCTTTTGTTTCGCGAAACCTATCGCGAATTGAATGATTCGCTGATTCGTTCCAAACTCAATTCTGCATTTTTTGATTCGCTTTCGATAGGTGATTTGCGGGGTGCGACGAACATCCGCGTCAAAAATGCAACCACCAGGGTAATTGATCAGTTGCGCGTTAGTAAACTTGATACTTCCCTGAAACGTTCCGGACAGGTTGCGATTACCCTTAAAACCATTGACGATCCCGGCGCTACCGTTATTACGCGCGCAAGACCGAGGGAAATTGATTCTATTCGCCCGTCAGAAATAGAGTCAATCAATATTTTCAGGAAAACAAAAGACGCGGATGCAGATTCACTTTCTGATCGGCGCCCGCGGCATTTCACCAACAGCCAGATCGTTATCCGTCTCGATTCGCTGATTAACGATACGGTGCAGATTAATGTGTTAACCAAACGGTTTGAACAGGTACTGGCACGCGAACACATTGAGGCTCCTTTTGAAATTGTTGAAAATAACAGAAAGCGCGATACCGTACAGTTTCAGGTGGCGGGTGCGCCACGGCGCTGGATGACTGTAGATCGAGAGGAAGAACCTTATGCACTTCGACTCGGGAAAGTGTATCCGTATTTATTTAAACAATTATCGCTCCCCATTCTTTTTTCTTTCTTCCTGGTGGGGATCACCATTTTTTCGTTTGTATTGCTTTATCGCAGTTTGCGTCGTCAGCAAAGGCTTGCACAAATGAAAACAGATTTAATTAATAATATCACCCACGAATTAAAAACACCCATTGCAACGGTGGGTGTTGCTATTGAAGCATTGAAAAATTTCAATGCCATACAGGATCCTGCACGTACGCGCGAGTACCTCGACATCTCGCAGCAGGAATTGCAGAGGCTTGGTTTACTGGTTGACAAAGTGCTGAAGCTTTCCATGTTTGAGAAAAACGAACTGGAATTGCAATCACAGCTTTTTGATTTGGGTGACCTGGTAACAGAAGTAGTTGCATCGCTGCGCCTGCAGCTTGAGAAATACCAGGGCCGCATTACTTTAGAAAAACAGGGAGACCTGAATATGTATGGCGACAGGCTGCATATGCAAAGTGTAGTTTTCAATTTGCTTGACAACGCTTTAAAATACAGCAAAGGCAACGCTGCCATTCAGGTGCAATTGAAGCAAACGGATGACGGCATTCAAATGAAGATAACCGATAATGGTATCGGTATTCCCGAAGCCTATCAGCATAAAGTGTTTGAGAAGTTTTTCAGGGTGCCTGCCGGCGATACACATAATGCAAAGGGACACGGTTTGGGGCTGAGTTATGTTGCACAGGTAGTGCAACAACATGGCGGCACCATCCATTTGGATTCGCATGTTGGATTAGGAAGTACTTTTACGATTAACTTACCATCGAGAACAAAAGACAAAGCGTAATCTATGGGTGCAATCAAAGTATTTTATGTAGAAGATGAATTGTTCCTGGGAAAAATCGTCAAAGAGAGCCTGGAAACAAGAGGCTTCATAGTAACAATGGAAAGCGATGGTGCAAAAGCGGTGGATGTTTATAAAAAGTGTGAACCCGATGTTTGTGTACTGGATGTGATGTTGCCTAACAAAGATGGCTTTGCCATTGCGGATGAAATTCGCCAGCTGAATGGAGATGTGCCCATCATATTTCTGACGGCGAAGGTGCAGACCGAAGATGTAGTGAAAGGGTTTTCCCTCGGAGGAAATGATTATATCCGCAAGCCATTTAGTATGGAAGAACTGATTGTTCGGATACAAAATGTATTGCGTTCAAAAAACGAAACTCCCTTAAAACCCGTTGATACCGTTAGCATCGGCAAACTGCAGTTCCAGAAGAACCGGCAAATACTAACGAATGGTTGGGAAGATCGCAAGCTCTCTTTTCGCGAGAGCGAGCTGCTGAAAATACTTTACGATAACCGCGACAAGGTGATCGACCGAAAAGACATCCTCAATCTGCTTTGGGGCAATGATTCATTTTTCAACAGCCGCAACCTCGATGTTTACATTACTAAACTCCGTGGTTACCTCAAAGACGATCCCTCACTGGAAATAATTACGATAAAAGGAATTGGTTACCGTTTCGTTATCAGCTAGCGATTTTCATGCATTTATGATTTATATTTATGAAAAACGCATGAAATTCCGGAACCTCGTTTTTCTTTTTACCATCATCCTGATCCTCCTGGCCTGGTTTACAAAACCAGACTATGATGACTTTGTTGCTTTTCATGAAGAGCAGGATTCAAACCTCAGTTCCCCACCCATTATTAAATACACGGATGCTTTTCTTTTTAGCCAGGTTACTGTCATCTATTATCATGCGGTAGATTCAAAAGAATTACAAAAGACGGTAGCGGTTGCCGCTGCAGAAGAAAAGTATATCGGTTTATTCGGAAAATTCTGGTCGCTTAATTAATTGCGCACCCGGTTCTATTTAATTATTTCAACACCTTTCAATTTTTAATATTGTCGTCTACAACAATAGCATATATTGCTGATCGCATTTTTGACGGATATCAATGGCATAATGACAAAGCGCTGGTTATAGAAAACGGAAAGCTGCGCGAACTAATAAATAAATCCGCGGTTCCGGCGAAAATGCCCGCTCATGATTTTGGTTCAGGTACCAGCATTGTCCCTTCTTTTATAGAATTGCAGGTTTATGGAGCTATGGGCAAACTGCTCGCCATGCATCCCACTACAGAAGCGTTGGAATGCCTGGTGAAATATGCACGCGAAGGCGGTACGCGCTGGAGCATGCCCACCGTTGCCACCAATACTTACGAAGTTTTTTATCAGTGTATTGATGCCGTGCGGGCTTATTGGAAAAACGGAGGCACCGGCATCACCGGATTGCATATTGAAGGGCCCTGGGTGCACCCACTACGCAAGGGGGCCCATAAAGAAGAATGGATACATGTTCCTACGATGGAACAGGCGACAGCTTTGCTGGAATACGGAAAGGGAATTATTAGAATGATGACTATTGCGCCGGAGAGAGTAAGTCAGGAATTGATCGAGCTGCTGCGTTCCTATGATGTAATTCTTTCCGCCGGACATAGTAATGCAACTTATGAAGAAGCGAAACACGCATTTAGAAATGGCGTGAATGCGGTTACGCACCTCTACAATGCAATGAGTCCCCTGCAACACCGGGCACCCGGCCTTGCTGGCGCAGCTATGGATGATGATGAAGTAATGGTGAGCATAATTCCTGATGGACATCACGTAGACTTCGCCGCAGTTCGTATTGCAAAAGCGGTTGTAAAAGAGCGACTCTTTGTGATTACAGACGCTGTTACCGATACACCGGACGGGCCCTATCCGCATACAAAAGCGGGCGATAAATATGAATCGAATGGAATTCTCAGTGGGTCGGCACTTCAAATGAATGAAGCGGTGCGCAATCTGGTGAAGCATGTAGGCGTTGAACCCGGAGAAGCAATTCGTATGTGCTCGCTCTACCCTGCACAGGTATTAAAAAAACCCTGCGATTACAGGAAGGTTTAAACAAGGCGAAAACGCTTATCTCACTGTACTGGATGCAGAATATAATGTAGTGACGACTGTATAATGTTGATCAGGGTTATGCAGTTGCCTTTGTAGCTTCATCCTGTTCGCGTTTCCATTGTTTATCCATGATGAAGGTTCCGAATGGAAGTAAAGATGAAATGAAGGCTTTGATAAACCAGCCCCAGCCTTTGTTGTATTCTCTTTTTGTTTCCCACGACAACACTACAAAAGCCACGAACAATACACCGTGCAATCCACCCACTACGGTTACTGCCATAGGAAAGTTTGCGAAATACTTTAATGGCATGGCAATAAAAAGTAACACGAGGTAGGAAATACCTTCAATGTTGGCGATGTTTCGGAACAGTTTAAATGTTTTGGCAGACTTCATGATGTAATATTTGGCGGCAAAGCTGTGGATTACTTCCGCAACTTTCCTCACCGTTTTGTCAGTAATTAATGATTTGCTCTTCGATGTTGGCGGGAATCTCGCGCCATTGGTAAAGTTGGTTGCGCAGTTGTGGTTCAAAACCAGCTTCGCGAATAGCATCCTGAATACTTTTATAAGTAAAACGGTGGGGTGCGCCCGCGGCACTCACTACATTTTCTTCAATCATAATAGAACCAAAGTCGTTAGCACCCGCGTGTAGACAAACCTGTGCAGTTTGTCGTCCTACGGTAAGCCAGCTTGCCTGAATGTTTTTCACATTGGGAAGCATGATGCGGCTAAGGGCAATCATGCGAATGTATTCGTCGGCGGTGGTGAGATTATGTACACCACGTATACGCGTAAGTAATGTGTCTACATCCTGGAAGGTCCAGGGGATGAATGCGAGGAAACCGTTGGCGGATGCTGGTTTGCGACTTTGCACTTCACGGATCTTTACCAGGTGTTCAAAACGTTCTTCAATGGTTTCCACATGGCCAAACATCATGGTTGCAGATGTGGTAATGTCGAGCTTATGCGCTTCATGCATAATATCGAGCCATTCCTGTGCGCCGCATTTACCTTTTGAAATGAGTCGGCGAACACGGTCGATGAGGATTTCTGCACCCGCTCCGGGCAATGAATCAAGACCAGCATCTTTCAAAGCCTTCAGCACTTCGTGGTGGGTGCTTTTCTCCAGTTTGGTGATATGCGCAATTTCGGGCGGTCCGAGCGCATGCAGGCGGATATCGGGAAATTCAGCTTTTATCTGGCTGAACGTATCTACATAAAACTGCAAACCCAGCTCAGGATGGTGGCCTCCCTGCAATAGCAACTGATCGCCACCCAGGCGAAGCGTTTCTGTAATCTTCTGCCGGTAGGTAGGCATATCTGTAATATAAGCTTCAGGGTGACCGGGGATGCGGAAGAAATTGCAAAACTTACAATTGGCGATACACACATTGGTGGTGTTGACATTGCGGTCGATTTGCCAGGTCAACACGGCCGTGAGGCACCTGCTGCTTGCGTAAACCATCGGCCACCAGCATTAATTCAGTCAGCGGTGCATGGTGGTACAATTCAACACCTTCTTCAACACTCAGAAACCCAAACGATGCGGCCTTATCCAGTAACTCGGAAATATTATGCATGATATTTTATTAAAACGATCTTCTGCCCATCATCAGCGCTGGCCAGAATCGAAATCCATTTGCAAAAATAAGGCGGATGAAAACATTTACGACCCGATAAAGCAGTCCGCAGACCAGAAATCGTAAATTTCAGGTAGCTGCTGCAACAAAACCTTATGCTTTCTGTCTTTTTAAGGATTGCAACCATTAACTAACCTTATGCCATCGAAAAAACGAATAATTCTGCTTTTTGTTCTCCTGCCCCTGTTTTCTCCTGTTTGGAGCCAGGAAGAATTTATAGAACCACCCAGCCGCGTATTAACCACCATTCCTTTTGAGCAATTAACCGGCGGCGTAATTATTCTCTAAGGCAAAATTTGATAGCTTTTCAGATACACTCAATTTTATTCTCGATAGCGGAAGCAGTGGCATTTCCGTTGATTCCACATTCGTCGCCGACTGGGGCCTGGTGCCCAAACCTTCCGATCGGTCCATTCGAGGCATTGCAGGTATTCGTAAAGTGAGCTTTAAATAACCGGCAATTGCATTTTCCCAACCTTTACGGTAGATAGTCTCGATTTTCATGTAAATAGATTATGACATTCTCACCAGCGTTTATGGAATTAATATTGACGGAATTATCGGTTATTCCTTTCTCAGTCGCTATATCGTAAAAATCAATTACGATAGTTTGAAGATTGACATCTGTACCAATGGGACGATTCGTTATCCGAAAGGC
>JANPZZ010000013.1 GCA_024707305.1 Chitinophagaceae bacterium
AATTGGCCTTTCCATTGCCAGTGGATTATCCTTGCCTGATATGGGTGCCGGGATCGCGCTGTAGAGATTTGTCCGAAACACTCCCATCGTTGTTACCAACTGAAATCGTTGCGCCGTCACCGAGCAACAGGTAAAATTGCTCCAGCGATTCACGGCTGGTTCTTTGCTGCCGCCAACGCAAAAAATATCCCTTCTCATTTGCCGGACCTTTTAACCGGGAAATAATAGGATAATACAAGAACGAGTCCACCACGTATATCTTTCCAATGATAACGGAGTCATTTTTTTCCAGACCGGTAATCATGGCCCGGTATGCTTCGGGCTCCACCTCACGGTGGGCACCAAGAATATGAATACGATTGAAATTGCTATCAAGAATTTCAGCTGAAGCCCAGGTGCTATCTGTTAGTGTGGTTCTTAAAACCTGTAACTCCTCAAGGCTGTCCGCCGCTGTTGCCGTTTTCGACAACATTGCACCCAGGGATTCATTTTTTGAAGTCTGTAAATGTGCCCTTCCAATAGCCTGCGCTGATCGGGCAAAAATGGTAGACATCTGCTCCGTTACCTCTTTGATACGAAGATGGCCGTTTTGAATTGCGAACTTACGAGCGTAGATATAAGAAATGGTTGCAAATGCTCCGATTATGAGCAATAAGAGCAACCCAATCAATATGGGGAGACGGGCTTGTAAGGAGATACCCTTACTCCTGCCAATGTCTACAGGCTGGTAAGTGTTGTTTGAAACACTCATGAGTTTGGTTCCGAATGAATAGTGATAGTATAGTCGCAACTATTAATTCATTCAACTACAAAGTTAAAACCGTCGTAATAGCAGCTGTTTAAAGGTAGTCAATTCAATATGCAAGGCCAAATTAAGTTTACACAAATGAAATTCTATTGCCAACATATGCATCCTGCAGTAATGTCGCGCAAAATATCGAACGACATTTGTCAATCACGCATCCAAAAAATTTGATATTTATCAGCGAAATTATCTAATTACAAAATTGTGCACACCATGCGGTAATGGTACGTTCACCTTTCCTTTTAATTCACTTCGCTTCACTCCATTCTCAAAAAGTGACTTCCCTTTTGGTATTTCGATTACAAGTGTGGCCTGGCTATTGTCGGGAACGACAGCCCGGTAAGCGATTTCTTTGCCTTCCCTTTTCCATGATGATTCGATGGTGCCATAAGTGCTTTTATAAGAAACAGAAAAATCAGGAAAGACCTTCAGCAAAAAAAGGCCGCAGGTAGAAATGTTTAAATCCCGGTGATTCAGGATCGGGATGTATTCCGCCGAGTGCTTTAAAGAACCAGGCACCAATCTCTCCGAACATAATATGGTTCATGCTGATGTCGGATTTCGCATCAATCGGCCAGTTCTCATAGAGTGAAGTGGCGCCGTTTTTAATCCACCAGCCCCAGCCGGGAAAACTATCGCGGGTTGCGAGTTGATAGGCTAGCTGACCATGACCATTTTCACTCAGTGCATTTAAAATTGATTTGGTGCCGAGTAGGCCTACATCCAGTTTGATACCATCAGCTTTTACTCTGTTCGCGAGACTTGCTGCCACTCGCGCACGATACTCTTCAGGCACAAGATCAAAATGAAGCGGTACACTCAATTCAGTTTGAAAGCCGCTTCCATAGATAGCAGTTTCACGATTGAGGTATTTTTTATTGAACTCATCTTTAATTTTCGCAGCCAGCAAGCGATATTTCTTTTCATCATCGCGGCGACCGAAAAGCCCGGCAGCATTAGCGAGAATGTTTACATCTTTAAAATAATAAGCGGTAGATGTAAACGCTACAGGTGTTTGCGATTTCACAGGAATCCAGTCGCCCAGTCCCCAGGTAGTTAAACCATCCGGATAATTCAGGTTGATATAATCCACATATTTCTTTATTGACTCATAGTTTTCACGCAATGCACGATCATCTCCATAAAACAGGTAAAGGTTCCAGGGAATAATGGCGACGGTGCTTGTCCAGTCGGGGCCATTGCCCCATTCATAACCCCAGCCGCCAGTGGGTATAATGGAAGGAAAAACGCCGTTGGGTTGTTGTTCATCTCGATGATCGGCCATCCATTTTTCATACACAGTAATTCCATCAAAGTTGAATAAACCAGTCTCCTGTGCAATATGCGCATCACCTGTCCATCCATTTTTTCCCGTTGCGGGCAATCGGTGGGATAACCAAACAGATTGCTCAAATAGGAATTATTCGTCGCTTTCCAGATTTTCTCAATAAGCGAATTGGATGATTGCAGGTTGCCAACAGCCGGCACATCACTATGCATTTCCACAGCTTCGATACGAAAATCATTGGGCCCGATGGGTTGATCTGATTTTATTTCCACATACTGAAAACCTTTATAATTGAACCGCGGCTGAAAATAGTTCATTCCATTTCCGGAGAGAATAAAAATATCTGTCTGAAAAGGATCTTTATCATCTGTAGGGCGATAATGCACATCGAGATTGGAAATATCAACTCTTCCATTATCATAAAGCCGTTCGCCATGTTTGATCCGAACAACATTACCCTTCTCTCCTTTCATTTGTACACGCACCACGCCGGCAATATTTTTTTCAAAATGAACAACGATGACGGTATCATTATAAAAAATTATTTTTTGAGGCTGATAGATAGCTGTCTCCCGAATGGGATGAATGGCCTGTGCTATTACGCGCTGCGCAGGAACGGCACGAGGTATAGCATTTTGCCATGCGGTATCGATGAATTCAGCTTTGTCCCAACCTGGCATTTCAAGCCGGGCATCGAAATGTTCTGCGGTGTAGATGCTGTTGAAAACAACAGGGCCTGTATGGGTTTTCCAATCGCGGCCGGTAGATACATATTCAACCGAACCATCCATATAAGTGACCCGGATATCCATGCAAAATGCAGGTCGGTTGCGCCAGGGGGCTACATGAAAATTCCATACGGCCGTGGACTGGTGATTGTACCAGCCATTACCCAGCATGACACCGGTTACATTTTCACCAGTCTGCAGCGCATTTGTTATGTCGTGCGTGACATACAATATCCTTCTGTCGAAACGAGTATACGCAGGATCGAGAACACTGTTACCAATTCGTTGACCGTTTATTGATAATTCATACAATCCTGCAGCAGCAATATAAGCGCGTGCTTCTTTAACAGGCTTGGAAAGGGAGAATGTTTTTCGGAAATAAGGAGCAGGTTTTACGTGAATGCTGTTTCGCATCGCTGATCCAGTGTCCCCGCCAGTTTGCACGTTGCATGTAGCCAGTTTCAAACCAGGTGATGGGACTTAAACAACTCTTTCCTGTTTCATCCACTATATGCACACGCCAGTAGTAACGGGTTAAGGGATCCAGTGCCGCGCCCTCATAAATTGCAGCCTGCAGCGGCTCATTTGATGGCCGTGTACCCCAGTTCACCGATTTTCCATCGGCCAGGGCGGCTGAATCTTTTCCAATCATCACCTGCCAGCTTGCGATGCGGGCATCGCTTCCATTCAATTTTACCCTCCATCGAAAACGAGGATGCTCCGTATCAATACCGAGTGGACGATCGAGGTACTCGCAGGTGAGATCGTAAACAGTTACAGACTGGCTGAAGCCTTGTGTTGCAAAAGAAATAACCAGCAGAAACAGGATGGCAATACGCATGAAGATGACGTTAAGTTCAGTTATTGCCACAATTTACTGAATAGAATGCAAGCGCGAATTCAGCTAACGATACATATTCGGAAGATCTTTCTCAAAGAGCGTAAACGGATCGTTATAAAATTTCATAAAATCAGGTACCGAGATATGCCCTGGAAAAGGTGCATAATAGTGCGTAGCACTGTGCTCATCGTTTCGCCAAACCAATACATAACTTAGCTGCAGGCCTTCTGTTTTTACCGCGCGCAAAAGCACATCCGTCCACCAGGAAGTATTGGGAATAGACTCCAGCCCGGTTTCCGTAAATGCGGCCAGCTTCTTTCTCTTTTTTGCAAAGTCCGACACAATCTTGAGCTTGCGTACTCCTGCTTCCACGTTGTATTTTCCATCGCGGCCAAAATCGGCATAGTCATCCATGCCCACCATATCCACCCATTCATCACCGGGATATCTTTCCAAAAATTCTTCCTCAGAATTGAAAAGACAATCAGGAGAGAATGCATAAATAAAATTATGCACCTGCAAACTATCGCGGAGATAGCTAACCGTAAAACGCCAGAGTGATTTAAAGTCGGCGATTGAGGAATGTGAACGTCCCCACCAAAACCAATCCCCATCAAATTCATGATATGGACGGAAGATCATGGGTGCAAGCGTGCTGTCATTACCTTTTACAGAATGCGCAAGCCGTGCAACTTTTTTCAATATCTCTTTATAAACTTCATGATGTGAGCCTCCCGGTATCAGCAGCGGTACAGCTGCTTTGGAAACGCTATCCTTCCAGTAAAACCCGCCTTCGGAGGCAGGGTTATTGAAATGCCAGGCAACTGTAACAACACCACCCCGGTTGTAAGTTGATGTAATTGTCTCGCGCAGGTTATTGAAAACCCAGTCCATTTCATTTTGCGGGCGGCCACTCAACCCGAGGAAATCAACACCAACCACAGCGGGATGCGAACCGGTAACCGATTTTACATCAGAGCGATCTTCATCTCCGCTCCAACCATGACCATACTCCGTTGCATGCTGGTGCCCAAAAAGAATATGTTTCTCCGATAGCTTTTTCAGATTGTTGTATAAAGCAACAGTTTGCGGAGTTGCATTCCTGTCAATCAGCTGCGCTTGCGTGCAGGAGGAACACAATAAAAAGGCAATGACAGGCAGTCGTAACATGGTAGTGGTTTTCATTATTTTTTTCTTCAGAATTTTTCAGCCAGCACCCCTTCAATAGCCAGCAGTTCATCTGTATCAAATTTGAGATTATTCAAAGCTCCGAGATTGTCGAGCAGTTGTTCTTCCCGGCTTACACCCACTAATACCGAAGTCACACGTCCATCTTTCAGCAGCCAGGCGATTGCCATTTGGGATAGCGACTGTCCGCGTGCGGCGGCAATTTCATTCAGTGCGCGCATTTGTTTAATTCGCCTTTCGGTCACTTCACTTTCTTTCAAAAATCCAGTCGGATTTTTCGCACGAGAATCTTCAGGAATTCCATTGAGGTATTTGCCTGAGAGAAGGCCCTGTGCCAATGGTGAAAACACAATACAGCCAACGCCATATTGTTCCAGTGTATCTAAAAGACCATCTTCCACCCATCTGTCGAGCATGGAATATTTGGGCTGATGAATCAAACAGGGTGTACCCAGACTTTTTAGAATCTCAAAAGCCCGCGCCGACTCCGCCGCATCATAACTGGAGATGCCTGCATACAGCGCCTTACCACTTCTTACGATACTGTCGAGTGCCATCATGGTTTCTTCCACGGGCGTTTCAGGATCAGGGCGATGCGAATAAAAAATATCTACATAGTCCACACCCATTCTTTTCAGGCTTTGATCTAAACTTGCGACGAGGTATTTCCGGGAATTAAATTCGCCATACGGACCCGGCCACATACGCCAGCCGGCTTTACTGGAAATAATCAGTTCATCGCGCAGGTAACCCGGAAAATCCTTTCGCAGGATTTTACCAAAATTCTCTTCAGCCGAACCTGGTGGAACGCCGTAATTATTGGCCAGATCGAAATGGGTAACTCCCCTGTCGAAAGCGGAGCGGATGATTTTTCGGCCATTTTCAAAACTTTCGGTATCACCGAAATTATGCCAAAGGCCAAGTGATATTGCCGGCAACAACAACCCGCTTTTGCCACAACGGTTGTATTGGGCATGATCGTATCTGTTTGGATCGGGAGTGTACATGTGTTAGATTAAATGTGATAAAGTCAGACGCAATATACGCCGCCTATTGCTGCTGCAAAAACTTCGCCAGCTCTTCGGCAATCGCCGCATGGTCATTTATATCCGGATGATAATCGCACCCGCCGGTATATGATTTCTCGAAGAAATAATAATCGGCAGATTTCGTCATATTTGCGGCCACAGCAGGCAATATTTTCTTAAACCAGTTCCGCAACTTTTCATCAGCCATCGGGCTACTGAGCAATATAAATCTTGAATTGGGATAAACCACTTCCAGTTGATCAAGAAAAATATTGTAGTTGCTCACAAATGCAGCTGAATCCTGAATTCCATCATTCTGTCCCAGGCAAACAAATACGATATCAGGTTGGTATTTTGAAAAATCCCAGTCAATTCGATTGCCTCGCATATCCACTTTATCATACACCTGTGGCATAATGATTTCCTGATCGCAGCAACTATGCATTAAGCCAATTCCGGATACCGATGAAAGATGTACCGACGCATTCAGCAAACGCCCCAGCCGCGGACCATATGCGAGCCAGGCATTGTGTTGATCCTGCCATTTACCAGCACCACAGGGAATTTCACTGGGATCACTACTGGCGCCGCATGTAATGGAGTTTCCAAAGAATTCGAATTTCTTCACCGGCATTTCAGATGGCGATTTTATCGCAACAGCTTTAACACCATAAAAATCCATATAGCCAATATTGGCCTCTGTGTTTTTCATCAGAATCACATCATGCCATTCTGTTTTTTTCCTCGGTTGAATGCGGATGGTATCTGAAGCTGCCTTCAACATGGATCGAACAGCTTCTCCGTCTACTACCAGCTCAATATAATTATGGTTGCTTCCCCAGCGTATCTCATCGCCCACAAAAATTTCACAATTGTCGCCTTTAAAACTGAATTCAATTTGTACGCCGGGTTGCCAGAAACGAATGGTATCTGCGCGACTGTCATCCACACGGCCTGTAATCCGAATGGAAAAATCGGCCGGACGGAAAAATTGTAACGATGTTGTTTGTGTGCACGAAAGCGAAAAAGTTACGAGCAATACAAACAGAAAAACAGGATGGATGTTCTTTATCATAAAAGGAACGTTTCTACTTTATAGAAAAACCATTATTCTAAGGAAATGCGGCAGCCGGTACGCCAGTATTTTTTACACCATTCACATCATAGGCCCATTGCCGTCCCCAGGTAGTGAGTCGGGAAGTGTCGCTCCAACTGGTACACATATCAAAACAGAGATTGGCATCATTATTCCCTTTCCAGCTCCAGCCGAGGTAACCCACCTTTTTTGTCTGGCACAATTGCATCAGTAGCGGTGCATTTACTTTACACACAAAATCTGTGGGCTGCTGATCGTCGGGCACATTCCAACCAAATTCACCGAACACGAGGCAAAGATTTTTTGATAAAATATTATCGATGCGCGCACTGTAAGTTGATGCATCATTCCAGTTTGAATACGCATGTGTACTGAAGATGAGATTCTTTTCCGGATCAGCATCCAGCAGGTTTTTTCCGTAGTCAACGATGGCTGTTTCATTTTGTCCATAACCCGGCGCATCAATCATGATGGGAATTTTATATCCTGCATTACGAAGGTTAAGAATTGCAGGAAGATATGCGTTACGCCACGCGAGTGAATTGGTATTGCCACTACCCCATTCATTTGCAATATTCAGAATCACGAATGCGCTGTATTTGTCCATCATCGCTTTTACATCCGTGCGCGTATAATAACTCACTGCCGTGTTGATATTACTGGCATCCGTTCCTCCGGTAAAATCGTGCAGCTCTACGATTGGCACCATTTTATTTGCAATACAGGTTGCTATTGCATCATCGAGTACAGATAATGCGGGCGTCCATGCCTGTGTTTCCACCATCCAAACCAGTCGCGCTGCATTGCAACCTAGCGTCGCCGCTGCTTTTAAAGAAGGTTTATAATCATTCGGAAACCAGAACACAGGAAAATTATTGCCGCGCATCAGAAATGCTTTTCCACTACTATCGCGTAAAGTGGTACCATCCACATAAAAATGGGGCTTGTACACCGCAGGTGGTGGCGGCGGTGGAGGCGGCGGTGGATCCGGATCGGGAGTGGTGCCGTTTTTTGATTTGCTGCAAAACGCAAAACAAACGCAAAGCAGGAAGAAAGGAAGCAAAGTTTTTTTCATAGCTCCATCCGGTTTTTGTTTGCGTAAAACGATATTATAAGCCGGGCTTACGGAAGCTCCACCCGGTTTGAAAGTTTATACATTGTTTCCAGTATCGAACGTGAATTATGGTAAGGACATTTCCAAAAACCGCCTTTGTCTTTATCCATAACATTGTAATGCTCATCTACACCCCAATACCATTCTCCGCTTTTATGATCCGAAATATATTGTTTGATAAATGCCCAGCTTTGCATAGCGCGCTGTAACCATTCATCGTTTCCGGTTTGCTGCCATAAAACCGTAAATGCCATCATCGCTTCGGCTTGCGGCCAGCTGTGTTTTTCTTTGATCCATTTATTTTCCGCAGGAAACCATTCGTACCACAACCCGCCATCAGCATCCATTGCCTGCAATGCGGAATTCGTAAGTCGTAAACAATGTTCTTTAAAGCGACTTATCCTTTCCGGATCATTGATTACCTCTGCACAATCGAGCAGGAGCCATGCTGCTTCAATTTCATGACCGAAAGAACGGAGGCGTGTTTTGTTTTGCCATTTTTCATCAAAAAATAAAAAAGTAATTCACCAGTGGAAGTGATAAAATGGCGATCAAACAAATCCAATAACTCGCCGATACAATTCTTTAGTTTTTCCGAAGGCGAAACGCGGTATAGTTGCGCATAGGCCTCAATAATATGCAAATGCGTATTGGCGGTTTTACTAAAATTATCATCCTTACTACTCAGGCGCAGGTATTTCTATCGGCGACCAGTCCTGCGCAAATGCTTCCACGTATCCACCATGGTCAGGGTCGCGACTAAACCTTTCGATATATTCGAATAAATCTTTGGCGAGATTTAATGCAAGACCATTGTCTACAATTCGATAGTAAGCGGCGAAAGCATACAAACAAAATGCCTGTCCGTAAATCTGTTTGCGTCCATCCAGCAATTCACCGTTTGCTTTCACCGACCAGTATGTGCCACCATGTTGATGATCCCAAAAATGTTGCACAAGGTATTCAAAGGCCCTGGTCGACAATTGTTCCCATTCAGAAAGTGGATAAAACCGCACCGCTTCTGAAAATGTCCAGCAGATACGCGCCATCATCACAGACCCTTTTGGCGCGGACAGATCGGGCTCATCGTTGTTGTTAACAGCACCATAGAATCCACCTCCGGGATCTTTTGCAACGGTACCCCACCAGTGGAGAATAGCGTCCAGCTCCCTTCGCAGCTCAGCTCTGAAGTTGAGCTGCTGAGGTGAGGCCGTTTTGGTAAATATGCCGCTATTCATTATCGGGGGTTTCCAGTTTTTTGCGGGGTAGAGGTAAGGCTGTGTACATAAGCCGACTGGTTTCGATCAATTAATTCGGTAAGTATGCGCACCGTTTCTGCTGATGTAAACCGGTCTGCGGCTGTATTCATTACATAGTCGAGCAGCTTTTCGATGCTGCTAACAGCAACATGCATTCTGGTGTCGGATGATGCGTAGTAGATAAATACTTTTCCGTCATCGTCGGCAATCCATCCATTGCAGAAAAGTACGTTCGATACATCGCCGATTCTTTCATCACCCTCGGGAGCGAGGAAGTAGCCTGCGGGTTTATAAATTACTTTGGAAGGATCTTCCAGGTCGGTCATAAATAAATAAAGTACATATCGCAAACCGGCGGCAGTATTTCTTACGCCGTGTGCCAGGTGCAGCCAGCCTTTATCGGTGCGGATGGGTTCCGGGCCGAGGCCGTTTTTTACTTCGTAAACAGTATGGTACACACGTGCATCAATTACGATTTCTTTCTCCACTACTGCAGGATCAATTGAATCGCTTAGCCCGAATCCGATACCACCCCCATTGCCTGCTTCTATAAAACCATCCTGTGGGCGTGTATAGAAAGCATATTTACCATCAATAAATTCAGGGTGTAAAACCACATTGCGCTGCTGGGGCGAAGGTGTTTTCAAATCGGGTAACCGCTCCCAGGTGACGAGGTCGCGCGTGCGTGCAATACCACATTGCGCCACCGCTGCCGACTGGTCGCCGGGAGAAGCTGCAGGATCGCGACGCTCGGTACAAAACAAACCATAAACCCAACCATCTTCATGTTTTACCACACGCATGTCGTACACATTGGTATCTGGCGCGTCCGTTTCCGGCATCACGATGGGATAATCCCAGAATCGAAACTGGTCAACTCCATTCGGACTTTCAGCAACAGCAAAGAATGACTTTCGATTATCTGCTTCCACGCGAGCGATGAGAATGTATTTATCACCAAACTTCATGGCACCTGCATTCAATACGGCATTAATACCAAAACGCTGCATCAGGTGTGGGTTGGATTCGGGATTTAAATCATACCGCCAGAATAATGGAACATGCTGTGCTGTAAGCACAGGGTTTACAAACCTGTCTACAATACCATTGCCACGGGCACATTTGGCATTCGACAGGTTTAGCAACTCATCCTGTTGCTTTTCCAGGTCTGCCAGCCTCTTAAAAAACGTTTCTCTCATAACTCGCTGTTTGGTTTTGTCAATCTTCCAGTTTATCCCACCATGTTCTTTTCAGTATTAATACAATCACCGCCAGCAGTATTACTGTAATAAGTAATGGCAGCTTCATCCACAATACTACATACATAGGTAGCAGGGTGAGGCAGCATTGCGCTACAATACCGAGTACCACATTGAACATATCTAATTTAAACCGGTCGTTTGCTTTAAAATCGGGATTGTCGGCAACGACAAGATGATGAATAGGTTTCCAGCATCCCCAGGGTCGCACAGTTGAATAGAATCTTTTTCAGCACTTCCATATCTGTGGGCGGCGCAGCATAGGTTCCAATAAAACATCCTGCGAGTGACAGTACAAAGAGTAATGGCCACCAGTAGAGTGCAAGCCCTTCTGTATAGCGCAACATCAGCAATGCACCCATCACACCTGTTGTCATTCCCCAGAAATATCCATTGGCATTGAATCGCCACCAGTACCATTTCAGGCAATTGGCAGCAACATAGCCGCCGTACAAGCCGCCGACGATCCATTGAAGGATATCGTTTACATCGCGCGCCAGGAAACCAAAGAACACACCTATGGCCACCACAAGTACACCCACGATATAATTCATATTAATCACGCGCCGTGTGCTGGCGTTTGGATTAATCCGTTTTACATAGATATCGTTAATGATATAGGCTTGTGCGGCATTCAGCGTACCACTAAAGGTTCCCATGAATGCGCCCAATAGCCCGGTGAGAACAAGGCCAAGTACACCCACCGGTAAAAAAGTATTTACCGCCGCAGGCAACACTCTTTCAAAATCGGTGATACCATCGGGACCTTTCAGGTAAAGTTGATTATAGTATAACAGCGCCAGTACAGTAAGTCCAATAATCATTGAATAACGTACAGGCAGAAGAATAATACTTACAAAACCGGTCATTTTGCTGGCTTCTTTCGGGCTGCGCGTGCTCAGCACTTTCTGCATATCATAATTGGGTGCAGGCCCCGCAAGTGATGCAAAGATTCCTTTCAGCAACATCATCATAAAAAACGCACCGAATAAGGTAAACCCATCCGAAGCGATTTTCTCATTGGCTTCAGCGGCAATCGCAGTCCAGTCGAGGCTCAGATTCCAGCCAAAGGAAGGATCGTCCCACCCTTCGGGTACCGGGAGCGTTTGCCCTTGCAGGTGCTGCATGGCAATGACCGCAATTGAAATACAGGCCACCGTCATGATGATGTATTTTATGACATCACCCGTAACGATGCTGTGAAGACCACCAATGATGGAGTAGAACATGGCAAAAAGCGTAAATACGATCCCATAAAAATGGGGTACATATTTCTCATCTATTGCGAAAGGCAGGTAGGGCTGAACAACTTCCCAGGGTACAAAGACCTCTATGAATTTTCCCAGCCCAATAAATCCATAAGCAAGAAAACCCAGGCAGCTTATTAATGCGAAAGCGATAATGATTATCTGCGAACCATTTACACCCGGGCCTTTTTCACCAAAACGTGTTTGCAACCATTCTGCGCCTGTATTCGCATTACTCCTTCGAAGCCATTTGCTGAGAAACATCATCATGAATACCTGGTTAAACACCGGCCAGAGCCAGGGCATCCAGATACTTTTTAATCCATACACAAAACACAAAGCTACCATCCACATGGTGCCACTGATATCAAACATATCACTGGCATCGCTTAACCCCAGTTTGTACCAGGGCAAACTTTTGCTACCAAGAAGATAACTTTCTTTATTAACTCTCGCCTTTTTTCTATAATACCACCCTACCAGCACCATCGTCACCAGGTAGAGCAGTACCATACTGACATCGATCCAGCTTAAACGCATTGGCTTCGTTTTGTACGGCGTACAACATTTTTTTGAAAAAAGAGGTTGCAGGTTGAAGAGTCAACCCGCAACCAACAATGATCGAACGATTGCTAAATCAACTTACCCTGTACATGTTGTCCACACATACATTACTTTTCAAAAAAAGAGTTGTCAGGTTCGAAAAATCTGATTCGTCCCGTTGAAGTAATTTGATCTTGAGAAGATTGTTTGTTTTACTTTTTATTTTAGTCGAGCCCCATTGCATCAACATAAATCGTGAATCCTCCTGTACCACTGAATTCTTTTAAAATCAGCTGTGTCCAGATGGTGGCAGAATGAATGGATGCAAGTGGAATCGCATAATCTGTCCATTCGCCTTCTACGATATCCAGTGTTGTAGCACCGTCATCACCATTTATACCAATGTTTACTTTTTTACCGCCGCTACCTGGCGCACCAAATATGGAAACTTTGAAATGCGTATAACCGGCTGTGTTCACATTTGCGCCACCTAATTGTAAAGGAGCACCCCATCCACCCACATAATCCACTTTTACCGATTTGGATCCTGTTCTTACAGGCGCTGAATTATTATAATCATGGGTACCACCCCATCCGCCGCCTACCCAGCCATTCCAGTTGCTGGTCACTTCATCATCATAAAACAGGAACGCAACCGTTGGTGGTGGCGCAGCACCTGTGTAATCAAGTATGCCGGTTGTAATAACAGAAACCGTTGAATTCACTACTCCAAGGCTCAGCGGACCACGCAATACGCCCGTTGGAACGGTTACTTCAATCTGCGTAGCGGTATGACTCTCAAATGTGGTAACAGGTGCTGCATTTTGGAATGTAACAGATGTAACCAGATCGAGGTTGGTACCGGTTAATGTAACCACACCTCCCGGATCAGCAGGGTTGGGTGTCATATTCGTCACATTGGGCAATACGAGATCCAGCTCGAGTGTTGAAACGGTTCTCTCATTATAATCGGTTTCCAATGTAATGGGTCCTTTTGTAGTACCCGCAGGAACGGTTACCACAATCTGCGTTGCTGTCTGGCTTACAAAACTTGTGATAGCAGTGGCATGACCATTAAAGAAAATTTTATCAACGAGATCAAGGTTTGTACCTGTGATCGTAACGTTTTGTGCGTGTTTGATCGGATTAGGTGCTAATCCTGTTATTCGTGGCAATATCACATCCACGCTCGTTGCAGAAACTGTCTTTTCACCCGAAGCTGCTTCAAGAGTTACCGGTCCGAGGCGGGTACCTGCAGGAACTGTTACTACCAGTTGTGTAGCAGTCTGGCTCCCAAATGTTTCAACTGCTGCAGTGCCTTGTGTGAAATAAACTTTCCGCACCAGGTCGAGATCGGTACCTGTTATGGTCAGGTTTTCCCCATGTTTCAGCGGATTGGGAGCAAAGCCTGTTGCTACTGGCAATATCACTTCCAACACTTGTGTGGTTTCGATATCTGCAGAATCAGTTCCGGAATAATAGATCGTCAACGGACCTGTTTTTGCATCAGCAGGAACTGTTACAACCAACTGATTGAAACTTTGGCTTACAAATGTTTCAACAGATTTGTCGTCGGTGAATGTGATGCTTTTTACCCAGTTTAGGAATGAACCATTAATCGTAATGTTGGAACCGGGTCTTGCTGATTCAGTCATGGATGTAATGCCGGGCAACACATTCAGGTTGAATTCTGTTTTTGAAACGATATCACCCTGCGGTGCTTTCAGGGTTACCACCCCCTTTTCTGCAGCGTCTGGCACCAGCAGAAGGATCAGTTCGTTGGTATGTGTTTTGAAATTTGCTTTCTCCACAATGGCCGCATCGCCGGAGAATTGAACAGCAGTTACTTTGTCGAGATTGGCACCAAAAAGCGAATGGTATCACCATGGCGCGCACCGGTAGGTCCGAAATTGATTAATTCGACCACCCCGGAGTTCTTTTCCTGGTCATCTTTCTCACACGAAACCAACACTGCTACGAGAGCCATCAGGCTCATTACGTAAAGCAGGGTCTTATTGAATGTACGTGTCATATAATTAGTTTAATGTCGGCAAAACGATTTTACTGAATGTCTTTAGGAACAACGCGCAGATTATCGAATGCAATATCTGCATCAAGTGAACCAGGCCCATGGAACCAAACTTTAACCCCATAGCCTTGTGGACGTACGCCCCAGTTGGTAACATAATTTGCAACAACCTGATCGAAGGAAACGGTAACAGTTTGCCACTTTCCTTTTGTATCGTATGGGGGTTCCCAGAAATAAGGCTCGTTATCCCAGCTGGGATCAGGTCCATTCACCTGGCCGATCATAAACTTGATACGGTTGCCATTGTAAGGTTTGAAAGTATTGATCTCAAACTTCATGTTGTATTTACCGGGATTCAGCACTGCATCATCTGGCAGATTGTGGCTGGTTGTAAGGGCATCTTCTTTTCCTCCAAACCATTCCGTCCATCCCCATGAGCCAATGGTTGCTGTGATGCGTGTATAGTTGCCGTTAATGGCAAGTGGATCTGAAGCAGGTACCACATTCGTTTCACCCCACCATCCCGACCAGGGATCGTTCGTGATAAGCATATTGCGGTTGTCGCGGAACCAGAAGTTTGATTTTGATTCACCAAAGTTGGTTGCAATCACAATCGGACCAGGCTGTGCTCCCGCAGGAACCCTTACCTGTATTTCCTGATCATCCACTTCAACAATCTCACCCGTTACACCACCTTCAAATGTTACCGTAAGCGGCATGTAAAAGTAGTCACCACGAATAGTGGCGATCTGCCCTTCAGCTACATATTCGCAAACCATACTGCTTATGTATGGCTCGCTGATTTGTACTTCAAACTGGTGAACCAGTTCCTGTCCGTTTTTAAATACAATGCGAAGAATGTTCGTAACCTCAATCGGTATCTGGCTTGGAACTGAAACGAGAATTGATTTACGTGTTATATAAGTGGGAGTAAGTAATGCACGTTGGTCGTTGAACCATATTTCAACTGCATTCTGCAGATTGTCGCCCACGATAGCGATTAACTGTCCCTGTCCTGCGCCCACCAGCAGTGAGTCAGACGATTCCGGCCTTGTTATCCGCACATAATCGATATGCGGCGTACCTGTATCGTTATCGTCTTTGGAACAAGACACAAACATACCCGATGCACCTACCAGCAGCAGGAGCATCAGTAAGTATTTATTCCAGGTTTTTATTTGTAACATACAATTTGTTTGAATGGTTTGATAACTTTTCTATTAAGGATAGTCTACCGGTGGTTTTGTAAGATTAGGCGCCTGGCTTAATTCCGCATTAGGAATAGGCAGCAGGAAATTTCCTGAATTCGCCGTAATCGTTCTTTCATTAAACCAGGATGTTTTGGTAAATGTCCACTCTGTGGGCTCTGGCATTTCATCAGGTTCTGTAAAGAACAATCCTCTGTCTTGCGAATTCAAAATCGCATACGCACCATCGGGGTTCCAGTAATGAAGACTTACCAGATCATACCATGACATTCCTTCCATCGCAAACTCTTTGAACCGTTCAGAGAATAATTTCTGAAGAGTTAAAGGACCGCTACCGTTAGGACCGCCTACTTCGTATTCAGGAAGTCCCGCGCGTGTACGAACGCGGTTGTAATACTCAATTGCCGTTGCATCGCTGGTGTTTGCATTGTTACCAATTGTTGCTTCAGCATAAATGAGGAACATTTCTGCAAGGCGCAGCATGTATGTATTGTGCGGATAACGTTGTTGGGAAGCAATACCTGCCAGATCGAGTGGAGATCCGATCACATATTTTTTCACATTGAGAAAATTCTGGTCGGTGCCCGTAAAAGGGAAGATTAATTTCTGGCGATCCGACACTTTAGTAATCTGCGGGTAATAAAAACCGGGCAACATAAATGTTGCGTGCAGACGCTGATCCAATGTCCGTCCGCGCATGGTTCCATCAGGCTGCTGGTTGATGCCTTCGTATTGCGACATCAGCCACCAGGTTGCACCTTTATCACCACCCCATCCACCAAAGGCAATATCCGGACTGTAGGCAAGATATTCAGGCATACTGTTGCTGGTACCCCAAACGTTAGGACCAGAGAATACCCATTGCAATTCAAACAATGATTCATTGTTGTTGTCATAAGGATAGGTAAACAAATCTCCATATTTTGGAAGCAGTGATTTACCACTCATCGTGATCACACGGTTTGCATAGTATTTAGCACTATCCAGAAACTCCTGATTGCGTACGCCGCCTTGTGATTCCACACCAGCGCGTGTGAGATAAAAGCGGGCCAGCATACCTTCAGCAGACCAACGTGTAAGTCGGCCCTCCTGTGGAGGAGTTAAAGGGAGATCCTCAGCAGCTGCGCGCATTTCGCGCGTGATATAACGCCATACACTGGGTATTGTGTTGCGCGTGATGGTGGTATCGAACAGGCGCTCCAGGTTGTTTTCAATAATCGGAACTGGCCCCCAGTTCATCACCAGGAATCGATAAGCCAGCGCGCGCATAAAACGGGCTTCGGCAATAGCTGCGCGTTTTTACACTTTCACTTACTGCTGCACCACCATAAGTGTTCAGGTTGTAAATAAAAAGGTTAGACTGTGCTACCACGGTAAAAAACGCACGCCATGAAGCGCCATTCTCGCCATTATCGCCGGTGGTGTTGAAAAGAACATTACCACGGTCATTCCAGGCAGAAAATGCAGTACCACCGCGGAAATCACCGAGGTTGTACATGGCTTTATCATTGTAGTCGAACCAAACCTTGCTATAAAGCAGTGAAGTGGCGGCCATTACCTGCTCATTGGTTTGGTAAAAATTCACATCCACAATCTCACTCTCTGGTGGTTTTTCTAAAAAACTTTTTTTACATCCCGTAATGAAGGTTGCTGCAAGTGCGAGCAACATCAGAGATTTTATATAATGGATCTTTTTCATGGTAACAGTTTAGAAGTTAACACTAATAGTGGCAGTGTACATGCGGGTTAATGGATAACGGCCAAAGTCAATACCAATAGCCTGGTTGGCTGAAGAAGCACCAGTTCCCACATACGCACCTACTTCCGGATCGTAGCCTTTATATTTTGTAATGGTAAACAGGTTCTGTGCACCAATGGTAGCACGCAGACTCTTGATAACCTGTGTTTTTCCCAATAATTTCTGGGGAACATTATAAGATAGAGAGATGTTCTTTAATCTTACAAATGATCCATCTTCTACAAAACGATTGGTAATCTTACCATAGTTATTGTCGGAAGAAATCTGGTTGTTAGAAATACGAGGGATGCGTGTATCGGCATTCTCAATTACAACACTTCCGTTTTTATCAACCAGTTTTGCGTAGTTCATTGCACTTACAAAGAAGTTACGGCTCAGGTTTACGTTGTTAGGGTTGCTGTTTTGCATGGCAATGAAATTGAAAATATCATTACCAAATGTTCCCGTGAAAAACAGGCTGAGCTCAAAATCCTTGTAAGAGATGTTATTTGTAAAACCGGCAGAATATTTTGGCCAGGGATTACCAATATCAGTTTCATCCTGGATGTCAATCTTACCATCACCATTCAAGTCTTTATACTTCACATCACCAACCCAGATTCCGTTGTTGGGATCAATAGGACGGGGATTACCATTGTTATCCACTGGTAATGGGCTATTGGCAATTTCATCTACAGACTGGAACAGGCCTTCTTCAATATAGCCGCGGAACAACCAGGGTTGAAGTCCTACAGTAGAACGCTGTGTCCAGTTATTCATCCACCATGATGTACGTTGAATAAACGGCGCATCGCCGGTGAGTGATTCAATACGTGAGTCAAAATGTGAAAGGTTGATGTTTGATTCCCATCTGAAATCAGGTTTGTTTACGATCATACCACCCAGTGTAACGTTCCAGCCCTTGGTTTTCATCGCACCGATATTCATCAGTGGAGGTTGCAAACCACCGGGGCTGCCACCAGTACCCATGTACCAGGGTACAACCGCAGTAAGAATCAGGTTATCTGTTTTTCTTACGTAATAATCAGCTTCAATGTTGAAACGGTTATTGAGCATTCCGATGTTTACACCAAAGTTGTTCGTGTTGGTTTCTTCCCATTTCAGGTTCAGGTTTTTCAGTTCCTGTGGCAGGAAGCCAGTTCCCCAGTTGGTGGCATCCGCTGCCAGGCGGGAATAGATACCGGCACCGGTTCCCATGTTACCGGTTAAACCGGTTTCAAAACGAAGTTTCAGTTCGCTGATGAAATCAAGCGTCCAGAATTTTTCCTGCGTCACACGCCATGCGGCAGAGAGCGCAGGGAAAGAACCCCATTTATTGTTCGGGCCAAAATAGGGAGATCCATCACGGCGCCATGATACGCTGGCGAGATAACGGTTGTCGTAATTATATTGAACGCGTCCCAGGTATGATTCAATACCCCAGGGATAAGTACCACCGCCGTTGGTTGCAGAAAGTGGGTCACCCGCGTTTACATCCAACACATCGTTGGTAAGGAAGCCGGTACGGCCAGCACTTACTGCCTGGTATTTCGATTCCTGTGCTTCATGGCTGGCCATCACAGTCACATGATGTTTTCCAAACTGGCGATCAAACTCCAACAACTGGTTCAGGTTCCAGTACCAGCTGTCATAAGTTCCTGTATTCAGAGAAGCCAGCAGGTTGTAGTGCCACTGGTCGATTTGATAAGTGGGAACATAATAGGTTGACATGCCGTTGCCGACATTACCGGAAAAGCTGGTTCTGAAGGTCAATCCTTTAGCAATATTTAAACCAAGGTTTAATGATCCCATCACCTGTCGCTTGCGGTTATTATTGGTGATGAGACTTGCAAGGGCGATGGGGTTCACAGGCGCATATTGGTTGGCGCCATTGATCGGGTCACTACCACCCCAGGAACCGTCAATATTGGTAACAGGAATCTGGGGAGTAAGGCGAAGTGCGTTTGCAATCAGCGGGCTCTCCGCATTACCATAGTTAGTAGTAGTTAAAATTTCTTTGGTCTGGTTGAAGTTTACATTGAATCCGATATTAATCCACTTGCGTGGTTTGTTATCGAGGTTTAAACGGAAACCATAACGTTCAAATCCGGAGCCCAGTGCCACCCCTTCCTGATCCAGGTATTCGGCAGAAGTATAAAAAGTTGTATTACCAGAACCGCCTTGCAGGCTGAGCTGGTGTTTGCCCATATTGGCATTGTTGAACAATTCTTTTTGCCAGTCGGTTCCTTTTCCTAATAAAGTTGGATCGAGAAATGCTTCAGGTGTGGTACCACCGGCAAGCGCGTGGTATTCTTTCACCATCTGTGCGTATTGGGGAAGATTCATTACTTCCAGGCTCTCGGGAGGCGTTTGTAATGTATGTTGGTAGCCGTAGTTAATTTTTACATCACCCGCTTTACCCCGTTTTGTTGTGATCAACACCACACCGTTACTGGCACGTGAACCATAAATTGCAGCAGCGGAAGGACCTTGCAGAATTTGTACGTCCGCAATATCCGAAGGGTTGATACCGGCCATGGCATTGGTACTACTCTGGTTGCCAAAAGAAACCGATTCGCTTTCCTGTATTTGAACACCATCCACAACATATAGTGGTTGTGTACGACCAAGTGAGTTGATACCGCGGATATTAACCGACATACCACCACCCGGCTGACCGGAATTTTGAGTAATATAAACACCGGCAGCACGACCCTGTATGGCTTGCTCCAGTGTGGTATTAATAGTACGTTCCAGTTCTTTTGAAGAAACGGAAGTTTGAGCAGTAGTAAGGTTGGCACGCCGCGCCTGACCATAACCAATCAATACCACTTCATTCAGGCTGTTATCGGCCAGAACAAGCGATACCGATACCTCGGTCGTGTTCTCGATCGATACTTCCTGCGGTATCATACCCACGTATGATATCTGAAGTCGTTTTGCGGATGCTGGTACAGTGAGGCGGAAATTACCATTGTTTTGTGTAACAGTAGTAATACCCGAGGAACCCTTTACGGCGACAGTAGCACCAGCAAGTGGTTCACCTTTTTCGTCTTTGATTGTTCCGGTGATGGTGCGTTCCTGCGCCAGGGCAATTGTGGAGGATAAGAGTATTGTACATAGCAATACTAAAGCCCTGGGAAGCTTTAAATTTCTCATATAGCAAGTATTGTTTAGGTAGAAATAAAGTTAATTAGTATCCCTTCGCAAAAACTAGTATTTTTTTATCCTATTTTGATGCTATTTTTCACGTCAAAAACGTAAAATTCCTGTAATACTCTGATTATCATTTCAATGTAAAGAAAAATGCAATCCGTTGCATAAATTTCGACTACTATACTATTTTATCCGACTTTATTATCTTTAGTGTTACACAACCAAAACGCCATATGCAAAATTTAGTCCGCGAGATTACGCCGTTGACGCAAGGCGATTGCTTTACAATTCTATCAAGGGTCAAAACGGAATTTGATTTTCCTCTCCATAGTCATGAAGAACTGGAACTGAATTTCATCATGAATGCCAAAGGCGCCAAGCGTATCATTGGCGATCATATTGGGGATATTGACGACCTGGAGCTGGTACTGATTGGTTCGAATCTTCCACATGTATGGCAAACGCATAAATGCAAAAAGCAAAGCGATCAAAGAAATCACGATTCAGTTTCACAAAGATTTATTTGATGAAAAATTTCTGCGTCGCAATCAGATGAGTTTTATCAGGACCATGCTGGAACGATCGACGAGAGGCATACTTTTTTCAAGATCCACAATTGAAACAATTATGCCGCGTCTTACATTGCTTACGCAAAAACAGGGATTTGATTCGGTAATGGAATTGCTTTCTATTCTACATGATCTTTCAATTTCAAGAAACATGCACACTCTGTCGGATGCAACATTCATGAATACCGACATCACTTACAATAGCCGGCGTGTGGAGCGTGCAATTGAATACATGAACCAGAATTTTTCAGAAGCAGATTACATTATCAGAAGTGGCAAAACTGGCAAACATGACGGATGTTTCATTCAGCCGCTTTTTCAAAAGCCGTACTGGTATCACGTTTATAGATAGTCTTGTTGAAATGCGTTTGGGTCATGCGTCAAGATTATTAATCGACACCACGCAATCCGTTGCTGAGATTGCATACAATTGCGGGTTTAATAATATTTCCAACTTCAACCGTCTTTTTAAAAGAAAAAAGCCTGCACGCCGAAGGAGTTTAGGGAAAATTACAGCTATGGAAGCCGCGTGTTTATTTGAGTTGACGTGAGAAGCGGCAAGCCGTGAAAGGAAAATGAGAAAATAAGGAAATGTGGAAATGTGGAAATGTGGAAATGTGGAAATCGTTTTCACGCTCAGGAGAATTTCCAAATTTTCGCATTTCCAGATTTGTAGGGACGCGCTGCATTTTTTACACCCGGCAGTAGGGACGCGCTGCGTTTTTTACACACGGCAGTAGGGACGCGCTGCGTTTTTTACACACGGCAGTAGGGACGCGCTGCGTTTTTTACACACGGCAGTAGGGACGCGCTGCGTTTTTTACACACGGCAGTAGGGACGCGCTGCAGTAGGGACGCGCTGCGTTTTTTACACACGGCAGTAGGGACGCGCTGCGTTTTTTACACACGGCAGTAGGGACGCGCTGCGTTTTTTACACACGGCAGTAGGGACGCGCTGCGTTTTTACACACACAGTAGGGACGCGCTGCAGCGCGTCCCTACTGCAGCGCGCGTCCCTACAAATTTGGAAATGTGATTATTTTCATACCCGAAAAAAAATGTGGCGATGTGAAATGCATAACGCAAAGAAACGTTTATACATTTTCAACATCACCACATTGCCATATTACCATATTATCACACTGTCACATTTCCTCATTTCCTCATTTTCACATTTTCTCATTTTCTCATTTTCTCATCTTCTCATTTCCTCATTGCTCCCCCTAGCTGCATCCGCCCTGGTTACCGCAGTTCAAACATTTATAGCAGGTGCCACTGCGCATCATAATGTGTCCACACACATTGCAGGCGGGCGCATCACTTTGCATGTTTTTAGCGGCGGCATTTACTGCATCCATGCCTGAATCAGCCTTTACTGCTTGTGGAGCACGTTGATTTTTTACAGGCTGCGGTATCACTGATCCGGAAGATGGTGTAATGCGAACACTCGAGAGCTCCGGATCTTTTGCATATTCGAGATTGGAAGGGATGTCGTCCCAGTCATCAGAACCGGTATTCAATATTTCAGGTTTATCGAGCACATGAACGAGGTCGGTACGTCCGAGATATTCGTAACCCAGCACGCGGAAGATGAAATCGACCAAAGACGTGGTGGTTTTAATATTCGGATGTTCTACAAATCCTGAAGGATCAAATTTGGTGAATGCAAATTTGTCAACAAACTCTTCCAGCGGCACACCATATTGAGACCGATGGATATGGAGATGGCAAAGCAGTTCATCATGCTGCGCATAGTTGCACCCTCTTTCGCCATATCAATAAAGATTTCACCCAGTGTTCCGTCGTTGTATTCACCGGTACGCAGGAAGATTGCCTGCCCGTTAATTTTAGCTTTTTGTGTAAAGCCGCGGCGTTTTGCAGGAAGCGAACGACGTTCAACAATGCTCGCCAGTTTACGTTTCAACTTTGTATCAGGGGATGCCTGCACACGCTTTTGCACTTCTTCTAACAGTTCTTCAACCGTCAGCAGGCTCAGGTCAACTATCACGCTGCTTTCTTCAGCAGTTTGTTTTGTTTCCTGAACAGCTTCTGCAGTATCTTCTTTTTTCTTTTTCTTATCTGATTTGTTACTCAGCGGCTGCGACATCTTAGATCCGTCGCGATACAGGGCGCAGGCTTTTAATCCAAGTTCCCAGCTCAGCAGATAAGCATCTGCAATTTCTTCCACATTTGCTTCATGTGGCAGGTTGATAGTTTTAGAAATGGCACCACTGATGAATGGCTGTGCTGCACCCATCATGCGGATATGACCGTGTGCATGAATATAGCGCTGGCCTTTTTTACCGCATTTATTTGCGCAATCAAATACAGCCAGGTGTTCTGCTTTTAAGAATGGTGCACCTTCCAGCATCATTGTACCACATACATAATCGTTAGCGGCTTCAATCTGCTCTTCTGTAAATCCTAATGCTTCCAGCAGGCTCCATTCAAAGTCGTTGTATTGCGCTGCTTCGAATCCAAGACGCTGCAGGCATTCTTCACCAAGCGTGTATTTATTGAAAACAAAAGAAATATCGAATGCACTCTTCACCGCAGCATCCAGGCGTTTAATTTCATCGGCAATAAAACCTTTTTCGCTTAATGACTGATGATTGATAAATGGCGCTCCGGCAAATGTTGCATGACCAACTGCATAGTTAATGATCGATTCCGTTTGTGATTCGGTATAACCGAGGTTTTTCAATGCAGTGGGAACAGACTGGTTGATGATTTTGAAATAACCACCACCGGAAAGTTTTTTTGAATTTTACGAGTGCGAAATCTGGTTCCACACCCGTGGTATCGCAATCCATTACCAAACCAATTGTACCGGTAGGTGCAATTACAGTTGCCTGTGCATTGCGGTATCCATATTTTTCACCAAGCTCCACTGCATCATCCCATGCTTTGCAGGCAGCTTTCAACATATAATCGGGGCAATAGCGCGCTTTGAGTCCAATAGGTTTCAGGCTCAGCCCTTCATATTCATCTGCATCATATGCTGCCAGGCGGTGGTTGCGCATTACGCGGAGCATATGCTCCTTGTTTTCTTGATAGCGGGGGAATGCGCCCAGCACTTTCGCCATTTCAGCGGAAGTTTTATAAGCAATACCCGTCATGATTGCCGTGATCGCTCCCGCAATTCCACGCGCTTCTTCACTATCGTAAGGAATGCCACTCACCATCAGCAAGGTGCCGAGGTTTGCATATCCCAAACCAAGCGTGCGATATTCATAACTCAATTGCGCTACTTCTTTCGAAGGGAATTGTGCCATCAATACTGAAACTTCCAGTACTACTGTCCACAAACGGCAATTGTATTCATAACCTTCTACATCAAACACGTTCTTTTCTGCATCATAAAATTTCATCAGGTTGGCTGATGCCAGGTTACATGCTGTATTATCGAGGAACATGTATTCTGAACATGGATTCGATGCGCGGATCTCACCACCTTCAGGGCAGGTATGCCATTCATTGATGGTGGTATTGTATTGCGTTCCCGGATCCGCGCAGCGCCATGCGGCATAAGCGATCTGATTCCACAGTTCACGTGCAGGTACTTTTTTCATTACACGACCATCAGTACGTGCAGTAAGTTCCCAATCCTGTCCTGCTTTCAGCTTATCGAAAAATGAATTGGGTATACGAACGGAATTGTTGCTGTTTTGTCCGCTCACCGTGCGATATGCTTCTCCTTCATAATCGGAAGCGTATCCTGCATTGATCAGTGCGCCAACTTTTTTCTCCTCTTCTACTTTCCAGTTGATGAAGTTTACAATTTCGGGGTGATCGAGATCAAGGCAAACCATTTTAGCGGCGCGGCGTGTGGTGCCACCGCTTTTGATTGCACCGGCTGCGCGGTCGCCAATTTTCAGGAAACTCATCAGGCCTGATGATGTACCACCGCCGCTCAGTTTTTCTCCTTCACCACGCAGGTTAGAATAGTTGGTACCTACACCAGAACCATATTTAAAAATACGTGCCTCACGCACCCAGAGATCCATGATGCCACCTTCATTCACCAAATCATCATCCACACTCAGGATAAAGCAGGCATGCGGCTGGGGGCGCTCATATGCATTGCCCGACTTTTTCAGTTCGCCATCTACCGGATCTACATAATAATGACCTTGTGGTTTACCGGTGATGCCATAGCTTTCATGCAAACCGGTATTGAACCATTGTGGTGAGTTAGGCACGCACATTTGGTTCAGAATAGAATAAACGAGTTCATCATAAAACACCTGTGCATCCTTTGCACTGGCAAAATAGCCATAACGTTCCGCCCATGCTTTCCAGCAGTTGGCCATACGATGTGCAACCTGTTTGGCAGACGTTTCGCGACCCAGACTTCCATCAGGCTGAGGAACTCCCGCTTTACGGAAATATTTTTGCGCGAGGATATCCGTAGCAATCTGACTCCATTGCTTCGGCACTTCCACGTTGGTCATTTCAAATACAACTTCTCCTGAAGGGTTTCGGATTACCGAAGTACGGTAGTCGTATTCAAACATGTCAAATACAGATACATCGTCTTTTGTATAGCGACGACGAAACTGCAATCCGTTTTTTGCGGCGGTTTCTCTTTTTGCTCATAAATGAAAGAATTTAAAGGGGTCCAGGTCCATAAATTCGGTCAGGCGACCGGTGATGACGAAAATATTTTTTACTGACTAATTTTCCAACTAAGTGATATCAACACCTTGTGCAAAACAAGTGTTCGTCGGCTGTATCTCCCTACAGCATTGGATTTCACCTTTTTTACACATTTTATAAATCCCATTTGGAATATTTTTTTTTGGAAAATTGAGCTTCAATGCTTAGTATCTTTTTTCTCCTCCGGGATCCTTCGCAATGACCATTTTTTTACAAATAATAGTAAGCAAAAACCGGGCTCGGGTTAATCGTTTAATTACTTATAAATTATTTAAGATAACCTTTAGATATAAATGAAAAGTATTAAGTTGATTTGCAGTCCTGTAATAATTAAAAGGCAACTCACCATCATTACAATTTCACTGACATGAAAAGATTATTCCTGTTATTTTTATTGATTGTCGTTTACAACATCACTTCTTTTTCGCAACAACAACATGTGGGATGGCTCGCATCCATGAATACGATTAAACTGAATAATAAATTGAGTATACACAACGATATCCAGTTGCGTAGTACCGATGAATTCAAACATACGCAGTCATTTCTTTTCCGTGCCGGGTTGAATGTTGCCGTAAAAAAATGGATGGTTGTAACGGGTGGTTATGCATATGTTTCGAACCGCCGCAGTGTGGGTGATGTAACCGGCTATTTACCCGAACACCGTTTTTGGGAGCAGGTTACGATGAACCACAAAACAGGGCGTGCATTTACGGCACACCGCTTCCGGCTCGAGCAACGCTTTTTGCCAAATGTGGTTGTTGAAAACAATAAACTGGAAAGCGACGGCTCCCATTACGCCAATCGCATCCGGTATTTTATGCGTAATGTACTTCCGCTGAATAAATCTGATAAGTTCACTGAAGGTGTATTTCTGGCTCTACAGAATGAGGTCTTTTTCAACTTCGGGAACAAAGCTAATGTGAATGGGGAATTTTTTGACCAAAACCGCCTTTACCTGGCAGCCGGATATCGGATCAGTCCCGAGTTTGACCTGGAGGCTGGTTATCTTAATCTATACCTAAACGGAAGGGGAAGCGCATGGAGCAATGTACATGTGGCACAGTTGGCTGGCTATTTGCGTTTGTGAAGATGCGGTAGAATTAACCACGTATTTCCACTGATTTCGGTTCAGTTTAAACGTACCACCGGACAGTCGCCGCATAAACCTTGAAGCAAAGAGCTTAAACCAAAAAAGTTTTCGCATTTTTGCAGCAACCCAACCGGCACCGGATGAAGCTGACGATTTATAATGAACTACTGGAAAAGAAACGCAAGGGGCAAAAATCCTTCGCCGTACTAATTGATCCTGACAAGGTTACAACATCTGTACTGGATGAATTGATCGCGCTGTCGATCGAAGCCCGTGTTGATTATTTCCTCGTAGGCGGCAGCCTCGTAATTTCCAATCATCTGGATGAAGTGGTATTACACATTAAAAAAAATGTAAAATACCGATTATTCTTTTCCCCGGCAGCCCCTCACAGATCACCCGACATGCAGACGCCTTACTTTATTTATCGCTGATTTCGGGTCGAAACCCGGAGTTATTGATAGGCCAGCACGTGGTTTCTGCGCCAGCAGTAAAGCAAAGCGGCCTCGAGATTATGAGCACCGGATATATTGTAATTGATGGTGGCGCCCCCACCACCGTTTCTTATATCAGCAATGCCGCACCCGTTCCCGCCGACAAAAACGAAATTGCAATGTGCACAGCTATGGCGGGTGAAATGCTGGGAATGAAATTGATTTATATGGATGCCGGCAGCGGCGCCCGTCGTGCAATTACTGAAAGCATGATCAGTTCCGTGGCCAAAAGCATACAAAGTCCCCTCATCATCGGCGGCGGCATTACCGACCCCGAAAAAGCCTATCTCAACTGCAAAGCCGGCGCCGACGTAATTGTTGTCGGAAACGCCATCGAAAAAGACCCGCAATTAATCAGGCAAATGGCGGAAGCAAGCCACGCAGGAAAATGGGAAAACATGAAGATGTGAAAATGAGGAAAAAGAGAAAATGTGGAAATGAGAAAATGTGAAAATATGTAGATGTGAAAATATGTAGATGTGAAAATGTGTAGATGTGGAAATGTGTAGATGTGGAAATAAGTCAGAACGTTTCAGGATTATAACCACACTTCACGATACGCTAATGAAAATCCGCATTCGTTTATTTCCACATTTCCACATTGCCATATTTGCATATTACCACATTTCCATAGGTAAGTCAATACGTGTTCGTCATGTCTTCATCCACACAAATAATATAATCTGCTTTCCCTTTGTGTTCTTTATCCAGCTTGTGGATGTCTTTCTGTGAGACGGTAGTAATAGTAGCGTATTTCAATTGAGGAGACTGGCGCTGCAGGTACCATAAAATTCCTTCATAATTATCGGAATGGTAAGCGCCGTTGAAATGAATCAATAATTTTCCGGGCTGGTAATTCTTCAATGAAAAATGCGCCATGGTGGCGTCTTTTATTGCCTGTGCGCGCGGCAGGTTGTCGCCGCCATGGCCGGGCATCATTTCCTTCATTTTTTTATATCCAGGCAATTCTTCGTCGTATGCAATTGGCAGTGGAGCAATCCATACTTTTTCCTGTGCCGGTAATGTATCGAGAGCTGCAAATCCGCCGGCGAATACCATTGATGCATAGCGGCGGGGGATGTTGCTCGCAACAACAGGTATGGAATGATCTTTTGCATAGTTTACCAGCGGCGCATAGTCGGTTGGGTAATTTTTCCAGAGCCGGGCCATACTGTCAAGGCCTTTTTGGTTGATTTGCCCTTTCAGGTAAAGATCCACCGCTGCCTGGTTATCCGTTTCCAGCATTTCAAATGCGAGGATAAGGTCCCCTTTTACATCACAATCCTTTGTTACTTCCAACTGCAACCAGTGACTGATGGCGTTATTATGAAATTCGCCAAACAGTACCACGTCGCGGGCAGAGAGATCACGAATCATTTTTTTATAGGAAACCTTTTTCCCTTTGTTGTTGTAAAGAACATAGGCAGGTTTACTTTGCGCCACTGCTGCCATTCCCACATGCAGCAGCAGGAAAAGAATAATGATTCGTTGCATAATATCAGTAGTTAATAGAAAATCAGCCGAGGCTGGCTTTTTCTGCGAGCAATTGTTTTACGAGCGCTTCCAGTTCTTTCACTCTTTTTTCCAAATCAGGAAGTTTGCGTGAAACAGCCTGGCTACGTAACGCCGAAGTATAATCATAAGCAGGTGATCCGGTAACAGCCTTGCCCGCTTCTATCGATTTACTTACACCGCTTTGCGCATTTACTTTGGCGCCATCGCCGAGTTGAATATGACCAACAATACCGGCCTGTCCACCAATCATTACTCCATTGCCAATTTTAGTGCTGCCACTCACACCCGCCTGCGCTGCGATGACAGTGCTGTAACCAACCTCCACGTTATGTGCAATTTGAATAAGGTTATCCAGTTTGGCACCTTTGCGTACCAGCGTGCTGCCGATCGTTGCACGGTCAATAGTTGCGTTAGCACCTACTTCCACTTCGTCTTCAATCACCACATTACCAATCTGCGGAACTTTCTGAAAACTTCCGTCTGCCTGTGGTGCAAAACCAAATCCATCACTTCCAATCACAGTGCCCGAGTGGATCGTTACCTTATTACCGAGTTTGCAATCGTGATAAATACGGACGCCGGGATGGATAACGCAGTTGTCGCCAACAACAACATTATTTCCAAGATATACACCCGGATAAATCTTTGAGTTATTACCTATTTTAACTTGGATACCGACGTATGCAAATGCGCCGATATAAACACCTTCGCCAATGCTGGCACTGGATGCAATATAACTGGGCTGCTCTATGCCCTGCAATTGTTGTTGCTGCAGTGCCTGGTATTTCGCCAGTAATGTCGCGAATGCAGTATAGGCATCTGCCACACGAATGAGGGTAGCCGACACCGGTTGGCGCAACTGTAGTTGTTCATTGATGATAATTACACTTGCCCCGGTGCTGTACAGGTAATCTTCGTACTTAGGGTTGGCAAGAAAGCTTAGCTGACCCTCTTTTGCTTCTTCAATTTTTTCCGAAGGAAGCAACCTGAATATCAGCGTTACCTTCAACCCTGCCCTGCACCAGCAAGGCTATTTGTAATGCAGAAAATGTCATTGTAGTTTTTTCGAGTAGCAAATGTAATATTTTTTAACAGTGCGGCTCAGGTTGTGCTGGATGAGCGCATTATCCACCTCTGATATATCGCGGATGCTGCCATCTTTAAAAAGAATGCGAATACGTTCGTCGCCGGTATTGTAAGTTGTATTTTGAGCGATGCCGGTAAATGCGAAATAGTTGGTTTCATCACCCGAAACACCCATTGTTTCACTCACCTGCGATCTCGCTTCCTGCAGCCATTCATCCGGTATGGGATCTGTTTGCAGTTTTACTTTGAAAAGCTTTCTATCCGTCAGCCACTGGCAGAGTGTGGATAGAATTTTATCTGTATGCAGGCTCCAGTTTTTGATGGTGGTCATCACGTCGTGGTCGTCGAGGCGGCAGAATGTGTCGAGGTTTTCGGGGAAACTCTCGCGGCGGTCTGCCTGCAGGAAAAAGTCGAGTGCCGGCGAAGCCGCTTTCACTTCCACACCATTGCCTATCAGTTCCTTTGCACGGCAGATGATCTTTATCAGCATCATTTCCGCACCCAGCACGGTTTTATGCAGGTAAACCTGCCAGTACATCAGGCGGCGCGAGACAAGGAATTTTTCAATCGAAAAAATGGCTTTTTCTTCTACCACCAATTCTCCATCTACCACCTGCAACATTTCGATGATGCGGTCATAACCAATCACCCCTTCCGCCACACCGGTGAAAAAGCTGTCGCGATTCAGGTAATCCATGCGGTCCACATCCAATTGACCGGATACCAGTTGATGCAGGAATTTTTTGGGATGTTGATTGGTGAAGATATCGATCGCTGTTTGCAATTCACCATTCATTTCTTTGTTGAGGTGCTGCATAATCAGCAGGCTGATCTGCTCATGGCTGATGCCGCGAATCAGTTCTTCTTCCAGTGCGTGGGAAAACGGACCGTGACCGATATCGTGTAAGAGTATGGCTGCCCGGGCTCCCAGTTCTTCCTGTTCGGATATATTCACTCCCTTCCGGCGCAGTGTTTCCAGTGCCCGTCCCATGAGGTGGTAAGCCCCCAGGGAGTGATGCAGGCGGGAATGCATGGCGCCCGGATAAACCAGGTGGGCAAATGCCATCTGGTGGATATTCCGCAAACGCTGGTACCAGGGATGCGAAATAATCCGCAGGATCAAAGGTTGATCAATTGTAATAAATCCATATACGGGGTCGTTTATAATCTTTCGTACCTGCATTGTTGGTTTTTTGTTAAGGCCAATATGCAAAAGTACGGGAGTGGGGGAATAAGGGGTAAATTTGATTCGATTCGATGTCCGATGTCCGTTGACCGATGTCCGTTGACCGATGTCCGATGTCCGATGTCCGATGTCGGTTGAATGTCTAAAGTGCAGGAAATCCGATTCAGTATTTGGGAACGGCATGCCTACATTCGCATCGTCTGTCGATCATCGACCATCGACCATCAACCATCGACCATCGACCATCGAAATTAAAACTCAAAGAATGGCTATAGCTAAGATCATCTGGGTAGACGACGAAATAGAAAGTCTTCAGTCACAGAAATTATTTTTGGAAAATAAGGGGTATGAGGTGCAGACTTTTACAAATGGGTTTGATGCGATCGACTATGTGAAAGAAAATCCGGTGGATGTGGTGCTGATTGATGAAAGTATGCCGGGCATCACCGGACTGGAAACGTTGGCAAAGATAAAAGAGATCAACCAGTCGCTGCCGGTTGTACTGATTACCAAAAACGAAACGGAAAACCTGATGGATGAAGCCATCGGGTCGCAGATAAGTGACTACCTGATCAAACCGGTTAATCCCAACCAGGTTTGGCTAAGCCTTAAAAAGATAATCGACAATAAACGCCTGGTGGCTGAGAAAACAACTACCGCCTACCAGCAGCAGTTTCGGAATCTCTTTATGGCGCTCAACAGCAATCCTGATTATAACGAGTGGATGGAAATTTATCGCAAGCTCGTGTATTGGGAACTGGAAATGCAGAAAAGTGATAGTCCTGAAATGCAGGAAGTATTGCAGAGCCAGAAAAGTGAAGCAAACACTGAATTTTTCAAATTCATTTCCCGCAACTATTCAAAATGGGTATCGCCGCGAAGCACCGAAGGACCTGTGATGAGCCACAACCTCATGAAGTTTAAAGTGCTTCCCCATCTTGAAAAAGGTATCCCTGTTTTTTTATCCTGATAGATAATCTTCGCTTTGATCAGTGGAAAGCAATCCAGCCGATTTTTGCAGAGAGTTTTCGCATTACCGAAGAAGACAGCTTTTACAGTATATTGCCAACAGCAACACAATATGCGCGTAATGCAATTTTTGCAGGTATGATGCCTGCTGATATTGAAAAGAAATTTTCCAACCACTGGAAAAATGACGATGAAGAAGGTGGCAAAAATCTCAATGAAGAATTGTTCCTTCGTGAGCAGTTAAAAGCCATGGGTAAAGGCGACCTGAAAGTTTCCTATACGAAAGTGGTTAATAACCAGGCTGGGCTTGACCTCACCAACAATATCCACAACCTGCTCAACAATGACCTGAACGTAATCGTGTACAATTTTGTGGATATGCTGAGCCATGCCAGAACAGAGATGGAAGTATTGAAAGAACTGGCCGGTGATGAAATGAGTTATCGCAGCATCACCAGCAGTTGGTTTGAACATTCGCCTTTACACCAGGCATTGAAAAAGATTGCTGATAAACAAATCCGCATTGTGCTTGCAACGGACCATGGAAGTGTGCGTGTGAAAACGCCTTATAAAGTGGTGGGCGATAAACAGACGACTACCAATCTTCGCTATAAACACGGCCGTAACCTGAATTACGAACCCAAAGAAGTGCTCGCCTTCCGCGACCCGAAAGAAGTGGGCCTTCCCGTTCCCACCATGAATTCGAGTTACATTTTTGCAAAGGAAGACGGCTTTTTATGTTACCCTAACAATTACAATTATTACGTAAACTATTATCGCAATACGTTCCAGCACGGCGGAGTAAGTTTGGAGGAAATGATTGTGCCGGTGATAAAGATGCAGTCAAAGTAAGGGAACGTGAGGCGTGAGGTCGGCAAACGGCAAACGTGAAATAATGCCGAAATCTGAATGGTAAGAACCGTTCAATTGAGTGCAACTGATTAAGGATCTGCGCAATCCGTGTTTACATCTCAGCAAATCTGTAGGAGAGCTTGCAACCTCGAGGAATTTCTCACAGATTTGCACAGATTTATACACAGATTTACACAGATTTCTGTAATATGAACACCATACCTACGCTTACAAAATTCCTCATCTTTTCACGTTTGCCGTTTGCCGTTTGCCGTTTGTCGATCTCGTGCCTCCCGTTCCCTGTGGATAAGTATTCCTGTTTTCCGCCTCCCATTTTTTAATTTTGACCCGATGAAGTACACACAAACTACTCTTGACAAACTGGAAGACATTCCGGAGCAATCTGGTTATATTCTGCGTTACGAACGGGGAACTTTTCAGAGCGGCTATTGCATTTTGGAGTCGAAAAAAGTAGTTGTTCTCAATAAATTTCTCCAAATCGAAGGCCGGATAAATACCCTGATGGATTTGATTCCACAGCTTGAGATCGATATCGACCAGCTTACCGACGAAGCACAGCGTTTGTACCTGAGCATTATGAGCAAATATGAAAATGCCCAAAATGCCCTGGATGTGGAAAACCCCGAAAATTCGGAAACGCCTGCATCCTAACTCTGGTTATCTTTAATCAGTGAAATATCCATCTCTGCAAATTCGATTTCTGGGAACAGGCACCAGCAGTGGCGTGCCTATGATTGGCTGTGGCTGCCAGGTTTGTCATTCTACCGACCCACGGGATACCCGCCTTCGATCCAGCATTCTGGTGAGTTCAGATACTACCACCCTGGTTGTTGACACCGGCCCCGATTTCCGCTACCAGATGTTGCGCGAAAATGTGAAATCGCTCGATGCGGTGCTATTTACACATCCACACAAAGACCATCTTGCCGGCCTCGATGATATCCGGGCCTTCAACTATATTCAGCAACGCCCCATTGATGTTTATGCCGATGCGCTGACAGAAGAAGCGGTGCGCCGCGACTTTTATTATGCCTTTTCCGATACACGTTATCCTGGTATACCAGAACTTAACATGCATCCCATTTCCCTGGAAGATTTTGTTGTAGGCGACATACCAGTTACTCCCATCCTGGTATGGCATTTGAAAATGCCGGTGATGGGTTTCCGATTTGGCAACTTTACCTACATCACCGATGCCAACCGTATTGATCCATCAGAAAAAGAAAAAATAAAAGGCTCGGAGGTTATGGTGGTAAATGCACTGCGACGTGAAAAACATATTTCGCATTTCACCCTGCAGGAAGCTATCGACCTCGTAAAAGAACTGGGAGTGCCCAAGGCTTATTTCACGCATATTTCCCACCAACTGGGAAAGCACGAGGATATTAGGAAAGAATTACCCGAGGGTATAGAACTCGCGTACGACAGGCTCGTAATCAATATGCCATAAAAAAGCAAAATACAGTTACAAACAACACTAACAAGTGTTAGTATTCTGGCAGTTTTTTGCTAACTTGCGCCCTTAAACCAATGACAAATTCCTTATCTCCCATGATGCAGAGTGAAACTACAAAACAGGTGGCCCAGATGGCCCGCGATTTTGCCCAGAAACATATTCAACCCCATGTAATGGAATGGGATGAGTCGCAGCAATTTCCGCTCGATTTATTTCGCCAGATGGGACAGCTGGGTATGTTGGGCGTACTGGTGCCGGAAGAATATGGCGGTGCGGGTTTGAGTTATACTGAATACAAAACAGTGATTGAAGAAGTAGCGAAAGTTTGCGGATCAATCGGGCTCAGTGTTGCTGCACATAATTCTCTCTGCACGGGTCATATTCTTACGTTTGGCAACGAAGAGCAAAAGAAAAAATACCTTCCCCTTCTCGCAACTGGCGAATGGCTGGGCGCCTGGGGATTAACGGAAGCGAATACAGGCAGTGATGCGGGTAACATGAAATGTACTGCAGTAAAAGAAGGCGACGAATGGGTGATTAACGGAACAAAAAACTGGATTACACACGGCAAAAGTGGTGATGTAGCGGTTGTGATTTGTCGCACAGGTGAACCGCGCACCCGAAATAATTCCACTGCATTTGTTGTTGAAAGAGGCACACCGGGATTTTCTGCCGGTAAAAAAGAAAATAAACTCGGTATGCGCGCGAGCGAAACTGCCGAAATGGTATTTGATAACTGTCGCATACCAGATAGTCAGCGCCTCGGGCCTGTGGGTGATGGCTTCAAACAAGCGATGGTCGTTCTCGATGGTGGTCGTATTTCTATTGCATCTCTTTCATTAGGCATTGCAAAAGGCGCTTACGAAGCGGCTGTGAAATACGCACAGGAGCGTCATCAGTTTGATAAACCCATCGCAAGCTTTCAGGCGATTGCTTTCAAGCTGGCAGATATGGCTACAGAAATTGAAGCTGCCGACCTGCTAACATTACAGGCCTGCGATCGCAAAAACCGTAAGCTTCCCGTAACGCGTGAAGCTGCAATGGCAAAATATTATGCAAGTGAAGTAGCAGTGAAAGTTGCTAACGAAGCAGTGCAGGTCTTCGGTGGTTATGGTTACACCAAAGATTTCCCCGTTGAAAAATTCTATCGCGATGCAAAGCTGTGTACAATCGGCGAAGGTACCAGCGAGATACAGAAGCTGGTGATTTCGAGAGAAATTCTTAAGTGAGACATGATGCGTGAATGAACAAAGACCCGCGTAAATCTGTGTATAAATCTCTGCAAATCTGTGGGAGATCTTCTAACCTGGAGGGATTTCACACAGATTTGCACAGATCTAAACACAGATGTACGCAGATCTAAACACAGATTTACGCAGATCTATACACAGATATTTGTTCTTTCACTTTTGCCGATTCGCTCACACCCTCTAAAATGCCCTCTGGCCTGTCGGTTTCCAAAATGCTTCAGGTATCGGTTTGCGCAGCAAATGCTGATAATAGAACTGATAGGCTTCTGTACGACTATGAACACCTTTCGCCTGATTGTTGGCGCCTACCGAGTGACGCTCGCCGGGATACAACATAAATTCAAAATGCTTTTTCAGGTCCTGCAGTTTGTTGATCAACACCAGCGAGTTCTGCATGTGTACGTTGTCGTCTGAAGTACCATGTACAATACGTAAAGTTCCTTTCAGTTTATCAGCGTAAGTCATCACAGAAGTAAGCTTATAACCTTCTGGATTTTCTTGCGGCGTATCCATGAAACGCTCGGTATAGTGCGTATCATAAAACTGCCAGTCGGTAACGGATGCATTGGCCACGCCATGTGTAAATACATCTGCACCATATGTAAGCGCCATGCAGGTCATATAACCACCGAAGCTGCCACCTGTAATACCGAGTCGCGAACCATCAACCCATGATTTTTCTTTTAACCAGTTACCACAAGCCATATAGTCTTCAATTTCATATTTACCCATTTGGCGGTGGATATAGTTCATACCAACTTTTCCAAAATGGCCGCTGCTGCGGTTGTCGAAAACAACCTGAATCATTCCTTCTTTTGCCCACCACAATTCCGTTGCACTGGTATTCCAAGTATCCATGATGCGACCTGAATTGGGACCGCCATAGATGCTTGCCAGTACCGGATATTTTTTGTTGGGGTCGAAGTTGAGCGGATAAGTAATCAATACTGGCAGATCAAATAAACCGTCAGCCGATTTTACACGCACCAGTTCTTTTTTAGGTAAAGCATACTCTCCAAATGAAGCGCCTTTTGCATTCGCCAGTTCCTTTACTACTTTACCTTTCATATCCATCAGCACCATTGTAGTGGGTGTGCTGATATTAGAGTAAGATGTGATAAAATATTTGTTGCCCGGAGAAACAGACATGCCTGTATAATTGTATTCCCCGTTTGAAAGCTTCGCCATTTTTTTGCCATCAAAACTGGCACTATACAAATCCCAACGCGTGCTGTTCTCTTTGCGGGCATTGAAATAAATGGTTTTGCTTTTTTCGTCTATTTTGTAAATCGTACCCACGGTAAAGTCACCATTTGTAGGACGACCTAATAATTTTCCATTGAAATCGTACCAGTAATACTGCAACCAGCCTGATTTATCGCTTTTCAGGAAAAATTCTGATTTGCCGGGAATAAAAGTGATACGGTCTCCCCCTCTGTCGAGATCAACCCAGGTAGATTGTGCTTCTTCATAAATCAGCGACTTGCTACCATCTGTGAGGTTAATCCGGTGAATTCTCAACAGATCCTGTCCGCGACTCAGCCATTGTGTCCAGAGCTCTCCTGAGGGCGTCCAGTAAGGAGCGCCAAAATACTGGTCATCGTTTTCATTGAAATCAGCCCATACTGTGTTGCCGTTTGCAACATCAGCAACTCCTACTCTTACTGTTGGATTCGGGTCGCCTGGTTTTGGATATCTTTCATTTTCAAGATAGCCGTGCTGATCTTTAATTACATAAATCGGGAACACAGGAACCTTTGTATCATCAAAACGCATATAAGCGATCTTCTTGCTATCGGGGCTCCACCAGAATGCACGGTATCGCCCTCCACGGCCCAGCACTTCTTCAAAATAAACCCATGATGCGTAACCGTTTTTAATCACATCAGAGCCATCATTTGTAAGCTGCGTTTCTTTTCCTGTAGCAGCTTCCCTTACATATAAATTGTTGTTGAGCGTATATGCTACCATTTTCCCATCGGGGCTCCATGTTGGGTTCTTAGCTTCTTTATCCAGTTTCAAATCGGGACGTGCTGTAATTTCAGCCGTTTCATTATACGGCGTACGCGCTCCTGTTTTTATATTGACGAGTTCCGAGGTTGTTGTCCTGTCTTCGTTGCGACGCGTTTCAACATACTGATTATCGTCGATCCATTTTGTAATAGTGGGAAGTGTTTGTGTAATGCCTGTTGGCGCCATTTGAAATGCCTGCTCGTAGCTCACTTCTTTTTGCTGTGCAGGTAAATAGATAAATGTGCCTAATGAAAGGCATGCTGATAACCAAAGCTTTCTCATTTGAATTCCGATTGTTGAAGTTGGAAATTAAAACATTTTGAGTATTTGATGCCGGAGAAATCATAAACCTGCTCTATATTCAACCTGTATCTGGTGAAAGGCATTAAATTTTTGTTTCAAAAGATATGGAAAATGATTCGTACACCCAAGGCCCCAAAAAGAAGTATGGCTCAATGATGACCGCTTTTCCAGACATCACTATGGAAGATCTGGACGCAATATTATGTACGATAAAAAATACCTACAAGGTAGTTAATTAAATCCCGTCTATTTCACCTCTTGCATATCCACCAGCCTTTTGTAAAATCCGTTTTGCGCCATCAATTGCTCGTGGTTTCCACGTTCTACAATTTTTCCCTTTTGTAAAACAATGATTTCATCGGCATGGCGAATCGTAGAAAGTCGGTGTGCAATCACAATGCTGGTACGGTTTTGCATCATGTTATTAATTGCATCCTGCACCAGTCGCTCGCTTTCTGTATCTAAGGATGAAGTGGCTTCATCAAGAATCAAAATCGGGGGATTCTTTAATACGGCCCGCGCAATGGTAAGGCGCTGGCGTTCGCCACCACTCAACTTACTTCCACGGTCGCCGATATTGGTATCGTAGCCCTGTTCTTTACTGATAATAAAATTATGTGCGTTGGCAATTTTTGCCGCATTTTCAATTGCTATCGGATCCTGGTGTTCCAGTCCTAATGCGATATTATTCGCAATGGTATCATTAAAAAGAATCGGCTCCTGTGTAACGATGCTCATTTGCCTGCGAACCGATTGAAGCGAATACTCGCGGATGTTTACACCGTCAATCAACACTTCCCCTTTTGTTACATCATGAAAACGCGGAACAAGGTCAGCGAGCGTTGATTTACCTGCGCCTGAGGAGCCTACTAATGCAATTGTTTTTCCCTTTTCAATCCGGAGATTGATACCATCGAGTATCACTGCATCTTCATAAGCAAATACCACATTACGGAATTCAATGCTATCATTAAAATCTGTAAGTTCCCGACCCTGCGGGTTGTCGTCAACAGTAACGGGCGAATCCAGCACTTCATCTACGCGCGTAAGTGCAGCCGCACCGCGTTGCATATTGAAGAATGAAGTGGAAATATTTTTCGCAGGGTTAATCAACATGGCAAAACCGGCGATATAACCCATCAACTCACCTCCTACCAGTGTTCCTGATTGTAATACCAGTCGCCCGCCGACATAAAGGATGGTACACAAAACGAGCACGCCGAGCACTTCCGTCAGCGGCGACGCAAGATCGCGGCGCGCACCCATTCGGCGGCGGATATCAAACAGTTCTTCATTTACCTGGTGAAACTTTCTGCTCAGGATTCTTTCTGCAACAAATGCTTTAATTACACGAAGCCCGCTCAGCGTTTCATCGAGAATAGATAATCCTTCTCCGAGCTTGAGTGCAGCTTCCTGGCTTTGCCTTTTCAGTTTGCGACTTACACGACCAATCAGAATTCCGGTAACCGGCAATAATACCAGCAGGAAAAGTGAAAGTTGTGGTGACACGGTCACCAGGAAGATCAGGTAGCCGATGACTGTTAGCGGATCCTTCACCATTCCATCGAGCATACCCACAACGGAAACCTCAATCTCCGTGATATCATTGGTCATGCGGGAAATGATATCCCCTTTTCTTTTTTCAGTAAAATAACCAATGGGGAGTTTCAGGATCTTGTCGTATAAAGCACCGCGCAATTCAGTGATAATTGAAGCGCGAATGGGAACCGAAAGTCGATTGGAGAGATAGATAAAGATATTTTTGAGTAAAGTGGCAAGAATGATAAAAATACAGATGACTGTTAATGCGAGTACTTTGTCTTCTTTAATGATATCCACCACCAGTGTAGTAAGCTGTTCGCCGAATGGCGCATTTTTTAATACATCTGCCGTGCCGCTGCCCGTTTCAAAAATAAGGTCGAAAAAGGGGATCAGCATGCCAATGCTCACCACTCCAAACAGCGTGGCGAGTGCTACACACAAAAAATACAGCCCTAATTTGCCTTTACGCTGGCGGAGGTATCCAAAAATCCGTGAATATTTTTTCATTCTGCTTTATCGTTCGCTTAAACCGGGCAAAGTAACTAATTTTACAGCGTCCACCGAATTTTGGTATTCGCTTACTTAAAATGGAAAGTTATGGAAGAAGGTAAAAGACAAAAGCAAATAGCAGGGCTGCTGAATGAAGAGATGAACCAGATATTTCAGCGTTTGGGGCTCAGTATGATCGATGGTGGCATGCTTTCAATCTCTGGCGTGAAAGTAACACCCGACCTGTTGGAGGCTCGCTTCTATCTCAGCTTTTTCCAGGTGAAGGATCCGGAAGCGGCAATGAAGAAAGTGGAAGACCGACACCACGATATTAAACGTGAACTGGCTGCCAGCGTACGCCACCAGCTCCGCAACATACCCGTTCTGAAATTCTTCTACGATGATACACTGGATCACGTGTTTAAACTTGAAGAACTGTTTAAGAAGATAAAAGAAGACGAGAAGTGAGGAAGAATATGGAAATGGGAAAATGGGAAAATGAGATAATGTGGAAATGAGGAAATGAGATAATGTGGAAATGAGGAAATGTGAAAATAATTTGCGTAATCTGTGTTTAAATCTGTGCCAATCTGTGGGAAAGCTTTTCGCTGAGAAGCGTTTCCATAGGTTCAGGAAATAGACACAGAAATCCCTACAATTTTGCCATTTGCCGATTCACGAACGAATTTCAAACATGAATTTTCTTTTGCCTGGCGTTATTTTAAAGCGAAAAAAACTACTAATGCGATCAATATCATCGCATGGATCAGCATTGGCGCTATTGTGGTGGGAACGGCATCGCTGATACTCGTGCTGAGTGTGTTCAATGGTTTTGAGGGTTTAGTAAAATCGCTTTATTCTTCCTTTTATACAGACCTTAAAGTTTTGCCCATAAACGGTAAAACAATTGAAGCAACGCCTGAACAATTGCGGTTACTGGGAGAGGTTCAGGGCGTGCGCGGATACTCGCGAATTGTAGAAGAAAAAGCTTTGTTGCAAAATGGCGACGATCAAACCGTGGCCACACTAAAGGCCGCCGATGATCAGTATCGCTATGTAACCGGCGTAGCCGACTACATTGTTCGCGGTGAATTTGACCTCGGCACATTGGATGAGCCCAAACTGGTAATGGGCGTGGGGCTCGAAGGCGCACTTGGAATTGTTACGGACCGCAACATGTTTTCGCTTCGCATCATTCTCCCACGCAAAAACGGTGGCGCCCAGGTGGACCCGCTGGAAGATATCAGCATAGCAGAGATACAACCTGCTGCTGCATTTTTCATACAACAGGATTTTGATAACAAATACGCAATTACCAATCTTGATTTCGCTAAACGCGCTTTGCGCATGAAAGAGAATGAGTACAGCGGAATTGAAATTAAAATAAACAATCCCTCGGAAGAAAAAGCAGTGCAGGCGCGTGTGCAAAAAGATTTTTGGCGCCGGGTATAAAGTGCAAACACGTTACCAGCAAAACCAGAGTCTTTATTCCGTTATGAACCTCGAGAGATGGATTATCTATGGAGTGTTGAGCCTGATATTGGTGGTAGGCGCATTTAATATGATTGGTGCTTTAACCATGCTGGTGTTGGAGAAGCAAAAAGATATCGGCATCCTGCACGCCATGGGTGCGCGAAAAAATTTCATTCAAAGAATTTTCCTGAGCGAGGGGATTTTTGCTCGCAATCATTGGCGGCGGTATCGGCATGCTGGTCGCGCTGGTACTTTTCTTTTCTGCAGATAAAATTTCATTTACTCGCGCTCGGGAGCGGAACATTCCTCATCGACTATTTCCCCGTTGAACTGCGCCTCACCGATTTCCTGCTGGTAGGTGCTACGGTATTTGTTATTGCATTGGTGGCGTCGTGGCTGCCTTCCCGGAAAGCATCAAAACAACAATTTGCATTGAGAGAAGAATGATTTCGTGAGAGATGAGACGTGAGATTCGGCAAACAGCAAACGGCAAACGGCAAACGTGAAAAGAACAGATATTTGTGTTTAGATCTGTGCAATCTGTGTTTAGATCTGTGCAATCTGTGTGAAATACCTCTAGGTTAAAAGCTCTCTCACAGATTTGCACAGATCTAAACACGGATTGCGCATATCTCACGCCTCACGTCTCTTAATAGTCGCCGAGCGTTTCTGGCAACTGCGCCAGCGCTTTCGCCAGTTGCTCATCATTGGGCGCTATACCATGCCATTCGTGGGTGCCTTCCATAAAGTCAACGCCTTTGCCCATTTCAGTACGCATCAGAATCGCGGTTGGTTTGCCCTGGCCGGTCATTGATTTGGCTTTGTCGAGCGTAGCAACTACTTCGTCCATATCATTACCATTCATTTCAAGTGTCTGCCAACCGAAGGCTTCAAACTTGGCTTTCAGGTCGCCGAGGCCCATAACGCGGGAGGTGGGACCGTCAATCTGCTGGCCGTTCCAGTCGATTGTGGAAATCAGGTTATCTACTTTATGATGGGCGGCCGCCAGCACGGCTTCCCCATATTTGCCCTTCGTTTAACTCCCCATCGCCATGAAGAGTGTAGACCAAACGGTCATCATTGTCCATTTTTTTTCCCCATCGCCACCCCAATTCCCACACTCATACCCTGCCCCAGGGAACCAGTCGCAATGCGTACACCAGGTAAATGTTCATGCGTAGCAGGATGTCCTTGCAATCTTGAATTAATCTTTCGGAAAGTTGCCAGTTCTTTTATATCCAAAATAACCGCTGCGGGCAAGAACAGAATAGAAAACCGGTGAAATATGTCCATTTGAAACGATGAATACATCCTCGTTTTTCGCGTCCATATTAAACGCGGGATCATGCTTCATCACTTTGAAATACAAGGCAGTAAGGAAGTCGGTGCAGCCCAGGCTACCACCCGGGTGACCACTGTTTACTCCATGTACCATACGAACGATGTCACGGCGTACTTGCGATGCGATTGCTTTAAGGTCTGGCATAAAATTTACGTACTGTTTAAGGTTTTTTGTATCTTTCCGGCTCGTAAGTAGCCGAGGCGTTGCAAAAGTGCAGACTTTTTCCGAATAAATCCACCATTGCATTATTCTTCGCCAAGTTCAATCATCCCTGGCGGTGGTTAAGAATGTAACGCGATGAATAAAGCTATGTAAAAGAGTTCATACCCACTGCTAAGCTAAAAGGTTTAGGCCTATTTTTGTACCGTAAAACCCTGCTTGATGCTTGATGTATTGTTAACAGCTTCGGTTTCGTTTATCATAACATTCCTGGCCATACCGGTGGTATTGCAGATTGCAGATAAAAAGAAATTGTACGACATACCCGATGAACGAAAAGTGCACACGCACGCTGTCGCCTCGCTCGGAGGTGTTGGTATTTTCGGTGGATTTCTACTTGCCTCGCTCCTCTCCATCCAGGGTTATCTCAATCCAGAATTTCAGTATTTTTTTGCGGCCGCTCTCGTCATCTTTTTCCTGGGACTGAAAGATGATCTGATCGTGCTTTCTGCCAGCAAAAAATTCATTGGCCAGATGGTGGCGGCATCTATCCTGATTCACCTGGGCGATATCCGCCTCGATAGCATGCATGGCCTTTTTGGGTTCGACGCGCTTCCCGAGGGTTTTGCACTGGCACTTACCTATTTCACCATTATCGTAATCATCAACTCGTTTAACCTGATTGATGGAATTGATGGCCTCGCTGCCAGCCTTGGTACGCTAACGATGCTCATTTTCGGTACTTATTTTTATATGATCGATTACCAGGCATATGCATTACTGGCTTATTCACTTGCGGGTAGCCTGGTTGCTTTCCTGATATTTAACCACCACCCGGCAAAATCTTCATGGGCGATTCGGGATCGCTGATGATCGGGTTGGTGAACTCTATCCTGGTAATTAAGTTTATCAACGTTGCCAGCGATGCTTCAGTTGTGGTACCCATTCAATCGGCCGCAGCTGTAGGTATCTCCATTTTGATCGTTCCTCTGTTTGATACACTTCGCGTATTTGCTATCCGCATATTCAATGGCCGTTCACCCTTTACACCCGATCGCAACCATATTCACCATATGTTGTTGAGCAAAGGCCTGGGGCATGCTGCCGTTACATTGATTTGCGTAAGCGCTAATATCACCTTTGTAGCACTGGCTTATGCCGGCCGTTCACTGGGCTCCACTTATCTATTATTGTTGATGTGCGCAATTGGATTTGCCGCGATTGGTTTGCTCTATTATTCCAGTCAACGTCGCAAGCAACTGGTTGTTACCCGCCGCAGTATGAAAGGCGAACTGACCGGAAGTAAAATCGACTTCCAAGGTTGTTACCCTTACGCAGGAAGCATCCACAGCGGATCTCAATTAAGATTTATTCAACTTATTTAATAAAGACCTGTAGGGTATCAAAACCTACAGGTCTCTTTTCTTCTTCCCGGCATTTCCTTGCTCCACGTATCGTCCCTTCAAGGCGTGCCTTATCCGGCATGGGTTTCATCGATCATCGACCATCGATCATCGGACTTCGATCTCCACATTTTTTGAAACCGCAGCCATTCATTAGATTTGCAGTTGCAAAAATTTTAACCCATGGAAGAAGTTTCGAAAATTATCGGCAGTGCTGAAGAGATGATGAAAAAAGCAATTAATCACCTGGAAGCAGAACTCGTGAAGATCCGCGCAGGTAAAGCCAACCCCTCAAATGCTGGATGGTATTGTGGTGGATTACTATGGTTCTCCTATGCCTATCAACCAGGTAGCAAACATCAATGTAGTGGATGCACGTACACTCAGCATCCAGCCCTGGGAAAAAAAATATGTTGCAACCCATTGAACGATCTATCATTGCAGCCAATATCGGCATCAACCCTCAAAACGACGGTGTATTAATCCGCATCTATCTGCCCCCCCTTACGGAGGAGCGCCGCCGCGAACTGGTGAAACGTTGCCAGGCAGAGGGTGAACACAGCAAAGTAGCCATCCGCAATATCCGCCGCGACGCGATTGAAAATATTAAGAAACTGCAGAAAAACGGCCTGAGCGAAGACGCCAGCAAAGACGCTGAAAACGATGTACAGGGAATAACCGACCGCTTTATTTCCCTGGTGGAGAAACACCTCGCAGCAAAAGAGAAAGAAGTAATGTCGGTTTAGCGGGAGATTCGGCAAATGGCAAACGCCAAAAACGGCAAACGGCAAACGTGAAAAGGAAATGTGGAAATGTGTCAATGTGGAAATGTGAAAATGATTAAACGCGTCTGACGCTTTTGCATTCCGTATTTTCACATTTACACATTTCCACATTTTCCCATTCCCTCATTCCCACATTTTCTCATTTCCACATTTACCTATTTACCTATTGTCACCTCATCTCTCTGCCATATGTCAATCAATCTATCTAAAATAAGTACACGCGCTCCGAAGGAGCTGGACAAGAACAAGACTAAAGAAGAAACGGCAGCGATCCTGGAAGAACTGGATGAACTGCAAAATCTCTTATATGCTGAAGGCCGGCATTCCATTTTGGTTGTATTGCAGGGAATGGATGCTTCGGGGAAAGATGGATTGATACGTGACGTACTTGGAAATATGAATCCGCAGGGCGTAAAAGTGCAATCGTTTAAGTCGCCGACGGAAGAAGAGTTATCACACGATTTCCTCTGGCGTGTACACCGCCATACGCCGGCAAAAGGCATGATCCAGGTTTTCAACCGCTCCCATTATGAAACATCCTGGTAACGCGTGTTCATAAATGGTGCGATGACAAAACGGCGCGGAAGCGCATAAAAGCGATCAATGATTTTGAGCAACTGCTGCAAGAACATAATCGCACGCATATACTGAAATTCTATTTACACATTTCGCAGGAAGAACAGCATGAGCGACTAACTGAACGGATGAAGGATCCCGCGAAAATGTGGAAATACAATCAACGTGATTTTGAAGAATCAGCACTTTGGGATATATACCGCCAGATGTATGAAGAATGCTTTGAAGCCTGCAATAAACCTGAATGGATTATTGTACCAGCCGATCAAAACTGGTACAAAGAATATGTGGTGGCAAAAGCGCTCCGCGATCTCTTAAAAGGACTCAATATGCAATTCCCGGGCATGAAGAAATAGATCTTCAACCGTTGTGTCTGGTTTTTAAAAATAACTTACCTTTTAATTAGAATTGCAAAACCAAATCTCTCACTTCAAACCGACTTGTTATGAGCTTATTGAAAGAATTTAAAGCCTTTGCAATGAAAGGCAATATCGTAGACCTTGCCGTAGCTGTAATTATTGGTACAGCATTCGGTAAAATTGTAACTGCCCTGACCGACACGATCATCATGCCGATCATCAGCCTGTTGATGGGGAAAGGCGGCGTGAGCGAACTGTCTGTAACAATTGGTAATACCGTCTTCCCGATCGGCGGCTTTTTGCAGGCTGTGATAGATTTCATTTTAGTAGCATTTGTACTGTTTATGATTATTAAAGCAATGAATAGGGTAATGGTGAAGAAAGAGGAAGCCCCGGCTGCCCCTGCGCCACCTTCTGAAGAAGTGCTTTTGCTGCGTGAAATCCGCGATAACCTGAAAAAATAAGAAGACCAGCTAGCGCAGTAAGTCCGGCAAAACAGGACACCCGGTTTTTACCCACCGTTCTCTGTTTCTCCCTCGTACTTACTGCATTTCCCGTATTTTTGAGCCCCGCCCGGCGAAGCGCCCGGCTGGGCTCATTTTTTAATACCCGATAATGGCTAACAATACCTCGTACCAGATTAAATTACCCCAGTTTGAAGGTCCTTTCGACCTTCTTCTATTCTTCATTGAAAGAGACGAACTGGATATATACAATATTCCCATTACGCGGATCACCAACGACTTCCTCGATTATATTCATCAGCAGGAAAATCTGAACATCGAGCTTTCGAGCGAGTTCATTCTTTTCATTTCAACGCTGATGCGCATCAAGGCCAAGATGCTTTTGCCCCGTAAAGAACTGGATGCACAGGGAAATGAAATTGATCCAAGGGAAGAACTCGTTAATAAAATTCTCGAATACAAACGATTTAAAGAAGCTTCAGCACAAATGGCAGAAATGGAAGCCATGCGTATGCTGATGGTGAAACGTGGAAATATTCAGAAAGAACTTTCTGAAATTGGCGAAGAAGCCGGGGAAGGTACCGAGATACAACAAATCACACTATTCAAGCTAATGAAGGCCTTTGAAAGGGCCATGCAGAAATACAGCGACCGGATCAACAAGCCCGTGCATACGGTGGTACAGTATCGTTATACCATGGAAGCGAGCAGGCAGGATATGCTTTCACTTGCACAGGAAGAAAAAACAGTTTCATTCGAAAAAAATTTTTGAGCGCGCCGAAAATCGCGTTCATGCCATCTTCCTGTTCCTTTCGCTACTTGAACTGGTACAACAAAAATTCCTAAAGATCATGATCGGTGAAGGCAGGAACAACTTCATCATCGAATATAATGAGCCTGAAAACAGGTTGGCTGAACTGGAAGATGAAATTCGTGAAGCAGAACTAAGGGATGCAGCAGACGCAGAAGGAACAGCAGAAAACGAAAACCAATCAGAATAACTTAAACCAAATTATCATGAAACGTTACGCAAGCGCAAACTGGAAAGGATCTGGCAAAGAAGGAACTGGTACCACTTCTACGCAGTCCGGAGTCCTCAACAATACACAATACTCCTTCAACAGCCGTTTTGCTGAAGGTATTGGCACCAACCCCGAAGAGCTGATTGCAGCCGCACATGCAGACTGCTTTACTATGAAACTGAGTTTTGTATTGAATGAAGCTGGCTTTACTGCCGACAACATTGATACAAAATGCACGATCACCTTCGAAAACGGTTCCATCGTTGAAAGCCATCTTGAAGTAAAAGCAACTGTTCCTGGTATTGATGCTGAAAAATTTGCAGCCTGTGCCGCCGATGCAAAAGCAAATTGCCCCATCAGCAAGTTGCTGAATACGCAGATAACAATGGATGCAGTCCTGGCGTGAGATATAATGTGACAATGTGGTAGTGTGTAAATGTGAAAATGGGGAAATGTGAAAATGTGAAAATCTACTACAGCACTTAAAGCAAGAAAAACTTCTTTCTTTAAGTGTATCTTTTTCCCATTTTCACATTTCCCCATTTTCTCATTTTCCCATTTACATATTTCCACATTTCTCCATTTCCTCATTTTCTCATTTACATTTCCTTAACACATCGGCTTTATGGAATCCTGCCTTTCGTCTGTCTGTTTGTTTTTACCAAACCATCACCCATGCAACGACTGGCCATCCTCTCAATCGCCACACTGACAGCGGCCATTTCGCTGTTTCATTCTTCCTCAACGGCTCACGAACACCCTTCTGCCGGCATTCATACTAACAACGCGAAAGAAGCCTGGTATAAAAAGCCCGTGACAAAGCAAAAGAAGCCCGCAGTTTTGTTACAGGTAAAAACTATAACAGCAATATTGTTTTTCTGATAGACATGAGCATTCCCTCGGGGAACCAACGTTTCTTTGTTTATAACTTAAAGAAAGATTCCATCATCCATTCCGGGCTGGTTACGCACGGAAGTTGTAATGAATATTTTTTAGAAGGAAGAAAATACAGCAATGTAGAAGGCAGTGGGTGTACCTCTCTGGGTAAATACAAAATCGGAAAGCCCTATTACGGGAAATTTGGTCTCGCATGGAAGCTCCATGGACTAGATGCCGCCAACAGCAACGCTTATAAAAGATACGTGGTATTACACTCACACGATTGCGTGCCTGATGCAGAAATGGAAGAAGAGCTTTTGTCAAAGCCTTGGCTGCCCCACCGTTTCTCCAAACTTCCTCAAGACATTAAAGCCAATGCTCAATAATTCAGACAAGCCGGTGTTGATGTGGGTATACGAGTAGCTGATGATCGATAATGGATGGTGGATGATCGATGGTCGATGGTCGCTTTTATTGTGAATTCTTCTCTTAAAGGCAAGAGCGGCAATGCCGAACTTTAAAAAATCATCGAACATCGGTCATCGGTTCTCGGTCATCGGTCATCGAACATCGGTCATCGATCTACGATCATCGAACCACCACTCTCTCCCCTACCATCTCTCTCACTGCTGCAATAATTGCGGGGGTATCGTAGCCACACTCCTGGTGTAATTCTTTCAACGTGCCGTGTTCAACAATGGCATCGGGAATGCCGAGTATGCGAATATCATTTTTGTAGCCGTGTTTGGCCATGAATTCCAGTACTGCGCTACCAAATCCACCTTCAATACATCCATCTTCAATCGTTACCAGTTTTTCATAGCGCTGGCAAATTTCATGAAGCATTTCTTCATCAAGTGGTTTTGCAAATCGCATATCGTAGTGACCTGGATTCAACCCATCGTTGCGCAATTCGCGGATAGCGGCAGCAGCAAAATTGCCGGGGTGGCCGAAAGAAAGCAACGCAACCTGCGTTCCTTCACGGAGTTTTCGTCCCTTGCCAATTTTCACTTCCTCCATTTTTGTCTGCCATTCCGGCATCACACCTTCACCACGGGGATAACGTATTACAAATGGCAATTGATTCGATTCCAGTTGAGCAGTGTACATCAGGTTGCGCAATTCAGCTTCATTCATTGGCGCACTGATGATCATATTGGGAATACAACGGAAATAAGCGATGTCGTACGCGCCATGGTGTGTAGGACCATCATCACCCACAAGTCCTGCACGATCGAGGCAAAAGATAACCGGCAGTTTTTGGATCGCTACATCATGCACTACCTGGTCGTAAGCCCTTTGCATAAAGGAAGAATAGATATTGCAGAACACGCGCATACCCTGCGTAGCCATACCGGCACTTACCGTTACAGCGTGTTGTTCACAAATACCCACATCAAATGCACGGTTGGGCATTTTCTCCATCATAAATTTCAACGAAGAACCTGAAGGCATCGCCGGTGTAATACCGAAAATGTTTTCATTCTTTTCTGCCAGTTCAATGATGGTATGACCAAACACATCCTGGTATTTTGGCGGCTGTGGTGTATCATATTTCTTACGAACAATCTCGCCTGTAACTTTATCAAACAGACCTGGCGCGTGCCATTTTGTTTGGTCTTTTTCAGCAAGTGCATAGCCCTTACCTTTTACGGTAACAACATGCAGCAATTTAGGACCGGGAATCTCACGCAAATCACGCAAAGTATCAACCAGCTTCGCCACATTGTGTCCGTCGATCGGACCGAAATATCGCAGCTTCAATGCTTCGAATAAATTGGCACTGCTGCTCACCATTCCTTTCAAACCTTCCGCCAGTTTATGCCCCATCGCGCGGCTGAAGTTTTTCCCCTACCGGCAATTTGCCCAACAGTTTCCACACATCATCTTTCACCTTGTTGTAGGTGGGAGACGTGGTGATATCAGTCAGGTATTCTTTCAACGCTCCTACATTGGGATCGATGCCCATGCAGTTGTCGTTAAGAATAATAAGCATATCAGTATCTGCAACACCAGCATGGTTCATACCTTCAAAAGCGAGACCGGCTGTCATGGCACCATCACCTATAACAGCTACGCATTTGCGATCTGTTTCGCCTTTGTATTTCGCAGCCATTGCCATTCCTAATGCTGCAGAGATAGAGGTGGAGCTATGGCCCACACCGAAAGTATCGTATTCGCTTTCCGATCTTTTCGGAAAACCGCTAATACCTTTGTATTTACGATTGGTAACAAAGTTATCGCGACGGCCTGTTAGAATTTTATGGCCGTAAGCCTGGTGACCTACGTCCCAAACCAGTTGATCGTATGGCGTATTGTAAACGTAGTGCAATGCGGTTGTCAGTTCCACAACACCCAGGCTGGCGCCAAAGTGCCCGCCATGTACCGAAACGACATCAATGATGTATTGCCGAAGTTCATCACAAACCTGGTGTAATTTTTCGCGAGGCAGTTTTTTCAGGTCGGACGGCGAATCAATAGTTCGGAGCAAGGGTCCGGGCAGTATTTCCATGTATAGAATTTAACAATGTAAAAGTACAATATTTGGCATTCCCAACAGGTGCCTGATTGTTAATATCCACAGCGGCGGAAATCCGCCTGCGACCGGGTTTTCAGCGATTTGCAAAAACCCATTTGTAAAACTAATCTGCCACTGGTATATTTACAAATACGGTTAATCATCAGATTGGTTAGTTTTGGTCACTATGCTATTAGGTACAGGCAGATACTGGTTATTTCAATTTATTGGTTGGGGCATCTTTGCAGCGATTAACATCCTGTTTGCCTATTCCTTCGATAAACTGGGAACTTATGCGGATCAGCGACTGGTGCTGGGCCGTCTGGGAATCTTCATCTCCCTGGGTATCATTTTGACACACCTGATGCGCATAATGATAGTGATTCTGAACGTTTTACAACAAAAACTAGAAAAGCAGCTCTATATATTTTTTGCCATCACGCTGTTTTTCAGCCTCGTGGGATCGTATATAGACCTGGCACTTCTTTCGCAGTTCGACCTCATGAACCGCAGCGAGAAGGAATTTGAAGGAAACCAGTTCCTCCTGATCGTAAATGCTGCTTTTTTACTTTTTCATCTATTTCTTTATCTGGAACCTGCTTTATTTCGTTTACCACTACATTACCAAGAGCCGAAAACAGCAACTGGATACGCTTAAGCTGGAATCGTTGGTAAAAGAGCTGGAGCTGAAAACGATCAAGGCTCATATCAACCCGCATTTTATTTTCAATTCCCTGAACAGCATCCGGGCTTTGGTGGATGAAAATCCAGAACGTGCACGGCGTGCGATTACCGAATTGAGCACCATCCTGCGTAGCAGTATGCAGGCCGACAAAAGCGAGTCGGCACCGCTGGAAAGAGAACTTTCCATCGTGAAGGATTACCTGGCCTTGGAGAATATGCGTTTCGAAGACCGTTTAAGAATTGAATATCTCGTAGACGATGAAACACTTGTACTCCCTGTACCGCCGATGATGCTGCAAACGCTCGTGGAGAATGCGATCAAACATGGCATTAGTAAACAAATCCACGGTGGTGTGGTGCGCATTAAATCGAATGTGCGGAACAGCTTCCATGAACTGAGTGTAGAAAATACCGGCTACCTGAACGGCTATGCCAGTTCGGGCGGATTTGGGCTCTCCAGCACGACCAACCGCCTCACCCTTTTATACGGAAATAAGGCTAAATTTGAAATCAGGCAGGCCGAGCCCAATCTCGTAGAAGCAAAGGTGCTCATACCTTTAGAAGCAGATCACTAAATACAAACACATGAGAGCAATTATCATCGATGATGAACGACTGGCAAGAGCCGAGCTCAAAAAGCTTTTGCAGGATTTTCCCGAAGTAGAAATTGTAGACGAAGCTGCCAATGCAGATGAAGGCATTCATAAAATTGAAAGCCTGCAGCCCGATCTGATTTTCCTGGATATTCAAATGCCCGGAAAAACCGGATTTGATATGCTGGCACAACTGGAAAAAGCACCACAGGTAATTTTTACAACGGCTTACGATGAATTCGCCCTCCGTGCCTTTGAGGTGAATGCACTTGATTACTTATTAAAACCCGTGGAACCCAAACGCCTCGCCGATGCAATTCACAAATTGCAAACCGGCGAAACACGCGAAAACAAACAAATTGGAGAATTTGTAAATAACAGTCTGCTGGGCGAACACGACCAGGTTTTTGTAAAAGATGGCGAACGCTGCTGGTTTGTAAAACTCAGCGATATCCGCCTTTTTGAGAGTGTGGGCAACTATGCAAAAGTTTTCTTTGGGCCCAACAAACCACTTATACTTAAATCACTGAATGCACTGGAAGAACGCCTGGATGAAAAGTTCTTCTTCCGTGCCAACCGTAAACATATTGTCAACCTGCGCCTCATTGAAAAAATTGAACCTTATTTCAATGGCGGACTCCTGCTTGAATTAAAAGGCGGCGAAAAAATTGAAGTAAGCCGCCGGCAGACGGTGAAGTTTAAGGAGATGATGAGCTTGTAGAAGGTCGAAGATCGATGGTCGATGATCGATTTCCGATGTCCGAAAAAACACTTCACCTTTTAAGGTGGGGACTACATAGCCCCCTCCGGGGCGTTGGGGGGCTATGATCGATTAATGAATGCGTTTTTTAACCTAAAAAATATATCGAATTGAAAAGAATAATTTTCACGGCTATAATGTTCTCTTTTGTATCGGCTGTGTTTGCGCAAAAAACAAAAGGCATTATAACAGCTGCAGAAGCTGAACGAATTGAACGTGTGCTTGCATCAGATGAAATGAAGGGTCGCAAAACATTTTCACCTGAAATTGACAAAGCAGCAGATTTCATTGCTGATGAATTTAAAAAAGCCGGATTGAGCGAATGGAAACAGGGAGAAGGATACAAACAATCTTTTGCGCTTTCTTCTGCGAAACAAACCAGCCTGAAAGCAACGGTTGATGGCCAGGAAGTTGATGCGAAAAATGTGCTGGCAATCACTTTCAAACCAGAATTGAAAGTAACAGAAGCAGATAAATACGAGACCGCACAAATTGCAGCAGGACAGCAATTGTTTCAACTTGCGTATGAGTATATCAACAGCAAGAAGAATTTGATTGTTGTTGTCGACACCAGCTTCGCGCGCAATCTTTCCCGCCTGAGCCGTTTCAAAAGCGGCGCATTCGCATCTGAAACAAGTGTAATTTTCATACTGGGTACCACCGTTCCCAAAACATATTCTATTGAAGCAACACATGAAATCACCGAAAGTAAACTTGCAAACGTGGTTGGCGTGCTTCCCGGAAAAGTAAAAAAGATGAGATCGTGATTTTCTCTGCACATTACGATCATATCGGCATTGGCAAAGCGGTGAATGGTGATTCAATCTATAACGGCGCCAATGATGACGCAGCTGGCACGACCGCTGTTATTTTGCTTGCCAAATATTTCAAGGCACTGAAGAATAATGAGCGTACAATCGTATTTGCCGCATTTACTGCAGAAGAAATTGGCGGATTTGGTTCTACCTATTTTTCCCGTCAGTATGATCCCGCTAAAGTGATGGCGATGTTCAATATCGAAATGATTGGAACGGAAAGTAAGTGGGGACGCAATTCTGCTTATATCACGGGATATGATAAAACAGATATGGGCACGATCCTTCAAAAGAACCTGGAAGGTACCGGCTTTACATTCCATCCCGATCCATATCCTGACCAGCAATTGTTTTATCGCTCAGACAATGCAACGCTCGCACGCCTGGGCGTACCGGCGCATACCATTTCAACTGCGAAGATGGATAAAGAACCTCATTACCATCAACCATCAGATCATGTGGAAACCCTGGATATGGAAAACATGGCAAAGATCATTGAGTCAATCGCACTCAGTTCAAGAGGTATTGTGGCAGGAAAAGAAACACCGAGCCGCGTAAACACCAGTGACCTGAGATAGTCGGTTTTCATTAAACTAAATAAAAAAATCTGTGTAGCTTGTATTTCAGACAGGTTACACAGATTTTTTGTTTTAAAGAGAATCTATGAAGCGGTTAACCGGAATTCTTTTTTTACTCATTGGCATTGGGCTTCGCGCACAACAACCTCCACCTGAAACTATTACTGTTGAAAAAGCGCGACAACACCTGGAATGGCTGGCTTCCGATTCATTAAAAGGAAGAGGCAACGGTTCGAAAGAATTGTACATCGCTGCGAAATACATCGCTCAACAATATGAAGCCCTGGGATTGAAACCACTACCCGGCGAACATTCCTATTTCATACCCTTCCCTTTCGATCAGGGCGACAAAACACACTATCCGGCCTACATATTCGCTAACGATAAAACACTGGATGCCGATCATTTTCGATGGATAGGATGGGAACCATTCCTGGAGCGCACTTTATTTATTGACGACTTTACTGTTATTCAACTGGAAGGAGTTTTCCCTGAGGATATCCTACAACGCGACTGGCCAGGCGAGGGAACCTGTTGCTTTGGACAACATCGAAGGATACAAAGGGAAACGCACATTTTCCCAAAAAATATTCAACCACGCGATGGTGGTATGAAACGAAATGTATTATTGATTTATGTTGATGAGCCGCTTAAATCATTACAGATGATTCCCGATGACCAGTATTTGCGCCGGGAGGGACATAATATGGCGGGATATCTTCCGGGAAATAAATTTTCGAATGAACAGGTGATCATTTCTTCACACTACGATCATCTTTTGCCGCGGTCTTCCTCGAAAGAGATCTGGAATGGAGCCAACGATAATGCATCTGGAACCACTGCGTTGCTTTTGCTGGCAGAACATTACAGCAATCAGGCAACCCCCGCCCGCGATTTGTTGTTTATTTCCTTTTCAGGTGAAGAATTGGGCCTGGTAGGCTCCGAGTTTTTGGCTTCGAAAATGGAGAGCAAACATATTGCAGCTGTGATCAACCTGGAAATGCTGGCTATTCCGCAGTTTGGTAAGAAAACAGTTTTTATTACAGGAGCCGATGAATCAGCGTTGCCGAACATCCTCAAAACAGCCCTGACAGAAAACGGAATTAATGTAAGGAAAGAACCGAAGGGGCAATTCCTGTTCTATCGAAGCGATAACCTTCATTTTGCTGTAAATGGAATACCCGCCCACACGATCATGGCCAGCGATGAAAATGAAAAATGTTATCATAAAGCCTGCGACGATCCCGGGCGTGTCGATTACGACAACCTCGCCATTCTCACCCGCGCGATAGCGATAGCAATTGATGCAGTCCTCAACGCAGACGTGAAACCTAAAAGGATCAAGCGGGTGATTGAACCAGATGAGTGGATGAAAATGTAGGACGAGTTACAAACTACTATACATAACTCACCCACCATTTACCAGCATTTCTTTTCTTTACTTCAATAAACCAGCGGCAGGGTTGATAAAGTACTACAATAACAAACAGCCATACAGCATACACTACCGGCAAACTATAACCAAAGTCTGCAGGCCTGAATAAGAATGGCGAATCGGGTGAAGCAATTTCTGTTCTACCGGAGGCATAAAAGAAAATGACACAAAGAATGTGGATCAGGTAAAAGTGTAACACGTAATAGAAGAAGGGAACTTTTCCATACACCATAAAAATATCCCATAGTTTCCCACGCACGCGTTCGAAGATCGATAATAGCAATAACCCTGTTCCTACCATTAGGCAGGTAAACTGAAGTGATGCCGGATATTTAGACACATTTACAAAAGACAGAAAGCCATTCATTCCTTCGCGCGAACGATCCCACGAAGTTGGATCTCCATATAGACCGGAAGCACGTAACAGGATAAACAACAGCAAGGCCAGGCCTCCTGCGGTAACCAGTAACCGACGTCTTTTTTCTGGAGGAAAATCTTTGCTATACCAGCGGCCAACTGCGTAACCTAAGAACATGATGCCTGTCCATGGAAGAATGGCGTACGCAACCAGTAAAAGCCGGTCGGCTGATAATGGAATAATGCCTCCAGGTGATGTAAACAGCACCTGCATTACCGGGGATGATCCAGCTGCAGGGTAAATATCAAAGATATTATGACCTAATACAAGCAAAACACCAATCACAACAATAGCAGCGTATGATGTCCTTACCAACAACCCCAGGAAGATCATACTCCAACCGATCGCCCAGATTACCTGCAGGATTAAAAAGTTATAAAGCGGATTAAAGGTGATTGCGAGCGATACAATCACCAATTCAATCAGGATCAGCCAGACACCTCTTTTGATGAGGAAACTACCCAGCGCTGCTTTTGTTTTCTTCTGTCCACTGATATAAGCAGATACCCCGGAAAGAAATACAAAGATGGGCGCACAGAAATGTGTAATCCATCTGGTAAGAAATAAAGGTGTGGTTGTGGTGTCGAGATTGAGTGGGTCGAAAGTTACTGCGGTTTCATGAAAAAAATCGCGTACATGGTCGAGCGCCATGATCAGCATTACCAGTCCCCGCAAAATGTCGATGGATTGAATGCGTGTGATAAGGTTTGGTTGCATAGGACTAATATAAGAAAAATCGATGGTCGATGGTCGATGGCCGATGATCGAATCCGGACATCGATCATCGACCACCGATCATCGGACATCGAACTCTCTTCCCTATCTTTGCCGCATGACGACATCCTTTAATCCTGACAAACAGCACACGCTAAAAGCTGCCGTTCGAATTTCCGGAACGGGCCTTCATACAGGCATTATGGCTGACCTGACTTTATTGCCGGCGAGCCCTGGCTTTGGTTATCAGTTTCAACGAATTGACCTGCCCAATAAGCCCGTAATCAAAGCCGATTGTGACCTGGTAACAGACACCAGCCGCGGTACGACGCTTGAAGCCAATGGCGCCAAAGTGAGCACAGTAGAACACGTACTGGCTGCACTGGTGGGTATGGGTGTTGACAACTGCCTCATTGAAATCAACGGGCCCGAAATGCCCATCATGGATGGTAGTAGTCAGCCTTTTGTAGAATTGATTGAAGAAGTGGGTGTGCAGGAGCAGGATGCCGCCAAAGTATGGTACAGCATTGACGATAATATTTACCATTATGACGAGGCAAAACGCGTGGAAATGGTAGCCATGCCTGCGAAGGAATACAATATTACCACGTTAATTGATTTCAACTCACCCGTGCTGGGAACGCAACATGCAGGCCTCAAGCAAATGCGTGATTTTAAGGAAGAAATTGCTCCCTGCCGCACGTTCTGCTTTCTTCATGAACTGGAAATGCTACTCGATCACAACCTGATTAAAGGTGGGGATGTAAACAATGCCATCGTAATTGTTGATAAGCCAGTTGATGAAAAGGAAATGGAAAGATTAAAGACCATTTTCAAGAAAGATAAAATTGAGGTGAAAAGTGAAGGTTATCTGAATAACCTGGAGCTTCGTTTCCCCAATGAACCTGCCCGCCACAAACTGCTTGATGTGGTAGGTGATCTTGCATTGATTGGTTACCCGATCAAAGGCCGCATTATCGCCAACCGTCCGGGACATAGCAGCAACGTTGAGTTTGCGCGTAAGATCAAACAATACATAAAAAAAATAAGCACATCAAGGGCGTGCCTACTTATGACCCGGCGTTACCTCCGGTTTATGATCTGGGTTATATCGAGAAAAAACTCCCCCCATCGCTTCCCCTTTTTGCTGGTTGATAAAATCATCGAGCTAAGCGATACGCAGATAGTAGGTGTAAAAAACGTAACATTTAACGAATGGTATTTCCAGGGGCATTTTCCGGGCAATCCGGTAATGCCGGGTGTGCTCCAGATTGAGGCGCTGGCCCAATGCGGAGGTATTCTCGCCATCAACCTGTCTGGAGAAGGCCAGTACGATACTTATTTCCTCAAAATTGACAATTGCAAATTCAAGGCAATGGTGAAGCCCGGCGACACGATGCTGCTGAAAATGGAACTCGTAGCCCCTATCCGCCGTGGTATCTGCGAAATGAGAGGAACCGTTTATGTGGGCAATAAGGTGGCGACAGAAGCAGACCTTGTGGCGCAGATAGTGAAAAAGATAGCGGGGAGAAACGTGGAGCGGCAAACGTGAAAAAAAAAGGAGAGCCCGGAGTTTTTAACTCCGGGCTCTCCTTTGCTGCGATAATCATTAATTACGGTTCAGAAAATCGTATTACTGCATGCACGGTCGCGCTTCAGCGCGTCCCTACAACCAAAATGTATTTCTTGCCGGTTGCCGTTTCACGTTTGCCGTTTGCCGCTTGCCGTTTGCCGCTTGCCGCTTCCGTTAAATGTTAATAACAACTGCCCTCAAACTGGGCTCTTTTTTTGTAAATTTGTCTGTTCTCCCAACCACAAAAAACCCGGGAGTTAACTGGCGATTTTATGAGTACGGAAACGACGGAAAAATTACCCAGTGCACCAGCTAGTTATGGTGCCGACAGCATTCAGGTTTTAGAAGGATTGGAAGCCGTTAGAAAGCGGCCCGCGATGTATATCGGGGACATTGGTGTGAAGGGCCTTCACCACCTCGTTTATGAAGTGGTGGATAACTCGATCGATGAGGCCCTGGCAGGTTATGCAAAAAACATCCAGGTAACGATCCATGAGGATAATTCCATTTCAGTCCAGGACGATGGCCGTGGTATTCCCACTGCCATGCACAGCAAAGAAAAAAGAAGCGCCCTGGAGGTTGTAATGACCGTATTACATGCCGGTGGTAAATTCGATAAAGGATCTTACAAAGTTTCGGGCGGTTTGCACGGTGTGGGTGTGAGTTGCGTAAACGCATTAAGTACCCGACTGCAGGTAACGGTTCATCGCGATGGTAAGATTTTTGAACAGGAGTATGCTATTGGTGTTCCGCAATACCCTGTGCGCGAAATCGGTACGAGCGATGTTACCGGAACGAAAGTTCATTTCTGGCCCGATGATAGCATCTTCCTCACAACTGTTTACAACCGCGATATCCTGGAAGGACGTTTGCGTGAACTCTCTTATCTCAACCGCCGCATCCGTATTAAACTGACGGACCTGCGCGAACTCGATGAGAACAACGAGCCCATCACCAAAGAATTCTATAGCGAAGGTGGTATCGTTGAATTTGTGGAGATGCAGGATAAAGCTGCTGGCCGCAACGCGCTGATTCCACGTATACTCAATGTGGAAGGTCACGACGAAAACACGAACGTGGCAGTGGAAGTTGCTTTAAACTACAACGACTCTTTCAGCGAACATATTTACTCCTACGTTAACAATATCAACACCATTGAAGGCGGTACACACGTTGCGGGTTTCCGCCGTGCGCCTCACCCGTGTATTCAAAAGTTACGGCGACAAGAACGGACTGTTTGAAAAAGCGAAAGTGGAAATCGAAGGCGATGACTTCCGCGAAGGCCTTAGCGCCATCATTTCGGTAAAAGTTCCCGAGCCGCAGTTTGAAGGACAAACAAAAACCAAATTAGGCAACAGTGAAGTGAGTGGTGTTGTAGACAGCACCGTTTCCAAAGTGCTGGAAGCCTATCTCGAAGAGAATCCCAAAGATGCGCGCAATATTATCAATAAAGTAATTCTTGCCGCGCAGGCCCGCGCTGCTGCACGTAAGGCACGCGAGCTGGTTCAAAGGAAAACGGTATTAACAGGTGGTGGTCTTCCCGGTAAGCTCGCCGACTGTTCAGACCGTGATCCCGAACGTTGCGAATTGTTCCTTGTCGAAGGTGACTCGGCCGGTGGTACTGCCAAGCAGGGCCGCGACCGAAGCTTCCAGGCGATTCTTCCACTGCGGGGTAAGATCCTGAACGTGGAAAAAGCAATGGAGCACCGTATCTACGAAAACGAAGAGATTAGAAACATGTATACGGCTCTTGGTGTTACCGTTGGTACGCCCGAAGATCCAAAAGCGCTTAACCTGAATAAACTCCGTTATCATAAACTGATCATCATGACGGATGCCGACGTGGACGGTAGCCACATCGCCACACTGATCCTGACATTCGTTTATCGATACATGAAAGAGCTGGTAGAACAGGGATACGTGTACATTGCGCAGCCACCACTATACCTGGTGAAAAAAGGTAAGGACCAGGCTTATGCATGGAACGAAACCCAGCGCAAAGCATTGATTGAAAAATTTGCGGCAGGAAAAGAAGACAGCGTTAACGTACAACGCTATAAAGGTCTTGGAGAGATGAACGCCAGCCAGCTGTGGGATACAACCATGAATCCTGACACACGCACGTTGAAACAGGTTACGATCGAAAGCGCAGCAGAAGCGGATCGCGTATTTAGTATGCTGATGGGTGATGAAGTGGCTCCACGCCGCGAATTCATCGAATCGCATGCGAAATATGCAAAACTGGACGTATAGTTTTCTACATAATACGTGGAAAAAAAAATCTGTACTTCAAAATAACGAACTGAAATACAACACATTAGCTCCGAAAAGTCGGGGCTAATGTTTTTTTAACGCTCGGCTGCCGCCATTGACGCTGCGAAAATCCGTAATTTCACTCTTTACTTAATTCCTAAATAGTTAACCATGTCTGAAGTAACACTGACAGCCTACAATGTTAAGACCAAGGAAAAAGGCGTTCCTATCCAGGACGCAACCATTACCCGTACCGCTAAGGGAGGATATATGGCTCAGGGTCATGATGGCAAAGGCAACAAACTGACAACCCTTTTGGGCGAAGAGAAAGCATTGGCCGCAATTAAAGCGGGTATTGCCAAGAAAGGCTGGCAAGATTAATCTTTCAAAATCTCTATCTGAATAAAACCACGCTGGCCGTGGTTTTTTTCATTTTACATGAAGCGTGAGAAACGGCAGACGGCAAACGGCAAACGTGAAATACGTGAGGCGTGACAAACGGCAATCGGACATGGGACATCGATGGTCGACCATCGATCATCGATCATCGATCATCGATCTCCCGCCATCAATCATCGCTTTACCAATTTAAATACCTTCCTCTCCCTGCTTCCAATCGCTTCCACCAGGTACATTCCCGAGCCTGCAATGCCTGAAAGATCAAAGTCCATTTTTTGAACAAAGCCTGTAGCAATAAAATCTTTTTGCAAAACGCGTTTACCATTGATATCGTAAACTACTACCTGAATTTTCTCACCTGCTTCAGACTGGAACACAATCCATGAAGCTCCCGTGGTTGGATTGGGATAAACCTGCCACTGCATTTCACTACTGATATAAACAGCTCGTACTTCGGAATAAGAGACGCCGCCATCAAAGTCAACCATCTTCAACCTGTAATACCTCACGCCGGTTTTGCCAGGCTCTGTATCCACGTATTGATAATCGGTTGCCGTACCTGAATTGCCTGACGAAGCTGTATGAGAAAGTACTTCAAATTCATTTCCTGTATACGCATCATTTCCCCTCGCGACTTCCACTTCATAGTAATCCATATTGTATTCCTGATCCGTTCTCCAGTCAACAGCAACCTCATTGTTGGCACGTTTCGTAGCAGTAAACAAACCAAGCACTACTGATGGTGCAGGGCTTTCACCAAGTGGTGCTGCACTCAGCCAGAATTCTGAAAAGCGATTGACACGAAACGCCGCATAATAACCGGAATCGTAAGGCACAATCCGCACGCTGCCCGGAGGAACCCATTGCCAGTTGGTTCCCGTATTATCATCAACGGTTCCGTTCTCGTGGGCTTTCATATTATCGGTGTATTGCGAAATGCCCAGCGTATAGGCCGAAACAACCTTCGGGCAGTTTGCACATCCATTCGCACTACGTAATTGTTCCACTTCTTTATCTGTAAAATAGAAGCGCACATCCACCGAATCAGAAAGGCGTACGAGCGATGATTGCACCACAATGTTGCGATCGAGGTAATAGGCATTGTTATAACTTCTTACATCATCTTTATTTAAATAAGCTTGCGCGGAAGTATTGCCTAAATCCTGTTGACGGGGATGAATGGCTGCAACGACCTCATTGCCCTGTCGGAATTCGACCCAGTTATTTCCACTAACCGGCAGTTCAATTTTATCACCTGACGCCGCACTGGTTTCAAATATTTTAGATTGAAGATCAAATATATGGATGTCGTCTACAGCAATACCTTCGCGGCTCACATAAGGATCCGATTTCATCACAAAACGAATACGCAGATTATTATAACCTGTTGGAAGCGGAATCGATGCTACGTGCCAGTTGGTATAATTTTGAACAGCCCACACGTGACCAGTACTGAAGTTTTTATCATACCAGTTCTTGCCTTCCCCTCTGTTTCCCAGTATATTCCAGTTAATACCATCCGTTGAATATTCAACCCAGGCACCATCACAAAGTGCCGTTCCGCAATCTTCAATATCTAACGCGGTGCTAAAGCTCAAAATTGGTGAAGTCATTCCTGAAATATCAAAACAGGGCGAATACAGGTAAGAATGTTCCAGGTCGTTGTAGTTGCCGCTGAGTGTCGTCTTCCAGGCATTATTTCCACTTGCCGCAGTTTTTATTTTCACTGATGCGGGTGTACCAAATTCCCAGCTGCTGTTTTTGCCATCGGCAAACCAATAATTTTCGCCGGTTTCAAAATCCTGCAGGTAAGGGAACTGGTTTATTACTGGCGAATTTTGCAACACAACACGTGCCGTATCATTATCCTGGAAATCGTCCGTTGCAAGGCTTACCCACGTCTCCAGTTTATAGCTTCCAAAACCCGACATATTTGCGCCCTGATTGAATGTATATGTGATGGCTGTGTTTGCCGGGATGGCAGGAATTATTTCCGTCGTAATGTTTTGTCCGTTTACGCGATAGGAAACAGGTATGTTATTGATAACACCGTTCGCGCTGTTGCGAACGACAACACGTACCGGGGTGCTTGTGTTCAGGCCACAGCTTGCTGTGATTGGATTTTCGATTGAAATTAACTGAATATCATCCGTTACATAATAAAGTCTAACATCATCAATTGTATAACCGGAACCACTTTTCCTGTCGCTTGCGTTTAAGCGGCCCCATTGTCCCCATTTCACCTGGAAACTACTACTGAAATCCTGGCCATTTGCCTGCAAAAGATCGCTGACTTCGAGACTGGGGGTTTTTCGATATACGCCTGGTTCATTCCGATCAGCGTCCAGGTCATAGATCAACAACCAGGGATTTTGATCATTTCCCCTGACCCAAACTCTGTTTGCTGCATTGGCCTGCTGGCCGTGATGCATATACTGAAAGTCAAGCCGCACATCATGCGTAGCGGTGCTATAATTTTTAAGATTAAAATTACCAGTGAGGGAGTCAACATTTCCATTTCCGGTATACCGTTCTACATCAAGCGTAATAGCCCTATCACCGGAATACGCATGGCCACTGGATACGAAACTTCGCAATCTTCCATTTGTTGTTGACCCTACAAAATCAAACTTATCTAAACCTTCCAATCCGGTTTGTCGCGTGGTGTGCGATTGAATTGGCATGTTTTCAAAATCTTCGACATATGGCAACAGCATTTCCGGATTTACTACCTGCTTTATCACAGCGGTGGCTGTATCGTTCCCTCTTTGGGGGTCATTCGGATGATCGACCCATGCCTTTAGAATATAAGTGCCCGGCGCTGCAAAGTTGGCTGTTACTGGAAAAGTATAGTTTACGGAACCGCCGGCGCCAAGAGTTATATTAGGAATCACTGAACTCACTACAGGACCATCATTCACCCGATACCCTACGGGTATAGGACCAGTAAAACTCACATCATCAATATTGCGAACAAAGAATCGCACAGTAGTAGTGGCTGACAACTGACGGCTGGTTTCAAGCCTTCCTGAAGTTGCTGGTGCCGAAATCGACAGCGCCCGGAAGTCACCATTTGAAATCGATCCGGCACAAGTACCCGTTGCAGGGGTTCTGCTTATCGCAAGAGCACGAAGCCCAGCTTTACCGTTTATTCTCGCTCTAACTGTGACAAAATATAGCGAGTCTCTATTGAGCCCTCCTATTGTATACGACAACCCGTTTGTTACGACGACCGACCTCATGTCCTCGCCCGAAGAAATCATTACTTCATAATCGGTTGCGTCAGGTACCGCTGTCCAGTTAATCGCAATGTAGGTATCACATTGAACTGATGCAAGGGACACAACAGGCACGCCAATAATTACAAAATCTTCACTCACCTTTTCAAGTGAAGTAGAGGGTTGAGTAACTCGAATTCTCGCAGCTTCCGACGATATCCCAGCAGGAATATGCCATAGATACTGTTTCAACGATGGAGCGACCGAATTGGAAATCAGTTCCCAATTATTTCCATTGTCAATGGAATATTCAAGTCTTAGGTTACCATTTTGAGTACCCATCCAATCCCAGGATACATACAGCGAGTCACTACCTGAAAACTTTTCACCACCCAGCGGATAGGTCAGATCCATTCCGTTCTCTAATATATCGTAAACAACAACATAGTCCTGGCTCGAAGTAATTCTGTGTCCTCTTACCTTCACCTGGTAGGCTCCAGGTTGAGGATTATTAATTACTACCTGTTCAATATTATTAATACGGTCCACCCCACGTGTGGCAGGCTGGGTAATATCAATTGGGTTAGTGTTCAATACATAGGGCAATATCGTTCCGCCGGGGCCGCTGACTTCCAGATCGAGATCATGCTGAAGGGTCTCTGCAGCAAGTGGCATGGCTGCCGGATCATTCCAATGCAACATAATTTTTAACTGACCAACTGGTTCGCCCGCAGGAATTATAATGCTATGTGATGTTTGTGCTCCTTGCGTGATCTGACCCTGAAAATAATTGGTTGCCTCCAGCATCTTTACAGATCGCAACAGATTCATCCAACCAAACCCATAGGTAAAGTCGGGTCCCTCCGCCCCAAGGTCAGTTGCACCATTACACAGTACGGCCTTCATCAGCGCGGCGGATGGGTTCAAGTTTCCGTTAAGTTGTTTATATCGCTCGTATAATAACGCAAGTCCACCTGACACTGCAGGCGCAGCCATGCTGGTTCCGCTATTACGTCCGTAGGAATTGCTAATAACAGTAGAAGTAACACGTGTGCCCTGTGCTGTAATCTCCGGTTTTATCCTTCCATCTTTCACAGGCCCTTTACTGGAACCTGCAGCTATTTCTGTGGTTTCCCAGGTATTGCCGACGCTGATCGAATTCTTAGCCGACTGGTAGGCACCCAGAACATTTCCAAAACCATCGGGATAACTTCCGCAACTCATTAAACCACTATTGCCTGCTGCAAAAACATGCATCAGAAACGGATACTGGTTCATCTGTTGATCTACCATTCGGGAATACAGATCATACACCCCGAAACTTTCGCAATCATCCACAATGTTGCCATAGGAATTATTGGTAATCACCATTCCATAGTCAGCGATAAAAATTGGCGTATAAAATAATATATTTGAAAATATCTGCGCCACAAAACGGCTTCGATATGCAAACCCTTTATAGCGTTCGTCACGTATACCCGCACCCGCAATCGTTCCCATAACATGAATACCATGAGGGCCGGAAGTTGCCGACGAATGATTATATGCACGACCAATAAGATCTATATGCTGCGTAGGAGTGCCGTCGTCCCCCACTCCTATTACAACTCCCTCACCAGTAAGACCTCGCCCACCTGAAATAGTTGATTGTAACACATTCCCCCGCCCATTCGCACGACTTTTATCGTTCAACGGCTGATCTTTGGCTGGTGCCGCCTGCAGAAATTCCACAAATGAAAGCGTTGCGACTCTCTGTATCTCATTGCCCTTAACAACAACAGATATAATTCTATTTGCAGGAAAATCAGACGCCCCAGTCCTGATATTAAGCTTCTTGAGTTCCTCTTTTACCTCCTGATGCGTAAATCCCGCTGGATAAGCAAACCATAATTCAACGTAGTCTTCACCTCTTTTTTGCCCAATCGGGAACACGTCCTTTTGCGAGTCGTGGCTCCATCTTTTGACTGGGAGACAACTCCACTACAGCCCTTGCTCCGGTACGTTTCAATACGTCGGCAGATAATGCGCCCCGAACAATTGCAGTATACGCATTCCCCGAAACATATTCCTGCAACTCCACACCCGCCTTGCGCAATTGTTCACGCCGCGATTGATCTGGCATTGTTTCAAACTGCACCAACACGAGAGCCTTGTTGCCTGACCGGGTCAGGCTGCGGTCAAGTGATTTTATTTTGGAGGAAGAAATATTCGCAGTGGGTTCTATTGTACCCGATTGTAACCGGATCTGGTATTTGCGGTCATTCTGGCCAAACGATGTAGCAACTAAAAACAAGAAGACAATAAGCAGTAGGGTTCCTGGCGATTTCATAGTGACTGGGCTTACAGGGATAAACGTATCCAATAACGTCAGAACCCTTCTTTTCTGATTAATGGCAACGACATTTTTTGGAAATAATACGCGCGATTAGCTGGTCACTTTGCCAAAGCAATAACGATGCATGGACTGTAAAAACTGATGGAGTGATTCCATCGACTTAACAGGCTGAATTACAAGCAGAAACAGTTTACCAGTTTGTTTCAGTTTTGCCTTATTCGTTTCCGTTTGCACAAAGGAAAGAATGCGCGTAAAGAGGTCCGCTTCGAAATAAGGCGAATCGGGGCGGTTGATGAAGAAACAACGGACTGTATCATCTTTGAGTGACATCTTCTCAAATCCGAGTTCCACAGCCAGTTTGCGGCATCGTACGGTCATGAAGAGGCCATCCACCTGTGGAGGAATGGCGCCAAAGCGATCGATCATTTCATCACGCAAATCGAGAAGCTCCTGCTCAGTTTCGCAATTATCCAATCGTTGGTAAAGACTGAGACGTTCAGTGATACTTTCAACGTAGGAATCAGGAATCAATATTTCAAGATCAGTATCAATGGTACAATCCTGAACAAAATCGTCCTGCTTATGTATCTCTTCTTTGAAGAGTTCTTTAAACTCGGTACGTTTCAGTTCGCGGATGGCTTCCTCCAGGATCTTCTGATACATTTCAAAACCAATTTCCGCCATGAAGCCGCTTTGTTCACCACCCAACAGGTTACCGGCGCCACGAATATCCAGGTCGCGCATGGCAATCTGGAAACCGCTGCCCAGTTCACTGTGTTGTTCCAGGGTTTGTAAACGTTTACGCGAATCGGCAGGCAATGTGCTCATGGGCGGCGCCAGCAAATAACAAAATGCTTTCTTGTTGCTGCGGCCAACACGCCCGCGCAACTGGTGCAAATCGCTCAATCCAAACTGATGCGCGTTGTTGACGATGATCGTATTCACATTCGGGATATCAACACCACTTTCCACGATATTGGTACAAACAAGCACATCATATCGACGGTCAATGAAATCAAAAATTCTTTCCTCCAGCACATGTCCTTCCATTTGGCCATGTGCATAGCCAATGCTTAAATCAGGACAAAGTCCCTGTATAATCGCCGACATTTCGGCGAGGCCGGCAATGCGATTGTAGATAAAGAAAACCTGACCACCACGTTCTGTTTCATAATAAATCGCGTCACGGATAAAATCTTCATTGTACACCTGCACTTCCGTTTGGATCGGCTGTCTGTTTGGCGGTGGTGTATTCATAATGCTCAGGTCACGCGCGCCCATGAGACTAAACTGAAGGGTTCGTGGAATAGGTGTTGCCGTAAGTGTAAGACAATCCACCGTGGTGCGAAGCGTTTTGATTTTTTCTTTGTGTGCCACACCAAATTTCTGCTCTTCATCCACCACCAGCAAACCGAGGTCTTTAAACTTTACATCTTTTCCTAACAATCCATGCGTACCAACAAGAATATCAATCTTTCCTTCTTCGAGTTTTTTTAGTGTCTCTTTTTTCTCTTTTGAAGATTTGAACCGGTTGATATAATCCACCGTTACGGGGAAATCGCGCAATCGCTCGCTAAATGTTTTATAATGCTGAAAGGCAAGGATTGTCGTTGGCACCAACACGGCTGCCTGTTTTCCATCCACACAGGTCTTAAATGCGGCACGCACGGCCACTTCTGTTTTTCCAAAGCCTACGTCACCACAAACCAGCCTGTCCATCGGCGACGGCGACTCCATATCTTTTTTCACATCAGCTGTAGCCTTGCTCTGGTCAGGTGTGTCTTCATAAATAAACGAAGCTTCCAGCTCAGTCTGCAGGTAATTATCGGGTGAATGCGCAAATCCCTGCTGTGCTTTTCGGGCTGCGTATAGTTTAATCAGGTCGAAGGCAATTTCCTTTACCTTTGTTTTTGTCTTCTCTTTGAGTTTATTCCATACATCACTTCCAAGTTTATTCACCTTCGGAACGGATCCTTCTTTCCCTGTATATTTTGCAATCTTGTGAAGCGAGTTGATGTTTACATACAGGATGTCGCTGTCTTTGTAGATGATGCGAACGGCTTCCTGCAACTTCCCATTCACTTCCATTTTTTGAAGGCCGCTGTAAACCCCTACACCATGATCGATATGCGTTACATAATCACCGGGCTGCAGTTCGCGCAGCGTACGCAGTGTAAGCGCTTTATTTTTGTTGTACGCCTGTTTTACACGGTATTTATGATATCGTTGAAAAACCTGGTGATCGGTATAACAAACCAGTTTTAAATCTTCATCAACAAAACCTTCGTGGATAGAGGTGTTGATGGGATTGAAAACAAGTTCAGCTTTCAGGTCATCAAAGATGGTTTGCAACCTTTCCAGTTGACGCGGATTCTCTGCAAACAGGCATATCTGGAACCCTTTTGTTTCCCACGATTTCAGATCGCGAATCAACAGGTCAAATTGCCGGTTGAATGCTGGTTGTTCTTTTGTATGGAAAGCAATTTCCAGCGCCGCTCCGCCGTCGGGAAGGTCTGCTCCCTGGCCCCATACCACCAGGTGGCGATTCATTATAGCGGCATCAAAAGTATCGGCATCCAAAAAATCAGCAATCGATACTTTTTTCTTCAACAACCTGTCTTCATCCTCGCCTGTATTCACAAACCCCTTCGTTTTACCGGTTGCCGTTGGCGTATTTCTTAAGTCTTCCTGTAAACGAATAAATGCTTCCACATCTTCCACCGTTTCCTGTATCCGCTCCCTGCAAAAAGCAGGGTCTTCCATCCAGACCACCGTGTTTTCCGGAAGAAATTCAAACAGGGAAACACGTTTTTCATCTTCAAATTGCGTATCCACATTCGGGATGATCGAAACCTGTAAAAGTTTGCGTTCACTTAATTGCGTTTCCGGATCAACAATACGAATAGAATCCACATCATTGCCAAATAACTCGATACGATATGGTTTATCGTTTCCAAAAAGAATAAATATCAACGATGCCTCCACGCAATGCAAACTGACCGGGCTCATAAACAAAATCGGTGCGTTCAAATCCGTAATCAGCCAGTTTAATCAGCAACTGCGCCAGGTCCAGTACATCTCCCGATTTTATATGTATAATGTTTTTGGAAAGCCTGTCGGCCACCACCACTTTTTCCATGAGTGCTTCCGGATACGTAATGAGCACTTTTTTGTTACCGCCGCCTGCAATACGCGTCAAAGCTTCCGTACGCAACATCACGTGCGACGAATGCAGCAACCTGAAATTTTTCCTGTTCTTAAAAGAAGAAGGAAAATAAAATACATCAAGTGCGCCGGTAATATTTTCTATGGAGTTGTGAAAGTAGGCGGCTTCTTCAGCGTCGTTCAGCACTACAACATGATTTTGTTGGGCAGCCGACTCATGTGTATATGCCGCGGCGAATGTAAACGCGGGGCTACTGCCATACAATCCTGAAAGTTGTACCTGTTGCGGCTGGGCATAACTCACCCTGTCCACCAGCTGAAACAGGCGGGGGTTCGATTGGTACCGCTTCAACAGTTCATTGATCATAATTCCGCGTGGCAAAGATAGGGAGAATCGGGGATCGATAGTCGATGATCGATAGCCGATGATCGAGTATTGTGTTCACGAAAAATGTCCGGTGTAAATGACATACATCCAATGAGAGATTGACGGAATCCATCAATAGACATATGCATCTTCACCGGACATTCAATATCGATCATCCCTCGATCATCGAACATCGCTCTTCTACTGCTGCAAAGCAATTTCGCCAAGGTCAGTTGGTTCGCCATCGCGAACTTCAACGTTGTCGAAAGTCACATCTTTGTAAGGTTCTTTTGCATCAATGATCACCTTATAGGTTCCAGGTGCTGCGGGAAGACTAAATGCACCAGAAGTTACATTTGTTTTCAATGAATCTGTGCCATTGATGGCCCAAACTAATTCAACACTATCGCCGGGAGTTACTTTACCGACAATACCTGTTTCTCTGCCACTGAACGCCACAAGACCTAATGCAAAGGCAGCAGCCATACTAATTGAAAGGAGTTTTCTTTTCATAAGAAAAAATTTAGAACATGAAATAATAGATACCAGTAGTATGGTCTTTTCGGTGTGTAAGCAGTTTCATTTATCCAACTACTGTGCCAATCACTTTTTTATGTGGAAAACTCGGCTTACTTTAGGATCGATGTCCGATGGTCGTTGGTCGGTGAACGATGTCGTATGGACGCGTACGAATCGACAAAAGCTATATGTTGCAAAAGAGAATATATAATTTATTTACCTTTTGTTAAAGGAGACTTAACTCTCGAAAAAATTCGGTTCATCGGCATCGAAAAACAGTCATCGAACATCGAATCACACAAAACCTGCTTACCATGGCTCTTCAACCCTGGCGTACCGGAAAAGTTATTCGAATTGTACAGGAAACGCCCTCTACGCGGCGGTACTGGATACAGATTCCTGAGCTCGATCGGTTCGATTTTCAACCGGGGCAGTTCGTGACACTCGACCTGCCGATTCATGAAAAGCCAAATAAACGCTGGCGTAGTTACTCCATCGCCAGTTGGCCCGATGGAACCAATGTATTCGAACTCGTAATCGTTTTGCTGGAAGGTGGGCTGGGCACCACCTGGCTTTTTAACAATGTTGTAGAAGGCTCCGAACTGATTCTCCGTGGGCCGCAGGGCGTATTTACACTTCCCGACCCTATCGACCGCGACCTGTTTTTTATCTGTACAGGCACTGGCGTGGCGCCTTTCAGAAGCATGGCGCATCATATTCTCAACAACAACATTCCCCATCAGAATATTTACCTTCTCTTTGGCTGCCGCAAATTCGGAGATGCCCTGTATGCACCTGAACTAAAAGAATTAAGTAGGAATATCCCCAGCTTTCGTTATATCCCAACTTACTCGCGTGAAGTACCCGGAAACTACGACCACCTCGTACGAATCGGTTATGTACACCAGGCGTATGAAGAAATCTGCCTGTCGAAAGCGACAATAGATCCCGAAAATCGGGAGCAGAAAAAAATTATCGCCGGCTTATTTCTATTTATGCGGTTGGAAAAATATGATTGATGAAGCCAAACAACGTATCCAGGCATTAGGCTACGATAGAAAATCCATTCATCAGGAGTTGTACGGTTAAAAGAAAAAAGCGCTTCAACTACGTTGAAGCGCTTTTTCTTTGCTGTGATAAATTGCGTTAATTATAGCGATGACTGTACGAGCGAAATAATGTTTTCAATTGGAATTCGTTCCTGTTCCATACTATCCCGATAACGGATGGTTACAGTCTGGTCTTCTTTTGTCTGATGATCAACCGTAATGCAGAATGGCGTTCCCAATGCATCCATACGACGGTAGCGTTTACCAATTGTATCTTTCTCTTCGTAGAAACAACGGAAATGAGGACGGCATTTGCTCATGATCTCTTCTGCAATCTCAGGCAATCCATCTTTTTTGGTAAGCGGGAAAACAGCCAGTTTCACAGGAGCCAGTTTTGCCGGGAGTTTTAATACTACACGGCTATCTTGTTTATCAGCGGTGCTCAAATCCTGCTCTTCGTAAGCCTGGCTCAATACGGCGAGGAACATTCGATCCAAACCAATGGAGGTTTCAATTACATAAGGAACATAATTGCCATAAGGTTTGCCAGTTTCAGGATTGTTATCATTATCAAAATACTGTTGCTTTTTACGGCTGTATTTTTCATGCTGGCTCAGATCGAAATCCGTGCGTGAGTGAATGCCTTCCAGTTCTTTGAATCCGATCGGGAATTCAAACTCAATGTCGCAGGCAGCATCAGCGTAGTGTGCAAGTTTAACATGATCGTGATAGCGATATTTTTCTGCCGGCATACCCAGGCTCAGGTGCCATTTCAATCTTTTTCTTTTTTCCAGTGCTCATACCATTCTTTCTGTGTGCCAGGGCGAATAAAGAATTGCATTTCCATTTGTTCAAATTCGCGCATGCGGAAGATGAACTGGCGGGCAACAATCTCGTTCCGGAAGGCTTTACCTACCTGCGCAATGCCAAAAGGGATGCGCATCCTTCCTGTTTTTTGCACATTCAGGAAGTTCACAAAAATACCCTGGGCCGTTTCCGGACGCAGGTACACTTTGTTATCCTCATCATCAGAAGAAGCTGTTGAACCGAATTCGGTAGCAAACATCAGGTTGAACTGACGGATATCTGTCCAGTTAACAGTACCGCTGATAGCACATTTTATTTTGTTTGATTCGATGAGCGTTTTCAATCCGGCAAAATCATCCTTTGCCAGCAGCGCATCCATTGATGCCAGCAATTCGTCTGCTTCTTTTTCTTTGCCTTCTTCTTTCAACGCCTCGGCATGCGCTTCAATCAAATGATCTACGCGATAGCGCTTTTTACTATCCTTATTGTCAATCATCGGGTCGTTGAAATTATCCACGTGACCAGACGCTTTCCAGGTAGTTGGGTGCATGAAAATTGCGGCGTCAATACCCACAATATTATCCTGCAACTGTGTCATGCTTTTCCACCAGTAGTCGCGAATATTTTTTCAATTCGCTCCCCATCTGGCCATAATCATACACGGCCTGCAGCCCGTCATAGATTTCACTGCTCGGAAAAATAAATCCATACTCTTTACAATGCGAAATAATCGCCTGAAGCTTGTTACTATCGTTTGCCATAGTTGGCAAAATTAAGGAATGTGACGGGAGATCGGCAAACGGCAAGCGGCAAACGTGAAAGAACTAAGGTCTGTGTTTAAATCTGCGTAAATCTGTGTTTAAATCTGTGTGAATCTGTGTGAAATCCCTCCAGGTTACAAGCTCTCCCACAGATTTACACAGATTTAAACACAGATTTAAACAGATCTTGTTCGTTGCCGTTTGCCGCTTGCCGCTTGCCGTTTGCCGATTCACGCGTCACGACTCTTCGCTACCGGTTGTTCCTGCAAATCCGCGCGTGACTCCAGTTCAACCTGGTCTACCCAGACTGCATATTGGTTGGGGTAAATATGGGCGCCCTGATGGACTGCAAATGCGCGGGTAAAAAGAGGCGCCGAAGTATAGTATGATCGCTGAATAATACACCCACATCAGGATTACAATAACAGATCCGGCGGCACCATAAACTGATGAAAGGCGGCTTTGGCCCAAATAGTAGCTGATTACAAATTTACCTGCCATAAACAGCAGGGCTGTAGCAATGGCTCCTGCCCGCACATGTCGCCATTCGATTTTTGCGTCGGGCAGCACTTTAAAGATGAGTCCGAAAAGAAGCGAAGTAACCAGGAATGTAAGCACAAGGTTAAAAATATATACCAGTATCACTTCAGTTTCAGGAAAGGCCCGTGTAAGTTGATTGATAAATGCATCCATCAACCCATTTACCAGTAAGGATACCAGCATTAGAAATCCGAGCGTAATAATGATAGAAAACGACAGCAGGCGATTCAGCACCATTTTCAACAATCCTCTCCCCTTTCGCGGCTTTGCTTTTAACTGCCAGATCTGGTTCACGCTATCCTGTATCTCCGCAAAAACCTGGGTACTACCCCAAATCAGCGTTGCGAGGCCAATAATCGTTGCAAAGCGACTTTCGGAAGAAAGTGTAGCATTACGAATGGTTTCCTGTATCTGCAGGGCTGCATCCGAACCCACAAGGGAAGTGATTTGCCCATAAACTGTTCCCTCCACCGCCTGCTGGCCCCAGAATAAATCACTCACCCAGATGATAATGATGATAAGCCCCGGCAATGAAAATACCGTATGGTATGCCAGCGCAGCACTGAGTTTCATTGAACGGCCGTCCAGGAAAATTTGTACCGAATCACGGAGTATATGCCAGGCTTTACGAAAAGACATGTTTTTATATTAAAAAAACTATGCCAGACCTCGCGAGCACCACTAGGGGCGCAATTTCTCATTGTTCTGGTGCCTGTCTTTATCGCGGATATTCTTTTATCAAAATTCTTCTCGAGTGCTTCGGTCAGGTTAATGCCGGTTTGATTTGCCAGGCAGATCAACACCCACAAAACATCAGCCATCTCATCACCGAGGTCTTTGTCACGGTCCGATTCCTTTTCAGACTGATCACCATACCGGCGGGCCATAATCCGGGCGAGCTCGCCCACTTCTTCAGTCAGGATCGCCATATTGGTGAGTTCGCTGAAGTAGCGGACACCCACTGTGCGGATCCATTGATCCACCTGCTGCTGCGCCATTTCAAGAGTCATAACAAATTTTTACAATTCATTTGCAATATAGCACGAATCGACCCGTTATTCCCTGCCACGCCAACGTGGAACTAAAACCCGATACCAGAATGACCGTCGCCAAACTATTCAACCGCGGCACACTATGCTGCCTCATGTTGCTCTTTTCCCTCCTTTGGAATGGCACAGTCTCCGCGCACATCTGTATCCGGTTCAAAATTTGCCAAACCATTCAAGATTCTGACAAACGGCAGGCAGATTACCATCCAAAGCAATAAGAATATCGAATCGGTAATGGTATGGACCTCAGGCGGACATCGTGTAGTGGAGGATAAAGCCATCAACAGAACCGACTATCGTTTCGAACTAACTATTGATTCGCGTATTTATTTCATCATGGTCAGAACCGTTGACGGAAAATCTTTCTCCGAAAAAATCGGTATCAGGTAACTACGCTTCGTTTACTCTTTCGCTTTTGAATCAATCACGATCGTAACGGGTCCGTCGTTCAACAATTCCACTTTCATATCGGCACCAAAAACGCCTGTTTCAATTTTATGCCCCAGTTCCTGTTCCAGTTGCGTAATCATTTTTTCATAAAGTGGAATGGCAATCGGTGGTTTGCTGGCCCGTATATAACTGGGCCGGTTCCCCTTTTTGGTAGATGCATGTAATGTAAACTGCGAAACCAGCAGGATGTTTCCGCCAACATCTTTTACTGAGAGATTCATTACGCCATGTTCATCATCAAAAATGCGCATCTGGCAGATTTTCGAAGCCAGCCATTGCACGTCCTCGTCGGTATCAGCATCTTCAATACCCAGCAAAACCAGCAAACCTTTTTCGATTCGTGAATGTAATTGCTGGTTAATTGTAACGCTGGCAAAGGATACACGCTGGATAACAGAACGCATCTTGATGATTTTTTTAAATGTGATTTATCAAAATTATCCTAATGTTTTTTAAACATCCGTTTTATCCTGAAATAATAAGTAACTTTCGCTGTTCATTTTTTTCATTATAAAAACAATAAAACATCATCTTTTCTTCTGAAATATCATTTTCTACCTCACGCAGCGGAGGCAAGGGCGGACAAAATGTAAACAAAGTGGAAACTGCCGTAACCGGCTATTTCAATGTCCGCAATTCCGCGCTGTTGAGTGATGCACAAAAAGAATTAATTCTTTCACGTTTGTCGAACAGAATTAACAGCGAATCCGTGTTGGTTGTAAGATCGCAGGAGCATCGGAGCCAATTGGGCAACAAAGAAGAAGTCGTAAAAAAGATCAACCATCTATTAAAGAATGCGCTTCATACCAAGAAAGCGCGCATCGCTACTAAAAAATCAAAAGCATCTATAGAAAAGCGTTTGGAACAAAAGAAAAGAAAATCGCAGACGAAGGAAGGGAGAAGGAGAATAGATGGGGGATGGTAGAGGGGGGATGGAGGATGGGGGATGAGGGATGGAGGATGGAGGATGGGGGATGGTGGATGATGGATGGGGGATGACGTATTTCCACATTTCCACATTTCCACATTTCCACATTTCCTCATTTTCACATTTTCACATTTTCTCATTTCCACATTTCTTTTCACGTTTGCCGTTTGCCGTTTGCCGCCTCACGCTTCACGAAAAAATGAAAAAGAGCTTCACCATATTACTCATTCTCGCTGTCCTGATACCACTCTCCTGGTTCATCGGATCATGTACCCGTTTTGACCGTACAGAGCCGTTGGATTATGTGACGCTGGATATTCCGGATGGATTTCCTGCGCCGGTGCAGGATTTTGCGGGCAATCGTTTTAGCCGCGAGGGGATTGAACTGGGGCGAAGACTTTTTTATGATGGTATTTTATCAAAAGATGGAAACTATCCCTGTTCATCCTGCCACCAGCAAATTGCGGGCTTCGGCACTTTTGAACATGACCGGAGTCACGGTTATAACAACTCACACACACTGCGCAATGCACCCGTTTTATTTAATCTTGCCTGGCAGGATAAATTTCACTGGGATGGCGCTTTCAGTTCTCTGCGCGAAGAAGCCGCACAACCCATAACGGGTCAGATAGAAATGGCCGAAACTTTTGAAAACGTCATTCGAAAATTGAAAAACGATGGCGCCTATCGCATCATGTTCAGGAGGGTTTTTCAAACGGCCGATATTCGCGCTGAGCACATTCAGAAAGCGCTGGAGCAGTTTACCGGCAGCCTGATCTCTGCAAACAGTAAATACGATAAATTTAAAAGAGGCGAGATCAATTTTACTTCAGATGAGCAGGCCGGTTATGTCCTCTTCCAACAGCATTGCGCCAGTTGTCATCCCGAACCGCTGTTCACAGATTACAGTTACCGCAATATCGGTTTACCGGTAGATAATTTTCTAAACGACTACGGGAAAATGATGGTGACAGGATTGTCGTCCGATTCCCTGAAATTTAAAGTACCCACGTTGCGCAATGTGGATATATCATCGAACTATATGCATGATGGGCGATTTAATACAATTCAACAGGTGTTGAATCATTACCGAAGTGGAATCCAGCAATCGCCAACACTGGAACCGGCATTAATCGGCGGGATATCGTTAACAACAACAGAGGCCGGACAGATGATACGCTTTCTCCGTACGCTAACGGATTCCAGCTTCCTCATCAATCCGGCCCTGTCTCGCCCCTGACTAATCTTCTGCAGGAACTTTCCGGCGGCCTTTCAATCCATCGAGTGTGGCACGCTGGCTTTCTATTTCTTTTTGTTGCTTTTCCAGGTCTTCCGCATTCTTCTTCAGTTTCTTTTCAAGATCAGCTTTCTCATCCTGAAGGTCTTTGAATTTTTTCTCTGCTTTTACCACCGTTTCATCCTGGGCTTTTATCTGCAATTCAAGACTGGCTTCTTCAATATCAGGAATTAGGTTGGTGAGGAAGAGTTTTGCACGACCAATGGTTTGCGCATCCAGATTGGGGATCATATCCTCCCCTTTCCTGCTAATAATTACATTCAGCGTTGTCTCATCTTTCTCACGGCGGCTTTTGCGATCCACTTTTACGATGTAATCATAACGTTCATCGCTGACATCTGTCAACAAAGCATCACCAAATACAATGAACCCTTTGTCTTTGTTAAACAAACCCTTTTCCACCTTCGCTCTGTGGCCCAGGCTCTCCATTTTTAATAACACCGCATTTTCTACAGCTTCCTGCGAAAATGAATAGTCCATACTGATGGTCTTTTGTTTCTTTTTATCATAGGTAATGGAACTTTCATATGCCTGAGAAAAGGCAGCGGTTGCCAGCAGCAGCGTGGCGGAGAGTAACAGGAATCGCATGGCTTAAAAAATTTTGACAAAGATAGTATTTCGGTTTGCATTGAAATTTTTATGCAAGCAAAGAACATCAAGACAATGGTCTGTTCTACTGCCTGTGGCCAAGATTTTAACATTCCCCTTGCATCAGGCAGGATTCCTCGTCGATTTTCTGTTACATTTGTCGAAATCAATATTCTTTTGAGCGGCATTAAACAACTGGCGGGACAAACGATGTGGTACGGGGTAAGCTCCATTGCGGCGCGTTTCCTCAACTACCTCCTCACGCCCTATATTACCACCGTTCTGTTTACTGCCGAATACGGGGAAATGAGCCTGGTTTATTCGTTCATTCCTTTTCTCAATATCATCTTTACCTACGGACTTGAAACGGCATTCTTCCGTTATATACAGAAGAGCGATACACGCGAAGATGTATATAGCACCATTACCATTTCGCTGATTGCAAGTACCATTTCCTTCACGGCACTTTTGTTGATTTTCCGGGGGCCGCTGGCGGATCTTATTTCTTTAAAAAACCATACTGAATACATTACCTGGGCCGCCTTCATCATTGCATTTGATGCGCTCAGCACAATCGGCTTTGCGCGGTTGCGACAGGATGGCCGACCGATTAAATTTGCGGCCATTCGTATCGCAGGAATCCTGATTAATATCGGTCTCGTCATTTTTTTCCTGTCTGTGTGTCCCGCTATCGCGAAAAAAAATCCGAACAGTTTTATTGGTGTTTTTTATAAAAAAGAAAACCTGATCACCTATATATTGCTGGCCAACCTGGCACAGGCTGTCATCAGTTTTCTGTTGCTATATCGAGAGTTCTTCAATTTCAAATGGAAGTTCAATTTCGCATTGTGGAAAGAAATCATGCCCTATTCGCTGCCGCTGGTAATTGCAGGATTGGGAGGTATGATCAATGAAACGATGGACCGCATTATGCTGGGTTGGTGGAGTACGGCCGCTGATCCACTGTCGGAAATCGGTGTGTATTCAGCATGTTACAAACTCGCAATCCTGATATCACTTTTTGTGCAAGCCTTCAGGCTGGGTGCAGAACCTTTTTTCTTCAAACAGGCTTCGGGTGAAAACGCGCAGCGAACCTATGCCCGTGTGATGAAGTTTTTTGTGATCGCAGTGAGTGGGATGTTTCTCGTCGTGATGCTGTATCTCGATATCTGGAAACATTTCCTGCGTAAACCTGAGTACTGGGAAGGACTTTCTGTTGTGCCAATTCTTTTATTCGCCAATATTTTCCTGGGCATTTATTATAACCTGAGCATCTGGTATAAATTATCGAATAAAACCGGAAAAGGAGCCACGATCACATTGATTGGTGCGGCAATTACCATTCTTGTTAATTACCTTTTTATTCCATCGTATGGTTATATGGCCTGCGCCTGGGCAACGTTTTTCTGTTATGGCACCATGATGGTACTTTCATTTACCTGGGGACAAAAAGTTTATCCGATCCCTTATGCCTGGAAAAAGTTGTTGGCCTACCTGATAATCGTGTTACTTATTTTCTGGGTGTACAGGCTGATCAGTTTAATTGGTATGGGCGATGTTGTCAATTTCGCCATCGCCACCCTGCTGCTGGGCGCTTATGCCTGGTTTATCCTGCGAGTAGAAAGAAAAGAATTTCAACGCTTCCCCATCATCGGAAAGTTTATTAAATAACAAAACATCCCCCATCACCCATCCACCCTCACACCTCCCCTCGATCATCGATCATCGGACATCGATCATCGTTCTTTGGTCATCGCTTCACAAAAGGATTACTCCTCGCCTCCACATCAATCGTGGTTGGCAAACCATGCCCCGGATAAACCTTCGTAGCGGCGGGCAATGCGTACATTTTTTCGCGGATACTTTTTTCCAGTGTATCGTAATCGCCGCCGGGCAGGTCGGTGCGTCCAATGCTGCCGCGGAAGAGCACGTCGCCGCCAATAACAAAACCCTGATTTTCGTGGTAAAATGCCAGGCTGCCCGGCGAATGTCCCGGAACATGTAAAACCTGGAATTTTTCTCCCGCCCATTCCAGCCCGGTTTCTTCGTCGAGGTATTTTACCGCACCCTGATAATTGTCAAATGGGAGCTGCCAGCGTTTTGCGGCTTCCCCGGCGCGGTCCAGTACGGGCTGCTCCAGTTGATGAATATGCGGCACCAGCCCCCAGGTCTCAAATACGAACTTATTGCCAAAAACATGATCAAAATGGCAATGTGTATTCAGCAAAAGATTAGGCCGCAGCCCCTGTTTTTCGATAAAATCAGCCAGTTCCTGCTTTTCTTCCGGAAAATAACATCCCGGATCGATAATGCAGCAGTCTCCCGACTCGTTATAAAGCAAACAGGTATTTTCCTGAACGGGGTTAAAAGTGAATACCTTAACAGTTATCATAAAGCCTTTTTCGTATTTTTAATTGTAATCCTTATTCCGGTAAATTTGTAATTCGGACATCTTCCAGAAGAGCAACGAAGATAGTCCATATCCCAACCACTGACTGCAGCAACCTGGATTCGAAAAACGATTAAACCTACAAGAAACCGTAACGCAATACTTTTTATGACGAAACTGAAATTAGGCCTGCTCACTTGTTGCCTGCTTGCTTTATCAGTGGCTGCCAACGCACAAGTAAGTACAGTGGAATTTGGTAAGAACAGGGTTCAATACCAGAAATTCAAATGGCGTTACTACCAGACTGAGAACTTCAACTCCTACTTCAGCGAGGATGGGTTGGGACTTGGCCGCTATGTAGCGCAGGTAGCCGAACTCGAGTTGCCGAGTATGGAAGAGTTTATGGAGTATGGACTGCAGCGCCGGGTAAATATTGTGATTTATAACAACTTCGATGAAATGGTGCAATCCAACATCGGAGCGGGTATTGACTGGCAGAATACCGGTGGTGTAACCAAGTTGGTGAATAATAAAATGCTGGTTTATTTTGATGGCAATCATGAAAACCTGCGTATGCAAATCCGCCAGGGACTTGCACAGGTTTTGCTCGATAATATCCTCTTTGGTGATGATCTGGGCGAATTTGCGACAAACCAGGCTTTACTGGACCTTCCAAAATGGCTTACTGATGGCTACATTATGTATGCCGCGCAAAACTGGAGCCCTAAACTGGATGATGACCTGCGTGGTGTGATGCTTGCAGGTAACTACAATAAGTTTTACCAGTTCGCCTTTGAAAAACCGAATCTCGCCGGACATGCGTTCTGGAAATATATTGCAGACAAATACGGGAAAAACAAAGTCACTTACTTCTTCTACCTCGCCCGTATCTATCGCAACCTGAATAATGCTTCGCAAAAAATTGCAAAGAAAAAATTCAAAGACATTCTGAAAGATTTTATGCTGGAAGTTCCCCAGCAGTATTATAAAGACATCCGTGGCCGTCGCAACGCGCCGAAAGGCCAGTTGGGTGTAAGTGAAGTGGTTGGTAAAAAAGATTTTTTCCGTTTCAATGCCAATCCAAACCCACGCAGCTTTACCTATGTGGTAGTAGAATTTAAGCAGGGTATTTATTCCGTCGTGCTCAATGAAAACTTTGTAAACCGCAAAGTATTGTTGAAATACGGCGCGCGCTCACGCGAAGATGAAATCAACCCCAACTACCCCATCATTGCATGGGATGGCAAAGGAACACGAATTGCCGTATTATATTCTGAAAAAGGGAAACTGAAACTGTTTGTGTATGATGCCGCCAACCGGTTAAAGATCATCAAACAGGAACTGGATATGTTTGACCAGGTAACGGATATGAAATATATGCTCGACAACAATACCCTGTTGATGAGCGCCGTAAGAAGTGGTCAAACCGACATCTTTGTTTATAAAATAGCAACACAAAGTTTTGATCAGATCACAAACGATGTGTACGACGACCTGGATCCTGCATTTGTTGCTTTTCCCAACAAGACCGGTATCATCTTCAGCAGTAACCGTCCTTCTGCGATGGCTGCATCCTCTGAAGATTCCATTCCCGGAAGAAAGTACAATATCTTCCTGGTCGACAACTGGAACACATCCGACTACAAACAAATTTCGCAACTTACTTCAATGCGATACGGGAATGCACGCTACCCGTCGCAGTACAATAGTCACCACTTCACATTTGTGAGTGATGAAAATGGCGTGAATAACCGCTACGCCGGTTTCTTCAGAACGGAACGCGCGGGATTGGATACACTGGTTTTTATTGGTGACGAAGTTTTACGCAACCCTCCGCCTTCTGAAGTTGACAGCATTCTCGCGGAATGGGATAAGACTGATATTGATTCAGTTGGTTTTGTTTCTATCACAAACGATTCGGCATATGTGTTTGCGCTAACAAATTACCAAAGCAGCATGCTCGAAACACGTACTGCAGGTGATGCGCAACAGGTGAGCGAAGTGATCAAAATGGGGGATGTAAAAAATCTTTACAGGCTGCGTGTGGATGAAAATGCATTGCGTCGCCGTAATGTAAATGCTCGTCCAACCGAATACATGAAACAGGTGATGGACAATGACCGGCAGAAACGAATGCAAAATGCCGGCTTGCAGCCACCCGATGCGCAAGCTGATTCTGCAAAGCGAAAACCTGATTTCTTCCAGAGCGAATTTGATGATGAACCTGAAACCGAAGGAAACGTAGGAAGAGTGGTGGAAGGTGTGCAGGCGCCGCGATCAACAGCGTTGGCAAAAGCTAAATTGTACGAATACCGTCCGGCGAAATTTGCATCTGACTATGCAGTTACAGGTTTCAACAACTCGGTTCTGGCGATCAACCGCTTCCAGGCTTATGCCGGTGGAGCGGGTCCTGTGTATATGTCGAATGGCAATGACTTTAACGGATTGATTCGTGTGGGAACGTCCGACCTGATGGAAGACCTGAAGTTTACTGGTGGTATACGCATCGCACCAAACCTGCGCGACAACGATGTGTTGTTTGAGTTTTATAATATGCGCCGTCGCTTCGATATAGGCTTTACCTATTTCAGAAGTTCGAGCAGCTTTAGCTATGCTGGCGGTTATCCTGGCAAACAATTCTCTAATTACTACCTGGGACGTGTTCGCTATCCATTTGATCGCACACGCAGCCTGCGTGCAACATTTGGTCCGCGCTTCGATCGCCTTGTGCCATTGCAGGTGGACCAGCCATCGGGCTCACTCAGCGACGTAAAACTGAATTACGGTCAGTTAAGTCTTGAATATGTTCACGACAATACACTGAACCCTGCTACGAATATCTGGCGCGGCCTGCGCTATAAAGCGTATGCGGATATGTTTACCCGACTGAATGATCCCAATGTACCGGGCGAAGGACGACTGATGTTCAATTTAGGATTCGATGCACGTAATTATTTACAGATTCATCGTAACCTGATTTGGGCAGTGCGTGCCGCCGGTGATTTCTCCTTTGGCGATCAGCAGGTAATTTATTATCTCGGTGGTGTAGACAACTGGTTCTCACCAAAATTCAATGATGGCAATCGACCCACACAGAATTACACCTATCAATCACTTGCCGTTAACATGCGAGGTTTCCGTCAGAATATCGCCCATGGCAACAATGCAATTGTGTTGAATAGTGAAGTCCGTTTGCCAGTGTTTAGCACGTTGTTCAACAAACCGATCAACAACGCGTTCCTGCGCAACTTCCAGTTGGTACAGTTCTTCGATCTTGGAACTGCATGGGAAGGATCGCTGAAGAATATTGCGCGTCCACAAAACGTGTATAAAGAAGAAGACCTCCCTGGTAATCCTCAACCGATTGTGCGTTTCCGCGCTGGAGGTATAGGGCCTTTTGCAGGTGGTTATGGATTTGGTGCACGCAGCACGCTGCTTGGTTACTTCATCCGTGTAGATGCCGCCTGGGAAATGAATGGATTCTTCCGTAATAAACCGATGTGGTATTTCGCGATGGGGTTGGATTTTTGATCGAAGATCGAAGATCGATGTCCGATGATCGATCATCGAATTACATTGTAAAGCGCCGCGGCCAGTAAGGCCCCCGCAATCGGCGCCACAACCGGTATCCAGGCATAACTCCAGTCACTGTCACGCTTGTTTTTGATGGGTAAAATAAAATGGGCAAACCTCGGCGCCAGATCGCGCGCGGGGTTAATGGCATAACCTGTGGGGCCACCTAATGACAAACCAATAGCGAACACCAGGAATCCAACAGGCAATGCATCCAGCGCTCCCATACTGCCAGATGGTTTGGAGATTACCAGGGCACCCAGCAACAAAACAAATGTGCCTATTAATTCTGCAAGAAAATTATACAATGGTTTCCGCTCAGCCGGCGATGTTGCAAACACAGCGAGTTTTATATCAGCGTTATCGGTTTTATCAAAATGGGATTTATAAGTAATCCACGCAAGCACCGCGCCTGTGAACGCACCCAAAAACTGGGCAGCTAAGTAAGGTGCTACCAATTCCGCTTTAAAATCACCGAAAACAGCCAGTGCAATTGTTGATGCTGGATTCAAATGTCCACTTCCACCCAGATGTACAGAGGCGTAAACGCCGACAAATACCGCCATCGACCATCCAAACGTGACGACTATCCAACCAGCATTATGTCCTTTTGTGTTGTTTAAAACAACATTGGCTACCACACCCCCACCCAGTAAAGTAAGAAGGGTGGTGCCAATAAATTCACCAATAAACGGGCTCATGTTTCTTGTTTTATTAGATTGAGAAGTTAGTCAACGTCCTCCGTCCATGCCTGCGCAGCACGAATGGCGCGTTTCCAGTTCTTTTGTAACATTTGTCGCTGATCATCCTGCATGGATGGCGTAAAGCGATGGTCTTCTTTCCAGTATTGTTTTACTTCTTCTTTATTCGACCAGAAACCGACCGCAAGTCCTGCGAGATATGCAGCACCGAGTGCAGTGGTTTCGGTAACAGCAGGTCGCACAACTGTCGTATTCAGTATATCACACTGAAATTGCATCAATGCATTGTTGATCGTAGCGCCGCCATCTACCCTTAGTTCTTTAATGGGAATACCTGCGTCCGCTTCCATCGCTTTTAATAAATCCATCGACTGAAAAGCGATGCTCTGTACTGCTGCGCGGGCAAAATGTGCATCAGAACTTCCGCGCGTAATGCCCACGATAATGCCGCGCGCATGTTGGTTCCAGTAAGGTGCGCCCAAACCGGTAAATGCCGGCACCATATAAACACCTCCATTGTCTTCCGCTTTAAGTGCTAACGGTTCTACTTCCGCTGAGGTTTGGATAAGGCGTAAACCATCACGCAACCATTGCACAACAGCGCCACCAATAAATACACTTCCTTCCAACGCGTATTGCACTTCCCCATTTACTTTCCAGGCAATTGTTGTCAACAGGTTGTTGCTTGAAACAACAGGCTTGTTTCCGGTATTCATTAACATAAAACAACCCGTGCCATAGGTATTCTTTACCATTCCAGGCGTGGTACACATTTGCCCGAACAATGCCGACTGCTGATCCCCTGCAATACCGGCCACAGGTATACCCGTACCCGCCAGAATCGTTTCCGAAGTCCCATACACTTCACTGCTGCTTCGTACTTCCGGCATCATAGAAGCGGGAATGTTCATCAATTGCAACAACTCTTCATCCCATTGTAATGTGTGGATGTTATAAAGTAATGTGCGTGATGCATTGGAAACATCAGTTGCATGCACTTTACCGTCTGTAAGTTTCCATAATAGCCAGCTGTCAATGGTGCCGAAACAGAGTTCACCGCGTTGTGCTTTCTCCCGGGCGCCGGGTACATTTTCCAGTATCCATTTCACTTTCGTACCGGAAAAATAGGCGTCGGTAACAAGGCCGGTTTTGGAACGAATCATTTCTGCTTTGTTCTCCCTTTTCAACTGGTCACAGTACTCCGCCGTGCGGCGGTCCTGCCAAACAATCGCGGGATAAATCGGCTGATGTGTTTGCCTGTCCCATACGACGGTCGTCTCCCGTTGATTAGTGATACCAATAGCTACCACATCGCGTGTCGTTATCCCTGCTTTTAAAATTGCTTCAGTAGCAACGCCGAGTTGCGTGCTCCATATTTCATTCGCATCATGTTCTACCCAACCCGGCTGCGGAAAATATTGGGTAAACTCCTTTTGAGCAATGGAAACTATCTGGCCCTGTTTGTCAAAAACGATAGCCCGGGAACTGGTCGTTCCCTGGTCAAGAGATAAAACATATTTTGGCATCGCAATCGTTTATTAAATTTTCACCTGGTTATTTATCGTCGGTAAAATAATTTGCGTAATCTGTAATAATACCGTCCACTCCCATCTCTTTTAACTTTTTGATTTCTTCTTTTGTATTCACCGTCCATGGTATAATACGCATACCCATTTGATGGCATTCTTTAATCAGTTCTGCTGTAACCACTGAATAGTGCGGACTGTAAATTCCCGGTATGTAACCGAGGTCTTCAATTTGTTTCGCCAGGCTGCGTTTATCGACACCAATCAACACTGCTGTTTCAATATCAGGATACTGTTGATGCAGAATCTGAAGCGGCCTGAAATCAAATGACTGCAGGTAGCAGCGATCTTCAATTTTTCGTGACCGAACTACCTCCATTACCAACTCTACCATTTCGTTTACCGTGGGCTGGTGAACGTTATCATAATCACGATTCAGTTTCAATTCAATATTATAATAAATCGGCTTCCCTGTCTTCTTCGCATAGGCGTCAACTGAATCGATTAATTCCGCAAGTAAAGGTTTATACGTCGCGATTTTTTGTTGTTGTGGAAACGCAGGATGCGGCTTCAGTCCTACATCATATTTGCGGATACTGTCGTAATTCATTTTGTAAAGATGATGTAATTGCGCCTCGGCAGGGGTAAGCGTCTTCCCATCTGGTGTGGTGCTAAAATCCTGATGGAAAAATACATCATGCGACACCACCACTTTTTTATCCTTTGAAATCACTACATCCACTTCCAGCGTATTCACGCCATAATCCATAGCGAGATACATGGAAGGAATTGTATTCTCAGGCGAGAGGCCACGAATTCCCCGATGACCTTCTTTGTTAAATGCGGGGTGCATAAACCTGGTAGGTTTCGCATATTCACGTATCAGCGGCACCCAATGCAAATAACCTTCTGCATTCAGATGCAGTCCGTCGTAGGTAAAGCGCTTTTCCAGTTTGCCTGCCGTGTTGCTGAAATGCGAGAAAAGATCAATCAATGTTACTTTTTCTTCAGCAGCCAGCTTCTTCAGCCCTTCATTCACTTTCAGGATTTGTGCAAACTTGTTGAATTCTGTACGACCAGGCACTTCGTTATTTACCGGCAAAAGCGTTTGCAGAAAAATTTGTGTGCGGGGAGATCCCTGCTTAATTCGCTGGAGAATACGTTTATGGTTTTGCAAAATCACCGCTTCGGGAATATTCCGGGAAATATCGTTGATGCCAATCAGTATAAAAACTTTGGAAGGCTTGCCTTCAATCACTTCATCCAGGCGTTCCAACACACCAAAAGTAATGTCACCAGAAATGCCCCGGTTTTTTGCATAAGGCATTTGCAAAAGTTCATTCCAGTTATTATAATCAGTAATGCTGTTACCCAGGAATACAACATCATTTTGTGAATGTGGATAGCTTTTAAACTGAGCTACCTTCCGTGCAAAATTTCCCGGCCGGTAGGTACTGTCCCAATCTGTCTTTTGGGCTAAAATGGATGTTGAAAAAAGTCCACCAAGTAGGGTAACTGCAATAAAACTTAACCTTCTTTTCATGTCAGAGCCAAAGTATTTAACGTGAACGAATCTGTATAGCCGAATATAACTAGTTTACTTAATATTAGTATTAGAAATACATTTATTTACAACAAATAATTGGCTGCCATTTTTTTAAACGCCGACAACTGTGCCTGCTGCCATTCGTTTGTTTGACCGAGCGATTGCGCCATGATGCTGACCACGGTGGGAGCAATCCGCAACGCTTCGCGTGCATCCAAAAAAAGGTTTCTTGTTCTTCTCGACAACACATCATCGAGCGTTCTCGCCATCTCCTTTTCTACAGCCCAACGTACCTGCTCCGGATGTATTTTAAATTCTTCCGAAATCCAGGCCTCGTTGCTATTTTTGATACGTCTTTTTATCGCCTCTGCATCGGAGCCATAGTAATAAAACGGATCTGTCCAGTCTGATGTAGGTATCGCACCATTAATGGATAAACTGGCCGTTCCCGACGACCTGTGTTCCCACCCCAATTCCTTCTCCACTTTATCCATCATATCCTCTGCCATTTTACGATAGGTGGTCCATTTCCCACCCAGCATGGTAAACAACTTAGATGGTGAAACATGAATCTTGTGGCTCCGACTGATTTCTTTTGTTTTTTGGCCTGGCTGTTTTGGCGCAGCCAAAGGACGAAGTCCGGAAAATACACTTAACACATCGCTTCTGCCGGGCTGTTTTGTAAGATAGCTTCCTGCAGTATTGAGAATAAAATTTATTTCCATTTCAAGTGCCACCGGATCCATCGCAGTATTGTCAACAGGGGTATCGGTAGTGCCTACGACCACTTTATTGTGCCAGGGTACCGCAAATAATACACGCCCGTCGCTGGTTTTTGGAATCATCATGGCTTCGGATGCCGTATAGAAACTTCGATCCAGTACGATATGGGTTCCCTGACTTACAGCCACAGAAGGTCGTTTCGCCTTCTGATCCATTTGGGCAATATTGTCGGCAAAAACACCAGTTGCATTAATGACGGCCCTGGCTTTTATATGCAGTTCTTCGCCTGTCTCCAGATCCACCGCAGTTACCGCATCCAACCATCCCTTTTCATTTTTGCCAAGCGATGTTACCTGTGTATAATTTAAAACCTGACCTCCTGCTGATGCAACGCTTTGCGCGAGGTTAATGGCCAGTCTTGCATCATCAAACTGTCCATCGTGGTATTCAATACCGCCGACTAGTCCATCGTGACGGATATCGGGCATTCGTTCAACCATTCTCTTTCGCGAAATAAACCGGGATGGTCCCAATCGAAGTTTGCCAGCGATCCAGTCATATATTTTCAGTCCGATCAGGTATTTCCATTTGCTGAACCAGGAATAAACTGGAACTACAAAAACCAGATCGCGCACCAAATGAGGTGCATTGTGCAAGAGCAAACCTCTTTCTTTGCAGGCTTCACGCACGAGTCGAATATCACCCTGAGCCAGGTAACGTACGCCGCCATGTATCAGTTTTGTACTGCGACTGGATGTTCCTTTTGCAAAATCAGATTGCTCCAGTAATACAACGGAGTAACCGCGTGTACAGGCATCGAGTGCAATTCCAAGCCCGGTTGCGCCGCCCCCTATCACCACAATGTCCCAGTCCTGCCGTAAACGAACCTGCGTGAGCATTTGACTTCGATCAAATGCAGTTTGATTTATGGATGCTGATTTTTCCATTTGCTTCCGCTGAAATTAAAATAAATCCATCAAAACAAAGGTTTTATCAATCCCTTAAAACCCGGGAATATTAAAAATGCGGCAATCCTGAAGGTTTGAAAATTGGAACATTTATTTCTATCTTACTGCGAACATATTAAAAGAAGGTTGTCTCGTGTCATATCGACATCCACCTACAGCGCAAACATCAATACTTACATCCACCATCTACCTTTCTTTATGAAACTTAAGTTCCCACTCGTTGTCGCACTTTTTGTCGTTTACAGCAATCTGAACGCTCAAACAAAATGGCCTTCCACATTGCTTTGGAAAATCTCCGGTAACGGTCTTAAAAAAGATTCCTATCTGTATGGGTCTATGCACATGCTGGACAAACGCCTTTTTTATTTTTCAGACTCTCTTTATCATTTTATTGAGAAAGCGGATGGCTTTGCGATGGAAATAAGTATCCGGGAATTGATGGATACAATAATGACGCAGGCAATTTTTGAAAAACAGAAAGATCTATACAAACCAGATATCGCTATAACTGAAGCATTAGCTGAAGTCGAAATTGATTCCGCGGCACCCATGCAACCGCCGCCACCACCACCACCAGGCGCCGACTTAGAAATGATTCCTGTAGCTAAAAAAAGTCGGGACGAGATACGTTTATGGCTAAAAATACAAAAGAACTGATGCCTACAATTATGGACACGTGGCTTCAAAGTATAGCACACCGACATAATAAATGGCTCGGCGCAATTGAAGACGTCGGCGATCAATTACCACTGTTGGATCAGTTTGGTACCAGTATTCAGAAGACCCCGGAAGGAAAGTCATTCGACCCTACCCCACTTTTGTTGGAAATGATGGTGAACTATTATTTGAAAAAAGATTTGAATGCTATCGAAAAATGGCTGGTTAGCCGTGAAGACAGATTCGATATGATAAAGCGTAACAAAAAAATGGCTTACCGTATCGACAGCCTTGCACAAATCCGAAGCATATTTTTCACCGTAGGTGCCGCGCATTTGCCCGGCGATTCGGGGGTCATAAAACTATTGCGCAACCGGGGGTTTCATGTAGAACCGGTTTGGAGTAGTAAAACAATCGATCCGGATGACTACCTGAAAAATTTACCCGAACTCAAATGGATAACTTTTCGGGAGGCGAACGGCGACTATGAGATTGACCTGCCCGGAACTCCCTCTCCATTGGTTTCAAACGGGGTGGAAACCCAATTCTATATGGATCTCTCCACGATGACATTTTATATGGCTGGGGGCCTTGTGGCGCCAAACAATGCATCACTTGACTCGGTGACGAAATCAATGATGAAAAACATGAACGCGGACCTCATTTCAAGCAAACCCATCACCTACCAGTCCCTTTCCGGGTTGGAGAATGTTTTCGACTCCAATGACGGACATTTCGTAGTCCGTTTGCTAAAAGACGGCAACACCGTGTACCTCCTGATGGTTGGAAGTGAAAAGGAAGAAGTGATTACATCTCCGGATGCCGGACGTTATTTCAGTTCCTTCAAACCTTTGAAAAAGCCGTCTAAAACAAATTTAAAAGATGAATGGGTTTTGCTCTCGTTGCCAGAGAAGGGTGTAAAACTTGAATTCCCAATCAAACCGAAAAGAAATAAAGCGGCTGAATCAAAAACAGAAGGGACCAACTGGTCATTCCAGATTTACGACCTCTTTGATATGAAACAGGAAGGTTACTTCCTGCTGAATATCCGCGAAACCATGCCCGGTTATCATTTGACGGAAGATTCTGTTTTCTTTAAGGAAATTGAAACATCCATCAAAGACAATCTTACAAAAGTTACTGAAAAACAATTACGTACTTACCAGGGTTATCCATCCTATTATTTAAAAGGTATCAATGAAGACCAGGGCACCACTTTTGGTTTGTTTATGGTCATCAGGGGCAACCGAATTTACCAACTGGTTGCTGGCGGTGCTACCTCTAACAAAAATGTCGATGGGCTTATTGAGCGTTTCTTCACCCAATTAAACCTGATTGAATATGACGCAACTCCTTATTCGCGCAAAAACAGCCCGAGTAACTCCTTCCAGGTTTATGGCCCAAAAGACTTCCATGTTGTTGCCGACAGCAATGCAACTACATCCAAAACCGTACACTATACAACTTTTGACGACCAACGGCAGGTTACTTATGAAATTTATGCCGAGGCGATATCACCTTATTTATGGACAGCAACAGACTCTGCATTTCTGGAAGAGAAGGGGAAAGTATATATAGCTTATAATGATTCGATCGAATCAAAAAAGGCAATGTGGAACGGAAAAGCACCGTCTCTGCATTGGGTAGTAAAGGAACCGGGAAATAATTTGAAAAAATTAGTGCGGGTCGTGGCTTCGAAAGATTCTTTATACACATTAATTACCGTCATTCAAACACAGGAAATAAACGCGTCGGATATTTTCTTCAATAAATTCCTGACAACGACTGCACCCGGGAAGAATCTGACAGCGTCTAAAACAAGTTTGCTGCTAAAGGATCTTCAATCAAAAGACACGGCAACTTTTGAAGAAGCAAAAGAGGCATTGTCTGTAGTAAAGTTTGATAAAAAAGACCTACCCTCACTTCATCAGCATTTACTCAAAGAATTTCCAGATGATGATAACTATTACTGGACAGTACGCCATCAGTTGGTCGATAAGATTGCTGCTTTTCAGGATAAAAGCAGCATCAAATTTGTGAAGGAAAAATACCCCAGCTTAACAAAACAGCCTGTACTGCAGTATCACCTTATTGGTCTATTGTCAGATATCCTGACGAAAGACGCGTACGCGCTATTGAAAACAATTCTTATTCAAAACACACCTGCGGAAATCGACGATCGTTTTCTTGATATCAACTGGTTCGACAGTCTCGAATTATCCCGCACATTATATCCAGAGATCCTGACAATGGTTCAACTCCCTTTACTATCGGACAACATTCTGAATCTTACTGCCACTTTACTACGTGAGGAATACCTTTCACCTACAGATCTGGTTCCATTTGAAGCCACACTTCTCCAAATAGGAAAAGAGAAAGCTGCATTGGCAAAAATTCAGTCGGCCGCAGAAACGAGCTTCTATGAATTACAGTCGACTATTCGACTGATGGCAGCGTCGAAGAACAAAGAACTCAACAACGTCTTAAATGAATTCCTGGAAGCAAATAACTTAAGCATTAAAATGCAAGCAGCCATGTTGATGTTGGATAAAAAAGATATCGGTACCGCAACATGTTTGGGATTCGCTGGCATCCAGTGATTATTACCGTCGTGATATTTACGACAGCCTCTCTGCACGCAATCTTTTACATCTGTTTCCGAAAAAATATCTCACCCAGGAGTTGATTGCTGCTTCCGATATGTATATCTATGCAAGTGATGAGGAACAACCCGACAAAGTGGAACTGTTAGAAGCAAGGGAGATCGACATCGACGGGGTGAAGAAACGTATCTATTTCTTCCGTGTCACTTATGTGTTTGATGCCGAAGACGGAGACGTAGGAACTGAAGTATATCTGGGTATGATAGGTGCCTATAACCTTGACAGGAATGACATGACCATCGGCCAAATTTCTGGAGATCTTACTATTTTAGAAGATGAAGAACTACTTGAGGAGAAGATTATTGAGTTGCTAGAAAATCGTGAACCGTGAAACGGCAAACGTGAATGGAGGAATTTCCTTCTATGCAACAAAACGTGATAATGTGTCGATACTGCCCCATGGCGCTCGCATAAAACCATTTTAAAATGCCAAACGGAAGCTTCCAAACACGCCAAATTTCGGCGTATTACCATCAGGTAATCGGCTGGGAAGTACGCGCCAGATAAAGTCGACACGGAAAACGCGGAAGATATTATCTACGCCTGTTCCCAGTTCCATGTATGTATTTCCATCCAATGTTTTGAAACTATGGCCTTCTTTGAAATTATAAGCGCGGTTTTCATCCGACAATCCGCCCCATAACGTTTTTACCGTCCAGAACTGACGAAGCTTTAGTTTTGGGATCAGACGAAAGATGCCGTTGCCGACATTGTGTTCAAAATTTATTCCCAGGTATTTATCATGAATGAACTCATAACGGTTCATCATGTTGAAGGCATACTTGTTGTAATAATGCAATTCATTTCCCGGGGCGATATCCAGCAATACATACGGTAAGGTTCCAAATGTTCTTCCACCATACACCTGGTAAGAGATGGAACCCAGTGGTGGAATTTTTTTATTCCCTGAAATGCTGCCGGACAATTTCGTGTAATTGTAATTACTCTTAAAAAAACCAGCCATTCCACGTGAAAGATAAAGCTCGCCGATTGGATAAGGACTGCCCAGGCTGCTTCGGAAAAATGTGGTCTCAAGGAATTTTTCAAGATAGGCAAAACGTAAACGCATGGAAACTTCAAAGCTGGTGAGCGGCGATCGCCCGTCACCCGACGGGAAAGAATCCTTTAAAGGAATATTCCGGAGCGGTGTAAATGCTTTGTGTGTAAGGGCGAATAGCTCTGAAAACCCGGAACGATGTTCATTAAAAAACTCAAAGCGTTTTTCATCCACCTTCAAAAATTTCAGCGGCACATTCGGTTTGCGTATGGCCAGCGCAAACACGTTGTCGGCTGTAACTTCTCCGTAATAGTTTTGACCAAAATCCAGGTCGTTTGTATATGATGCATACCAGTAACGACGCGGATGTTTTTGCGGCAGGTAAAACAATTCTGCTTTTCCTTTCAGTTTCTTATCACCAAATCCATAAGCAAGATACCAGTGCCACCACCAGTGTTTATCAAACTTTTTATTACTTCCCAGGTCGAAACGCATGCGGAATCCTTCCCAGGAATTTGCTGTAAACCAGTTATACCAGGGTCCAAATTGTACATTGCCCGAGTTCACATATCCCGTTGCAATAAAATTAAGTTGCCTTGCCAGTCGCTGAAACACCGGAGCATTGGTGAGGGTATCAATCATCCTGATAATGGCGGCTTCATTTTTCGAGAGCTCTTCATGGCGGGCAGTACTCCAGAATTCCTTGTCACGTCCGGCAGCATCTTTCAACGTGATCACTTCTTCCATGATCTTATTCTCATTCAACGCGGCCACTACCGAGCTGTCATTCACTTTCACATTACGGTAGGTGGTGGTTTTGCGGCCGATCAATCCCGGACTGTTTTTGCCAATCGGAGAAATATCAGCGACAAATTTATCTTTCGAAAGAAACCAGGTTGTATCATCAATCAAACGGAATTCCTGGATGAGGCTCAGGTTTTCCAAAAAGTTTACATTGGCATCTTTTCCTAAACGCAGGTTCATCCGCTGAATGGCAAAACTGCCAACATGAACCCAGCAATCACCTTCAAATGTATTGGTACCATTTCTGCGTGGCGAAAAAACAAGACGGTAAAAACGCTGGTCGTTGATAAGAACGGTATCTGTAACCCGATAATCATAATAAAGATCACCATTGTCGGACGCCGGACTTACAAATTGTTTGTCGAATACGGCAATAAAATTATTATACACGTTTACATTCTGGTCCATCCCCCGAGAAACTGAATGATGCTTTCATTCTTCACACCATTGGTATTTGCCGCTTTGATTACTTCCCGGCGTTTGAGTGGTTTTTTCTGATAGTAATAATCTGAAAGTGCTTCTGTGAGATAAGTTGGCAGATATTTAAATCCTTCGGAGCTATCAATATTCTGACTGATCAATTCACCTACCGGACGGAGAGGCTTTAATTTCGTTATCTTTTTAAAGTTGACATTCTTGATGTCCAGCTCCAGTTTGTTATATAATTCATAAGAAAAATTTTGAAACCGATAGCGGTCGTTTCGTGGTTTATTCTGCACAATCTTTCGCCACACCAGCAGGCCTCGGTTCACTTTTACTTTTACGCGCACGCCTTCGTTGTAGGTTCCACGTTCCAGCATAATTGAAACCTGCAGGGAGTCTTTATCTTTTGGAATTAATAATCGATACGGTTGATAACCCACACAGGTAACCACCAGCGAATCGCCGGGCCATTCATTAAGCCAAAGCGAAAAGCGACCAGAGGTATCTGTTAGCTGTCCAATACTCGTTCCGGGAAAACTTACCGATGCAAAGGCAACAGGCTCTTCGCTGTGCGAATCCAACACAATCCCTTCAATCAGTTTACGGTTACCACTAACAGTAGTTCGTTGTTCATTTGCGGGAGTTTGCGCCAATCCCCCTGACGTAATACAGAGAGCAAAAAATAGCAGGATAAAAAAGTGAGAACGTACTTCAGCGCGCATCGCTGCAAAGGTAAATGAAAAAAGATGACCTCATTCTTTCCATCGGTAAACGAACCTATAACATCGGACAAAGACCTCCTCTCGATCCACCATCCACCATCACCCATCCATCATCCACCATCCACCTTCACCCATCCACCTTCACCCATCCATCCCTCCTTCCTCCCTCACTCATCTCCCATCGCCTCCAGCATCACTTCACAAGCCTTCCTGATCTCCTCTTCCGTAATTACCAGTGGCGGAGAAATGCGCAGACTGTCGGCTGCAAAAAGGAACCAGTCCGTGAGCACCCCTTTTTCAATACAGCGATCGATAATGCGTTTGTTGGTTTCAAACGAATTGAAGCGTACGGCAAACCAGAGCCCGGCGGAATGGACTTCTTTAATGGAAGAATGTTGCAATGACTGTAAGAACAATTCAGATTTTGCCGCTACTGACTCAATCATATTTTCTTCCAACAGGGCTTTCAAGCTGGCGAGTCCGGCGGCACAGCTAACGGGGTGGCCGCCAAATGTGGTGATATGTCCGAGTACAGGTGCTTCTGTCAGTTTCCACATCAGTTCGCGGTCGGCAATAAATGCACCCAGTGGCATGCCGCCACCAAGCGCTTTCCCTAATAAAAGAATGTCGGGAACTACATCATATTGTTCAAATCCCCACAAGGAACCTGTGCGACCAAAGCCGGTTTGGATTTCATCCAAGATCAATAAAGTTCCAGTTGCAGTACATTTTTCCCGAAGTGCATGCATCCATTCTTTGGAAGGTTTTCGCACACCCGCTTCGCCCTGTACCGTCTCTGCAATTACACAGGCAGTCTGTGTATTAATTGCCTCCAGCATCTCAAAGTCGTTGTACTGCATATGTCGTACACCGGGTAATAATGGACGGTATGCCTGGCGCCAGTATTCATCGCCAATTATACTCAGTGCTCCCTGTGTGGAGCCATGATAAGAATTTTTGAACGCGATAATCTGACTGCGGCCGGTGGCGCGTTTTGCCAGTTTCATCGCACCTTCAACAGCTTCTGCACCCGAGTTGGTAAAATAAACCGAATTCAGCGACGATGGAAGGTATTGAGTCAGCAGTTGTGCGTATTGCACCTGCGGACTGCTTACAAATTCACCATAAACCATCACATGCAGGTAAGCATCCAGTTGTTCACGAATTGCAGCCAGCACTTTAGGATGACGATGGCCTACATTTGCCACACTAATACCACCAATCAGATCAATATATTTTCGTCCTGAAGCGTCTTCAAGTGTTGCCGCTTCTGCACGCGTAATTTCTATTGCCAGCGGAGCGGGCGAAGTTTGAGCCACATGTCGGAGAAAAAGCTCCCGGTTATTCATCAGGGAAAATTTGAAAATGAGAGAATTCGGTAATTTGCGTGCAAATTAACATTTCAAAGGTTTACTCCGGTCAAATGGAGCAAAACGCAATCGCAAACACTCAACAACTTTTAAATATGCCAACCATCTTTCCGGTAAACGGCGTTTCTCCAAAATTTGGTCAGAATAATTTCATTGCACCCAATGCTACGATTGTGGGCGATGTACAAACCGGCGACGATTGCAGCATCTGGTTCAATGCCGTGGTAAGGGGTGATGTGAATTTTATTAAGATGGGTAATCGCGTGAATATCCAGGATGGCGCATGTATCCATTGTACTTACCAGAAATGTGGAACTACCATTGGCAATAACGTATCGATCGGCCACCATGCTATCGTGCACGGATGTACGCTGCATGATAATGTGCTGGTGGGAATGGGCGCAATTATCATGGACCAGGCGGTAGTTCACAGCAATACCATCATTGCGGCCGGTGCGGTTGTGCTGGAAAACACCATTTGCGAACCTGCCAGCATTTATGCGGGTGTGCCGGCAAAGAAAGTGAAGGATATTTCTGCAGAATTAATCGAAGGTGAAATCAACCGGATTGCAGGTAATTATATTAAATATGCCGACTGGTTCCGCGATCAGGTACCGCAACCCTGATTTTTTCTACACATAAACTACTGAACATCAGAATTCCGGCTACGGCCTGTAAGGCCAACCGTATTTTTACTATAGTAATTGCAATTTTTACGGATTAAATTCGTTTTACCAATATGCCTCAAAAAATGAAAAACGTCACTATTTCATCCGTACTCATTTGCTTTTTGATCCTGTTTGCTTCATGCAACCTGTTCAAACCAAAATATGGTTGTCCCACAAATGGTAAGAACATAGGCGCTGAAAAACTGGCGAGCGGTGACCCGGATGCTGAGAAAGCAGCACGCAAGGCGAAGAAGTTTAGAAGTTAAAAAAATGCCGGCGCAGCTTTCGTAAAATCCACGTCTACTGAAAGCCGTTTAACCCGTAAAACCTAGCGCCATGAGCCTTGCCCTGAGAACTTCCCTCGGCTGTGCCGAAGTAATCATTGCCGACGACGGCAATCTCCAACTCTTTTACCAGGTTGCCAGCCTGCTTGAAGACGATTTCCAGATTAAATACCTGAACAAAGAAGACGACTTCGACTCTATTAGTTGGGAATTCCGCTATAAAGGATACCAGTTAACATTACACTATAATATTTATAGTGGAATCCTGTTGTTTCCAACGAAGACCCGCGAAGCAGGTTATAAGGAAAATAAATCTGTGATGGAACTGGCGGATCTGATTGAAGAAAAAATGGAACAGACGCTGCTGAAAAAAATCGCCTGATTTCGTTGTACGATTCCAGCTGTGGATTTCGCTAGTACTCTTCTTCCATTGAGTTGAGCAGGCCTACATAGCTGACAAACCGGTCTTCGTTGATGTCGCCAGAAACAACAGCCTTTTTCACTGCGCAGCCTGGTTCGTTAATATGAATGCAGTTATTAAACTGGCACTGGCCAATATACCTGCGTATTTCGGGGAAATAGTGTGATAATTCTTCGCGCGATACATCGACAAGACCAAATTCACGCATGCCGGGTGTATCAATAATTGACCCTCCGTCCGGCAGATCAAACATTTCTGCAAAGGTGGTAGTGTGCATTCCTTTCCCACTCCATCCACTTACATCTTTGGTACGTAGTGCCAACTCAGGCATTATTGCATTCATCAGCGATGATTTACCAACACCTGAATGCCCGCTGAAAAGACTCACTTTGTCTTTCAAATGCGATTTCAACTCATCCATTCCTTCACCCGTGGCGGCGCTACACATTAATACCTCGTATCCGGCGCGCTCGTACATATCTTTCCACTTTTCGAATTGTTCCAGTTCCTTTTTCTTATAAATATCCGACTTGTTGAAAACGACAATTGCTTTCACATGATACATTTCCGACGCCACCAAAAACCGGTCGATAAACCCCTGCGATGTGCGTGGTTCTTTTAATGTGGCAACAAGCACCGACTGATCAAGATTGGCCGCTACGATATGGTGTTGGTGTTTGGCTCTGGGAGATTGCCGGTTGATATAATTGTGCCGGTCGTCAATTGATAGAATAATGGCTGTTTTTGCCACTTCATCTTCTACTTCCATTTCAACATGATCGCCAACGGCAATGGGGTTGGTGCTGGTGATATCATCCAGCTTCAACACACCACGTATACGGCCCTGGTACCATTCTCCGTTTGATGCCTTGAGATTATACCAGCTGCCAGTAGATTTATAAACAGTCGCTTTCATGAAAATGTGAAAGGTAATTTGTAACAAAGCAGCAATTTAGGCAATTTGAATTGCCTGAACAGAATATAATCTGTTCTTATCACGCTTATGGGAACTTTCTGAATATTGTGAAATGCAGTACCAGTTCGAGGAACAGAAATGCCAAAGCCGCGAGTGCAAAAGGCAGAAAGCGTTCTTCATATTTTTTATAACTCGTAACATCTACTTCCGATTTTTCCAGTTTATCAATCTGGTTATAGATTTGTTGCAAACCCTCCTTATCGCGCGCCCTGAAATATTTACCGCCTGTTTCATCTGCCATATTCTGAAGCAGCTGCTCGTCCAGAAAATCGAAAGCAGCGGCACGCCGCGGTTCGGTATTGCCGGTGTTCTCACTAACGGTACTGGGTTGCGCACCCATTCCGATTGTATAAACTTTTACGCGCTGGCTTTTTGCAATCTCCAAAGCAGTGAGAGGATCAATCAATCTGGTATCAGGGGCATCTTCCTTCCCGTCGGTGATAAGGATGATGACTTTACTCACGGCGCTGCTGCGAGAAAGGCGATCAACAGCCGTTGCCAGACCCTCTCCTATTACCGTTCCATCTTTCAAATATCGGCGGCTCTCCAGCGATTGTATTTGCTGTATCAGTGTGGTGCGGTCTGTGGTAATTGGGCACTGCGTAAAACTTTCACCGGAAAATATTACAAGACCGATCCGGTCTACGGGTCGTCCCTGTACAAAATCGATCGCCATTTGTTTGGCAGCTTCCATACGTGAAGGCCGGATATCGGAGGAATTCATACTTCCACTCACATCCATACATAATACAATATCGATTCCTTCGCCCAGTATCTGTTGCTGATCGTTACGCTTTTTGCGGTCGCGCCAGCGCCAGCACCAGCATTGCAATTGCAAGTAACCGCAAATAAAAAGGCCAGTGACGAAGTCGTTGTTTCCAGGTTTTTACAGTGAACGCTTCAACCGTTGAAACTTTGAAAGAGGAGTAGGTTGTAGATTGTCGTCGCCAATACCACCAGATCAAAAATGGAATGATCAGCAGGAGAAGGAAGTTCTCCGGCCACAGGAAGTTCATATGTCCAATCCAGTCGTACAGCATTAATTTAATTTCTCCAGTTGTTCAATCGCATCGTTGATTGCCTTCCAGGATTGGTCACGATCCTGGTCCGTAGGCTCATACTTTGCAAATTTTACAAAATCACTTAACCGTAAAGCCTGGGCAATTTGTCCAAATTCATGTTCCGAAAGTCCGGTGGCTTTCAACTGTACCAGCAGGTCTTCGGATGTCTGTTGTTGCGAATGAATGTTTTTACGTTCATCAGCATATAATCGGAATATATCTACAAGGCGTGTAAACCATGTTTTCCCATCCAATTTTGACTCCCTAAGTTGCTGCAAAGATTTTTTAGCTTCCGCAAAAGCATCGCGGGTTACAACCGGTGCAGGAGGCGGGGCTTGTTTTTTCCCGCGGAAAACGAGGTAAAAGACAAGAATAATTACGAATGCAGCACCCGCAGCATACCACCACCATTTCATCGACTCCTTTTCTTCTTCCTTCGCGTCGATGATATCTTTAATGTCGTGATAAGGCTGATCCGGATTATAAGGTGTATAACTCACTTCAACAGCGATGCTGTCGGAAACAACATCCTCCTGCAGGGCGAATGCCGGAATCACCCAGCTACCTGAGTCATAACTTGTAATCCGCACCTGTTGTTTTAGAATTGTACCATATCCGGTATTTGTTGTATCAATCTTACCGCGGTCAAGCACTTCAAAATGTGGTAATGAATCTATTCTAAAAAAACGGATAGGTGCATTCTCAGGGATATCTGCCTGCAAACTAAGCGTGATGGGTTCGCCGATTAAAATAGCGGTCCTGTCGGCTTTCGCCTGTATACGTGTAAGTTCCTGCGCTCGCAGATGCAGGTTGCAAAAAACAACCAGTAAAAAGAGTATGAGATATTTGGTGGGTCTGCTCATCAACGGTATTGGATTCTATTTGTGTCGACTTAAGAAAAATCGTTGTAATACTTTTACATAATCGTCGCCTCCCTGTACGTGTAAGAGGTCGCAGTTAGCTTTCCTGAATACTTCGCGGCTATAAGCAGATACGCGAAAGAACTCTTCCTGGAATTTCTTTCGCACAAATGCATTGCTGCTATCCACCCATTTTTGCTTACCGGTTTCCAGGTCTTCCATCAACATTAATCCGGCATCGGGCAACTGCATATCCATTTTGTCGTATAAACGAATGCCGATGATATCATGTTTTTTCCCGGCAACGCGTAGCGCATCTTCATAAGATGCATCCAGGAAATCGCTGATGATAAATGAAATACTTTTTTGGCGGGTTACATTGTTAAAATACCGAAGTGCCGGCGCCAGCGCAGTGCTTTTCCCTTTTGGTTGTTTACTCAATAACTCACGCACGATATACAACGCATGTTGTTTTCCCTTTTTCGGCGGAATATAGGCTTCTACCCGATCGCTGTAAAAAATCACACCCACTTTATCGCCATTATTAACTGCCGAAAAAGTAAGCACCGCAGCAATCTCTGTCATCTGATCGCGTTTGGTATTGTGCACAGTACCAAACTCACCGCTTTGACTGATATCGATCAATAGCATCACCGTTAACTCACGCTCCTCTTCAAACAATTTGCTGAAGGGATGGCCGAATCGCGCAGATACATTCCAGTCAATAAAACGGATATCATCTCCCGCTGCATACTCACGCACTTCTTTAAACGACATACCCTTGCCTTTGAAGGCACTGTGGTATTCGCCTGTAAAGAGATCAGTAGCCAGCTTCCGGCTTTTGATCTCCAGCATACGCACGCGTTGAAGTATTTCTTTTGTTGTCAGCATTTTCGATGGTCGATGGTCGATGGTCGATGATCGATGACCGATGTCCGATGACCGATGTCCGATGACCGATGACCGATGACCGATGACCGATGTCCGATGACCGATGACCGATGTCCGATGACCGATGACCGATGTTTGATTTAGATGATAGATGTTAATTAGAAGTTATTTTCACATTTCCTCATTCTCACATTTCCTCATTTTTCACATTTCCTAATTTTCACATTTTCACATTTCCTCATTTCCTCATTTCCTCATTTCACATTTCCACATTTCCACATTTTCACATTTCCTCATTGTCACATTCTCCCCCTCCTCTCACGGTACATTAATTGCCTTCAGTATTTCTTCCACCACATCTTCCACGCTCACATTCTCTGCTTCTGCTTCATATGTAAGTCCGATTCGATGGCGCAGTACATCTTTGGAAATACTGCGAACATCTTCAGGAATTACAAACCCGCGTTTATTTAAAAATGCCTGCGCTTTTGCTGCAAGTGCCAGGTTGATACTTGCGCGTGGCGAACCGCCATAACTAATCAGCGGACGCAAATTTTCAAGATTATATTGATCGGGCTGGCGCGTTGCAAAGACGATATCGAGAATATACTGCTCAATTTTTTCGTCCATATAAATCTGGCGCGTCAGGTCTTTTGCATTGTTCACTTCCAGTATTGATACCACCTGCTTTACAGGTTCAGGTTTCACACCCTGCACATTCTGACGGATGATCATTTGTTCCTCATGCATTTTGGGATACCCCACAATTACTTTCATGATAAAACGGTCAACCTGTGCTTCGGGTAATGGATAAGTTCCTTCCTGCTCTAAAGGGTTTTGTGTTGCCAGTACGAGAAAAGGCTCATCCAGTTTATAGGTAGAGTCGCCAATTGTTACCTGGCGTTCCTGCATGGCTTCAAGTAAAGCAGACTGTACTTTCGCGGGGGCACGGTTAATCTCATCTGCCAGAATAAAATTGGCGAAGATGGGGCCTTTGCGAACGATGAACTCATTGCGTTGCTGATTATAAATCATCGTGCCGATTACGTCGGCTGGTAACAGATCGGGTGTAAACTGTATACGACTGAATTGTGCCTGTATCGCTTGCGCCAGTGATTTAATCGTGAGCGTTTTTGCAAGTCCGGGTACCCCTTCCAGCAAAACGTGGCCATTGCTTAAAAGGCCAATCAACAGTCGGTCGAGCATGTGGCTTTGTCCAACAATCACGTGGCCCACTTCTGCACGCAGCTTGTCGGTAAATTGTGCTGCCTGGCTGATGCGTTCATTTAATTGACGGATATCGTCGGCGGTTTTTAACATCGGTTGTTGGCGTTTTTAGATTTTTACTTAGGTTTTAGGATGGTTATTTGTTCAAAAGACGAATATGAGGCCATCAACTACCAATCTGCGTTAAATAAATCAGGCAGAATTTAGTCTCGCATATAGAATAAATTTCATGCCAGATATTTACCAACAATTGGCACCCTTCTTCCTATCCCAAATGCCTTGAAACTTACCCTGATGATCGGGCAAAACTGGTTGCGTTTGTACTCTGCATTATTGACCATACGCAGTATGCGTTTCACCAGTGCTTCATCGAAACCTTTAGCAATGATTTCCCGAGGCCCCTGCCGCATTTCTATATATTCAAACAATACACGGTCTAAAACATCATAATCGGGCAAACTGTCGCTGTCTTTTTGATCGGGCCGCAATTCTGCAGATGGCGCCTTTTCGATAATAGAAACCGGGATAATTTCTTTTTCACGATTGATATAACGCGCAAGTGCGTACACCTGCATTTTATATAAATCACCCAATACTGCTAATCCACCCGCCATATCACCGTATAAAGTTCCATAGCCTGTAGCCAGTTCGCTTTTGTTGGATGTATTGAGTAAAATATATCCAAACTTGTTCGAGATGGCCATCAACAGGTTGCCACGTGTACGGCTCTGGATATTTTCTTCGGCAACACCAAATGAGGTACCGGCAAAAATGGGTTCCAGTTCTTTTAAAAACGTATCGTAGATGTTTTTTATTGGCAGGATGTCGTATGGATTACCCAGATTTTTCGACAACACTTCTGCATCATTTACGGAATGGGAAGTGGAAAAATGAGAAGGCATCAGGAGTGCTAGTACTTTATCGGCGCCCAAAGCCTCCACCGCCAAAGCCTGCGTTACCGCGCTATCAATTCCTCCGGATGAACCCAGTATAGCTTTGGTAAAACCCATTTTACTGAAATAATCACGAATACCGAGGATCAATGCCTGATGGATTTCTTCGATGTTCTTCGTCCCGGTAATATAGGCAATCGTGTCGTCGCCGGCACCAACATCGCGCGCCGAAAAATAAACAGGCCGATCTTCAGGAATATGACCCGTTGTCGGCTTCAACATGATGTTATCCAGATCAAAAACCCGGTAATCTTCCTCAAAATATTTCATCTCTGCTACCCGATCGCCATTGGCATCATACACAAGGCTACCGCCATCAAAAACTACTTCTGTCTGTGATCCCACTGTATTGCAATAAAACATGGGCAAACCATATTTTATCGTATGCGCACGCACGAGGCTGTTGCGCACAATATCCTGTGCATAATTGTAGGGCGATGCCGATAAGTTAATCATAATATCGGGCTGCTGTTTGATCAGCTCTTCCATCGGCGTAACCCGGTAAAGTGGGTTATCATCCATATTCCAGATGTCTTCACAAATCGTGATCGCCAGTCGATGCCCTTTAAATGGCACTACCTGCCATGAATCCGCCGGTTCAAAGTAGCGGTACTCATCAAATATATCGTAAGTGGGAAGCAGTGTTTTGTGCACTTCTGCTTTTACCTCCTGATCATAAAGGAAAAATGCAGCGTTGAAAAGATCCTTGCCTTCTACTACAGGATTGTGTGCCGGGCTGCCAATCAGGACCGCAATTCCGTCGGCCTCCCTCTTTATTTTGTCGATAGCGGTATAACACTCGCGCAGAAAGTCGTTAAACTCCAGGAAATCGCGTGGAGGATATCCGCAAATACATAACTCGGAAAAAACGACAAGATCGACCCCATCATTTTTGGCTTTCCGGATAACGTCGATTATTTTGCCAGTATTGGATTCGAAGTTTCCAATATGATAATTTTGTTGCGCCAGCGCTATCTTCATAAATCAAATTTACACACAACAAATCAGATATAAGCTCCGTTTATCATGACGATGAAATTAACCTGCGTTACCCTCCTATCTGCCCTGCTGCTCATTTCCTGTAACAATGAGCCAAAAGCACCTGAAATCAGCAATATTTCCTATGAAATGGAATTAAAGCGATTCGATCAGGATTTTTTCCGGATTGATACCCAGCAAATCGATAATTCATTGAGCCGACTGGGCGCAAAATATCCGCAATTGCTCGGCATCTTCCTGGAAAACATTCTTGCGATTTCCGATCCTTCAGGATTAAAAGCCTATTTAAGAAATTATCGACCCGTTTACGATTCTATACAAGATGTATTTGGCGACATGCAGTCGGTAAAAAGCGATCTGGAGAAAGCATATCGCTATGTAAAATATTATTACCCCGACTATGATCTTCCCAAATCGCTTGTGGCTGTTGCGGGTCCGCTTGATACAAGAGAAGACCTCGCACGTATGAGCAGTGGTGAACTTACCCCAAATTTCCTGGGACCCGATTTTGTGGGCGTTAGTCTTCAGTTTTACCTCGGTGCTGATTACAGTTTATACAACAGTGAGCATTTTGTCAGCAACGTAACGCCATTATTCCGCAGCCGCCGCTTTTCAAAAGAATACCTGGTTCCGGATGTGATGCGATTGGTTGCAGATGATATCTATCCCGACCGCAGTTTTACTTTATCATTGATTGATCAGATGATTGAAAAAGGAAAACGTTGGTGGTTGATGGGTAAATTTCTTCCCGGCGTTGCAGATACTACCATAACAGGCTATACAGGCATTCAGACCGAATGGACAGAGTCGAACGAAGGAATGATCTGGAGTTATATAGTAAAAAATGAAAAGCTTGATTCGAAAGAACCGCCTGTCATTCAAAACTACCTCGGTGAAGCCCCTTTTACGATTGGCTTACCCCAGGAATATTCTCCCGGCAATATCGGTGTGTGGCTCGGTCGCCAGATCGTCCGAAAATTTGAAAAAGAAAACAGCCATCTTTCGGTTGATGAAATCATGAAAACGCCGGCAGAGAAGATGCTGCAGGAGGCGAAATACAAACCCAAATAAATGTGAGAAATTCGATGGTCGATGGTCGATGATTGATGGTCGATGATCGAGGATCGATGGTAGATGATTGATGATTGATGATTGATGATTGATGCTCGATGTCTGGTTGAAAATTTTTCAATAAACATGAAAAAAGCAGCCTGGGGCTGCTTTTTCTATTTTAACGTTTGTCGTTTTATATCGAACGCTTAACAACGGTTTTGTTCACATTCCCACACATTTCCTCATTTTCTCATTTTCCTCACATTTCCACATTTTCTCATTTACTCATTTCCACATTTTCTCACTGTCCTTGCGCCAGACTATATGCTTTTTTATCTCCCCATTTATTCAACAACTCGAGTGAGCAGATTTTGAAGTTGCCGCTGAGGCTTACATACAATCCGATTACATCCTGTTGATTGAGTGCAGAACCATCAATGCTCTCGAAGCGAACATTGTACTGGTTCACCAGGTTGGTATACAATGAACCCGTAGGCCATACCTGTGTACCGCGGTTGCTGATGTTAATAAGGTTAAATTTCACGCCGGCATGACGCTGGCATTTATGTGCAATTGCTTCTGGTTGTTCAGAGCTTTCGATAAACAGGTCCACACCCACAATTGATTCTGGTTCTGTTTCGCTGCTTTCCATCATACTGTTTTGAACCAGTTTTAATGGAGCAGGGGTGCCAGGTTTATTGGGAATGATTGGTTTTGCACCAACAGCTGGCATCTTACCAAAGTTGGCAATGATGGCGTCAGCAAACTGGGTGGTATTTACCGGTGCAATAGATTTATCACCAAAATCGCCTGTTCTCACACCGCTTTCGAGTGTATAAAGCAATGCGTTTTCAATTACGGCTGCGTTTTCTGTAAGTCCTACGTGTCGTAACATTGCGATACCACTCAGCAATAATGCTGTTGGGTTTGCAATATTTTTTCCTGCGATATCGGGTGCTGTACCGTGTACCGCTTCAAAAATAGAGATATGGTCGCCGATGTTTGCAGAGGGAGCAAAACCTAAACCACCTACTAAACCAGCACACAAATCGCTCACGATATCACCCTGCAGGTTCGTCAGCACCACCACATCAAATGTATCTGGTCGCGTAACGAGTTTCATACAGAGATCATCAACGATAATATCGTCTGCTTTCAGATCAGGATATTCTTTTGCTACTTCATAAAAACATTCCAGGAACAAACCATCCGTAATTTTCATGATGTTAGCCTTGTGACCGCAAGTAATTCGACGTGCTTTTTTCTGGCGGGCCATTTCGAAAGCATAACGAATCACCTGCATACTTCCGGGACGTGTAATAAAACGGCGGCTGAGCGCAACGTCGTGCGTGAGCATATGTTCAACACCTCCGTAGGTGTCTTCAATATTTTCACGTACAACCGTAATGTCAATCGGAATACCTGCTTTGCTGAAAACTGTATCCACACCATGCAGGCTTTGGAAAGCCCTTTTGTTGGCATACGTGTTCCAGGTTTTACGAGCCGTTACGTTGATACTTTTTACACCTTTTCCTTTAGGCGTTTCCATAGGACCCTTAAAAGTAGTCCCAGGTTTTCAATTGTCTGACGTGCCTCAGGCGTCATTCCATTGTTGAAACCTTTGTCGAAAACCCATTTACCCATGTCTACCATTTCGTATTCAAGGGGTGTATTGTTGGCATTAAAAATGCGCAGAACGGCATCCATGATCTCGGGACCGATACCATCACCTTTTGCTACAGCTATTTTCATATTGAAATAAATATTAAGGGGTGCTTTGAAGCCGCAAATTTACGTCAACATCTGTTAAAAAAGGGGAAGTTTTACCTTCCTCGGGCTTTTTCATTATTTTTACCGAAACACCGTGGGGTATGAATAGTATAATTACCGAAGGAGTTCAGGTGAGCGTTGAAACGTTTTATCAACCCGATTACAGCAACCCGCTGCAATCGGAGTTTATGTTCGCTTACCGTATCACACTGGAGAACCATAATTCGTTTGCGGTAAAACTGCATCGCCGTTTTTGGGAAATCTTTGATAGCAACGGCAGCCATCGCGAAGTGGAAGGAGAAGGTGTAGTAGGTGTGCAACCGGTAATTGAACCGGGCGAATCATACCAGTATGTTAGCGGTTGTAATCTCCGAACGGAAATGGGAAAGATGAAAGGAAGTTACCAGATGGAGAACCTTCATACAAAGTCCATATTTCGGGTTGATATTCCTTCTTTCGAGATGATTGTGCCAATGAAAAATAACTAAACCGTTATTTACCCCTTCACAGTGTATCCATTCTTTACCAGCCATTGTTTTACTTTCTCTCGCTGATCGCCCTGGATAATAATTTCTCCATTTTTTGCCGAACCGCCGGTACCACAAAAGCTTTTTAATTTTTTACCCAGTTCTTCGAGGTCGTTGTCGTTTCCGACAAAACCTGTTATCAGGGTGACAGCCTTCCCCGCACGTTGTTTAGTGTCGAGCCGAATATTTAGTTTCTGCTTGGCTGGTGGCAGCGTTTCCATATCAGGCTGGTTTTCTTCGATTCTAAAATTGGGATCCGTACTATAGACATAACCACTGCTTTGGTTGGGTTTCTTTTTCATCGTCGTTGAGTTTAAATCGTCAATGGATTATATCGCTTTCAAACTGAGATCAAGACTTCTCGCCTGGTGAATCAATGCTCCCACTGAAACAAAGTCAACACCGGTAGCTGCATATGCTGTAATGTTGCTGATGTTGATGCCGCCGCTGGCTTCGGTTTCAAAATCATCACCCAGAATTTCAAGTGCAGGTTTTATTTGTGCGGGTGTAAAATTGTCCAGCATTACGCGAAATACTTTTCCTTTTCCGGCTTTAGCAACGATTTCAACATCTTCCAGACTTCTGGTTTCTACTTCAATTTTCAAACCGGGTTTCTTTTCCTGCACATATTTCCACGCTTTGTCAATCGCCTTTTCTATGCCGCCGCAATAATCGATATGGTTATCCTTCAGCATAATCATATCAAAAAGACCGAACCGATGGTTTACGCCTCCGCCGATGCGTACGGCTTCTTTTTCCAACAAACGGAAATTGGGAGTTGTTTTGCGCGTATCCAGCAGGCGTGTTTTATAGCCTGCCAGTTTTTCGGTATACGTTTTTGTAAGCGTTGCGATGCCGCTCATGCGTTGCATGCAGTTTAACACAAGACGTTCGCAGGTTAAGATGGTATGGACGCCAGCTTCTACTTCGAAAGCTTTTTCGCCCGGTTGCATGGTCTCGCCATCATCTTTTAGTTTTTGAAACTTTGAGTCGGGATCTTTATAGGCAAAAATCTGTGCGGCTACTTCCACGCCGGCCAACACGCCTGCTTCTTTTATTTTAAGTACAGCACGCCCTCTTTCATGTGGATCGATACATGATAAGGTGGAGTGGTCACCATCACCACAATCTTCCTTCAAAGCTTCGTCGATAAGGTGCAATAGTTGGGTTCGAAAATTCATAACGCAAAGAAAATGAAAATGCAGCTGTGAAGTGACAGAAAAAAAACCTGTAGCGCCCCAAGACATTACAGGTTTTTTTCAACGATTTATTTGCGTCTTGTTATTCGATTGGCTGAAATCGTATTTCTTTTACCAGTTCACGGTTACCTTTCGCTTTCATAAATACGTGAGCGCGAAAAGCGCCGGATTTGGTGTTAAGGGTGCCAATGCAATAATGACCTCCGGGAGCGTCGCCTTTGTGTTTCAGGTCAAATCCTTTTACACCATTATTGGTAAAAAAGTCCCGCACAATCACCTGTGCCTGGGCTTTGCTGTAGCTATTACTTTTTACGGGCAGCGTCAGCTCCACGTTATCATCGAAATACTTCGACAATTCGTTTGCATTTCCCGTTCGGAGTGCCCCGATAACGCCATCAATGCCGGTCTGGTCCTCGGTAAACGAAGACGAAATCAGCAGCAGTGACAGCAGCAATGTGGTAAATGTTGTTTTCATAACTTATCGATTTCACAGGTGTTTGGTAATAACAATAGGGTACGGATCAAAATGTGTACTAAAATAATAAAAACATACAGTTTTGCGCCTTTCGGGGATAATTAACCGAATGATCTGTAGTTTTACAGCGCATTACAAGCGTGTTTTTACCGAATATATACCTGACAACCTGCATTTTACCCCTCGTAAACATGCCGGAATCACAAACTCATAACACATATGTCTACCAGGAAAGCGATATTGATCATTATGGACGGGTGGGGACTCGGAAAAGTTGCATCGGCGGATGCCATCCAGCAGGCCAAAACTCCTTTGTTTCAGCATTATACAACCAATACCCTCATAGTGAGCTCATTACATGTGGTGAAGCGGTGGGCCTCCCCGAGGGGCAAATGGGGAATTCTGAAGTGGGGCATTTGAACCTCGGAGCCGGACGCGTGGTTTACCAGGAGCTGCAGCGGATCAATGTCGCTATCAGGGAAGGCGAGCTGGCAGGGAATGCAAACCTGCTGCGCGCGCTGGAACATGCTAAACTTCAAGGCAAGCCCGTTCACCTGATGGGACTGGTAAGCGATGGCGGCGTACACTCGCACATCAACCACCTGAAAGCACTTGTCGACATCTGCCATACACAGGGCCTGGGCGAAGTTTATATCCATGCATTTACCGACGGGCGCGACTGCGACCCCAAAAGCGGCCTGGGCTTCTTAACTGATCTGCAGGGCCACCTCGATAAAACAACCGGAAAAATCGCCAGTGTAAGTGGCCGTTATTATGCCATGGACCGCGATAAACGCTGGGAGCGTGTGAAGCTGGCTTATGATGCCCTTGTAAATGGCAAGGGACAAATGGCTTCAAGTGGCATTGCTGCAGTGGCAGATTCTTATGAGAAGAACGTGTCTGACGAATTCATCCTTCCCACTGTTATCGTTAATGCAGACCAGCAACCTGTTGCTACCATCCGATCGGGTGATATAGTGATTTGTTTCAACTTCCGCACCGACCGCTGTCGCGAAATTACAGAGGTATTAACACAACATGATATTCCAGATCACGACATGTATAAACTGTCGATTGACTATACCACGATGACGCAGTATGATCAAAGTTATCAGGGAGTTCATGTTCTTTTCAACAACGATGATTTGCGGATGACGATTGGTGAAGTGTTGGAAAAAGCAGGTAAAAAACAAATCCGAATTGCAGAAACAGAAAAATATCCGCACGTTACTTTCTTCTTTAGTGGCGGTCGTGAAGTTCCTTTTGAAGGTGAAACGCGCATCATGGTACCATCACCCAAAGTAGCTACTTACGATCTTAAACCGGAGATGAGTGCGTATGAAATGACAGACGCATTGCTGCCTCATTTGCAGGACGGAGCAGTAGATTTTGTGTGCCTTAACTATGCCAATGCCGACATGGTTGGTCATACCGGCATATTTGAAGCGGCTATAAAAGCTGTAGAAACCGTTGACACCTGTGTGAGCAAGGTCGTTACTACTGCACTCGCAAATGGATATACGATATTCCTCACAGCAGATCATGGCAACTCCGACTACATGCGCAATGAAGACGGTAGTCCCAATACAGCACATACTTTGAACCCTGTCCCCTTCTTCGTTATTGATAATCAATGGCGTGGAACTCTCAAAAACGGCAAACTTGCCGACATCGCTCCTACAATTCTTAACTGGATGCAAATAGCTGCACCCGTGGAGATGACTGGTGAGATATTGATGGGAGAATAGTGGGGGGATGGATGGGGGATGGGGGATGGTGGATGGGGGATGGTGGATGGAAGATGGATGGAGGATGGTGGATGGATGGGGGATGGATGGGGGATGGGGGATGGTGGATGGATGGGGGATGGTGGAATGGAAGATGGTGGATGGAAGCATTTCCGCAATTTCACATTTCCGCATTTCCTCATTTCCACATTTCCTCATTCGCACATTTCCACATTTCCCCCTCCCGTGTTTTCCTCTCTTTTCCCCGGAAAATTACTTTCCCGTGCAGCTTTCGTAATCAAAAATTGTCTAAATTACGGGCAACCAAACGGGAATTATGACAGAAGAAGCCATCCTGAAAGGTTGTTTAAACAATGAAGCAGTAGCACAGCGTGAACTGTACAACCGGTTCAGCGCGAAAATGCTGGCTGTTTGTTACCGTTATGCGCATAACCGTGAAGATGCGGAGGACATGTTGCAGGAAGGGTTCATCAAGGTATTCATGCAGATGCATACGTTCGAAAACCGTGGTGCTTTTGAAGGATGGATCAGACGAATAATTGTTCATACCTGCATCAATATCCTGAAGAAGAATAAGAAGTTCAATGAAAGTGTTGATATCATTCATGCCAACAGCATCCAGGTAAGAGAGGATTCTGTATCATCGATCGTACAGGCAAAACAGGTGGTGGAATGCATCCGGTTGTTGCCCATCGGTTACAGAACAGTATTGAACCTGTACGCTGTGGAAGGATTTAGTCATAGAGAGATTGCACAAATGCTGGAAGTGGAAGAGAGTACGAGCCGTAGCCAGTATACGCGTGCCAAGACGATGTTGGAAGATATACTGATCCGAAAAAGGATCCTGCAAAAACCAAAACAAGATATTGATTGGCTTGTCGCCGTTAGCCAGCGGTAGTCCGTCCCTTAAATGATTCAACTGGTTATGGAGAGAAATTTCAGTAACAGCGATTTTGAGCGGTATGTGCAGAAGAATGCTGACCAGTACCGGATGTTCCCGTCAGAGAAGGTGTGGAACAACGTGCATAAGGCATTACATAAGCGCAGAAGATGGTATGGCCTCGGTCTTGCCTGTCTTCTATTGCTTACCGGCACTGCCGTAACCCTGGTAATGCGCTCATACCCCATTGTAAAAAAAGACGGCAACCTTACATCTGCTCAAACTCCGGCTTATATCAGCAACGCTTCCGAATCGGACGAAGCAATTATCAGCCAGCCAACAGATATTCGCGACCTCACTCCTTTCGAAGATATTGACCAGGAAGTGGAAGAAGCCATTCGCGCGGCTCTGGCACCGCAACCCGCTGTTCTTGCCGACAACAGGAACGCCACAAACTTCAACAATAGCAATTCCGAAATATTAAAGGCAGGCGGCGGAACGATTAGTGCGATCAACAGCCGCAGCCAGGAAATGTTGTTGAGCAACCGCCCACAACCAGAAGTGCAAAAACCACAGGCGATCATAGTGAAAATGGAAGATTACCTGCGAAACCTGAAAGCGCCTGAAGATGTGGCGGTACATGAAGTGCCGGCAGAAGAAACAAAAGCCCAGGATGCTATTGTTGAATTCAACAACGTCCCCCCATATACCATTGAGAGCGTTGTAAATAGTTATAAACCTGCTCCTAAACATATCAGCTGGCAATTCTTCATTACACCCACTATCAGCTACCGCAAGCTGAGTGCGAACCAGGACTTCCAGGCATCACCTGGAGGACCGTTGCCATTCCCGTTTGCGAACCTGGACAACGTAAACAATGCAGTAACGCATAAACCCGATCTGGGATTCCAGATTGGAATGACCGGCCGCTATCCTCTCAGTAAACGTATAAACCTCCGGGGGGGCGTTCAGCTGAATGTTAACAAATACGACATCAAAGCATTTGCATATCCTGGCGAGGTAGCAGTGATCAATCTCGATGACCCCAATAGTACAACAGTTGCAACCTGGACACGCTATCGCAGCCAGAGTGGTTATAAATCTAACTGGTTGAAAAACTCTTATATCTCTATTTCAGTTCCAGTAGGTGCAGAAGTGAAACTGTTTGGCAATAAGCATACAAATGTGGGAATTGCAGGTACAATCCAACCCACTTATGTGGTTCGTGATAAAGCCTATCTCATTTCCACCGACTATAAAAATTATGCACAGGTGCCCTGGCTTATCCGCCGCGTAAACATCAGCACAGGCTTCGAAGCTTTTGTAAACTATGGCAAAGGCAAAACACAATGGCAGGTGGGACCACAGGTTCGTTACCAGATGCTTTCCAGCTTCCAAAACAAATACCCTGTTAAGGAAAACCTCTTCGACTTTGGGTTGAAAATCGGCGTAACACTGAATCAATAGTCGGTAAACAATCACTATACTTAAAGAATAATCCCGGAATTTTTCCGGGATTATTCTTTTTAACAATTATGCGAACGAGGTGTTAGTGTATTCAATATGCACCACCCAAAACTTTAAGTAATTTCGTGTTGAAGAAAATAAATCAAATGAAATTCACGCCCCTCCTTTTCTGTCTCGGTGCTTTGCTGTTTTTTACAATATCCGGTTGCCAGTCAAAAAAAAAAGAAGAAAATAAACTCTGGCCGGTATTGCCCTACCTGATGAGTGAAGTGTCTGCTGTAGACAGTTCTATTTCCCGGATTACGAAAATAATCACACGCGAAGATGGAGGTTATGATACCGTTTATATTCACCGGAATGACTTCAGAAAAGAAGCCAGCGATTTTCTTTCGTTGCCGGATATCAGCAGCACAAAATTTGCAGGTGACTATAAAGAAGAAGAAATCATGGATGAAGGTATCCAGCGTTTCATTGTAAGACAAACCCCGCTGAAACCCGAAAAGCAACTGATACAAAGCCAGGAAGTGTTGATAAAACCTGCGCTCGAAGGCGATCAGGTGATGACCATTTTGATCAGCACCCTTCAATCAGGCAAAGACAGTTCAGTACAAAAGAGAATGATCTGGAACATTGGAAAATCAATGCAGGTAACTACCATCGTACAAAAAGATAAAGACACGGAAAAAATAAACACCTATAAAATAACCTGGGGAGATACGGAATGACGCAGGAAGAGTTTCAACATATTGCACCTGGTATACCTCAACAACCTGGTATCTATAAATATTACAGCGCCGAAAATGAATTGATCTATGTCGGCAAGGCTAAAGAATATCCGCAAACGTGTAAGTTCTTACTTCATTAAAACACAGGCGAACTTCAAAACGCATGAACTGGTTCGCAGGATACATCGGATTGAGTTTACCATTGTGGATTCAGAACAGGATGCTTTCCTGTTGGAGAATTCGCTGATCAAAGAATTTCAGCCGCATTTTAATATCACACTTAAAGACGATAAGACCTACCCGTATATCGTCATTCGCAATGAACATTTTCCGAGAGTATTCCTCACCCGAAATCGCATTCCAGATGGTTCCGAATACCTCGGCCCCTATACTTCTGTAAAAAAAGTGCGCGAGCTGATAGAGTTTACCCGACAGACCATTCCATTGCGCACCTGCAACCTTGCATTGACGCCAAGGAATATTGAAGCGGGAAAATTCAAGGTTTGTCTTGAGTATCATTTGGGCAATTGTAAAGGACCCTGTGAGGCATATCAGACGGAAGATGATTATCGTGCAAATCTTGAGCAGCTAAAAAATCTGCTCAAAGGAAATCTTGCGCCGGTAATGCGTCATTTCCGTGAGGAAATGAAAACATTTGCGGCCGATCTTGCATTTGAGAAAGCGGAAATTACCAGAAAGAAAATAGAATTTCTCGAAAATTACCAGGCACGGTCCGTTGTGGTGAATGCGAGAACAGGCGATCTGGATGTGTTTTCATTTTTGCAGGACGGGGAACGTGCTTTTGTAAATTACCTCCAGTTAAGAAACGGAGCCATTGTGCAAACACATACAAGTCCGGTGGAAGCTCATCTGGATGAAACACCAGCAGAAGTGTTGGCTTTTTCAGTAGCCCGTTTACGCAATATCTTTAATAGTGAATCGCCGGAGATAGTCGTTCCTTTTGAAATAGAATTTCCGGAGGAAGGAATTCGGATTACAGTTCCAAAAGCCGGCGACAAAAAGAAGTTGCTGGAATTATCAGAAAAAAACGCGGGATATTTCCTTGAAGAGGTGAAACACCGCGCTCGTCTGCGTCTCAACCAGGGTAAGGATCCGATGGAAGTGCTTTCGCAACTACAGGATGATTTGCAGCTACCGCAGTTGCCCATTCATATCGAATGTTTCGATAATTCCAACTTTCAGGGAAGTTATCCTGTTTCCGCAATGGTGTGTTTCAAAAATGGGGCGCCGAGTAAGGCTGATTACAGGCATTTTAACGTACGAACGGTTGAAGGAATCAATGACTTCGCTTCGATGAAAGAAGCCGTTTATCGGCGCTATAAACGCTTGAAAGAAGAAGATGCGCCCTTCCCCCAGCTTATCATTATTGACGGCGGCAAAGGGCAGCTGGGTGCCGCATTGGATGCTTTCCGTGAACTGGAACTTTTGGGCAGAAGCACGCTGGTGGGACTTGCAAAAAATGAGGAAGAATTGTTCTTCGCCGGCGACCAGGAATCGCTCAGGCTGCCATATAATAGTGATAGTTTATTGTTGATTCGTCGCATACGTGACGAAGTACACCGTTTTGGCATCACATTCCACCGCCAGAAACGAAGCAGGGGCACTTTTAAGAATGAGCTGGAAGATATTCCCGGCATTGGCAAAACGACGGCTGCAGAGTTATTAAAGACTTTTAAATCAGTAAAAAAAGTAAAGGAAGCCAGTCTGGATGAACTGGCCGCGCTGATTGGTTTGTCGAAAGCGCGCAAGCTGCAAGCGCATTTGCGTGAGGCTTGAGAAACGGCAAACGGCAAACGGCAAACGTGAAAATAAAATAAGCAGCCTTTTGGGCTGCTTATTTTATGCTTATTTTAGAGCGTATTTAGTTGTTAAAGAAAGTCGTAATAGAAGGGTTTGGAGGTATTGAAATTTCTAAACGCACCAGGTTGCTATCAATAGGGTGTGCTTATTTACATTCCCTCATTTCCACATCTCCTCATTTTCACATCTCCTCATTTTCACATTCCCCCATTTCCACATTTCCCCATTTCCACATTTTCTTCTCCGTCTCGCGATGGAGCAAAAAAATGGGGCCAGGATAGAAATCCAGCCCCGTTTTTAAAATCCAATATCCTATGAAAAACCGAGACGAAAATACAACTATTCCGTCATATTCCTAGTATTGTTTAAGGAAATTTGTTCTTTTTTTTAAGAAACTAAAAATGAAAGTTTTATAAATGAAAAAGCCCCCGATAAACGGGGGCCTTTTGCTGGAGTATTAGAAAGCTTGATAAAAAACTTAATATGACCACAAATCCTGTTCGAAATTGAAAATCTTTTCCTTAATATTATCGCCTTCAAGCAATGCCAGGATCGGATCTTTAATGTATTGACGGATAGTGCGGTTACCGGCATTTTCAATCGTTGACTTGGTAATGTAACTGCTGAACATGCGGTTTTCGAAGAGCTCTTCCCATGTCATCCGGCTATTACCCATGTTTTTAGGGTTATAAACCTCATATTTAGTGAGGATCGGACGCAGGTCGGGATAGTAAACCCAGAACATTGGTGTCGCTCCGGGCCTTTCACGGCCATCAGGGAAAAACTGTGATTTGAGAGGAGCAATACCGAGGATACGGCAATGCATGCGGCTTGATTCGCGGTCAAATACCCATTCTTCTTTGATACGGATTTTTGTTACGCTGTTGGGATCAAAGCTCGACCTTGTAACCACATAGCGCAGGATAACGTTTGGATCGTTAGGATCTACCATGGGAACTGTATCAGAAGAACCCTGGGTCATTTCCATGATCGATTCGCTGGTACGTGGCGTTGTAAAACGCTCGTCTTCAAATGCACTCACCTGGCCGGTATTAACAGCACGAAGCAGAATGTTTACGAATATTTCGCTTCCATTATCACCTTCAGCTGCATAACGGAAAGGCTGGTTCATTTTTTCACGCAGGTCCAACTCTCTCCAAACTTTCTCTGCATACAGGGCATCGTCCTGACGCAGGTGCTCGTAAGGGAGTGGTGTCCTTCCGTTCACACTGCTCTTATCATAAGCATTGTCATTACGGAGTGACTTGCGTACAGCGGTATCTGCTACTGCGCTCGAGTCAACTACAATCGGAATGTTACCATAAGGATTGTAACCTGATACAGGCGCATTATTATTCGTCTGCTGCTGTGTCTGCGGTTGATTATTGTTATTGGTCTGGTTTCTGTTACGACCCGTACGCTGAGCTACAGCATCTGTCGCAAGCAGTGCCCCGAAGGCAGCCAATAAACAGGATTTTACAACAAGGCTTTTCATCTCAAATCAATTTATTTAATATAATACACCAAAGAAGGCAACTTCTGTACACGGTTATCAACGCCCTTAGCACGCAGGTTGTCAATTGTAACCATTCCACCTGGCTTCAGATTCTTAATCAGGTTCAGCGCACGTGGAGACCACATGTTACCGGTTACATTCTCTTCAAGGATATCACCTGTAGCAGGATCATCAGCTGTGATCGTAAAGCTTACAACTTCGAACTTCAACGCAAGTGGGAAGTCTTTGATATAAGCACCTACACCTGATTGTGCTTTGAAAGCACCTGCGGGAACGTTATCACCTGAAGCATATCCACCTACTGTACCAACAGGCTGTGGAATAGAACGAACACGGAACTGAGACACACCAGCCACTTTACCATCCACCATCACAGTAATCTTCACATCATCCTGTGGAGCCATTACGTGAGCGATGTATTTACCGTTGCCGGTTTTTTCAAGACGGCAGTTGCCGGTGATTGAAGTTGAAATCCTGTCGTCACCACCACCGCTTGCAGCGATAGAGATTTTGTTAGGATAACCAACATACAATACGTTCATTTCATCGAGGGCGATAGAGGCGTTAGCCTGGCCAACTTTGTATTTAACGGTACGCTCTACCACTTCATCTTTACCAGTAAACTGGTTGAAGTAAGAGATACGTACAGGAACTGAATGTTCACCGATACCGCCACCAGCGATTTTCATTTCAGCAAATCCTTCAGGGCCGATAGGCACTGTTGAATTCCCAATCTGAATCGTGGGCTTGGCATCTTTACTGAATGCACCGATACCTGCGTTAATTGTAATCTCTTCTCCAGGCATCAGATAGTTGGAGTTTTGTCCAACGATCGCTGCATAAGAGTCGAATACTACTTTTACCTCACCTACTTTATTGTGGCAAAATGCTACAATCTTGTTTTCTGCCGTTTTTACGTCATTCTGAAACTTGGTCAGGATGGTAATCGCAGCAACTGTAGGAACCATACGGAAGTACGCGGCTTCCCATGTATTGTTTCCTTTGTTAGTTGTAGGTGGTTTAGAAAGGTCGATCGGCAAAGAGTTTTCAAACTCTTTTGTGATGTCCGGGTGTATCGCCAGGACATTCTTTTTATAATCAGTCAGCATGCCGAGAAGTTTCTTTCCTTCGCCTTTTTTCCACCATAATGTGGGTAGCGATATCCAGATTATCTTCTTTGAACTTTTTCTCAGGGTTATTGATATCGCCATCAGCGTCTTTCATGATGCGCGTTTTCAATACCTGGATATAGTCATATACTGATTTAGAATACTCAACAACCTGTTTAGCGCGTGGGTTCCATTCATTGGCCCGCTGTGCTGTTTCAGGTTCTTTTGTCTTCTCGTCTAGCGATTTCATGATCGTCTCGGTCGACGCGTTAACGGTAGCGTTGGTAGTCTCCAGGCTACGATTAACCGTTTTAAAGGCATTGAGGATCTCTGCTGCCACGTTCAGTGCTAACAGGGCTGTTAACACCAGGTACATCATATTGATCATCTTCTGCCGGGGCTCGCGTGGTAAAGACATGACGAATGTGGTTTTTGTTTAATTTAGAAATGGTGACACTTCAAAAATTCAAGGGATATGGATTAAAGTGTGAACCCTTTAATTGTTAGTTATTAGTTGCGACCCTGCATTGCGCTGAGCATATTGCCATAAACATTGTTCAGGCGGCCCAGGTTATTAGCCAGGAGTGCAATTTGATCTTTTGCTTTTTGAGCGTCATCCACGCTACCCTGCATTGCTTCAGAAGCTTTGGTCAGGTTGCTATAGAACGTGTTCATTGCTTTCAGGTGATTGTTAGTATCCTGCAATTCCAGTTCGTAGATAGTATTGAGTGAAGACAGATTTTTTGTCAGCACCTGTACCTGCTCGTGGAATTGTTTTGTACCGTCTGCAGCCTGGTTGAAATGAGAGATACCGTTGGCAGCGCCGAGGTAAGCATCTTTCATTGTTCCGAGGGCAGCAGCTGCTTCTTTTGTTTTATTGGTGTAGTCGCTTGTCGCAGCTACCACATCAGTGATGTCAGAGATTTTTTCTACTGTACCACCGAATTTCTTAAAGCCTTCGCTCAGGCGGCCAAGGTTAGCTGGAGTAATGTCAGCATCACGCAGCATATCTTCCAGTTTGTTCAGTGCGGGATTACCGCTATTACCACCACCGAGTGAAAGTGGAGTTGGTTTGAAGTTAGGATCCAGGTCGGGGTGAACAGTAATTCCGGGGAAATAGCGCTCCCAATGTGGTTCTTCCGGAGGAGGAACGAGGAAGGCCATAATCAGGAATACCACGGCTTCGGCGATCAGACCCACCATGATGGCGTAGTCGGCACCAGGCCAGTGAAGAATCTTCATCATTGCCGCAAGAATTACGACAGCAGCGAAGAAGCTGAAAAGGAAGTTCATTACAACCTGACCTTTGTGTGATTTAAAGAAATTCATAAAGGGTTCGTTTTTGATAGTTTATTAAATTTTAACTTAAACGGTAAAACGCGTTAGAAATTGTTGTGAACAGGGGAAAAAAAGAGGTCGCTACGGCGACCCCTTTTTTATTGGGAATGATTTTATTAGCGACGGCCTTTTGAAGGAGCTGCTGGCAGGTCGATCACACTGCGGAAACCGATATAAGATTTCGCAGAATCCTGGTACTCATAAGTGCTGGTACCTGTTTGCAGGTAATAACCCACGTCTTTCCAGCTACCGCCACGGATGATCTTACGCTTCATCAGCGGTGGATCGTCATCTTTCGCATTCCAGCGAACATCAGGGTTCATATCATGCTGGAAGCTGTTGCGGCCTTCGTAGTAGATAGATGAAGTCCATTCAGCCACGTTACCCGCCATGCAATACAGACCAAAGTCGTTAGGCCAGTAAGCATCTGCACGCACGGTATAGAAACCACCATCTTCTGGATAGTTACCACGACCAGGTTTGAAGTTGGCCATCAAACAACCTTTTTTATTGCGAAGGTAATAGTTACCCCAGGGGAACATTGACTGTGAGCGACCACCGCGGGCGGCATATTCCCACTGCGCTTCAGTAGGCAGGCGGAAGTCGGACTCCTGTGTGCGTTTTTTGCCATCCAGCCATGCATTCAGGAAGTGGGTTCTCCACTCGCAGAAAGCAGTCGCCTGTTTCCAGTTCACACCTACAACAGGATAGTTACCAAATGCAGGGTGAGAGAAATAACGCTTGGTCATTGGCTCATTGTAAGAATACGTAAAGTCGCGGATCCAGGCCAACGTATCAGGATAAATAGGAACGTCTTTTTTGATAATAAATGTAGAGCGGGGTTTGCCCTGATTTTCACGCTTTGCAGCTTCTTTCAGGTCAAATACTTCGGAATGATAGATGAGTTTGGAAGCGTCGATTTCTTTTTTTCCAAATACACGATCTTCCGGAGCCAGCATCAGTGGAGAACCAGCCAAAGTTTCAATCACTTTGGGATCGTCCCACTTCACTGTTTTCATTTTTAGCCCAATCAATTTTCTCCACACCGTCGTTATCCGGTTTTACATAACCCAGTTGGCGAGCAACTACAGAGTCACGTACCCAGAATACAAACTGGCGGTATTCATTGTTGGTGATTTCAGTTGCGTCCATCCAGAATCCACTGATAGACACATTGCGGTTACGCGCACTGAATGCATAAGCAGGATCCTCATCACTGGGGCCCATGTGGAAAGTTCCCTGCGGAATGTAAACCATTCCGGGGGGCTTGGGCAGAACGTAGCGGCTGCCTGGCGCAATGCCATGCACCTGGCCATCATTGGGCAGGGCACCACCTTTGTTCTTTTTTTCCCAGGATTCCGCAGCCTGAAAGCATGATGATGCTCAACACTGCGACGAGGGCATAATTAGGGTTTTTCATTTTCATACACTTAGAGGGTATTGGGCAAATATAATATTTTGGTCTTTTGTTGAACACAAGGTTACAATTTTAATTTAAAAGGCCAAAGTGGCTTTTACGACGTAAATATTCTAACGATTACTTACCTCATTTTATTGTTTTAACAGGAAATTATTTCTTCGTCGCTACACTGTTTATCAGCGATATAGCTGCTTCTGTTGTAGTTACGGGTCGTTCACAGGCAAAATTCCTGCACACATATATTTGTGCCGCTTCGCCTCCCTCCTTTCCCGCCAGTAATGGAAACGTCGGGTCGGCCTCCGCAATTGCCATTAACACCCGATGGGGAAGAAATTCTTTTAGCAACTCCGATCGCATTTTGGCGTAATCACCCCCAACTATGGCGATTTCGGCAGTTCCATGAATTTTCTCCAGTAATATATTATTCCAATACCCAAACGATGTGGGATATCTGATAATTGCCTGACCCAGGGCCAGCAACATTTTTTCGGACCGCACCATCCACTCCGGCCGGTCGAAAAGAATACCCAGCCGGTGCAGGTTCTCCGCCATCACGGCATTGCCCGATGGCGTGGCCCCATCGTAAACTTCCTTCTTACGGACGATAATATCGGACTGCCCCTCTGGTGTATAATAATAATAGCCGGTGCCATCCTCCCCAAACCTGTCATTCACAAGTAATGCCAGATTTTCGGCCCGTCGCAGATAATCCAGGTTGCCGGTTACCTCCGAAAGCTGAATCAACGCCTGCATCAACCAGGCATAGTCATCCAGAAATGCAGGTATCCTGGCCTGGTCATTTTTCCAGGTATGATGAAAAGCCCCCGAGCCTGCATCCAGATTTTTTAGCAGGAATTCCATGTTATCCACTGCGAGCAACTTCCATTGTTCTTCGCCAGTAGCCGCAAATGCTTTACTTAATGCAGTATTCATGAGTGCATTCCAGCCCAGGATTACTTTATCATCCAGTAACGGGCGCGGCCGGCCGGCACGGAGAGACATTAATTTCTTTCTTGCTGTTACCAACAACTGTTGAAGCGCGTCGACTGTCATGTTATGTTCTTCCGCAAATTTTTCAACTGGCTGCAACACCCGCAGTATATTCTTTCCTTCCCAGTTACCTTCTTCCCTCACATCATACCAGGCATTGAATATTACGGAGTCCTCTCCGAGTATTTGATCAATTTCTTTCTTCGACCACACATAAAATTTTCCTTCCTCCCCTTCGCTATCAGCATCCAGTGCAGCATAAAATCCTTTACGCGGATGCATCAACTCAAGTTGTACAAACGCAATCGTTTCTGCAATCACTTCTTTGTATCGTTCTTTTTTTGTGAGCTGATAAGCTTCACTTAAAACAGATACAAACAGTGCATTATCGTACAACATTTTTTCAAAATGCGGCGCCAGCCATTCTGTATCTGTAGAGTAACGCGCGAGTCCCCCACCCAACTGATCATAAATACCTCCTTCAATCATTTTATCAAGACTGAACAAAGCCTGGTGTAATGCCTGCTGCGATTGATCATCATAGCCTACAGATCCTTTTTCCGCAAGATGTTGAGATGCGCGCAATAAAAACTGGATGATAAATGTTTGCGGAAATTTCGGCGCCCGGCTAAAACCGCCCCATTCGCGGTCGGCAAGTTTTAAACTGTTGTTTACAGCATCAGCAATACTGCTATGGGAAAAAAGAAGTTTTGCATCGCTGTTGTTCTGCATACCAAATGCATTGGATTGTTGCAGGTGAGAAGTCAATTGCGCTGCTTGTTGTGCAATTTCATCTTTCTTTTCATGGAAAGCAGCTGCTACAGCTTCCAGCACCTGCGACCAGCTATTACGTTGATGAATGGGCCTGGGTGGGAAATAAGTTCCCCCATAAAAGGGTTTAAGGTCAGGAGTTAGAAAAACATTCAACGGCCATCCACCACTTCCGGTCATAGCCTGCACGGCATCCATATAGATATGGTCCAGATCCGGTCGCTCTTCACGGTCAATTTTAATATTGACAAAATGTTCATTCATCAGCGCAGCCGTCTCTGGCATCTCAAAACTCTCCCGCTCCATCACATGGCACCAGTGGCAGGCTGCATAACCAATACTCACGAGTATCGGTTTATTCTCTTCTTTCGCTTTATTAATCGCTTCCTCTCCCCAGGGATACCAGTCCACCGGGTTGTGTGCGTGTTGAAGCAAATAGGGACTTGTTTCGTTGATGAGTCTGTTGGCCATGAGAGTTCAAATGTAGAAATGTGAAAATATGCAAATAATGGCCCAAAACGTGAGGCGTGGGAATCGGCAAGCATGATGCGGCAAACGGCAAACGTGAAGCGGCAAACAGCAAACGGCAAACGTGAAGCGGCAAACAGCAAACGGCAAACGTGAAAAAAGGAGAGCCCGGAGTTTTTAACTCCGGGCTCTCCTTTGCTGCGATAATCATTTGTTAGGCAAACGGCAACGTGAAACAGGCGAAAAAAAATGTTCACATTTCCACATTTCCACATTTCCTCATTTCCACATTTCCTCATTTCCTCATTTCCTCCTTACTTCTTCACGGTAGCTGCCAGAAACTTGTCCAACGCTGCTACCATGCTCGGTGCCTGTGGTTGTGGGGCTTTAATATCGAGTACCAGTCCGGCTTCTTCGGCTGCTTTAAAGGTGTTGCCGCCAAAAGCACCGATCACCGTTCCGTTTTGTTTAAACTTGGGAAGATTGTCGAAAAGGCTGCGGATACCGCTGGGTGTAAAAAAGCAGATTACATCGAAAGGAGTGCTGGTCAGCAATTCTTTTACATCATTGCTTTGTGTACGGTACATAAACGCAAGTGCAAATTCACATCCGTTTGTTTTCAACCAGTTCACAATCTCGTTGTCCTGCTGGTTTTCGGAACATACATAAATGAACTTTTCATTGTTCTTATGTTTGTTGATGGCATCAAACATACTCTTGTTGGTACCATCCGCTCCGTAGAAAACCTTTCTTTTCCTGTAGAGAATAAATTTCTGTAGATAGAGCGCAACAGCTTCCGTGATGCAGAAATACTTCGTATCCTGCGACACGCTTACTTTCATTTCTTCGCAGGTGCGAAAGAAATGATCGATGGCATTGCGACTCGTAAAGATTACCCCGGTGAAATTCGGAATATCGATCTTCTGCTTCCGAAAATCCCTCGCAGGGATACCCTCTAACCTGATGAATGGCTGAAACGCCAGTTCAACTTGATACTTCCTTTCCAACTCAAAGTACGGTGACTTATCGCTCTCAGGTCGTGGTTGGGTAATCAGGATTTTTTTAATAGTACGGGCCTTGTTAGCGCCCTGCTTTTCCCCGTTTTTTACCATAATTGGTCCGCTAAATTGGGTGCAAAGTTAAGCATTTCTGCTTAAAACCGGAAGAGAAGAAGCCTGTAAACCAATATCAATGGCGCCACTTCGAAAGCTGCCATGTATATAAAAAAGTGGAAGATGTTGAATTTAACCTCATTACGGGCTGCGCCAAAACCTAATATCAGGCGGTATAAAAACAAACCCGCAAGACCCACCCAGGAAATTACAAGCACCACAGAAAACAGCGGATCGTTTGTAAAAGCCAGCATCACATTAAACGGAACGAGGAAAATACCTATTACCTTGTTGATAATGAATACAATAAATATGTAAGAATCCGCCGCCTGCGACACATTGAATATCCAGCCCACAATCTTTAATGATACAAACTTAACCAGGTAGATGGCGATCAGGGCAATTGATGTATACAGGTAAAAGAGCCAAAACGATGGAACCGGCTTATAACCAACATATTGATACAATATAAAACTGAGATACAACCCCGCACTGGCCACAAAAAATATGTTGAAAGCCAGCGAAGGCAGCGGCGTCTGCATCAGTTGATCCTTTATCTGCCGCATTTTCATGGTGGTTCTGAAAAACACGCGAAACAGATCAGAGAAGTATTTGGCAAAAAGGTTTCGCAACAATGCAAATACCAGCAGCAAGCCAACAATTGCATAAAAGAGCGTTTCCTTGCCATGAAACACTTTTTCTGCGCTCGCTCGTACATCAGCCTGTTTGGTCAATGAGAAAAATGGGTGTATATCCCACACCTGCGGAAGTATCGGCTTACGGAGATCCATCTCACCACTCGTAATCCTAGGCTCGGGCCGCATACTTCTTTCCGTTGAAACCGGAATCTCACCCTGAATCAGGTACGATGAAGAATCAGCTGGTGGAATTGCAAAGCTGTCGATCTGCGTCAATCCTGAAATTGACAGCACTTGCAAAACACATATGGTGAGTAAACGAAGGATACTAATTAGATTATTTAGAACGCAATGTTCTTTGTTTTTTTTGAATTTCCACGTTCTTAAAAATAATTCAGGAAACCAAAGTGAATTTTGGATTGTCGCAGGTTGAAATCCATATCGCTTCTTTTGCCGATGGCCCAGGCCATATTAAAAATTCCAACCTTACTTTCAAATGCCAGACCCAGACCTGTACCGAAGTAGGTATACTTTACATTTGCACCCTGGCTGTTATTTCTTCCCCATCCCCCATCCGTAAAACCATAGAAATAGGAGTTCTGCCCAACGAGGTATCGAAACTCTGCTGTGGCTACTGCAAACTGCGAGAGATACTGGCTTTCTTCATCAAACCCACGCAACAATTTATAACCACCAATCTGAAACAGTTCGTTCCTGAAAATATTTCCACTTTGCAAAAAGCCTCCCTGCAAAGATGTTTTCAACGTAGTACGCCCTTTTGCACTCAGCGGAAAATAATGCGCGGCATAGGCTTCTACCCGGAATTGATAGGTTTTTAATTTAACCGTATCGTAAAGGCTTTCAAAATTGAAACCCGGATTGGATGGGTCTTTTAGTTCCAGTATCTGATTGTTCTTCCGAATCTTTTTTGTACCTGCCGTCGTTGTCAGGCGCAATTCATTTCCGCGTGAAGGATTGAGCCGATAGTTAGTGGAATTATAATCGTAAGCAACACCGAGGTTGATCGTATTCATATCTGCTTCCTCAGGTAATCGATATTGTTGTAAAACCCGATTCAGGTTTACGCCATTTACAATTCCCTGGAAGCGCTGCACAAAGATTTTCCCTGTCTGCCGCGTATCCAACACATAACTGGCTCCGAGCTGAAAATTGACGTTTAAGAAAGTACTGTCTTTCCGAAACATATTGAATCCAAAATCCAATCCCAGCGGTGTTCGAAAAAGAAAGGGATGTTGGTAAGCAAGATTTAAACGCGGTGAATTTTTCTGCAGCTGCTGCCAGTTAAGACCAATGGTTTCACCAGCACCCAGTGCATTTTTCAAATTGAGATTGGCCTCCCCTGTTACCAAAAGTTTTTTAGAAGAAAGCTGATCGGTGTTTGGTAAAAATCCAATCAACACATTTACCTGGCTGCTCTTTCTTTGTTTCAAATACAATTCAACAACTGAACCTGAATTAAGCCAAACGAGTTTGGAAGGCTGCTCTTCTTCTACATAAGGCAACTCGCGAATCAACCTGCTGATGCGTTGGAGTTTTTCTTTGCTGAAAGAGGTTCCATTTTTGATATCAAGATATCGTTGCAGAAAATCGTTGCTGATTTTTGCATTGCCATAAACGCGAATGCTATCGATCTTATAGGCGGGACCTTTATCAACTTTCCATTGCGCCTTTATACCTTCAGGCGTCATCTCAATACTATCGATCCACACTTTCCCAAAAGGGTGTCCATTGTTCTCCAGCCAGGTGATCATCCTGTTCTGCCATTCTTCCACTTTTGAAAAATCCATTAATCGGTTATCAAACACCTGATCGCGCCAACCGGTACCCTCCAGTACATCGGGATCCACACTGCGGGTGTCGATCTTTGCCCAGGTATATCGTTCGCCTAAGTAAAGATGTATAGTTGCCTGAAGGGAATCTACAAACACGCTGTCGAGTGATGCCGTAATGAAACCCTGGGTCTTTAACAGCCGTGGCAGGTCATTGAGGTAACGGAAACACTCGTCGCGACTCTGAAATTCTGTGGTAATATTTGCTGTGGCCGGCTTTGAGGCAGTGTCGCCATCAACGCGAATCACCCGCAAAGGATATTTCGTCTGGGCATGAAGAATAGCCGGCATTGCGGCCAGTAAAAAAAGCAATAGTATTTTTGCAATTCTGTTCAAAAACGGTCAGTCCTGGTTAATTCACAAAACATCTGATTTACAAATATCAAACGAACACATAATTTGCCCGGCATTTATATACATATTCCATTCTGCAAACAGGCCTGTCACTATTGCAATTTCCACTTTTCCACCAGTTTGCGATACAAGAACGAATTTCTTTCCGCTTTATTGAAAGAAATTGAACGGGTTGAAGATATTGTGCAACCGGTACAGACCATCTATTTTGGCGGCGGCACGCCAAGCCTGTTAGAAACGGAGGAATTAAGCACCATCATGACCGCTCTCAAAAGTCGTTTTGGGTGGCAACCGGACGCGGAAATCACGCTTGAGGCCAATCCTGATGATATCACAGCCCCCAAATTGAATAACTGGAAAGAACTTGGCATCAACCGCCTGAGCATAGGAGTGCAAAGCTTTTTTGAAGAAGACCTACGCTGGATGAACCGTGCTCATAATGCGACACAGGCCATCCATTCGCTGGAAATGGCAGTGAAGGAATTTTCGAATATTACACTCGATCTCATTTATGGCAGCCCCGGACTGACCGACGAAAAATGGAAACAGAACCTGGATACAGCCATTGGGTTGGGCATTACCCATCTTTCCTGTTATGCGCTGACGGTAGAGCCCAAAACACCACTGGATAAACGAATCCGTCAACAACAATCGCCTGATATCGATTCAGCGCAACAGTCGCGGCAGTTTTTGTATTTGATGGAATACATGGCCCAGAATGGTTTTGAACATTACGAGATTTCCAATTTCGCGAAGCCGGGGCATCGCAGCCGCCACAACAGTTCTTACTGGAAAGGCGAAAACTACATTGGCCTGGGACCCGGCGCCCATAGTTACGATGGACAAAGCCGCTGGTGGAATGTTGCCAACAACAACCAGTATATTCGAGAAATAACGGAAGGGAAGCTGCCACAGGAAAAAGAAAATCTCACGTTATCGCAACGCTGGAACGAATACATCATGATACACCTGCGTACCATGGAAGGAATCAATTTTAATGAATTGACAACGCTCTTTTCAAACGAAAAGGAAGTTTTCGAAAATAAATGGATCGACCATCTCTTACGGGAAACAGCACCACATATTAAAGCCGGACATCTGGTACAGGATGACCACAGGATCTATCTGACCAATGAAGGAAAACTTTTCGCTGATGGTATCGCGGGCGACTTGTTTCAGTAGAAATTTCAGGCGACAATTATTCTTACACCATCACCCCTTCTATTGCTGCAAATCCTTCTTCGGGACTAACATTTTCCCAGAGAATTTTGTAAATATTTTCTGCCAGAGGCATAGAAGCACACACCTGGCGGTTTACTTCATAAATACATTTAGTGGCATTGTAACCTTCGGCAATCATATTCATTTCAAGCTGCGCAGCGCGAACACTATAGCCTTTGCCAATCATATTACCAAAGCTGCGGTTGCGGCTATGTAATGAGTAACAGGTTACCAGCAAATCGCCGAGGTAAACCGATGCAGCATAATTGGGCGTTTTTCGGTTGGTATAAGGATCGGCTCCGGTATGTTGCCCTACAACGATATCCTGCGCACCAAAAACACGGAGGAACTCAGCCATTTCATCGGCAGCATTGGCGATATAAACACTCAGGAAATTATCACCATAATCCAGGCCATGTGCGATACCTGCGCCAATAGCATAAATATTTTTTAGCACGGCAGCGTATTGCACGCCCATGATGTCGTGATTAACAACAGTACTGATATATGGCGTGGAAAAATAAGTTGCCAGTGCAGATGCGGTAACAATATCCACGCCTGAAAAAGTCAGGTACGATAATTTTTCTGCAGCTACTTCTTCTGCATGGCAGGGACCCAGCACAGCGAAATAATCTTCGATGGGAACACTGAATTGCTCATGAAGGTATTCATTGAGAAGTATATTTTTCCCCGGTACCAGCCCCTTCACTGCAGACAATATTTTTTTCCCGTTAAAAATTGCCGGATCCAGTCCCCCAATCGATTCTGCAAGAAAAGCAGATGGTACACCGATAAGAATTACATCCGATTCTTTTATTACGGTAGTAACGTCGGTGGAAGTTTGTAAAAGGTTTGTATCAAATTGAACAGAAGTGAGGTGCGCAAGATTGTGACGCCGCTGCATCAGGTGCTGTCGATTCTTCTCACTTCTTACCCACCACGATATCTTGTGCTGGTTATCGGTTAGCATTTTTGCCAACGCGGTAGCCCAACTGCCACTGCCCACGATACCGAAGTGTAAAGTTTTATCCATGTTTTTCGATGTTCGATGATCGATGATCGATGTTCGATGATCGATCATCGATGGCCGATGTCCGTTTTTATTTTGAAGTGAAGAGTTCTTCCTTTTTTACCACTTTCACCTTCGTTCCATCTTTCAGTGTTTTGCTGATGGCAGTGTAGGGGCTAACAATTACTTCTACGTCGCTGGTGATACCGCTTCTGATTTCGATATTGTTGATGTCCTGTATGCCGGTTTCAACGGTAAGCTTTTTCACAGTTCCATCCGCCTGCAATACAAAAACCACTTCTTCTGATTCTGACACGGAGGTAGCTGCATTGTTTTGATCACCAGGATCTTTGTCGCGTGCATCCGATTCTTTCTTTTCAGCAATGCTTTGGTCCGAACCTTTAATGCGTGATCCTACGGCGTTAATAGGAACAGACCAAACATTATCAACGCGGCGGGTTTTAATATCTGCGCTTGCGTTCATTCCGGGTCTGAAGGGCCATTTGCGTGGCGTAGCAGGGTCTATCAGATCAGCATATGAACTTTTATCCAGACGGATGCGCACTTCATAATTGGTCACATCATTGGTTGCAGCAGCCAGTGCAGATGTTTTAGTGCTACTTGCAATCTGCGTTACGGTGCCACGGAACTTGCGGTTGTTATATGCATCAACTGTAACGTCTGCGGAGTCGCCAATATTTACTTTTACGATGTCGTTCTCGCCAACACTTACGCGCACTTCCAGTACACCCATATCGGCCACGGTCATCATTTCCGTACCAATTGCAAAGCTGTTACCTGCAACACGTTCACCACGTTTAATCAGCAAAGATGAAATCACACCATCCATTGGTGCCACAAGTGTGGTACGGCCCAGGTCTTTATTCGCACGGTCGAGGCCCGTTTGCGCTGCGGTAACCGTGGCGCGCAGGCTTTTAATATTTTGTTCTGCAGCATTGAAATTTGCTTTTGCAGATCTTAATGTGGTTTCAAATTGTTCGAGTTCCGCTTTTGAGATTACTTTCTCATCGAACAGTACTTTATTACGATCGTAGGATTGTTGCGCCTGTGCAAGGTTGGCGCGCAATGCTTCAAGTGCGGCTTCGCTGTTGGCAACTGTTGCCTGCGATTGTGTAACCTGCGATGCTGCCTGATCGCGCTGTAGTGCATAAATATCAGCGAAGATGCGCGCAAGCACCTGTCCTTTTTTCACACTGTCGCCTTCAGCAACATACAGGTCCACCACCTCACCTGAGATATCAGGACTGATCTTTACTTCCACTTCGGGATAAATCTGGCCCGTAGCTGGTACGGTTTCCACAATAGTACGCTTGCTGGCTTTTTCCACCACCACTTTAACGTCGTTGTTGCCACCACAGGAAGCAAATACGCCCATGGCTATGACCAACATCCCTACCAACCATTTACTGTTTTTTCTCATGATAATTCCTGGTTTGAAAGATCAGCAATTTTATAAACTTAAACCCTGCCCTCGGTAAAACTCAAGCAGTTTCATTTTAAATACGTAGTCATATTGCGTCAGTACCATCTGGTTTCTGGCCGATTGCAAAGTGATTTGCGTATTCAACAAATCATAAGTCGACAACAAACCCTGGTCATAACGCTTTTGTGCAAATTCGTAAGCCGTTTCATTAGCGGTTACGGCTTTTTTATTGGCGTTGTACTGTTGGAGTGCGGAAGTAGCATCCACATATGCTTTATAGATATCCTGTTTCAACTGCATATCGCCCTGCTCTTTTGTCAATTCAAGATTTGTGACATTCAGTTTTGCCCGCTCCCATGCAGTGCGGTTGGCACGGCCATTCAGGATAGGAATGCTAAGGGCAAGGCCAATGTTTTGACCAAAGTTGTTGCGAAACTGCCTCCCAAGGGGCATACCGGTTTCGGAAAGTAAAATCCGGCCGGGCGCCTGTACGGCATATTGTGTTCCACCAATGGTAACCAATGCACCTGTTTCCGTTAAAGGGCCCGGACCGTAAACGGGTATTTTTGTATTTACATAATTGGTACCCAGGCTTCCGAAAGCACCGATTGAGGGATACATGCCGGCTTTTGCAGCCTGCATTGATTTGACAGCCGCGCGGATGCGAATTTCATTTACTTTTTGCTGGGGGAGGTTTGCCAGCGCTGACGCATACACCGTCTCAGGCTGCAATTCCGCCAGGCTTTTAATAGGAATCAATTCAACCGGGGGCGTTGACACCTCAAATGGAGCGGCGGCATCCAGATTTAATAGTGCCTTCAACTGCAACTCGAAGGATTGAACGGAGGCAAGGCCCGCGACAATATTTGCGCTGTCGCGCGCAAGCTGAGCTTCCAGTTGTACCGCATTTAATTCAGGTAACTGGCCTGCATCCACGAGTTTACGCGTACGTTCCAGTTGCGCTTTTGTTTGTTCGGATGTATTTTCCGCAATTTTCACCTGTTCGCGTGCCAGCAAAATTTGCAGGTAACCTACGGCTACATTCAATGCGATATCGTTCTGTACCTTTTTTGTTTGTTCAATATCGGCTTCCAGCGTCAGTTCATTTGCTTTATTCGTATTCACGCGTGAAAACCAGTTAAAGAGTGTTACCTGCGATTGCGCCTGCAGTCCCACGCTGAAGAACCGGGCATTCTCCAGGATACCTGTGGTAGGATTATCGTTCAAACCAAACTGCATGGCCGTGTTGCCATTAATATTCAACGATGGTAACTGTTGTGCGCGCCCCTGCTTTAAAGTCAGTTCTGAAAACCGGGCTTGCAGATCGGCCTGCCGTACGGAAATATTGTTTTCCAGGGCATAATCCACGCAACGGCGCAGATCCCATTTTTCCTGTGCCTTCACAACAGGGCCGGCAAGGCAACAGGCAATCAGTAAGAGATTTCTGATTTTCATGCGACAAAAATAATTGAAAAGCGTTGTCCGAATATTGATTTTTACACTTGCGGGAAAATGCTACATTTTATCGAATGCCTGGTAGATATCTTCCAGCAGGTAATCCGGATCTTCCAGTCCCACATATAACCGCACCATGCGATGCTCCGGATTGTTTTTGTCGAAGTCGCCATCCGCGATTCCGGCACATTTGGGGATGATTAGTGACTCATGCCCTCCCCAGCTTACCGCCATCAAAATGTGTTTCAGGGCTTCGCTGAACCTGACGATGCCCGCTTTGTCGTTGGCGGCCAGCGTGAGTGTCAAAAGTCCACCCGCACCCCTCATCTGCTGGCGTGCCAGTTCATACTGCGGAAAGCTTTTTATCGAATGGGAAAATAAATGACTCCACCGCCGGGTGGTTGCGCAAGCCATTGAGCACTTTTTCAGTTGACTCAAATACACGTTTCAAACGAATGGGCATCGTGCGCAACCCGCGTAGCAGCAGCCATGCATTAAATGGTTGAATGCCGCTACCAACATTCAGATATTCGCTGTCGAAAATCTTCTTCATCTGCGCATGCGATCCACTTAATACACCGCCAAGCGTATCGCTATGCCCGCCGATATATTTTGTAGCCGTTTGCATGGCGAGATCAACACCCATTTTCATTACATTCTGGTAAAGCGGCGTGCAATAACTATTATCAATAAGAGTTGTAATGCCACGGCTGCGTGCAAATGCTGCCACTTCTTTGATGGGCTGCAAAACAAAATTCCAGCTGTTGGGCGATTCGAGGTAAAAGAAAGTTGTATTGCTGCGAGTGGCTTCCTGCCAGCTTTGCAGCGTGGTACCATCCACATAGGTTGTGGTTACGCCAAAGCGTGGTAGTATCACATCAAACATTTTTTGTGCCCAGGTATAAGGTTTTGCTACTGATACAAGGTGATCACCTGCTTTTACATTGGCGAGTACGCCGGCGAAAATTGCTGCCGCGCCATTGTTAAAAACCAGGCAGTCTTCCGCACCATCGAGTGCTGCGAGTTTCTTACGAAGGATATCAACAGTAGGATTTAAACCCCGGCTATACAAATAGCCGCCCATTTCATCTTCGAAGGCTTTGCCAAAAGCTTCAACTGTATCAAAAGAAAAGTTGCTGGCTTGTATAATGGGCGGCGCCACTGCGTTGAAATAGGAAGATCGATCTTCGCCCAGTTCATTGATGATGTATGATAAATCCATATCAGGCTTTATGCTTAAATTTTTGTGCAATAAAATAAAGCGCTAAAAATGCCAGGAAAACACCTGTGCCTATCAAAGCAAATCGTGGATCTGTAATCGCAATTACAGTTCCCACAAAGAGATAAGCGAGGATGAAAATGACTGGCAATATCGGATATGCTTTCATGGAATAAATGCCCGTTCCATCGAGGTGTTTTGTTCTTTTTCTTAAAATAAAAATAGTGGCGGCGGATGTGGCCATACCGATGGAGTCGAGAAAAATAGTGAAGCTCAGAATTTCATTAAACTTATCTGCAAAAAATAAAACGATAATACAGATGGCAGCAAAAACGGTAAGGCTTACGGTGAGTACGCCTCGTTTTTCATCTTTTTTGCGGAAAGCAGATGGCAGAATTCCGTCTTCGCTCATCGCATACATTACCCGCGGATTACTCAGCAACAGCACATTCACATAAGCCAGTACGGCAATAAAGAGGAGTATTGAAGAAACATATTTTCCCGTAGGCCCAAACATTTTTTTCAGCAATGATGGCGGCAATGCCATTGGTTTCTTTCAACTCATTAAACCCAATTACTTTGTAATAAGAATAACTCACCAGCATGTAGAGAGAAATAATGAGAAGGATGCCGATAAAAATACCCCGGGGAATATTGCGCCTCGGATTTTCAACTTCTTCGCCAAAATTGATTGTTTGCTGGTAACCTCCGAATGTGAAGGAAGTTGCTTTTAACGCCACCCCAAACGACAAAAGCACCGCGCCAAAACGCTGCGTTTCCATATCCACAACAGCCTGCGGGGCGGTATTGTAAAGAGAGGGGAAAAAAACGGATGCGATAAGTACCATCAGCATCGCTATTTTCACCAGCATGAGTATATTTTGGGCGCGTGAACTGAGGCGTAGTCCCACCAGGTTCACCCCATAGAAAATAATGATGGCTCCCATCGCAATTAAGGCCTGTACAAAATCGTTTGTATTACCCGGAACCAGGATAGGTGTGATATATTCGCTGCCAATAAGTGCCACGCCGGAAAGGGATGCGGCATTTGAGATCAGGATAATGCAGTTGATGGCAAAAGCGATGGAGGGATGATAAGCATAGGAAAAAACCTTGTAATAACCTCCCGTTACCGGATAGCGGCTTCCGATTTCGGCGTAAGTCAATGCTCCGCAAATCGCGACGAAGCCACCCACAATCCAGGCGGCAAAAAATAACGTGGGCGTAAGTGCAGCGGCGGCGGCATCCTTAGAAGTACGGAAGATGCCCATACCAATCACCAGTCCCACAACGATCATGGTGATCGAAAAAAGGCCTAATTTATTTTTGGTTCCCATAGGCTGAAGATAGTTCTAAGTTTTAAGTTGAAAGTTGATAAATAACCAATATTTTAATCCGGGTTCCATCCCCTGATTAGAAACCAGACTAACCCAAACCGACAATGAAAAACCTGACTTCGTTTTGCAGGATCATCCTTTTCATCCTCATCTCAATTAGCTTTTCCCCTGCATTTTCCCAGGATACTGATACGCTGCCGCTTCTGGAAGAAGTACGCGTGCGCGCATTTGAACAATACCGTACGCCCAATACAAGTACGGCGCCGGTTCGTTTAATCCGCAGCGACAATAGCGACCGCAATAACAAAACTTCGCTGGTACACAGTTTTAATTCCATCGCCGGTGTGCGGATGGAAGAACGTTCGCCCGGCAGCTATCGCATCAACATTCGCGGAAGTTCCCTGCGTTCACCATTTGGTGTACGAAATATCAAAGTGTACTGGAATGATATTCCCGTAACCGATGCCGGTGGCAACACCTACTTTAACCAGTTTGCCTGGAATAATTTTTCAAACATAGAATTGTTTAAAGGACCGGCTTCCAGCCTGTATGGTGCCGGCACGGGCGGTTTGCTGCTGATGAGCAGCCATGAAGGCGCGCAAAAAGCAGTGCAACTTGAATACCTGAAGGGCAGCTATGACCTTCAGCATATTTTTGCATCTGCAACATGGGGCAAAGATGATAACAGCAATTCCGTAACCTATGCACACAATGAATCGGATGGCTATCGTCGCCAATCAGCAATGCGCCGTGATAATGTTAGCTGGTCAACACGTTATAAACTCAGCGACCGGCAGGAACTGACAGCGTCTTTATTATATACTGATCTTTATTACCAAACGCCTGGTGGCCTTACCCTGGCGGAATATGAGAACAATCCGCGTGCAGCCCGACCCGCCGCAGGTGCGTTCCCAGGCGCGGAAGCAGCCAAAGCTGCCATTTTCCAGAAAAAACATTCTCGCCGGATTTAGCCACAAATACCAGATCAGCGATGTTTTACGCAACAACACCGTTGTGTACGCATCTTATACCAACCTCAAAAATTCGGCGGTACGCAACTACGAACGTCGTATTGAACCACAATGGGGCGGACGCACTTCATTTACATGGGAAAAACATTACATCAATGTAAACTGGCAGATTGTTGGCGGTGCTGAATTTCAACAAGGCGATTTCAACACGCTTGTATCTGACAATGTGAACGGTGGTCCCGGAGCTGTGCAGACAAACGATGACATCGGCAACCAGCTATTTACCGGCTTCCTGCAAACAGATATTGCTGTAAAAGACAACTGGATTATTACAGCAGGAACCAGCATCAACCGCGGAAGGGTGATAATTCGGCGCCTGTCCGACAATCCGGTTGTATCGCAAAGCCGCCGCTACCAGAATGAATTTTCGCCACGACTGGCGGTATTACGCAAGCTGGCAAACGAATTTTATGTTTTGGGAAGTGTAAGCCGAGGATTTTCACCACCCACAACCGCAGAAGTTTTACCATCAACGGGTGTAATCAGTACTGACCTGGAAGCCGAAAGCGGTTGGAATTATGAACTCACGCTTCGTTACAATCTTTTCCAACGTCACCTTCAGTTAGAGGCTACTGCATTTTTCCTGGATCTTGATAATGCGCTGGTACAGCGTCGTGATGGCGGCGGTGCAGACTACTTCACCAATGCAGGAAGTGTGCACCAGAAGGGCGTTGAATTGCAGGCGCGTTATCAAAAACAAATGCGCCCGGGGCATTTCGTACGTTCGCTGTTAGTACAGGGCGACTATACGCTCAATCATTTCCGATATAAAGATTTTGTAAAAGGAACAGATGATTTCTCTGGCAACAAAGTGCCATCGGTTCCTTCAAATACTTTCTCTCTTTTGGCTGATGTAAATGTTGCAGGCAACTTTTACAGTCAACTGAGTTTTTACAGCGCCTCAGCTATTTACCTGAATGACGCGAATACTGCAAGAGCTGATGCTTACCAGTTATTAGGCTGGCGTATTGGTTGGAAGACGAAAATTTCAACGAAGACCAACATCAACCTGTATCTTGGTGCCGACAACCTGCTTGATCAGGTGTACAGTCTCGGAAATGATATCAACGCTGCCGGCGGGCGTTACTATAATGCTGCGGCGCCCAGGAATTTTTATGGGGGTGTGAGGTTTGAGATTCGGTGATCGGTGGTCGATGTCCGATGTCCGATGATCGATGATCGATGACCGATGTCGGAGGAAAAACTGCGCTGAGGTCATCCGTCTAAAAGCTGAAAAGGATGAATGAACCGACCCCAACGCAGTAATATTTTTCTATCGCTGAATTACAAAGCGCCGCGAATGGATTGTTTCACCTACGCGTAAACTCAAAATATAAATTCCATTTGGAAGCTCACTGGTTCCGGCAACCGTAATCTGATTGTTGCCGACAGTCAGCATATGATTATAATTTTTCACCACCTGCCCATGCAGATTGATAATCTGCATTGCTGCGTATAAACCCGATTTTTCGGAAACCATTTCCAGTTTCAATTCCTGTTTCACGGGGTTTGGCCAGAGGCGTATCATATCCGCGTGCTGCGAATTATGAACCCAGATCACCTGGCTGTATTTTTCCGAAGTCCCCACCTGGCGTATGCGCAGGCGATACCAGGTTTTACCCGCATACGGCTGGTTATCTTTCTCACGATATTCACGTACGCCACCCTGACCCGAACCGGGAATAAACTGAAGCACCTGCCAATCGTATCCATTCATACTTTTCTGGATTTCATATCCGGGAAAATTTATCTCTTCTTCAGCCTTCCAGGAAATCAGTACTGATTTGTCTTGCTGCATTTTTACATCAAAGCTGATTAAGTGCACCGGCAGTACCGTGTTTTCAACAACAACACGGTAATCTTCCACTTCACCCATGCTATAATATCCTGTTGGATCATTCTGATCCATGCCATAACTCTGGCGGGTAATACGAATTCGTAAATAAGTAAAGCTTCCCGAAGTCAATGTTGGCGGTATACCTGACCAAACCAGGTCTACCGTCTGGTTGGAATTCGAAGACGGAACGGTTGCCGGAATGGTGCCTTCACCTGCATCAAAAACGCCATTTCCATTATAGTCGAGCCAGGCAACTACGGTTGCATTCACACCGGTGTTGTTAAAAACATCAACACGTGAGGTATAACTTCCCGTTACTGGCGACAGGATCGGCACAAATGAAAGTCCATCTTCAAAATTATCTTCCACAGTTGTAAAACCACGTTTCAACCATTCCACATCTTCATCAGCTCCCAAACGCATTCTCGTGCGTCTGCCACTAACTGTAGGCGTTAAGGTATCGTGACAAGCTGGTGAAAGCGGATTGGGATCATAACTCGCGGGTGCATCCCCAAAATCGAGGAAGGGCCGGTAAGGTCCCGCGGCATCTCCCCAACTGGCAGCATTACCTGTTGGAATCGTGGGCCCCCAGCGGCGCATAGATTGTAAACAGCGTACCCTGGCCGGTCGTTCCATTATATAAAGAGATAGAAGTATTTACATTATATATCTTTTCATCCCAACCTACAGAAACCTGGCGGGGAACCTGTCCAACAGGTGTGTACTCAGTCTGAACACCCGTCATCAGATCGAAATGATAATAATCGTAATCTCCGCTACCCGAGCCATCAAAGTCAATTAATTTACCGTCCACAACAGCGAAATCACTCCAGTCGTGAATATTCTGTGCATCGGAACCATTATCAGCAAGTATTCCCCATACCTGGCTTGCCGGCGCAACCGGATTACCATCGGCATCAAAGTCGATTCGCCATACGGTTGATTTGCGGGAGGCTGCATAGCTTTCCCCTGTATAACCTTCAATGCCGAGATACAATGAACCATTATAAAAACTTGCAGCACCCGATTCCACACCAGTTTCATAAGTAGGGATACCAAAATCATTCACATTTGGTATCAATATTGAAATCGTTTTACTGTCTACATCGTATACACGCACTGTTTTATCAGTAACCGGAATATTTCCCGGCGACAGGCTGAATGTATAATAAACACGACGACGATAAGGATCATATGCCAGTGAATTCAGGCGATTGTGTGCAGGCTCATTAAAAAGAAAATAAGACTGTCCATTTGTTGGATTCGTATAATAAATATTATTGTTTACTACAGTGAGTACATATTGAGGCTGACCGGTAAATGGACGAGACACTGCATTGTAGCCAATCGGGAAAGTTCCCGGAACACATGCATCAATATCAGACAACCAGATGTCGCCAACAGCATTACTTAAAGTAATTACAATGCGGAGGACGGGACCGGGGATGGTAATATTGATTGCACCTCTTGTATCGTTGTTACCAAAATTACCGGAGACTGCTACTGCAGTTCGACTTGTTGCTGTTCCTGTAATCGTAGTAGTATTCGTTGCATTAGCAAGTGCCATCGTGATGTTCTGCGCGATGGATGCAGCATTCGTAGCCGTAACATTTGCATGTTGACTATTATCCAGGTCGAAAAAGACTGAAACGGACATTTTGCACTTCGGCATCGAACGTCATCATAATGGTGGTACTGGAAGCACTCGTGGTTGTAAACTGAACATCGGCGCCAGCAGAAACGTTAGGACTGTTGGAGTGTGCAGTGTTTGTTTCATTTTCACCATTCAAAGTAATATTTCCCTGTGGGGCCATATTAAATGTAACACGGCGCGTACCTATACTAAAGTTTTGTGTGTATGGAAAAGAAGTTGAAGGGTAAAAATCGGTGTAGCGATTATTATTACCTGGCAGGAAATCTATATGATCCCAATTTAACGCTGCCTGTGTAGTACCTGTACCACATTGAGACCACAGAGCGGCTGGTGCGAAAAACACCGGGATCACCAGCGCATACATATACATCAGCTTATTCATAGTGGATCGGATTTATTAAAGGCGCATAAAATTTTTTCTATACTGCGTTCTTCCCAAATTTGGTATGGATCTTACACAAACTGAAGTAAAAGGTAAACTTTCACATTTTTTTGGGGGGTAAATCGCAAACGTCTCAAATGGAAATTTCCACGCCTTGCGTATTTCATGCAACAGTCTTTTTCTAAGTGTTTGGTTTATAGAGACGATTAAAGCCTGAAGATTTTTTATAATACCTAATGAATTATGCTTTGTGAGATTTCTCTCAAAATCAGTCATTAACAAATAAAATATTAACTGCAAAGCACCTTACCTTTGCGCGCGTATGGGTCCCCGGTAAAGATGGGGTTAAAAGGAAGTCCGGTGAAAAACCGGCGCTATCCCCGTAGCTGTAAGAAAGAGGAATGTGTATATATTGAATTGTTTCAATTCAACTATTCACATCTCTTTTCGCCAACAAACCACTGTCGCTTGCGATGGGAAGGTGGCGATTTACTTTCAAGCCAGAAGACCTGCCCGTACGAAAGACAGGCCACTACGGTGGCCACTATTCGGCTTTCGGGTGAAAAGCGTGAAATCTAAAGGCTAACTGCTTTTTCATTTCTTTTCTTTTTTTTAACCGAAAGCAGTCACTTCAAATTTTTCAAAAAATGAAAAGAAAAATTTCGATGATGGCTGCTCTGTTATTCAGCAGTCATCTCTTCGCACAACAAGACAGCAGCAGGATGCTCAATGAAGTTGTTGTTACCAGCAACAAGTTTGAACGTAAGCAGGCAGAAACCGGAAAGGTTGTAACCGTTATCGGCCGCGATCAACTGGATCGCAGCACAGGTCGCAGCATTGGCGATGTGTTGAACACCGCTGTGGGCACCACGGTCATCGGGAGCAATAATGCACCCGGAACCAACCTGACGGCAAGTGTGCGCGGCGCAAGCGCCGGCAACACGCTGATACTACTGGATGGGATTCCTGTGAGCGATCCCTCGGTAAACAACAATTACTTCGACCTGAACCTGATTCCTATCGACCAGATAGAACGAATTGAAATATTAAAAGGTGGACAAAGCACACTTTATGGTTCCGATGCAGTTGCGGGTGTTATTAATATTATTACGCGTAAGGCTACAACTTCCGGTATAAAATTAAATGCGACACTGGCCGCGGGAACTTATGGAACATTCAAGCAAGACCTTGGCGTTACAGGTAAAAAAGGGAAACTGAATTATTCTGTCGGATATACACACTTAAACGCAAAAGGATTTTCAGCCGCAACCGATGAAACAGGCGGTAACAATTTTGATAAAGACGGGATCGATCAACATGCTGCACAATTACAACTCGGTTACCAGTTAACATCAGCAATAAAGTTGCAACTGATGGGCCGTTTTTAATCAATACGATGCAGATATTGATGCTTCCGGGTATACGGATGAAAAAGATTTTACAGTTCGAAACCAGCAGGCTCAAACAGGTGTGGGACTGAACTGGAAACACGAACACGGCCAGCTGCAATTCAATTACAACTTCAACTATATTGAACGTAATTATATTGACGACTCTGTTTATAAAAGCAGTCCTTATCTCGATTATTCAAATAGCGGTTATATTGGCAGAACGCATTTTGCAGAAATTTATCATACCCAACGTTTAATGAACTGGGAGTTGTTAACGGGTTTTGATTATCGTGCGCATAACACCTATCAACGTTATTTTTCCACCGGTCCTTTTGGCGATTATGAAATGGGGCCCTGGACCGCAATGATGCATCAGTACAGTCCGTACGCAAGTTTAATGTTAAAAACAACAACAGGTTTTAACATTGAGATTGGAGGTCGATTGAATTTTCATTCAGAATACGGGAATAACTTCACCTATAATATCAATCCTTCGTATCGGATCAATCCAAGAACACAATTATTTATTAATTACTATACCGCATTTAAGGCCCCTACCCTCTACCAGTTGTTTGATCCGCAGGCGGGTAATACCGGTTTAGATCCGGAGAAAGGCAAGATTGCAGAAACGGGCATCAGTTTTTCGCCTGCGAAGGATTTGGATATTCGTGTAGTTGGCTTTGGCCGCCGCAGCAACAATACGATTGAATACATTACCATTGATCCCATCAATTACATCAGCCAGTATCGTAATATTGCGCGGCAGGAAAATTATGGGGTGGAACTGGAAGTTGCATACAAATACGAGAAATGGACCCTGCGTGGAAATTATGCATTTACAGATGGGAAAACACGTTCCGCTTATGATGGCACTGGTGCATCGCTTGGAAAAAGATACCAGTTATTATAATCTGTTTCGTATTCCGAAGCACGCCGTGAACCTGCAGGTGGGATATGCATTTTTCGGAAAAATTCAGAGTAAATCTGCAAAGCAGAACCATCAGCGACCGCAAGGAGTTTATCTATGGTGATAAGCCGGGAACATTAAAGGGTTATACGCTTGTTGATTTCTATCTGGATTATAATATTAATGAGCAATTTCGTCTTTTCGCCGACCTGCGCAATATCACGAATACGAAGTATGTGGACTGGAAAGGGTTTAATACGCGAAGATTTAATTTCATCGTGGGCGCAAGATGGTCTCTGTGACAATGTGAAAATGAGGAAATGAGAAGATGTGGAAATTGTTCTCTCCTATTTTCACATTTTCTCATTTTTCTAATTTCCACATTTCCTCATATCCACATTGTTCTTTGTTCTAATTTTGCTCCATGAATCTCAACTTCAGCGACCTCCTCACCGTCAGTTTCACCCTTTTTGCGGTTATCGATATTATCGGCTCTGTGCCGGTATTGATTTCATTGAAACAAAAGATGGGTGGCATTAATGAAGGCCGGGCTACGATTATATCGGGTGGCCTGATGATACTTTTCCTTTTTGTGGGCGAGGCGTTTTTGAAGATCCTGGGGTTGAATGTGGAGGCTTTTGCCGTGGGTGGATCAATTGTGATTTTTATTCTTGGACTTGAAATGGTACTGGGACTTGAATTTTTCAAAAGCGACCACAATGTAAAAGCGGCGACAGTAGTACCCATCGCCTTTCCGCTGATTGCCGGATCGGGCACGCTCACCACTATCATGTCGCTGCGTGCCAACTATGGTGAAACCACGCTTCTGCTCGCGATTGTTGTCAATTTGATTATCGTGTACGTTGTGCTTAAGTCGCTGGGAGCGATTGCAAAATTGCTGGGAGCGGCAGGATTAATAGCGGTAAGAAAGTTTTTTGGCGTAATTTTGCTCGCCATTGCCGTAAAAATATTCAGCAGCAATGCGGGAGGATTGATTTAGTGCGTGTTATTCAGTGGTAGGGAGCGAATTGTCAATTTTCAGCGAAGTTCTCCTCACCCATTCCGGCCTCGTAGTACAATGGATAGTATAAGAGTTTCCGAAGCTCCAGATACAGGTTCGATTCCTGTCGAGGCTACCCAACCGGAATTTTTGAGTATCAGCTCAGAAGTTCCGGTTTTATTTTGCTCCGTGTTGCCTTTAACTGAAGCGATTAGCTGAAAAATGGAATTCATTTTTGTGGTTCGAGGTTGGTCATTTTTCTTGTTATAGTAGAAACCTTCCGGGAATATGATCTTTTGCAATTTTCTTTTACCTGTATAATCGCTGGAAGCCCATACAGACGGGAGTTCCAGCAGATATTCTAATGATCTTTCTATGTATCTTTCAAGGTTCGAGTTGCTAAAAGTTGTATTTTCTAAATATCGACGAAATTCTTCCCTTTCAGCCTTCAACTGAACAAAGACAAAGAGACAATCACAAAGGACTTTTAGGTTAATTTATGATACTGGCTAACAGGGCTAATGTGTGAATGATGCAATTAATCCGTATAATGTTATAATAACCGGGTGGAATAGTTTAGTCACCTTTGATCGCTTAGACATTTAAGCAATAAAAAACTTCATCATGAAATTGGATAACGTTAAACAGTCAATAGGCTTTGGTATTATAATCTCACTTATACTATTGTCGTTATGTGCTTGTAGTAAAAAATTATCGTTTACTACCTCAACCGTAGTGCCCGCCGCTAGAGGATATGTAAAGATAAAAAAAGACAAAAATGAAAACTATGCAATTGACATTAATATTGTGGATTTAGCTGAAGTAGAGCGGCTACAAGGCAATAACAAAACCTATGTAGTATGGATGACTTCCAATGGAGAAAATCCCAAAAATATTGGCCAGATAAATAGTGACTCCAAACGATTTTCTAATAAATTAAGAGCTTCTTTACATAGTGTGTCAACATTAAAACCTTCCTCCGTTTTTATTACGGCAGAACAAGATGGAAATGTGCAATATCCAGGTAATACTATTGTGCTGTCAACAGAGGAAATATAAATTCTTCATCTGAATAGTAAAGCAGTTCAAGTTTGTTCTCATTTTTTATGATGACTTGGGTCAAAGGGACACGATTGCTTTATGGCCCAATTTATAGCGCGAGGATATAAAATTCTTTATATGAAAACAGCAAACGAGATCAATAATTCAATTTTAGCGACAACTACGCAAATCCAGGCATTGTCTCCAGAGTTATCGAAATATATAATAGAGATGCCTGTGACTGCTCCCGATGAGGGCAGGCCCGAAATAACGCCTGATAAACTACAGGAGTATGACGAGTCCCTGAAATTATTATTACTAAAATATTCCAAAAATAAGCCAGTGCGATAAGGACTGCTAGACCAAAGGAATGATTACGGAAGATTTTTTTAGACGCAAAGATTCAGTTTGTAATCATTCCACTAAAAATAAGCAAGTAGCCGACTCAATTCTATTTACTATTAAAAATGTTATCATGAAAACACCAAAGGCAGAGGGTGGAGATGCGGAATTGGAAAAAGCTAAAATTCATATTATTGTTCAGATAATCGAGTATATACCCAACTCGGTTGTAAGCAAAACTATTATTAGGAAAACAACGGGGAACGTGACCATTTCATCATTTGCAGCGGGTGAGGAATTAGAAGAAAAAGACATCTGCCTTCGATACTTTTATCCAAATCATTGACGGAACAGCCGAGATTACTATTGATGATAAAAAATTCAAGCTAACACTGGGGGAAGGTATCATCATCCCAGCTCACTCAAAACACAGATTTGACGCAGATGAACAGTTTAAAATGACTTCAACAGTTATTAAGGCCGGTTATGAAGATTAACCTAATTATTGATCAATTCCTTATATAATCATAAAACAGCGCAATTTAAATCGGTCTTTCATTCCCCGAATAAGGTTATCTTTTACTAGTTATTGTTACCTGACATATGAATAGCTGGTTTTGAAATGAAGTTGTACATTAAATATATGGTTAGCATTCGCTGTAAAATGGTGGTCAAAGATACTTTTAAAAAGCTTGGCCTCCACTACGTTACAGTTAACCTGGGGGAAGTAAATGTGAAGGAGGATATTACTCCACAGCAACGTGCAACACTAAAAGCTGCTTTGTTAAAATCTGGCCTGGAATTACTAGATGATAAAAGAGCGATTTTAATCGAACGTATAAAAAATGTTATCGTTCAGATGATACACTATGAAGAAGAATTACCTAAAAAAGAAGTTTTCAGTATACCTAAGTGAACAATTGAAATACGACTACACTTATCTTGCGAATATTTTTTCGGAAACACAAGGCACAACTATTGAGCAATATATCATTCTGCACAAAATTGAGCGGGTGAAAGAATTAATAATTTATAACGAACTCAACCTGACTGAAATCGCCTGGAAACTGCATTACAGCAGTGTATCTCATCTATCTACCCAGTTTAAGAAAATTACGGGATTAACCCCTACATACTTCAAATCGCTAAAGAAGAAGAAACTTTCGCTACTGGAAGACCTTTAAGAGTAGCAGGTACAAATCAATCAGCCATTACTGTAAACATACAGAACAGGTAGATACTCATTATTACAGTACATCAACAATACCGTTATCGATCCATCAAGTAAGTGATCACAGCCTTTACTAACTCAAGAGTATTCTTTGTGTATTCACAAAATAGCGCATCGAACCCAGATAATAAGACTAGGCCATAAGTGTGTGAATTATGCAATTTTTTGTTGTAATGCTGTAAGAATAAATTCCACAGGAATGCCAAATTGAGCCTGCTTACTCTTCCTCTACCATACTAAACTCTACTCTCATGCAATCCAATATAACAAACCTGCTAGAAACGCCCCCCACCCTTGCAACCGAATAATGGCTACATGCCTCCGAATGCGCCTTGCTATTTCTGCACAGCTGTTGCACATGATATGAGGAGCCCTCTGACTACTATTAATCTTGCCGTTGAAGTCTTAACGTCTGTGATGACAAATGAAGCTTACCGAACTTACCTCGCCATGATTTTGCGAGCTTCAGCATCAATCAATTTACAAATCACTGAACTACTGAAACATCAACATCCGGCCTTGATACATGTTTGCAAATATTCTTTACACGATTTACTCGACGAAGTATTGGCCCAGGCGGCGGACAGGCTTGAACTCAAAAAAATTATTGTGAACAAGTGCTATGCAAAAAAAGGGGCCATCAAGGCTATTGATCCTGTAGCCACAAAAATGGGGTTAATGAACATTGTTGTAAATGCTATTGACGCCATGAGCGTAAGAGGACGGCTTAAATTAACTACCCTGTATATCGATCGAGTATATACAATTCTTATTGAAGATGATGGATGCGGAATAAGTCCGGAGAATTTATCCAAAATATTTCTTCCCTTTTATACAAGCAAAACAAATGGCCTGGGTATAGGCCTGGCTGCAACGCAAGCAATTTTTACGCTTAACAATATTTCGGTGGGTGCAGAATCGAAAGAAGGGTCAGGCACCAAGTTTATTTTGTCTTTTCCAAAATGATGAATAGCAGTTTAAACGCCAACAGGAAATTTTTATCCGGCACAGGTTAATTTAGGCTTGATGGCAGTTTCGGCCATAAAAGAACCTGATACTGGTTGTTTCTCATAGAAAATGTAAGATAAGTGTATACGGATCCCGACATCCATTCATTGCAAGCATATTTTAACAATATAGCGAGATCCCTTTTTGAGGAAGCGTACAATACTTTTAGATCCGATGTAGCAGGTATCTCTCGTAGCGGTAATGAAAATGTTTATCAACTGTTACGCTCAAAGCATTGCTATAAATTCAAACAGCTGCTCGACCACCATGCTAACCTATTAATTGGTCAATGTGACCGGGCGGAAATGCAAATTCGTCCTCGTATGAATCTCGCTGAGCGAATTCATTATTTTGAAGCTGAGTTAATAAGAAAAAACGAATGAATATTAAGCCGTCCCTGCTGCGTGTAGGAGGGTATAACCAGGCCCAGGTTTCTCAATAGTAAAATTATCCTTAATCATTTTTAACCTCAGTCAGGATGGATTCGGGCAAGAAGCAAAAAGGTTTTATTCCCAAGTGGGTCATTGTTGCACCAGTTTTAGCATGGCTTGGATTTTTTACTATACCCTACTTTGCCACAGTCAAGCTGTTTCCGCTTTTGCTTGCTATTTTATTAATCAGCGTTGTGCTGGCAGCGGTTCACCATGCCGAAGTAGTGGCGCATCGTGTTGGGGAGCCTTTTGGTACATTGATACTGGCTCTTTCCATTACAATTATTGAGGTAGCGCTGATCATTACCATCATGACCGCCGGCGGAGAGGGAACAATAACGTTGGCCAGAGATACGGTATTTGCCGCCGTTATGCTTATCCTAACGGGAATGATCGGAATTTGCATACTGGTTGGAAGTTTTCGCTATAAGGTTCAAGTATTCACCTTGCAAGGCACCAGTTCGGCATTGATAACGCTTACGGCTATTATTTCATTTTGTTTAATACTACCTAATTACACCACCAGTAAAATAGGAGCTCAATACACGCACCTGCAACTTATTGTTATCGCATTGGTCTGCCTCATACTCTATATCAGTTTCGTGTTATTCCAAACCTTCCGCCACAGAGCTTTTTTTCTTCCGCCTTCTGAAAACGGAAATGAAGATCTGTATGTAGAGCCTCCTTCCTTAAGAACAGCATCGGTCAGTATGCTCTTTTTAATAGCTTGCTTGGGTATCGTTGTGCTGCTGGCCAAAAAATTGGCTCCTGATATTGAGTATATTGTTTTTAAAGCAGGAGCACCCAAAGCATTGGTTGGAATCATCATCGCCCTGGTGATCTTGCTACCGGAAGGATTAGCGGCCTACCGTGCTGCCCGGAAAAATCTTTTACAAACCAGCCTTAATCTGGCCATGGGATCCGCATTGGCAAGTATTGGCCTGACTATTCCTACTGTCTCCCTGTTAGCCGTATTCATGGGAATAGAAATAACGCTGGGTATTGACATGAAATCGACGGTATTGTTGCTTCTATCGCTATTCACCATTATGCTTTCATTAGCTACGGGTCGTACCAATTTATTGCAAGGGGTTGTCTTGCTCATGATTTTTGTCGTTTATTTTTTTATTACGATCATTCCCTGATGTAGCGTCCCTTCAGCATGTCAATCGATAATTTTACGAATCTTTACATTGAATATATTTCCTTAAAAAATCCTTTTTTGAATCACGATACGAGAATACAAATCCTAGTTTATACATCGTATATTGTTTGTCATCATTGCCAAGACAAATGCATCCTAATTTCTCAACTAGGGCTGCAACTATCTTAAAGCCTTATTACTTTAAATTAATCTCGCCTTTTGCCATACTTATAGGCACATTAATTATTTACTGCGTTTTTTCGATATAGGCCAAGCCCACTACTAATTACTCGCACTTTTTTTCACAGTTATGCTAACCATTGCCTTTTAATGATGCTAATTCCTTCAAATCATGCAAGAATGGGTTCTGGTGTAGTTTCCGGACGAACTTGCCCCCCTGTTCCGTTTCATATTGACCCCCTCATTCCGGAACAAGCTGACCCCTTTATTTAATTTTAATATTTCTGGAAAGCTGATTCCTTTTTTGGTAGAATTCCGGACGATTCTGACCCTGGAATGGATTTTATCCACTGACATTCCGGCGCATGCTGACCCCCTTAGCTGAATGAAGATCATTTGTGAGAGCGATTGGGGATCTTCGTCTAACCACTCCTGGAGACTAACGATTTTTGACATAGGATTTGCTTTGACGCAAACCTATATTAACAAAGAATAATGCTACCGCATTTGATGTGGTAAATACAATGTTATACCCAAGCTGTATCGGAAATATCACGCATTACCTGATCTATCAGGAAATCTTTATCCAGGCTTAATATTTCTCTGACAGGTTTACCATTGGTTAGGTAATATCGTAGCTCAACAAACAATTCACCTACAAGCAATTTTTCTGGTCGTTTGAAGGATATATCCAACGTGTTGAGTTTGTTTATTTCCCTCTCAAATCTTGCACGTACATATTCAGCTCCTTCCAATCTCCTATCAGCATCAATAATCGGGTCAAAAATAACTGAACAACGTAGCAAGTCTTGAGTTGGGGGCGATCAGTTTCATAAGAGCTTCGATATCCCGTTCATTCCAGGCTTTCCACCAATTCTGAGCCACTATTACCCGCTTATCATCTTTTAATTCTTCCATGTAGCACTTGTGTTAACTATTTAAATTAGACATAGTAAAAGTCTTACTTAGTCTGCACAATTTGTCTTCTTTCAATTTTAATGTCCTTTTTTTTTGAGTACCACTTATCTTGAAAAAGTAAAAAATTGTTTGTTTCAATTTCTTGTCCAAGAAGACATAAAACCGGGATAGTTAAATAGACGCTTTTTTACCCCTTGTAATAGTTGTTCAGATCATTATTGTCATAGAATCGAAAAATAAAATTTCTCTAATCCAGCCCAGCCTTCTAAGGGATAATCAATTAACCTGGCAAGTGTATGTTGATAATTTACAGAATCACATATTTTTGGATCATCGGACGACATAAAATTTTCAAATAAAGTTCTCTCAAAGCCATACATATTTGAAGACTTTATGGCAATACAGATACTGTCAGAATAGCTGTTACAAGCACTGTCTCTTCGACATACAAATCCCAATGTGCTTTTAGGGTCCGAGATTGAATAATGAAATCGCCTATAATCGCTGAATTCGAGTTCAATAGTGTTGGTTGATTTTTTAATACTAATATCCTTTTTGAGATTATCTGATAGGGTTTCGATTATTGCCCTCTTGAAATGAGAAAGAGGTATCACACTGTGCCGAAAGTGGAAATGAGCTAAAGCACATAGAGAATATTAATAGATATTTCATACGAATCATTTAGAAAAGAATTTCATTATTATTTTAACTACATTAGTACCCTTTCCCATTTGGCTATATTGATCCGGTTTTCATCACGTAACGCCCGGCCTCATTGCCATTATTGCCAAAAGGAATATAAACATTTCCGGTCATTAGCTCTTGTCCGACATATTGCATCCTTTCAGGAATACCTACACTATTGCGCACCGGATTATCGAATCACGTTTCATTAGGGCCAGGATTATTTGGCCCATGTGGATCATCTTTTTAAACCTTTTACACCATG
>JANPZZ010000011.1:0-2500 GCA_024707305.1 Chitinophagaceae bacterium
GGCGAACAGCCGAACCCTTGGGACCTTCTCCAGCCCCAGGATGTGACGAACCGACATCGAGGTGCCAAACCTCCCCGTCGATATGAGCTCTTGGGGGAGATCAGCCTGTTATCCCCGGAGTACCTTTTATCCTTTGAGCGATGGCCCTTCCATACAGAACCACCGGATCACTTTAGCCGGCTTTCGCACCTGCTCGGCTTGTGTGCCTCACAGTCAAGCACCCTTTTACTAATGCGCTCTTCGTACGATTACCAACCGTACTGAGGGTACCTTTGCGAGCCTCCGTTACTTTTTAGGAGGCGACCACCCCAGTCAAACTACCCACCATACAATGTTCCCGCTAAGGGATTAGACTCTAAGTAACAGAAGGTTGGTATTTCAACGTTGACTCCACGACTCCTGGCGGCAAGCCGCTTCATAGTCGTCCCAACTATTCTACACATCCGTAATTCAAAATCAATGCAAAGTTGTAGTGAAGGTTCACGGGGTCTTTCCGTCCCGTGGCGAGTAACCGGCATCTTCACCGATACTACAATTTCACCGGGCTCGTGGTGGAGACAGCGTTCAACTCATTAGACCATTCGTGCAGGTCGGAACTTACCCGACAAGGAATTTCGCTACCTTAGGACCGTTATAGTTACGGCCGCCGTTTACTGGGGCTTCAGTCAGGAGCTTTGGACTTGCGCCGAACACCCTTCCTTAACCTTCCAGCACCGGGCAGGTATCAGGCTCTATACGTCATCTTTCGATTTTGCAGGGCCCTGTGTTTTTGTTAAACAGTTGGTTGAACCATTTTACTGAGACCACATCACTGTGGTACGCTTTATCCCGAAGTTACAGCGTCAATTTGCCTAGTTCCTTCTCCACGGCTCACCCGAGCGCCTTAGAATACTCATCCCGTCTACCTGTGTCGGTTTACGGTACCGGCTGCTATAACCTAACCTTAGAGGTTTTTCTTGGAAGTCTGATTAGGGACATTATCACTTCGGCCGAAGCTTCTGTGTACTATCAGGCTCATCATCCCGAGCGGATTTTCCTACTCAAAAGCTATCCTCCCTTTAACGCACTATTCCGTAAGTGCGCTAGTCCGTTCACCCTCCGTTACCCCTTCGAAATTGTATAGCAGGTACTGGAATATTAACCTGCTTTCCATCAGCTACCCCTTTCGGGTTTGCCTAAGGACCCGACTAACCCTGATCCGATTAACGTTGATCAGGAACCCTTAGTCTTTCGGCGATAAGGTTTTTCACCTTCTTTATCGTTACTTATGCCTACATTTTCTTTTCTATACCGCTCCAGCAAACGTCGCCGTTCACCTTCGACGCAGTACAGAATGCTCCCCTACCGATCATACCACCTGGTGGCAATCCTAAAGCTTCGGTTGTATGTTTGATGCCCGATTATTTTCCGTGCCCGAGACCCTCGACCAGTGAGCTGTTACGCACTCTTTAAATGAATGGCTGCTTCCAAGCCAACATCCTGGCTGTTATAGAGGTCCTGAACCTCGTTTGTTCAACTTAACATATGTATTAGGGACCTTAGCTGTTATTCTGGGTTATTTCCCTCTCGGCCACGGATCTTAGCGCCCACAGCCTCACTCCCGCAGATATATGTTAGCATTCGGAGTTTGTCAGGGTTTGGTAGGCGGTGAAGCCCCCTAGCCCAATCAGTAGCTCTACCTCTAACAGACTTCATATATACGAGGCTGTTCCTAAAAACATTTCGGGGAGAACGAGCTATCTCTCAGTTTGATTGGCCTTTCACCCCTACCCACAGGTCATCCCAAGACTTTTCAACGTCAACGGGTTCGGTCCTCCATTCTGTGTTACCAGAACCTTCAACCTGCCCATGGGTAGATCACAAAGTTTCGCGTCTGCCCCCACTGACTAAAACGCCCTATTTGGACTCGCTTTCGCTACGGCTCCGTTATTTAAAAACTTAACCTCGCCAGTGAGGAGTAACTCGTAGGCTCATTATGCAAAAGGCACGCCGTCACTCATTGCTGAGCTCCGACCGCTTGTAGGCGCACGGTTTCAGGTACTATTTCACTCCCTTGTTTAGGGTGCTTTTCACCTTTCCCTTACGGTACTGGTTCACTATCGGTCTCTAAGGAGTATTTAGCCTTACCAGATGGTGCTGGCAGATTCAGACAGGATTTCTCCGGTCCCGCCCTACTCAGGATACTGCTCGTCCATCATCAATTTGCGCTTACAGGGCTTTCACCCTCTATGGCTCAATCTTTCCAAATGATTCAACTTGATGATGATTTCTAAATGCAGTCCTACAACCCCACGGCGGCACGCCGCTGTGGTTTGGGCTATTCCCCTTTCGCTCGCCACTACTCAGGGAATCACTATTGTTTTCTTTTCCTCTCCGTACTTAGATGTTTCAGTTCAGGGGGTTGGCTCTCTTTCGAGTACTATACCTTCAGTATAGTGGGTTGTCCCATTCGGAGATCCGGGGATATAATGCTTGTGTGCAGTTCCCCCCGTTGCTTATC
>JANPZZ010000011.1:5000-37052 GCA_024707305.1 Chitinophagaceae bacterium
TTTCGAATCTTTTTGCGTGAAAATCAATTTGTTATTGTGAAGAACTGACCCCGTTTTTTGGGGCGGATTGAAAAGGAAAAAATTTTTTAATATTAATAAAATTTTTTTTTTTTTCTTTCTCATTTTTTCTGCCTCAATTTCATCACATTATTCAGAGAACTACCCGTCGAATGACGGGGGGGGAAAGAGAAAAAATATACTTTTTTTCAAAAATTTTTTTTTCTTATCTAATCTACATTTTCGCCTCTCTTTTATCTTCACAACTTCCAGAAAACTACCCCGTTTGGTGGGGAGGGGGGAAAGATAAGGGAAATAAAAATTTAAACAATTTTTGCAAAAAAAGATTTAAAGAAATCCTGAAATCCTCTCCCAGCCTGTGTTACAACGTTGATTTTTTTTTGACGCCATTTCGCCACCCCCTGCTCCATGCCCAGTCACGGTGTTATTGCACCGCGCTGCAGACCTGTTTACAGCCCTCAAAAAACAGTCAAACTACATTTCGGAAGGCGGGAAATTCACAGAAACGAGGAAAAGACCGTGTGCAGGCACCGCAAAACTGGCTTTTGTACAGTTGCGCGACTCGATAATGGTCCTGAATTCATCTAAACCCAGCTTTCCCCTACCCACCTGCAGCATCGTAGCGGTCAATGCACGCACCATTCCACGCAGAAAGCGGTTAGCGACCACATGATACACCAGGCAGCCCTGTTCTTCTATCCACTCCGACACTTCAATGCGGCAATTGAAGTTCTTTACCTGCGTATTACGCTTGCTGAAACTGGAAAAATCGGTGTATTCCATCAAAATGCCAGCAGCCGCCGCCATCGCTTCGCGGTTCAGTGTATAAGGGAAGAAATAGGCCCTGTCGGCCAGGAAAGGGTTCTTTTGCGCATATATATAGTACTTGTATTCGCGGGTAAGCGCATCAAACCGCACGTGCGACTTACGGGGCACCAGCTTTACCGACTTAATAACAATCGCCGGCGGCAGTATCGCATTTACTTTATAGAGGAATTGGGGATGTAGCTCCCGCTCAAAATCAAAATGAAAGAAGTTTTGCAGCGCATGCACGCCCGCATCGGTCCGGGAAGAGCCCGTAAGTCTCACGGGTTGCTTTTCCAGCACCTGAATGGCCCGCTCCACTTCCGACTGAATGGTGTTGGCATTTTCCTGTAATTGAAAACCGCTGTAATCAGTGCCTTTATATGCTACCTCCAGAAAATACCGGAACATCGTGTTGTTATTTCAATTTATAAATTTCCATCCACCTTCTATCATCCTCCATCCATCATCCACCATCCACCTATCGTCCCTTCGGGACTTAAAATATAGAGAGATATACCGATGCTATAGATATTCCGTCCCTTCGGGACGACTCTTTATCAAGCCAGAATTTATCGATCATCCACCATCGATCATCCTCCATCCATCATCCACCATCCACCTATCGTCCCTTCGGGACTTAAAATATAGGGGATATCCCGTTGCTACAGATATTCAGTCCCTTCGGGACGGCTCTTTATCAAGCCAGAATTTATCGATCATCCACCATCGATCATCCTCCATCCATCATCCATCATCCACCATCCACCATCCACCTATCGTCCCTTCGGGACTTAAAATATAGGGGATATCCCGTTGCTACAGATATTCAGTCCCTTCGGGACGGCTCTTTATCAAGCCAGAATTTATCGATCATCCACCATCGATCATCCTCCATCCATCATCCATCATCCACCTATCGTCCCTTCGGGACGGTGAATTAGTCTAATGTCACAGCCTCTATGTAGGACCGAAATGCTTAAAACGATAACAGGTACGTGTAAGAATACCTTCTAGCCTCTAACATCCACCATCCCCAAATCCTCCATCCCCCATCCAATCTCCCCCATCCACCATCCACCATCCAATTTCCCCCCATCCTCCATCCAACCTCCTCCATCCAACCTCCCCCATCCAACCTCCCCCCATCCCCCCCCCCCCCATCCAATTTCCCTCATCCTCAATCCAATATCCCCCATCCTCCATCCAATCTCCCCCATCCCCTCATCATCTCTCTTCCAACACCTTCTTAAATCTTCTCAGATAATATTCGTTCTTCAGGTCGTCTCCCATTTGCGCGATATTGTCTGCATCACTAACGTGGTTGGTGGCGGCTTCGAAAAACTGGAATTTGGCCGCGTCATTTGAAAACAGTGTCCCCAGGTTGCGGACCTGTTTTACAGTATAACATTTTTGCTCAAACCCCTTCTTCGCTTCCCTGATCATTCCATCATCGGTATTTACGGCAGCCATCTTCTTCCGCAATTTGAGATAGTCTGCCTCTGTGGCTTTCGCCGGACAGCTATTTGTTTTTGCAGTTGCTTTAACCTCTGCGTCAGTTGCGGCCACTGGAATGTCCAGAAACTTCTTCTCTTCTGCTACCGGTACTTTTGCCGGCTCTTTCTGCCAGGGTTTTGAAGAATTCGGAATCAGGATTCTGATGGTATCTCGTTTTCCATCCTGGTATTCGTCAATATAAGTAAGACTGAAGCCTTCAGTCGTAGAACTTTCTGAACGGCGAGAAATCTTTGAACGGCCATATTTTGTTCCGACCTCCGGTTCTGTCGCGGGCTCCCGGCCGGATTCGACCTTCTTTTCAGTTCGAACGGGCGCTTTCACCTCCGCAACTTCCGTATGCTGTGCTACCGCTTTTTCTTCAACAACCGGTACCGGTTTTTCAATAGCTACTGTATCCTTCACAGCGGGTATTTCAACTTTTGTCGTTTCGGCTTTCTCAATAACCGTTTCTGTTGGGGACGGAACGGTTTCCTTTTTTGTTGATGCGATTCCTGTTGTATCTTCTGTTATTCTTGTTTCAACAGGAATCACAGCTTTTTTCTCTTCTTCCACTTTTGCCAGCGCCGGCTCTTCTTTCTTCACTACCTTCTTTTTCTTCAGTTTTGATTTCCTCTTCCGCAGTAGGCTTTTCAACCTTCACTTCTTTCATTCTCAAACTGGGGTCATTGGCTGCTTTGGCGAGAACATCGGTAAAATTGGAAACCTGGCGTGGTTCGAGCCGAACCGAACTATTCGTTTCAGGTGCAGGATGAGATTTGAGCACTTCCAGGCTCTGCAAATCAAACAAGCCCCAGCCTTCACCGGCAAAATTTTTTATCAGCAGTCCCCTGTCTTTCGCAGCCACCCTTACCGTGAAATAAGGCTGCTCATCTGGTTTACCGGGCCATCCTAAACGAAAAGTATAGCTACTGTCGCGCATGCGCGAAAGAATCAGGTAGCCGTTTGATGTTGACGAATACGTCTGGTCATTCATTCGAATAAAAAATGGCTGACCGCCCTCCGACTGCAGGTACAGGAAATAATCTTTTTGCGCACTAACATGTTGCGATAAAATCAAAGCCAGTAAACTTATCAGGATCCTGTTCATGTCTTGAAATTGGTAGATTCAAAAATACGATGTTTGATCTTAGTTTCTAACCAGTTGAAAGCAGATACTGCCGGCCGCCCGCCTTTCATCCTATTTCTGTTCCACTGCACATCCATTCCCTTAATTTTACTCTCTATAACAACTATGAATATGAAAAAATGTCTTTTTCTTTTAGTGTTGGTATCTCAGTTGGCGTTTTCAGGAATTTCGCAACATGCACCTGCTTCCGATACTTCCTGGAAAACCGTTTATCGTGAAACGGCTCCGCGGATTAACAATCTCGTTCACACAAAGCTGGATGTAAGGCCCGACTTTAGCAAGCAATGGCTGCATGGTAAAGCATGGCTCACACTTCGTCCGCATTTTTATCCCACCGATTCTTTAACGCTTGATGCGAAAGGAATGGAGATTAAAAAGATTGCATTGGTGAAAGGAACAACACAAACACCGCTCCAGTATAAATATGATGACTGGCAAATTCGTATTCAGTTAGGAAAAACTTATAAGGCAAACGAATCCTACACGATCTACATTGAATATATCTCCAGGCCTGATGAGTTTGAAAAGAAGTATGAAATAGACCAGATGCTGGGCATGAAAGGATTGTATTTCATCAACCCAACCGGAGAGGATAAAGAAAAACCCACACAGATCTGGACACAGGGTGAAACAGAGTCAGCTTCTGTCTGGTTTCCTACAATCGACAAAACCGCACAAAAAACCACCCAGGAATTAACGGTAACGGTTGATGACAAATATGTAACCCTGAGTAACGGCAAACTCGTTTCACAAAAGAAAAACACAGATGGTACACGCAGTGATACCTGGAAGATGGACCTGCCACATTCCCCTTACCTGTTCTTCCTTGGCGTAGGTGATTATGCTGTGATAAAAGACACATGGAAAGGCAAAGAAGTAAATTATTATGTAGAGAAAGAATATGCTTCTGTTGCCCGTCGCATTTTTGGTAACACACCTGAGATGATGACTTATTTTTCAAAAATTACCGGCGTAGAATTCCCCTGGGTAAAGTATTCACAAATAACCGGCAGGGATTACATGGCAGGCGCCATGGAAAATACAACTGCCACCATTCACCAGGAAAGTGCACAACAGGACGCGCGTGAACTGGTAGACGGAAATTCCTGGGAAGGCACTATCGCACACGAGCTCTTCCACCAATGGTTCGGTGATTATGTTACGGCTGAAAGCTGGAGTAACCTTACATTGAATGAATCATTTGCCGACTATAGCCAGACTTTGTGGGAAGAGTATAAATATGGACAGGATGCCGGAGACGCAGAGAACTATTCAGGTCTGCAGAATTACCTCCAGAGTGGCAGTGAAGAAAAACATCTTGTACGTTTCTTTTATGGCGACAAAGAAGAAATGTTTGACCAGGTAAGTTATCAGAAAGGTGGACGCATACTTCATATGCTCAGAAACTTTGTGGGTGATTCTGCTTTCTTCAAAGCAATTAACCTTTACCTGACCACTTATAAATTCAAATCAGCAGAAGCGCATCAATGGCGCCTGGCACTGGAAGAAGTAACCGGCCGCGATTTGAACTGGTTTTTTAATCAATGGTACTTTAACAGTGGACATCCCACGGTTGATATCAGTTACGTATACGATGACGCATACGGGAAAGCAACTATTATTGTAAAACAATTACAGAAATCTGGAAAATACTTCCGTCTTCCAATTGCGGTGGACATTTACAATGGTAATCAAAAAACCAGACATACCGTTTGGGCGACAAATGCGGTTGACAGCTTTCATTTTTCTTATACAAAACGACCTGATTTGATTAATGTCGACGGCGACAAGGTGATGCTTTGGAATAAAAAAGACAATAAAACGCTGGAGAATTTTATTCATCAATACAATTATGCAGGCAAATACCTTGATCGACGAGAGGCAATTGAATTTGCTGCCCGCAACCAGACCAATGCAAATGCGCGTGCGCTACTGGTTAAAGCATTGAATGATCCTTCAGATATCTTACGCCGTGTTGCAATCAACAGTCTGGACCTGAGCAACAGCAATACCAAACAGGCAGTTGAAACGGTTCTTGCAAATCTCGCAAAGAACGATAAGAAATCTTTAGTTCGTGCCGATGCCATTCTTAAGCTTGGTGAATTCGAAAAAGCAGATTATGCAGACCTGTTCAAAAAAGCAACTGCTGATTCATCGTATACTATTGCGGGTGCCGCACTAATATCGCTTTCAGCCATAGACCCGGAAGCAGCATTGGCGATTGCGAAGGAACTGGTTAAACAACCGTCTAAAGGATTATTGACTTCCGCGATCATGGGTGAGATTGTAAAATCAGGTGATGAAAGCTACGCTGAGAAAATCATTTCTGACTTTGCAAAATTGCCAGTGAGTCAGGCAAAATTTGAATCCGTTGCCACCGTGTCGGCTTACCTCGCAGCTGTTAGCGATTTAAAGACATTTAAATGGGGTATTGATGAAATTGTGAAGTTCCGCAATGCTATTCCAGCAGCTTACAGAGAGCAGACTGATCCTTACATCAATGGTCAGTTGCTAACTCCGTTGTTGCAAAACAAAACAAAAGAAACTTTCTGCCGATGCTAACAATGAATCATTGAAGCAACAGGTGGAATACCTGAAAGGAATATTATCAGAAGATGCGAAGAAAGGGTTTTAGGGGAATGAGGAAATGAGGAAATGAGGAAATGAGGAGATGGGGAAATGGGGAAATGAGGAAATGAGGGAATGTGTAAATGTGTAAATATGTAAATGAGGGAATATGTAAATGTGGGATGTACAAAATCCCTTACTAAATAGAGGGTAACCGCATGAAGTCATTCCGGATTTTCACCCTCTAAAAATTTTCACATTTCCACATTTCCACATTCCCTCATTTACATATTTCCACATTTCCTTCCCCATTTCCACATTGTTTCTTTTACCATTTGCCGCCTGCGCCACCGCCTCCAAAGCCACCGCCGCCGAAGCCTCCAAATCCGCCGCCACCGCTGCTTCCGCCACCCGACCAGCCACCACCGCCACCAATCCAGGGCATGCCGCCAACTCCACGATAACCGCGTCGTGAAACATATCCACCTCCGCCACCTTTATTGGCCCTGCTCATTATTACAATCAATACGATCACACCAATAATAATCAACAAAGCGGGTGGCCCTTGTTGATTGCGCCTTCCATAGCCAGCTGGCGCCTGGTAACGACCTGCAACAGCGTCTATGATGGAGTTTGTTGCTTCGTCGAGCCCGCGGTAATAATTCCCGGCTTTGAGATTCGGGATGAGTTCATTGTCAACGATAGACTGAGCAACAAGATCGGTGATCCTCCCCTCCATTCCATAGCCGGGTGCAATAAAAACTTCGCGGCGCCCGTCCCCACCGCCTGTCGATATCAATATTACTACACCATTGTCGAAATTTTTGTTGCCCACGCCCCATGAACGACCCAGCGCAATCGCGAAATCGGCGGCAGAGTATCCTTTTAAATCATCCACCACTACGATCGCGATCTGGTTACTGGTACTATCATCGTAGGCTTTAAGTTTCGCTTCCAGGTCTTCTACCTGGGCAGGAGTCATAAAGTTTTCCACCAGCACATTTACCAGCCTGGGCGGGTTAGGTGTCGGCGGCAAAGCCTTTTTCTACCTGCGAAATTGCCGTTAACGACAACAGCAATAAAAATATCGTGAGAAATCTTTTCATGTTCATCATTTTCCAAAAACGATTTCGTCGGGTAATTCGTTTTTGTCGGTGTCATTGTCGTAAGGAAAATGCAGATGAAGCACTTCGCCGATATCTTTAATACAATCGGCTATCCCCTGCGCGTAATCTTCTTTATTAAACCGGCCTATCATGTTTCCGATTTCGCGGTTCCAGAACTCCATCCCCACTTTTTCGTGTATACCTTTATCACCAAACACAGCCAGTTGATGATCTTTTAGTGCGACATAAACCAATACACCGTTGTGGTCTTCTGTCTCATCCATTTCAAGGTTGTAGAATACTTCGGCAGCGCGATCAACGGCATCCATGAAGCGGCAACGGCTCTCGACAAACACACGTACTTCACCGCTGGTGCGCTTTTCAGCTTTCCGAATGGCAGCAACAATCAGTTCCTGATCCGCTTCGGGGAAAAATGGCTTTTTACGAAAGAGTCCAAACACGGTTAATCGTTTTTAAATTTCACTTCAACAGCGGTGTCGGCACCAACATCAGCTTTGAAACCTTCTTTTGGCTTAAATCCAAAAAGGCGGGCAACAAGACCGGTGGTGCTGCTACGCACCGCCACATTGTAGGATGCAACTGCTTCATTAAAATCTTTGCGAGCAATTTTGATCCGGCGTTCTGTTCCTTCCAACTGGGTTTGCAAACCTGCATAGGCTTCCGTACCTCTAAGCGTGGGGTAATTTTCAACCACTGCAATTGCGCGGTTGGCGGCTGTTGCCAAACTATCCTGTAACCGCGTTACGGCTTCAACATTTTCACCTGTAACATCCGTAACGGAAAAACCGCTTGCGGCTTTCTCTCGTGCAGTAATCACTTCCACAAGCGTTTCTGCTTCAAATCCACTCATCCCTTTTACCACGCTCACCAGGTTTGGAATCAGTGAAAGTCGACGCTGATAGGTACTTTCCACTTCTGCCCACTTGAGCTTAACCTGCTCCTCTTTTTTCATCAGGGAGTTGTAAGTTGATCCCAGGTAGATGGATATGAGTAAAATAATCCCCACGCCTACCCAAAGGCCGATTTTTTTCTTCCCCATTTATGGATGATTTAGAATTTGACCTTTGGAGCTTTCTCTGCGCCCGGCTCAGCTTTAAATCCTTCTTTTTGGGAGAATCCAAACATACCTGCCAGCAGGTTCATCGGAAACGCGCGAACCTTTTGATTGTATTCGGCAACTGCGGTATTGAATGTCCTGTGGCTGGCACGAATATCATTTTCAATTCCTTCGAGTTGTCCCTGAAATTTCAGGAAGTTTTGGTTGGCTTTTTAGATCCGGGTACTGTTCCACGGTCACCAGCAGTCGACTCAAAGCGCCCGACATTTGCTGTTGTGCTTCCTGGAATTTTGCAATATTCTCAGGGGTTAATTCGTCAGCTGAAAAATTTACAGAAGTCGCTTTGGCGCGCGCTTCCACTACATCGGTAAGTGTTTGTCTTTCAAAATCAGCCGCTCCTTTTACAGTCTCCACCAGGTTTTCAACCAGGTTAGCGCGGTTTTGATACTCGGCATTCACATTGTCCCAGGCTTTGGTAACCTCAACATCTTTTTTAACGATGCCATTATAACCATTACAACCCCATACAACAAAAATGAGGATGACGCCTGCAAGTGCAATTAAACCAATGTTTTTTGTCCCTTTCATTTTAATTCATTTTTATATCATTAAAATTAGGGGTTTTAGCAGTTCAGCACGTTTTCTTTTCGGTATATCAGGTTCATTTGCCGGTGAATTGCATTCGCCGTAATTCTGGGCATGATTTTAGTCTTCGCTATACCAGAATGTATCCCTATGCTCAAGAAATTTGGTTGGTTAAGCTGGTTAGTAGCAGTACCGCTGGTAGCGGCGCTCCACTGCACGAAAAACGGAAACAATAACCAGGAGCCGGATAATGCGGTAGCAATCCGTGATTCTGTCGTGCTAACCGGTCTCTCCCATCCCTGGGAGATTAAATTTGACAATGACAATTTCATCTGGATCACAGAACGTAATGGTCGCGTTAGCAGGTTCAACCCTCGCAACGGCGAACATAACGTTGTATTGAAGATTGATGAAGTGGTGTCGCAGGGAGAAGGAGGATTACTTGGGCTTGCACTACATCCCGACTGGGAAGTTACCCCCTGGGTTTACCTTGTTTACAATTATGAATCTGATGGCGATTATCTTGAAAAGCTGGTAAGGTATCGCTGGCATGCGGAAACGAATTCACTTTCCAACCCAGAAACCTTATTACACAACATTCCCGCTTCTAATATTCACAATGGCAGCAGGCTTTTTAATTCTCGGTCGCGATTTGTATATGACCACGGGAGATGCTTCGAAACAATCGCTTGCACAGGATCCCAATTCCCTGGCGGGGAAAATTCTCAGGTTAAAACTCGATGGAAGCATACCGGCAGACAACCCTCTTCCGGGTAATGCGTACTGGACACTGGGACACAGAAACCCCCAGGGCATTGTTGCACACGACAACAAGGTTTATATCTCCGAACATGGCCCTACTTCTGACGATGAAATTAATATCGTGGAAAAAGGCCGCAACTATGGATGGCCAAATGTGGAAGGCTATTGTGACAAAACAGGTGAAGACGGCTTTTGCAAAGAACACAATGTAAAAGAACCCATCAAAACCTGGACACCTACGATTGCGCCCTGCGGAATGGATTATTATACCAGCGACCGAATTCCGCAATGGAAAAATTCTTTGTTATTGGTAGCGTTGAAAAATCAGCGTCTGTACCAGATGAAATTAAATTCCGCTCGCGATGGAATTCTGACAACCAACGAATACTTTGTAACCAAATATGGCCGGCTCCGTGATATCTGCATCGCACCGGATGGCGCAGTTTACATTGCCAGTAGCAACGGTTCGAATGATAAAATAATTCAGATAGATCGTCAGTAGGTGAAATACGTATGATCTTCTTTCTATTTTTTCAATGCAATCACAATATCCCCAAATAACTGTAGATCCCCGTCCATACTGGGATCAGGAATTTCGAGTGCTTCATTGAATCGGAAGCGCATGTAGAGTGTATCGTTGCTCATATAGTACTTAGCTCCCATTTTCATGTTGGGCATAACGGGTCCATCGAGGTAAGATGGTAAATCCATAGGCGCTCCATCAAAACTTAATGAATCGGTGCCGATCTTTCTGAATGTTGCATTGTTTGAGCCAGGAGGAATAACTTCTTCCACATCGTCCGTCATTTCAGACACCAGTGTACCATCCAGCCAGGTCCTCATTGTAACCACGCCCTGTAATAAATATCCAACATTATTGATCGACATCTTATTCGAAGTGAAGTTGAAGGTACCCACAGGGTTTTTGGAAATATAGTCCATTTCCGACTCCAGCCGGTTATGTTCTCCAAAGTCATTGTATTCAATTGTAGTTCCTGTATGTGCGCTTTGTCCGACGAAACGCCAGTTTCCATTTAGATTAATATTCCCGGGTGTATCGTCAGGAGGATTGTTTAAAAATTCATCTGCAAAACCGCGCTCCTTTTGACAGGAACTGATCAGGAAAGAAACCATTGCCATTAATGATAACAGGCGGAGCATTTTCATAAAGGTTTGTTTGGTTATGGTTTGTAAAAGTAGAAATTAAATTGTGAAAGCAAAATTCATGCAAGGGTTGTTGTTCGAAATATTAACCCCGATAATAAAAGAAACCCTTTCAGCCTGGCTGTAAGGGTTTCTTTTATAATGTTGTAAACGAATTAGTTGATTCGGAAAATGGACGCTTAGTTTTGTTTTACGGCAGCAATACCCGGCAACTCTTTTCCTTCAAAATATTCCAGCATCGCTCCACCTCCGGTTGATACATAGCTAACTTTTTCAGCAAAACCGAATTGATTTACTGCGGCTACTGAATCGCCACCCCCCACGAGTGAGAACGCGCCATTCTGTGTAGCTTCAGCAACGGCAGTAGCGATTGCTTTTGTTCCGCTCTGGAATTTATCCATTTCAAAAACGCCCATTGGGCCATTCCACAGAATCGTTTTCGATTGAGAAATGATATTGCAGAACTGATCGATTGCCATTGGGCCGATATCGAGTCCCATCCAGCCATTGGGAATATGATTGCTGGGTGCAGTGCTCACATCTGCATCAGCAGCAAAGCGATCTGCAATTACAGAATCTGAAGGCAGGTGAAGACAAACGCCTTTGGCTTTTGCTTTCTTCAAAAGTTCTTTTGCAGTGTCGAGTCGTTCTTCTTCACATAGTGAATTTCCAATCACACCTCCTTCTGCTTTCATGAATGTGTAAGCCATGCCACCGCCGATAATAATATCAGTTGCACGCTCCAGCAGGTTTTCGATGATCAGAATTTTATCTGAAACCTTTGCACCGCCGATGATGGCGACAAATGGTTTCTCCGATTCATGTAAAACTTTTTCGGCGCTGCTAACTTCTCCTTCCATCAACAAACCAAAAGTTCTTTTGTCGGGAGAAAAATATTCCGCAATCACAGCTGTTGAAGCATGCGCGCGGTGTGCAGTACCAAATGCATCATTTACCCAGATATCTCCTAATTTGGCAAGCTTGGCGGCAAATTCTTTATCTCCTTTTTCTTCCTGTTTATAAAAACGAAGATTCTCCAGCAACAATACTTCACCAGGCTTCAACCCATTTGCCAGTTCAACTGCAGCCTCCCCGATACAATCATCTGCAAAATGAACTTTTGTATCACCCAGCAGGGATTGCAAGTGTGGCACCAGGTGGCGCAGGCTGTATTTGTCGGTAGGTCCATCCTTCGGACGTCCCAGGTGCGACATAAGAATTACCGAACCTCCGTCTTTTAAAATCTTTTGAATCGTTGGCAATGCTGCACGCATACGTGTATCATCGGTGATTTCAAATTTTTCATTTAATGGAACATTGAAATCTACACGTACCAGCGCGCGGCTGCCTTTGAAGTTGAAATTATTAAATGGCATAGGAGGCGTTGAAGATTGATTATAGATGTGAAAAAATGTGGCAATAAGATAATGAGACAGTGTGGTAATGTATTAAATGAAGAATGCCTTCCGTCTCCAATTTTCACACATTGTCACATTATCACATTATCAAATTGCCACATTCTGTTTTGCGTTAGATTATTTCGCAATTAATTGAGCGAAGTAGTTCACCGTACGAACCAGTTGGCTTACATAGCTCATCTCATTATCGTACCAGCTCACTACGCGTACCAGTTGGGTATCACCTACTGTTTGTACACGTGTTTGTGTAGCATCAAAGAGTGAGCCATAGCTGATACCGATAATGTCGCTGCTTACTATTTCATCCTCCGTATAACCAAAGCTTTCGTTGGAAGCGGCTTTCATTGCGGCATTTACCTCTTCAGTGCTGGTTTTTTTACCGAGAACGGCTGTTACTTCAGTTAGTGAACCGGTAAGCGTGGGAACACGTTGTGCACTACCATCCAGTTTACCTTTCAGGCTGGGGAGTACCAGGCCGATTGCTTTTGCAGCACCGGTGCTGTTGGGCACGATGTTTTGCGCAGCTGCACGTGCGCGGCGGAGGTCACCTTTGGGGTGCGGTGCATCCTGTGTATTCTGGTCGTTGGTATAAGCGTGAATGGTGGTCATCAAACCGTTTACGATGCCGAATTTTTCTTCCAGCACCTGAGCCATTGGGGCCAGGCAGTTTGTAGTGCAGGACGCGCAGCTGATGATGGTTTCTGATCCGTCCAGCGTGTTGTGGTTAACGTTGAATACGATCGTTTTCAGGTCACCTGTTGCAGGAGCTGAAATCACCACGCGTTTTGCGCCGGCTGTAAGGTGAGCAGCGGCTTTGTCTTTATCCGTAAAGAAACCAGTACACTCCAGTACCACGTCTACTCCATGGTCTTTCCAGGGAATTTGCGCGGGATCCTTTTGTGCATATATTTTTACTTCGTCGCCATTTACGGTAATTGAATTTTCGCCCGCTTTCACGTCGGCATCAAAACGACCCTGTGCGCTGTCATATTTCAACAGGTGGGCCAGTACTTTGGGGCTGGTCAGGTCATTGATAGCAACTACATCAATTCCTTCCATTTTATAAATCTGACGGTAAACCAAACGTCCAATACGTCCGAATCCGTTGATCGCAACTTTAACTGTGCTCATTTAGAAGTGTTTTAAAAATTTGAGTGCCGAAGTTACGGAAATGTTTTTTTGATGAAATCACATTCGGGGACGATCCCCGGCATTTTTTTGACGAAATGCCCCAGGGATTACGACTGTTAATTCGCACGAACACAAGGTTCTAAATGCAAAAAGACCCCTCAAAATGAGGGGTCTTTTCCTGTAGCCCGTACGGGATTCGAACCCGTATCACCACCGTGAAAGGGTGGTGTCCTAGCCCTTAGACGAACGGGCCATTGTCCTCGTTTTTAAGGGAGTGCAAAGATAAGGGGGACTACAATTAGTGCCAAATAAAAATCAAAATTGTTTTACCCAACGTCCTTCTCTGCCTTACCACTCACCTGCAGCCTTTAAAACCTGTATGGCATCCGTATCCTCATATTTTTTGATCTGTCGGTTCAGCTCCTTTTCCATCTTCCGCCTGATCCTTTTATAGTGCCGGTCATTGATCACATTGTCCTCCTCTTTGGGGTCGTATTGAAGGTCGAAGAGCTCCCAGCTTTCCACTCTTTTATAAAACCGGATCAGTTTATACCTCCCATTGCTAACGCCAAAATGGGGGCTCACTGCGTGTTCACCGTTTTCATAATAATGATAATACACCGCCTCGCGGCCTTTCGCATGGCTGCCGGTAACTAGCGGAAGAATCGATTCGCCCTGCATATCCGGCGGAACCTTCACTCCTGCCGCCTGCAAAATCGTAGGACCGAGGTCGAGATTCATTACCGCGTTGTCGTTTACAATACCGGGTTGAACTTTCCCGGGGAAACGCATCAGGAATGGCGTCCGAAATGATTCTTCATACATAAATCGTTTATCAAACCAGCCATGTTCACCAAGATAAAAGCCCTGGTCGCTGATATAAATAACAAGCGTGTTTTCAGCAAGGCCATTTTTATCAAGATAGTCCAGTGCCCGGCCGATATTGCGATCAAGCGAAACAGAAGTAGCAAGGTAATCGCGCATATAGCGCTGGTATTTCCATTCGGTTAACGCCTGCCCTTTCAACTTCCTGTTTTTAAAATCATCATAAACTGGCCGATAATAATCCAGCATTGCCTGCCGTTGCGCGGGTGTCATTCGTTTAAAGAATCCATGATCCAGCATTTTGCTGCTGTCTTCATACATCTTTAAATCATAATCCAGCAACATGGTTTTCTCTATACTCATATCCTGCACCTGCGCAGCGGCACGACCATTGTAATCGTCATAAAAATTTACGGGCAGCGGAAACTCCTGCGAGTCGAAGCGTCGCAGATCCTGTATGTCGGGCATCCAGGTACGATGTGTGTTTTTGTGTCCAATTACCAGGCAGAAGGGTTTTGAAGTATCACGGGTATTTAACCATTTTTCTGCTTCATCCTGCACGATATTAGTGACATATCCTTCCTGGCGCACCCTGCCACCATCCATGGTTAAGAAGTCGGGGTTATAATAACTCCCCTGCCCCGGCAAAATTTTCCAAAAACTAAAACCCTGTGGCTGCGAACCCAGGTGCCACTTTCCAATCCAGGCGGTCTGGTAGCCTGTTTTAGCCAGTTCTTTGATGAAAGTATTCTGTGTACTATCGAAGCGTGGATTTATATTATCGCGGAAACCATTTTTATGGCTGTATTTGCTGGTGAGGATGACAGCCCTGCTGGGTCCGCAAATAGAATTGGTGACATAAGCCTTATTAAACCGAACGCCTTCATTGGCGATGCGATCAATGGAGGGTGTCTCCATCAGTTTACTTCCATAGCTGCTGATGGCCTGGTATGCGTGATCATCCGACACAATCAACAGTATATTGGGCCGCTTTTGGGCAAACATTTCTGCCGACAGCAACAAAGTTATTGTTAAAAACAAGATGAGTTTTGACCGCATAAAAAACATTTATCAGGTTTAAATCGTTTTATGGTTTCCCCTGTTTTCAGACCATAAAATAAGTGTATTTTGAATTAACATCGTGGCTGCTTCTTGTAGGGACGCGCTGCAACGCGTCCTTGCGGCAAACGTGAAACGGCAAACGGCAAACGTGAAATGAATCTCGGTTTTGGTTCAGTTTTAATTCAATCATTTTATTAAATATTATTTGATGGCGGAAGTACTTTATTTGTTGGGTGGATTTGGTACAGGAATTATAATTACCTGGATCATACTCAGGCTTTATTATGAAAACAAACTGGTTCCGAAAGCGAATGTGGAACATCTGCAGGCTGAGCTATCCACTGCCAGACAGGATGTGGCGGTAATGCGCGAACGTTCCCATAAACTGGAGAGCGAATCGGCACGTTTGCAGAACGATATCGCTCAATTACGTCAGTTGCTGGGAGAAAGGGAAAAATCCTTAACTGCTTTGGAAGAAGGCAATAAACATTTGCGTGAGCGATTGACAGAACAACAACAATCGCTGGAACAGATTGGTAAAAAATTTGAGGCAGAGTTTCGCGTTCTTGCACAGGACATACTGGATGAGAAAACGAAAGTATTTCATCAGGCACAGGAGAGTCAACTTACACAGTTGCTCAGTCCACTGCGTGATAACATTCGCAATTTCAAAGAAGATTTTGAGAAAAAATATAAAACAGAATCGGATGAACGTGTATCGCTGCGTGAACAAATCAAATACATGATGGATTTGAACCAAACGCTGAGTACACAAGCAGCGAACCTCACCAATGCACTTACCAATAATGTAAAAAGCCAGGGCGACTGGGGTGAAGGCATTCTGGAAAGTATTTTACAATACGCCGGTTTGCAAAAAGACCTTCAATATTTTGTACAACAAACATCGCAAAATGAAGCGGGTGAAACCATTCGTCCCGATTTTATTATCAAATATCCAAACGGAAGAGCACTTGTGGTTGACAGCAAGGTTTCGTTGTTGCATTACACACGTCTTGTAGCTGCTGTAACAAAGGAAGAGCAAACGACGTATCAAAAATTTGATGCTGCAGTCGTTTCGCCAGCATGTAGACGTACTCAGCAAAAAAGATTACCAGTCCGTTGCCGATTCGTTGGATTTCGTCATCATGTTTATACCTGTTGAGGCGGCATACATCACAGCGATGCAGGCAGATGTAACACTTTGGCAATATGCCTATCAGCGCCGAATATTACTGATAAGTCCTACCAACCTGGTGCCTGCCATGAAAATAGTATCAGACATGTGGCATCGCGACAATATCAACCGTAATGCGATTGCGATTGCTGAGCGTGCGGGAAAACTCTACGACAAGCTGGTAGGCTTTGTTGAGAACTTTGAACGTGCCGGCACACAACTCGATAAAGCGAGTGAAGCCTGGCGCGAAGCCCGAAAGCAATTGAGCAGCGGCCGTGGCAACCTCATCAGCCAGGCGGAAAAAATGCGTGAACTACATATTAAGTACACCAAAAAAATGCCGGAGGGGCTGATTGAGGAGGGGGAGGAAGAAAATCCGATGAGCGATGATCGATGACCGATGATCGATGTCCGATGATCGATGTCCGATGACCGATGACCGAGGGAGGTTGCGATTGCAAGAAACCGTTCTCAATGTTGGAATCGGCAAACTTACACTTGATACATTCCTCGGACATCGATCATCGGTCATCGGACATCGGACATCTGACATCGAATAATTTTGTCCACTCTTTTACACATTTCTTTTCCTTACTTCACACATTCACCAACCGACAAGGCTGCAAGGTTTGCCCACCTGCAGCATGGTGATACGATTTTGGAACGAAGCCGATATCATTCGGCATAGCATAGATTTGCGCCAACTATGCACCGGAAACAAAGCCACAAAAGAATGGAAGGTTTCCGGAGGAGAGATGTTTGTGCGAAAAACATGTGTTGGTTCTATCACAATCACGACTTTTCACTGGCAATTCCCCCGACCTCATTTCATAGCAGTTTCCAGCACGGAATCAGATGCCCCTTCTTTAGTTTATATTCATACGGAAAAAGAGCTGTTAGCAAACCGACTTGAGGTTGTTTCGCCGGACGGACCTATTTCAGCTTTGTATTGTCGTAAACAACAAGGAGCAATACTCATCATAGAAAATTCAGCATTGCCTTCATCAACCGGCAACTCACCTCTTCCCTGCTGTGGTGACAGTCGCAGGCAATTAATGGATTTGTGTACGAAGGACTGGCCAACGACGGAGTTACCGAAATGGATTGCCGAAAGATGGGAATGGCTATCTGCAAGTTTGTTGCAGGAATGGCGGGAAGGTTGCCGTCAATTCCCTTTAAATGGGAGGCATCGTGAAAAAATAAAACAGGTTGCTGCACATATTTATAACCATCCGGAATCGAACGACACGATTTCGCAGTTATCTAAACGAGTGGGAATAAGCGCCACTTACCTGAAAACATTTTTCAGGCAATATTATGGGCAGTCGGTGCTGCAATTCAGGCAATACTACCGCATGCAGGCATGTTGCAGGCTATTGTCGAATACAACAATAGCCTTGCAAGACATTGCCTTTGCTTGTGGATTCCAGGACGATACAAATTTAGTAAGATCGTTTCGCCAGCATTATGGCGTTTCCCCTGTTCGGGGCATGCGATAGCGATCGATCAGGGCAGAGGAACGTTTTTGTCTTTCGCATTCTGGATATAGATGCGATAATTTGCAAGTTCCTGATCCAGGATATCATCCAAGCGTCGATGTAGATCTGCCATCGAATCTTCGTCATAAAACTTTGAGAAGTGCTCAAGGATTCTCGAGTACTCGTTTACCGCAAAATTGGTGTAGTCCATAAACGTTTCGCGGTAATAAACGGCAGCAGATTCATCTTCGCGGATTTGACTCGCCATTTGTTTTGACATGTCTTGGCAGAATGCCTGAAAGTCGGACAGGTAGTGTACAACTGTCATAGGTAAGGTTTTAAGGTGATTGAAAATAAAAATTGCAAGGGCAGAAACAGCAGAAGGGTTGCGTAGACGACATGCAGCCATACATTCTGAAGTCGGATTGATTTGTAAATAAATTTACGCTTAATTTTTTATTCATCAAAATTTTATACAGGAAAAAATTGTCCGAATTGACAACCTGAATTGTCTTTCAGGATAACTCCTTCCCGGCCGGGCATGGTGATCTTTATGTCGAACTTGTTCAACAGGGGCCGCCGAAAACCTGCGAAAAGAGTAGGCAAATTATTGATTTCTAAACTTTTGATTATGAAAAAGATCACAATTGGGCTGGCTTTAGCCGCCCTGGTTACCGGTGTTGTCGTCTTCAGTTCGTTCACAATCCTGGACAATGAAACATCAAAACAAAATGTCAGCAGCTCGCAAACCGGGGCTACGGATCCGCTTTATTTTCGGTATATAGGCCCAGACAACGATGCTGAAAACTTCGAAGATCCAACATTGTGGGTATTCGAGGGTGACATTAACCCAGGAAACGGCTGTTCTGGTGGCGAAGTAGCATGTCGGGTAGTTCTCGAACCAGCGGATAATCCCGGTATTTCTGATTCAGAAAATCCTACCGTAGCGGCGATTTTATTTGCTGACTATCTTGCCTCACAAGATGGAACTGGATCTTACGAATCCTCAATTGATTTTGTGATGACCCACGTTCTCAGCAAGAAGCCTTAAATCAAGTGCCGATTATCTTCAAGAGCCCGGCTAACGCCGGGTTCTTTATCTGGGGTTCTGCAACATACCTGACCTTTGTATAACGATCTCAGGTAATGCCATGGCGTATCGGGGATCATTGGGATTTAACACAAACCAGGTTCCATTCAAACGCCTTTTTTGAACAATGTCATAACCCAGTCTATTTAACCTTTTAATGTCGGACCACCTCAGCATTCGGAATGCTAGTTCTTTCCTCCGATGCTCCAGTATATAGTTGATTACAATTGTTGCGTCGGATGAACTGAATTCGGTATAAGTACCAGTCTTATATCGGTTTGAAAGAAGAAAATTGACATCATTTAGAGCCGTATGTATTTTACCCGTACGGCCATAGCTTTCCGCACGTACTAAATACATTTCGCCCGTAGTAATACCCGAAAAATAAGGTCCTCCCATATACGTACCTCTGAACAAAGCCGTACTGTCGTTCTCCTTACGATAAAAAAGCGTTTTACGCCAATCATCATCGGAATAAGAGTTATAAAATGCTGTATCTACCTTCCCCCGATAAAGAGAAGTACCACTTCCATCTGAACCCGAGTCAAAGATTACTTCACTATTCTGACGACGAAACGGATAAATTTCTGCTGGCTTGATCTCACCTCCATGGACATTATAATCCATCAGCGTATTGTGAAGAGCGAGACATGAATCAGCATATTTGCCAGCCTTTTCAAAATTGCCCATCAATAAATATAACCGGGCAAGCGCACCAAAGGCAGCAGGTTTGGAGGGGCGAATCGGATTCAAATTTGTTACAGGAAGCAGATCTGCAGCCTGAATTAAATCATGCTCAATCTGTTGAAACGTCTCCATCAGGCTGCTTCTCACAGAAGGCTCCAGGAAATTGGCATTTAGGCGGAGCGGCAAGCCCAAATCCGATTTCGATGAATCTGGATGGTATGCCTTGCACCACACGTCTGCGGCCTTCATAAAACAATACCCTCTAAAGAAATAGGCATGCCCTCTTAAGGTTTTCCTTGCCACCTCATCCCCGCTATCATCCGTAACATTATCAACATTATCTAGCACAACGTTTGCAACATTTACAACCCTGTAGACCAGGCCCCATTCGTTTAACGTCTCCGTGTTAAATACAAAATCGGGTGCCCAAATAAATCGATTTCGTTCCACATCTACCATCCCATTAAAGGCATCGTTAGTCATTGTCAAATTATCTGCGCCGACTTCAGGCGCCGATGGGAAGTTCATGGGCAAACGAAATTCATCATCAAGTAAACTTTGCAGATCTGCAACAGTCCTGAAAGTTGATAATCGTTGATCGGACTTTTTATCTAAAAATTTCGTACAGCCTGAACATGCCAACCAAAAAAGGAATGCGGCCAGGAATATTTTTATAGCTTTCATATGTCGTTGTTTAAGGAATTAAACGAATACCAATCGCAAATGATTTTTGGGGAGGAAGATTGAGGTAGTTAGGATCGAGACCGTATTTATTTGCTCTCCAAATTATACCCAGGTTATTTGCATTTAAGAATACACCCATCGATCGAAACGGGGATCGTTTTAAAAATGCAGGAGATACACGATAGCTCATCTGAACATAATTTAAACGCACATGATCTCCCTTTTCAGCCAGAATTTCACTTGCCCTGTAGAAATTATCGCGCGCTGAATTAACTGGATAGACAAAAGATGGAACATCGGTATTCAATTCGTCACCCGGTTGCTGCCAACGATCTACATAATCGGTGTGTCCTATACCTAAATTTATCAGCGATCCATAATCGATAGTTGGACGCCGGAAGTAGTAATCAAAGTCATATGTAAAATTCGCAACCAGTGATAAAGAACGCCAACTAAAGGATTGGAAAAAAGATCCAGAATATGACGGCAACATTCTCCCAACATAAATCAGATCCTCGGCTTTTGTACCTGTTGTTGTAAGCTGATTGTAGTTAGCACTTAGACTGCCGCCCAGATAACCCTGCGGATTGCCGTTCAAAGGGTCAAGCCCACCCCAACGAAGGGCAAAATAGGGAAATGCCGTATATCCATTGTACAGGCCGTGATTACCGCCAGCGACCCCCGAAATACTTTCACCGACGCCAGGTAAATCTTTCATTGCGGTTATTTTCTCACGATTCATATTCAATAACCATTGAATCCGCCATTTAAATACTCTGTCCACAAGCAGCGCATTCAATTGCAATTCCCATCCATAGGATCGCATTGATCCCGCATTGGCAACCATAAGAGAACCTACACCAGCGGTGGGGTCCATGGGAATCCCCCTATACAAATCAGTAATGTATTTCTGATAGTGTTCCAGGCTACCACTTAACCTATTTCTAAAGAGCTCGAAATCTATCCCCAGATTAAGCATATCCACACGCTCCCAACCCAAATTCGGATTTTCATAAGTTGTCACTCGACCTGTGGGAGTCTGTGTCAATGAACTTAACTCACTATATGCAAAAGTGGTAACCCCGACTTTTGCGGGATCTACATTTCCCTGCCGACCGTATGTTGCTCGTAAGCTTAAGTTGTCAACAAAATTTGCCTTAAAAAATGGTTCTCGCGAAATATCCCATTTTAAACCTGAAGACCATAAAGGCGTCCACCTGTCGTTAACAGCAACACCAAATAAATTAGATGCATCCCGCCGAAGGCTGGAGGTTAAATGATATTTATTTTGATATGAATAAGAGAAATTACCATAAGTAGAAAGCTGCCTTCGGTTGAAACGAGAAAGACTTGGCCCGCCCGAAATGACAATGCTCGACCCGGTAATATAGTGCGGATAACGATTTACATGGTCAACATCTCCCACGACTAAATTGCCGGGATCATATCCAAATATAGTATAACCACTCCCTTTTATTTTAACGTCACTTGATCCAAATCCAGCTATACCGTATACACTGTGGTTACCCCAGGTATTGTTAAAGTTTAACTGGGAACGAAAATCTTGCGCGACAACCTTGTCTTCGCTAATCGAAACTATATCACCTTTAGGAATAAGATATGTTACATTTCCTGTAGAGTGGTTTATTCTGGTAAAACTATTAATACGGTCTCTCGCTGCGTATGACTCCAATTCGCGAATTAACCGTCCGCTGGCATATTGATCCTGTCTTCGATATGATAGACTAACATCAAGCGCTTTAGTGATTTTCCACTTTAGTCCAAGATTGGCATTTAGATCCTGAGTCTGATTGACCCTTTTCTCATATTTATAGTCTGTGAGTGGATAATATTTCCAATCAAGAAGTTTTCCGTTACCTGCTGTATCCAGGTACGTCTTACGATAATCTTTATACACCGGAATCGCGTGTCCATCATCATCAGCAAAGCGGGTGTACATGGGTAACGGTCCTCTCCAATTTGACATCGAGCCATAAAAAGGCCTTCCAGATTCAGACTTTCTATGAATGTACATGAGCGATACGTCTATCTGGAGAGACTCTACAGGCTTAAAAGTATTTTTTATCAAAAAGCTCAGCCTTTGTAGTTGGTCATGTGTATTGCTGGAATTTAAATCACCGCCCGTTGAAAAGCTCCAGGCGTTCGAACTGCCACCTCCACTCAATGATGCGGAAAATTGTCTGTTTATTCCGTCACGATACATATACTTCTGGTACTCGTCGCGAATATCAATATCTCTTAGTTCGTCGATCATCCTGGCGGAATCACTAGAGGAAATTTTGCCGTTACGTCTGGCAAAAAGTATCTCATAAACTGGGGAAAAGCTGGGCCTTCCTACTTTCAGCGTATCAATAAAATTGTGTCGACGCCCAAATAGAAATATTTCCAAATCGATGATATCGCTGGAACCAATCAGCGGCATTTTACGCAAATTGGGTTCGGTAAGAGTCGTTACATTAAAATTCACATCGACCTTCGGTCTTTGATTAAACTTCCCCTTCTTCGTTGTAATCACAATTACGCCATTCCCAGCCTTTGCACCCCATATACTACCGGCGGCCGCATCCTTTAGAATTGTTATATTCTCAACGTCATTGGGATTAAGATTGGCCAGATCTCCTTCGTAAGGAAAGTTGTCCAAAATTATCAAAGGCTTTGCGATGGCGATTGTGGCAGTACTAAGCCCTCGCACCATCATCCCTAGACTCGTTCCATTGCGTTCCGGGGATTGCGTTACTCCACTTGCGATATATGGTAGTCTTTCCAAAATAGTAGTACCAACCTGTTCATTGAGCTTGTCGGCAGTAACAACAGCAAACGAACCGGTTGCCCTTTCCTTTGGCAATTGGTAGTAGCCTGTCTCCACCGTTACTGCTTCCAGACTGGTATAATCTTTTTCCAGGACTATTGAACCGAGATTGAAATATCGAATTGAAATCTTTCTATTCAAATACCCAATTGCGAAGAATTCAATCGAGTCTGTTATTGTTGCCTGGGGAATTCGAAATCGTCCATTGTTATCCGAAACGGATCTCTCACCAGTTCGTAGCAAAGTAATTCGAACACCGGGTAATGGCAGGCTGTCCGTATCCAATATCCTACCAGTTACCTCGCGCTCCTGCCCGACAGAGAGTAACGGAATAAAAAATAGAAAGAGAAAAATCTTCTTCATAGCAGTGGTTTAATTTTTGGTTCAGAAAATTATTTCGCGTCAATCAGTAATACTTCTAACGCCCGCTTCCTTCTGGACGCTTTAATGCCATTTTCTTTTAGAAATGCAGGTATCTCAGACTCTGAACGAGGCCAGCTTTTTATGTATACTGATTGTTTCGATGATATATTGGCAGACTGCACAATCGGAATAGAACTCATCTCGTTTAACCGGAAAACCAGGGTAGAGAGCGAGACACTATCCACTTCATCCACTTTCACCCATGGTTTGTTAACCTGAACTTTTCTTATATAGATGCAAGACTCCTTCCTTTTAGTCACTAGTGCTTTAAATTTGAATCGCCGTTCGATGTCCTCCGCCATCTTTCGTACCATATGCAGACGGGATTGCGCGGTATCCTGCATTTCATAACTGAGACGTTCATCAAACGTTTCAACCAATCTTCGCTTTGATTCATCACTTCCCCTAAGCTTTATTCTATTATTTGGTAACCAGAACCGATATGCCTGTTTTATCAGAGTCAATAACGTCTGGTTAAGCATGGTAACTTTTGAATAACGTGGCGGCGGGTACCATGTTCGATTTAGCATTGAAGGCAGATTCTCATTCTCGACCGAGAAAACTGAATAGGAATACCCGATACTATCAAATTTCTCCAAAACCTCAACCAGCCTGTCATTTACTGAAAAAAAGTATGGGCGACATTTTTTTACCTCTGAATGTTCCGTCATCCAACAATCCTGAAATTATTGTATCACTCAAGGATGCTTTATCTGAGATAGCAAGAAACTTTCCCTTGTATATCCATACGAAATGAGGAATAGATGAATGAGGGAACCAGGCCGAGAAAGTTGAATCATAAATGATGGTGGACAGAGAAAGTCCCGTCTCTTTCTTCCGATTCCATCTTTGGTAGTATGCTTTAATTTTCGAGGAGTCATCGCCAGTTGATGCGGAATTGACCAATAAGATCTTTACCCGATTCTTAAACTTTTTCTGCAGCTCATCAAGGACTTCAATACTACTGACACATCCAGTACACCAGGTGGCCCAAAAATCCAAAATGATCAACGAGTCCAGATTCGGATCAAGATATTTTTCAACGACCTGATCTTGATCTGCAACTTTTATATTAATACGAGGCACCACCTCACCGGGTTCAAGACGTTTTACCTGACGACCAAATGAAACAAGTCCAACTAATAACAAAAAAAATATAAAAGCAAAACGCATATTCAAGTTTTTCGAATCTTTCAATATTTGCATAACAAACCCGTTCCTCACCTTGGTGATGGCACCGAACTTTTCTAAACAATACCTGGATGTGTGAAAAAAAATGTCAGAATCGACTGAGAAGCGCTATCAATCGCGACGATTCAAATGTATATTTTGTAGACAGATAGTAGACGCCTAAACTTCATGTCAATCAAACAAAACTGTTTTGAAGAAATCTAAAAAGCCATGTTATCATTAATTGAAAAACGGTCGCCACCTTTTAAATAACAATGATTAGAGAAATAAAAAAGCCTGTACAATTGAAAAATTCAAATCGTACAGGCTTCGTAATAAATTGATGAGGGCCTTAAATTATATGATGAACCGCCATTTTAAATCTCCCCCTACACCAACGCCTTCTCCAGCACCTGATTCATTGTTTTGACATAATGAAACTGGATGCCTTCGATAAAGGCGGTTTCGATTTCTTCCACATCTTTTTCATTCTGCCAGCAAAGAACAATCTCGCGGAGGCCGGCCCGTTTGGCGGCCAACACTTTCTCTTTAATTCCACCTACCGGTAGTACCTGCCCGCGAAGTGTGATCTCGCCCGTCATCGCCAGAAATGGTTTTACGCGGCGCCCCGTGAGCGCACTCGCAATAGCCGACATCATCGTAATGCCGGCACTGGGACCATCTTTAGGCACCGCCCCTTCCGGAACGTGTATATGGATGTTTTTCTTTTCAAACAATTTCGGATCGATTCCATATTTAGAGGCGTTGCTCTGCAGATAAGTAAGTGCCGTACTCGCACTCTCCTTCATCACATTGCCGAGATTACCGGTTAACTTCAATTCCCCTTTACCATCGCTGAGCGAAGTTTCGATAAAGAGAATGTCGCCGCCAACATATGTCCAGGCAAGACCTACTGCAACGCCAGCCATATTCGCCGTCTTGTAAATCTCATTGCTATAACGCGCCTTGCCTAATATCTTCACAATGTCAACAGCAGTAAGGTTTGCCTTCAGCTTTCCTTTCATCGCCAGTTCTTTCGCCTGGTAGCGCATTACAGAGGCCAGTTGACGATCCAGCTCACGCACACCACTCTCACGTGTATAATCCTGAATGATTTTTTCGATCACTTTATCGGCGATTTTGAAATTGCTGCTTTTTAATCCATGCAATTCTTTTTGGCGTGGTATCAGGTGCTTTTTCGCTATCTCAATTTTTTTCTTCCACCGCATACCCACTCAGGTCGATGATCTCCAGCCTGTCGCGTAATGCCGGTTGTATATTCGCGAGATTATTCGCTGTTGCTATAAACAACACCTTACTGAGATCATATTCCATCTCCAGGTAGTTGTCGTAAAATGTATTGTTCTGTTCAGGATCCAGCACTTCCAGCAATGCACTGCTGGGATCACCCCTGAAATCATTTCCAACTTTATCAATTTCATCGAGGATGATAACAGGATTCGAACTTCTCACCTTTCGCAACGACTGCAAAATGCGGCCGGGCATCGCACCAATATAGGTTTTGCGATGACCGCGGATTTCGCTTTCATCGTGCATGCCACCGAGACTCAGGCGCACATATTTCCTCCCTATTGCGTTTGCAATACTTTTACCGAGCGAAGTTTTACCGATTCCCGGAGGTCCAACAAAACAAAGTATCGGCGATTTTAAATCCCCTTTCAGTTTTAACACCGCGAGGTATTCAACAATGCGCTCCTTTATTTTCTTCATCCCGAAATGATCATGGTCAAGCGTTTTCTGCGCCTGCTTTAAATCATATTTATCTTCTGTAGCCTCATCCCAGGGAAGGTCCAGCATCAGGTCGAGGTGATTATAAACAACAGAATAATCAGGCGTTGTCGGATGCATTCGCTCCAGCTTCTCCACGCCTTTTTTAAAATGTTCTTTCGCTGCAGCAGGCCATTTCTTGGTCTCGGCCTTCTTCTGCATTTCTTTCAATTCCTGCTGGTTGCTGTCGCCCCCAAGCTCTTCTTTAATACTCTTCAGTTGCTGCTGCAGAAAATATTCACGCTGCTGTTTATCCAGCTCGGTGCGAGTCTTTGTTGTTACTTTATTTTTCAGTTCGGCAAACTGCAATTCCTTTTGCAACAACTGCATCAACATATCTGCGCGCTCGCGGATGCTGGTCACCTCCAGCAAACGTTGCTTTTCGCGGATATCACTATTCAGATTACTGCTTACAAAATGAATCAGGAATGCAGGGTTTTCAATATTCTTCAGAATGATCGATGCTTCTGTAGGAATGTTTGGTGAAAGCTGAATAATTTCTGTTGCAAGGTCTTTAATCGTGGAAACATAAGCTTCAAAGTCCGCACCTTCCGGCGCGGCTTCGTCTTCACGCTTTTCAAGTTGTACACGGAAGTAGGGCTCTTCCTGTATATACGACTGAATTTTCACCCTGCTCTTTCCCTGTATGATGATCGTGGTGCCGCCGTCAGGCATTTTAATTTGCTTTACAATGCGTGCCACGGTGCCAGTTCCCTCGAGGTCTTTGGCCGTAGGATCTTCCACGCTGCTGTCTTTTTTGCGCCACCACGGCAATCAGCTTGTCCTGCCGGGCATGGGATTCATTTACAGCTTTAATACTTTTATCGCGGCCTACCGTAATTGGCAGCACCACGCCGGGAAATAAAACGGTATTTCTTAAGGGGAGTAATGCCAGTTCTTCAGGCACTTCCACGCCAGAAAAATCATCCTGTTCGCCCTCATTCAATGGAATTATGGGCAAAAAATCCATATCATCTTCCGATTTCACAAATAACGAGTCAATTCTCTTCATAAATCAGCATCAATTAATATGAGGCAGCCGGTTCAAGTTCCATGCCGCGGACGAAATTCTGACAAATTGCGTGAAATGGGAAGAATTCTGGCAGAAATAGGCGCCGTCTAACCGCCAAATCAGGGGCTGCCGGTTAATAAAAATCCTTCCAGTTCATTCAAACTGAAAGGATTCAGCACAAAAACCTGTAAAGCAGTCCAGCGCAATACAGGCTTTGTTTTCGGAATTCAATCTACAGATTCGGAGGGTAATTTTTGAAACCGACAGTTATAACTGCCGTATCGATCAGAGGGCCAATCCCAACGAAACCTGGAATCCCTGGTTTTTCCACCGGTCCTGATTATCAATATCGTTGATGTTGTTTAAGCCAACAACATAGCGTCCGCTGATGCGTAATGCACTTAACTTGAGCTGTACGCCACCCGTCATGGCAAAGTCTCCGTCGGAGAATGCACGGCCTCCGTTTTGCAAAAGGTTTTTGTTTTGATCCATCAAAATGCTAAACTGGGGTCCGGCCTGCAGTGTCAGAAAATTGCCGAGGAGTTTGTAGTTAAGTAAGATGGGAATGGAAAGATAATTGAGGCGAACTTTACTTTGATCAGAATTAAAAACATCTTCATACACATGGTCAATGTCGTTAGTAACAGTGGTGCTGTACTGGTTAAAAAGCACCTCTGGCTGGATGGCAAATTTGCGACCGATACCTATTTCTGCAAAGCCACCCAGGTGATATCCATAACTGAACTGTTCTTTAAACGACGCGCCATCTATCTTGTTGATGTTGGCGCCGCCTTTCACTCCAATATGAAATTGTGCCATGGAAGCGGTTGCAGTAAATACCAATGCAAACAGAGAGAGAAAGAGTTTTGCTTTCATAAATAAAAAAGTTTTGTCCAAAAAAAATCCAAGATTAATGCCAATGCCTGAACGTCGCTGTTAATTTGTATTAACGGCTTTACGTATTGTGATTTCTAAAACAGTTTTCAGTTCAAATATATTGCGGGGGAGTGTGAAGGAAATGCAAATTCGATGATCGATGTTCGATGATCACCCCAACTCCAACACTGTGATCTCCGGTAATATCCCTACGCGGCCGGGATAGGCAAGGAAGCCGTAGCCGCGGTTTACATACAATTTTTGTTTGCCATCATCGTAAAGTCCGGCCCACTGATCGTATATATATTGTACAGGGCTCCATTTAAAGCCTGGCAGCTCCACGCCAAATTGCATTCCATGCGTATGCCCTGAAAGCATCAGGTCAATATCGGTATATTCTTTCCGCACTTCGGCGTCCCAATGGGACGGATCGTGGCTCATCAATATTTTAAATGGATAGACATCCGTGCCTGCGTGCGCTTCTTTTAACTTTCCATATTTGGGGAAATTGGCTTTTGCGCCCCAGTTCTCAACACCTAAGATCGCAATGCGGTCTTCTCCCCTTTCCAGCACCACATGTTCATTCATCAGCAGGCGCCAGCCCATATCGGCATGTACTTTTTTCAATGCTTCCAGGTTGGCGGCTTTTTCTTCAGGCGTATGCCATTTTACATATTCGCCATAGTCATGGTTGCCCAAAATTGAATACACACCCATTGGCGCGGAAAGTTGGGAGAATATCTCCCGGTACTCGTCCATTTCATCGGCGGTATTATTCACCAGGTCGCCGGTAAAAAGTATCAGGTCGGGATTTTCACGCATGATTTTTTCCACGCCTTTTGCCACGGCTTTTTTGTCGTTAAAGCTGCCCGAGTGGATATCTGAGATATGAACGATTTTCAATCCTTTGAATGCTTCGGGCAAATTGTCAAAACTTACCGGCACGCGATTGAGCTGGTAGCGATATTTATTTCCGAATCCATAAAGCAGGGTGCCAAAAAGGCTTCCTCCAAAGACCATCCCGGTCCAGCTCAGAAATGCCGAACGTGTAATGCCGGGTGTGGCTGCATCGGTAAGGGCCGGGGTGTACCAGCCCAGTTTGAGGCTGGCCCACTGGATCAGACGCCGGATATCATCCACCAGGAAAAATACCGCTGCGATGGCTTTGGCAAAAAAGACCCCTATGATGGTAAAAAAGATGGTGCTTCGGGCAATCCACGAATCGTGACTGAATTTAATATAGGGCAGAATAATTAATAAAATCAGGCAGGCGGCGGAAACGACCCAATAAGTGACATGCACGAAAGTTCGAACGCGTGGTGAAGCGGGCAGGGTAATTAACCTTACTGCCTGAAATACATACACATCGAGCAAAATCATTACGCCGATAAGAAACCACCAGAATTTTGTGTTACGCATAGCTGAGTTCAAAATTAAACAGACCGGGAGTAGTATTGTTCTTCGGCGAAAACTTATTTTTGCCGCGGTGGGTCTGATTGGGCAAAACTAAATTTTGTTCTCCGGCAGATGCTTACCATCTTTACCCATTAACATAAATTTCAGGAGATTCCCGGCATGGCAAGAATTATCGGAGTGGCAAATCAAAAAGGTGGGGTTGGCAAAACAACCACCGCCATCAACCTGGCTGCAAGCCTCGCGGTGTTGGAATTCAGAACACTGTTGGTAGATGGTGACCCGCAGGCAAACAGCACCACCGGCGTGGGCTTTGACCTGCATAATATTACTAAAAGCCTTTACGACTGCATGGTAAATGAGGCCAGGGCGAAGGATGTAATCCTGAAATCTGAAATCCCTCACCTTGACCTGCTGCCTTCACATATCGACCTCGTAGGTGCGGAGATTGAAATGATCAATTATCCCAACCGCGAAACCGTTCTCAAAAATCTGTTGGAGCCGGTTCGGGACGAATACGACTTTATCATCATCGACTGCTCCCCTTCTCTGGGCCTTATTACAGTAAATGCGCTTACGGCTGCCGACTCAGTAGTGGTACCAGTGCAATGTGAGTTTTTTTTGCCCTGGAAGGTTTAGGTAAGCTCCTCAATACAATCAAAATAGTGCAAAGCCGGTTGAACCCTTCACTGGTGATCGAAGGTATTCTGATGACCATGTATGATGGACGACTGCGCCTCTGCAACCAGGTAGTAAGTGAAGTTCGCCGCCACTTCGACGAACTGGTATTCAATACCATCATCCACCGGAATGCACGTCTTTCTGAAGCACCCAGCGTAGGAAAACCTGTTATTCTTTACGACGCCAACAGCAAGGGCTCAATGAATTACCTGAACCTCGGCAAAGAGATCCTGCAGAAAAATGACATGACGAAGATTAAGCAGGAAGACCGGAATCCTGGAACTGTAGTATCAAAAAACAAGACAAGAAACCATAAAGCGAAAATGAGTTCCCCCAAAACAAAAATAAAGACGCGTTAGGAAAGGGCATCCGGTCCCTGCTGCAGAGTATTGATAGTGACTTGAAAACCGGTAGTGGCAACCTAAAACCAGCTGTTGTGGAAACAGCAACAGGCATCACACGTATTGCTGTAAACGACATTGAGGTTAACCCCAAACAGCCACGTCGCGATTTTGATGAACAGGCATTAAATGAACTGGCCGAAAGCATCAAAATGCATGATATCATTCAACCGGTAACTGTATCTAAACTGGCGAATGGTAAATACAGACTGATTTCGGGTGAACGTCGCTGGCGCGCCAGAAAAAAATGGCGGGACTGAAAGACATACCCGCCTATGTGCGTCAGGTGAATGATGTAGAAAGTTGTTGGAACTGGCATTACTTGAAAACCTGCAGCGTGAAGACCTGAATGCAATGGAAGTTGCACTCAGCTATAAGCGCATGATGGAGGAACTGGATTATACACAGGAAAAAGGTGGCTGAGCGCATGGGTAAAGACCGTAGCACGGTAGCCAATTTTATTCGCCTGTTGAAATTACACTCCGGATATTCAACTTGGCCGGTGCTTCTATGGCCAGCCTTACAATGGGTCATGCACGTGCGCTGGTAAATGTTGATTCAGTAGATCATCACTTTATATTTTTCAACGAAATAAACAGCAAAGGGCTCAAATGTAAGACAAACCGAAAACCTGGTTCGTAATTTACACAAACAGGGTTGCTGCTTTTTTTTTTGTTAAAAAAACCGCAAAAATGTGCTTAAGCGGTCCCTATCAGAAATACAGGATAACTTTAGCCAGCCATTTTAGTACAAGGGTTAAACTTTAAACACAAAGCAAAGGCGGTAGCGGACAAATCACCATCGACTATGCCACTTCTCCATCGACGAGTTGACCAAATTGCTCGAACAAATGGGCGTAAAGGCCGGGTAAGCCGCTCAAAAGAATTCATGAAGATGCGGCATATTCCTGATTGGTTTGTGGGGATTTATACTTGGCATTACATTGCCATTTGCTGCATCGTCGCAGGAAGGCGACACGTTGCGCCTGTTTGCTGACAGTACGCTGAGAATTCCTGATGTTGTTTTAAGCTGGACACCACCCCGGAAAGTACGCCCGGAGGAAGTGAACCGCGTGAATGCTGTCCACGCAGCGTTTTCTCGCCAATTCACCGTTAAACCATTCCGGGATGGGGATTATGGAGCAAAAGCGCTAACCGCAAATACTGGAAAGTGCCAATTG
>JANPZZ010000025.1 GCA_024707305.1 Chitinophagaceae bacterium
GGTAACCGATGGTGTGAGTATTATCAATCTTACTGTACTCGATTGCGGACCGGTGTTAAGTACCGACATCTTAAGTTTCTACGGACGACTTGAAAATGGTAAAACACAATTAAACTGGAGTACCAGCCTCGAAGAAGGTCCCATCAGTTATTTTGTTGAAAGGAGCTTTAATGGCACCACCTTTACACAAATTGGTGAAGTGCATGGCTATGTAAATAATTCAGCTACTAATTATTACCAGTTTACAGAAGCTGACGCGCTTACAAAACAAGCGTGGTATCGGATAACATTGAATTCATCAAACCGCAAACGCAAGCACTCGCAGGTAATTTCGCTGAAACCGAACCTGCCTGAGTTTGAAGTGGTAAACGTGATCAATCCGTTTAAAGAACAACTGCGTTTCGATATTTCGCTGGCACAAAATACCGCACTTACTATCGAGCTTTACGACAACAGCGGCAGACTGGTACGTCGTGAAAAACAACTGGCATTTACTGGCGTAAACAGCTTAAAACTCGACAACACCGGCAGCCTCGCCCCAGGCGTATATACATTGCGTATTACCGATGAGGCAGGAAAAGGAATTACGAAGAGGGTGATGAGCAGGTAATCGATGGTCGATGTTCGATGACCGATGATCGATGTCCGATGACCGATGTCCGATGATCGATGACCGATGATCGATGACCGATGACCGATGTTGGATGAACTTTGTGAAATTCGTCCCGAAGGGACGGGATATCTGTAGCACCCGAATATCTCTTATTATTTTGAGTCCCGAAGGGACGATATGTGGATGCGAGAATCGATGGTCGAGCACCGATGTCCGATGACCGATGACCGATGATCGATGTCCGATGGTCGATGACCGATGACCGATGATCGATGACCGATGACCGATGTTGGATGAACTTTTGTGAAATTCGTCCCGAAGGGACGGGATATCTGTAGCACCGAATATCTCTTATTATTTTGAGTCCCGAAGGGACGATATGTGGATGCGAGAATCGATGTTTGAGGATCGATGATCGATGGTCGATGATCGAAAGGGTGTTTAAAAGTAAGATACCCCTTCTGTCCTCGGTAGTGGTATATTGCACAATATAAATTCATCGGACATCGGGGCTCGGTCATCGATCATCGATGTTTGAGGTCCGATGTCCGATGACCGATGACCGATGTCCGATGTCCGATGATCGATGCTGGTTGAGCGTTGTGAAATCCGTCCCGAAGGGACGGGATATCTGTAGCACCGAATATCTCTTATTATTTTGAGTCCCGAAGGGACGATATGTGGATGCGAGAATCGATGTTTGAGGATCGATGGTCGATGACCGAAAGAGTGTTTAAAAGCAAGTCACCCCTTCTGTCCTCGGTAGTGGTATGTTGCACAATATAAATTCATCGGACATCGGGGCTCGGTCATCGGACATCGGTGATCGGACATCGGTGATCGAACATCGGTCAACGATCATCAGTCATCGATCATCTCCCATCAAACTTCTTTCCCTATTTTTGCTCAAACCTTCGCAATGACAAATACAGAACAACGTCCCGTTATTGGAATCACCTGCGGTGATTTGAATGGTATCGGCCTTGAGTTGATCATCAAATGTTTTTCAGACAGCCGCCTGCTGGAACATTGCACACCGGTGATCTTTGCCTCCAATAAAGCGGTGAATTTTTATCGCAAAACTTTGGGCGATCTGCATTTTAATTATCAAAGCACGCGCGACTACAATCGCCTCAACCATAAACAGGTAAATGTATTTAGCTGTTGGGAAGAAGATGTGGCAATTACGCCAGGTCAGTTGAATGAAATCGGAGGTAAATATGCAGTGTTGTCGCTGCAAACTGCCGTGGCAGCTTTGAAACAAAAACAAATTGACGGTCTTGTAACGGCGCCTATTCATAAAAAGAATATTCAGTCTCCTGAGTTTAGCCATACAGGGCATACGCCTTTTTTAAAGGAAGCGTTCAATGCCAATGATGTCGTGATGATGTTGTGCGCCGGCAATTTCCGTGTGGCACTGGTTACAGAACATGTTCCGGTGGCCGAAGTTGCCAAACATATTACGCGTGAAAAAATCCTGAGCAAACTGCAACTGATAAACAAAAGCCTGCAGCGCGATTTCGGTATTGATCGTCCACGCATTGCAGTGTTAGGTCTGAACCCGCATGCCGGCGATGAAGGACTGGTAGGAAGCGAAGAAGAAAACATCATTCGCCCCGCCATTAAAGACGCAAAAAACAGCAATATCATCGTTGTGGGGCCTTACAGCTCTGATGCGTTCTTCGCTCGCCACAGTCATGATAAGTTTGATGCCGTGTTGGCGATGTACCACGACCAGGGCCTGATTCCATTTAAAGCACTTGCTTCCGGTGATGGTGTTAATTTCACCGCAGGCCTGCCGGCCGTACGCACTTCTCCCGATCATGGTGTTGCTTTCGACATTGCAGGAAAAGATAAAGCAGATCCTTCATCGTTCCTCGCTGCTATATACGAATGTATCGACATCATTCGCCGCCGCGAAACGTATGACAACAACCGTAGCAATCCTCTGCAGAAACTGAAACCGGAGGTATTTGCAAGAATGGAAGACGAAGAAATCAGAGAATAACATTTTAGTATATAAATAAAGAAGCCGGTCAGATTCTGACCGGCTTCTTTATTTTCAAACTGAAACAAACTATTATTGGATTCGTACCGTTTGCGTGTATTCGTTCAGTGTAATAGTATAAGTACCGGCAACAGCAGGCGTTTTAAAATCAGATCCACCACTGTTCCATGAAATGGGACGATCCACATTTAAATCTGCCGTACCACTTTGATCTTCGTAGTCAAATGCTCCCCAGTCGTTTCCGGCAAGGAATTTAATGAACTGGTTTGCTTTCAGGTTCAGTGTGATAGTCCATACACCGTTGCCTGTATAAGTCATCTGTGGTGAGGCGCCGGGCGACCAGTCAGGTACTCCTTCGATGCCGTTTCCAACAACACGCATTTCGGTTGCGGGACTCATTTCGTATTTGATATTATCACGATCACGTCCGTCCCAGATTACACGGTAGCGACCTGCTGCACCGGGTGCATTAAAGTTGCCGCCGTTTATCTCAGGCGTACCGCCGCTTCCTTCTGATGTACCATAGCTACGAGTTTCGCCGATGGTATTGCTACCATTGTTCCAGGTATCATTATCAATCAATTTCCATTGATCGTTTGTCAAATCAGTAAGGCCCACAAACAGGTTTGTGGCTGCAAGACCCATACGGAAGTTGGGGAATACGTTTTCAGGAGACCATCCCGCACCGGTTCCACCGCCTACAAAGCCCATCCTTCCTTCACGGATATCATAAGTCATATCGCGGCGATCCAGGCTAATTCGATAATAACCTGCTGTAGATACGGAGAGGTTTGATCCACTGTTTTGTTCCAGGTTTCCGCCACTACCACCATAGTTCACATCCCAGCTACGACCCTGTGTAATTTTAAATTCAGCACCTGCGGGCAGCCAGATATACAGATAATACATGTTGTTCAGCAATCCCGAACGCAAATCGCGAATAAATTCGGGTGCTGTTTCTGGCGACCAGTCATTTCCCTGGTTGGTTGCTCCCTGATAACCTCCGGGCAAATAATAACGCAGGATAGAAACATAAGATTGAACAGAAACGGAAATGGCGTTGCTGTATGAAACAGCTCCCTGTGCAGTTGTTGCTTTCAAACGATATTGCACAGTACCCAGGTTACCCATTGGAATACCCACGTCGATAGCAGAATTGTTGATTTCTTCCTGCGTCATGTTGCGGGTTAACAAATTCGTACCAAGATCCACTTCTTTCAGGTTTGCAAAATTGCGTGTAGCGGAATCGTATTGTAAAACATAGTTTACATTTCCGGTATAGCCATTAAAGGAACGTGTCCAGTTAAAGGTTAATGCACGGTTGCTCGCATTGGCCAGACTTAATGATACTGAGCTAACATCGCTGGTTAATACCGATGGATCATTGTAAGGCGTAACATTGATCTTAACAACATTTGAAAAATATTGCTCGTTGTTGTTCGCATACGATGAGATAATACGTGTATCAACACCATATGTTTCACCGAGGTTAAATCCGTAGTTCAACAAAATTGCATTCAGCTCTTTACCGGTAAGTGAATAATGCAATACACCGGTTACGATGATACGTGTGGCATCTGCAAAATTGTTATCTGTTGTATCTACTTCGAGCACAAATTTCCAGTTGGCCGTATCCGTTGCATAGTTGGGCGCCGTCCAGGTGAAGTTGAGCACATAGTTGTTGGAATCGGCAGCTGTGGGGCTCACTGCGGTTTTATCTGCTGTAAGGTTTACTGCATTTCCTTCTTTATAAAAAGGAAGATCCTCCACCTTTATGGCAGGCAACAATCCCCAGCAACAGGGCCGCAAGCAGCATCGTTATATTTATTCTGTTTCGCATGTTTGGTTGCTTTAGTTGTTTAGAGTTTGGTTACAGTGAATTTTCCGCGTTGAAAATCTACCGTTACCTTATAGGCACCTGATGCAGGAGGAGCTTTCATATCATTACCACCAGGCATGAAGTCATCACCATTTACGTTGTTCTCATTTCCACCACCGGTATATCCATATTTCACATTCCAGTCACCATATACGGGAACGAAAAGAAAAGACGCATCCCCGTTCAGGTTAATACTGGCAATTTCAAAAAGCGTTTCTGATATTTTTGTAAACTGCTGTGCTGGCAACTCTGGATCACCACCACCCATCCAATCGCCAGGCGTTGCACTTCCTGTTATAAACAGTTTACCTGAAGCAGGAGGCGCTACCTTGGGAGGAATGGGATAAGGCGTTACTGAATATTTCAACACATTCGAAGCAAGTGCACCCGAACGCAGGCTGCCCATACTGGATACAACACGCATTTCTATCTCCTGGGTAACACTGTGGGGAAGCACCAGTTCATTCAACAGATAATCGTTGAACTGACCCACCGTAAAGTTCACGGACAGATCGTTGCTGATTGCTATTGATAATTTATTTGGGCTTTTGAAGTTGGCACCCGCAATATCGATTTCAATAATATAGTTTACATCTTGCGAGCTTACACCCGTATTAAACCGGTAGTTAGGATTCGTCCAGTTCAGGCGAACCAGGTGTTGATCCGCATTTACGAAGCTCAACGGTAAGGCATTGGCATTTGCTGTAAGCACAGGTGCGGTGCCACCTTCAAAAAAGACTTTATGCTCATCTTTTTTGCAGGCAAATAACACCATGCTCATGATAGCCGCCAGGAAAAAGTTAACTCTTTTCATATCTCTGAGATTTACTAAGATTAATAACCATCATTTTGCGTCAGGTTCGGGTTCGTTGTCAGGTTGGGCGTTGGGATCGGATAGATATTAAACTTCGGATCCACAGCTGTTCCTGATGATACACCACCTTTCCAGGGCCACAGGTAAGCACCTGTAGTGAGCTGGTTGTACCGAACGAGGTCTGTACGGCGATGTCCTTCCCAATACAATTCACGTCCGCGCTCATCAAGAATAAACTGAGCATCAACATCTACCTGGCTTACGTTGCCTGATGAGTTGCCGTAAGCCCGTTGACGCAGCAGGTTAATATAATTTGTAGCCGTTGTCAGATCACCACCAGCACCACCTCGTACCACTGCTTCCGCGTAGATCAGGTACATTTCAGCTAAACGGAAAACAGGGAAATCAACGTCAGAGTATTCGCGGGTCGCATCCGAAGTGGGCGCACCATCAAAACGTACGTTGCGGTATTTCGCCACATGCAGTCCATTTGAAAAGTCGGTAATATCATCAATCGCAATCTGCGCAGGTGAGGTACCGAAATGCGTAGTTGTAAACAACGCCCTCTTATCCGTTGCGCCGGAGAGATCATCAAATAGATCGGCAAGGCCTTTCGTGGCACGGTATCCAAACCAGCCGCCGCCTACACCAAAGTGGTTATTATCGTCGCCGGCAGCTGCATGCACAAAGAATGTTGTATTTCCGAAAGCCTGTGTACGACGACCATCACAGTTGATCACAAACATAAACTCACGCGCCATCTGGTCGTTGTCGGCCATGAAGAGACGAGCGTAGTTAGGTTGTAATTCATAACCTGCAGCAATCACTTTTTTAGCATATGTGATCGCATCGGTGTAACGAGGTGTTCCTGTATAAACTGCTGCATTGAGATACATGCGAGCAAGTAGTGCCCAGGCAGCTCCCTGGTCTACACGTCCATATTCTGCGGTACGTGCAGTAGCCAGTTCATTTTCCAGTTCCAGCAATTCAGATTCAATATAATTAAACAGGTCGGTACGACTGATTTCCTCTGGCAAATCTGAACCAATCTGGTTGGCTTCCGTAATAAAAGTTGATTTACCAAAAAGATCCAGCATTACCCAATAGTTAAATGCACGTAACCAGCGGGCCTCAGCTCTTGATTTTTTAATATCGTCTGCACCCGACCCTGTAATATTTCTTTGCGCCAGTTTTTCATCCGTTGCTTCACGCAGGTATTCGTTAATCAACGTGATATTGTAAATAGGACGTGCATACATACCACGGAGGAATGGATCATTCGCCGTCCAACGCATTGCGTGGAAATCACGAATGGTTTGGTCATTCCATGATACTACTGCTTCATCGGTAGGTAATTCCTGGCAGTTAAAGAACATACGGATAAATGCAACCTGTGAACCTTCATCCAGGCCACCGCCGATATCAGGCTGGCCGGAAGGACCAGCGTTACCAGTGATAGATAAGGTTCCGTAAATTTTCGCCAGCACCATTTTATATCCGTCGGGCGTAGAGTACGTTTTCTCTGGCGTCAGATCATTTACCGGAAATAAATCCAGCTTCTTGGCGCACGACGCGAGCAGAAACAGCACCGAAACAACACCCAGCAATTTTATAGTTGTATTCCTTTTCATATCATCAATCGTTTTATACAATTAGAAATCGAGATTCAGACCGAGTGTGAATACCCGTGGACGTGGATAGATGTTGTTGTCAACACCAGAGCTGCTGGAGCTTTCAGGATCCAGTCCTTTGTATTTGGAAATAACAAATACGTTCTGTGCATTCGCGCTCACACGCAAGTTGGTTGTAGGTCCTAAAACTTTACCTGCGTTGAATCCGATATTGATATTATCAAGGCGGAAGAACGAAGCATTCTCGATATAATAATCAGAGAGATACTGATTATTTCTGAATTGCGTATTAGTATAAAAATCGCGTGACGCGTTGCCAATGAAGTTGATTGGATTCTTAATAGAATTGATCACACCAGCATTAGCGATATAGTTGTTGTACAGATAGTTTCCAAACAAACCATGACCAGCCAAACCGATTGACCAACGATCAAACGTAACGCGTGTATTAATACCCAGCATTACATCTGGCGCAGGTTTCTTATAGAGATAACGATCATCGCCATCCACTACACCATCACGATTTAAATCTTCATACAAACCTTCAATTGGTTTACCAGTAACGTTATCATACACCTGCTTGTAAGCATAGAAGGTATAGATGGGATATCCTACCTGGAATTTTCCGATATTATTACCTGTACCACCTGAAATACCACTCGCATCAATACCGGTGAAATTTGGATCCTGTTGTTTCAACAGGTTGGTAACTGTATTCTCATTGTAAGTAACGTTGAAACCAAAGTCCCATGTTACTTTTCCATTGCGAACAGGCGTTGTATTCAAAACAAATTCAATACCCTTGTTCTCCATGTTACCTACGTTTGTCAACAGGTCAACAGCAAAGTTGGAACCCGCAGCAATCGGAATAACACTCAACAGGTCACGTGTTTTTTTCTGGTAAGCATCGATTGAACCTGAAATGCGGTTGTTGAACAAACTGAAATCAAGACCTACGTTAATGGTTTCAGTTGTTTCCCATCTTACGTTCTTATCATACGCACCGGGGCGAAGGAAGAAGAAGTAAGTATCGCCAAACAGGTACTGTGCTGAAAGCGTACTTTGAGAGTAAGTGGGCAGGTATGTGTAGTAACCAATTCCATCCTGCTGACCCGTTTCACCCCAGCTGGCACGCAGTTTCAGATCAGAAATCCAACGTGAATTTTGGAAAAACTCTTCTTTCATTTTCCAGGCCACCGCTACTGATGGGAAATAACCCACACGATTGTCGGGAGAGAATTTGGAGCTCGCATCTCTCCGCAATGAAGCAGTTAAGAGATATTTATCAGCCAGTGTATAGTTTAACCGCGCAAAATACGATTCAAGCCTGTATTGCGGTTTGTCGGTTAAGAAAGTTGGTTCAGAACCTGCAATAGTATCACGCTTGGCCGGATTGTTGGGATCGGCAATTGCGCGGTAACTAAATGCGGGATAATTATAAACGTTGGTGATGAAATCCTGGAAGGAGTGCGTAACAAGCAGATCCATTTTACTGCTGATGCTTTTGATTTCTTTTTCATAAAACAATGAAACATCAGCTACCCAGTTTTCTTTACCCTGTTTGTAAAATGCATGTCTGCCACCCGTACGCCAGTTGGTCGCAGAATTTGAGTCGATATTATCATTTCCACGTCCCCAGCTGTTATCCATACCCAGGTTAGCCTGGATATGCAGATCAGGGAAGAAATGTAATTTATAATCGAGTTGAACATTACCAATTAAACGACGTACGCGGCTGGTATTGTCGCGCAACATCAACAATGCAACGGGGTTGCGGGTTGCGAGGTTGATTGCATTACCATCCTGTTGCAGCCACTCATAATAACCACCATATTTACCACCGGTAACCGGTTTTGTTGGGTCAAATGAAACAGCTGAACCAATTGCACCGCCGTCAGCAAAACGGTTTTCCGTCTGGCTGGCCTTAAGGTTGAGGTTTACACTTAAATGATTGTTGAAAAATTTGGGAGAGAGATTAATACCTGCACTATAACGGTTGAACTTATCGGAACGAAGAATACCTTCCTGATTTAAATAGCCCACTGAAACACGGTACGGCATATTCGCTGCCGTTCCACTTACACTCAGGTTGTGATTGTTGGTGATGGCTGTTTGATAAATTTCATCCTGCCAGTCAGTGTTGGCTGTTCCCAGCAGGTTGGCCCAGGTATAATTGCCCGTTTCAATCGCGTCTTCTGTTACCACTTTACGGATTTCATCTGCCGTAAGTACATCCACTTTTTTAGCGATTGCACTTGCCGACAGTTGCGTATTATAGTTAAAACGGGGTTTACCTCGAACACCTTTTTTAGAAGTGATGATGATTACGCCGTTAGATGCACGTGAACCGTACAGTGCGGTTGCAGCGGCATCTTTCAGTACAGTCATTGATTCAATATCATCGGGGTTGATGGTATTGAGCAGGTTTCCGCTTCCGGCGATACCGTTGCTTTCAACAGCAATACCGTCGATTACAATCAACGGATCATTACTTGCCGACAAAGAAGTTGTACCCCTGATGCGAATTCGGCTTCCGCCGCCAGCGCTACCACCGCCTGAGGTAATTTGCACACCGGCAACTTTACCCTGCAACAGCTGCTCGGAAGAAGGGATATTGCCTTCCTGAAATCTTTAGAAGAAATAGCAGTAACCGAACCCGTAAGGTCGCCGCGCTTGCGGGTACCATAGGCGATTACTACAACCTCTCCCAACGCAGCGTTGTTCACCGTAAGTGATACACTCACCGATGTTTTACCGGTAATGTCCACCTCCTGGGTTTCATAACCAACTGAAGTAAAAACAAGCGTTGTAACGTTGGGTCCCACCGAAATTCGAAAATCACCATTGGCATCCGTCTGCGTGCCTGTATTGGTGCCTTTTACAGCTACGCTCACCCCGGCCAGCGATGTGCCATCTCGGGGATCTGTAACCTTACCGGTGATTACCCTGTCCTGAGAGAAAGAAACAAGAGATAGGAATAGCATGGTCAGCAATACCAATGCCCTCTGCATGTTGTTGCGCGACATAAGCAATCGTTAAGTGTTAAGCAATCAGTTTATATAAATACGACAATGTGTATTTAGCACACAATGTTAAAGCATTTTTATTTTCCGGCAAATTTAATTTTGCTGAAAAAGACATGGCTGTTGCGGGTTTCAGGCTATAGCCGCCCGGGGACCGCCCATTTTTCGGCGTGCCGATTTACGCCGGTACTCAGGTTTTAATTTGTACAGTTTTCCAGGGCGATGTGGAACATCGTCTTCCATTTCATTCAGGTCGATCAGCCAGTCTTTAATTGCAATCTTCTTGCGGAAATTGCGTCGATCCAGATCCGTTTGCAGGATGGCTTCATAGAGTTCCTGCAGTTCGCGAAGGGAAAATTTTTCAGGTAATAAATTGAAAATCACGGGATGTTCCATCACCTGCTCCCGTAACCGGTCGAGACAGGTATCAAGAATTAACTTATGGTCAAACGCCATGCGGCGAATTTGCTTTACGGGAACCCATTGCAGGTCGTTGTTGTTTATCCGAAGTTTCTGATGCTTGGCATCAATGAGTGAATAATAAGCGGTAGTAATTACTCGTCCCGACGGGTGACGATCAATTGTACCGAAGGTATGCACCTGCTCCAGGTAAACATCGTCCATACCGGTTCGCTCCATCAAAATGCGGTAAGATGCTTTGTCAAGATCTTCATCGGGCCGAACCAGGTCGCCCAACAGAGAGTAGAGTCCGGAGAAATCTTCCAGGTCCGACTTAATCGCCAGCACTTTCAACTCCTTTTCATGATAGCAGAATATCACACAGTCAACAGATATTGCAATATTGAAATAGTCGCGGTGGCTGGCTTTTTCAATCTCCGCTGTTTTCAGATGCGCACTTTTGATGAGATCGTTCGACATGCTCTATGGAATGATAATTTTTACAATTTTGGTTTCCTTTCCCGCCGAAATGCGCAGCAAATATAGGCCGGATGGGTGTTTCGTAAGTTGACCACCAATCGGTAACAAATGATTACCCCTCACCAGGTTCGCTGAATGCAAATGCTGTAATTGGCGTCCGCCCATATCCAGCAGACGGATATCCGTCTTTCCCGTTTGCGGAATGTTCAACTCCAGAATTGTGCTGCCTACTGCCGGATTTGGATAAACAGCAGCCAACAAAAATTCAGAAGGTGTATCCACATCAAATACGGGAGTTACTGCAACGTTATTTACATTCCTGTTTAAATAAATGCGGAATTCGCCAGGCGCCAGGCTGATATTCTGCTGACTGCTGGTAGCTGTCATCACTGTGTTGCCCATATAATCGAACCAGTTGCCGGCAGCAGGGAAATTAAAGCTCACCGCCTGACCGGTTAAACCGAAATTACCAATGATGCAGAGCATTGAACTATCCGTTGCTGATCGCAGTTTCAACCATTTCATGGCACCATTTAAACTACGTTCAATCGTAATGTTGTTGGCGGTAAAAACATCTTTGTACCAGCCATGTGCCCGCAATCGTCCCAGTTCACTATAAACGTTGTACAATGAAAGCCGACGTGCCTGCTGACGGTAATCCCAACGGATTGGCTTATTTGCTGTGCGACAGTCATCATTGATCGTCCCGTTCGGGCAATAATTAATAGGAAAATCATAACCCAATTCACCAAATTGCCAAATCAACTTTGGCCCCGGCATCGACATGAGGAACGCAGCATTTAACTCAAGTCGCTTGAGCGAAGTAGCAGTGTCACGAACATTATAAGCACCGGAACTCAAGCCCTGGTTGATGTTAGTATAAGCAATTCTTTCTTCATCATGACTTTCCATGTACGTAATCAGGTGAGGATTATTCCAGTTACGCACGGTATGCAAACCACCTTCGAAATTTGAGTTTGCAATTTCTCCTTTTGCTGCTTCCTGGAAATTATAATGAAGATTGCCCCAAAACATCATTCCGTAGTTAGAGAGTTCCTGTTCTTCATTGTTAGCTGCGAAATGTTCGAGTATCACATAACTCCCCGGGGACTTCAGCATTAGCGTATCATAATATTTTTTCCAGATGTTGACACGGCTGGCGTCATAATTTCCCCAGTTATTTACATTACAGTTATTGCCATTTGCATCGCAGGTATTTACCTGTGTGAACCCTTTTGAAAGATCGAAGCGGAAACCGTCCAGTTTATATTCCGTTAACCAATGCTCCACTACCCTGCTGAAGAAATAATTTGTGGCGGAGCTTTCGTGATTCATGTCGAACCCGACATTAAAAGCATGGCGGGGAGTAGGATTAAACCAGGGGTTATTCGTAGCCGGCCTGTTATTTACAGGATCCCAGTAGAGTTGAACCATGGGTGAAAGCCCAAAAGAATGGTTCAGGGCAATGTCCATAATAACGGCGATGCCATTGCTGTGGCATTCGTCCACAAAACGCTTCAATGTATTGCGAGGCCCGTAATATTTATCGGGTGCAAAATAAAAATCAGGATTATAGCCCCAGCTTTCGTTGCCTTCAAATTCATTGAACGGCATGATTTCAAGTGCATTTACACCCATTCTTTTGAGATAGGCGAGTGTGTCACGAATCGTATTCCAGTCGTGCGCACTTACAAAGTCACGTACAAGCATTTCATAAATAAAAAGATTTCTCTTATCAGGTCTCACAAAATTATTGTTGACCCAATTATATGCAGGCGCATTGGTTTGTAATAAGCTTACAATTCCGGATTGCCCCGCAGGGTACGCGCGTAAACCGGGATAAGTGGCTGCGGTAATAAATCCATCGTTGTTATTAAATGGATCCAGAATCTTTTCCGCATAAGGGTCCGCAATTTTCAGGTTACCATCTACGAGATATTGATAAGCATATTCGGTACCGGGAGTGAGCCCGTCAATTTGTATCCACCAACGTTCACCATCCGGTGTTTTGTTCATTTGGTAAGCTGACTGTTCTACCCAGTTACTTCCCGGAAATTCACCGATAACGTTTACACGATTTTTTCCCGGAGCATGTAACACTAGTACCACAGACGTATTTCCGGTGAGATAATTGATACCATCTCTTGTTCCTGGCGGCAACGGCGCCACATTAACTGCACCTGAAACAAAGAAAACGATCGTGTCTCGCTGATTCTCAGCTCCGCTTGTCGCTTCTATCACCAGTTCCTGGTTGCCCGCTGTAGTGATGTTGGGGTTTGCAGAAATTGTGGTTACGTTACTTGCCGTTTGAATGTTGGTACCATTGAAGTAAACATTCATGTCTGACGACTTATTTGCCAAACCGGTGATGGCAATTGATTGTCCTATGTTGCGTGTAATCGGTTCAGGAATGGGATCCAGGTAAGGCTGCATAGGAGGTTGAGAAAACCGCACATGCAGATTGTTGTCGTAAACCGGTACAAACATATCCGAACCGTTGGCGTTACGTTGTACGATGTTGCCGGCGCCATCACGGAACAGAATGGCGATGGCACGAATTTGTTCACTCGCGTTGGTAACATTAAAATAGCTGCGGATATTATTGATTGTGTACGACCATTTATTGGCCCCGGCCGCAGTAGCCTGCGCTTCGGGAGTCGTCGTGCCCCAGTTGAATTTGGAATATTTCCAGTCACCCGGGTTCGCACTCAGCGAAGTTATTAGTCCGATATGGACGTATACGTTGCCTGAAAAACCCATTAAACCCTGGTTGCCTTTTGTAGCATCCACGGTGATGGTGATATTATCATTTTCCTTTGGGAAATCGGGTGTCCATGTAAGCAATTGTGCCTTTGCAAAAAGCACAAGAAAGGTTGCGAGGGTCGCTGTCAGCAATCGTCTCATCATACAGGTAAATTTTGGCAAAGCGATCCCGAAGATAGGAAATATGTACTAACAACACATTAAAAACAAAATGCGGCAAACGTGAAATCATGTATCATGTTGTAGGGACGCGCTGCAGCGCGTCCCTACAACAGCGCGTCCCTACAACAGCGCGTCCCTACAACAGCGCGTCCCTACAGCGGATTATCCGCTTTATTGATAATCAATATGTTATCAAACTCTGCTGCCACAATAATCAAATTGCTACATTTCCACCTTTCACATCTTCACATTTCCACATTTCCCCATTTCCACATTCTCCTCACGTGTGTCCCAGCCTTGGGTCATCATAATAGTCAAAAACATCGTTGGGATCTGTCAAAACAAGCCGCGCAAGGTCGACGCGTTGAAAGACTTTGTTGCCGGGGGTGTCTTCAGTATAGTCATTAAATACAAATAGTCCGCCTGGAATGATTTCGAAACGGGTTGTTTCACCATCAGGCTGTTGATAGTCAAGAGTTTCTGCGAGGGCTTCGGTGATCGCGCTATATTCAATAACGCCGCATTTTACGTTGAAATGGTGTACCGCATCTCCATCATATATGGTAACGGCTGTTGCGCTCAGATACGGATCGGGGGTAGCCATGGTAATTTTAGTACCGTCAGGATATAATACAGAACGGTTGCCTCCTATCCGGTCTTTGATATGTTTACCATTTACATTTTCATGACTGACGGAATAAATTGAATCTTTACTAAGTCCCACACTACCCCACCACTCCATCTTAAGTCTGGTATAGGCTCCCCAACGAAATACGAGTGTCATTCCGCCTTTGGCGGACCAGGATAATTCCACATCTACACCATTTGCATTTTGATATCTGTATTTTCCATCTTCAAGTTTAACAAATCCGCCGGTAGGATTTACCCCGAGACAGGTAGGCGGAGCTTTCTCTTTTTTACAACTAAATACGACCAGGAAAAGCGCAAAAATCAGCAGTAATTTGAACTTCATAAACGATGGTTTCACTGCTATCGTCTGAGAATGGAGAAAGTCATCAATGAAAAGTTGTTTATTCCAGCATATATCGCTCGTCAAAAGCATCTTTTTGCGAAAGTTTTCACCCATTCCCGCCCGGAGAATTAAATGCGGTAGTCTCAACTTAAAAGCCTATCTTCACTGAAGTGATCTCAAGTTCTTCATCATTCAGTTCTGGAAAGTTTTGATTCTTACGCCTCCCGGTAATTATTTTTCTCCTCGTTACTTCTTGTTGTAGTCCTTCTGTCACGTATTTCATCATTTAAATTATTACATTATGAACATGTACGTATCAAACCTGGGCTTTCATGTACAGGAAGACGATTTGAAAGACTTATTCTCAACTTATGGAACAGTAGCTTCAGCGAAAGTTATTATGGACCGTGAAACTGGCCGCAGCCGCGGATTTGGTTTTGTGGAAATGGATTCTGACGAAGATGCTAACAAAGCAATCGCTGGTCTTAATAACCGTGACGTAGAAGGTCGCAATATTTCTGTTTCCGTAGCACGTGAAAAAGAAAGTCGCCCCCGTCGCGATCGCTGGTAATTGCATTGCCAATATAAACTAATCGGAAGCATGCGCAGTGATGTAAAAGCTGCCATGCTTCCTGTTTTCAAACATTTTAATTCTTACTATGGCAAGATCAAAAGAAACTTTTGACAAAAGGAATAAAGAACAAAAAAGACTCAAACGCCGTCAGGACAAACAACTCAAAATGGACGAGCGTAAAGGCGAAAAGAAAGCCACGAATCTCGAAGACATGATGGCTTATATCGACGAAAACGGCAACATCTCCGACACTCCGCCAGATCCCCGCAACAAAAAAGTATATAACGTTGATGATATCCAGATCGGAATCCCCGCTGGTAACACACGTGATAGTACACGAACAGGCTCCGTTAATTTTTTCAACGAAGAAAAAGGTTTTGGTTTCATCCTCGAAGATGGAAGCAAAGAAAAAATCTTTCTTCATGCAAGCAACCTGCTTGAACCTGTTGGCTTAAACGACAAGGTTAAATATGAAACACAGTTTGGCGAACGCGGACTGGTAGCAATCAACGTTAAAAAAAGATAGTTCCTTACGGGGGCTCACATCAGTAGCATCTCATGTCATTTATAGAAAAAATACTTCACAAACCTTCCTATGGCTGGAAGGATGAAAACGGCAACCTTATAGTGCCGACTGGCAAACAACTTTGGAAAGAAATGCTGACAAGGATTAACATTTTCCGGTCACGCAAAAACTGGATATCCCTGCTTGCACTTGTCATGATCGCGAGCATGACCCCTTTCCTCGTTTTGTTTATCACAAAATACTTCTCATGGCCTCTAATGATTGCCATCGTCCTTTACGCCATGATTATTATGGGCACACACGGAACTATTTGGTTTCACCGCTATTGCACGCATAAAGCATATCGGTTTAGCAGCCCTGTCTGGCGATTTATTACGCAGCATCTTGTAATCAAAACATTACCTGAAGAAATTTATGTGGTTTCACACCATGTGCATCATGCAAAATCTGATGAACCAGGTGATCCATATAATGCCCGCGCCGGATTTTGGTATTGTATGCTGGCGGAATTTAATCACCAGCGCATTGCTGAAGGACTTTCTGAAGCCGAATATAAAAAAGCATCCGGCTTTATGCGCCATACCGGCGTTTGGATCAACTCGTACAGCCAGTATCAAAAATGGGGTAGCATTGCACATCCAATTTACACAATTGCTACATGGCTCCTGAATTGGGCAGCCTGGTATGCAATTCTCTATTTCATTGGCGGCCACGCACTGGCATGCGCTATTTTCAGCGCCGCTATGCTTTGGTTTGTGCTGGTTCGAGCATTCAATTATACAGGTCATGCAAAAGGCGAAGAGAAACATGTTGACGGACTTGATTTTGATCGCAGTAACCTCGCAATCAACCAAACCCGCCCCGGACTATTTACGGGAGAATGGCATAACAATCACCATCTTTATCCCGGCAGCGCCAGGGCAGGATTCTTACGCTATCAACTTGACCCGGCATGGATGTTTATTTATTGTATGCACAAAATCGGCGTTGTATCGTCCTATCACGATTCGAAAAAAGAATTTCTAAGGAAATATGCAGCAGTGAAAGCTGAAGCCTCCTTACCACAACACTGAATTTGAACAAATAACTGACGCTCCAGAAAAATGCACGGAACACTCCGTGCATTTTTTGTGCCATGCTTTACCTTTACGGTCTAACTTTTCCATATGTACACCAACGAAAGCACAAAAGCATTACAGGCATCCACTATACAACTCTTAAACGAAACCAAACAGTCGAAAATTTCTGCGGCCGACATCGATGCGTTGCGGCAGGCATTACGATTCCATGAGTACCGGTATTATATCATGAATGATCCGCTCATTTCAGATGGAGAATATGACCTTCTTTTTAAACAACTGGAAAAACTGGAAGCATCTGACCCTACCATTATCACGGCAGATTCGCCTACACAGCGTGTTGCAAAAGGCCTCACCAAAGATTTTCCTGCAGCGCCTCACCTGGTGCCTATGCTTTCGCTTGACAACTCCTATAATGCTGAAGACCTGTTGGATTTCGATCGTAAAGCCCGCGAACTTTCTGGTAAATCTGAGATTGAATATTGCGTGGAACCAAAGTTCGATGGCGGAAGTATTTCACTGATTTATGAAGATGATATGCTCGTTCGTGGTGCAACCCGTGGCGATGGTGTGGAAGGTGATGATATTACACCCAATATCCGACAAATCCGCAGTGTGCCGCTTTCTGCTCCATTTTCAAAATATGGGTTGCAAACGGTTGAGATCCGCGGTGAAGTGCTTATTAACAAAACAAATTTCGCAAAGTACAATCAACAGATAACAGCGCAGGGACTGCCACCGCTTGCAAATCCTCGTAACGCCGCTTCGGGGTCTTTAAAATTAAAGACAGTGCTGAAGTTGCCCGGCGTAACCTGGAAGCATTCGTTTATCATATTAGCTATATTAACCTCAATGCCGGCAGCAACATGCCAGAAGCATTGCGACACCACGCATCTTCACTCGATTTTCTCTGGGAACTGGGTTTTCGTAGTCCTGCGAAAGAAAAACGTGTTTTCAAAGGCATAAAGGGCGTAATCGACTACTGTCTCGAATTTGAACAAACACGTGATAACCTGCCTTATGAAATTGATGGCATGGTGATCAAAGTAAATGATCTCGATCTTCAGGATCGATTGGGGATGACATCGCATCACCCGCGCTGGGCCATTGCGTTCAAGTTTAAAGCAAGACAGGCAACCAGTAAACTACTGGATGTGGAATTCCAGGTTGGTAGAACTGGCTCAATTACTCCTGTAGCTAAAATTGAACCGGTACATATTGGTGGTGTTACGATATCTTCTATTTCACTTTTCAATGAAGATATCATCCGCGAAAAAGACCTGATGAAGAATGATACAGTACTCGTGGAGCGCGCTGGCGATGTAATTCCCTATATCGTAAAATCGCTGGCCGAATTAAGACCTGCTGATGCAGTACCCATTGTTTTCCCAACGAAATGCCCCACATGCAACAGCCAGTTGTTTAAAGAAGAAGGTGAAGCTGTTTGGCGATGCATCAATATTGAATGTCCTGCCCAGGTGGTCGAACGCATCATCCATTTTACAAGTAAAGATGCGATGGATATACGAGGCTTTGGTGATGCCAATGTGCGCAAGTTTCATAGCCTTGGCTTACTGGAAGATATTCCGGGTATCTACAAACTCGATTTTGATCAGATTGGAAGAATGGAAGGCTTTGGAGCAAAATCAATCGACAATTTGCGCAGCGCCATTGAAACTTCCAAATCACAACCATTACACAGGTTAATATTTGGTTTGGGAATTCGATTTGTAGGTGAAACAACTGCAAAAACGTTGGCGCAAAGCGTTTCCCATTTGAAAGAGTTTACGAATTATTCAGTTGAACAACTAATGCAACTGGAAGACGTAGGAACCAAAGTTGCGTCCAGCATCCATCATTTTTTCAACAACCCGCAAAACCTGCAGATGCTCGATGAACTTGAATCTTTGGGGTTGCAGCTTCGCAATACGAAAAAAGATAAAGTAGAAGCAGGTGGGTTGAGTGGTCAAACATTCCTGTTTACCGGTACACTACCCACACTCAAAAGAAGTGAAGCCGAAGCCATGGCGGAAGCGCAGGGAGGAAAATTGTTAAGTGGCGTAAGCGCCAAACTCAATTATCTTGTTGTAGGTGAAGATGCGGGAAGTAAACTGGAGAAAGCGAAAAAAATCAGTACAATCAAAATATTGAATGAAGCCGAATTCCTGGCATTGATCAATCGCTAATCTTTCATCTTTCTGTAATAAAAAAACGGATATGCTGCAAAAGTCGACAATACAATTCCTGAAACAACTCAGGAAAAATAACAACAAGCCATGGTTTGATACCCATCGTAGCGAATATGAATCTGCACGCGCAGACTATGCAGCTTTTATTCAAAAAGTGATTGACGCGCACGGAAAAAAAGATCCATCTATCAAACATCTGGTAGCGAAAGATTGTATGTTTCGCATCAATCGTGATGTTCGATTTTCAAAAGATAAATCACCTTACAAAACCAATTTTGGTGCAAGCATCAACCAGGGTGGTAAACAGGCAGTACACTCAGCAGGTTATTATTTCCATTGTGAACCCGGTTCCAGTTTTTCGGGTGGCGGAATATGGATGCCGCCAGCTGATGTTTTACGCAACATCCGTCAGGAAATAGATTATAGCCTTAACGACTTCACTAAAATTCTTCAGACGCGCAGTTTCAAATCAATATACGGCGGCCTCGATGCAGATAAAGAATACAAATTGAGTCGCGTACCAAAAGGATATGAAGCCGATAATCCTGCCGCGGAATATCTCAGGTTCAAAAGCTATATCGCATCGGTAGCAATTTCAGATGAAGACCTTACCAGTCCCGCCTTGTTAAAAAAGATTCTCAAATCTTTCGAAGCACTACAGCCGCTGATTCAATTTTTAAATCAGGCTGAACCTGGAAGCCAGGGCTGATAAACAGCATTTTTCAGGGAAGATTGTACAAAATTCGGTTAATATCCTGCAAGCAGTCTTTGGTAGTGCGTCGTAAATTTAGCAGATTCGTTATCTATTCAACCAGGTCTGTATGAAACGTCTCCTGCTCGCTGCATTTGGTCTCCTGATATCCATCATCTCCGGAAGCTCTCAGGAAAGAGTGGCACCCAACATCATCATTATACTTGCGGATGATCTTGGTTATGGAGATATGTCGGTTTATAATGGCGATGTGCCTGTGCCCGCGCTAACGCAAATGGCAAAGGAAGGAATGCGGTTCACCGATTTCCATAGCAATGGTGCTGTTTGCTCCCCTACTCGCGCTGCCCTACTTACGGGGCGCTACCAGCAACGAATGGGAATCGAAAAAGCGTTGAACGAAAAAGATAAAGGCCTCAGTGACGAAAAAGCGAAAGGAGAAGTAACGCTTGCTCAATACCTGCAAGAGGCTGGATACAAAACAGCGATTTTAGGCAAGTGGCACTTGGGCTCTCAAAAAAGGCACAAGCCCGCTTCAGTTTGGATTTCACGAGTTTAAAGGAATGTTGCATGGTTCCGGTGACTATATGTCGAAAGTAACGCGCGGTGGTGATTACGACTGGTGGAATGGTGATCAACTTAAAAAGGAAAAAGAATACAATACACACCTGATCACCCGCGAGGCACTTACATTTCTCGAGAATAACCGGAGTAACCCATTTTTTCTTTTTGTTTCACACAATGCGATTCATTTTCCCTGGCAACAACCGGGCGACACTGCGCATATGCGCGAAGGACAATCATATCCTGATGTCAATGGACCGAAAAGCAAGCTTGGGCAACATGGACCCAATGAGGTGAGAAGCGTTATTCGAAATATGATCATTGAACTAGATAAAAGTGTTGCCTCGATATTTACGAAACTGAAAGAACTGGGTCTCGACGAAAACACTTTTGTTTTCTTTTGCTCTGATAACGGCGGGATTGAAAATTATATCGGCGGCTATCACAATATTTCTCATAATAAGCCCTTCAGAGGTGAGAAAGGACAGCTTTATGAAGGTGGGCATCGGGTTCCGGCCATTGCCTGGTGGCCTTCACAAATCCCGGCTTCCGTTACCAACAATGAGACGCTCATGACCATGGACCTACTTCCGACAATCATGGAGCTTGTTCGACAAAAACCACTCCGCAACAAAGTGGATGGCATTTCAATTGTGCCTGTATTATTTGAGAATGGGAAGTTGCCCTCACGCAGCTTTTTCTGGAAACACAGTGAGGCATATGCTGTCAGGTCGGCCCACTGGAAAATGATTATAAAAGAAGAAAATAATCAGCCTGAGCTTTACGACCTCGCCGTCGACCCTTCAGAGAAAAACAATGTTGCGGCAGCAAATCAGGAAATTATTGCCCGCCTTTCGCGGGAACTGGAGCAATGGAAAAAAGACGTCTTCCAACCTAAATAATCATCCCTCAATGACTAGCGACCCGTGACCCGTTCGGCCGTCATTGGCGGCACAGAGTTTGACGTGATTAGTACGCTACTCTTCACCTCACCCTGCTGCGAACATGCAGAAAATCAGACTGGTTAAGAGTTTAATTTATTCTTAACGCAAAAGATTTGGAATATTCAATGTTTAAACATTAAATTTGCATAATCGAATTAAAATTAATAATCGTTTACCAACAAACTTAATCAAATGGCAACCTGGACAATTGACAACGCACACTCCGAAATCGGGTTTAAAGTAAAACACCTTGTAATTTCTACTGTATCCGGACAATTCAAAACTTTTGAAGGAACAGTAGAAAGCGATAAAGAAGATTTTAGCGATGCTAAAATCAAATTCACTGCCGACATCGACAGCATCAGCACGGGTGTTGAGCAACGTGATGGCCACCTGAAATCAGCTGACTTTTTCGATGCTGAAAACCATCCGAAAATGACTTTCGAATCAACATCGTTTGCACCCAACGGGGACGACTATAAACTGGAAGGAAACCTTACGCTGCGTGGTGTAACCAAACCCGTAACTCTCAAAGTTGAGTTCGGCGGTGTACAGGCTGATATGTACGGCCGTACCGTTGCAGGTTTTGAAATTGAAGGAAAAAATCAAACGTACTGAATTTGGTTTGCAGTGGAATGCTGTAACAGAAGCGGGTGGTGTGGTAGTAAGTGATGATGTGAAACTTGCGATCAATGTGGAGCTGGTGAAATCATAAAGGCAATGTGAGAGAAATGTGACAATATGTAAAAACATAATGTGACAATATGTAAATATGTAAATGAGAAAATGTGGAAATTAGGCATTCATACTTTACCACACATTTCCTCATCTCCACATTTTCTCATTTTCTCATTTCTTCATTTCCTCATTTTCCCATTTCCTCATTTTCACATTTCTTCCACATTTTCTCATTTACATATTGCCACATTTCTTTCTCTCCTTCAAAGTTTGTTATTAGCCACCAGGTATTCTGCGATTTGCACCGCATTCGTTGCCGCACCTTTGCGAAGGTTATCTGATACAATCCACATATTAAGTGTATTGGGCTGTGTTTCGTCGCGGCGGAGACGGCCAACAAATACTTCATCTTTCTCATGCGCATCCATTGGCATTGGATACTGCGCATTTGCAGGATCATCCACTACAACAACACCGGGAGATTGCGATAAGAGGTTCTTAACCTCAGTCAGATCAAAATCATTTTCAAATTCCACGTTTACCGATTCACTATGCCCGCCCATTACAGGAATACGCACTGTAGTTGCGGTAACCCGGATACTATCGTCGCGCATGATTTTTTTCGTTTCGTTCACCATCTTCATCTCTTCTTTGGTATAGCCATTGTCGAGAAAAACATCAATCTGCGGAATCACATTCAGGTCGATGGGATATTTGTACGCCATTGGATACTCCGCATCTTCGCCTTTCACTGAATTGTTTCTTTCTCCTTTTAGTTGATCTACTGCCTTTACGCCGGTGCCAGTCACACTTTGGTAAGTAGACACCACCACGCGGTTGATCTTATATTTTTGATGAAGGGGTTGCAAAGCCACCACCATCTGAATGGTAGAGCAGTTGGGATTCGCGATAATTTTATCGGCTGCTGTTAATACATCTGCATTCACTTCCGGAACAATTAGTGGTTTGGTGGTATCCATTCTCCAGGCCGATGAGTTGTCGATAACTGTAATACCTGCTTCAGCAAATTTCGGAGCCCACTCAAGGGAAGTGCTTCCACCTGCGGAGAACAATGCTACAGCTGGTTTGGCAGCAATTGCATCGGTCATGCTTAGAACCTTAAACTTTTTTCCTTTGAATTCAATTTCTTTTCCAACTGATCTTTCTGATGCAACCGGAAGTAATTCTGTTACCGGAAAATTCCTTTCTGCAAGTACCTGCAACATTTTTGTTCCTACAAGGCCTGTGGCGCCAACTACTGCAACTTTCATTTTTTGTTCCCCCCGTCTTCGCAATCTGCGAAGTTTTAATGGTGATTAAAGTGGTTAAAAAAAAGCAGGCCTTCCGTCTGGGAAGGCCTGCTACTGTTTTTATATGTTAACATACACAACGCGGCAAACCTTCCCTAGGGATGTTTCTTAATGCGAATTGTATGTTTAATCATGTTCTTCATTACTATATACGATTTTTTCAAATCGTGAACAAAAAATAACAGCTCGTATTATTCCCGCCAAATAATGTTTTTTTTTCTCATGGAAATCGGTAGCACGTGCATGTAGATTTATTCCATGAAAAAATCATTGTCTTATTCTTATTCATACAAACGATCGCTACGTCCGCGCAGCGATACAGTGTTGTTGTGAGTGAGATCATGGCTGATCCGGTCCCTTCTGCAGGTTTACCGGAGTATGAATGGATCGAGTTGTACAACCGCGGATCCTCCTGGGTAAATCTGGCTGGCTGGCGTATTGGCGACGCAAGTGGACAAAGTGGCCCCATGCCTGCCTATGAACTGCAGCCAGGATCTGCTGTATTGGTTGCAGGTTCAACAGCAGCCAGTCATTTGTCAGCTTTAGCAAATTGTTTGCCCGTAACCAGTTGGCCATCGCTCGATAATAACGGCGACCTTATTGTTTTATACGACAATAGCGGGGAAGTCATTCATGCCCTGCAATATGAAAATGCCTGGTTTTCCAATCCGGCAAAAAAAGAAGGCGGTTGGACTTTAGAAATGCAGCACGAGGCATATCCATGCCTCGGCCGGGAAAACTGGAAGGAGTCAAATGTCAATGGCGGGGGTTCCCCGGAGCGCCTCCTCCGAATTTAAATATCACGTCCCTTCCATCACTGCGTATAAAGTCATGCAGCCCGAACAACCAAAGTCTGCTGATTGCGTGGACTCATCCGCCTGACGTGGCAGCCGCAATCAATCTCACCAATTATCAACTGGATGCCGGCATCAACATCCTGCGTGCTGAAATGATACCACCGCTATTCAATGAGACCAGACTTGAATTATCGTCAATTCTTTCCGAAGACCTTGTTTATAATCTCACGGTGAAAAATATGACCAGTTGTTCGCAACGTACACCCCAGGTTGAAACCATTCAATTCGGCATACCTAAACTTTGTAACCCCGGTGATGCGGTTATTAATGAAATCCTGTTCAATCCATTCCCCAATGGATTTGATTATCTCGAAATTTATAACCGAAGTAAAAAAATCCTGGACCTGTCCACTCTTCGAATTGCTTCTCGCAATGCTGCGGGACAGTTGCAGTCGACGAGTATTATTCCGTCCGAACCACAATTATTTTTTCCGGGAGAATATCGCGTATTCACAACAGACAGTTCGTGGATACGGCGTAACTACTTTAATACCGATTCACGAACCGTTATACAGCTACCCTCCTTTCCTTCTTATCCTGATCGTGAAGGAACAGCCGTGTTATTGAATTCCGTTTTTGAAGTAGTGGACGAAGTGTCGTATTCCGAAAAATGGCATTTCCCATTATTAACATCCACCGAGGGAGTGTCGTTAGAAAGAATAAATCCTGAGCTACCGTCTGGCCAGGCCTCGAGTTGGCATTCAGGCGCGTCTACAGTTAACTATGGCACACCGGGGATCCAGAATTCGCAGTTGGTAGGAGGCGTGTCGGCCGGAGGAGTTTTAGAACCGGACAAACTGAAATTCGAAATTTCTCCCCGCCGCCTTTCTCCCAATCATGATGGTATTGAAGATCGGCTGATCATTCATTATAGCAGCCCGGACGCGGGATACATGGCGGGAATTCGAGTTTTTGATGCGAGGGGAAGACCCGTTCGAATTGTAGCCCATAATGCATTATTAGGCAAAAGCGGCCTTTTCACATGGGATGGTCTCGACGATTTACAAAGACCGCTCGCGAAAGGAATTTATATCGTTTGGGTTGAATGGTTCAACCTGCAGGGGAAGCGAAGTTCATGGAAAGAAGGCGTATTGCTGCAGTGGTAAAACCCAAAGTCCGTTGACAGTCTTAACGCTGATCGAAATCCACCACCACTGATTCTGAGCGAGGATGGCTCTGGCAGGTGAGGATAAAACCTTCTTTTTATCTCTTCGTCGCCCAGGCCCCAATGCACATCCATATGTACATCGCCCTGAACCAGTTTCGCTTTACAGGTGCAACATACACCGCCTTTACAGGCGTAGGGTAAATCGGCACCGGAAGCCAGTGCTGCGTCGAGCAAAGTTTGGTCGCTGCCTTTAGGAATTTGAAATTCTATGGTGCGGCCGTCCAGTTTCATGCTGATGGTGCTTTTTGGGGTAGCATCATCCTGCGTGCTGACTGTTTTCTGCGTAGTATTTGTTTGGCCGGGTGTGGTAAAGAGTTCGAAATGGATTTTTTTGCGGTCAATGCCACTGCCTTCGAGAAAATTCTTTACAGCGAAGATCATTTTCTCGGGACCGCAAACGAAGAATTCGTCCATCAGATCGAAAGGAATAAAACGAGAAAGCTCTTCCAGCTTTTCTGTGTTAATCCTTCCCTGTAAGACGGAGCTTTCCACTTTTTCGCGGCTCAGGATATGCAATAACTGGAAACGGTCGGGGTACTTATTTTTCAGTGCCTCCAGTTCTTCCAGGAAAATAATATCCTGGCGGCTGCGGTTGCCAAAGATGAGGGTGAACCGGCTTTTGGGTTCCGTCGCGAGTGTGGTCTTAATCAGTGATAATACCGGCGTAATCCCGCTACCGGCGGCAAAAGCCATGTAATTTTTTTTGCTGGTTGGGATTGAGTTCCGTAAAAAATGTGCCAACGGGGGGCATTACCTCGATAATGTCACCGGGGCGGATTTTTTCATTTGCGAAGGAAGAAAACAAACCGCCGTCGACCTTTTTCACGGCTACACGCCATTCTCCATCAAGAGGGGAGCTGCATAAAGAGTAAGTACGTCGTACCTCCTCGCCGTCCATTTTAGTTCGCACGGTGAGGCTTTGCCCCTGTCGGAACCTGAAAACTTCCTGCAGGTGTGCGGGTATTTCTAACAGGATGGAAACACAGGAGGGCGTCTCGCGACGTACTTCTTTAATACGTATAGGGTGAAAATGAATGGACATGTATTAGCCTTGTTTGCGCAACCCATCGATCATGATCATCACCATATTTTCTTCCAGTTCTTTACCGGAAATTTTGGTTTTGGAACGATGCCATGATTCAATTCCGCTTACTGCGTGTAGCATAATTAAAACGGCAGTGGGTGCGTCGATGTTACGGATTTCATTCTTACGGATACCATCTTCCAGGATGCTCGCAAACTTCTTGCGGTAAGTACGGCGTTGGTTCTGGAAATTGGAGAGATAGGGCTCATCCAGGTGTTTCCACTCACGATCGGAGACAAACACTTCTTCGTAGTTCTCAATCATCTGTTGGATGTGAAAACGAAGCAGGCTTTCCACCTTTTTAATAGTACCATCACTGTTGGATTCCAGCAATTCCATATTCGTATTGAAACGATTGGCTACGTCAAAACAAATAGCCTCAAGAATTTCGTTCTTGGAACGGATATGGTTGTACAAACTGGCGGCTTCAATGCCTACCGATTCCGCGAGATCGCGCATAGATGTTGCCGCGAAGCCTTTTTCGCGGAACATGATCGCTGCTTTTTGCAGGATCAGGTCTTTTTTTGATGCTTTTTTTCGAGCTGTTTTGGCCATAATCAAAATTATAGAGGATTCTCGCAATATACACACATATGACGAGAGAAAAGCCGCTTTAGGACAGACGGTTTGAAAATGCTGATCATTTCCCGGGTCATAACCATACAGAACACGGTTTTTTGGTGTAGGTTTGCTCGCCGTTTCGGAACCCCATTCCTTCCGGCATTTTCCACACACCAAAATAAAACCAAATGGCTCTTATTACAGTTGGGACAATGGCTTTCGACGCCATTGAGACTCCCTTTGGGAAAACGGATCGCATTATTGGCGGCTCCGCAACCTACGTGGCTTATGCAGCTGCAAATTTCGTAAAACCGATCCAGCAAGTTTCTATCATAGGATTTGACTACCCACAGGAAGAACTGGAAGAACTGAAGAAACGTGGCGTGAAGCTGGATGGCGTTGAAATGATTAAAGAGAAAAAGTCTTTCTTCTGGAGTGGCCGCTATCATGAAGACATGAACAGCCGCGATACACTTGTAACCGACCTCAATGTGCTCGCCGACTTCAACCCCGTTATTCCTGAAAGCTACCAGGGCAGCGAATTCCTGATGCTGGGCAACCTCGTGCCAGCTGTTCAGTTGAATGTGATCAAACAAATGAAAAAACGCCCGAAACTCATTGTAATGGACACCATGAATTTCTGGATGGAAACGGCCATGTCGGACCTGGAAGAAGTATTGAAACACGTGGATGTACTCCTGGTAAATGACGCGGAAGCACGCCAGCTTACCGGTCAGTTCTCACTGGTAAAAGCTGCTAAAAGCATCCTGAAAATGGGCCCGAAATACCTTATTATCAAAAAAGGCGAACACGGCGCCCTGCTGTTCGATCAGGACAGTGTGTTCTTCGCTCCTGCCCTCCCACTGGAAGACGTATTCGATCCCACTGGCGCAGGTGATACTTTTGCCGGCGGCTTTATCGGACATATTGCGAAAACCGGAGATATTTCTTTTGAAAACATGAAAAGAGGTATCATCGTGGGTTCTGCAATGGCCAGCTTCTGTGTTGAGAAATTCGGACCTACCCGTCTCAGAGAAATTTCTCACCATGATATAGATTTGAGGATTCAGCAGTTTAAGGATTTGGTGAATTTCGAAATCGAGTTGGGGTGATCGGAGATCGGAGATCGATGATCGATGACCGATGATCGATGACCGATGTCCGATGATCGATTGTAGTTACATCCCGAAGGGGTGCGATATGAATGGGAGATCAATTAAGCGTAATAAAAAAAGGTTCCGGACTTCCGGAACCTTTTTGTTTGTCGAATTGGGTCAAAATTTGCAAGAGTTCCAGGTGTGTAAATTTTCCTCACCCGCGATTTAAAATCAACTGATGAATAAGATCATTTCCCAAATCTTAACAACCACAATTATGCTTGGACTGTTTTCCTGTGCTTCAATTCCCAAAGGAGCTGAACCAGTTACCAATTTTGAAAAAGAAAAGTATCTTGGCAAGTGGTATGAAATAGCGAGACTTGATTTCAAATATGAAAAGAACCTCAATAATACCACGGCGCAGTACAGTCTGAGGGATGATGGTAAGATCCGCGTTGAGAATAGGGGATTTAACTATAAAAAGGACAAATGGAAGGAAGCGATTGGCAAGGCGAAATTTGTTGGCGATGAAAATGTTGCCAAACTGAAAGTCTCTTTCTTTGGTCCGTTTTATTCAGGCTATAATGTCATTGCTCTGGATGATAACTATCAATATGCACTCGTTGCCGGAAAAAATCTAAAATATCTCTGGATTCTATCGCGCACAAAGTCGATTCCGGAAGAGATTAAAAGTAAATACCTGAAGATTGCTACTGAAATAGGCTACAAGACCGATGATCTGGTTTGGGTGAAGCATGATTAATTTTTGCTCCCGGCATGTTCTTTTGCCTTGATGCAAAAGAATCTGAGTTCGATTGATTCTTCTTGTTGACAATCCTCTACGGTTGCTGCATGTTCTTTTACCTTGATGCAAAAGAACCAAAAAATCAAGGCTTTGATGCCTTCGCTAAAAATGAACTCAGTTCCGCTAAAATGCCCGAACTCGTCCCGCTTCGCGGGACTCAAACAGCGGGCATTTTGACGCGGATACTTCGTTCATTTTTTTAACGCTCACGCATCAAGGCCGGTCCGTTCTACTAAGACATACGGGATCACTCGTAATGTTAATCGATAACTCAAATCCTTACTCACTTCATAGCAATAACTAAATTTCACTGAAGTACCAGGGTGGCCTTACCATGAATCTTCGCACTGGAACTGCCTATCATTAGTTCAAATTCGCCGGGTTCGGTGATCCACTCCAGATTGTTGTTGTAAAAAGCAAGCTGGCTTTTACTGATTTTGAAGGTGATGGTTTTTGTTTCGCCCGCCTTCAGTTTTATTTTTTCAAATCCTTTCAATTCTTTCATTGGGCGAACAACTGAAGCTACCTTGTCGCGGATGTATAACTGAACCACTTCTTCTCCATCGTATTTTCCGCTGTTCGTAACGTCTATTGCGAGCGTGGCAAATTCATCTGCCTTCATCTGGTTCTTATCCAGTTTAAGATTATCGTACTTAAATGTTGTATAACTCAGGCCATATCCAAATTCATATTTAGGGTAAATAGATTCATCGATATAAGCGGATCGATAAAACCGGAATGAATCATTCGGCGCAGGACGACCGGTATTTAGATAATTGTAATAAATCGGAATCTGACCTTCGCTACGCGGAAATGTCATAGGCAATTTGCCAGAGGGATTATAATCACCAAATAACACGTCGGCAATTGCATGCCCCGCCTGGCTTCCCAACCACCAGGTGTATAAAATCGCCGGCACATTGTCACTTATCCAGTCGAACACCAACGGCCTGCCGGCATTGATGCATATAACCACGGGTTTACCGGTTGCAACAATCGCTTTGATTAAATCTTCCTGCACACCGGGTAGACGCAAACTACTACGACTCTTCGCTTCGCCACTCATATCGCGCGCTTCACCCACACTCAATACAACAAAATCAGCCTGTTTCGCAACTGCGATCGCTTCCGCAAATCCTGCGCGACTTGTATCCGCAATCCCACAACCTCTTGCGTATAATGGCGCATTTGACTTTCCCAATTTCTCTGTCATTCCCTGCCATTGCGAAACGATATAACTACTATCATCCGGCATTTCAATACTCCAGAAACCCAGGTTTTGCTTCACCTCCTTCACCAACGGCCCTATATAAGCAATCTTCTTACCTTTTTTAGGTAAAGGCAAGAGCTCGTTTTCATTTTTTAATAAAACAATACTGCTCGAAGCTATCTCTCGCGCTGCCTTTTCATGTTCCTTATTGTTCAACGCTTTCTTCTCCCGCTCAGCATTGCTAAATCGAAATGGATCATCAAAAAGTCCGAGTTCAAATTTTTTACGCAAAACGCGTCTCACGGCGTCATCCACAACAGAAAGCGGCACTTTATTCTCCGCCACCAGTTCAGCGAGATGATTTTTGTACGCGCGGCTTTCCATATCCATATCACTTCCTGCCATAATAGCCGATTGCGCAGCTTCCTTGTTGTTTGCGACATATCCATGTGGAATCATTTCACCAATAGAACCCCAGTCACTCACAACGAAGCCGGTAAAACCCCATTTATCTTTTAAAATTTCCCGTTGTAGATAAACATTGCCTGTTGCGGGTATACCATTCAAATCATTAAAAGAATTCATGAACGTTGCCGCGCCTGCATCAAGTGCTGCTTTAAATGGCGGCAAATAGGTTTCCCAAAGCGTTCGCAGACTCATATCGACAGAATTATAATCGCGACCCCCGATAGCTGCACCATATGCTGCAAAATGTTTGGCACAAGCCATCACCGCATCAACACTTCCGATACCGGTGCCCTGAAACCCCAATACGCGTGCGCGTGCAATCAAAGAACCGAGGTATGTATCTTCACCTGCACCTTCCATTACGCGCCCCCAACGCGGATCGCGGGAAATGTCCACCATCGGCGCAAATGTCCAGTGTATACCAGAAGCACTCGCTTCAACAGCAGCAATGCGTGCAGCAAGTTCGATTTGTTTTAAATCCCAACTGGCAGCTTCTGCCAGTGGAATAGGGAAAGTGGTTTTATACCCATGAATCACATCCTGCCCAAACAAAAGCGGGATCTTCAATCGTGACTCCATCGCCATTTCCTGCAACAATCGCGTGTGGCGTGTGCCCATAATATTGAGCATACTTCCAATCTGCCCCCCTCCTGATCTGGTTTTGCTTGTCGCCGTCATTGGTAATAGGTCCGGTAGAAATCCAGTCACCGCTGTACTGGTTTAACTGCCCCACTTTTTCTTCTAATGTCATCAACGACAATACCGAATCAACCCGCTGGCCTATTGTTTTATTTTGTGCAGGCAAGGTTGATGTAAATGTAATCGAGAGAACAAAAACGATAAGTATTTTCATATTTTGTCGTTGGTTCAGTTTTAAGAATACAGTGGGTTGTGTTTAGAATATAATTGTTGAAATGGAATGTGATTTTGCATTCAATGTCACCGCTTCTCCATTTATCCAGAGAAAATAAGGCGCCTCTTTCCCAGTTTGATTCATCACAATTACCACGGTTGTTCCATCTTCGTTACGGAAAGCGGTGGTGAGCAGCTGACTGCGACTGGCGGCTGCAGCAATTCTTTTTGCTCCAGGTTTAATGAATTTTGAAAAATGTCCGATGTAGTAATATGAATTGGTGTAATGCAATTGTCCTGTGCGTGTATCACCATGGATGGGAGCAAAACAAAAATTCTTAACATGGTTTGGCCCACCCGTTTCATCCAGCAATACATTCCAGTCGGTAAAGCCAACCATTCCATTATTGAAATCATTGATCATACTGCGACCATATCGCTCACCCATTTTCCAGTCGTTATAACGGCTGCTATCGAAGCTTGCCGGTGTTCCTTCGGTAAACAACAAAGGCTTATCCGGAAACGCTTCATAAACACGGCGAACGTTATCAAACATCTGATCGCCACCGCTCCAGTCTTCATACCAGTGAAAGCCAATTCCCCAGATATATTTCGCCGCATCTGGATCGTCAAGATATGTTTGCGTGCGTTGATAAATCAGGTCGCGATTATGATCCCAGGCAATGATCTTTTTATCTTTTAATCCTTCGCGCTCCATTGTTGGGCCGAGGTGATTCTTTAAAAAATCACGTTCCTCTTCAGCTGTGAAAATGCAGCTCTCCCAGGTCTGCGTCGCCATGGGTTCATTCTGAATACTGATCCCCCAAACCGGGATATTTTCCTTCTCAAATTCTTTGATGAATTTGGTAAAATAAAGCGCCCAGCTATCATAAAATTCGGGTTTCAATTTTCCCCCACGCAGCATATTGTTATTCGTCTTCATCCAGGCTGGCGGACTCCAGGGACTTCCATATAATGTGAGCTTTCCACCAGCAGCAGCAATCGCTTCTTTGATAAACGGAATTTTATACTGACGATCATGTTCGAGTGTGAATGATTTCAATTCAGCATCATTGCTATCTACATAAGTATAACTGCCGCTACTAAAATCGCAGCTATGAATATTGGTACGCGCCAGCGTGTAGCCGATACCTTTCTCCTTATCAAAATAAGCAGTGAGAATTTCCTGCTGTTTGTCTTTTGGCAGTTTGTAAAACGTTTCCGCCGAAGCATCCGTTAATGCGCCACCAATACCCATATATGTTTGAAAACTGCGAGAGGGATCAACGAAAACACAAATCAGATCTTCGGTCGGTTGGCCTTTGGGCTGAAAGCTGAGGTCTTTGTCTGTAAGCGTCAGTCGAAGATCAGTGCTATCTGCAGTAGTAAAAACCTGAACCGTTTTCCCTTCTGTTGAATAAGGTTTTGCATCTGCAGATGTATTCTTTTCTTTATCTTCGGCGTTGTTGCACGCGACAATACTGATGGCGACTATCGCCAGGTATATTCTTTTTCATGGTGATGAATTTGCGTAATAGTTAATCTTTTACCAGACAAATGTGGCTACACTTGCAGGTGGCAGGGTCGGACTTACCCACTCATCTTTAAACTTCAGGTTGAAAGCCTGCGTATTGTCGCCATCATTCAACACAATCAAAACTTTTTTCTTATCTGGTCTTTCAAAAGCGACGGTTCTCAATGTACCCACAACATCGCTGGCAATTCGCACGGAGCCTGCCGGAACAAATTTGGATGCATGGGCGATAATGTAGTATCCTACGTTTTTCTGCACAGTAGAACTGCCGATGATCGTGATTGCTCCTTTACATACATCACAACCGCCGGGCGTATGCGGGCCAAAAGTTGCATTGTTGGCGAGATTCCATTCTAAAGCAGTGCGACTCCAGTTGCGCATGGACCCAATAATTATATTGCGCAAATGCCATTGCAAATCGCCTTTAAACTCTCCATCTTTACTTGTGTATTGTTCCGTAAAATAGACGGCTTTATCAGGGTGTTGATTGTGTACAGCACTTAATGCTTCAATATTGCCGGCATATAGATGAAATGCAGAACCATCAACAAATGCTTTTGCTGCGGGATCATTAAGAATCGTAAGTGGGTATTCCGGCTTATCGCAATTGTGATCGTACACTATTATTTTCGTTGTAATGCCAGCACTTTGAAAAGCAGGACCCAGATGAAGTTTAATAAAATCACGTTGCTGTACGGCCGTCATCTCAAGGCTTGGATTGTTTCCGGGATGTAGCGGTTCGTTTTGCGGAGTGATAGCATCAATACGAATACCTTCTGCCTGCATTGCCTGGATATATTTTACAAAATACTGTGCATAGTTTGCATAGTATTCGGGCTTCAACTGTCCACCAACTGAATTGCCGTTCGACTTCATCCAAACCGGAGGCGTCCATGGCGTAGCCAGGATTTTTATATCGGGGTTAATGGCGAGAATTTCTTTTAATAGTGGAATCAGACCTGTTCCGCCAGCCTTTTCTTTATCCAGTGAGAAGTTTGATAAATCCGGATCCGTTTCTCCCGCAGGCATATCATTGTAGGTATAAACAGAAGAGCTCAAATCAGAAGCGCCAATTGAAATCCGCAGATAACTGATGCTGATGCTGTTGGCGGCATTGCCAAATAGTTCGCCCAGCAAGGCCTGGCGATTCGCTGCATTCAGGCCGTTGATAACTTCTGCACTTCCACCCGTTAATGTATAACCGAAACCATCAACGCTTTGATATCGCTGAAGACTATCTACATTAATTATTGGGTTGGAATTGGTAATGGTTCCAAAAGCGAGAACAGTTGTTTGCTTTTGAAATAAAACAGATTGGTCGCCGCGTGTAAGCCAAAATTCCACTTCATTCACAGCCGGTGGCGGTGGACCGGGAGGATCCGGGTCGGGCGTATTATTCTCACTACGTGAACAACCTCCCTGCACATTCAAAAACCACAAGAATGATGCGAGCAATAATTTACGATTCATAGCAATCCATTTTGCTGCGCACAAATTGTGCGCAACTACCCTATAATAGACAGCATTTCAGGTGGATTGTACTAAAGCAAGTCAATTTATTTATGCTGCGCAAACAACCAGTCCATCAGTCCCGGTTCGGCAAATGCGAGATCCCAGCTATTATGTTTAACGCCCGGATATAAGGTGAATTGTACAGACGCGTTGACCTTTTTAAGTGCTTCTACCATACGTACCGAGAATTCAGGTTTTACCACATCATCGTCTGCGCCATGAAAAACCCACCATTTTACATCACGCATACGTTCAGCGGTTGCGGGGTGCGCGCCACCACAGATTGGAATGGCCGCCGCAACTAATCCAGGTTTACGACGCACCAATTCAAATACACCCATTCCGCCCATACTCAAACCCATTGCATATACCCGGTCTTTCTTTATTTTAAACTGAACAAATAAGTTCTCCATGAGTCCCATCAGCAAACTCATCGATGTAGATGGCGGACCATCAGGCACGTGGTAAAACTCCCGTTTTCCATTCTTATCAGCAACTGTATGAACATTACTCCAGTAGTCTTTGAATCCACATTGTGGAAATACAACGATTGCCGGATGTTTTTTGCGTATACTATCGGTCAAAAACATTCTCGCGCCGTGTGTCAATTGTTTCACATTATCATTTCCACTTTCTCCACGACCGTGTAAAAAAATAATAAGCGGATATTCTGTCGAAGGATTGTAATTCTCGGGCAACAGAATGCGATAAGGTAGCGTGTCGCCGTTTTGTATAAAACGATATGACTCGTATTGATCCAACGATTGTGCAAACAATACACTGGTAGCAATTAAACTCAATGACAGGAAGAATATTCTCTTCATACTTGTGAACGATTTATTTCAACCAGTTTACTTTTTGTTTTTTTACATCGCGTGAATTCCCGCCAATCATTATTTCGAATTCGCCCGGCTCCCAAACATGTTTCAGGTCGTAGTTATAAAACTTCAAAAGGTCTGTGGTGATTTCAAAACTAATTGTTTTCGATTCACCAGCTTTGATCATTACTTTCTGGAATCCTTTTAATTCTTTTACTGGTCGGGTTACGGAACCAACCATATCGCGGATATAAAGCTGCACTACCTCCTTACCATCAAAATTTCCTTTGTTGGTAACCGTTACGGAAGCTGTCAGTTTTTGGTTTCCTTTCAGGTTTTGTGAACTCAGTTTGATATCACTGTATTCAAAACTGGTATAGCTAAGTCCAAATCCAAACGGATAAAGCGGATCATTCGATACATCGAGATAATTGGAGCGGAATTTTGAAAACCATTTTCCTTCCTCCAATGGACGTCCCGTATTTTTATGATTATAGAATAAAGGAACCTGACCTACATTTTGAGGAAAGGTGGTGCTCAACTTACCAGAAGGATTCACATCGCCAAATAATACATCGGTTATTGCATATCCTGCTTCACTTCCTGCAAACCAAACATTCAGTATCGCCGGCACATTTGCATGTTCCCATGTAAGTGTCAACGGACGGCCGGTGAATAAAACCAACACCACAGGTTTTCCCGTTGCAAGCAATTCTTTCAACAATTCCTGTTGTACTGCCGGTATGTTCAAGTTGGTACGACTACTTGCTTCGCCACTCATTTCAGATGATTCGCCCATAGCGGCAATGATCACATCTGCTTCCTTCGCAATTGCGAGCGCCTCGGCGCGTATTACTTCAGCTGGGCGGCTATCCCATCCCAAAGAACGACCAAACATAGTACTGTTAGCTTCCAACACACTGTCTGCATCCAGGTTAGAACCTTTCGAATAATTGACTTTCACTTTATCTCCCAACAATTCCTTCATGCCATCGTACAATGAAGTTGCATTTGCCAGGTTAGCAGCTACACTCCAGGTGCCGGGCATATTCTCTTTTGAATTTCCCAACGGGCCGATGATTGCAACGGATCCTTGCTTCTTTAATGGCAATGTTTGATTTGCATTTTTCAGCAAAACAAAACTTTCGCTCGCAATTCTTCTGGCTTCTTTGCGATGTTCATCTGCAAAAACCTCCTTCTTTGCTCGCTCAGGATCACAATAGCGATAGGGATCTTCAAACAATCCAAGTTTATATTTGGCTTCCAGAATGCGGCGACATGCAGCGTCAATCTGCGCGAGCGTTACTTTACCTTCTTTCAAAGATTTTGGTATTGTTGTCAACAAACCTTCGCCAACCATGTCCATATCAATGCCGGCTCGTAATGCCATGGCCGACACAGTTTGCAAATCGCCCACACCATGATCAATCATCTCATTAATGCCTGTGTAGTCGGTTACTACAAATCCTTTAAACTCCCATTGCGTACGCAGCACATCTGTCAGCAACCAACGATTGCCCGTTGCTGGTATCCCATCTATTTCATTGAATGAAGCCATTACACTTGCTACGCCTGCATCAACCGCCGCTTTGTATGGAGGAAAGTATTCGTTGTACATCCGTTGATGACTCATGTCAACTGTATTGTAATCACGACCCGCCTCTCCTGCGCCATACAAGGCATAATGTTTTACACAGGATAGAATGGTGTTGTTTTTAGACAAATCGTTCCCCTGGTAACCGCGAACCATTGCTTTGGCAATTTCTCCACCGAGATAAGGATCTTCACCATTTCCTTCTGACACTCGTCCCCAACGTGGATCGCGTGAAATATCAACCATAGGTGAAAAAGTCCAGTTGATACCATCTGCACTTGCTTCCTGTGCTGCAATGCGTGCACTGCGTTCGATGGCAAGCATATTCCAGGTGCAACTCAATCCAAGCGGAATGGGGAAAACAGTTTCATAACCGTGAATCACATCCATGCCAAACAGCAAAGGAATTTTCAAACGACTTTTTTCAACTGCCAGCTTTTGAACTTCACGAATTTTTGCAACCGATTTGATATTGAACAGGCCTCCCACTTTTCCCTGCTCAATTTTTTTAGCAATGTCTGAACTGCTTGCCTGACCGGTTGTAATATCGCCAGCGCCGGGAAGATTCAACTGCCCAATCTTTTCTTCGAGCGTCATCTTTTTCATCAACGCATCGATGAAAGCTTTCATCTTTGGATACTGCGACTGCTGTGACATTAAGGTTTGCGTGAGAAGCAAACCGGCCACTATCAAACTTAATCGGTATGCAAATTTCATATCCGTTTATTTTGCTGGTTTTTTTAGATAAGGTTTGATTTTCTCCTGCCAGATAGCATATCCTTTTGCGTTCATATGCAACTCATCTTTCAGAAAAATATCTGGCATTGGCTTTCCTTCTGATGTCAACATTGCATGATACACATCTACAAAATCCGTTTTCTTCTTTTTCTTTAAAAAATTGCGGATGGCAACATTTGCTTTCAACATCTCCGGCATCAGGTGTGCGCGGCTGGGACTGGGTTTGAGCGAAACAAATACGACAGGAACTTTTGGATACTTTGCACGAATCATTCCAAATAAAACCTTGAACCGGTTAAATACGGTATCTGCAGTTTCTGTGTTAGAACCCGCCAAATCATTCTCGCCACAATAAATTACAATCTGCGAAGGATCGTATTTGAAGATCACATCATCTGCATAACGAATTACATCAGGCAATGAGGAACCACCAAAGCCACGGTTGATGATTGGATATTCTGGAAAATAATCCTGTACATCGGTCCAATTGGTGAAAGAAGAACTACCTACAAACAGAATTTGTCCTTTTGAGGGCATTTGCGCACTATCCTTAGCCCGAAAAGCTCTGATCTCTACGCCAAACGGAATATCTGTTTGCGCAAGCGATGTGATAGAGAAAACGGAAAAAAATAAAAACGTCAGCAGATTTTTAATACTCATTTTTTTCATTAGTGTGGTCATTCAAATTATTGTTAAAAAAACATTCGTCTACCTATTGGTACTAATCAACTTTCAATATTTGATATTTGGGTGAAATACCATTTTCATTGATTGCTTCTATTGTGAAATAATATGCTTTCTGATTATCCATTGCTTTAAACCAGTATTCATTTGCATCATGTACCATCACACAGTTGTATAGTTTGTCAGGATGGGTGCCATAGTAAATGTTGTAGGCATATGCATTGTCAACCGGACTCCATTTTATATAAGCACTGCGTTTGTCTTTCTCCGTTCTCAATACCATGAATTGCTTTACAGGATTTGCCACTGCACCCTTTCCTTTTCCAAATACACGCAATCCGCTGATAGCAAATTTTCCGGTGGGCATGTGAATATTCTCCAGCTTTATGTATCTGGCTTCAATGGACGAAGTTAACTCAACATATTCATGTGGTACATCCGTTTTGTTGCCACTCTTATCGACCAGTATCTTCCATTTTTTTCCATCAACTGAATACCAGATTTTGTATTGATGGTATTGATCGGTTCTTTTACCTAAACGATCATCGTCTACATCCTGGTCTGCATAATTGATTTGAATTGCGTTTACAGTTGAAACTTCTCCCAGGTCTGTTTGAATCCACTCTCCTTTTTTGCCCGTTGCTGCACTCCAGTAAGTTTTAATGCTTTCATCCACTGCATTGTTTGCTGCATAATTTCCCCATGAACTTGAAACCGCAACAGGCTTTTTATAATTGAGCAACATCCATCCAGTAAATGTTCCATTGTTGTAGGTCATTGGTAGACCCTTTTCTTTTACAACATGCGGAAGATAATGTGGATAATCGCCGAAGGCAGTATTACAATACATCACGTCATCTTTATCAAAACCTGTTGGCCAGATACCGAGACGGCGTTCGAAATTATTTTTTACAGAAACCACCATGGTGCTCACATGCCAGTAGTTATTGTACCGGTCCTGGAATGTAGCGCCATGTCCTGCGCCGCGTGCAAATCCGCCCGGTTTAAAACTCAGCGGATCCGATTGCGGCTCCCACGGACCGAGCGGTGAGTTGCCAACAAGCAAACCATCTGCATATCCGCTGAACTCTGTACCCGGTGCGCCGTATTGTAAATAGTATTTGTTCCTGTATTTTGTAAGATGTGATCCTTCAATAAATGGATCGAGGAATGTATTGTCCATGTATTCTCCAAAGCGCTGCCAGCCATACCGCCAGTGTTCGAGCAGGTACATTTCCTTTCTGGTGGTAAGTGGTTGCATGGTTCGACGGTTGAGTTCTACGCCATACATTGGATAGCGGTTGCTGCTTCCGTTGTACATATACAATCGTCCATCATCATCCGTAAAAAATGAAGGATCCCAACCTCCTATCGCAAACGAATCGACCAACGGTTTCCAGTCATCAACTTTTGGATTTGTACTCATCCAGATAGTGAAATCGGAAGCATAAGTGCTGCCAAAAACAATCATCGTATCACCGATAATGCCTACAGCAGGCGCGCATAGTTCATCATACACTTTATTCCATGGACGCAAAAACCGACGTGAAACAAAATTCCAGTTCAACATATCAGGGCTCCACCAATAACCCCACTGGTTAGTGCTGAACAAATAGTAATCTCCTTTATAGGTAACAATCACCGGATCTGCAGTTGCGCGATGTCGCCCCCATTCGCTGAAGTTAGGAATTGGGGTATAACCGTAATCTATATTTATCGGATTGCAAAATGTTTGCTGTTGCGCATTTGCTGAAACTACGCAGGCCAACAATAAAACATATATCATGAATCTTTTCATCGACAAACAATTTTTCGGAACCTCCCGTTATCTTTTCCGATCGATTGAGAATGCTCCTGGTCCTTGCGTAATAAATATCCAACCTAACAATATAAAAAGGAACGGATGCTGATCGCGATACCAAAATTGTCCATCAGCGATCACAAATGTTACAAAAGCCATCACCGCGATCATGATCACTGACGCAAGCCGCGTCCATAATCCGACCAAAAGTAAAATGCCTGATACCAGCTCCAGTCCCTTCCCGATATATGCTGTAATTTCTGGTGATGGAAATTTTTGAAAAATGGGCCACGATGCATAGTTCTGCATTGTTTTTACATCAAACACTTCGTAACCATGATAAGCCATAAAAAATCCGGTCACAATGCGGGCAATACCGAGGCCATAACCGGGCCACAAAGGTTTTGAATTCAGTAAAGGCATAAGTAATTTTTGGAGGGAATCAAATTTAAGATTATTGTGTTAAAGCATCATCACACCAAAACGCGCGTTAGTCAATATGTAAAACCAAGTTTCTTCAGTCCTGCCTGTATTTCTTCGCAACTCATAAAAAGTTTCCACAGCAATCCGCTTCGGTAATTTTCCATCATCACTACAATAGGTCCCTGGTCAATAGCCAGGTATCGCTGCGGATACCAGTCTTCAGTTTCACTAAAGGCGTCATAAAACCCATAAGGTCCCAATAATTTTTCTCTTTTATTGAGATACCAGTTTTTCATTGCCGCCATTGATTCTTTTTGGTGTAAAAGGCATAGAACCAAGCGCAGCGGCTGGCGAAATCACACCGAGGTCATGCGTCATACCGGGAGCATGCGCAGCATAACCTTTGATGGAATAACTCGCAGTAAGACCCCAATTATCCGCACCATATCCTTTGTACTTTTTCGGATTGTTCACACACCAGTTGTAATTGATCAGCGTTTGATTTTTATTTTCCTGCCAGTAGTCTGCGTATTGATCTTTGAGATTTCGGGGATCAAGTGCGAGATAGGAATAATGCGCCCAAAACAAAGGACCGCCGTATTCATTCGCACCGTCATGATTTAATTGCAATGAAAACCCAAACTGATTCGTTCCGCCTTTTATTTTTCCATTCTTTGCCCAGCCTTCGTGATACACTTCTGCCGGAATTGGATGCGTGGGCGATGAAGCAGCGAGCACATAAGTAATCAAACATTCATTGTAACCTGCAATTTTGTTGTTCATCTTCCAACCGTATTCAGGGCTCCAGTGCCAGTACAATACATTTTCGCCGTTTCGGTACCAGTCAAATTCCACTTCCCGCCATAAAGCATCGCAACGTGCTGCGAGGCTTCTTTCCAGTTCCGTGCCATTTGCAAAATATTGCCGCACACAAAGCAGTGCCTGAATCATGTAAGCTGTTTCAACCAGATCGCCACCATTATCATGTTTGCTGAATGGTTTTACTTTTCCGGTTTCACCATCCCACCAATGGGGATACGCACCATGAAAACGATCTGCTTTCTCCAGAAAATCGAGAATGCGTTGAAAGCGCTCTATTCCCTGTGCGCGGGTTATAAAACCTCTTTCCATTCCTACCAGTATAGCCAACACGCCAAAACCGCCACCACCACTGGTGATAATGTGTTTATCATTATCAGGATAAATTCCATCCATATGATAACGCTCGCGTGCAAGGCCACTATTGGGTTCCGCACCATCCCAGAAATATTGAAAGGTTGTTTTCTGTACATCATCAAATATTTCCTGCTCCAAAATTGTTACCGTGTCCTCACTCGTGACAACTGTTTCCTTCGGCGAATTATTGCATGCCGCCAGCAACACGAAAAGAAAAAGAAAAAATATTATGCCTCATCACAAGTAATAAACTTTAACTTTAAAATTATACGATAGGATGGTTAAATGTCGATTTCAACAACACTTTCTTTCCCGTTTTTTGCCGATTCACGCGTTGCTTCTATTACTTCCAGTACATGCAGCGCATGTTCAACATTAATACGCGGCTCGGTATTATATAAAAGTGCATCAGAAATCACCGTTGCGCCTTCCTGCCAAACATAGGTTCCTGGATCGGGCACATATCGTTGTCCTTTGTAATCATCATGGGTGGCAAGGTCTACACCAAAAGGCGCCCAGTCGTAACCCGCCAATGCCATATTTCCATGTGAACCCCAAATTAATATCGTGGGTCGTTCCTGTCCTTTCCCTTCATGTCCATAAGGATCAAAATAATTAAACCCTGATTGCACGTGCGATATCACACCATCGCCGTGATCCATCAGCAACATGGCATTGTCTTCCGCTTCTACTTTTATTTTCCCCTTATTATCTACAGTTCTTTCCGGCGTTACAATACTCGTCATCGCCACAACTGATTTTGCAGGTCCCAGTAAACCTGTCAGTGTTGCAATATTATAAACGCCGAGGTCCGGCAAACTACCGCCACCTTTTTCATAAAAGAAAGCCGACCATGTAGGACCTGTATGTCCGTAGTGTGCATGCGCTGCAGCCACTTTTCCCATTTTCCCTTCGCGCAATGTTTTTGCCATAAATGCAAACTGAGGACTGTTAACAACTGCGGGTGCGCCCCAGATGCGCAAATTTTTTGATGTAGCAAAATCAAGCAATGCTTTTCCTTCTTTGTAGGTATTCGCCATTGGCTTTTCGCTCCATACATGTTTACCTGCGGTGAGCGCAATTTTATTCAAACGACCATGCTCCTGCATGTCTGTAAGGTTTACTAACAAATCGAACGGTGCGCCGGCAAGTTGTTGTTCGATGTTCGGGTAATGGTTTGGGATTTTGAATTCCGCTGCACGATTTTTTGCTCGCTCATACACGATGTCACAAACGCTCACCAGTTCAACATGTGGTGCTTTGGATAAATGTGGAAGATAGACTCCCGATACACTTCCGCAACCAATGATTGCAACACGTATTTTTTTATCTGCACCTAAACCAAAACCTTTGAGCGACGATAATAGTACAGCGGCACCGGCCAGTGCGGTGCGTTGCAAAAACTGCTGGCGAGTAAGTGGTGACATAGACTGCGTTTTTTATTAGTTGGTATGTTGATGTTCGTTTTTCATGTTTTCATGTTCATGTAGGGACGCGCTGCAGCGCGTCCCTACAGATGCGCGTCCCTACAGATGCGCGTCCCTACAGATGCGCGTCCCTACAAATGCGCGTCCCTACGGATGCGCGTCCCGACACATACGCGTCCCGACATCAAAAAACAGTTTCACGTTTGCCGCATGCCGTTTGCCGTACTCACAAATACGGCGCATTAAATCCCAGTGCCTGCATACCCGTTTTTATCTCCGGGCAACTTGTAAACAGATCCCACAACAATCCGCTACGATAATTTTCAATCATGATGATGATTGGTCCCTGGTCGATTGCCAGGTGCGAACCGGCATACCAGTTTTGTTCAGGGAAAATGCATCTATAAAACCGTAATCCTTCCAAAGTTTATCGCCAAGTACATAATAGAAAAAATGCAGTGCCGCCATTGATTGCGCTGGTGTAAATGGCAGGGATGAGATTGCAGCCGTTGGCGCAATTACACCCAAATCATTTGTTGGCGAACTGGCAGTATAGCCAGCAGGAATATCACTTGCCGTAAGCCCCCAGATTGAATCACTATATCCTGCAAACGAACCAGGATTGTTTAGACAATGCGAGTAGTTTATCAATGTGTGGTTGCGGGTTTGATCAGCGTAGTTTGCATATGCATCTGTCAAACCGTTGGGATTAATTCCGAGAAATGAATAATGACTTAAAAATAAGGGACCACCAAACGCTGGACCTAGCGGCAATCTATATCCGTTATAAATGCCGCCATTTACAAAAGCACCGTTGCGCGTCCATCCATTTGTATAAACAGATGCTGGAATGCTGTGTGTTGGAGAAGATGCGGCAAGTACATAAGTTATCAAACATTCATTCCATCCGCTGATGGGAAGATTCATATCCCACTCATATTGTGGACTCCAGTGCCAGTACAACACCTGTTGGCCGCCGCGCCTGAACCAGTCCCATTCCACATTTTGCCAAATCTCATTGATATTATTTCGCAGCATGGTTTCTGTTGGATCTGCATCACCAAAATATTGTCTCGCACATAATAGTCCCATGATGAGATAAGAAGTTTCCACCAGGTCGGCACCATTGTCTTTTGTGCTGAATGGAAGTGTGGCTCCTGTATTTCCATCAATCCAGTGGGGAAAAGCGCCTTTGTGTTTAACGGTTGTGTTTTTCAAAAAATTTACAATCGTCTGCAAACGCGTTAACCCCTGCGCCCGTGTAATAAAGCCACGTTCAATTCCCACCAGTATTGCCATGATACCGAAACCGGATCCACCGGATGCCGTTACATTATCACTACCATTACTTCGCTCGCGCGCAAGGCCACTTACCGGATGTGCAAAATCCCAGAAGTATTTAAAGGTTTGTGCCTGCACTTTCGTGAGCAACTGGTCATCAGTAAGCTGTGGAAATTTTCGGGAAGAATCAAGTTGTGTGCGTAAATCAATTGTTATCGCATTCTCCAACGTTCTGCCTGCGGTAGACTCCAGCAGGCGTGTAAGTGTCAGTTTATATTTTTTAAGAAAACCAAAAGACGCAGCCGGCTTAATGATTACAGTACTATCCGCATCGGCATAACTCACGTTCATTGCCACTGAAGATGCAGATACTTCACTCAATGAAAAAGCATTGGTAACCGATGATCTTTTTACCGGCGCCGAAAACCGGAATCGCATTTCAGGTAATACAGGCACATTATCGTAATCCGTTTTCCCCGAAACATTATTCACCGACCAGCTCACCAGATTCATCCGCACCGGCGGAGTATCATCGCCACTGCCTTTCCCTTTACTGCATGAAATAAATATCAACAGCAGAAGGAGTGATGAGATATTATTGATTTGATTTGGTTTCATATTTTTTTGATGATCGATGGTCGATGGTCATTGTAGGGACGCGCTGCCGCGCGTCCCTACAAAATGAATTCTCCTCTCACGCCCCACACCTTATCGCTGTATAAAATGACTCCTCATCAACGCCGGCGTAGGCACATCCTTTCCCTGTAATTGCACTGCCACCGATCGTGACATTTCTTTTGGCATATGACAATCGATACAATTCTTTTGAATAACAGCACCGAGGGTCGCGGACATTTTACACTTTACCTGATGTTGTTGTCCATGACATGACATACATCGTTGTGAATATATTTCAAGTTGGCCTTTTTCTTTTTTATGCGGATTGTGACAGCTTTGGCAGGTCATGTCGCTGGCGGTAAAACATTTGCTTGCACTCAGCATTCCCATCTGGTTGCCATGTACATCCATTGCCAGTGGGTTTGTTTGTATCGAATCCATTTTAAAATGTTTCGATAATAAATCGCCGGGTTGATAGCTGAATGCAGGATTAATGCGATCGAGCGTGCCTCCGTGGCAAAGACCGCATTGATCCAATTTTTGTTGACGCGTAAAAATGGCCGGATTAATAATGTTCCTGGCTACCGTGTCGCTTGAATTTTTTTCATGATAACTAACATGCCCCGCGGCGGGGCCGTGACATTTTTCGCAGGAAACCGTTAGAACAAAACTGCTGCGCTTGTAAGTTTCAGGTTCCACGCCCCGTGTTGAACTAATTTCTACATTGGTGATATGGCATTCAAGACAACGTGCAGTGATAGGCCGGTTGAAAACTGCCTTTTGCGGAAATCCCGGACTATTGCTCCATTGTTGTGCAGGTGCAAACCAGGTAATGGGCAATTGAAATAAATGATCACCACGCCACGCAGCAAAACTCTGGCCCTTGTTTCCCGATCCAAATACAAGACTCATTGCCCGGCTTTCTTTTGCTTCGCCTTGCAGATACGCAGTTTGTACGAAAGAGTCGCCCTGCTTTTCCATGCGCACCATCAGCCGCGGACTGAACCGATAACTGTTCCCCTTGTCTGAAAAATCACCCAGTATTGAACTTTCGCTCCCCCATGCTGAAGTAAAATGATGGGCCGTTTGATGATGGTCTTCCACATAACTGGCGTGACAGGACCCGCACTTGTCGTCGCCAACATATATGGCCGATGCATTCCCTCCTCCTTCGTCCATTTGCCGCTCGCCGCCATTCACACAGCGCGTGAGCACTGCAATTGTGAAGGCAAGCAATGCAAAAACGATTATTGTTCTGCCAGATTTATAATATGAACGAATCCTCATCATTTTCCGTCAGCATAAAAACGAAACAGTCAAAATAACGGAGGGCTGCACCATTACGTTACAGCCCTCGTTATAATTTAATGGGTGTATATGTCGCAGGCTTGTTCTACTTTCTTTGCGTAAACAGTTCGTTGATTTCTGCGCCTGTCAACGCTACGCTGTACATACGAACCTGGTCGAGATCACCTTTAAATGAGGATGACAGCCAGTCATCAGAATCATATTCAGTGCCAGGGCCGGCACCAATTCTGAATTCAGAAATTTTGGAATCATCGAAGTTGATATCACCATGTCCACCCCATTCCCTTGTCTTGGGATTCGCAACACCGTCGATATACAAGGTAACAGTGCTGTTGGTATTGTTATATACCAGTGCAATGTGATGCCATTGATTATCCAGCAACCCAGGTATCATATCATCTGCAGTTTCCCAGGTCCACCATGCGTCGGCCATGTTTGCATCCACTACCATTACTTTTACAGCGCACGCAGTATTATTTCCTTCGAGGAAAAACAACATACTACCCCCTGACCAGTGACCATTACTTGATTTAAAACTCATCAGGTATTCAGGTCCGTTTGTGCCTTCATTGTTTTTTGTTTGTCCATCCTTTCTATACCAGGCAGAGATCGTAAAAGCTTTTGAAGCAGCTGCCCAGTCGTTGGGTTTGGGATATTGCAAAAACTTCTTGTTTTCACCTTTTACCGCTTTACCACTTATACCATCGATTGAAGTAAGTGGATTGTCTACGGGATAGTTGGCGCGGATGCTGTCAACAGCATTCTTTAATGGATTATCTGTTGTGCCATCGAATGCGGCATAAAATTTAAGCGGACCTCCGGGAACGTTGACGTCCTCTGGATAGTCGCCCAGGGCAGGTTTATCCATTTTCTGACAACTGGTTGCCATGAGGGCAATACCAAGTGCCGCAATTGCATATTTTCTAATCTTTTTCATACTATTTCATTTTAGTATTAAGAAATTACGGCCATTCAGGGTTTTGAGTTAATACGCCACCACTCAGGTTAATTGCCTGTTGAGGGATGGGATAATATCGGGCACGATTTGTATAGCCCAGTCCGCCAAGGACGGAAACAGCATCACCCCAGCGAACAAGGTCATAAAAACGATAACCTTCCAATGCGAATTCCCAACGACGTTCGTTTTTAATTGCCTGGCGCATCTGTGCTTTATTTTGGAATTCGATGAAAGGAACAACAGTACGTGTTGGTCCCAGGTTACCACTTGCACGATTGCGGATAATTTCGAGATGATCCTCCGCTGTCTGGCCATCGTTTAACTCATTGGCTGCTTCAGCCAGCATCAGATGCACATCAGCATACCGCAAAATGCGGTGATTGATCCAGCCAGCGTCTCCACCATTGTTGTTGGTAAACCCGGTGAATTGACGCATTGCGGGGGCTGTTGCCTGTATAGAGTTTTTTATTCCAGAATGGCTGTGCAAGACCGCCCTGTCCATCAGGATTGGTATAAGGAGGGATCGTTGCGCCGTGACCGCCTTCTGCGGGCCCACCGTCAAATTCGCCGGAATAAAGAATCGTTCTGCGTTTGCGGGGATCGGAATCGGGCCAGTCACTCTCCAGCTTGTCGCTGGGAACATTCCATCCCCAACCGAGGTTCCATTCAACGGATGCGCCATTCTGGCGAATTTGCTGTGAAGTTCCCCAGTAGTTTCCTTTCCAGAGAGCCCCATTGCTTTGTGCATTTTCACCTACAAAACATTGTGCTTCCCAAATGGATTCACGACTGTTTTTACCAACACCCCTTACACCATCTATCCAGATATCGGAGAAGTTGGGAAGCAATTCGTATTGGTTTGAGGAGATTACTTCATTACACAATGCAGCCACACGCGCCCAATCGGATCGGAAGAGATAGGTTTGCGCCCACAACGTATTAGCCGCACCACGTGTTAAGCGGCCTTCAAAACCAGGACCATATTCCAACGTGGTTAAAGGAAGTGACGCCACTGCAGCCTGCAAACAGGAATCAATAAACTGATAAATGAGATTAACGGGCGATTTAGGACGAATACCTTGTTGTGGTGTAGTGATATTGTAATTAAACAAAGGCACTTCACCATATGCTTTTACAAGTTCGAAATAAGAGAAAGCTGCAAAAAAGCATGCTTCACCCGCATTGCGGATTGTCGCCATATCAGGATTTTCGATCTTTTTAAATGAATCGATCACAAAGTTCGCTTCATTGATCAGGTAAAAGTGATCATTCCAGTAAGTGTTGGTTGCCCAATTATCTTTTGTATACTGGAATGTTTCAAATTCGGTAACAATTTCTGCACCGTCATTGATATCACTACCTTTTTCTGAATCGTCATCTCTCAGCCCGTTAAAATCAATCCATGGAAGGTGGTTAAATGCAGCATAATCGCGAATGATATTATACATACCATAGATACGGCCTTCAAGTCCACCTGCTTTTATATCAGAGAATGATTGTGTCAACGGCTTTCTGTCGAGAAATTTCTTACAACTCACAGAGGTTACGATTACCAGCAATAGCAGCCCCCAAATCGTTCTGTTTTTATATCGTTTCATAGTAAACAAAGTTTGAAGTTTAGAAAGTTACATTCAACCCGAAAGTGGTTACAGCAGGGATTGCACCACCACCGTGGTCATATCCAAATGCAGTTGCATCACCACCAAACTCAGGAGTATACCCGATGTTGTTCTTCCAGGTTTTCAGGTTCTGAATGTTTGCAAAAATCCGCAGGTCACGCATTTTCAGCTTTTGTAAAATGTGGCGCTGGAAATTGTAAGCAAGCTGGATGTTGCGCAAACGGAAGTAACTACCATCTTCGATATTATAGGTAGAGCCATTGTAGTTGAAACGGTCGCCCTGGCTAACCAGTGGTACCCAGTTGGAAGTACCGGCGCCATGCCAGCGTCCCAGTTTTTCTTTTGGATAATTCACGCGTTGAAATGGCGACTCAAGTGAACCCCATGTGCGGAAGATTTCATTTCCATAAACACCATTGAAATCAATTCCAAGACTGAATCCTTTGTAAGCCAGGTTTACATAACCACCGTAAGTGAAGTCAGGCGTTGGATTACCAATAAATGTGCGGTCATCAGAAGTGATGCGTCCATCAGGACCCATTTTATCAGGACCGTTTATATCAGCAAACTTTAACACACCCGGACGATATGCACCCAGTGAAGACGCAACAGGTGAATTCAGGATGTCGGCATAACTCTGGTAAACGCCATTTACGATGTAACCATAGAAGGAACCGATAGGATGTCCCGGCACAGTACGGCTTTCAGCAGTACCGTTATTCATAAACGCGCGTGAAAGAATGCCGGTGGGTAACGCATCGCTCAACTCCAGCACTTTGTTTTTGAGGAATGTAATATTGCCTCCAACTGTCAATGATAGACCATCGGAGAGTTCTTTCCGATAGCTGGTCATGATTTCAACACCGCGGTTCAGGATACGTCCACCATTGATGAGCTGGTTATCGAGACCAATCTGGCTGCGATCCACATAAGTCATCAGGTTTTTCGTAGTGCGGTTGAAATAGTTCAGCTCCAGCGTGAGGCTATTATTAAATGCGGCTGCTTCCACACCCACTTCATAAGCGGTGATTGTTTCCCATTTCAAATCAGGGCTTGGTAGGAAGAGCGGACGTGCAGCATTGTACACATTGGTACCAAACACCGCGCTTTGTCCACCCTGCAATAGCGGATAATAAGGATAATCAATGGGAGCACCGTTATCAAAGGATGCAGTTTGGTTACCTAAAACGCCTGCAGAAGTTTTCAGCTTCAGATAATTGATTTGTTCAAAACCATCCATAAATGCTTCGCGGCTCAATTCCCATGCAAGACCCACGGCCCAGAACTGTTGGTTACGTGTGTGTGATGGCAAACGTGACGATGCATCATTACGGAATGAAGCGTTTAAGAAATATTTGTTTTTATAATTATAAAGAGCCCTCGCCAGCACTGAAACAGTTGCGTATTCATTTTGGTCGGATGAAGAACTTGTATTTGTTGGATCCTGGAAGCCATTGCTTACATACCAGAAACGCTCATCATCAGGGATAGGCAAACCACCTGCAGATGAAGGATACTGTGCCGAGTTTCCAAATCGTCCGCGATACCCATTATAGAAGGTAGTAAAACCGGCTGTTGCTGTTACGTTGTGATCACCAAAATTGTTCTTATAAGTAAGAACGTGATCCTGCTGGAACTTGCGCCAGTTTTGATCGCCTTCTGATACGCGCGTTGTTTGATTATAAAGAAATGGTTCGTTTGTACGCGGATTGTATGCATAATACAATGGCGTGTAAGTGCGGCGGTTCACATTGCTGATGTCAGCATACACTGTTGAACGCGCTGTGAAGTTTTTAAGGAAAGTAACTTCTGCAAACACACTACCCACGGTGCGGTATTCAATGTTGATTGTTTTATCCCACTCATTTTCCAGTTGCACCAGCGGGTTGATTACACCTGATGATTGCAGACCTACATCCAGTGCAGAGTAGATATCCATATTCAGGCTATCAACACCGTATGGATTTTTCACATAAAAATTCCTTGTACCTGCAGACACGTGCGGAATTACTTTACGCGCCGCATCCAGCACCCATGTTGCATCATAAGGATTGTTTTGACGGCTTGCATTAAAGTTGATACCTACTTTAATGTTGCGGTTAATGCGCAATTCATCATTAAATGAGATCAGCCATTTTTGCAATTTCTCATGACGGATAATGCCTTCATCTGAGATATAACCGATACCCAGGTTGAATTTATTTTTCTCTGAACTTCCTGATATGGAAAGGTTGTTGGCATTGAATTTACCCGTGCGGGTAACCGCGTCAATCCAGTCTGTATCTGCATCAAGGCCTGTATAATCGTAAGGATCTGTAACGCCGTTGTTGGCACGTTCTTCAGCAAACAGGGTTTCAAACTCAGCGCGATTCGCCATCTGAATTTTATCAACCAGTCTTTTGGTGCCATAGGTGGTGTTGAAGTTTACAATCACCTGTCCGGCTTTTGCTTTCTTCGTTGTTACAGCAATTACACCAGAGGCGCCACGTACCCCGAAGATGGCGAGAGAGGATGGATCTTTCAGAATTTCCAGTGATTCGATATCATTTGGATTGATGTAATCAATATTATCCTGGAAAATTCCGTCAACGATATACAATGGTGATACCGAACCGATACTTGATGTACCACGAATGCGGATATCGGGTGCGCGGCCGGGAGTACCATTGTTAACTACTGAGAGACCCGCAACACGTCCCTGCAGTGACGCCACCGGGTTGGTATTAGGCTTATCCGCCACATCGCGACCATCTACTTTTACGATAGATCCCGTAAGATCGCGTTTAGCAGCCGTACCATAACCGATCACCACCACCTGGTCCATCACTTTGGTGCTCATAGTAAGTTGCACATTGATTTCAGCACGTCCATTCAATGCAATTTCCTGTTCATCGTATCCAATGGAAGAAATAACCAGCGTTACATTGGCATCAGGAACGGAGAAAGAAAAATTACCTTCGTTATTGGTCGTTGTTCCGATCGTTGAGTTTTTCACCATCACACTTGCTCCTGCAAGTGGCATGCCTCCTTCGCCAATTACCTTTCCCCGAACAATCACATCCACGCGCTCAATAGCGCTGGGGTTTTTCTTTAATAACGATGAGGTTATTGCCCATTGACTGGTACAATAACCGCGTTTGTTTGAGTAGCACATCCAGCACCTCTGTGAGTTCTGCATCGCGTACGTCCAGGGTAACTTTTTCCCTGATGTCCTGTAAATTGTTGTTGTAAAGGAATCGGTAACTGGTCTGCTTTTCGATGATTCGCAGAACGCTGCCGATTTCGGTTTTTTAGCCTTCAGACTGATTTTATCCTGGCCAAAACTATTGGCGGAAACATTCAGCGCAAAGAAGATTGTCAGCAAAGCAGTCAATTTCATAGCGAGCAGCACTTTGGTTGACAACGGTCTGGCAATAACCGTTAGAAAACTTTTCATACATTTAGCAAATTATGGGTTAAACAATCCAGCCTCGTAAGAGGCAGGTCTAGGTTGTCGTTTACCTGTAAAATTCCGGCGGGAGATGCTGCAACATCTTCCGCTTTCTTTTTTGCAGGCAGCTATTTGGGATGCAGGTTATCTAGGTGCACTAACAGTGATATCATTATTTTCAATTTTATATCTGAAATAAGGAACTGCCGTTTGCAATGCTTCAAATGCCTCCACAATCGATTCCTTTTCGAATGAACCATTGAAGGTGAGTTGTTTAAGGCTTTCGTCGGTGAACTCGATATTTACATTATACCAGCGCTCGAGTTTGTAAGAAAGGGTTTCAAAATTATCTCCGCGAAACTCGAGACGGCTGTACAGCCATGCTGTTTCAAAGCGTTCCTCCTCTTTTTTGGTGCTGTCGATGGGGGCTATTACAAAATCCTGAAGTGTGTTTTTAGGAGGCTTTAAATCAGGAGACAATTTTTGCGGTTCAGTAGCTGCTTTCCTCGATAAAATCAATTTTTGATTGGGACGTAAATCAATCGGTTCGCTGGCAGCATTTTCACGGTCTTTATCCTGGCGATAAACCTGTACACGGCCATGAAACAGCGTGGTTTCAACATTCCTATCTTCTGGATATGACTTAACGTTGAAGGCCGTTCCCAGTACTTTGATTTTTATTTCACCGGTATGTACGATAAAAGGTTTCCCTTCTTTTTTCGCCACATCAAAATAAGCTTCACCATCCAGCTGCACTTCGCGCGAAGCGCCGTTGAAATCAGTGAGAAAATGCAGTTTTGAACCTGCGTTGAGCCAAACCGTTGTGCCATCGGGCAACATAGAGCGCGTGCGACTTCCTTTTTGTGCCACGAGTGCTTCTTTGCTGGCACCCGTTACAACGCCGGGAGCCAGGTTGTTCCATAACAACCAGCCCGCACCCATTGCAATAACTAATAATACCGAAGCGGCTGCCAACCAGTTGCGGCGGCGCCTGCGACGGGCAATTGCTTCATCGTAGAGGCGGATTATATCCTGCTCTTCTGACTCTTCTTCCTCTGAACGGTGAATGATTTTTTGCACGGTGGCGCGTGCTTCTGATTCGTCGCCACGAATGGTATCTCTTTCAGCCCAAATGCGACTTAACAGGTCGAACTGCTGCTGCAGCGACTCGTCTTCCCGCAGGTAAGCAGCCAGTTCTTCCCGCTCGGTAGCGGAAGCTTCCTGGTTCAATGCCCGGGCTATGAGTTGCCAGATTTGATCGGGTTGGTGCATGCAGTGCAATCGTTCTACCTGCTAAGGACAGGAGGAACAATCTCTTCTACTAAAAGTCCTTAACTTTTTTTAAGATTTCTGTCGGACGGGTTTTGCCGGGGCGATCCACATGTAGGATGCTGCAGATTTTTCGGATGGCGATGGCCATTTGTACATCAATCGTATTAACGGAGATATTCAGGATGTCGGCTACCTCTTTATACCGGAGCCCGTCTTCACGTATCAGCTTGAAAATCATCTTACAACGCGGAGGCAGGGTGTCTACAGCCTGGCGCATTCGCTCCAGCATTTCTGCTGTAATCATCAGTTCGTAGGGGTCTGACGCGAAGTCATCCACGGTGGTTTCCAGAAAATCAAATGGCGCCGAAGTGAGCTCATGGGCCTTTTGCGACAGTGCATTCAGTGAGCGGTTTTTCACTGCCACATATAAATAAACGGTGATATTTTCTATTTCGGGGAGTTGGCGGCGGTTGCTCCACAGTTTAACAAACACGTCTTCAACGAGTTCCTCTGCGGTTTCCGGGAGCGAACCAGACTGAGGGAAAACTGCAGCAGTTTTTTTCCGAAATGAAGGTATAACTGCGTAAAGGCAGCTTCATCATTGTTGGAAATTCTGTGTTGCAGTTCCCTCAACTTAATAGTATGAGGGTTTTGTGACGGCAATCGTTGATGTGTGTAATTAGCAGCAGTCGGTCAGGAATTCGTGAACTAAGTTGAGAAAATTTTGACAAAGGAAAAATTTTTTGTTGGAAGGAATCGGAGATCGAAGATTGATGTCCGATGTCCGATGATCGATGGCCGATGATTGATGCCGATGTGTGTTTGACGGATGATGGAGGGAAAAAGGCGTGTGAATTGGGTGAAAATACATGTTATTAACATAAGTAATCTTTGAAGTACGATCGTAAATTACTTCAATGATGAATCACAAAAAATCTGGACGTTTGGCAACGCTCAATGGAAATAATTGGGCTTGTCCACCGGTTAACTCAGAAATTTCCGGGCTCGGAAACGCATGGTATTGTTTCTCAACTCCGACGGGCTGCGATCTCGGTTTCTGCCAATCTAGCAGAAGGGTTAGGCCGCCAGACGAAAAAAGATACAACACATTTTTTGCACATATCAAGGGGATCTTTGTATGAATTAGATACTTTGATTCAGGCTGCTGTAGATCTGAAATTTCTTTCAAATGAAGCCGGAATCGATGTCCAGACGAAAATCGACGCGTGTGTAAAAATGGTTCAGGGTTTAATAAAAAGATATAAAGACTCGGAACTACGCTAACACATTTATCCCGCCATCGGACATCGGTCATCGGTCATCGATGATCGACCATCGACCATCGACCATCGATCATCGATCCTCGATCTTCGCTTTTCTAAATTTCCCAACACTCGTTAGGTTTTGTAGATTTGCTTATGAGCTTTGCAGATTTTGAAAAAAACTTCCAGGATAAGGTGGATGCGGAAATAAAAATTGAGCCTCGCGACTGGATGCCGGAAGCATACCGGAAAACGCTGGTGCGGCAGATTAGCCAGCACGCGCATAGTGAAATAGTAGGCATGTTGCCCGAGGGCAACTGGATTACCCGCGCGCCATCGCTACGGCGGAAGGCCATCCTGCTGGCCAAAGTACAGGATGAAGCCGGCCACGGCCTGTATCTCTATTCGGCCGCAGAAACGCTGGGTGTAAGCCGCGAGCAAATGATCAACGACCTGCACAGTGGCAAGGCGAAATATTCCTCCATCTTTAACTACCCCACGCTGACATGGGCCGATATGGGCGCAATAGGATGGCTGGTGGATGGAGCCGCCATCTTAAACCAGGTGATGCTTTGCCGCACCTCATACGGGCCCTATGCCCGCGCCATGGTACGTATATGTAAGGAAGAAAGCTTTCACCAACGCCAGGGTTTTGAGATACTCCTGACACTCTCCCGCGGCACCGACGCTCAAAAAGCAATGTGCCAGGACGCCATCAACCGCTGGTGGTGGCCCAGCCTCATGATGTTTGGCCCCCGCGATACGGAAAGTACCAACAGCGACCAAAGCATGAAGTGGAAGATTAAAAGGAAAAGTAACGACGAACTGCGCCAGGAATTTGTAGACATGTGCGTGCAACAGGTGAAAGTGCTGGGCATGACACTACCCGACCCTGCACTTCGCTGGAACGAAGCCCGCGGACATTACGATTTCGGTGAAATTGACTGGGCTGAATTCTGGAATGTTGTAAAAGGCAACGGCCCCTGCAATAAACAAAGACTGGATGCGCGCCGCAAAGCCTGGGAAGAAGGCGAATGGGTACGCAAAGCGGCCGAAGCCCACGCAAACAAAAGAAGAACAAAAGCTGCCTGAACGGCGTTTAATAACAACAACCCAACTTATTCGATATGATTCGCAAATTCTATTACGGCGATATTCCGGCGAGAGCAAAGCTGGTGGAAACGAAACGGTGAAAGAATCAAAACACGACTGGCCACTCTGGGAAATCTTTATCCGCAGCCGCCAGGGGCTGGACCACAAACACGTGGGCAGCCTGCACGCCGCCGATGCACAAATGGCCATTGAAAATGCCCGCGACGTATACACCCGTCGCATGGAAGGCGTAAGCATCTGGGCCGTGGAATCAAAAAATATTCATGCTTCGAAAGCATCCGAAGCAGATAGCCTTTATGATCCCGCAAACGATAAAATCTACCGTCATCCTACATTTTACGACCTGCCGGATGAAGTGAACCATATGTAAGTTGAACGCTAAGCGGAATAACAACTTTGTTCTTCCTGATCAAAAAAGAATATTAAAAGTATAAATCCCAAACGTGAATTCTGAATTTCTCCTTTCCTTGCCGATAATGCCCTGATACTTGGACATCGCAATAGTGAATGGTGTGGGCATGGACCGGTACTGGAACAGGATATTGCCATTACCAATATTTCGCTTGACCTGATTGGACAGGCACGAAATTTTTATCAGCTGGCTGCATCCCGGATGTCGTCCGAAACAACAGAAGATACACTGGCATATTTCAGAAATGATCGTGAGTTTCGCAATTGTCTCATCATGGAATTGCCCAAAGGCGACTGGGCATTTACAACGTTGCGACAATTCCTGGTTAGCAACTTTCAATTCCGTTTATATACAAAACTGGCGCAGTCGGGCAATGAAGAACTGGCTGCCATAGCGGCAAAAGCGTTAAAAGAAGTGAGTTATCACCTGCGCTGGAGCAGCGAATGGGTGATTCGCCTCGGCGACGGCACCGACGAAAGCCGCGCCCGAATGGAAAATGCACTGACTGAAATATGGCATTACACAGGGGAATTGTTTATGCCAGCCGCATTTGAAAGCAGTGCTGAAACTGGTTTTGATCTCGCAGCACTGCAACCAGCATGGATGGAAGAAGTAACAACCGTATTTGACGAAGCTGGGTTGTCGTTGCCGGCAACAGGATGGATGCATAGCGGTGGCAAAACCGGCATTCATACCGAATACATGGGGTATATTCTCGCTGAAATGCAATCTGTAGCGCGCGCCCACCCCGATGCACAATGGTAAAAAACGCACCATATAACAAAGATGAAGTGATGCAGGTACTGGATCTTGTAATGGATCCCGAAATACCGGTTATCTCTGTTGTGGATCTCGGCATTGTACGCAATGTGGAATTCGATGATCAAAAAATCATTATTACCATCACGCCTACTTATACGGGTTGCCCGGCAATGGATATGATTCGCGCGCAAATTAAAATGGAACTCCTCGCCGCAGGATTCCCAGAAGTAGAAGTAAAACAGGTTTTATCGCCGGCGTGGACAACAGACTGGATGACTGAGCGTGGAAAACATCGGTTGGTAGAATATGGAATTGCAGCTCCACTGCCCCGCCAGTCCGTTTGCACACCTGCACGCTTTGCGGAGGAAGAGGCCATTCAATGTCCGCATTGCAAATCATATCAAACCAAACGCATCAGCGAGTTTGGATCAACAGCCTGCAAATCGCTGTATAGATGCGAAAGCTGCCGGGAGCCCTTCGATTATTTTAAGTGTCATTAATCTACCTTCACATCTTATTAATATATCCTTATGTCTTCAATCCTCTTCAAGATAACGGATCAGATTGGTTTCATCACTTTGAACCGCCCGGAAAAACTGAATTCTTTCAACCGCGAAATGGCTTTACAAATGCAGGCCGCGCTTGATCGTTGTAAAGAAAATGATGTAAGGGCGGTGTATATCAGTGGCGCAGGAAAAGCATTTTCCGCGGGACAGGATCTGGCTGAAGTGCTGGATCCCGAAGGACCAGGCATGCAACGCATTCTTTCTGAACATTACAACCCAATTATATTACGCATCCATGATTTAAAAAAACCAGTGGTAGCAGCGGTAAATGGAGTTGCAGCCGGTGCCGGCGCCAACATCGCGCTTTGCTGCGATATAGTGGTGGCAGCTTCTTCCGCATCGTTTATTCAGGCGTTTTCAAAAATTGGTCTTATTCCCGATAGTGGTGGTACTTATTTTCTTCCAAGATTAATCGGCTGGCAACGCGCTTCAGCCATTATGATGCTGGGTGATAAGGTTACCGCAACACAGGCCGAACAATGGGGAATGATATACCAGGCAATCGACGATGAATCGTTTGCAGAAAAAAGCAAAGCTTTTGCATCCACGCTTGCGCAAATGCCTACAATTGCACTGGCAAATACAAAGCAGGCGCTTCAAAAAGCATTTAATCAAAACCTGCAACAACAATTGCAAACGGAAGACCAACTGCAACAGGCGTCAGCATCCACAGCAGATTTTAAAGAAGGTGTTGAATCTTTTATCCAAAAACGGAAACCAGTTTTCACAGGAAAATAACCAGGAACATTCTAAACATCTTAAAATATGATTACTCCACAACAGGTAGTTGACCACATGATGCAGCATGATCTTTTTAGCCAGTGGCTGGGAATAAAAGTACTGCAAGTAAAAGAAGGATACAGCCGCATTCAAATGGAAGTGCGTGCAGAAATGATTAATGGATTTGGAATCGTGCACGGCGGTGTAGCCTTTTCATTAGCCGATAGCGCTTTTGCATTTGCCTGCAACAACAGGAATGTACTCTCTGTTGCGCTTGATACTTCCATCAACTTCCTCAAACCTGTTCATGTAGGTGATATTCTTACCGCCGAAGCGCAGGAATTGCATAATGGCCAGTCAACAGGACTTTACCATATTGAAATAAAAAACCAAAAAGATAAAAGGGTTGCGATGTTTAAAGGCACCTGTTTCAGAACAAACAAGCCGCTGGTGAAATCAGGTCAATAAACTTTTAGCTGCCTGCTGCAGCAATCTGTTGGCATTTTCAACTGAGTCTTCATCACTCTTTGCCAAATCGCGGATAGCCACAACCCGGCTTAAGCCCACGTTTTGTATCGCCTCTTCATCAAGCTCATTAACGCCACAAACTGCAACTGATTTTATCTGATGTTGGCGAGCGAGGGCTGCAATTTTGCCAACGACTTTGCCCTGAATACTCTGTTCATCCAGCTTTCCTTCGCCGGTTATAATTAGTTCGGCCCTATCCATATATTTTAAAAGATCACTGGCTTCTAAAATCAGGTCGATGCCGCTGCTGATTTTAATATTAAAATAAGGGAGCAACCCCGCTGCAATTCCGCCTGCCGCGCCCAGTGATGGCATTTGACTGATGTCTTTACCAAAATCGTTTGAAAGCAGCGTTGAAACAGCCCGCAGTCCATCATCGAGGCGTTTTACCATCGCTTCATCAGCACCTTTTTGAGGACCGTAAACGTAAGCCGCGCCATTTTTACCAAAGAGTGGATTGTCGACATCGCAGGCAATGTTGAATACAACATCAGGTTTGGGGTCGGGGGCAATGATTTTTTTAATTTCTGTTAATCGTCCGCCAACTGGTTCTATTTTTTCACCATTTTCATTTAACAAAAGAAACCCGAGAACAGCGAGTATTCCCATTCCTGCATCGTTGGTTGCGCTTCCACCTAACCCCAACACAATTTTTACTGCGCCTTTGGCAATTGCATCTTTGATCAACAATCCGGATCCATAGCTGGACGTTTTTTCAGGATTACGTTCCTCCTCTTTCAGTTGAACCAGCGCCGATGCAGCAGATACGGCGATATACGCCGTTTTTGATTTTGCATCCCATCGCCAATGGCCATTTATCGGCCGCATCAGAGCATCCACTGACGCAGTCTCCATTTTTTCTAATGAAAAATAATGATTCATCACTTCATCAAATCCATCGCCGCCATCCGCCATCGGAAATATCAGAACTTCGGACGATGGCGCATGTTGGTGAATACCAGCACGCACCGCTTCGCCCACCTGCAAACTGGTGAGCGATCCCTTAAACTTATCGCTGGCTATTATTATCAATTCCTAAAAATGGTTTTACGATAAAGGTGCAGAATTTTATTAAGAATGTCATTCTTATAACTTCCCTGTTCACTTAACTTTATTCTTTTATTTTATTAGAAATAAAAATCGGAAATATGTTTTACGAGTTCAATGGCATGCGACCGGTTGTTCATCCGTCATCGTTTGTGCATCCACAAGCTGTTGTAACTGGTGATGTGCAAATTGGGAAAGATTGTTATATCGGTCCGGGTGCAGCCTTGCGTGGCGATTGGGGACGAATCGTAATACAGGATGGGTGTAACGTGCAGGAAAATTGTACCATTCATATGTTTCCCGGCGTAACAGTGACATTGAAAAAAGGTGCACATATTGGCCATGGCGCCATCATACATGGTGCAACCATCGGCAAAAACTGCCTGGTAGGTATGAATGCAGTTATCATGGATAATGTGATATTGGGTGATGAATGCATTGTAGGTGCGTTAACATTCATCAAAGAAGGCGAGCGTTTTACAAAGCGTAGCCTGATTGTTGGCAACCCCGCGAGAGTTATTCGTAAAGTAAGCGATGAGATGATAGGATGGAAAACAGAAGGCACGCGACTGTATCAACAACTACCCGCTGATTGTTTTGCCACCTTAATTCCATGTGAGCCTGCACGAAAAAGAATCATTTCCAGTAAGAGCAAAACGCCTGATTATCAAACCTGGAATAAGAAAAAAGAGAGTTGACTTAAAAAAAAATTTCAAAAGAAGCTTGCATTTTCTAAACCCGCGATATAGTTTTGTTCTGTCTCCACGAAGATTTTCAATACCCTCTCTAAAGAACCTTACCGAATCAATCGATTTTATTTTTCTATTTTATAAATAGAGATTTCCTATCCTTTTAATGCCGTAGCATCCATGTCCGGAATTCCACAATCCGAACAAGAAAACAACACCATCTAAACCTACGAGCATGAAAACGTTCTATCCTGTGCTGCTTGCACTGGCAGCACCACTATTTGCAACATCGCAAATACCAATGACCCCCAATCCCGTTGCATGTAATGGCAACGTGTGTACTACAAATGCCAATATTGATGTTTGTCCTCCCGGTAGCAACATCGTTGTAACCGATCACCGTAATGGCGTGTACCATCGTGGCAACAATTCAAACAACCTTCGCGCTGGAGCAGTGTGGCGCTTCCGCAATATTGCAATGGTAAATGGAGTTACCATCAATGGCGAAGTATCGATCGATGAAATTTATCGCGCAACGTTACACAGCATTGATGACGACAATGCCGTGGACCAGGCGAATGTTTCCATCCGCAGCTTCTTTGCTCCACGTATCAGCCCTGATCAAAACCTGAATGGTACAGATCGTAATGGCTATGTACAGTTCACAATGACTTTCTTCAGAAATGCGTCGGGTGTAAACCAAAATACCAATGCCGATTTTGGCACACCTGTTTCGCTCACAAATATCAACTACGTGCATTACGATATTGATGGCAATGATGCCGGTAATGTGTCACGCGGCACTGCGGGAAGCTGGTTTCGCGAAACTGGCAATGCGCGCAGGCTATCGCCAGGAAACCCGATCATCGTTGCTAACTCGGCGACAGATTTATCGGCCTACAACTACGATCATAATGGCGCCACCTGGGCAGGTTTTGCAGGCACTACCTGCGATCGTGATGGCGTATCGCGTTGCGCGCAAATTGCATCGTCATTTTCATTTAATGGCCTGCTTCCCGGTATCACCTTCCGTATGGGTTACGACTATAATGCCGGCGGCAACATCGGAATGCCTGTTCGACAGTACGGGTCAAGACTCGGTTGCTTTAATTTCCCGGCACAGTCTACATTGCCCGTACGATTAATCGATTTTCACGCAAGTTATCGCAATCAGCAAACCTTGTTGTCGTGGGCTGCCGAAGCAGAAGTTGCTTTTGAGAAATATGTAGTAGAAAGAAGCAGTGATGGCAGCCATTATGGTGAGGTTGGCGAACGTGCCGCATCAGGCAGCACGGCGCGTGTTGACTATTCCTATGTAGATGATTTGAGCGCCGAAAACGGTTCGCAATATTTTTACCGTCTTAAAATGGTTGACGTCGATGGCACTTACAAATACAGTTCAGTTCTGTTGGTAAAACGTGAAACGCGAAACATTGAAGCGCTTGGCGATCAGTCCAAACCCTGTGCGACAGGGACAACACACCATCCGTTTCAGCGCACACGGCAACAGCAATGCAGATATTCGCGTGGTGGATCTTTCAGGTCGAACAATCATACAACAGCAACAAAAGGTATATCCCGGCAGCAACAGTATCACACTTCAAAATATGGAACGATTGCAGCCTGGCACTTACATACTACAGATCAATAACAGCGGAGAGTTATCAGTAGTGAAATTTACTGTGGTACGTTAAGCGCATTAAAAGTTCATGCTCAGGGTTATATACCTTGCCCCCTTTGGTAGTCTTGCCGAGGGGCTTTTTTATGTAAAAAGAAGAGTCGATGTAAAAGTGGAAATCACTTATTACATCGACTCTTCATTATAAAACATACAGCAGCTTATAAATTTTCCTGGAATGCTTTAATCTTATTGTAAAGCGTTTTCCGGTCGATCTTCAATAATTCAGCTGCTTTTTTCTTATTAAAATTCACCTGTTGCAACACCGACATGATGGTTTCGTATTCAGCGCGCAACGCGGCATCACGCAGATCAGTTTCACGTCCGAATGCTGGCGCAGGAATGGAATACGATGAATTTGTCGTTGTTGTCGTTTGTATATGCTGACTATTTTCTGCCTGTAGTGGTTCCTGGTTCATTTCCCAGGGCAAGGTAGCCGTGGTGATTTTCTGACCAGGTGCTGTTAACAACACTGACCTTCTGACCACGTTCCTGAATTCACGCAGGTTTCCGGGCCATGAATATTGTTGAAACAACTGGAGCACTGGCTCCTCGAAACCTGCCACGTCTTTATCCAGCTCTTCATTTGTTTTTTGTAAAAAGAAATCAGCGAATGCAAGAATGTCCTGCTTTCTATTGCGCAGTGGCGGCAGGTTAATGCTAAACTCATTAAAGCGATGGTAAAGGTCTTCACGGAATTTTCCTTTACGATAGGCATCCTGAAGATTTTCATTACTCGCAACAATAATACGCACGTCCACTTCTTTCTCTTTGTTGCCTCCAACACGCTTAATTTTTTCTTTCCTGAATCACGCGCAGCAATGTAGCCTGAACGTCGAGTGAAAGGTTGGCTACCTCATCGAGGAACAGCGTACCACCATCTGCCAGTTCAAAATGACCTTCTTTATCCTGTAGAGCTCCTGTAAACGCACCTTTCACGTGACCAAACAGTTCGCTACCGGCCAGTTCTTTTGATAACGTTCCGCAATCCATCGCTACGAAAGGCTTATCACGACGATGGCTCAAATCATGAATCGTTCGAGCGATTACTTCTTTACCCGTTCCACTTTCACCGTATAAAATGATACTGTAGTTGGTTTCGGCTACTACATTAATCTGATCGTATAAAGCCTTTGTGCTAGGCGATGTTCCAACCATGTATCCGCCGCTCCCGGTTTTTGCAGCTTTTGGCGCTTTCCTTTCGCTGGTTACCTGATGAGGTGCAGGTTCATTGTCGAGCGCTTTTTTTAAGTACACTCAATACTTCGTCTGGAATCAGCGGTTTTACAATATAATCATACGCGCCCATCTTAATCACTTCCACAGCAGTTTTGATATCTGAATAACCCGTGATCATCAAAACCTTTACATGCGGATTGTGGTGGCGAAGTGATTTCAACACCTCAATACCTTCCATATCACCCAGGCGATAATCACAGATTACAAGATCGAAATCTCCATCAGCGTACTTAGCAATACCTTTGTTTCCTGCATGCGCTGTTTCTGTCTCAAAACCATTCCTCGTTAGATACCTCGAAAGAAGATTACAGAGATCCATGTCGTCATCGATAATGAGGATTTTTTTGCTCATAAAATACAAGTTGGTCGTTTGCAAAAAATTATATTTGTTTTGTAGCTCCGCACTACACTACGCTCAAATCATGCCGAATTAGTTAAACTCAAGATGTATTTTCACAGATTAGCGGATTTGGCAGTAAAATTTTTTTTAGTCGTTGTGATTAGCTCAAGTGAGACATACAACTACTCCTCCGCGTTGATGGGAAGAAGTACCGAATTTAAACCGCAAGCGCTCATTATTGATGATGAAGTGGATATTTGTTATCTGCTTAAAGGGCATCTTACGTCAACGAAATATCGCAGCAGATCATGTTACAAGCCTTGCAGCAGCTGAATCCTTTCTGGAAAAGACAGCGCCCCCGGTAATTTTTCTTGATAATCACCTTTCCGACGGATTAGGTGTGGAATACGTTCGTACAATAAAATCACGCTTTCCTTACAGTAAAGTTATCATGATTACCGCGCACGATACTGCACATGACCGTGAAAGAGCTTATCGCGAAGGGGTTGATTTCTTCATCAGCAAACCTTTTAATCGCGATACTATTTTACGTACTATTGAAAATATTTCCCTCGACTGAATTTCTCCCTCCCCCGTCATTCTGTTCCCCAATTTGGGGAAATAATTCCACAGCTCCCTCAATTTACCGCAATTTTCAACAACCAAGAATTGTCAAATTTTTCACTTAAAGGAAAATAAACTAAGAGTATACACATATGCTTTTGGCATAATTGGTTTTAGCAGGTGCATTGCGGACAGGTTCAGTATTAGTCGACATCGCTTTCTTCGTCTTTCAGGTTCAGCGTAACGATAAATGTGGTACCCAGCCCCGGCTTACTGCGAACTTTAATATTACCCTTGTGATTAAGGATGATGTTCTGCGTGTTGGTAAGCCCCAGACCATTTCCTTTTTCTTGGCTGTGAAATAGGGCTCAAACAAGCGCGCCTGGGTTTCTTCGTTCATGCCTATTCCATTGTCGCGAATTTCAACCTGGCACTTGTTTCCCACTTTCCTCGTACGGAGTTCGAGCAGCCCCCTGCCTGTTTCCATGGCTTCAATCGCATTGACAATGATATTGAGAAAAGCGATTTTGATTTTTTCTTTATCTACGTGAATCTGGCAAAGGTCACGCGCATAGTCTTTGGTTACCTTCACTTCTTTCAATTCTATCCGGTCGCTTGCAAATCCAATTGCCTCGTCGAGCAGTTCATTGATATAAACATCATCAAATTCGAGCTGCGCAAAACGAGTGCTGTTTAATAAATCAGAAACAAGCTGGTTGATACGATTTACGTTTCTGCCAATCATATCCAGCAGCACTTCTGCTTCCTCCTGGTTGCCGGTTATTTCTTTTATTTGTTCGGATGCCAGCGAAATATTTGTAAGCGGATTACGTACTTCGTGTGCAATGGTGCGGGCAATACGTCCTGTAGCTACAAATTTTTCCATGCTTTTCAGTTCCTGCAATTCAAGGTTAACCCGATCGAGTTCTTTCACACGTTCTTCCAGTTGCTGGCCATAATTGCGCGCGTTGGTGATCGCTGTTTCCTTCGCTTTATTCTCACGGTTGTAAACATATACGGAGTAAACGATAGTGATTAAAGCAATGATTAATGAAACAACCGTTACCAAACTTGTTGTTGTGTAAAACCCTGCAAGATTTCCATCCCGGCTTTTCACCATCAGCCGTTCCTGTTCCTGCATGTCCGCCAGAAATTGTCGAATGCTATCCATCATCACCCTATTTGCCTGGCGCGAGGCCATCAAATTGGGCGTAATCTTGTAACCGTTTACCTGGTATTCACGAATTGCATTGGATAACGACGCAAGTCGCCGATCGATCAACGGGCCGAGCATTTTAACTCTTTCCCGGAATTGCGGTTCATCGTTGGTTAATGTTTTTAACTGGTCGTAGGTAACCGCCACTCTTTTTCGATGCCGCGTGATAAGGTCGCAGAAATTGAAAATCATTCGTGAGCACATATCCACGCACACCCGTTTCCGCTTCGGCTACATCTACCTGAATGCTATTGATTTTTTGAATAACAGTATACGAATGCGTAACCCAATCAGTTTCCCTATTCAATTTACCAATGATGAAAAAGATGAGGCCGTACGATAACAACATCAATAGAAGAGCAATCAGATAACTCCATCGAATCTTGGCTTTTGAAAGTGGCATTTGGTATTTGAGTAGATGAATGGAAATGAGAAATTGAGGAAATACGACAATGTGAAAATATGGAAATTCGAGAATGTGAAAATGTGGAAATTCGAGAATGTGAAAATATGAAAATGTGGATTAGGTTTTCCACATCTTCTCATTTTCGCATTTCCTCATTTGTGAACATCTTTTGTTGAATGATTTTTACAATGCTATTCAATTCTCCTCAACAAAAACTAATTAACAACTGATATTATAGCAATGTTAAATTGAATTTGCTTTTGCCGTACGAGGGCAAATAATTACACCCTGTATCGCTGATATAATAGAAAGCAATAAGAGTAAATGTACCAGACCGCCTGTTTTGTAAACAAATGCGCCCATTATCCAACCAATCATTAACAACACCGACAATAAAATTAAAAGCGTTCTCATACAAAATCGTTTTGCCTCGTTTAATGAAAAAAGTATGCCAGAGGAAAAACGCAATTCGATGTAACTGCATATGAATCTTTTGTAAAGAAAAAGCGCGGGGTATAATAACGATGTCAACATCCAGGTTTTGGGAATCATTACTGGTTAAATCCCCAGGTCGTAAAAAAGAATTCCTTTTCGTTGCGGAATCTTTTCCCCAGCAAACATACCTCCACGGCTGAAATTGTTTGGCAAGGGCTTTGAACCTGTTTAATCAAATTATAAGTTATGGTAAAGAACGCAACTACAGAAGATATGAAGACGATGACCTCCTGTCATAGCAAGTTGATGTCTGAAGGATTTACGGAAGACTTCAAAGCTTCAGAAGCAGGACTGTTATCGCTGCAACAGGAAAGAATTTATGCACCCCAGGATATTAAGGAAGTAAACTTCTATCGTTTTGAGGGTGCCAGCGATCCAGCCGATAATTCTATTCTTTACGCGATCGAAACAACGGATGGCATTAAAGGGACATTGGTGGATGCTTATGGTCCTTATGCGGATACGCGTGTTGATTCATTTATGCAGGAAGTAGAATCTCTATACAAAAAACCGGTCCACCATGATTCAAAATCAAATTGACCCTTATATCAGGGTTTGCATGAAGGCCTGGCTTCTTTGCGAGTCGGCAATTCATAATGAGCTAAAGAAAAAAACTCCTTGTGAAAATCTGTTGCAGGCTTGTGGCGATTGTGGTAGAAGTTGTTTTACGCTTGTTTCACAGCTCGCCAGTGAACAACCTTATGATACGGGTTTTAAAGTGTGGGATTGCCTGTTATATTGCAGGCAGTGTGCAGAAGCATGTGAGGCTTTTGGTTCGAATGAAGAAGATTATATTCTGTGTAAAGAAGCCTGCGATTCATGCGCAGGTTATCTGAAAGAAATTGTACCGTTCTATTTAAACTAAGTTTAGGGCTTAGTCTACCATATATTGCGTTTCACGCATTTCTTAGCCTTTCGGGTTTTGCAGTACCGGGAGGCTTTCTTTTACCACGAACTTCATCGGTCAGGAATAGGATGCATTGGCCTTAAACATTTGTGCGTTCCACTTCCGTCACCTGTTTCTCCGTAAATTTGCATCAAATTTCCTGTATTGGATAAGAGCAATTTTGTAGATCAGATCCGCATTTTTTGTCGCAGCGGCCACGGAGGTGCGGGCAGCCGCCATTTTATGCGTAACAAGTTCACTGCCATGGGCGGCCCCGATGGTGGTGATGGGGGTCGTGGTGGCCATATTATCCTGAAAGGAAACCGCAACCTTTGGACACTCCTGCACCTTCGTTATCACAAGAATGTGCTGGCAGAAAATGGAGAAGGTGGCAGCGGCAACAACAAAACCGGACGTTTTGGAAAGGATATCGTGCTGGAAGTCCCCCTGGGTACCATAGCCTTAGATGAGGAAACGGGCAAACAGGAAGTGGAGATCATGGAAGACGGGCAGGAAATCATCTGGATTCCCGGCGGTAGAGGCGGTTTGGGCAACAGCCATTTTGCCACCGCCACCAACCAGGCGCCTGAACATGCACAGCCCGGATTACCCGGCAGCGAAGGATGGAAAGTACTTGAGTTAAAAGTACTCGCCGATGTTGGTCTCGTTGGTTTTCCGAATGCCGGAAAATCGACACTCCTTTCGGTTATTACTGCCGCTAAACCCAAAATTGCAGATTACGCTTTTACCACCATCACACCCAATCTTGGGATGGTAGAATACCGCGATGGTCGCAGCTTCTGTATCGCCGACCTCCCCGGAATTATTGAAGGAGCCGCAGAAGGCAAAGGCCTCGGACATCGCTTTCTTCGCCATATCGAAAGAAATTCCATCCTGCTTTTCCTGATTCCGGCCGACAGCGATGATCATAAAAAAGAATTCGAAATCCTGGTGAAGGAACTGGAACAATACAACCCGGAACTACTGCATAAAAAGTTTGTAATAGCCATCAGTAAAAGTGACCTGCTCGATGAGGAACTGACTGAAGCTATTAAAAAAGAACTACCCGAATCCGTACCGCATATCTTTATTTCAGCCGTTACCCAAAAGGGACTTACAGAGCTGAAGGATATGCTTTGGAAAGTTTTGAACTAATATCTTAAAAAAGTATAGCAGGCAAATCCTTTACGGGGTTTGCCTGCCTGCCATTGCCGTAAGCGACAACTTCAACCTAAATTTTATACCTTGAAAAAATTCGTTCTATCCTTTCTGATTATCATTTCAATTTCTATCCGTTCAGTAGCCGAAGAAGGCATGTGGCTTCCATATTTACTGGGCCAGCAGGTGTATAATGAGATGGTGAAAAAAGGTTTAAAGCTGACTCCCGAGCAAATGTATTCCATCAACAATGCATCCTTAAAAGATGCGATTGTGATTTTTGGTGGTGGATGTACCGGTGAAGTGGTGAGCGGCGAAGGCATGTTGCTAACAAACCATCACTGCGGATACGAAGTAATTGCCAATGCGAGTACACTCCAGCATAATTATCTACGCGATGGCTTTTATGCAAAAACGCGCAATGATGAAATTCCAACGACGCTTTCAGTTCAGTTTCTATTAAAAATAGAAGATGTAACAAAAGAAGTTATGGATTCACTGGAAGGTTTAAGCGGACTGGAACGTTCCAAAAGCAAACTTCCGTTCTCAATCGCATCAACCAACGTTTATCAGATGCTGGAAAATTGATTGAAACAAGGGTGAGCCCACTTTTCCGCGGCAATCAGTTCATTGCATTTGTTTACCAGCGCTACACCGATGTGCGTTTGGTAGGCGCTCCGCCTGAAACAATTGGAAAATTTGGGGGAGACAGCGATAACTGGGAGTGGCCGCGACATACGGGTGATTTCTCCATCTTCCGTGTATACACGGCGCCCGATGGAAAGGCGGCTCCTTATGCTGCAAACAACATCCCCTTAAAACCAAAATGGTTTCTTCCCATTTCCCTCAAACCGCTGAAAGAAGGCGACTTCACAATGACCTGGGGTTATCCCGGCAATACCAACCGCTACGAGTCATCATTCGGAATTGAACTGGCAACGGATATCAACAATCCCTCGCTGGTGAAACTACGCGACGTGCGATTGAAAAATATGTTTGAAGAAATGAAAAAGGATCCCGCCACCAAATTGAAACTGGCAGGTAGTTATGCAATCGTCGCTAACTACTGGAAGTTTTTTGACGGCGAAACAAAACAGTTGCTGAAGTATGATATAGCTGGTAAGAAACGTAAAGAAGAAGCACAATTCAAAGAATGGGCGAAAAACAAAACGGAATATAAATACCTGATTACAGACTGGGAGCGAATTTATAAAGAATGGAAACCGTATGGGAAACATCTGATCTATCTGAATGAAGGAATTCTTGGTTCACAGTTAATCAGCTTTGCTGCCTCACTCAGTTCGCTGGAGAAAGCCCTGGTATCAACAAATAGCAAAGCGGCAGATATAAAGGCTGCGAAAGAAGCGGCCGCGAAACAGCGCGAACGTTTCCTTTCTTCCTTCAACCGCGAATCTGATCAGCGGAACCTGGCAGCATTAACACAACTTTTTTATGAAGATGTTCCAAAAGACCAGCATCCGGTTGGCTATTTTGGTTCTTTAAAAAACAGCATCGGCGCGTTGAATGATGCAAAGACATGGGAAAAACTTGCAGCACATATTTTCAATAATACATTTTTGTTGGACAATTATAAGTGGGAAGATTTTCTCGCAAATCCGGATGCGCTAAAACTGCAAAACGATCCTGCCTTTGCGTTTGCAAGCCGTTTTCTCCAGAATTATAACGGAAAGTATCTTCCAATCTATCAAAACTTTGTGGCACGCGCTACGGATATCAGCAGGCTCTATTTAAAAGGGCTCATGGAAATGGACACCGTGAAAGCCAAAAAAGATGTATCCCGATGCAACGTTCACCATGCGTGTGAGCTATGGTTCTGTGAAATCGTATCGTCCGCGCGAATCCGTTTATTACGATTATGTAACCACGTCAAAAGGAATTTTGGAAAAATACAAACCCGGCGATTACGAATTTGACCTGCATGCAAAACAAATCGAATTATTACAGAAAAAGGATTTTGGCGAGTATGCAGATCCGATTCGGAAAGACCTGGTAGTTGGCTTCATTACCACCAATGATATTACAGGCGGAAACTCCGGATCTCCGGTAATTAATGGCAACGGGCACCTGATCGGACTTGCCTTCGATGGCAACTATGAAGCGCTCAGCCATAAACTTGCTTACGATAAAGACCTGACGCGTACCATCTGTGTCGACATCCGTTATGTACTTTGGTGTATCGACAAACTGGGAGGCGCTGGCCATCTTATCAGGGAAATGAAGTTGATAAAATAAATGACTGCCTATTTAAACTATATTCGCTTTCAAAGTTTGTTGCGTTGAGGTATTGTTTAATCATTTTATTTTTCTTTTGTGCCCTTTCGGGAAACAGCCAGATGCGTGGAAGTGTGGCCGCGGATTTTATGGTATTTCATAATTTCTCAAAAAACCAGCGGTATTGGGGTATTGCGCAAAATATACGCGGTGAATGGAAATCGCCTGCGATGCGATTCCCGCTTTACGCAGCCGTGAGCTACACCAACCGGGCAAAGTTTAAGAACGAACTCGAGGCCACTGCAATCGACCCGTCAACGACACCGCAAAGCTTTCCTTATACCAATCGCGCACGCATTCGACATACCGTCATTTCACTGGGTATTAAACCCTACTTCAAGGGTGCCTGGGATGCGGAAAATGGTTACAATATTTATGGCACCGCCGGGTTAGGTATATTAATGGGACAGGTACACAATACGCAAAGCACGCCTATCAATACCACGCTCTATCATGTTCCTGTAAGAAGAGGCACTAAACATTTTAGTCGGTTAACCCTGGATCTCGGCATTGGCGCTGAATGGCCCGTTGGCGGCGATCTTTTCCTCTATGGTGAAGGGAAGACGTATATCCCGGTTTCTACTTATCCATCGGACTATCTTTTAAACAGTCATTATAACCCGCTTACTGTATACGCCTGTATCGGTGCACGCGTATTGTTTTAAACGACAACTATATTATGGAACCCTCACATTTGATTGAACGGATTGAATTATATAAACTCTTTATTCCGTTAAAAGAGCCATTTGTTATTTCGCTGGGGCCTATATATGCAGCAGAAAGTGTGTTGGTGATTATAAGAACCAGCAGTGGCATCACAGGTTACGGCGAGTGCAGCCCTTTTATGACCATCAATGGCGAAAGTGCTGACACAGGCATGGTCGTTGGTCAATACTTTGGTAAAGTATTAAAAGGAAAAGATGCACTGGATATTGCGGCACGCATTGAAGATATGGACCGCGTGATTTATGGCAACAACAGCATCAAGAGTGCTTTTGATATGGCGCTTTATGATATTGCTGCGCAGGCAGCCAACCTTCCGCTGTATGCATTCCTGGGTGGTAAACGTAAAACAGATATTTACACCGATTATACCGTGAGCATTGGCAATCCTGCAGACATGGCGGCAGCAGCAGTTCGCATCAAAGCAGAAGGTTATCCAGCCATCAAGGTGAAACTGGGAAAGAATGGCGCCGACGACATCAAACGCATGAAAGCGATCCGCGAAGCGGTAGGACCTGAAATCCCATTGCGTATTGATGCCAACCAGGGCTGGAGTGTGGATGAAGCTATTGAAACATTAAAAGGACTTGCGCCATTGGATATACAACATTGCGAGGAGCCCATTCCACGTTGGGCGATTCTCGATTTGCCCAAAGTCCGTGAGCAGAGCCCCATCCCAATTATGAGCGATGAAAGCTGCGGCGATCCGCATGAAGCAGAACGACTGATCCGCTTAGGCGCCTGCGATATGATGAATATTAAAATCGGGAAATCCGGTGGTATATACAAAGCATTGCAAATCGTAAAACTCGGCGAAGCAGCAGGAATTCATATGCAGGTGGGCGCATTCATGGAATCACGACTGGCAATGACAGCTTTCGCACATTTTGCATGTTGCAGCGACTCCATTCATCATTACGATTTCGACACTGCCCTGATGTTCTCCGAAGACCCGATTGAAGGTGGTATTGTTTACGACAAAGGCCACATTGAACTGCCAGCCTCTCACGGCATAGGAGCGAAGCTGCGTTTGGAATGGCTTCAGAGAATGGAGCAAAATGTAGTAATATGATAATGTGGCAATGTGAAAATGTGGAAATTAGAAAATGTGGAAATTCCGTTTTTGCTGAGGAACGTTTCTGATTTTCATATTTTCACGTCTTCCCATTTTCACATTTTCACATTTTCCCGTCTTCACATTTTCACATTGTCACATTCTCGCATTGTCACATTTCCACATTTTCACATTGCTTTCTGGTCTTTCCAGTCCCACAAAATCCTGCACGCATACGTTCTGTATGGCGACCACTTAGTGCCGATGCGCTGCATTTCTTCTTTTAATTTTTTTCTGTCGCTGGCATCGAGGCGATAAAGTTTGGCCATAGCTTGTTGTATGCCCAGGTCATCAAGCGCAAGCACATCTTCCCGGCCGAGTGCGAACATGAGAAGCATTTCCACCGTCCAGCGACCGACTCCTTTTATTTGCGTGAGGTAGTTGATCACTTCTTCGTCCGTCATTTTTGCAAGTTTTTTTGCATCCATGCCATGCAGGAGTTCGAATTCGGCAACATGTCGTACATAGTTTGTTTTGGCATTGCTCAATCCAATGGCACGCAGTGTATCAAAAGGTGTATCCAGAATTTCCTGGGGGAGTGGATCGCGGCCGCCGTAGAGTTGGATGAACCGTTTATGAATCACGTCGGCTACTTTAGTGGAAAGCTGCTGGCTCATGATGGACCGGCAGAGATACAAATAGATTTTCTTCCTTTTTTGTAGCCGGATTGGCGCAGCAATTGCTGCAATTTTTTTAAGCTTTCTGTCTTTCGATAAATGTGAAATATAGTGCACTTTGATTTTCGTTTTGGGTTTGAAAAATTAAGAAGAAATCTCCCATCTTACCACGAAATTTGACAGGTGGAAAGAAAACTATTCGAAACAAGGGACGGTTCACACTCCATTGCAATACCTGAATTGCAGGTAATGTATCATTCGGTGCATGGTGCGATCCAGGAATCGCAACACATTTTTATACATGCTGGTCTTGAAAAAGCTGTTGAAGAAAAGCCGGGCAGGCCTTTACGCATTTTGGAAATGGGACTCGGCACCGGACTAAATGCGTTACTTACGGCCATCTATTCATCTGCAAAACAAATTTCTGTTGAATATATTACCGTTGAAAAATTTCCAATAGACGCGGCCATGGCTGCCGCGCTGAATTATTCCTCCAAGCTGGAAGCGGACGAATGGCAACCACTGTTTTTAAAATTGCATAGCTGCGCAACATCAGAAATGCATCCTTTAACAGCAAACTTTAGTTTCCGGAAGTTTCACACCGACATCATGGACTTGCCAGCGACTGTAAAAGATGTAGACCTGATTTATTTCGATGCCTTTGCGCCCGCCGCACAACCGGAACTGTGGAACATAGAAGTTTTTGAACATCTGGGTAGTCGCTGCAATCCCGGAGCCATTTTAACTACCTATTGCAGCAAAGGCTGGGTACGCCGCAATCTGGAAGCAGCGGGGTGGAAAGTTGAAAAGATACCGGGACCGTGGGGGAAGAGAGAAATTGTGCGAGCTCACGCGCTTCGCGCGAATGTGTAAATGTGAAAATGAGAAAATGTGAAAATACAATGTGACAATTTGTTTAAATTTAAAAAGACAACCATTTTCTTATTTTCACATTTCCTCATTTACACATTTGTGGTATGACTAACAGAAGAATTTTCCTAAACCGTTCTGCCTGGTTACTCGCCGGATCAGGATTACTGGCCGGTTTGCCGGCATTTGCAAATGGCAAAAGCGTGGCTGCTTCGGATCGAATACGATTGGCATCCATCGGTGTAAAAGGTATGGGCTGGTCGAATACGATGGCCGCGTTGCAGGTGCCGGGCGTGGAACTTGTTGCTATTTGCGACATCGACCAGTCGGCAATTGCCGAGCGACTGGCAGAGTTTACAAAAAATGGAGGAAATGCTTCGGCCATCAAAACTACCGGCGACTATCGCACGCTTCTCGACGATAAAGATATCGACATCATCATGGTGGGGACACCCGATCACTGGCATGCTTTACAAATGATACACAGTGTGCAGGCAGGCAAACATGTTTATGTAGAAAAGCCGGCAGGAAACAGCATGGGTGAATGTAAAGCCATGGTAGCTGCGCAACAAAAAACCGGAAAACTGGTACAGGTGGGTCAATGGCAACGTAGTCAGCAGCATTTCCGCGATGCAATTGAATATGTTCATAGTGGGCAATTGGGAATGATCCGTACCGTGAAAGTTTGGTGCTACCAGGGCTGGATGCGACCCGCACCAGTCGTTCCGGACTCGGCACCACCTGCAGGTGTGGATTTCAAAACATGGCTGGGCCCCGCTCCCACACGACCCTTTAATGCGAGTCGATTCCATTTCAATTTCCGTTGGTTTTGGGACTATGCCGGCGGCCTCATGACTGACTGGGGCGTGCACCTGCTCGATTATGGCCTGCTCGGTATGAAAGCTACAGAGCCCAAAAGTATTGCAGCGTTGGGTGGCCCATTTGCTTACCCCACGTTGTCGCAGGAAACACCAGACACGCTTACAACATTGTATGAATTCGATGGCTTCAATCTCGTTTGGGATTCAGCCATGGGAATTGATAATGGCTCCTACAACCGCGATCACGGTATCGCTTTTATTGGCAACAACGGTACATTGATATTGAATCGTGGCGGCTGGGAAGTGATACAGGAAAATCAAAGCAAAGACAAAGCGATAAAACAATTTCAGAAAGCCTCCGGCAATGGCCTTGTTCAACACTGGACCAACTTCGTGGATGCAATTCGGAAAAATGATGTTTCTCTGCTGCACTGTCCCATCCAGGATGCGGCCCATGTTGCGAACGTAGCGCAAATGGGCAATATCGCATACCGCAGTGGCGAAAAACTTATCTGGGATAAAAAAGCGGGCGCCTTCACCAATAAAAAAATCCATAATGAATATTTCATGAAGAAGTATCATAATGGGTATAAGCTGCCGTAGTGACGTGTTTTGTAGGGACGCGCTGCAGCGCGTCCCTACAAAACACGTCACTACAAAAAGCAATTCGTCCCCAGGGGACGAATTGCAGTAAGTCAATATTTGTAAAATTTATATCACTCCACCGAATAACTCATACTCCCGTCCTTTTCATCCTTTACCAGAATGCCAAGCTCGGCGAGTTGATTGCGGATTTTATCGGAGGTGACAAAGTCTTTGCGGGAACGCGCTTCGCGTCGGATTTCCATCAACAGATCCATTACACCTTTCATCTTGTCGTTGTCGGCTTCGGTTACACTGCGCAAGCCGAGAATTTCCTCCATATAGGTTTTCATGGTTGTTTTTAACAACAACAATGTTTCTGAACCAATGGCATCGGATTCAATCACCTTATCTTTTATGGAATTAATGGTGGGCACCAGTTCAAAGAAATTGGCCAGTACTTTCGCGGTGTTGAAGTCATCATTCATGAAATCATCCAGCTCGCCGAGCAATTGTTGCACTTTCTGATCGAGCGCGGGCTGCGTGGGTGCGGTGGCCGACTCATCTACTGGCAACTTTTGCAATTGCTCATAAGCATCCCATAAACGTTTCAATCCTTTTTCGGCTGCTTTCAATGCTTCATTGCTGAAGTCAAGCGTACTGCGATAATGCGTTTGCAAAATGAAGAAACGAATCACCATCGGATGATAAGGCTTGTCGAGTAGCGGGTTACTACCGCTAAACATCTCTGTGAGGGTAAGTGTGTTGTTATAACTCTTACCCATCTTTTTACCATTGATGGTGATCATATTATTGTGCATCCAGTAGCGCACGGGTGCGGTGTGGTTGCAGATGGTACTTTGTGCAATTTCACTTTCGTGGTGCGGGAACATCAAATCCATTCCACCACCATGTATGTCAAACTGTGGGCCGAGGTATTTGGTAGCCATGGCAGAGCATTCAATATGCCAGCCGGGAAAACCAACGCCCCAGGGACTTTGCCAACGCATGATATGCTCGGGCGAGGCATTTTTCCAAAGTGCAAAATCGGCGCGGTCGCGTTTTTCTTCCTGTCCATCCAGTTCGCGGGTGGTTTCCAGCAGGTCGTCGATAATACGTCCGCTCAATTTTCCATAATCATGGTTGGCTGCATATTTCTTTACATCAAAATATACGGAGCCATTTACCTCATACGCATAACCGGCGCGAATGATTTCCTGGATCATGCCGATTTGCTCCACGATATGCCCCGTTGCTGTGGGCTCAATGGAAGGAGGTATTGTATTAAACTGATCCATGGCCCAATGGAAAAGGTTGGTGTATTTCTGCACCAGCTCCATGGGTTCCAGTTTTTCTAAAACTGCTTTTTTTGAAATTTTATCTTCCGCCTCGCGGCCTTCTTCTTCAAAGTGGCCGGCATCGGTAATATTGCGCACATAACGCACTTTGTAACCCAGGTGCTGCAGGTAACGGAACACAACATCAAAAGTGATGTAGGGACGGGCATGACCCAAATGGCTTTCGCCACTAACAGTTGGTCCACAAACATACATTCCAACATGGCCCGGCGTAATGGGCGTAAACACTTCTTTCTGGCGGCTGTAGGAGTTATAAATCTTTAGATCACTCATAAACACGGGTTACAAAAAACGCAAAAATACAACTTATTCGATGTCGGAATGGTGCAATCAGGTCCGGATCATTGTGCAAGTGAAACATCTGCCACCAGCATATAATGATCCGAATATTGTTTTTTTATTCTTTTAAACTGATTGATTTCAAAATTATCGTCGGCCAGAATATAGTCGATGCGAAGCGTGGGCGAAAGTGCGTTAAACGTCCGGCCAATTCCAAATCCCTTTTTCAAAAACGCATCCTGCATGTTGCCCCTGATTTCGAAATAGGCATATGAATTGGGCACATCGTTGAGATCGGCACAAAACAGGACAGGGAAAGGACTGTCTTTTAAAACCTGGGTGATAATATCCACCTGAATTTTGCGGTGACTGATGCCTCTTTTTAACTTAGAAAAAATGGTTTTTGAGTTGTCAACGATTCCGTCCTGTCCCGATTTAATATTCTCAATTCTTTTATAATCGCGCGCACCAAATTGGAGAGATTGCAAATGCGTGGTATAAACACGGATGGTATCATCATTGATTTTGATATCGGCATGCATCAGCGCCTCGGGTAAAGACGGGCGCGGAAAACGAATCATTCCACTATCCACAATTGGATATCGCGAAAATATTACACTGCCCGTATAATGGTTGTCGCCATCAATATCATGTGAAAAATAATAAAAGGGATAATTATAGTTCTTGCTGATGTAAGTGAGATTGGGATACCATTCGGAATCCAGTGAATGGAAAAATTCCTGCATGCAAATGATGTCAGCATTTTGCGCTTCAATTTGCTCCATCATGCGCAGCCTGGTGCGACTTCCCTGGTTGAAGTTGCGACGCATTTCTATAAACCGCGCCACATTCCAGGTGGCGATGCGAACGTGTCCCGGTTCTTTTTTTCTGAAAAATCGCTAAATGGATGAAAGGCAAAAAAGACGCTTATGCTTTTGAATGCAAGCAGCAATGCTATTGCCGACAACAAAGCATATTTTTTTAACCAACAACCAACCGACTACGAAGAAAATATTAACCAGTAATAAAAAGGGAAATACGAGGCCCAGAAACGATATAAACCACCAGCGTTGAGGATCCAGGTACGGGGCCAGGGCTGCAAGCAGGAATACAAAGACTACCACTGCATTGCAGATAAACAAAAACCGACGGGTAAATATTCGGAAACGTCCGGCCACGTAAAACAAATTAGCTGATCAAATTATATTATTACAACGCTCACCTGATAAAGGGCAAATTACCGATTTATAAAAAAATAAACCGGAACTCAGGGAAGTTCCGGTTTAAAATATGATAGATTTATGAAATGCGGTGTTGTTACATGCTTTTATGATTTACCGCTCGCCCTTTTCAACAGGTCTTTTTCTTCTTCTGTCAGTGATTGAAATCCCTTCTGATTGATTTTATCCAGAATTTCATCCACTCTTTGTTCGGTGATATTGGGTGTTTTTTTATAAGGACTTGTATTCGTTTTATAAAAGAGCTCTTTTTTAAAGTCGCGTTTGCGGGATGGTTTGTCGGGGTTGAATAAATTGGTAACCCAGTCGAAAAAGCGGTTGATCCATGCACCGGCATCATATCCACGTTGGTGGGCAATTACAAACAGGAAACCGGCCAGCGCGCCAAACAGGTGCGCGAGGTGGCCACCCGAATTTTGGGTGGGTAAAAAATGCAAGGTCAATAATCAGGTAAATGCCGGTAATAACCCAAACCGGTATGCCACCATTCAACAGGGGGAACAGGCGATAACCTGGTGCCAGTGTGGTGACAGCCACCGCCACGGCCATTACACCGCCAGAGGCGCCTATCATTTGCGCTGAAGTGACATTTGAAATCAGTCCGGGCAGCAGGTTGTAGGCAGCCATATATGCAATGCCTCCCAACAAACCACCATAGAGGTAAATGGGAATAATTTTGCGATTGCCTGTCAGATCATGCAGGATGAAACCAAAAACCCAGAGCCAGAGCATGTTTCCGAGGATATGCCACACATCCACATGCACAAACATATAAGTGATGATTGTCCAGGGTTTTTGCAGCCACTGCCCCAGGTCGGCGGGCAAACTGAACCACGACACTACATTGGCGTCGAATTTGGCAGATGCGATCGCGCTGTCAGGATTTTGTAATGCATAAACCGCCCTGATGAAAATGAGGATGACAAACAGCACCACATTTACAGCAATGAGCATGATAAGATTATTGCGCTCCTGCGCCAGCGACAGACGTTGCTGATATTCTCTTTCCGTATATCCCATGTTCACGTTTCGCGTATAAAATTAAGCCAATAAAATTTAAGCTGTAGATTCAACTGTTTAGTATAACGATCTGCGATTGGTTTTGTTCCAGATCATGATCAATATAAATCCTGTTAATGCACCGCCCAGGTGGGCAAAATGGGCAATTCCGGAATTGGAGTTGGGATTAAAGCCCCCAAACAGGTCGAAAGCTACCATTACCAGTACCAGCCACTTTAATTTGATGGGGAAGGGAATAAACAGCATCATCATCTGGGTATTGGGGAAAAGCATTGCTGCGCCCACAAATACGCCCATTACGGCACCCGAGGCACCCACTGCCGGCCGCACGAAATCCATTTTATAGAAAATTTCATTTGCGAGCCGCTCATTTCCCGACATTTCAGCCATATAAAAAGCGCGCACCATTTCGGGATCGTATTGCAGGTGTTGCACCAGCAAATGCACCGCTGCAGCGCCGATACCACAAACCAGATAAAAAATCAGAAATCGTTTTGCCCCCCAAACGTTCTCCAGCATGCGGCCAAACATCCACAATGCAAACATGTTGAAAAAGATATGGAAGAAAACGGGCTGGTACCCATCCACCGTTCGCTCAACAGCCGAATGGGCAAACATATGAGTGAAAATCTGATAGGGTTCAAAATCTGCCGTATCTATCGGATATAGCGCCAGCTTACTGGTGAGTTGAAAATTGAAGTGAAACACCAGTTGCGCCACCCACACAAGTACATTGATGATGATAAGATTCTTTACAACCGGAGGGAAATTATCCGGTCGCGTATAGCGGAATGTTGACATAGGGCAAAAATAGGAAGAATAGGTGGTGGATGGGGGATGGTAGATGGGGGATGGTAGATGGTAGATGGTAGATGGGGGATGGGGGATGGGGGATGGGGGACGTAGGTTTAAAGTGAAAGTATACCGCTCCGAAATTTTAAAGGGGTATTCAGCAATCTCTGCATCCATCCACCATCGACCATCGGTCATCGGCCATCGACCATCGGTCATCGGACATCGATCATCGATCATCGGCCATCGGTCATCGGACATCGATCATCGATCATCGGCCATCGGTCATCGGCCCCCTCCACCATCCCCCATCGACTCCTAGTATTTAACAATCTTTAAAACAGCTCTTCCCCCCGCACGATTCCATAAACGAATTAGATAAAAACCACCAGGCAGGTGATCAAGGTTGAGTTGAACCGAGGTCTGGCCGTTGATATCCCTGGGATGTAATGCCATATCACCTCGTGCATCCAACATGTCGAGCCGACTCCACTGATCATCCAGATTAAGCGAATCAACCGTGATCATTCCGTTGGTGGGATTTGGGTAACAACGAATATTACCTCCCGAAGGCCTACCGGTAGACACAACCGTGAACACGAGTGGATTGCTGTAGCTGTTAACGACAACACCGCATGATGAAGTGCTGGTTATCACACAGCGCACCCTGTCGCCATTAGCTGCTGGCGCATAGTTCAGTGTTGAATTGCTGGCTCCGGATATATTCTGCCATCCATGTGCTGCGGTACTATCCTGCCACTGTATCGTATACTGACCTGTCACCCCCGTCACATTCGACGATAGTATCACTAATCCACCCGTAGCAACCGTGGTTGTGCCTGAAATTAACACAGAACCGGTGCTGCCTGTTGATACACGGACGGCGATGGTGTTACTTGAAACGGTAGCATTGCTTACACAGGTGGCCGAACTCGTCAACACACAGCTTACCTGATCGCCATCCTGGAGCGTACTATTTGTGTATGTAGAACTGTTGCTGCCCACATTCGTTCCATTCACCCGCCACTGGTAGCTGGGGTTCGCGCCTGCATTGGTTGCAGTAGCAGTGAACGTAACATTGGTACCCGCACAAATAGTGGAGGAAGAGGCGCTGATACTAACTGTTGGTGTTACAGCTGCACTTACTGTCATCGCAATTGCATTACTTGTTGCTGTTGTTGGCGATGCACAGGCGAGTGCGCTGGTAACAATACATGTTACCTGGTTGCCATTTTGTAATGTGGTACTACTGTAGGTCGATGAATTCGTCCCCACATTCGTTCCATTCACCCGCCACTGGTAGCTGGGGTTCGCGCCAGCATTGGTTGCAGTAGCCGTGAACGTAACATTGGTACCTGCACAAATAGTGGTGGAAGAGGCGCTGATACTAACTGTTGGTGTTACAGCTGCACTTACTGTCATCGCAATTGCATTACTTGTTGCTGTTGTTGGCGATGCACAGGCGAATGCGCTGGTAACAACGCAGGTTACCTGGTTGCCATTTTGCAATGTAGTAGAACTGTAGGTCGATGAATTCGTCCCCACATTCGTTCCATTCACCCGCCACTGGTAGCTGGGATTCGCGCCAGCATTGGTTGCAGTAGCCGTGAACGTAACATTGGTACCCGCACAAATAGTGGTAGAAGAGGAGCTGATACTAACTGTTGGTGTTACAGCTGCACTTACTGTCATTGCAATTGCATTACTGGTTGCTGTTGTTGGCGATGCACAGGCGAGTGCGCTGGTAACAATACATGTTACCTGGTTGCCATTTTGCAATGTGGTACTACTGTAGGTCGATGAATTCGTCCCCACATTCGTTCCATTCACCCGCCACTGGTAGCTGGGATTCGCGCCAGCATTGGTTGCAGTAGCCGTGAACGTAACATTGGTACCTGCACAAATAGTGGTGGAAGAGGCATTAATTTGAATGGCAGGTACCGGATTCGGATTAACAGTTACATTGATACTACGCGGCAATCCGGCGCCACAGGCGTTAATTGCTGCAACGGAAATAGTATAGTTGGTGCTTGTTGCAACAGTTGGTAGCTGCACGGTAATGCTATTCGTGCCCTGGCCAGAAGTAATCTGAACACCCTGTGGAACTTCCCACTGATAGGAATCAGCACCCGCAACTGCAGGTATGGTATATGTGGCAGTACTGCCGGAACAACTGCTACTGTTGGCAACCACAGCTGGTTGCGCGGGTATGTTGCAGTTATTAACCTGGAAATTTTTTGTTACAAACTGGGTGTGTGAGAAGCGAGGATTTGAGCCAATTACCCGAACATACAAATTATGTGTACCCTCAGGAACCTGATTCTGCGGTATGGTAAGTACAAACTCTCCATCGGTTGAAGGCACTGTAAACTCCTGCCGTGTTGCTTTCGCATATCCGGGATCTATATCAAAAAAATATTCAACGGCTACCACGGTTGTTGCCGGGGAAACGCTATACACTTCCATTGAATGGCGCATGGTCTGGCTCCATCGACCCGTATTATCTTTTACCCTGGTGTAAAGTATATGCCTTCCCGCTGCAATTCCCGCAACGGAAACAGTAAATGCCGGCGACACATTGGTACCCGGCGTTGTATTTACTATTGTGTTTTTGCCAAAACCTAAATCAACATCAATGGCATACTCTACCTGCGATACCTGCGCTATCGATGGAATTGTATAAATCTCCACCTGCCTGCGGGTTGTTTGACTCCACTGACCATTATTATCCCGCACCCGTGTGTAGAGCATATGCGACCCTACCGACAAGCCAGTCAGGTCGGGCACAAAATTAATCTCCCCCAAACCCGAAGGCGTAGCAGATATAACCCGGTTACGGCCATAACCCGCATCAGCATTGAAAAAATATTCAAGCTGCACAACATTTTGGGCAGGAAGCGGCCAGCCTGTTGTCGCAAGCAACAACAGCAAAAGTAGCTTTTTCACGTCATTATCATTGAATGGTTCGGGCCTTAAGGTTTACGGGCATTCCTGTCGATGTGGCCACACCGGAGGTTTGCAGGGAGTAGATGACAGGAATGGGCGCCAATCCCGACAGTGAATAACGTGCCGTGGGTATGGCTCCGCCAAAGGCCCCGCGCTCGGCGCCATCCGATCCCGGCGTCGAACCAGGCTTCAACTGGTAATCACCATCGGTAGAGTTGGGAGCCGGATCAACAAAAAGCGCAGCCATATTTGCAACGATATTGTTGTTGGCCGTCCCAAACTGGCTGGCAGATGCGCCTGTATTGTACATGACATCCTGCGTATTACCATTATTGATGATAACAGTCGCCGCGGGGTTTTTGAGGATATTGTTTTGGAAGGATGAGGTGTTGACCCTTATCGATACGTTTGAACCGGCCGGTGTTGGCGGGTCGAAGACATTGTTTTTGATTTCGGAGAAGAGTATATCAGGATCGCTGAGAGGGCACCTCACGATGTTATTATTAAAAACAATATCATAAGGCGTTGCAATAGCTGTAATTGCATTACTCTGGCTTGAGTTAGAAAAGAAATTCTGTATAATTCTGACATTAAAAACTGTGCTGCTTAGACCGATTTGTCCCTGGATTCTACAACGTTTAACAGTCACATTGCTGGAAGCAATGCTGGCCGATGTGACCCCCGCAGATAACCAAACTCCCATCACTTCCGACCCGGAAGCCGTTGGCGAAAAACTGATACTAAATACCCTCGTTTGATGAGGAAGGACAGAGCTATTAGGATTTTCATCCAGCAAATATCCCGCGCCGATAATTACCAGGCGTTTCTGAATAGTGGCACCGTTATAATCTTCAACTGACCCCTCTATGTAAAGAGTATCGCCTGCTGCAACCATTGTTGCATTGGCAGCCTGTTCTATCTGCTTAAACACCGGATATTGTTGGGTACCGCCAAAATTGTCCCCCCCAGATTGTAGTGCCATTATAATTCGAAAAATTATTTACTCGCCAAATGGTAGCACTGGCCAGGTTGGTCATGGCAAGGCACAACAACAACGCTGTTAAATATTTTAAGGTTTGCATACTGAATAGTTTAATGGTAATGGTTATTGATTAAGTCAGAATATGCCTTTCTTCTTTACGGTGCCTTTGTACTCAAATACAATCACACCAGGCTTATTCTTAATATCATTGCGAAGCTGCTCCCCTATTGTAGTCGACTTTTGCAGTTCGCAGGTTGAAGATTCCACGCTGTTTACCTCCTTCACTTTTGCTTCGCCACGCAACTTCTTCTCTTCGATTTTTTTACCCGAAGGACTTGTCACGTACGACAACTCAAAAATCTCAATGATGTCGCCGGCTTTAATCCCCTGATCGGACCCGCCCCAGATTTTGAATTTTTGGAGCCGACCCTTTTTATCAACCTCTACTTCACTGGCAAACTCAAAACGTTGTGGCAGGAATTCGGCAACATACGCCCGGGCTCTTTGATCCACATCGTCGTATGCTTTTTGCATGGCTTCAGCATGCGTTTGTCCATCGCCTTTTCCTAAAATGGTTTCACTTTTCAGGATTTGGCCTGTCTCAACATCAATCAGCTTAAATGCAAGACTTATCTGGGCAACATTCACGCGTGTAGGGACAGGTGACGGGAAAGGGGCTTTGGTGGTTTCCCCGGTTGTTACGGCGATAATATGACCGGTCACCAGTGTTTTTGCACCCAGTTTGGCAGCTTTGGCAACGATCTCCGCCGTGTTTGCTTCTTTAAATTTTTCTTCGTCTTTAATTATACCAAATCGGTTGCGTTCCACCACCGTGAAGCGGCCCGAACGAACAAAACCTGCTTCGACCGCATTGCCCGTACTCATGGCATGGTCGTAACTATAACCATAGGCACTGGTAAAATGATAAATAGCAATCACTGCCTTGCCGGGCTGTGCCTGCACAGGTTGAAGAGCTGGCTCTTCTTTTTGTTGAGGGGCCGCTACGGTAGGGTTCGATTTTGAATCCTTTTTTTGTGCCTGAGCCTTTATTAAGCAAAGCAGGATCACCAGAGTCGCAAAAGCGACTCTACATATCTTATTGTTCATAACCGTCTTTTTTGGGGTTTTAGAATTTGAAAGCAGCACCCAGTTTCAGGATGGAGAAATTATACATCCCGCCGCCCAGTTCAACAAATGCGCCCACATTGGGCGCGAAGAAATAACGGGCACCCAGGAAGCCATCCAGTCCCATACCGCCACTGCCTCCGGTATATCCATCGGCACTATAAATAAAATAACCCAGCATCAGACCGCCATAGAGGTCTACTTTTTCGTTATCGATTCCGTTGTAGTGGTAGGCGCTGCGCAGACCGATCGTTGTCCAACTCCATTTCCAATCGGCTGCTTTGTATTTGTAACTCTTGTGGCCCACAAATCCGCCGAGGGTAATTACACCAGGGCCCGCAGTTTCCCATACGCCCTGTTCATAGCTGATATTAATTTGTGGCATGGACGAGCCTCCGCTCCATACGCCATAGTTGCCGCCAATGCCCACGCCTACGTTGATTACTTTACTGTCGGCTTCGAATGCCTGTGCCTTCGTTACAGAAGGAATGATAAAAAAGGCAATTGCTAAAAGAGTGAATGTTTGCTTGTTCATAATCCAGTGTTTTGATGGTTAAGAATGATTGCTGACCAAACTTAACCCCAACCCAAAAGCTCGACAACCGGCATTTATTTTCCGATACCTCCCGCTTATTTTCTGCACCAAACCCATAAAATTTGTTGACCCCGGGACATTAAAGTGACGTTAGAATTTCGTAGATTAGGAATACCAAACACCAACCATGCGCCACCTCCCCTTATCCTCGTGGTATTGCATTTATTTTGCCTGAATGCAGCTGCCCGCCAGTCAAAAGTTGATTCCCTCGAGAAGATTCTCAGCAATCATCCCCAACCGGATACAGTGCGATTCAACGCAATGGTCAATCTTGCGTATGAATTACCCGATACGGAAAGCGAAAGGGCGCTGGCGCTTATCGACAGTGCAATTTCAATGGGAAAGAATATTTCCCTTCCCTTCGACTGGGCTTTAGCCTATCGTAATCGCGCAATCATAAATTATTACCAGGGCCGTACAGAACCTGCGCTCAAAGCAATCGACGAAGCGATCGTGCAGGCAAGAAAATGCGAAAATGCGCCCCAGTTGGCAAATTGCTTATGGATCAAAGGAGTTTTACTTGATGTCGATAGCAAGTCAAGGGAAGCGATTAAATACCACCAGGAAGCGGCCGCCATTTACGAGAAACTAAAACATCCTGACCAGGTAGCGCAGTGTTATAACAGTATTAGCGCCTGCTACACCAACCTTTCGGAATACAAAATATCACTCGAGTACCTGCAAAAAGCGTTGAAGTATTATGAAACCCTAAAAGATTCATTGCAAATGGGCGTCGTGCTCGGCAATATCAGCCTGATCAATAAACGGCTTGAGAATTACGACAGGGCATTGGAAGTTCAAAAGAAGGCTTATGATATTTTGAAAGGACGCGGGGATATGTTTTCAGAATCCGACTGCCTTATGAAAATCGGAAACATCTACGATTCAAAAGAGCAGCCCGAAGAGGCGTTTAAGTATTATCGTATGTCTTATGCAATTAATAAAGAACATGGGCTTGTCAGGAACCAGGCTTCACTTACAGGCAATATGGGAATTGCATACACGTCGATGAAAGAATATGATTCCGCTTTCATTTACCTCCGGGAAGCCGTGAAACTGATTGGTGATATTGGGGAACGAAAAAACTTAGGTGTGAGTTATTTAAGCTTGTCAACCTGCCTGCTGGAGGCCGAAGATGCAACGCTCCAGCGAAATGGATTTATTGCTGCCAAAAAATTTAATGACGCAGAAAAATACCTTACAGCTGCACTGGCATTGTTTCGCGAGGCTGAAATGCCAGGCCTTGAATCTTCCGCACTTGGCGCGCTGGCTTCGCTTTATGGAAAGACGGGACGGTACAAAGAAGCTTACGAGCATAACGCCCGTTTCACAACGTTAAAAGACAGTCTTCTGAACGATGAGAAAAAAGATGAAATACGCCGTTTAGAGATACAGTATGAGTTCGAAAAAAATGAAGCGCTTTTAAAAGCGGAACACGATGCGCAATTAAAGCAGGAAAAAACAATACGCTATGCAATTATCGGAGGTATAATCCTGGCTGTCATTGCAGCATTGTTGATGCTCCGTTCATACAGGCGCCGCATGATTGCGCAATCTTTACAAAAACAAGCTGAGCTGCAGGCACAAATGGCCGAAACGGAAATGAAAGTGCTCCGCCTGCAGATGAATCCGCATTTCATTTTCAACTCGCTCAATTCCATCAGCGATTATGTTCGCAAAAACAGGACCGAAGAAGCGGATATCTACCTCGGAAAATTTGCAAAAGTGATGCGTATGTCGCTCGAAAATTCTGAACAAAAAGAGATCACTCTAGCCGAAGACCTGAAAGGGCTCGAAATCTACCTTCAACTGGAAGCACGCCGGTTGAATAACAAATTCGACTTCGAAATCCTTATCGACGGGGGTATAGACCCTGAAGATATCCTGGTGCCTCCCATGTTATTGCAACCTTTTGTAGAAAATAGTATCTGGCACGGCATTGCGCCCAAAGACGGAAAGGGAAATATTCGCATTCATATCAGTCGCAAAGGCGCAATGCTTAATTGTGTTGTAACTGATGATGGTGTGGGACAGAAAGGAAAGAAAGCCGGCAGCAATTTAACCGGCAATACTTCTATGGGCGTTAAAATCACGCAGGCGAGGATTGATATGTTGAATAAGATGAAGAAATCAAACGCTTCGTTGGAGGTGATCGACTCCGGGCAGGGAGTGAGGGTGGAATTGCTTTTGCCTTTAATGACTGCTTTTTAACCGGATAATAAACCGGAAGCGGCAAATAATAAATCCGGCTTTTGAAAAAATAGTGGAATTGTACTTTAGCTTTTGATCGAACCAAAATCACGGTCTACATGCATAAATTAAAAGCAATTATCGTTGATGATGAAGAAAACGCCGCATCACGACTGACGGATCTGGTAGAAAAAAAATGCCATGAAAATATCCGGCTGGCAGGCTCGTTTCATTCGGTAGATGACGGCGTGGCTGCTATTAAATCCATTCGGCCACAACTGGTTTTTCTGGATGTGCAAATCAGAGAACAAACCGGTTTCGACCTACTGCAGAAATTACCCAACAAACATTTCGACGTAATCTTTGTAACAGCTTTTGAAAAATATGCCGTGCAGGCTTTTAAATTCAGTGCAATTGATTATCTCCTAAAACCAGTTGACCCCGATGACCTGGTGCAGGCAGTTGAAAAAATTGTTAGCAAGAAACCACCCACCAACCTCTTCGATCGGTTTCAGACACTGCTTGAAAATGTGGACCAGTTGAAACAATATACACCTCCACGAAAAATTGTAGTGCCTACCATTTCAGGGTTTGAATTATTACCCGTAATCGATATACTGCGATGCCAGAGCGATATCAATTACACGACCATCTTTTTGCAGGGTGGGCAGAAACTGGTTGTTGCAAAAACCCTGAAAGAGTTTGAAGAATTGTTAAGCGAATTCAACTTCTTCCGCATTCATAATTCACATCTCGTAAATCTTGCCTATATCAAAAGTTATCACAAAGGCAAAGGCGGATCCGTCGTTTTAACCGATGGCAAGGAGCTGGGAGTATCACAACGCCGAAAAGATGCATTCCTTGAGAGGATGGCAGCGCTTTAAACTTTTTCTATTTCCTTAATTTCAACTGCGCCACATTCTCAATATGCAACGTATGCGGGAACATATCAACCGCCTGAACTGCGGTTACTTCATACTTCTCCGCCAGCAATTGTAAATCGCGGGCCTGGGTTGCCGGATTGCAACTTACATATACAACCGTGGTCGCTTCCATTTCTAAAATCTTCTGCACGAGTTTTTCATGCATGCCTGCGCGCGGAGGATCAGTAATGATCACCTCGGGGCGGCCATGCTGCGCAAAAAAGTTGTCGTCGCAGATATCAATTACATCACCCGCAAAAAATGCTGTGTTCTGCAATCCATTTAATGCGGCGTTCTCTTTCGCATCTTCAATGGCGGCAGCTACCAACTCCACGCCAATGATCTTACCCGCTTTCTGGCTACAGAAAATGCCTATGCTACCCGTTCCACAATACAAATCATACAGTGTTTCGTTGCCCTTCAACTCAGCAAAGTCGCGCGTTACCTGGTACAATCGCGTTGCCTGCGCTGTATTGGTTTGAAAAAATGAACGGGGCCCAATCTTAAACTGAAAGTCTTCCAGTTTCTCAATCACATAGCCTTTTCCTTTCCATACAATGGGTTCCAGGTCGTGAAGACTGTCGTTGTGTTTGGTATTAATTGTATAAAGCAAAGTTGTAATCGCAGGAAACTGTTTTTCCAGAAATTCCATCAGTGCCTTTATCTTCGGCCTGTCGTTTTCGCCAAATACCATATTCACCATCAGTTCTCCCGTGTCGCATAATCGAATCTGCATGGTACGCAGCAAACCGTTATGCTGCCGTATATCGTAAAAACTATATTGATTTTGCCGACCGAATTCTTTTTACTGCTTTGCGGATTTCATTCGTGGGTTCAGATTGCAGGTAGCAGGTTTCAATGTCTACTACTTTATCAAACAATCCGCGCGCATGAAATCCCGCCACATCCTGCTGCCCTGATATCGTTTCATCGCCCAGCTCTTCACGTTTCAGGTAGCGTTTATTGCCAAAGGTGTACTCAATTTTATTTCGATAAAATCTTGTGTTTGCCGCGCCAAGTATCGGGGGCATTTCAGCTAGTTGCAGTTTGCCGATGCGCTGCAGATTATCGCGGACCTGTTTTTGCTTATACACGAGTTGCTGCTCATAAGGCAACATTTGCCACTGGCAACCGCCACACACACCAAAATGACTGCAAAACGGCTCCACCCGTTTATCGGAATAACCATGAAAACGAATGGCGCGCCCCTCGGCCCAGTCTTTTTTGCTGCGGCCCAATTGCACATCAACACGGTCGCCCGGCACTGCGCCTTCAATAAAAATTACTTTTCCGTCAACCCGCGCCAGCGATTTTCCTTCGGCCGCATAATCTTCCACCAAAACCTGCGGCAATACGATATTTTTTCTTTTTTCTGCTCACGGGCGCAAAGCTACTGCTTTATGCCTTGCCTACTGCCGTTTCGGCTTCACAGTTTTAAGTGAGTTAAAATGAAAACTTTTCTTTTCTGATAAATGTTAAAACCCTTAACAAACTTTCATATCCTGCAACGCAAACCGGTGTTTTACTATCTTTATCAATCAGAAAAATAAGCCAGCCGGCAAAGCATAAAATCACATGAAAAGCATCGTTACCCTCTTCTTTCTTCTTCCTGCTGTTCTTTTTGCCCAGGATGGATACGAAATCAAGGTCACTTTTAAGCCTTTCGCCAATCAGTATATCTATCTGGGCCATTATTCAGGTAAGCAATTCCCGATTATTGATTCTGTAAAACTGGATGCAAACAGCGAAGGTGTTTTCAGGGGGAATAAACCCCTGGGAGGAGGGATTTATGTGGTGGCTTACCCTACGCGCGATCGCTTTTTTGAAATGTTGGTAGATAAGGATCAGCATTTCAGCGTGTCTGCAGACACAGCCAGTTTATCAAACCGCGTTTTCGTTGGCTCCGACGACAACAGCGATTTCATGCTTTATCAGCAAAAGATGGACAGCATCGGTATGGCTATCCATCAGTTGAATCAAACGCTCGTTGCGGCAGGCACTGCTGCTGATTCAGCGACAATAAATGAAAAAATCAATACCCTCAGGGGGCGCACTTCCGAATACCGTCGACAGATAATTCAGACAAAACCGAATACTTACCTGGCCACTTTAATGCGCCTGATGGAAGAGCCAGTGGTGCCGCCTGCTGCAGAACATCCCGGTGGCGTGTACGACTCGGCGTATGCTTACCAGTATTTCAAGAGCCATTACTGGGATGGGCTGTATTTCTTCGACGACAGGCTGGTACGCACTCCTGCGTCGCTTTTCGATGAACGACTGGATAAATATCTCAATACAATTGTGTATCCCGATGCCGATTCACTGATACATGAACTGGATTACATGTTGGGATTTGCGAGTGTTAGTAAAGAAATGAGCCGCTTTTTGCTGGTAAAGTTCATTACGCGCTACCTCAATCAGCAATACATGTGGGAGGATAAAGTATTCGTGCACCTGTACCAGAAATATTTTGCCCCAAAAGACCCTGAATGGCTGACGCCACAGGGTAAAAAAATGATTACAGAAAGGGCCTACAGCCTGATGTCAAATATTACAGGCAATCCGGCGGAAGACATTGCTTTACCTGATTCAACAGGTAAGATCCGTCAGTTGTACGCCGAAACTGCACCCTATACGCTGGTTATATTCTGGGATCCAACCTGTGGACATTGCAAGGAAGTGCTGCCGCAAATTGATAGTATTTACCGGGCGAAATGGAAAGCACAGCAACTGGCCGTGTATGCGGTGGCGAAAGAAACCGAGGGTAAGCCTGAAGACTGGCTGAAATTTATCCGTAAAAATCAGTTGGAAGGCTGGACTCATGTTTACAACAGCAAGGCGGAGGAAGCAAAGCGGGTAAGCAACAATATTCCCGGTTATACACAGCTTTATGATGCGCAAACTGTGCCCGCTATTTACCTGCTCGACCGCGATAAAAGGATTGTTGCAAAAAAACTGACCTGGGAACAAACCGACGAAATACTGCAATTGAAGCTGAAAAACCCCTGACGGCTTTGTAACTTGCTCAATAATATCATTGATTTTTCGTTAACTATCCACCTGAAATTCAGTTGTATGAAAAAACCTGTACTGGCACTTTCTCTATTTCTGGCTGTTAATCTTTCGATTTCGGCCCAAACTATTTTTACCTACGGAAAACATAAAGCTGACGCAAAAGAGTTTCTGCGTGCTTTTGAAAAGAATAATCAACCCAACCCGGCGGACAGAAAAAAGGCAATTAAAGAATATCTTGACCTTTATATCAACGCACGGTTGAAAATTCAGGAAGCCTACGACCGTGGTTATGATACGCTGCCGCAACTGGTTTCGGAAATGGACAACCTGCGTGGCCAGATCATAGAACCCTATCTCTCCGATCCTACTATTATCGACAGGTTTCGCAGGGAAGCGTTTCTGCGAAGCCAGAAAGACATACATGCCGCGCATATCTTTATCAGTTTCACCGATGCTGCGGGACATCGTGACACCATTGCGGCGCGCAAAAAATTAGACGACATACAAAAGCGCCTGGGGCGTGGAGAAGATTTTCAGGACTTAGCCGCTGCTTTCTCCGACGATCCATCAGCTAAACAAAACCGAGGCGACCTGCACTACATTTCTGTATTCACTCTGCCTTATACTTTCGAAAACATTCTTTATTCCTTACAACCCGGAAAAGTGTCATCGCCCTATCGCTCACGCGCGGGATATCATCTTTTTAAAAATCTGGAAGAGCGAAAAGCATTGGGTAAAATCAGGGTTGAACAAATTTTATTGGCGCTTCCAGCCGGAGCAAAAGAAGCTGACATTAAATCAAAAGAAAAACTTGCGGACTCATTATACCAGTTGATAAAAAGTGGTAACAGCTTCGCATCGCTTGCAGCGCAGCATAGCAACGATATGGCAAGTGCGCAGGCAGGTGGCCGTGTGCCCGACATCACTGTTGGTCAGTTCGATCCGGCGTTTGAGAGTTTTATCGTAAAACTGCAACCAGGAGAACTGGGTAAACCAATACAAACACAACATGGTTTTCATATTGTGAGAAAAATAGAAAGTGTTTCTGTTGTTGCAGACAGCAATGATGTGGCAAATAAAGAGTGGCTGGAACAAAAGATTTTAAGTGATGATCGCTGGAAAACGGCTCGTGATTTTATTTATGCCAAAATAAAAGCCAAACCCGGCATCAGCTTTAGCAATATCAAAGAAAGTTCTGTGTGGGCCATCACTGATAGTTTGCTCGATTTCCGTCCTGCAGGCGCGGGCCGGGCACTGAGTCGTGAAACAGTGCTGTTTACCATAGGGAAGGATCAAACAACAATCCAGGACTGGGTAGGATATGCACAAATGAATCGTTATAACAGTAGCTATGCGCTTCGCGATTACAGCGAGATCATGGAAGATTTTCAAAAACAAAAATTATACGATTACTACCGCAATCATCTTGAAGACTACAACGATGCGTTCAGGATGCAGATGTCAGAGTTCAAAGATGGCAACCTGTTTTTCGAGATCATGCAGCAGGAAGTTTGGAACCGAGCCCAGGGCGATTCGGTAGCGCTGCGCCAGATGTATGAAAGAAATAAAACGAAGTACCAGTGGGAAAAGAGTGCAACTGCATTGTTGTTCTTCTGCCCCGATTCAGTTACTGCGGCTACGTTGATGCAGGAAGTAAAAGCCGATCCAAAAAGGTGGAGAGAAATAATGGAGCCTTATCGCGATCGTGTGGTTGCCGATTCGGCACGTTTTGAATGGGCGCAACTGCCCGGCCTGGAAGGCAAAACGCCTGTAGCGGGTGTGGCCACTCCGTTGGTTGTAAATCCAGGTGATAATTCTACGTCATTTGCATTCATTACGCAGGTATTTAACAGACCTGAGCCTCGCAGCTTTGATGAAGCGCGTGGTTTGGTGATGAACGATTACCAGGCAAAGCTGGAGGAAGAGTGGATGAAAAAATTAAAGAAGAAATATCCTGTTGTTATAAATCAACAGGCGGTTTCGGCGCTCTAAAAAAATTTAGGAACCGTTGGCTGGCAGTTGTTAGTCAGCGGTTCGTTCTCCCCTGGCTTCTTCGTGCAGCCAGTCTTTTCTTCTTAAAACAAAATCGCGGCCGAGGTAGAGTTTTTTCACCTGGTCATCGCCAGCCAGTTCTTCGGCGCTGCCATGTTTAAATATTTTTCCTTCAATCAACAGATAAGCCCTGTCGCAGATAGAAAGGGTTTCCGTTACGTTGTGGTCCGTAATGAGGATACCGATGTTTTTGTACTTAAGTTTTGCCACAATCGCCTGAATATCTTCCACCGCAATAGGATCGATACCCGCGAAGGGCTCATCGAGTAATATGAATTTGGGATCCACGGCCAGTGCACGTGCAATTTCTGTTCTGCGCCGCTCACCACCACTCAATACATCGCCGTTGCTCTTACGAACATGATGCAGGCGAAATTCATCAAGCAGCGATTCCAGCTTCGCTTTTTGTTCTGCTTTGGTCAGCTTTGTCATTTCCAACACTGCGCTGATATTATCCTCCACACTCAATTTGCGAAATACAGAAGCTTCCTGTGGCAAATAGCCAATGCCCATTTGCGCCCGCTTGTACATTGGCAAACTGGTGATATCCTGTGTGTCGAGAAACACTTTTCCTTCATCCGGACGCACCAATCCTACCACCTGGTAGAAAGAGGTTGTCTTACCCGCACCATTCGGCCCCAGCAAGCCCACAATTTCACCCTGGCCCACTTCGAAAGATACATGGTTAACAACTGTTCGGCTGCCATAGCGCTTTACCAGATCGCGTGCGTAGATAGTGATTGACATGGAGCGAAATTACGAGGAAAATGTAGGAAGCGATTCAGGCGCATGCGAAATGTGGCAATATGAAAATGTGAAAATTTGGAAATGTGAAAATCAGGTATGCATGATTCTCAGGTAAACTCTTAAATTTCTACACTATCATCCTGCCTTCTCACGCCTCACGCCTCACGTTTGCCGCTTGCCGTTTGCCGCTTCACGTTTCTCTCGTATTTTCGCTACCCAATGAAAGTAACCGAACACATCGAAAAAGCCAAAGGCACCCTGGTTTCCTTTGAAGTACTTCCTCCGCTGAAAGGAAAAGGCATTGAAGCGCTTTATAGACATCTCGATCCGTTGATGGAGCACAACCCGGCATTTATCAATGTAACTTACCACCGCAGTGAACACGTTTTTAAAAAACGTGCCGATGGTGGGTTTGAAAAAGTAGTGGTACGTAAGCGTCCCGGTACAGAGAGTATTTGTGCGGCGATTATGAACCGATACAATGTTGATACCGTGCCGCACCTGATTTGCGGCGGCTTCAGTGTAAACGATACGGAAGACGCGTTGCTGAACCTGCAATATCTCGGTATCGATAATGTGCTCGTACTTCGTGGCGATGCAGCAAAGAATGAAACTGCATTTGAACCAGAACCTGATGGTCATAAATATGCCAGCGACCTGCTTCGCCAGGTGGTAAACCTGAATGCTGGTGTCTATTTAGAAGAAGATTTGAAAGCGACGAATAAAACCACGTTTTGCATTGGCGTGGCTGGTTACCCCGAAAAACATTTTGAAGCCCCCCAACATGCAGGCCGACCTGCAATACCTGAAAGCCAAAGTGGACGGCGGCGCAGACTATATCGTAACGCAAATGTTTTTCGACAATGAAAAATATTATTCATTTGTAAAAGCCTGCCGCGATATCGGAATCAACGTGCCCATTATTCCAGGATTGAAACCGATCTACAACCGCAAACAACTGACCATGCTTCCCAAGACTTTCCATATTGATCTGCCTACAGACCTCAGCAATGAGATCCTGAAGTGTAAAACAGATGAAGAAGTGGAAGTCGTTGGTGCAGAATGGTTACTGCACCAAAGCCGCGACCTCAAAAAATCCGGCGTTCCCGTATTACACTTCTACACCCTCGGCAAACCGCAGTTGGTGGCGAAGGTGGTGGGGCAGCTTTAATCGATTCCGATGACCGATGACCGATGATCGATGATCGATGACCGATGTCCGATGATCGATGTCCGATGATCGAAAGCGTTCTTGGATGCATCATGCCTCTGTATCCTTAGGTGCAGCAAACTTGCTCCTTAGAACTGCATCGGTCATCGGCCATGTGACCTCGATTCTACGCCGTCGATTAATTTTCCTTATTTTGCCCCCTAAGTGAGTATCTTAAGTCCTGCAATATCATCATTGGCGCGGATGCGGCTTTGGCGCATCGACGGTTGGAAGCAACACCCGGTGGATGCACAGCGCGAAGTACTGCAGGACCTCGTCACCAGTGCGCAATACACTGAGTTTGGCCGCCGCTACCGCTTTTCGGAATTATTCAATATCAAGTCCTTTAAACAGGCGGTTCCCATTCACGAATATGACGACCTGAAACCCTACATTGAAAGGATGATGAAGGGGGAACAAAACCTGCTTTGGAACACACCCGTCTACTGGTTTGCCAAAAGTAGCGGCACTACCAGCGATAAAAGCAAGTTCATTCCCGTAAGTGACGAAAGCCTGGAAGATGGCCACTTTAAAGGCGCCAAGGACGTGCTGACGATGTATTACAATTTCAATCCCGATTCCATATTATTAACCGGAAAAGGACTTGTTATTGGCGGCAGCCATAGCATCAATCCCATGAATGCCGATGCGCAATATGGCGACCTGAGCGCGGTGCTGTTGCAGAACTCACCCTTCTGGGGCCACTGGCTGCGCACCCCGACCTGAGCATCGCGCTAATGGATGAATGGGAAAGCAAGATTGAAAAACTGGCTGCCAGCACCTCCCGCGAAAATGTAACTTCTATTTCTGGTGTACCTACCTGGACACTCGTCTTATTCAATCGTATCCGGAAATCACCGGAAAAAAACATATGTGCGACGTATGGCCCAACCTGGAGCTCTACATGCACGGGGGCGTATCATTCACTCCGTATCGTCAACAATTTGAACGCATCATCGGCAAACCCATCCATTACCTCGAAATGTACAACGCTTCCGAAGGCTTCTTCGCAGCGCAGGAACGTCCCGGTGATGATGGTATGCTGCTATTTACCGACCATGGCATCTTTATGGAGTTTATGCCGGTTAGCGAATACGGACAGGAAAACCCACGCACCATCGGATTGAATGATGTGGAGATTGGGAAAAACTATGCCCTCATAATCAGTACAAATGGAGGCCTCTGGCGTTACCTGCTTGGCGATACCATTCAGTTTACGTCAACAAGCCCCTATCGCATTAAAGTTTCAGGTCGGTTGAAACACTACATGAATGCTTTTGGTGAAGAAGTGATTGTAGATAACAGCGATAAAGCCATTGCAGAAGCGTGCCGCAAAACGGGAGCAATTGTTGTAGACTACACCGCAGCACCGGTTTATTTCTCCGAAGAATCAAATGGTGCACACGAGTGGTTAGTGGAATTTGAAAAAGAACCCGACAACATTGAAGCATTTACCAACGTACTGGATAAAGCATTAAAAGATATCAATAGCGACTACGAAGCAAAAAGGCATAAAGACATCGCACTTCGTCCGCCAGTATTACACGTAATGGAAAAAGGAAGTTTTAACAACTGGCTGCGATTGAAAGGCAAACTTGGTGGACAACATAAAGTTCCTCGTCTGTGTAACGAAAGGAAATATGTTGAAGAAATTCTTGCGTTGAGAAACAAAGCATAATAAATCCCGAAGCTGTAACGAATTTTTAAAACTAAGATTTAATACTCTAAAATAACATCCGAATGAAACTGCTCGAAAACAAAGTTGCAATAATAACCGGCGCGGCCCGTGGTATTGGTGAAGGCATTGCGTTGAAGTTTGCTGAACACGGCGCGCATATCGCTTTCACTTATGTAAGTGACAGCAGTGCAGAGAAAGCAGCGCAACTGACTGAAAAATTAATGGCGCTGGGAGTAAAAGCAAAAGCGTGGAAAAGCAATGCCGGCGATTTTGCGCAGTGCGAAAGTTTTGTAAATGATGTGCTGAAAGAATTTGGCACGGTAGATATTTGTGTAAACAATGCAGGTATTTCAAAAGACAACCTGTTGTTGCGTATGTCGCCCGATCAATGGGATGATGTGATTCGTGTAAACCTCAACAGTGTGTTTTACATGACCAAACAGGTTATTAAACCGATGATGAAAGCACGTTCAGGTTCTATCATCAACATGAGCTCTGTTATTGGCGAAATGGGAAATGCCGGTCAAAGCAGCTATGCTGCATCAAAAGCAGGCATCATCGGCTTCACAAAAAGTGTAGCAAAAGAATTGGGAAGCCGAAATATCCGTTGTAATGCAATTGCACCGGGTTTTGTTGAAACCGATATGACTTCTTACCTGAAAGAAGGAGAAGCTGGAGATAAATACAAAGCTGGAATTCCACTGGGCCGTTTTGCAAGCACAGAAGATATTGCCAACAGCACGCTCTTCCTCGCATCTGATTTAGGCGCTTATGTTACCGGACAGACGTTGAGCGTTTGCGGCGGACTGAATATCTAAAAACAATTACTTCTTATCGCAATAAAAAAGTTCAGGTCTTCCACCTGAACTTTTTTATTATGGTTCCGTCACTGAACTCCTTCTAAGTTCGGTTGACGGTGTACGAAATTCAGTAGTGCCCGCCCTTCCTTCAATTACAGTCCAACGCTGTTCTCTTCGTGGCTGCACTTTCCAAAGCTTCCATAGTTTGAGATATTTCTGAAAATGGTAGAGCGTTTGCAGACGTGTAATATTCCATCCACGCACGCCACTTAAAAA